>CAVZPE010000007.1:0-293161 GCA_963776915.1 uncultured Acidobacteriota bacterium | reverse complement strand
TGGTGGATCTGATCCACGTCGACGTCCAGGTCGGGGAGGCCGCGCGCGAAGGCGTGCCGCGATCCGCAGGCGCTTCTCCGAGGCGAGGCCGTGGTTGAGCGTGACCGCTCCCTCGACGAGGCCGCGACGATCTGCGCCGGACGGCTGCGGCGGGCGCCGAGCTAGGAGCTGGAGCTGCCGCACGAGGCGGTCGATCCGGACGACCTCGCGATGGACGACCTCGAACGTGTGGCGCTGGTCGGCGTCGAGGACGGAGCTCCTCCATGAGGAGCTGGATCCCGCTGCTGATCGCGAACAGCGGGTTCGTACCTCGTGCGCGATGTTCGCCGCGATCTCTCCGATCGCCGCGAGCTTCTCCTGCGCCTCCCGCCGCTTCTGCTCGGCGAGGATCTCCGTCACGTCCTGCTCGAGGCACACGAAGCAGGCGAGGTTCCCGACCGAGTCGCGCACGGGCGTGATCACGGCGTCCGCCTCGTAGAGGCTCCCGTCCCGTCTCCGGTTCGTGAACCGGCCGCGCCAGGTCGTGCCCGAGAGGACCGTCTGCCACAGGTTCTCGTAGTGGCCCGCGTCGTGGAGCCCGCTCCGGAGCAGGCGCGGGTCCGCCCGAGCGCCTCCGGACGCGAGTAGCCCGTCGTCGCGGTGAAGGCCGCGTTCACGTACCGGATCGTCCCGTCGGTGTCCGTGATCACGACGGACTGCGCGACCTGCTCGACGGCCGCCGTGAGCCGGCGGATCTCGCCCTCGACCTGCTTCTTCTCGGTCTCGTCCTGGATCGTTCCGAGGATCCGCACGACGCGGCCCGACACGTCGAAGACCGCGCTCGCGCGGGCGTGGATGTGGCGCACCTGCCCGTCGTCCGGACGCACCGTGCGGTACGCGAGGTCGGGCGTGAGCTGCCCCGCGACGCCCCTCTGCAGCACCTTTCCCACGCGCTCGCGGTCGTCCGGATGCACGAGCGAGAGCCAGCCCGCGGTGTCGTGCGGGTACTCCGCGCCGATCCCGAGGATCTCGCGCACGGTCTCGGACACGGCGAAGACGTCCGTGCCGGGGTGGTAGGAATACCACCCGAGGCGGCCGACGCGCTGCGCTTCCTCGAGCCAGTGCTCGCTCGTCCGGAGCGCCGTGTCGCGGCTGCGAATCGCCTCGGCCGTCTTCATCCGCTCCGTGACGTCGACGCACGTCCCCGCCATCCGGAAGGGCCGACCGGTCGCGTCGCGCTCGGCGAAACCCACGTCGTGCCACCAGACGTACTCGCCGTCGGCGCGCCGGATCCGGTACGAGGCATCGTACGGGATGTCCTTCCTGAGGTGCAGGTCGAGCGCGGCGACGACGGCGTCCGCGTCGTCGGGGTGGACCTGCGAGGACCACGCCTTCAGGGTCCGGGGGAAGCCACCCGGCGGGAAGCCGAGCATCGCGTCGACGAGGGCCGTCCACTCGACGGTCCCGGCCGCGAGGTCCCACTCCCAGAGCGCGACGCGTCCGGCGCTCGCGGCGCGATCGAGACGCTCCTTCGCGCGGCGGAGGACCTTCTCGGCTTCCCGGCTCGCCTGGAGGGCGGCCTGCGTGATGTCACGCACGACCGCGAGACGCGCGGGCCGGCCGCGGTACGTGCAGTTGCGGCCCCGGGCCTCGACGAGAATGATCGTCCCGTCCTTGCGCAGCGCGCGATGCTCGTAGAGGTCCTCGTCCCCGGACGCCTCGCGGCCCCGCACGAGGTCCCGGTGCACCGGCGCGACGAATCTCATGAGGGGGGCGCCGACGATCTCGTGCTGCTCGTAGCCGAGGATCGCGGCGAGGCGCCCGTTGGCCTCGACGACGACGCCGTCCTGCGTCACGCCGACGCCGTCGAACGTCGTCTCGGCGAGCAGCTCGAACCAGTCCACGGGGACGCGCCGGGAGCCCTTGCCGCTTCCCGACGGGGGAAGGCGGGCGTCCGACACGCGGCGGCGCGCGATGGAGATCTTCGTCACGGCCGGTCGATCGGCGCGGGGCGCGGCTCGGTCAGGTCCGTGTTGCAAGGCATGCTCCGGCGGTCCTCGGGGTGGCGGAATGTACGTTCCTCGGGGCGCGCGGGGAATCGGTGCCGCGACGGATTTTGCGACGTGCGCCGATCAAGTCTGCGTGTCGTACGCCGTTCGACACGCCTTCCGCTCTCGAAAATGCGCGCAAACGGCCCATCCGCGAAATCCCGGCTCGCCGTGGCATGTGCATCGACTTCCGGCACTAATTCTGACGAGGAGGCGGCCGCCGGCCCCCTGAAGCACCTGCATCACGGATTTCACGCCGAAAAGAGGGGATCTCGCCGGTCGGGCCCGCTTTTCAGCCGATCAGCCGGTGGTGCAACGCGTATTGCGTGAGGTCGGCGTTCGTCTGGAGGCGCATCCTCTCGAGGATCCGTGCGCGGTACGTGCTCACCGTCTGGACGCTCACGCCGAGCCCTCCGTTGCGATCACCTTCACCGTGGCTCCGCCGGCGAGCAGGCGGAAGACGTGGAACTCGCGGTCGGAGAGCAGCTCGTGTGGGAGCTTGTCGGCGGGGAGAGAGATCTCGCTCCGCCAACCGCTCGGCGACCTCCTGCGTCACCCAGCGGCCCCCCGCCGCGACGCGCTTCACCGCGCTCAGGAGCTCCTCGGAAGCGACCTTCTTCGTGACGTAGCCCGCCGCGCCCGCCTTGAGGGCGCGCACGGCGAACTGCCGCTCGGAATGCATGCTCAGGATCAGGACCGGAAGCTTCGGACGCGCCGGCTTGATCTCCTTGAGGAGGTCGAGACCGCTCTTGCCGCCGAACGAGATGTCGACGATCGCGAGGTCCCAGGCCTCCTCCTTCGCGAGCCGCAGGGCCTCGGCGGTGTCTCCCGCGTGGCCGCAGGACGAGCCCGGGAAGCCCTCCTCGAGGACGCGCTCGAGTCCCTGCCGGAAGAGGGCGTGGTCGTCCGCGAGGAGGATCCGCATCAGCGCGGGACGAAGACGCGCGCCCGCGTGCCGCGCCCTCTCTCCCCCGTCAGGGTGACGTGGCCGCCGAGGTGCGCGACCCGCTCCTTGACGCCGCGCAGGCCGAAGGACTTCGGGTCGTCGACGTTCTCGGGCGCGATCCCGCGGCCGTCGTCCTCGACCTCGAGCGCGAACCCGCCGCCCTCGGCCGCGAGAAGGACGTGCACCGCCCCGGCGCCCGCGTGCCGCGCGACGTTCGTCAGGAGTTCCTGGAGGACGCGGAACAGGACCGTGGACCGCGCCGCGTCGACCGGCGTCTCCCCGAGAGACGCGGACAGCCGGCAGGCGATCCCGGTCCTCTTCCGGAACTCCTCGACCTGCCACTCGACGGCTTCCTCGAGCCCCAGCTCGTCGAGCATCCCGGGCCTGAGCTCCGTCGCGATCCGGTGGACGGCGTCCATCGTGTCGTCCAGGATCCGGCCGATCGCGGCGAGCCGGCCAGCCACCGCGCCGGGCGCGCCGCCCGCGGCCGCGAGCGCGCGCTCGACGCCGGCGACGTCCATCTTGATCGCCGTCAGGGCCTGCCCGACCTCGTCGTGGACCTCGCGCGCGATCCGCGTGCTTTCTTCCTCGCGGACGCTCTCGAGACGGGCCGAGAGCGCGCGCAGCTCGTCGTACGAGCGCCGGAGCCTCTCCTCGCCTTCGAGACGATCCGTGACGTCGTGGCCGGACACGACGCGCGCCGGCCGCTCGGCGAACGGCATGTCGTGCGAGAAGATCTCGACGACGACGATCGCGCCATCCTTCTTCCGGACCTTCCAGCGCCCGCTGACGTGGTAGCCCGAGAGGTCCCGCACCTCCGCCCGCAGCCGCGCGCGCTCCTCCTCCGGCCGGATGTCGACGACCGTCATCCCGTGGAACTCGTCCCGCGAATACCCGAAGTGCCGCACGGCCGCCTCGTTCACGGCGAGGAAGCGGAGCGTCTCGCGGTCGTAAACCCACATCGGCAGCGGGTTGCGCTCGAAGAGAAGGCGGTAGCGCTGCTCGGACGCGACGAGCTCGTCCGCGACCCGTTTCATTCCGCCTTCGGATCGAGCAGCCAACGCAATGCCTCGGGCTCGGACGAGAACGAGCTCATGAAGAGACCGCGATTCCGGGCAACCGTCATGCCGAAACGGGCCGGGTCGAGGAGGTCCTCGTTCGCGACGAGCGCGACCTTGACGGCCGCCTGGGCCGCACGCGCCGCCCGGTCGGCCAGCATGAATCGATCTTCGGGCCCGAGGTCCGCGATTCCCGTGATGTTCGTCGCGTCGACCAGGATCCGTACGATGCCCTGCTCGCGGGAGTAGGCGATCGCGCGGCACAGGAGGTCCGCCGACTCCTCGAACGAGAAGTGCCCTTCCGGCCGATAAACGGCGTGATCGTGGACACGCTCGAACCTCTCGGGGCAGTCCATCGCGTCGACTCGAGATCTTCGGATACGGTATCAGGCTTCGCACCTCGGCGCGTCGCGCGCCGTGGGGTTCCGCGGATCTGCGACACTTCCCGCGCCGCCATCCTCGGTCAACGCAGCCATTCCGGAGGTCCGATGCGTCGAACGTTTCCCTGCCTGGTCCTCGCCCTCGCGCTCCCGGGCGCGCGCCTCGTCGCCGCGACGGTGACGCTGCCGCCCGCCGCGGACACGACGATCTTCGAGGAGAACGCCGACGCGTCCGACGCGAAGGGTCAGGGCCTCTACACGGGCCGCAACACCCTGACGTTCATCCGGCGGGCCTTCGTGCGGTTCGACGTGGCGAGCGCGGTCCCGGCCGGTTCGACGATCGTCTCGGCGCGCCTCGACATGGTCGTGACGAGCACGAAGGGCAACCCCGTGGACGTCTCCCTCTGGCGCATCACCGCCGCGTGGGCCGAGGGGACGTCCGACGCGCCGCTTCCGGGCGGCGGCGGCGCCGCCGCCACCGCGGGCGACGCGACGTGGACGAAGCGCGTCTGGCCCGGCACGTCGTGGAGCACGCCCGGCGGCGACACCGCCTCCTTCGCGTCGGCGACGTCGCCCATCTCGACGGCGCTCGGGACGTTCTCGTTCGGGCCGACGGGCGCCATGACCTCCAACGTGCAGGGCTGGCTGGACAACCCCGCGACGAACTTCGGCTGGCAGCTCCGCGGCGACGAGCTGCAGGCGCCCCCGAGCGCGCGCCGCTGGGGCTCGCGCGAGGCCGCGAACGCCGGTGATCGGCCCGTCCTCACGATCATCTACAACGCGCCCGGTGGCGGCGGGCCGCCCCCGCCCCTCGTCGACGACGTGCCGGCGCTGTCGCCGCCCGCGCTCCTCGCCCTCGTCGCCGCGCTCGCCGTCCTCGGTGCCCTGGCCCTGAAGCGCTAGACGCCCTCGAGCGCGCGCTCGAGGTCCGCGAGGATGTCCTCGACGTCCTCGATCCCGACCGAGACGCGCACGAGACCCGGCGTGATCCCGCGCCTCTGCCGCTCCTCGGGCTCGACGCTCGCGTGCGTCATCGTCGCGGGGTGCGAGATGAGGCTCTCGACGCCGCCGAGCGACTCCCCGAGCGCGCAGACGACGACGCGGTCGAGCAGACGCCTGGCCGCGTCCTCCGACCCGAGGTCGAACGAGATCATCCCGCCGAAGCCCGACATCTGGCGCGACGCGAGGGCGTGGCCGGGATGGGCGGGCAGGCCGGGATAGAAGACCCTGAGGACCTTCGGGTGGCGCGCGAGCCACGCGGCGACGGCGCGGCCGTTCGTGTCGTGGGCCTTCATGCGCACGGGGAGCGTCTTGATGCCGCGCGACACGAGGAACGAGTCGAACGGCGAGAGGATGCCGCCCGCCGCGTTCTGCGTGAAACCGATCTTCGCGCCGTCGGCGGCGTCCGCGCAGATGACGGCGCCGCCGACGGAGTCGGAATGGCCGTTCAGGTACTTCGTCGTCGAATGGACGACGGCGTCGCAGCCGAGCGCGAGGGGCCTCTGGAAGAACGGCGTCGCGAACGTGTTGTCGACGACGACGCGGATCTTCGCGCCGATCCGCGCCCCCTTCGGCCTTCGCGACGTCCGCGAGCGCCTTCAGATCGGAGATCTCCATCGTCGGGTTCGTGGGCGTCTCGACGAAGAGCATCCGCGTCGCGGGCGTGACGGCCTTCCGCACGGCCTCCGCGTCCGTCGTGTCCACGTAGTCGAAGGTGACGCCGAAGTTCGCGAGGATCTTCGAGAAGAAGCGGTACGTGCCGCCGTACGTGTTGCGGCTGACGAGGACGTGGTCCCCCGCCTTCACGAAGGACAGCATGAGCGTCGTCTCGGCGGCCATGCCGGAGGCGAACGCGTGGGCGACGGTGCCGCCCTCGAGCGCGGCGAGCTGCTTTTCCAGCGCGAGGCGCGTCGGGTTCTTCGTCCGCGCGTACTCGTAGCCGTCGCGTGGCTTGCCGAACGCTTCCTGGACGTACGTCGAGGTCTGGAAGATGGGGACGGTCACCGCGCCCGTGACGGGCTCCGGCTCCTGTCCCGCGTGGATGCACGTCGTCGCGAAGCCGGGTTTCTTGTCGCTCTCGGTCATGGGAGGGCGACTTTAGCAGCGTGCGCAGAGCGCACGCCGGCCGAAAGGCAAAGGGGGGAAAGTTCCGAAGAACTTTCCCCCCGGTCGAAGCCTTAGCGGGCGGGTCTGCGCTCGCGGTAGCAGTCGCGGCAGTACACGGGCTTGCCGTTCGTGGGGTTGAACGGAACCTGGGTGGTCTTGCCGCAGGCGTCGCAGGTGACGTTGTAGAGCTGGCGCGCGCCGCCCTCGCCGAAACCGCCGGCCTTGCGCTTGTCGCGGCAGTTCTTGCACCGCTTGGGCTCGTTGGAGAAGCCCTTCTGGGCGTAGAACTCCTGTTCGTTCGCCGAGAAAATGAAGGGAGCGCCGCAGTCGATGCAGGAGATGGTCTTGTCCGTGTACATCAGAACTCCAGAGATGGTCGCCGGGCCTGCCGGAGACCGTGGGGTGGGAAATCGCGGACGACGCTCACCATCGAGCGGCGGCCGCCGGGTACTGGCGAGAGGAGCCGGTCGGAGAGTTCGGAAAGGGAGGACGGGGCTTTTTCCCTGATGGTGCCCCCGGGGCTGGAAATGGGTCGCTCCTCCTTCGAACTCGATCCGACGAACACAGGATTCCACGGCCGGCGAAGAAGTCGGGGGGTTGACCCTTTGGCTCTCCGGGGCTGTTTGTTAACGGGAATGAGAATCGAAAAACTCAGTGAAATCAAGGAAAAAGAGAATTGCGACGCCGTATCAGCGCGCGGGCTCGAGCCGGACGCTGTCGGCGAGGAGCGTCTTCCCCGCCCAGGCCGCGGCGATCAGGACGACCGGCCCGTTGATTTTTTCCACAGTCCGGAGCGTGGCCGCGTCCACGACGTCGAGCGCCTCGACCGAGAGAAGGGGCTCCATTTCCAGGGCGAGCCGCACGGCCCTGAGGATCTTCGGGGCCTTCCTCTCGCCCAGGCCGTGGAGGAGCTGGCCCGCGAGGAGCGCCCGGAAGACGGCCGGGGCCGCGCGGCGCTCCCCGGGCGTCAGGTCCGCGTTCCTCGGCGCGACGAGGAGGCCGTCGCTCTCGCGCGGGGCCGCCTCGCCGAGGATCTCGCGCCCCGCGCCGAGCTCGCGCAGCCTCTCGACGGCGCCCACGCCTACTTCTTCGAGCCGCGCGGCACGTAGATCTGCGTGCCGCGGAACGGGCGCGTGATCTGCGCGATGAGGTCGTCGAGGTCGCCCTTCCTCTCGACGAAGTCGATCTCGTTCGTCTCGACGACGAGGAGCGGGCCGTCGCGGTAGTGGTAGAAGAAGTAGTTGTAGGCCTCGACGAGCGACTTGAGGTACTCGGCCGAGATTCCCTTCTCGAACGCCCGGCCGCGCTTGCGGATGCGCGAGAGGCACGTCTCGACGGACGCCGTCAGGTGGACGACGAGGTCCGGACGCGGCACGTTCGCGGCGAGCGTCCCGTAGATCTTGTCGTAGAGCGCGATCTCGGCGTCGTTCAGCGTGAGGTACGCGAAGATCTTGTCCTTCGCGAACGTGTAGTCCGCGACGACGAGGTTCCGGAAGAGGTCGATCTGCGCGATCTCCTGCTGCTGCTGGTAGCGCGACAGCAGGAAGTACATCTGGGTCTGGAACGCGGCGCCCTTCTTGCCGGCGTAGAAGTCCGCGAGGAACGGGTTCGTGACGTCTTCCAGGATCTGCGTGCCGCTGAAGCGCTTCGCGAGGAGGCCGACGAGCGACGTCTTGCCGACGCCGATCGGGCCCTCGATCGCGATGTGGCGAAGCGGGAATTCCTTTGGAGTGGGCGCGGGCACGGGAGACGAGTTTACCGGTCGGACGGCCTACCGGCGGAGGAAGACGTCGGCCGCCCCGCAGACGAAGACGACCACCGAGAGCCAGCCGTTCGCCGTGAAGAACGCCCCGTCCACGCGCGAGAGATCCCCGGGCTTCACGAGGAGGTGCTGGCGGACGAGGAAGGCCCCAGCGAGGACGACGCCCGCCCGAAGAGCAGGCCGCCGTCGCCAGGACGACAGACGCCGTAGAGGAGCGCCAGGGACAGGGCGTGGAAGAACGTCGAGACGTCCAGCGCGCGGCGGGCGCCGAGCCGGGCCGGCAGGGAGAAGAGGCCGTGCGCGCGGTCGAACGCCTCGTCCTGGAGGCTGTAGATGACGTCGAAGCCCGCCACCCAGAAGAGGACGGAGAGGCCGAGGACGACGGGCGTCCACTCGAACGCGCCCTCTCACCGCGATCCACGCGCCGACGGGAGCGATCGCGAGGCCGAGGCCGAGGACGAGGTGGGAGAGAGCCGTGACACGCTTGGCGTACGAGTAGCCGAGGACGACGAGGAGGGCGACGGGAGAGAGGGCGAAGCAGAGCGGATTGAGCCGCCACGCCGCGAAGACGAACACCGCCGCCGAGAGCGCGCAGAAGACGGACGCCTCGAGCGCGGAGACGCGGCCCGCCGGAATGTCGCGCGCCTTCGTGCGGGGATTCACGGCGTCGATCCCGCGGTCGGCGACGCGGTTGAAGGCCATCGCGGCCGAGCGCGCCCCGACCATCGCGACGAGGATCCAGAAGAGCGTGGGGAGGGGCGGCACGCCGCGCGCGGCGAGAACGGCCGAGAGCAGCGCGAACGGGAGCGCGAAGATCGTGTGCGCGAACGTGACGAGGGAGAGGTAGCGCTTCACGGACGAGGGCCGGCTCAGCTCTCTCCCGTCCAGCGGAAGCCGGCGGTGTCGACCGCGACGTCGAGGAGGTCCGCGACGCGCGTCAGGTACGCGTCGAGCATCTCCTCGGCCGTCTTCGCCGCGTAGAACGCGGGAACGGGCGGCGCGACGATGGCGCCCGCGCGGGTGACGGCGAGGATGTTCTCGGCGTGGACGAGGGAGAGCGGCGTCTCCCTCAGCCCGAGAACGAGGCGCCGCCTCTCCTTGAGGCAGACGTCGGCCGCCCGTTGCAGGAGGCCGCGGGACGTGCCGTGCGCGATGGAGGCGAGCGTCCCCGCCGAGCACGGCAGCACGGCCATGCCCCGTGTCCGGTAGGAGCCCGACGAGATCGGCGCGTCGATCGCGCTCTCGGGGTGGAGGACGAGCTTGTTGCGCGAGGCGGCGTCCAGGTCCGCCCCGTCGACGAAGGCCTCGACGGACGTGAGCGAGGCGTTCACCTCGTCGCGGGCGACGACGAGGGCGCGCGGCGAGACGACGAGGTGCAGGTGCTCGACGTCGGGCGAGCCCGCGAAGAGACGCAGCGCCCGGAGGGCGAGGCGCGCTCCGCTCGCCCCGGAGATCCCGAGGATGAGGTCGTTCGGTCCGCCCGCGCGGTGCGCCGCCATCGCCCGATTCTCCACTACGACAGCTTTTCCTGTCGCGCTTTCCCTTTTCGTGCGGGTGAAGAGAAGGGATTTGCTTAGAAGGGAATAGGGCGCGGGCGCACGCGGCGCGCGACAGGAGAAGTTGTCGCGCATCGACTCGCCCCTCTTCCCTTTCTAAGAAAATCTCTTTCTCCTCCAGTCGGTTGAGTCGGCTTTTCGGGCCGCCGGCACCGGCCGTGCGATGCGTTCCTCAGGAGTCGATGGATGACCTGAGACCCACACGCGCACCCGGACGCGCCGGGACGAAGCGGAAGGAACACCCCCGAATCCCGGTTCGCAATCCCCTCTTTCTTTCAGCCCTGATCAATCCACGCACAGCAAGAGAAGCACGAAAGGAGTCTCACGATGGCTCTCCGTCCGATCGTCCGCGCCCTCGTCGTCCCCGTCCTCGGCCTGTCGCTCTCCGGCATCGCCGCGCATCCCGTCCTCGCCGAGGGCGACGCGCCGTCGCCGGCGCCGCAGAAGGTCGTCAACGTCAACCAGGCCTCCGCCGAGGAGATCGCGCGCCTGCCGCGCGTCGGCGCGAAGCTGGCCGGCCGCATCGTCGAGCACCGAACGCAGCACGGCGCGTTCAAGCGTCCCGAGGACCTCATGCAGGTCAAGGGCGTCGGCGAGAAGCTCTTCGCGACGCTCAAGCCGTACGTCGCCGTCTCGGGTCCGACGACGCTCGCCGAGAAGGTGTCGTCGAAGGGATCCCGCGGCGGCAAGGCGAAGGCGAAGTCCACCTCTTCCGGAAAGAAGCCCGCCAGGACGAAGGCCTGACGAGGCCGGCGTCCCTCCCCCCTCCCGGGACGGCGCGGCGCGAGCCGCCGCGCCGTCCCCCCTCCCGGACAAGAGGAGGCTCCATGAACGCATCCGACCGCGGCGTCTCGCTCGCCGAGATGACGGCCGTTCTCGCCGTCCTCGGCCTCGTCTTCACGATGAGCGTCCCGGCGCTCTGGGAGATCCTCGCGGAGGAGGCGCTCGGCACCGCCTCGCGCGAGGTCGCCGGCATCCTCACGGCCGCCCGCGCGCGCGCCGTCTTCCAGGGCGCGGAAGTCGGCGTCCGGTGGGTCGCGAACGCGGGCGACCTCGTCCTGACCGTCTACCAGGACGGCAACGGAAACGGCGTCACGACGGCCGACATCCGGAAGGGCGTCGATCGCCTCGTGGCGGGACCGTACTGGCTCGGGAGCCGCTACCCCGGCGTGAACTTCTCGTTCGTGCCCGGAATGGACGGCGCGGATCCCGGGTGGCGCGCCGATCGGCGACGTGTCGGACCCGGTCCGGTTCGGGAGGTCGAGCATCTGCTCGTTCTCGCCCGCTCGGGCACGCGTCGCCGGGCACCGTGTACCTCTCGAACCGCAAGCGCCGCCAGGCCGCCGTCCGCGTCACGCCCATGACCGCGAAGATCCAGATCTGGACCTGGCACGGGAAGAAGCTGAAGTGGATCCCGCGCTGGTGAGAAGGGACCCGGACGGCTCAGCGCCGGAGCGCGGCCTCGGCCGCGGCGAGCCGCTCCGGGGTTCCCAGGTCGAACCAGAGACCGTCGGAGGGAGCGTACGGGACGAGCGCGAACGCGCCGTCCCCGGCGACGGCCGAGGGGGCGAGGACGTCCTTCGCGAGCTCGGCGAAGCCCTCCGGGATGCGCGGGACGAGCGCCGCCGTCGCGGCCTGCAGGCCGGTGAAGAGCCACGGGCCGGTCGCCCCCCCGGGCCTGGATCCGCCGACGGCCGCGAGCCGGCCGGAGGCGGTCGCCCAGAGAGGCGTGTCGCGGTCGGGCCGCCCGTTCGGGAGGACCGCGAGGGCCGAGACGACGCCCGGCCCGTGCCGCCCCGCCAGGAGGCGACCGAGCGGAAGTGTCGTCAGGACGTCGGCGTTCGCGACGAGGAACGTCTCGCCGAGGAGGCCGAGCGCGTGCGCGCGCCGGATGCCGCCGGCCGTTCCGAGGATCTCCTCCTCGACGGACCAGGCGACGGGGACGCCCGCGTACGACTCCCCGACCGAGGCGCGCAGCGCCGGCGCGAGGTGGTGGGCGTTCACGACGAAGCGGTCGGCGCCCTGCCCCAGGAGGTGGTCGAACACGTGAAAGAGGATCGGCCGGCCCGCGAGCGGGAGGAGCGGCTTGGGTGTCGTGAGCGTGGCGGGCCGGAAGCGCGTGCCGAAACCGGCCGCCAGAACGAGCGCGATCATGAAGCGGATCCGGCGCGGTCCGCGACGCGGAACTTCGTCTCGATTTCACGCGGTGGGTGCATGACTTCAAGTTGGCGCGGCCGCACAATACGCCCGTGCCGCGCTACCGTCTCGCGGGAGTTCGCGCGCGCGCGCCGAAGAGCGTGGACCTCGCGGCGGTGGCGCGGCTGCTCGGCATCGCGGCCGGCGGGCTCTCGGATCTCGCCGTCGTCCGGCGCTCCCTCGACGCGCGCCAGAAGCCGACGCTCTTCTGGGAGCTCGCCCTCGAGTTCACGTCCCGCGAGGAGCTCGACCTCTCGCCCCGGCCGCCGCTGCGCCTCGGCCCCGCCGAGCCGGAGACGGCGCCCGCCCTCCTCCTGCCGGAGCTCGACACGAAGGCGAAGGTCGCCGTCGTCGGGACCGGGCCCGCCGGCCTCTTCGCGGCGCTCGCCCTCGTGGACGCGGGCGTCCCCGTCACGGTCCTCGAGCGCGGCGACCCCGCCGAGGACCGCTACCGGAAGGTCATGAAATTCTGGACGTCGGGCGTCTTCGATCCCGAGTCGAACGTGCAGTTCGGCGAGGGCGGCGCCGGAACCTTCTCGGACGGCAAGCTCACGTGCGGGAAGAAGCACGACAAGGTGAAGGTCGTGCTCGAAACGCTCCACCGCTTCGGCGCGCCCGCGTCGATCCTCGTTGACGCCAAGCCGCACATCGGGACGGACCGGCTCGTCGTCGTGCTGAGGAACGTGCGCAAGCACCTCCTCGAGCACGGCGCGACGCTGCGTTATCGCGCGAAGGTCGCCGACCTCCTGATCGGCGCGGACGGGGCGCTCGCGGGCCTGCGCCTCTCGTCCGGCGAGGAGGTCGCCGCGGACGTCGCGATCCTCGCCCTCGGCCACTCGGCACGCGACACGATGGACATGCTCCTCGCGCGCGGCGTCGCGATGACGCGCAAGCACTTCGCGATGGGCCTGAGGATCGAGCATCCCCAGGACGCCGTCGACCTCATCCAGTACGCGCAGGTCTCGACGGCGTGCGGCGTGATGCCCGCGGACTACAAGCAGGCGCACGTCGCGGGGAACGGCCGCGGGATCTACACGTTCTGCATGTGCCCCGGCGGCGAGGTCATCGCGTGCTCGTCCGAGGCCGGCGGCGTCGTCACGAACGGGATGTCGCGTTACAAGCGGTCCTCCGGCTACGCGAACGCGGGGATCGTCGTCCAGACGAAGGACGAGGACTTCGACGCGATGGACGGGCCCCCGCTCCTGCGCGGGCGCGAGCTGCAGCGGCGCGTGGAGGCGGCGGCCTTCGCGGCCGCGGGTGGCACGTACGCGGCGCCCGCGCTCCGTGTCACGGACTTCCTGAAGAGCCGCGAGCGGCCGATCTCCCCGCGCCCCCTCCCGAAGACGACGTACGGCCCGTGGGTCACGCCCGCCCCTTTCGACGGCATCCTGCCCGAGCCGTACCTCGAGGCCCTCGCCGAAGGGCTCCGGGCCTTCGACCGGAAGATGCCGGGCTTCGTGTCGGAGGAGGCCGTTCTCCTCGCCCCCGAGTCGCGCACGTCGTCCCCGGTGAGGATGGAGCGGGACGGCTGGTGCGAGAGCCCCTCCGTGCGCGGCCTCTACCCCGCCGGCGAGGGTGCGGGCTTCGCGGGCGGCATCGTCTCGGCGGCCCTGGACGGCCTGCGTGTCGCGCGGCACGTGCGCGCGAGACTCGCGGGCGAGAGGCTCGAGGCCGAGAAGGCGACGATCTTCAAGGGGCCGGAATACTGAGGCACGAGGGGTCCGCCGGGACTAAGCTATCCGGGGAGGGGTGTCCTCCATGCTGGTCGCCCTCGCAGCTCTGGCCGTTCTCGAGGCGGCGGCGCCGCTGCCGCCCGCCGCCGTCGAGTTGATGCGCGCCGGCGTCGCCGGCGCCCCGGTCAGCGCCGCGCCACGCACGCTTTCGGACGTCGCGCGCGAGATGCGCGACGGCCGTCGGGCGGTCGGGGGGTTCTCGGCGGTCGAGACGACGGTGTCCCGCGGCCCCGTCGTCCTGCCCGCGCTCGAGTGGGAGGACGAGGACATGCGCTCCGAGCCCGAGGTCGCCCCCGAGCCGGAGCCGCCCGGCGACGTCGTCCCGTACGTGTCCGGGTACGGAGGCTGGTACGGGGGCGGATGGGGCGGCGCGCCGCACCGGCGGCCGCCGCACGTGAGCCATCACCGCTCGACCTCCCGCCCGGGCCGGCGTCCCGGCGGCGGGTCGTCCGTGCACGGCGGTGGCCCGCGGATCCCGAGGTCGGCCGCGCGCCCCTCGGGAGGGCCGACACAGGCGGGGACGTTCCGGAGACGATAATCGGCGCCCATGCGCCGCGTTCTCGTCGGCACCGCCGGCCACATCGACCACGGCAAGAGCGCGCTCGTGCGCGCGCTCACGGGCACGGACCCGGACCGTCTCCCCGAGGAGAAGGCGCGCGGGATCACGATCGACCTCGGCTTCGCGCACGCCGCGTGGGACGAGACCACGTTCTCCTTCGTGGACGTGCCCGGGGCACGAGAAGTTCGTGCGGACGATGGTCGCGGGCGCGCAGGGCGTGGATCTCGTCCTCCTCGCGGTCGCCTCCGACGACTCCGTGATGCCGCAGACGAAAGAGCACCTCGACATCCTCAGGCTCCTCAACGTCTCGACCGGCGTGATCGCGCGGACGAAGGCCGACCTCGTCGACGCCGAGACGGGGGCGCTCGTCGAGGAGGAGATCCGCGCGCTCGTGAAGGGCTCGTTCCTCGCGGACGCCCCGATCGTCGCGTGCTCGGTCGTGACGGGCGAGGGGATCGACGCGCTGCGCAGAGAGCTCCTCGCCGCGGCGCGCCGGGTCGTCCGCGAGGACCGCTCGCGAAGGGTTCCGCGCCTCTTCCTCGACCGCGCCTTCACGATGAAGGGCTTCGGGCCGGTCGTGACGGGAACGCTCGACGCGGGCCGCATCGCCGTCGAGGACACGCTCACGCTCCTCCCCGACGGGCGTGACGCCCGCGTGCGGCGGGTGGAGGTCCACGGCGAGGAGCGGCGCGAGGCCTTCACCGGCGAGCGGACGAGCCTGAACCTCGCCGGCGTCGACCGCGCGGACCTGAGGCGCGGCCAGGCGCTCGTCCCGAAGGGCGCGCTCGAGGCGTCCTCCGTCCTGACGGCCGAGGTGACGGCGCTGCCCGCCCTCGACGCGCCCCTCGCCGACGGGGTGCGCGTGCGCGTCCACCTCGGGACCGCCGACGTCGCGGGGCGGCTGTCTCTGGTCCTCGCGGGTCCGGTAACCCGTGCGGATACCGGTGGACCGGCGGGCCGTGCGGACACGGGAGGCCCGGCCGTGCGCGTCTTCGCACCCGGAGAAACCGCGTTTGCGCAGGTCCTCCTCGAGACGCCCGTCGCGGCGCGCCCGGGCGACCGATTCATCCTGCGGCGCCCGTCTCCCGCCGAGACGCTCGGAGGGGGGCGCGTCCTGGACGCGGGACGGCCGCGGATCAGGCGGCGCTCCCCCGCGGACGGCGCGCTCTTCGCCGTCCTCTCGTCGGGCGACGAGAAGGCGCTCGCGGACCTCCTCCTCGTCGAGGCCGGTCCGGCGGGGCTGACGGCGGCACGGCTCGGCGCGCGGCTCGGGATCGTCTCCGCCGCCGCCGCGAACCTTCTCGAGGGGCTCCTCGCCGCCGGTCGCGCGCTGCGGATCACCCCCGCGCTCTACGCGCACTCCTCCGTCGCCTCGGGCCTCGCGGCGCGCGCGTCCGCGCTCTTCGCCGAAAGGAAGAGGTCGGGCTCGGCCGCGCTCGCGCTCGGGAAGGGGGAGTTCCTCGCGCGCCTCGCGAAGGGGCTCTCCCCCGCCGCCGCGGACGGCTGGCTCGCGACGCTGGCGGCCGGCAAGACGATCGCGCTCGAGGGCGACCGCGTCGCGCCGCCGGGCGTGCGGGCGGGGGACCTCTCGGGGGAGGCCGCGTCCTTCGCGGCGCGGCTCGAGGAGCTCTACCTCGAGGCCGGGTTCGAGCCGCCCCGGCACGTCGACGCCGCGAAGCTCCTCGGGACGAAGCCGCAGGTCGTGGACGGCCTCGTCTCGCACCTCGTGAAGTCGGGCCTCCTCGTCCGGCTCTCGCCCGATCTCGTCGTCCACAAGGGCGTCGCGGCCGCCGCCGAGGCGAAGCTCGTGAGCGTGAAGGGCCAGACGCTCGCCGTCGCGGGCTTTCGCGATCTCCTCGGCCTCACGCGCAAGACGCTCATCCCGCTCCTCGAATACTTCGACTCGCGGAAGCTCACGCGCCGCGTCGGAGATCTGAGGAAGGTCGAATGAGAGGACGGGCGGAGCGCCGAGGGGGGCTCGCCGGGATCACGGCACCGGCGTCGACCGCAGGTTCTTCTTGACCGAGCGCTCGCCCTTCTTCTTGGCCGAGTCGATCGTGTAGTCGAGCGTCGCGTCGAGCGTCATCCACGACGCGACCGGGCTGCCGCCCGCCCTGCCCGGGGTGAACTTCCACTTCGCGGCGCTCTGCCGCAGCCAGCGCACGAGGAGGGGCTCGGCGTCGCCGGTCGGAAGGACGCGCGAGACGGTTCCCTGCGCCGAGATCTCGACGAGCGCCGTCATCCGGCCGCGCTGGCGCGTGGCGTCGAAGCTCCACGGCGTCTTCTCGGCCGCCGGGAGCGCGTCGAGCTGGTCGACCGGAACGGCGTCCGCGTCCTTCGGGTCGATCTCGGCCGGGTAGCGCGCCATCCACTCGTCCCCGGGGCTGTCGCGGAAGATCTTCGCGAGGGGGTCGTCCTTCCGGAGCGGCTCGAGCTGGAAGGCGCTGAAGACCGGCTTCTCGAGCGAGACCGCGAGGTCGAGAATCTCCGTCGCCCACGTCACGACGGGCTGACCGCCCTTCGTCGGCGGCTTGAAGCGCCAGCGCGGCGCGAGCGCCGGGAGGGGCGTCACGAGCGCCTTGAGCGGCGGCTCGACGGCGGCGATCTCGCTCACCTTCCCGGTCGCGAGGACACGGGCCGTCAGCGCGAGCGGCACGCGCGTCTCGAGGTCGACGGGGTTCGGGCGCTCGAGAACCTTCGGCGGCTCGTCCAGCGCGACGAAGAGCGGATGGGCGTACGGCACCTCGGCGAGCGCGGGGCGAACGGGGTCCGGCAGCGCCTCGACGGGCTTGAGCGCCGCCGTCTGCGCCCCCAGGACGCCGCTCGCGACGAGCACGGCTAGCACCGAGGGCCCCGGCGAGCTTCCGCATGGCCCGATTCTAGGGCCTCGGCGCGATTACTTCGTCTCCGCCCAGTTGAGGCCGGCTCCGACGTCGACCGTGAGCGGGACGCCGAGGCTCGCGGCCCCCTCCATCGTGCGGCGGGCGAGGGCCGCGGCCTTCTCCGCGAGCGCCGCCGGCGCCTCGAGGACGAGCTCGTCGTGGACCTGCAGGAGGAGGCGCGCCTCGGGGAGCTCCTTCGCGAGCGCCGCGTCGAGGGCGAGCATCGCCTTCTTGATCAGGTCGGCCGCCGAGCCCTGGAACGGCGCGTTCATGGCCATGCGCTCGGCGTTCGCGCGGACGTTGTGGTTGCGGTCGTGCAGGCCCGGGATCGGGCGCACGCGCCCGAAGATCGTCTCCGTCCCGCCCGTCGCGCGCGCCTTCTCGAGGATGGCGTCGAGGCAGGCGCGGATCTTCGGGAAGCGGTCGAAGTACGCGGCGATGAACTCCTTGGCCTCGGCACGCGGGACGCCGAGCTGCGCCGCGAGGGCGAAGGGACCCATGCCGTAGAGGACGCCGAAGTTGATCGTCTTGGCGCTCCGCCTCTGGTCCGGCGTCACGGCCTTCGGGTCGACGTCGAAGATCTTCGCGGCCGTCGCGCGGTGGATGTCCTCGCCGCGCCGGAAGACGTCGAGCAGCGCCTCGTCGCCCGAGAGGTGCGCCAGGATCCTCAGCTCGATCTGGGAGTAGTCCGCCGCGACGAGCTTCTTCCCCCCCGGCGCGATGAACGCGCGGCGGATCGCGCGGCCCGCCTCCGTGCGGATCGGGATGTTCTGGAGGTTCGGGGCGTTCGACGAGAGGCGGCCCGTGGCCGCGACGGCCTGGTCGTAGCGCGTGTGGATGCGCCCGTCCGCCGCGATGCACGCGGGCAGCGCGTCCACGTACGTGCCCTTCAGCTTCGAGATCTCGCGCCACTCGAGGACGAGGGAGGGCACGGGCCCGCTCGAGAGCGTCGCGAGCTCCTCGAGGACCTCGGAGCCCGTCGCGTACGACTTCGTCTTCGCCGTCTTCTTGACCGCCGGGTACCCGAGCTTCTCGAAGAGCACCCGGCCGAGCTGCAGCGGCGAGCCGATGTTGAAGGTCTCGCCCGCCGCCTCGTGGATCTTCGCCTCGAGAGCGGCGAGGCGCCCGTCGAACTCCTTCGAGAGGCCGGCGAGGACGCCGCGGTCGACCGCGACGCCGGCGATCTCCATCCGCGCGAGGACCGGCACGAGCGGGATCTCGATGTCCTCGAGGACGCGTCCGAGCGGAGACTCCTCCGAAAGGCGCGGGGCGAGGGCGTCCGCGAGGGCGAGCGGGAGGACGACGCGCGGCGCGAGCCAGCGGCGGCCGGCCTCGGAGGCGAACGTCGCGGCCGACGGGGCCGCGCCGCCGTTCAGCTCCTTCGCGGACGGAACCGAGTCCGGCGGGAGATTCAGGACGCCGCGGGCGTCGCCCGCGAGATCGTGCGCGTGGATCCCCGGAGCCACGACGTAGCTCGCGAGCATCGCGTCCAGAAAGCGCGCGGGCGGCGCGATCCCGAGGGCGTCCGCCGCGAGGAAGAGGCGCTTGGCGTCGTGCGCGACGAGAAGGACCTTCGCGAAGAGCTCCGCGAGCGCGCGGGACCCCGCCGCGTCGAGGGCGAACGCCGCGGTCTCGCCGCCCGGGATCGCGACGGCGGCCACGAGCGGCGGGGCGGGCCACGGGCAGCCGGGGCCGCACTCGACGTGCACGGACGCGCGGCCCGCCTTCACGGCCGCCGCGACGAGCGCGTCGAGGCCGGCGGCGTCCGCGATCCAGCGCAGGCCCTCCCCGGGGGCATTCGAAGAAGAAGATTCTTCGAAAAGAGAGAGGGTCGTCGGCGCGGACGACGAGGCCGCCATCCCGGGTTGGGAGGGGCTCGCCGGGAGAGCGGACTCGAGGAGCTCCTTCTTCACCTTCGAGAAGCCCATCTCGTCGTAGAAGGCCGCGAGGTCCTTCACGGCCTCCGGCTCGAGCGGGCGGATGCGGAAGTGCTCGAGAAGCTCCGCCGGCTTGGCGGGAAGCGGCCGGTCGCAGCGGACCGTCGCGAGCGTCTGCGAGCGGTACGCCTCCTCGCGCCCCGCGGCGAGGAGCTCCTTCCTCTTGCCCTTGACCTCCTCGAGCCGCGCGTAGATCGCGTCGAGCGAGCCGAACGTCGCGATGAGCTCCTTGGCGGTCTTCTCGCCGATGCCCCGGATGCCGGGGATGTTGTCGGACGAGTCGCCCATGAGCGCGAGGACGTCGATGACCTGCGCCGGCGTGACGCCGAAGAACTCCAGGACGCCCTTCTCGTCGAGCACGGCGTCCTTGACGGGGTGGTACACGGCGACGTCGGGGTCCTTCACGAGCTGGAAGAGGTCCTTGTCGGCCGAGCAGATCTCGGCGTGGAACCCGGCCTCCTTCGCGACGACGGCGATCGAGCCGATGAGGTCGTCGGCCTCGAACCCGGGCTCCTCGAGAACGGCGAGGCCGAGGAGGCGGCAGAGGCGCTTGGCGTCCTCGATCTGCGGCACGAGATCGTCCGGCATCGCCTGCCGCTGCGCCTTGTAGGCCGCGTCCATCTCCTCGCGGAACGTCTTCTCGTACCGGTCGAAGCAGACGGCGACGGCGGCGGGCTTGCGGTCCGCGACGTACTTCCGCCACATGTTCAGGAAGCCGTAGACCGCGTTCGTGGGCTTGCCGCCGGGGCCCGTGAGGCCGCGGATCGCGTAGAACGCGCGGTAGAGGTAGTTCGAGGCGTCGATGAGCGCGAGCGTGGGCCGTTCGGAGGGGGTCGCCATCGCGGCCGAGTCTATCCGCGGCGCACGTACAATCGGGGCGAGGCGCGATGTCGGCTCTCCCGTCTCCCTCCGGTTCTCCCCTTCCCGCGGCGCCCCCGGTGACGAACGGACGGCTCGCGTCCGCGCTCCTCGCGCTCGCGGCCGCGGAGGATCCCCTGAGCCGGCGCACCGCCGAGTACCGCGCGGCGGCACGGACGCTCCGCCAGCTCGACGCGGACCTGTTCGGCCGCCGCGTCGCCATCTCGTCGCTGCCGGGCGTTTCGGCGCGCGCGGCCGACGCCATCGCGGCGTTTCTCGCGTGCGGCTCCGACGAGAACGTGGGGGACGCGCTCGCGGCGATGCTCGACCGCGCCGATCCCGGCGCCCATCGGAAGGCGGACTTCCTGTCGCGGGCCGACGTGGACCGCATCCTCTCGGCGCCGGGCGGCCTCTCGCACGCCGACCTCCGCGGGGACGCCCATCTCCACACGGACCGCTCGGACGGCCGCATGCCGCTCGCGGCGCTTCACCGCGCGCTCGAGGCGCGCGGCGACGCCTACGCCCTCCTGACGGACCACGCGCGCGACTGCGCGGTCGCGGGCGGGCTCTTCCCGGCCGATTTCCGCGCGCAGCGCCGGGAGGTGGACGCCCTGAACGCCCGCGCCGGGACGTTCGCGATGTTCGTCGGCGCCGAGGCGAACATCGCCGAGGACGGCTCGCTCGACGTCACGCCGCGGAGCGTCCCCGAGCTCGACGCCGTCGTCGCCTCCGTCCACACGGACCTGAGGAGCGCGCGCGACCAGACCGCCCGCCTCGTGCGCGCGATCGAGACGCCCGGCGTCGCCGTCCTCGGCCATCCGAAAGGGCGCCTCTACGACCTGCGCAGCGGTGTCCGCGCCGACTGGCCGCGCGTCTTCGCGGCCGCGGCCGCGCGCCGGGTCGCGATCGAGCTGAACGGCTGCCCGGAGCGCCTCGACCTGCCGCCCGCGCTCGCGAAGGTCGCCGTCCAGACGGGCTGCCTCTTCTCCGTCTCGAGCGACGCGCACGCGGCGGCCCATCTGTCGTTCCTCGACTACGGCCTCGCCGTCGCGCGGCTCGCCGGCGTGCCGGCCGAGCGCGTCGTGAACACGTGGTCGCGCGACCGCTTCGCGGACTGGCTCGAGGAGCGCCGCGGGAGCTGACGTTCAGTCGTAGGTGATCGAGCCGGGATCGAACTTGTCCCCGGTGTCCGGACCGCTCCACGTGCCGTGGTTCAGGTCGTAGTGCCAGCCGAACGACGTGTAGGGAAAGCGGAAGTACGTCGCGATCCCGAGAAGGATCTTTCCCCACCACGGCTTCTCGGGCACGCCGACCGCGACGAGCACCTCGCGCAGGTCGAGGCCGATCTCGAGGCCGATGTTCCGTTCGCGGAGCGGCACGTCCGAGTACCGGTAACCCTTCGACCCGTACGTGACGGAGACCAGCAGGAAGCGCGCCGGTCCCGGCTTCACCCCGACGCGCGGCAGGAAGCCCGCGAGCTTGAGGTCCGCCGAGTAGATCTCCTTCGAGTAGTCGTCCCCGTAGCCGCCGTACCGGCAGCACGCATCCGGGACGAGCGCCTTCACGTAGCCGAAGCGCAGCCCGACCGTGTCGCGGATCCCCCAGGCGTCGATGCCCGTCGCGACGAGCGAGCCGATCGTGTTCGCCGCGATGTCCTCCCATGCGAAGCCGTACTGTGAATAGCCGTCCCCGATCTCGATGAGGGCGCCCGTGAGCGCGACGACCCCGAACGCGAGCGCGCGGGACTCGGCGGGCGTCTTGCCGACGGAGCGATACGCGCCCTCGAGCACCTGCGTCCCGAAGTAGCCGAGGAAGACGTGCGAGGCCTTGTCCGCGCCGCCCGCGTACGTGTCGCTCTGGAACCAGCGCTCGTTCGCGAACGTGAACGACGACCGGCTGTCCGCCCGCCACCACGCGGAGGTAACCGACGATCGGCGCGCCGATGAGGACTGCCGCCGTGAGCGCGGTCGTCTTCGTGTCCCAGAAGGGCGGGGGCGGCGGTGCCGGCCCGGTCGTGGCGAGCCGGCGGCACCTCCGTGCGGGCGGAGTCGTCGCCCGGCGGCGCGGCCCCGAGGTGGAAGCCCGGCGACGGAGCGAAGGCGTCCGCGGGGCGATCGAAACCGAGGATGGCCGCCGACGCCGGGCGTGCGAGCACCGCGAGCAGAAGCGCGGCGGCCGTGCGCCGGCTTCCCCGCGTCAAGCGGCGAGGCCGCGGGCGCGGGCCAGGACGCGCGTCTTGTCGAGAGCCTCGCCGGCCGACCTCTCCATGGCGTCGGCGTCCTCGCGGAAGCCGCGCTGCAGCTCGGGGTCGGAGACGCCGGGCAGGTTGATCCTCACGTTTCCGAGCGCGGCGAGGACGGCCGCCCACGCGGCGAGCGCCCCGGCCCACGCGTCGGAGGCCGCGTTCGGGTTGCCCTTCTCGAGGACGACGGGCGCGGCCTTGAGGGCCTCGTGCGCGAAGAACGCCGTCTGCATCGGGACGGTCGTCGCGAGGACGTTCGCCTCGTCGATCGCCTTCTGACGCAGGGCCTTCTCCTCGCCCGTCTCCTTCGGGAGGCGCCGGGCGGCCATGACCCTGTCAAATGCGCCGGCGTCCTCGTCGACCAGCTCGAGGAGCCTCACGCGCGCCTCGTCCAGCCTGTCCGCGAGCGGAGCGAGCTCGTCCCAGGCGGCCTTGTACTTCTCCTTGCCGAGCGTGAGCCGCACGACCATCGCGAGGAGCGCGGCTCCGTTCGCGCCGCCGGCCGCCGCGGCGGAGCCCCCGCCGGGAGCGGGCGCGTCGGACGCGAGGGCGGCGGCGAAGTCGGCGACGGAGAGGGCGGCGAGGCGGCTCATGCCGTCAGCGTAGCAGGCCCCGCGCGACGACATGGCGGCCGCCCGCGATCACGTCCGTCACGAGGCTCACGCCCCAGTGGTAGACGAGGTGCTCGAGCGACGGGCCGTCGAGGAGGACGGCGTCGCCGATCTTCCCCGGCTCGAGGGTGCCCCGGCGCACGCCCTCGCCGAGAGACGCCGCCGCGTTGAGCGTCATGGCCGTGAGCGTCTCCTCGACCGTCAGGCCCATCCCGACGGACGCCAGGAACGCGACCGCCGGGAGCGACTCCGTGTACGAGGACCCGGGGTTGCAGTCCGTCCCGAGCGCCACGGGGACGCCGGAGGCGACCATCTTCCGCGCGGGCGCGTAGCGGTTCATCCGCAGGAACACGGACGTGCCCGGGAGCAGCGTCGCCACGACGCCCGCTTCCGCCATGTCCCGGATCCCCGCGTCCGTCGCGAACAGGAGGTGGTCGGCCGAGGCGGCGCGCATCCGCGCCGCCAGCGACGCGCCCCCGAGCGGCGTGAGCTCGTCGGCGTGCACGCGCGGGACGAGGCCGAGGGTCCGGCCCGTCCCGAGGATCGCGGCCGACTCCTCGAGCGAGAACACCCCCTCCTCGCAGAAGACGTCCACGAAGCGCGCGCCGAGCGCGGCGAGCGCCGGGAGGATCTCCTCGCGGCACTCGGCGACGTAGCGCGCGCGCAGGGCGGGAGAGCCGCGCCGCTCGGGCGGGAACTCGTGGGCCGGCAGCGCCGTCGGCGCGACGCCGACGGGGTGGCCCTTCGCGCCGGCCAGGAGCGCCCTCAGCTGCTTCGTCTCGTTCGCGAGATCGAGCCCGTAGCCCGTCTTCGCCTCGCAGAACGTCGTGCCGTGCGCGAGCATCCGGTCGAGCCGCGCCCTCACGTTCGCCGCGAGCGTCTCCTCGGTGGCCGCGCGCGTCGCCGTGACCGTCGCGACGATCCCGCCGCCCGACGCCGCGATTCCCGCGTACGTCTCGCCCTTGAGACGCCGGTTGAACTCGTCCTCGCGGAAGCCCTCCCAGGGGAGGTGCGTGTGCGCGTCGACGAAGCCGGGGACGGCGGTCTTGCCGCGCCCGTCCAGGATCGTCTCGCCCGGCACCGGCGCCTCGCCGTAGCGCCTCACGAACTCCGTGTCGGTTCCCGCGAAGGCGACGCGTCCGCCCTCGAAGCGCAGCGCGGCGTTCGTCACGCGCCGGATCGCGCCCTGCGCGGCGCCGCCGCGGGCCGCGGTCCCCTCCGGCGTCGCGAGCTCCGCGAGGCGCCGGACCGTCAGGACGTCCGTCAGCCGGCCTCCCCTTCCTTCCGCTTCGGGCGGTGGACCGAGATCGAGGCCTCCATCTCGTCCTCCTCCTTGTCGAACTTCAGGACCTGCTGGAAGAGGTCGAGCATCCCCTGGAACTTGATGTGGAAGTTGCGGCGCTCCATGCGGAGCTCGCGGATCTTCTTCTCCGTCTCGGCCATCCGGTCGAGGGCCTGCTGGATCATCCTCTCGGCCTTCGACTCGGCCTCGCCCACGATGCGGCCCGCGTCCTTCTCGCTCGTCTCGCGCAGGCTGTCGGCCGAGCGCTGGGCGAGGAGGAGCGTCTCCTTGAGCGTCGCCTCGGTCTCGCGATGGCGCGAGTTCTCGTCGTGCAGGTGGGCGTTCTCGCGCTCGAGCTCGTCCAGCTCGCGCGACATCTCCTCGAAGTCCTCGGCGAGGGCCTCGAGGAACTGCGTGACCTCCGCCGGGTCGACGCCGCGGAAGCGCTTGGGAAACTGTCTTTTCCGGATCTCCAGAGAGCTGATGGTGGGCCGCATCCGTCGATTATAAACCCTTTGTCTGCAACTCAATGCACCGTGTCGGAGCCGACGACCGTGAAGCGGCGCCTGCGGAACGGGCTCCGCATCCGGGGCAGGCGCGGTCCGCCGCGCGGCCCGCGCACGAAGAGCCAGCTGACGGGGAGCCCGCCCAGGACGAACAGGAGGCGCGGAAGCGACCGCGTCGCCTCGAGCTCGGAGAACACGATGAGGACGAAAGCCAGCGCGGCAAAGCCCAACCTCGTCATCGGAAAGACCCCGAAAAAAAGGAGACTCTGCGAAGGCGCCTCGAGCATCCACGCGAAGATCAGCGCGAGAACCGTCGGCGCGAGACCCGCGCCTCCCCCGACGAAGATGCCGAGCGCTCCGGCGAGCAGCGTCGACGCCGCGAGGAAAGCGCCGAACCGCCGGGACCCCCATCGGGGCTCCAGTTCGCTGCCCAGCTGCCAGAGAAGGAGCAGATCGATGAGCACGGCTCCGATGGACGCGTTGACGAAGGCGTACGTGAGGAGCCTCCAGACCTGCCCGGCGAGGACCGTGCCCGGCGCGAGGACGAGCCACACTGCCCCGGCAGGCCAGACGAGCGTCAGGAGGTAGCCCGCCGCGACGAGCACGAGAAGCGCGCGCGTCACGGGCGGGATGCGGCGCCAGCCCGGGGGCGCCGCGAAGCGCGTCGCGTACGGGCGGCTCATCGAAGAGAAGATTAGCAGCCGAAGACAGAAGAGAAGATTTTCTTAGAAGGTCATGGGACGGGGCAGGCGCGCGGGCGTGTCGAGTCTCGTCGCCGTACGGGCTCGCCCCGGCGGCCGTCGGCGCGCCTCGCCGTCGCCCTCAGTCTCTTCACCCTCTAAGAAATCTCTCTCTTCGTCTCCCTCTCTCCGAAGATCGCGCTGCCGACGCGCACGAGCGTCGCGCCCTCCTCGACGGCGGCCTCGAAGTCGTCGCTCATGCCCATCGAGAGCCCGAGCGCCGGCGTGCCGCCGAGCATCCTCGGCGAGCGCGCGCAGATGCCGCGAAGTGCGGCCGCGTGTCGCCCGGCGGCGGGATCGTCATGAGGCCGTGCAGGTCGAGGTTCGGAGGGACCTGCACGACGGCCGCGAGCGCGGAGGCGCCGCCGGGCTCGACGCCCGACTTCGTCGCCTCGCCGCCGAGGCGGACCTCGACGAACGCGCCGAGGCGCTTCCCGAGCGCTCCGGCCGCGCGGTCCAGCCGGCGGGCGAGGTCTTCGGAGTCGATCGTCTCGACGACGGTCGCGACCCTCGCGGCGCGGTTCGCCTTGTTGGACTGGATCGGGCCGATCAGGTGCGCCGCGCAGCCGGGCGGCAGGCGCGGGAACTTCGTCTCGGCTTCCTGGACGCGGTTCTCGCCGAACGCCGTGACTCCGGCCGCGTGCGCCGCGAGGAGGTCGTCCAGCGGGTGGGTCTTGCCGACGGCGACGAGCGTGATCGAGGTCGCGTCCCGGCCGGCGCGGCGCGCCGCGTCGGCGATCCGGCCGCGGACGTCGGCCACCCGCTGCGCGATCTCCTCCGCCCGGGTCACGCGAGCGTTCCGGCCCCCCGCGCGCGCCGCGCCTCCTCGTCCAGGGCGCGGTTCGCGAGGGCGTCGGCCTCGCGGTTCTCGGCGCGCGGCACGTGGAGGACGCGCAGGCTCCTCACCTTCCGCGCCTTGGCCCGCGCCTCCTGCAGGTACTCCGAGAGGTGTCTCGCCTTCATCCGGTACTCCCCGGAGAACTGCCGGAGCACGAGCTGGCTGTCCGCCCGGATCTCGACGTCCTCGGCGCCCGAGGCGACCGCGAGGTCCAGGGCCGCGAGGAAGCCGCGCCACTCGGCGACGTTGTTCGTCGCCGTGCCGAGAGCCCCCGCCGCCTCGAGGCCCGAGGGCGACCACACGCCGTAGGCCGCGGGTCCCGGATTTCCGCGCGAGGCGCCGTCGAAGTAGAGGACGAGGGAGCCGCGTCGGAGCGCCGGAGGGGCGCCGTCGAGCGCGTCGCCCCGCCGCCGTCACGCGCCCGCCCAGTAGAGGATGCGCTTGCAGCTCTCGCAGGTCACGGTCTCGCGGCCGAGCCTCAGGTCCGACAGCAATTGCGGCCGCAGCCGCACGTGACAGACGGAGCACGCGGCGGTCTGCGCCCCGACCATGTCCACCTTCGCGACCGCGATTCCCGCGCGGACGCGCGAGAGGCGGTCGAAGGTCGTCAGGAGACGTCCGTCGAGCTCCTCGCGCAGGGCCTTCGCCTTCGCCTCGGCCTTCGCGATCTCCTCGGAAAGGACGGCCTGCTCGGCGCGCCACTCCTTCATCTGTTCCTCGTAGCCCGCCTCCTCGGCGGGGAACGCCTCGTTGCGGCGCTCGAGCTCCGACGCCGCGTTCGCGGCGGACTCCTCGAGGGCGAGGATCTCGTCCTCGCGCGCTCTCACGTCGCGCTTCACGACGTCGAGCTCGTTCAGGAGCGCTCCGTACTCCCGGTTCGTCTTGACCGTCTGGAGCTGGCCCTGGTACTTCTTGAGCTTCTCGTTCAGGTCGAGAATCTCGCTCTCGAGGACCTTCCTGCGCTCGGACGCGCGCTCGAGGATCTTCTCGGTTTCCTCGCGCTGGCGCCGGGCGTCGCGGTACGCCGCCTCGACGTGCGCGAGGTGCTCCGGTGTCCGCGCCCGCTTCTCGGTCTTCTGGTGAACCTCGATGAGGACTTCCTGGAGAAGAAACAGCCTGTCCAACGCCCCCGTGGTGCCCGTACTCAACGTCTCGCTCCCATCTCTCGTGGTGGAGTCTCGAAGGACCCCCTGAAAACGAAAAACGGGCGCCTGACGGCGCCCGCCTGGACGAACCCCCGGCGCTCGGAAGCGCCCGCGGGATCGGAATGAATTCGTCGCGCCCGGATTGTCGAACTCCCCTTCTCCCGCCGAACTGGTGGGTCCGCCTGGATTCGAACCAGGGACCCGCCGGTTATGAGCCGGTGGCTCTGACCGCTGAGCTACGGACCCCGACGGCCGAATTCGAAGGATAACACGGCGCGGGGGAAGGGGATTTTGAGGGGGATTCGGAGGGAGGAGAGGAAGAGGGACTCTTCAGCTATCGGCGGCGGCATTCGCCGCCGCCGCAGGGAGAATCTCGGTCGGCTCCGACTGTCAAGGGCGCGCTCCGCGCGCCGCGCAGCGGCCGAAGGCCCTTGACAGCCGGAGACCGACGAACACGTTCCTTCTCGGGGGCCGCGAATGCGGCCCCCGATAGCAGAAATCTATTCTTCTCTTCTTCTCTTACTGCCCGACGTCCACGAACGGGCGCAGCTTCTTCGCCCGGCTCGGGTGGCGGAGCTTCCGGAGCGCCTTGCTCTCGATCTGCCGGATGCGCTCGCGCGTGACGTTGAAGCTCTTGCCGACCTCCTCGAGCGTGTGCTCGGAGCCGTCGCCGACGCCGAAGCGCATGCGCAGGACCTGCTCCTCGCGCGGCGTGAGCGTCTTGAGCGTGCGGCGCGTCTGCTCCTTGAGGTTCGCGACGATCACGGCGTCGATCGGCGAGATGACCTGGCGGTCCTCGATGAAGTCGCCGAGGTGCGAATCCTCCTCCTCGCCGATGGGCGTCTCGAGGGAGATCGGCTCCTGCGCGATCTTCATGATCTTGCGGACCTTCGAGGCCGGCATGTCCATGCGCTTGGCGATCTCCTCGGCCGTCGGCTCGCGGCCGAGCTCCTGGACGAGCGAGCGCTGCGTGCGCGTGAGCTTGTTGATCGTCTCGATCATGTGGACCGGGATGCGGATCGTGCGCGCCTGGTCGGCGATCGCGCGCGTGATGGCCTGGCGGATCCACCACGTCGCGTACGTCGAGAACTTGTAGCCGCGGCGGTACTCGAACTTCTCGACCGCCTTCATGAGGCCGATGTTCCCCTCCTGGATGAGGTCGAGGAACTGGAGGCCGCGGTTCGTGTACTTCTTCGCGATCGAGACGACGAGGCGCAGGTTCGCGACGATGAGCTCCTGCTTGGCCTGGTCGGCCTCGTCCTCGCCCTCGCGGATCTGCCGCATCGTCTTCTTGATCTCGTCGTGCGAGACGCCGTACTTCTCCTCCAGATCCTTGAGCATCTGGCGGTACTTGGAGACGCGGCGCTTGTAGAAGTCGCGGCGGACCTCGTTCTTCTCCTTCTTGATGTTCGCGAGGTCCTGCCGGATCGTGGCCTCGGGCATCGCGAACTGCCGGTCGATGTCCCGGAGGATGTTCACCATCCTCAGGAGCGTCGCGGGCGTGAAGTCGATCGCGTGGATGAGCCGCGCGATCTCGGAGATCCGGCGGTCGATCGCCGGGTCGACGACCGGGACCGGCTTCGTCGGCGGGACCGGCTTGCCGCCGGCCTTCGCGTGCGCCCGCGACAGCGCGAACGCCTTGACCGTGAGCTTCTTCGGCTTCGGCGCGGGCTTCTTCTTGTCCGCGAGCTTGCGCAGCTCGCCGTCGAGCTTCGCGATCTTCTTGAAGTGCCCGAGGATCCCCTCGATGCGGTGCGCCGTGCGCGGGTCGATCTCGTCGGCGTCCTCGAGCGCCGCGGCGGCGAACTCGAGAAAGCCGCGCGCGACGTTCTTGTCCTTCTTGGCCTGCTCGACGATCTTCAGGATCTCCTCGAGCACGACGCGGTTCGTCGAGAGCGCGCGGTAGATCTTCGCCTCGCCGTTCTCGATGCGCCGCGCGATCGAGACCTCGCCCTCGCGGTCGAGCAGCTTCACGGTCCCCATCTCGCGCAGGTACATGCGGACCGGGTCGTTCGTCTTCTCGACGGTGGCCGGATCGGGGACCGTGGTCTCGGTGCCGGGCGCCGCGACCTTCTTCGTCGCCTTCTCGGGAACGTCGACGACCTCGATGCCGAAATCGCCGAAGCGGATGTAGATCTCGTCCAGCTCCTCCGGGGCGTTCGCGAGCTCCTCGGGCAGCGCCTGGTAGATCTCGTCGTACAGGAGGTAGCCGCGCTCCTTGCCGAGGTTGATCAGCGTCCGGACTTCGGGGTGTTTTTCTTCTACGGTCACCGGTCTCTCACTTCCATGCGCGCCGGCCTCTCCGGGGCGCTGCTCAGATTCGTCTCGCGGTCTCGGCCTTCAGTTCCGCCTTGAGGCGGCGGATTTCCTCGGCCAGTTCCTGTTTTCGTCGCGTCGCGGCCCCCTGCGCCGAAGGATCTCCGGCAGACGAGGCGTTCTGGATCTCCGGCTGGAGATTTCTTGCGGTCTCCTCTAGCAGACGTATCTTGAGCTGCATCAATGGGATATGGATGCGGCTGAGCCCCTCCGAGCCTCGCCGCGCCCCCGCCGTCCGCCCTCGGGCTGCCCTCCCTGAGGAGGAGCTGGGCGGCCACGGGCCCTGCATCCGCCCCAAGATGGGTCGTAAGTGACGAAAAATCAAGGGTTCCGGGCTGAGACACGAAATCTTTCAAGGCCGTAAACACTTCCCGGCTAATGGGATGAGTAAAAAGCTCGGCCGGGATGCGTCCCACGAGCGGGGCGCTCTCGGGCCAGTCTGAGAGGATCGCGGAAAGAACCCTGGCCTCCTGTTCCGGTAGCACCTGTTGTGGCGCCACCGCCTCTTTCCTAACCGCCGGGGGGGCGGGATTCTTCCCTCCGGCCGCCGCCGCTCCCTTCACGAGCACCGAAAGTGGGACACCGGCCCCCCGCGCCAGCCCCGAGAGCAGCTCGTGCCTGAGGACGGGATCCGAGGCCGCCGAGAGGATCTCGGCGGCTTCCCGAAGCTTCGCCGCCCGTTCCGTGGGGTCGCTCCCGGCCGCCGGGACGCCGGCGAGGAGGGCCTCGAGGAGTGGCTTGGCGGAGGCGACCTCGGCCCGGAGCGCCTCGGCCCCGTGCGCGGCGAGATACGAATCGGGATCGTGTCCGTCCGGGAGGGCCAGGTGCTTCACGTTCACGCCGCGCGCGAGGAGAAGCGGGAACGCCTTGAACGCAGCCGCGATGCCCGGCGGGTCGCCGTCGTACGCGACGACGACGGTCGCTGCGTGGCGGGAGAGGAGGTCGGCCTGGGCGGGCGTGAGGGCCGTGCCCATCGAGGCGACCGCCCACGCGAGGCCCGCCCGCTCGCACGCGATGCGGTCGAAGTAGCCCTCGACGAGGAGGACCGCGTCCTCCTTCCGGATCGCGTCGCGCGCGCGGTCGAGGCCGTAGAGGAGCTTGCCCTTCGAGAAGCGCGACGTCTCGGGCGAGTTGAGGTACTTCGGCTGGTCGTCGCCGAACGCGCGGGCTCCGAAACCGAGGATCTCGCCGCGCGCGTCGCGGATTTCGACCGTGAGCCGGTTGCGGAAGCGGTCGTAGACGCGGCCCGTCTCGGGGTTCTTCTGGAGGAGGCCGGAGTCGACGAGCGCCTCCTCCGTGAAGCGCGGGCCGAGGCCGACCCGGAGAGCGTCCCACGAGTCGGGCGCGGCGCCGAAGCCGAACGAGGCGGCCTCCTCGGGCGTCAGGCCGCGCTTCTCGAGCAGCGCGCGCGCGCCGCCGTGCTTGTCGAGGTTCGCCCGGAAGAACGCCGCCGCCGCCGCGAGCGCCTCGGACGCGCGCGTGTCGCGGCCGCGGTCCGCGCGCGTCCCGCTCCGCCGCACCGGGAGCGTGATCCCGGCGAGGCGCGCGAGGTACGCGACGGCCTCGGGAAAGTCGAGCCGCTCGGTCTCGCGCACGAACGTGATCGCGTCGCCCTTCGCCCCGCAGCCGAAGCAGTAGTAGAAGCCCTTGTCCGGGTGGACGTAGAACGACGCCGACTTCTCGCCGTGGAACGGGCACAGGCCCTTCCACGACTTCCCCATCTTCTTGAGGGACGTCGTCGAGCCGACGAGCTGGACGAGGTCCGTCGCGGCGAGGACGTCGCGCTTGACGTCGTCGTTGATGTCGTACTGCTGGTCAGACATCGAGCCTCGCGATCGTGACGGCCGGACCGCCCTCGGACGCGTCCGCGTAGCGGAAGGACGCGACGCCGGGATGCGACGTCAGGAACTCGCGCACGGCCGCCGCGAGCCGGCCCGTGCCGTGGCCGTGGACGAGGCGCAGTGCGCCCTTGCCCGAGAGGAGCGCGTCGTTGATCGCGCGCTCGACGAGCGGCAGCGCCGCATCCACGCGCTGGCCGACGAGGACGAGCTCGGCCGTCGCGACGACGGCGGGCGCGGAGCCCGAGAGGTCGGAAGACGCGGGAGAAGAAGAAGAAGAATTCTTGGAAAGGGGGGCACCGGGAGCCGCGCGGCCTGCGCCTTCGCGGTTCGGACGACCCATTGGGGCCGTGGACGCAGGTGACAGCGACTTCACGTCCACGCGCATCCGCTTCCCTTTGACCTCGACCTCCGCCTCGCCGCGCGCCCCGACCGTCAGGAGCCGTCCCACGGCTCCGAACGGCGCGACCCTCACGTCCATTCCCGGCGCGACGGGCCCGGACGGCGCCTCGGGCTCCTCCTCGCCGAAGAGGCCGAGCGCGGCCTCGCGCGCGCTCTGCGTGACCGTCATGAGCGCGCCCTTCGACACGCTGCGGCCCGCCTTCAGGTCCTCGCGCATCCGCTCGAGCTCCTGGCGCGTTTTCTCGCGGAGCGCGAGGAGCGCCTTCTCGATCTGCTCCTTCGCCTTCTCCTTCACCTTCGCCCGCTCGGCCGCGAGCGCGCCGCGCTCCCGGTCGAGCTCGGCGAGCCGCGCCTGTGCCTTGAGCGTCGCCGTCCGCGCGGCGTCGGCCTCCTCCCGGGCGCGGCGCGCCTCGGACTCGAGGCGCTGGAGCGCCGCGTCCGCGGCCATCCACTTGTCACCGAGCCGCGCCTTCGCCGCCGCCAGAACGCGGGCCGGAACGCCCGCACGCTCGGCGACCGCGAGCGCGCGGGAGCGGCCGAACGCGCCGGGCCGCACGCGAAACGTGGGCCGGCCGGCCTTCTCGTCGAATTCCATCGCCGCCGAGAGGACGCCGGGCCGCTCCTGCGCCCACTCCTTCACGGCCGAGAGGTGGGTCGTCGCGACCGTGAAGCCGCCGCGCGCGAGATCCTCCTGCGAGCACCGCGATCGCGAGCGCGGCGCCCTCGTCCGGATCCGTGCCGCTGCCCAGCTCGTCGAGGAGGACGAGGCTCTTCGGGGTCGCCTCGGCGAGGACGCGCGCCGTGCGCGTCATCGCGGCGGCGAACGACGAGAGGTCCCCGAGGAGGTCCTGGGCGTCGCCCGCGACGACGAGAACGCGGTCGAAGACCGGGAGCGTCGAGCCGGAAGCGGCGGGGATCGCGAAGCCAGACTGCGCGAGCAGCGAGAAGAGGCCGGCCGTCTTCATCGCGACGCTCTTGCCGCCCGCGTTCGGGCCCGAGAGGAGGAGCGTGCGCACGCCTTCCGGCAGCTCGAGGTCGAGCGGCACCGCGTCCGCGTGCCGCTCCTCGTCCTCGCCGAAGACCTCCGCGCGCAGCTGGGCGAGCCGCCTGTCGAGGAGCGGATGGCGCGCCGCCCTGAGGACGAACCGCTCGCCGAACTCGGGGAAGACGCCGCCCGACGCCGACGAGAACTCGGCGCGCGCCTGCGCGGCGTCCAGCTCCGTGAGGACCTCGACGGCGGCGAGGAGCTCGGGGCGGCGCTGCGAGAAACGCGCGGTGAGAGCCACGAGGATGCGGTGGATCTCCTCGCGCTCCTCCTCGAGGGCCTCGGCGAGCGCATTGTTGTCCTCGACGACGCCGAGCGGCTCGACGAAGAACGTCTGGCCCGAGCCCGACTTCTCGTGGACGAGGCCCGGCAGCGCGTCGCGCCGGTCCGCGCGCACGGGAAGGCAGTACCGGCCGCCCTTCTCCGTCACGTAGCCGCCGGAGAGCGTGTCGCCCTGGCCGCGCGCGAGCTCCTCGAGCTTCTTCACGACGTCGCGGCGCAGGCGCTGGATCGCGGCGCGCAGCGCGTAGAGGCGCGCGGACGCCGTGTCCCTGATCCGCCCGTCGGGCTCGAACGTGGGCTCGCGTTCGGCGAGGAGGTCCTCGAACGACGCGAGCGGCCGGAGGAGCTCCGTCAGCTCGGGAAGGTCGACGTCCTCGACCGGCACCGCGGCGCGCGCGCCCTCGGCGCGCTCGACGAGGAGGAAGAGGTCGAGGAGATCCTCCGCCGGGAGGGCGCGGTTGCCGGGACCGAGGCGCGCGACGAGCGGCGCCCCTTCGTCGACGCCCGCGAGCGCGATCGCGGGTCTCAGCGCGCGGCGCGCGAGGAGGTCGCGCGTGACGCCGAGGCGCCGCGCGACCTCGAACGGATCGGCCGTGGGCGCCGTCGCGAGGAGGCGCGTCCGGCCGCGGTCCGTGGAACAAAAACGCCCGGCGAGCCGCAGCACGCCGGGCCAGTCGAGTTCGGGGTGAGCCGGGGAGGACGACACGAACCGGGAATCTACATCCCGGTACGGCGCTCTTCGGCAAGCTTGCGGAGCATCTTCTTGCGGGCGGCGATGGCCTTGCGTTTCCGCTTGGCCGAGGGCTTCTCGTAGTGCTGACGCTTCTTGAGCTCCGAGAGGATGCCGGACTTTTCGCACTTGCGCTTGAAGCGGCGCAGCGCGTTCTCGAACGACTCGTCCTCCTTGACGTGGATCAGCGGCACTTTGAAATCCCTCCTTCCGCGCCCCGACTGGTCCGGACACGGGTCCCGGACGCGGGCAAACCCCACATGCTAAGGGCCGGGGCGCCGCCCGTCAATCCGAGGGTCGAGGAGGACCCCAAGTCGTTCCGTCTGAATATAATGCCGAGACACGACGCCAAACGGGCCCTGGACTGGCGCCGTCAGGAGACGTATGTCGGTGGATCCCGCCGCGACACGCCGGTTGATCGAATCACTGTCCACGCACCTCGAGGATCACCTCGCGACGTGGAAGTCGTCCCTCGTGGATGCCCGCCGGGACATCGAGTCCCTGCTCGCGGCCATCTCCGACAGGATCCCCGCGCAGGCCAAGCCGCTCTTCCCCGAGGACATCGTCGCCCTCATGCTCGAGGACGCGTCACCGGCCGCCGCGTCCGCGCCCCGCGCGGCCGCGCCGCCCCCGCCCGCGCCCCCTCCGCAGGCGGACTGGACGATCGTCCGCGGCTCGCTCGCGGCCGTGGAGTCCGCGCGGACGCAGGTGGACGTCCTCTCGCGCTTCCTCGCGCAGACGCAGGCGCACGCCTCGCGCGTCGCCCTTCTCGTCCTGCGCAACGACCGCCTCACGGGCTGGAAGTCCGTCGGCTACGACGCGACGGGCGGGCGCGACGAGACGGTCCGCGCGGTGGACCTCGCGAGCGAGGAGGACTCCTTCGTCGCCGCCGTCCTGAAGGGCCAGCGCTCGATGCTCGCCGAGCCGCCCGACGAAAGCTCGCCGCTGCGCCGCGCCCTCTCCGGTCCCGCGCCGGCGAAGACGCTCCTCGTCCCGATGGTCATCCGCGACCGGCTCGCCGGCCTCGTCTGCGCCGACGAGCTGCCGGGCGAGGAAGGCCGGCTGAACGAGGCCGCCATCGAGGTCCTCACGTTCGTGACCGGGCTCGCGGTCGACCTCCTCGCGGCCCGCAAGAAGATCCCGTCTCCGACGCTCACGCCGACGGGCGAGAAGATCGCGCGTCTCGAGGCCATCCCGCCCGGTGCGACCGTGCGGATGCCCGCACAGACGGAGCCCGACCGGCTCTCGATGGCCGGGCCCGGCGCGACCATGGCGGCACCGCCGCCGGCTGCGGCCGCGCCCGTTCCGCCGCCTGCGCCGCCCGCCTCGCTGCGGCCGCGTCCGACCGACGCGCGCGAGGCCCTGCGCGCGATCGAGGAGTCGGGCAAGCGCCCCGTGTCCGCGCCCCGGCACACCTTCTCCGATCCGGGCCTCACGAGCGCGATTCCCTCGCTCGGGGCCCCGGCCCCCCCGCCGCCCCCGCGCGCCTGCGCCGTCGGCCTCGCTCTCGTTTCCGCCGATCACGCCGCCGCCCACCGTCACGGCGCCCCCTCCTCCGGCCCCGAGCGGAATCCCGTCGCCGCTCTCGGGCGCCTCGACGGGCGACTTCACGGGCGCCTTCGAGGCGCTCCGCGCGTCGAGCGCGGCCCAGCGCACCTCCGCGCCCGGCGCCGCGGACGTCACGGTCCAGAAGCCGGCGCCGCGCACCGGCGTCTCCGCCGTGCTCCCGCCGAAGGACCTCGCCGGCGTCCGCCCGATCTCGGGCTTCGTGCCGCGCGGCCGCGCGGGTCAGGCCGAGGGGCCGCAGCGCGCTCTCGACGACGCCCGCCGCCTCGCGCGTCTCCTGATCTCCGAGATCAAGCTCTACAACGAGAAGAAGGTCGACGAGGGCCGTGCCGCGGGCGATCTCTACGAGCGCCTCAAGGACGACATCGAGCGCAGCCGGCAGGTCTACGACGAGAGGACGCCGGAGCACATCCGGCGCGAGAACGACTTCTTCAAGGACGAGCTCGTCCGGATCCTCGCGGACGGGCGCGCCGAATCGCTCGGACCGATGGGCTGAACGGCTCTCCCTGAACCTCACCGCTCTCTCCCTGCTCGCCGTCCTCGCCGGTCCGGCGCTCACGCCGGTCCCGCCCGCCTCGGGCGAGGCGCGGCTGCCGGACCTGCGCCGCGGCTTCGCCGCCGCCGCCGCCGCGCTCGCGAGAGAGGACGGCTCGGCCGAGGCGCGTGCCGGCGGCCTCGACGGCGCGCCCCTCGGCCTCCCGGGCCTCTCGCCGTGGATCGGGCTCTCCGCCGGAATCCCCGCCCGAAAGACGACGGTCGCCGCGCTGCTCGCGTGGGCGGCGACGCAGGATGAGGTCTTCGCGCGCGCGGCGCTCGACGAGGCCGCGCGCCTCGCGACGTCCGCCGGCGAGAAGCGCGCCGTCCGCGACGCGCTCGCCGCGCGCCCCGAGCCCGACCCGCGGCTGGCACGCGCCGTCGTCGCGCGTGCCCTCGCCGCCGCGCGCGTCGCGGCCGCGCCGGACTCAAGGCGCCGGACGCTCGCGGAGCTGGGTGCCGCGTGGCCGGACGCCCCCGAGCGCGCGCCCGACCTCTTCGGCGAGACGGACCGCGCCGCCTTCGACGACGCGATGAAGACCGCGCCGGCCGCCACGCGCGCCGCCCGCGCGCGGGTCGTCGCCGGGCGCGACCCGAAGCAGGCGACGGCCCTGCTCAAGTCGCTCGGGGCCGCGCCGCCGCCCGCCGTGAGAACCGCGGCCGCCGAGGCCTGGCTCGCCGCCGGCAGCCCGAAGGACGCGCGCCGCCTCCTCGCGCTCCCGCCCCCCGACGGCCTCGGCGACGCCGAGGCGCTCCATCGCGCGGCGCTCTCCTGGCTCGCCGAGGCGCGCTCCCTCGTCCCCGTGCGCCGTCGCCACGGCCGGCGCCACGGCAAAAAGCCGACCCCCGCGACGGCCCCGCCCGCGCTCTCGCCCAGGCAGCGTGTCGAGGCGGAGCGCTGCCTGGCCGACCTCACGACGCTCCTCGCCCGCCCCTTCGGCGACGACGAGCGGCGCCGGCTCCTCGAGTCCGGCGTGCGTCTCGCCCGCCGTGCCGGCCGGGACGACGACGCGCGCGCGCTCCTCCCGCGCCTCCTCGAGATCGATCCCGGAAACGACGCGGGCGCCGCCGAGGCCTTCCGTGACGCCTTCGACCTCTACGCGGCGGGCCGGTTCGAGGAGGCCGCACGCGCCTTCGACGAGCAGAGTTCCCTCTGGCGCGACGTCTCCGTGCGTCGGCGCGCGACGTACTGGGCCGCGCGCTCGAAGGAGCGCCTCGGCGACTCCGCGGGCGCGCGCGCCCTCTACGCGAACCTCGTCCCCGGCGCCGCCCCGGACCTCTACGCGCGCTGGGCCGCCGCGGCGCTCGGGATGACGGTCGCGGTGCCGGCCCCCGCCGCGGCCGAGAACGGCGCGGCCGAGAGCGACGCGCCGCTCGCCCCCTCGCGGGAGCTCATGCTGTGCGGCTTTCCCGACCTCGCGGGCGACGCGGCCGAGCTCGAGGGCACGCTCGACCCGGTCTTCGCCGCGCGCGTCGCCGCGGGAACGGGCGACTACCGGCGCGCCGCCTCGCTCCTCAAGCGCCGTTACCCCGAGCTCGGGACACCCGAAGAAGGTGCCGTGCCCGCCGAGGCGCGTCGCGCGTTCTACCCCGTCGCGCACGCGGAGCTCGTGGAGGCCGAGGCGCTCCGCGCCGGCGTGCCCACGTCGCTCCTCTACGGCGTCATCCGCCAGGAGAGCGTCTTCACGGCGGACGTCCGCTCGAGGGCGGGCGCCGTGGGCCTCATGCAGGTGATGCCCTCCACCGGCCGGACGCTCTATCGCCGCGAGAACGGCGGCAAGGGCCGGCCCGATCTCAGGGACCCGGCCGCGAACGTCCGGCTCGGCGCGATCTACCTGCGCGACCTCCTCGGACAGTTCCCGGGCGACACGGCCGCCGCCGTCGCCGCGTACAACGCCGGGCCCGGGCGCGTGAGGTCCTGGAAGAAGGCCGCGGGGCCCGCGCCGCCGGACGAATTCCTGGAGTCCATCCCGATCGCCGAGACGCGCGCCTACGTCAAGCGCGTCCTCTATTTCCAGGGCGCCTACGCGGCGCTCTACGGGCTCTCCCTCGAGGCTCCCGCGCCGCGGCTCGAGGCCGGCGTCCCCGCGGCGCCGTAGCTCACCCCGCTTTCAGGGCTGCGAACGCGGCGAGGGCTGCGCTCCTCGCGGCCGCATGGTCGACGACGGGAGGGGCGTAGTCCGGGGGCGGGGGGTCGAGCGTCCACGGCGCGTGCAGTTCGGCGGGCGCGGCGGAGACCCCGGCGAGCTCCGGGACCCAGCGCTTCACGTACGCGGCGTCGGGGTCGAACCTGCGGCCCTGGACGACGGGGTTGAAGATCCGGAAGAAGGGCTGGGCGTCCGTGCCCGAGCCCGCGGCCCACTGCCAGCCGCCGTTGTTCGACGCGGGATCGCCGTCCGCGAGGTGGCGGCGAAAGAACGCCTCGCCCCGCCGCCAGTCGACGAGGAGGTCCTTGGTCAGGAAGGACGCGACGACCATCCGCACGCGGTTGTGCATCCAGCCCTCGGCGCGGAGCTGGCGCATTCCCGCGTCGACGATCGGGTAGCCCGTCCTCCCCGCGGCCCACGCGGCGAAGCGGCGCTCGGCCTCGTCGCCTGCGGCCCACGGGAACGCGTCGAACTCCCGGCGGAAGTTCTCCGTCAGGACGCGCGGGAACGCGTGGAGGATCCCCGCGTAGAACTCGCGCCAAGAGAGCTCCTTCACGAAGGCCTCGATTCCCTTCCTTCCCGAGGGGGACGCCTCCCGCCACGCGCCGCGCGCCTCGGCGAGCACGCGACGGATGCCGATCGTCCCGAAGCGCAGGTGCGGCGAGAGGCGCGAGGTGCCGGGAAGGTCCGGCCGGTCGCGCTCGTCGGCATATCGAAACAGCGCGGAGGCGCGAAACGCGTCCCACGTCCGGCGCGCCTCGCGGGAGCCGCCCCTCGGGTTCCGCGGCGCGCCCGTCTCCCCGAGGCCGCGCGGCCGGTCGAGCGGGATCGACGGAAAATCGGGCGCGAGGACCGTGTCCGGCGCCGGGACGCGCGCGGGCTCGGGCGCGGGAGCGGGCTTGTCGGCCTCGAGCCAGCGGCGCGAGAACGGCGTGTAGACCGTGAAGGGCTTGCCCTCGCGCGTCGCGAGCTCGCCCGGGGGAAGGAGGAGAAGGTCCTCGACGGCGTGGAGCGACGTCCCCTGCCCGGTGAGGGCGCGGCGCACCTCCTCGAGGAGCGCCTTGCCGTGCGGCTCGTGGTCCGCATGCGTGAAGACCGCGCCGGCCCCCGTCTCGCGGCAGAGCGCCGCGAGCGCCTCGCCCGCGCGGCCGCTGCGGACGACGAGGCGCCCGCCCCTCGCCTCGAGGGCTCGGGCCAGCTCCCCGAGCGATTCCGCGAGGAACGCGAGGCGCGGCGGGGAGAAGTCCTCGTCGAGGTAATGGTCGTCGAGGACGAAGACCGGGACGACCGCGTCGGCGGCCCTCAGCGCCGCGTCGAGGACACGGTTGTCGTCGAGGCGGAGGTTCCGCCGCAGCCAGACGACGGCGACCGGCAATCCGGCTTACGCGACCGCGGTCATCGGGGCGCGGCCCGGAGCCTTCAGCGCGACCTTCCGGCAGGCCCCGCAGAGCCCCCAGATCTGGTGCGAGTGCGAGGTCGCGACGAAGTCGTGCTCCTTGCACACGGCGTCCTGGCGCTTCTCGATGGCCCCGTCGACGAACTCCACGACCTTGCCGCAGTTCGTGCAGACGAGGTGGTCGTGGTGCTCCCCCTTGCGGAGCCGCTCGTAGCGGTACTTCTCCTCGTTCAGGCGGACGCGCCCGACGAGGCCGCAGCCGTAGAGGAGCTCGAGGGTCCGGTAGATCGTCGCCCGGCTGATCTTCGTGCCGCGCTCGCGCATGCGGCTCACGAGGTCGTCGGCGTCGAAATGCCGGTGCGTCGAGAAGATCTCGTCGAACACGGCGGTTCTCTCCCGCGTGACCTTGAGACCCTTGCGTTTGAGGAACTCGTCGAAGACGCGGCGTTCGTCGGTGTTTCCGCTCATGGTGGGGAAACGATACCCCCTCGAAAACGGATTGGAATGGTGCAGTTGCATCTGAGTCCAGACGCAGAACGCTGAAAATTCCCCGGAAAACCGCGCTCAGGTCCGCCGGAGCACCCGCAGGGGCAGGTAGGGCGGGAGGCCCGGAACGGGCCGTCCCAGGGCCGCGAGGCGGCCGAGGACGCCCTCTTTCCCGAGCCCCGGCTCCCTCTCGAGAACGCGGAGCGCCACCCCCGCCACGAGGGAGGCCGCGAACGACGTCCCGCCCGCCCTCTCGTGCGTCCGCGAGCCGCGCAGGCACGGAACGTCGATCGGCACGGCCGGCGCGAGGAGGTCCGGCTTCAGGATGCCCCGGACGACGCCCACGCGCGGGCCGCGGGCGGGCCGGTCCCGGGCAACGTCCCAGCCGCCGACGGCGATCGCGTGCGGCGAGCGCGCCGGCGAGATGACCTCGTTCGCGGGGTCCCAGCCCGCCGCCGCGACGACGACGAAACCGCGCGCCGCGAGCTTCGCGACGAGCGCCGGCACCTCGCTCCGCTCGCCCCGCCGCTCCGGATCGTCGCCGAACGGACACAGGACGACGCGGATCCCGTAGCGGGCCCCGTGCGCGAGGAGCCAGCGGAAGGCGCGCACGATCGCCGCGCGCGGGACGCGCCCGCCCTCGCCGACCTTCACGAGGACGACCTTCGCGCGCGGCGCGGACGAGACGAGGCCGCTCGCGCGGCCGCTCCCCGCCGCGAGGAGGAGCGTGCGGGTCCCGTGCTCGGCGCCGGTGCCGCGCGCGCCGTACCGGAAGGGGACGACGCGGCGCCCCGTCGCGTCGACGCACGCGAGCACGCGGCGCGCCGTGAGGTCCGGGTGCCGGAAGAAGCCGACGTCGAGGACGGCGAGCGCGGGAGGGGTCCCGGCGGTTGGCGTCACGGTCGCGGAGTGTAGCCGCGTAAGATCTCCGGACCATGCCCGACGGCGGCGCCTCCGCGGCGCCGGAGCGGATCGACCACTACACGATCGTCCGCCGGCTCGCGCTCGGCGGGATGGCCGAGATCTTCCTCGCGGTGGACGGCAAGACGGGACGCCGCGTCGCGCTCAAGAAGATCCTTCCCCACCTCGCGACGGATCCCGACTTCCTCGACCGCTTCTTCCACGAGATCCGGATCCAGATCGCGCTCAAGCACCCGAACATCGTCGAGCTCGTCGACTGCAGCCCGGCGCCGGCGAACGCGTACATCGTGATGGAGTACGTGGACGGCGGGGAGCTCCACGCGCTGCGCGAGAAGACGGGCCGCTTCCCCTGGGAGATCGCGCTCTACGCGGTCGACGAGGCGCTGAACGGCCTCGCCGCCGCGCACGCCAAGGGCGTGATCCACCGCGACATCAAGCCCCAGAACATCATGTGGACGAAGGACGGCTCCGTGAAGATCGGCGACTTCGGGATCAGCCACGCCGAGCACCTGACCCGTCTCACGATGACGGGGACCGTCGTCGGGACGCCCGCCCACATGTCGCCCGAGCAGGCGCGCGGCGAGGAGCTGGACGCGCGAACGGACCTCTTCTCGATGGGAACGGTCCTCTACGAGCTCCTCTGCGGGTTCAACCCGTTCACGGCCGACGCCATCGCCGTCACGCTCCGGCGCGTCGCCGAGACCGAGCCCGAGCTGCCCTCGCTGCTCGATCCCACGATCCCTCCCGCGGTCGACACGTTCCTGCGCAAGCTCCACGCGAAGGACCGGAACGCGCGCTTCCGCGACGCGGCGACGGCCTCGCAGGCGCTGCGGGCCGTCTTCGAGGCGGAGAAGGTCGAGCGGCCGGCCGTCGTCTTCCGCACGTTCCTCGACGACCCCGCCGCCTTCGTCGCGGCGCGCAACGTCCGGCTGGCCGGGGAGTCGGCGGCCGCGGCCGAGCGGCTTCTCGGCGACGCCTCCGCGCGGCCGGAGGAGGCGCTCTGGGCCGCGTACCGGACCGTCGCGTGCCTCCCGCACGATCCGAAGGCGCAGGAGCTCTTCAAGACGGCCGCGATGCGCGCGGGTCAGCGCGAGAAGCCGCTCGACAACGCCAAGATCCGCGCGCTCGAGGAGGCGCTGCGCAAGGAGCCCGACAGCCTCGCGCTCCTCCTGCAGCTCGCGAAGCTCTACCGCCTGGAGAAGGACTTCGTGAACCTCATGCGCTTCTTCCGCAAGCTCCAGGCCCTCGCCCCGCCCGATCCGTACACGCAGGGGCAGATCGCGTCGCTGCTCTCGTCGGACGCGGGCTCGGCGCCCGGGACGCGCGGCGCGCCGGCCTCCGTCCCGGCCAGCCCCCGGACGGTCCCCGCACGGCCCCAGGGCCGGACGGCCGGGCGCCTGAACGTCGCGCTGGCGGGCGCCGGTGCCGTGGCCGTCGTGCTCCTCGGCGCCTGGTGGGCCCGCCGGGCGCCGATGCTCCCCGAGGGCTCCGCGCCGCTCGCGGCCCCGCCGGCGGCCGGAGGCGTCGCCGTCCCGCGGCCCGGCGCCGCGGCGGGCGACGAGCCGCTCGCGAGGATCCTCGAGCGCGGCCTCGCGGCCGAGAAGGAGGCGGGCCTCGCGAGCGCGTGGGACCTCTATGCCCAGGCCGCCGCGAAGACGTCCCGCACGGAGACGCGCGTCGCCCTCCTGCGCGCGATGGTGGACCTCGCCCGGCGCGCGGGCGACCACGGGCGCGTCCTGAAGTCGCTCGACGGTCTCGCCGCGATCCCGTCGGCGCGCGGCGAGTCCCTGCTCCGGCGGGGCGAATACTTCGAGAGCCTCGGGCGCGGCGACGAAGCGCTGCGCGCCTACGAGGAGGCGCGCAACGGCGACGACGCCGAGGCCGCGCGCACCGCGACGCTTCGCCTCGCCCAGGCGGCGGAGAAGGGTCCGGACGCCCTGAGGGCCCAGACCCTGTACGAGGAGATCCTCCGCGAGTCGCCGGGCTCGCCCGAGGCGCTGCCGGCGCGCGTCGGCCTCGGCGGCCTCTACCGCTCCTCCGGGCGCACGCGCGACGCGCGGCGGCTCTACGAGGAGATCCTCCACGTCGCACCGCCCGCCGGGGAGGCCGCGAAGGCCGCGGAAACCGCGCTCCGGGAGCTCGACGCGCCGGGTGCGCCGGAGAAAGGCGGGAAGAGCCCGTGAAGTCCCACCGCAAGGTCCTCACGCTGAACGTCCCCGGCCGCATCGGCTTCGTGAACATCACGCCGGAGGTCGAGGCGGCCGTCCGCGAGAGCGGCGTGACGGAAGGCCTCTGCCTCGTGAACCCCATGCACATCACGGCGTCGGTCTTCGTCAACGACGACGAGAGCGGCCTGCACGCGGACTACGAGCGGTTCTTCGAGACGCTCGTCCCGCACGAGCCCGTCGGGCAGTGGCGGCACAACGACACGGGCGAGGACAACGCCGACGCGCACATCAAGCGCCAGCTCATGGGGCGCGAGGCGGTCGTCGCGATCACGAAGGGGCGCCTCGACTTCGGGACGTGGGAGCGGATCTTCTACGGCGAGTGGGACGGCCGAAGGGCCAAGCGGATCCTCATCAAGATCATCGGGGAATAGCCTCTCCCTCCCAGCCCTCGGCCTCGAGGCCGAGCGCGATGAGCGCGTCGGCGAGGCCGGCCGCCTTCGCCGCGTCCCTCCCGAGGCGCTCGGCGAAGCGCGCGCGCACGGTCGCCTCGCGCGCCTCGTCGCGGATGGGGCGGCCCGTCGCCTTCTTCACCTCCGCGACGCGCCGGCAGAGCTCGAGGCGCCGCGCCACGAGGCGACGCGATGTCGCGGATCGACGGCGTCGATCGCCGTCCGCACGCGCTCGACCGAGCCCGTGCGCCCCGGCAGGATGCCGAACTCGTCGAGGAGCATCTCGAGGTCGTCCGGCAGGAGCGCCTGCGGCCCGTCGCAGAGCGCCGACTCGGGCGCGTCGTGGACCTCGATCATCAGGCCGTCGACGCCCGCGCCCCACGCCGCGCGCGCGAGGCCCGGCACGAGCTCCCTGCGCCCCGCGGCGTGCGACGGGTCGGCGAGGAGCGGGAGGTGCGTGAGCGCGCGCGCCGCGAGGAGGCCGCCGAGGTCGAGCGTCCCGCGCGTCGCCCGCTCGAACGTCCGGATCCCGCGCTCGCAGAGCAGCACGTCCGCACAGCCGGCCGCGAGGATGTACTCGGCCGCCGAGAGCCACTCCTCGACCGTCGTCCCGAAGCCGCGCTTGAGCATCACGGGCCGGCCGGCGGCGCCGGCCTCCTTCAGGAGGTCGTAGTTCTGGCAGTTGCGCGCGCCGATCTGGAGGACGTCCGCGAGCCCGCGCGACGGGCTCGACCTGCGCCGGCGCCATGACCTCCGTGACGATCGGGAGGCCCACGGCGTCGCCCGCCTCGCGCAGCCAGCCGAGCGCCGTCAGGCCGTGCCCCTGGAACGCGGACGGCGACGTCCGTGGCTTGAAGACGCCTCCCCTCAGCGCCGTCGCCCCGGCGCGCGCGACGGCCTTCGCCAGACGCATGACCTGTTCGGGCGACTCGACGGCGCACGGACCCGCGATGACGGCGCGAAGCCCGCCGCCGACCGCGAAGGCTCCCGCCGTGACGACCGTCGCGGCGCGGACCTCCGTCGCCCGCGGGGCGTCCCTCAGGCGCGGCGGCGGGACGTGGTCGGGCGCGGGGCCGAGCCAGACGAGAGTCTCGCCGGCCTTCGGGGAGAGGCCCGCGGCCTTCGCGAGCGCGCCCGCCGGCACGATCGCGAAGCCGCCGACCGGCGCTCCGGGCCGGCCCGGAAGCATGAGGATCTCGGCCCCGGCGTCGTGCAGGGCCGCCGCGAGGCGCGTGCCGGAGAACAGGAGGGCGCGGACGGAGGGCTCGGCGTCCGACCGGCGCGCGACGGTCCAGAAGCGCGTCGCGTTCGGCTTCACGTCCGAGACGTCCTCCTCGAGGACGACGAGCCCCGCCTCGAGGGCCGCCTCCTCGGAGCACACCGCCGCGCGCGGCCCGCCCAGCTCGGCGACCCGCCGGGCCGCGAACGCCGTGTCGTGCGTCTCCACGGGAACGGCGTCGCGGCGCGAAAGGAGGCGCGCGCACTGCCTCAGGACCGGCGGCTGGGAGTGGATCTCCCGGACGTCCTCCTCGGCCACGCCCGGCGGGGCCGCGAGGACGAGCCGGACAGGGATCACGATCTCGTCCTGCACGACGAGCGCTCTCGCGCCCGCCTCGAAGACCCGCGAGAGCGCCTCGAGCGGCTCCACGACGGGGCCCGCGCCGTGCGTGGCGGCGGGGAGGACGGCGACGTCGATCTCGCCCGCGAGGAGAGCCCGGAGGAGCCGGTCGAAGGTCGCGTAGGCGAGCGGCCGGCCGGCGCGCGCCGCCGCGCGCGCCGAGAACGAGCCGGGCTCGCCCTGGTACCCGGCGCGCGGCGTCGGCACGTCGGGGAGGGGGCCGTCGAGGTTCGATCCGTCCATGGGAGCCTCCTTGCGTCGAGAACGAAAAAGGCCCCCCTCCGGCGCTTCGGAGGGGGGCCTCGGGGATGACCCGGGGTCGGCGTTGCCTACGCGGCGGCGCCCCTCCTGACCGGCGTATAGAAAGAGCCGGCGGAGGCGCGGAAAGCGGCGGCGAAGGGCGCGTTCATCGGGAGAAAGAGAGTACTCCCGCCGTCAAGGAGATTGGCCACCCGGCGGCCTCGCTCCACGGGTGGACGTCTCAGAGCCGTCCAGCCGGCTCCCAGGGAGGAGCGAGGGGGCGCCGGCGGACGGGGGCAGGCGTGAAAAACACCGGGGCACGCGCGTCGGGTTCGATGGAATCGGGAGGGAGGAGATGCCGCGCGCACCCCGGTGGGAAGTCCCGCGGGGGGACGAAGAAGTACGCGAACGCCCTCGTGCGCTTCTTCACGGGCACAACGTAGGGCCCGCCGGGGAGGTGCGCATGACGCAGATGCGTCAGGCCGCTATTTCAGCTTCGCGTTCTCGACGATGACGGGGTACGCGTAGCCCGCGCCGAAGTCCTTGTCGATCGAGACGACGCCGGTCGCCGTCACGACGTCGCCGACCTTCGCCGTCGCGTCCGAGGTGACGGTCAGGTCGTTGTCCTTCGCGGCCTTGGAGCCGGAGCCGTCACGCACGTGGAGCCAGTTCTTCCCCATGACGCCGTTCGTGACCTTCACGACCTTCGCCTTCACGACGACTTCCTTGCCCTTGAGCGCGGTGCGGTGCGCCCAGAGCTCGGCCACGGTCTTCGCGTTCGCCCCTTCGGCCTTCGGGACCTTCACGTCGGGCGCGTCCGGCGGCCCGCCGGCGGCCTGCCCGTGCTGGGCGGCCATCTGCTGCGGGGTCTCTCCGCCGGTCGTCCCGGCCGTGGGCGCGTGGTCGGACACCATCGGAAGGGCTGCCGCGCCCGCGGGGGCGGCCGCGCCGGGCGCCGCGAGGACGCCGAACAGGATGTGGTCGAACGTGCGGTTGAGCGTCTTGCTCTGGAATCCGTCCATCACCATCGCGTTCGTCACCGTGACCGCGTCGCCCTTGGCGATCTTCGTCTTCGTGATCGCGGCCCAGGTCTCGCCGGTCGCCGTCTTCAGGCGCATGTAGGTGTAGTCGGACGCGTCCATCGTCTCGAGGACGGTGCCGGAGACCGTCACGAGCTGGGGCTGCGGCGGGGCGGCCGGGACGACGTTCGTTGCCGGGGCGGCGGCCGCGGGAGCGGCGGATTTCTCCGCGGGGGCGGCGGGCTGCTTCGCGCAGCCGGCGAGGACGACGAGAGCCATCAGGGAGACCGGAACACGCATGGGGAGGAGCTCCTTTTTCGGGACGTTTGCTTCAGTCGGCCTTGTCCGGAATGAGCCAGGACAGGACCGTCGAGACGACGGAGACGATCAGCGCGCCGAGAAACGCGGCCCAGAACCCGTCGACCGAGAAGTCGATCCCGAGCTGCCGACCGACCCACGCCGTCAGCATGAGCATGAGCGCGTTGAGGACGAGCGTGAAGAGGCCGAGGGTCAGGAAGATGATCGGGCAGCTCAGGAGCTTCAGGACCGGGCGCACGAGCGCGTTCACGACGCCGAAGACGACGGCGACCGCCAGGATGGAGCCGGCCCCTCCCGCGTGGATGCCCGTGACGACCGCGGCCGCGACCCAGAGCGCCGCCGCGTTGATGAGGATGCGAAGGAGGAGTCTCATGCGATGCCTCGGCGCCGGATTCTACGGCCCGCGCGCCGGACCGTAGAATGATGCGAATGGGTGATCGCAAGTACCGCTCGAAGGGCTATCAGGACGGCGCCCGGACCGGCGGCACGGGGGGCTCCGGCGGCACAGGCGGCGGCTTCCCGTCCGACCGCCCGGCGCGCCTCGAGGGCGCGCCCCGCGGCCGCGGGGCGGACCGCGACCGCGCCGAGGTCTTCCGCTGCAAGGCCTGCGGCGAGAAGAACGACCCCGAGGTGACGGCGGCCGCCGCCTGCCGGAAGTGCGGGGCCGCCCTCCACGCCTGCAACCAGTGCCGCTTCTTCGACGGGGCCGCCCACTGGCAGTGCCGGCAGGAAATCCCGGCCCCGATCGCGTCGAAGTCGAAGGCGAACGACTGCGCGTTCTACGCGCCCGTCGTGAGCCTCGACCTCACGGGCACGAAGGCCGCCGACACGCCCGACGGCGCGCGCTCGGCCTTCGACAAGCTGTTCGGCAAGCGCTGAGGGCCGCGGACGCAGGAAAAACGCGGGGCGGTTCATCCGCCCCGCGTCGCGCCGTCCCGCGCGAAGCCCCTAGGCCCCCAGGAACTCCGACACGAGGCGCTGCCATTTCTCTTCGGACAGGAGCGCGGGCGCCTCGACGACGAGCTCGCCGCCGTCGGCCGCGAGAAGGCCGAGCTCGGTCTCGAGCGCGTGCGAGAACCGCGCCGTCTCGTCCTTGAACCAGGCGCGCGCGGCCTCGCCGCTCGGGAGCGTCAGGAACGAGGCCGTCGCGGGCTTCATCGTGAAGAGCCAGCCCTTCCGGTAGCGGGAGTCCTCGAGGATCGAGGGGTCCCGCTCGACCGCGGGGTTGACCGCGACGACGGTGCCCGAGACGGGTGCGTTGACGGCGGCCGTCCGGCCGCCGCAGCTCACCGTCACGGCGGGAAGTCCGGCGGCGAGGATCGTGCCGGGCCTCGGAAGCGAGACGCCGGTCGGCGCGTGCAGGAGCCGGCCCGCGATCTCGTCGATCCCGACGCGAATCGTGCCGCGCGACCGGCGCGCGAGCCACGTGTGGCCGGGCGCGTAGTGGTGCGCCTCGGCGAGCTCGAGGCCGTCGATCTCCACGAGCCCGATCCGCCGGTCCCGCAGCTTCTGCCAGGAGCGCCAGAGGGCCCAGGCGGCGAGGATCGGGAGGGCGCAGACCGCGAGGACGAGGACGAAGGCGAGGGCTCGCACGACGAGGCCGGCGAGGAAGATCCCGGCGAGCTGGAGGAACTCGAGAGGCGTCATGGCTCACCTCACTTGGTCTTGTGGCAGGTCCCGCAGTCGTCGAGGCCGTGGGCGCTCTTGCCGTCGTGGCAGGAGCCGCAGCTCTTGCCCTTTTCCATGTCGGCGTGGCGGATCGCGGCGGGGGCGGCCGAAGAGGCCGTGCGTTTGACGATGGGGAAGAGGGCCGGGTGACACGTCGTGCAGTCGGGGCGCGCGGCGTCGACGTGGGACGCGTGGGTGAAGGTCACGACGCCGGGGCTGCCGTCGCCCTGCGGAAGAGCGATGTCCTTCGGGAGGTTCGGGAGCGCGCCCGCGAGAAGCGTTCCGGAGAGGGCCACCAGGAGAAGCGCCGCGAGGGAACGGAGGTGGAGTCTCATGGCGTCCTCCTCACTCGCCCCTCAGAGACGTCCTCACGAGCTCGTCCCAGTGCTCCGGGTCGATCTCGCGGGCGATCCCGTGGACCGGCGTGCCGCCGTCCTGGAGGACGACGCCGAGCTCGGGGCTCATGCGTCCCGAGAGCGCCTCGGCCGCCGCGTCCAGGAAGCGGCGCGCGGAGTCGCCCGAGACGAGGTTCTTGAGGTTCGCCGTGAGCCAGCGGGGCTCGACCTTCAGCAGCCACCCCGTGCCGTACGGGTCGCGGACCGCGTCGGCGGGGTGAGCCCGCATGACCTCGTTCACGGCGACGACGTTGCCGTCGACCGGCGAGACGACGTCGAACGGTTTGCCGTCGGCGACGACCGTGAAGGCCTTCTGGCCCTGGCGGAGCGCCGTCCCGACGGCGGGGAAGGTGACGGCGTCGAGCGGGCCGATCATCTTGTGCGCGAAGTCGTCGAGGCCGACCGCGACCGCGCCGCCGAACGTCTTGGCCCAGGAGTGGCCGCGGTGCAGGTGGACGTTCTCCGGCACCTGGAACCACCCGAGGGCGAAGGCCTGGGCGACGGTCGCGCCGTTGACGAAGCGCCAGAAGGGGATGAAGAGCAGGAGGTACGAGACCGCGAGCAGGTACTCGATGGCCTTCGTGGCGTGCGGGCTGAGGAGGTCGCTTGTGGGCATGGTCTTCTCTCTCCTCTTTCAGTGGACGCCGCGCCATTCCGGATGCTCGTGGAGCACCGGCATGCGGTTGACGATCCAGCGGAACACGAGGACGCCCAGCGTGACGATCGTGATCGAGATGACGATCTCGCCGAGCGCGGGGACGTAGCGGTCGGGGACGTTCCAGTTGTACGCGATGAGGGAGACGTTGAAGCGGTTGAGGACGACGCCGAGCACCGTCATGATGCCGGCCGCGCGCGCGAGCGGCGCGCTCTGCGTCCTCACGGCGAAGGCGAAGAGGAGCGACGGCAGGAGGACGAAGCCGAGCATCTCGAGCGCGTACCAGGCGCCCCAGCCCGTGAGGAGGAGGTCCCACCGGCCGGAAGCCGCGAGGCCCTGGAGCCGCACGAAGAAGTACGCGAAGAGGACGACCGCGCCGCCCTTGGCGAGCCCGAGCTGGAGCGCGTCGATGTCGACGTGCGCCGTCGGATCCAGCTGGTCCTGGAACGCCCGGTGCGAGACGCTGCTCTCGAAGATCACCATGCCGATGCCCGCCGCGATCGAGGACACGAAGAAGAAGATCGGGAGGAACGGCGAGTACCAGAGCGGGTGGAGCCTGCCCGGCGACATGAGGAAGAAGGCGCCGAGCGAGGACTGGTGGAGCGTCGAGAGCGTGACGCCGAGGACGATGATCCCGATCGAGATCGCGCTCATGAAGCGGCGAACCTTCGTCATCCCGAGCCACTCGAGCGCGGCCGGGAGGAACTCGAGGCCGAGGACCATCAGGTACAGGAAGACGCACCAGCCGACCTCGTACATGACCGCGGTCGTCCCGGGCGTGAGGAAGAACTGATAGGGGAGCCGCCAGGGCTGGCCGAGGTCGACCATGAGCCCGACGACGACGAAGAGGTAGCCGAGGAAGCCGGTCAGGATCGCGGGCCTCAGCACCGGGGCGAACTGCTTCTGGCCGAACAGGTAGACGGCCGCGGCGACGGTGTAGCCGCCGGCGGCCAGCGCGACGCCGCAGACGATGTCGAACGCGACCCAGATCCCCCACGGGTTCGTCTGGGAGAGGTTGCTCACCGCGCCCATGCCCTTCCAGAAGCGGTAGGCCATCGTCGGAAGGCCGATCGCGAGGATGGCCGCGAAGATCGCGTTCGTCTTCGTGAAGAGGCTCTTCGCGTACGCCTTCGGCGCCATGCCGAGGAGGACCTTCTCGCGCACGAAGGCCGGGAACGTGGCCTGGTCGAGCGTCTGGTCACTCATGGCCTTCTCCCTTCCGTCCGTTCTCGCGCGCGACTTCGTCGCGCCGCTTGCTGAAGGTGTAGAGGCCCATGAGGAGCGGCGGCCAGAGGGTCACGACGAACGGGACGGCCGAGAGCGCGCCGTCCGCCATCTCCGGGTAGGACTTCTTCGCGATGTCCCCGGGGAGCCCGTAGCTCGTGAACGGGACGTCCGTGATGTAGAGCCAGCTCGTGCCGCCGGCCTCGTCCTCGCCGTAGATCTCGTGGATGTACTTCGTCGGGTTCTGGTAGATGCGGGTCTTCGCCTCCTCGAGGAGGTCGGCGCGCTTGCCGAACGTGAGGGCGCCCGAGGGGCAGGCGTCCGTGCAGGCGGGCGGGAGGCCCTTCGCCTGGCGCGCGGCGCAGAACGTGCACTTCCTGACGAGCGGCGCGGCCTTCGTGTACTCGTACTTCGGCACGCCGAACGGGCACGCGATCATGCAGTAGCGGCAGCCGAGGCAGCGGTCCTCGTGGTAGATGACCGGGCCCGCGGCGGTCTTCTCGAGAGCCTTCACGACGCACCCGGACGCGCACGCGGGCGTCACGCAGTGCATGCACTGGCTCTTCGCGAAGCGGTCCTCGCCCGAGGGGCTCTTCGCGGTCGACTCGTTCACGACCGTGAAGCTCGTCGGGGACGTCCGGCGGCGCGAGGCGAACACGGCGGCGTCGCCGGGCTGCTCGGGCGCGGCGAGGCCGTTCGCTTCGGAGCACGCGGCCTCGCAGGCGCGGCAGCCGACGCAGCGCGTCGTGTCGACGAGGACGCCCACGGCGTCCTTCGCGGCGCCGCGCGCCGGGGCCGACGAGAGGGCGCGGCCCGCAAGGGCGGCCGCGCCCGTGGCGCCGGCGATTCGGAGGAGGTTGCGGCGGTTCAGGCTCATCGCTTCTCTCTCCTTCACGCGGTGCGGACCCGGCTCGGGCGGGTCATCGCGAGAAGCGTCAGAAGCGCGAGCAGCGCGAGCGGAACGGTGGCGATCATGACGGGATCTCCCTCCCGGAGGCTGGCTCTCGGCCGGCCTCCACGTCTTCGGCGCCTCCCCGGATCCGGCGGGCCATCTCGCGGTACATCGCGCACTCCTCGAAGGAGCCGGCGAGGCACGGACCCTGGGACACGAGCTGGTCCTTCGGAACCATTTTTTTCGTCGGGCAGGCGTCGCAATAGAGCATCACGACTTGCTTCAGCCAGGGGCAGGTGGTCGTGGGTGTCGTCAACATGGCGACCCCGGAGTTGCACGGACCGGGCCAGCGTCCGGCGCGGGTCGTCACGCGCGGGCAAGCCGCGCGGCCGCAGCGGGTTGCCTTCGGAAGAGACGAAAACGCGCGGGGTGCCCGCGCGTTCGCTTTCTCAACGGGGGGTTGTCGATTCTCAACGGGCCGGTGTTGCGGGTTCGAACTCCCCGTCCTCGGCGCGTTTCAGGCCGTACTTGCGAATCTTGGCGTAGAGGGTCACGCGGTCGATGTCGAGGATCCGCGCCGCCTGCGTCACGTTGCCCGCGGTCTGCCTCAGGACGGCGCCGATGTGCCGGCGCTCGATCTCCTCGAGGGACGCCGGGTGCTCGCTCCCCGTGGCGCCCTCGAGGAGGTTCAGGCCGAGGTGCCGGGCCTCGAGGACGGGCACGTCGGAGACGACGATCGCCCGTTCGAGGACGTTGCGCAGCTCGCGGACGTTCCCGGGCCAGTCGTGCGCGAGGAGGATCGCCATCGCCTCGGGCGAGACGCCCTCGACCTCCCGCTTCAGCTCCGACGCGAGCTGCTCGAGGATCCGGTCGACGAGCAGCGGGATGTCCTCCTTGCGGTCGCGCAGCGGGAGGAGGGTGATCGTGATGACGTTCAGCCGGTAGAAGAGATCCTGACGGAAGCGCCCTTCCTCGACCGCGCGCCTCAGGTCCCGATTCGTCGCCGCGATGATCCGCACGTCGACGGGCAGGGACTCGGTGCCGCCGACGCGCGTGACCCGCCGCTCCTCGAGGACGCGCAGGAGGTCGAGCTGGAGCTTCGGGCTGATGTCGCCGATCTCGTCGAGGAAGAGGGTCCCGCCGCTCGCGGCCTCGAACTTCCCCTCGCGCCGGCCGTTCGCGCCCGTGAACGCGCCCTTCTCGTACCCGAAGAGCTCCGATTCGAGGAGCGTCTCCGTGAGGGCCGCGCACGAGACCGGGACGAACGGCCGGGCGTGCCGCGGGCTCTCCGCGTGGACCGCGCGGGCGAGGAGCTCCTTGCCCGTGCCGCTCTCGCCGAGGACGAGGACCGTCGACGGGCTCTTGGCGGCCGTCTTCGCCAGCTCGAGCGTCGCGAGGAGCGCCGGGCTCTTCGTGACGAGGTCGTGGAAGCGGTACTCCTTCTTGAGGGCCTTCCTCAGGATCACGTTCTCCCTCACGAGGGCCTGCTGCGCGACGATCTTCTCGACGACGAGGCTGACCTCCTCGGGGTCGAACGGCTTGACGACGTAGTCGAACGCGCCCGCCTTCATCGCGTTCACGGCCGTGTCGACGGTCGCGTAGGCCGTCATGATGAGGACGGACGTCTCGGGCCAGCTCTCCTTGACGCGCTTGAGGACCTCGAGGCCGTCGATCCCCGGCATCTTGAGGTCGACGAGGAGGATCGACCACGGATGCTCGCCCATCATCCGGAGCGCCGTCGCCCCTTCCGGCGCCGTCCCGATCGTGTAGCCGTCCTTCTCGAGCCACGCCGAGAGGGACTCGCGGACGATCTCCTCGTCATCGACGATCAGGATTCGCGTGCTCTTCTTGCTCATGGACGTCTCCGTTCTCCGAGAGTTCGTGGGTCCTCGCGCGACAGGCGCGGCACAGGGCGGGGGACTTCGCGTCGACGTGTCTCAGGCTCGGCGAGCGGGCCATCGCGCAATGCGCGTCGCGGCAATGCAGGAGGCCGAACGTGTGCCCGAGCTCGTGCACGGCCTCCTTCTGGAGGCGCAGCGCGACGCGTGCCGCTTCCCCCGGGATGAGCGGCGTGTCTCCGAGGCGGGCCGTCGAGACGACCGCCGCGACGCCCCCGAGCTGGGCCTCGCCGAAGACGAAGGTCAGGATCGGGATGAAGAGGTCGACGTCCGTGACGCCGAGGACCCGGCCGGCTCCCTCGTGCCGGTCCTTCAGCCACGCGAGGATGCGGCTGGAGGAGTACTGGCCCCGGCGCGCGTCGAACGCGTCGTCGGGCCGTTCCGCCGAGAGGCGCACGTGAACGGGCCGCCCGTACTCGCGCGCGACGCTCCGGCGAACGCCTTCGAGAAGATCCGGCGCGGGGTCCCGTCGACCGATCCACAGGAGGAGGACCTCGCTCATGCGGCGGCGCCCGCCGGCGCCGCCGCCTCTCCGGCCAGCGGGAGCCGGATCGTCATCGTCGTCCCCTCGCCGAGGCGGCTCTGCGCCTTCATCGACCCCCCGTGCTTCTCGACGACGCCGTAGACGACCGAAAGGCCGAGCCCCGTCCCCATCTGCTTCGTCGTGAAGAAGGGATCGAAGATGCGCGAGAGGTGCTCCGGCGCGATGCCCGTGCCGGTGTCGGCGATCGCGATCTCGACCGCGCGGCCCTCGTCGAGCTTCCTCGACGTGATGGTGAGGGTCCCGCCGTCCGGCATCGCGTCGCACGAGTTCAGGATCAGGTTCACGAAGACCTGCCTCAGCTGGCCGAAGTCGCCGCGGACGATCGCTCCGCCCTCGAGCTGCTTGACGACGACGACCTGCTGGAGCTGCAGCTTGTGCTGGGTGAGGGAGACGGCCTCCTCGAGCGCGGCGACGGCGTCGACGTCCTTGAGCTCGATGGGCCGCGCCCGCGCGAAGTCGAGGAGGCTGCGCACGATGCGCGTGCAGCGCTCCGTCTCGCGCTGGATGAGCCCGAGGTTCCTCAGGCACGCGGCGCGCGCCGCGTCGTCCACCTCGCCCGTCTCGAGCGTGCGCGACATGAGCCGCGCGAAGGTCAGGATGCCGGCCAGCGGGTTGTTGATCTCGTGGGCGATCGACGCCGAGAGCGTCCCGAGCGAGGCGAGCTTTTCGGACTGGACGAGCGCCTCCTGCGCCTGCTTGAGGGCCGCGGTGCGCTCCTCGACCTGATGCTCGAGGTCGTCCGCCGCGGCCTCGAGGCGCGAGCGCGCGTACTGGAGGTACGCGCTCATCTCGTTGAACGAGCCCCCGAGCATGCCGAGCTCGTCGCGCGAGCGGACCCTCAGGGGCGCGGGCGTCCCGCCGAGCGCGAGGTTCTTCGTCGCCGCGAGCATCTCGGAGACCGGCCGGATGACGAGCATCCGCACGATCGCCGAGACGAGGGCCGTCAGGACGACGAGCGCGAGGAGCGAGAGCCCGACGATGCGCCACGTCGCGGCCGCCCGCCGGTCGTCCACGTCGCGCAGGGAGAGCGCGACGTCGAGGAGGCCGAGGACCCGCTGGTCCTTCGGAGACGCGTGGCACCCGGCCGCGGCGCACGCCGCCTCGTTGTAGATCGGCGTCACGAAGGACAGGACGCGGTGGTCGCCGACGGTCGTGATCCGGCTGCGCGTCGTCGGATCGGGATTCGTGATCGGCGCGCCGGCCCCGCCGTGACACGGCGCGCAGGCGCCGGCCCTCTTGTCGGCGATGCGCCCGATCTCCTTGCGGTCGGTGGAGTACACCGTCGTCCCCTGCTTGTTGAAGATCCTCACGCTCTCGATCGAGCTGTCCTTGCGGAGGCTCTCGTGCCCGACGATCTCGATGATCCGGTACGCGTCCTCGCGCTGGTCCTTCAGCATGAAGTCGTGCGTCGCGCTCCGCACCGTCTCCGAGAGGATCGCGGCGCTTCCCTGCGCGCGCGCGACGAGCTCCTCGTGCTGGGTCCGGATCGTGACGGCGGCGACGATGGCCACGGGCACGAGGATCGCGGCGGCCGCGGCGGCCGTGATCTTGAACCCGAGACGCCGGTGGAAGGGGATCCCCGAGAGAGTCATCCAGGGTCAATGTCAGGGGTGGGACCGGGTCCGTCCATCCCTCACTTGAACCATTCGGGGCGCCGGGAGGCCCCTAGAATCGGCTCAATGCCGCATTCGAGCGCGCCCACGGGCCCGGAACGCCCGGCGGCGGCCCTCGCCGGGACGCTCGCCCTCGGGCTGCCGGCCCTCCTCGCCCTCCACGCGCTGTCCTTCGGGCGGGTCCCCGCCGGGCTCGAGGGAGGGCCCGCCGTGGAGGCGCTGCGCGGCGTCCACCTGATCGTGAGGCGTCGCTTCGAGGTGATGTCGTTCGCGATCGGACCGTCCGCCGAGACGCTCTGGCTCTACGTCATGGGCGCCTGCGTGGAGCTCGTCGGCCCGCGCTGGATCTCCGTGGTGCTCCCCTCGATCCTCGCGAGCGCCGCGGTCGTCGCGCTCACGGTCCTCGCCGCGCGCCGCCTCGATCCCGCCACGCCTCCCGCGATCCCCTTCCTCCTGTCGGCCGGCTCCGTCTGGCTCTTCCATTACGGCGAGGTCGGCCTGCGCACGATCGCGGCGCCCCTCTTCTTCCTCGTCGCCCTCCTTCTCGTCCACGCGGGCGCGTCAGCGGGGACGGGCCGGCGCGTGCGCTTCGCCGCCGGATTCGTCCTCGGCCTCTCCGTCTACGCCTACAGCTCCTGCCGCGTCCTCGCGCCGGCGTGGCTTCTCTTCGCGCTCGCGGGGGAGCTTCGAAAGCCGCGCGCGGAACGATCGTTCCCCTCGGTGCTCGGCCCGACGCTTCTCGGAATCGCGGTCGCGTCCATCCCGAATTTCCTGTTCTTCCTCCGCGAGCCTTCGGAGTTCCTCTTCCGCGGCTACTACGTCTATCGCGGTGGGTGGGTGTGGAAGGTCGTGAACGTCTTCTGGACCGTGCTCCTGCCGTTCCACCTCCCGCGCTTCTACTCGGCGTGGCTCGGCCCCGGGCACAACTTCGACGCGACGGCCGTGTCTCTGACGGGCGCCGGCGTCCATCCCGTCGACCCCGTCACGGCCGTGGCGTTCGCGTGCGGCCTCGCGCTCGCATCGCGGACCCCGCGGCCCCCGGGGCTCTCGTATCTCCTCTGGGTGCTCGGGACGGGAACCCTCCTCCTCGGCGTGTCCGGTCCGAGTCTCACGCGGCTCCTCCTCCTCCAGCCCGCGATCGTCCTCCTCGCGTCCCTCGCGCTCGGGCGCGCCTGGCGGCGGTGGCCGCGCGCACGCCTCGTCCTCGCGGCCGCGCTGCTCGTCCCGGGCGCGCTCGGGTTCTTCGAGTACGCGTTCCGGTTCGGGCGGTCCGCGGACGCGCAGAGCGAATACCTCGTGCCCGCGAACGCGATGGGCGCGCGCGCACGCGACCTCCTCGACCGCGACCCGGCGCTGCGGGTCCTGATCGTGACGCGCAAGGGCCGCGACATCGTGAAGTTCTACAACTACCGGCACATCGAGAGGGTCTGGCTCGTGGAGGGCGCCCCGCCGCTGCCGGGCGCCCCGCCCGCCCCGGGGGCGGTCGCCGACGCGCTCCGGCGCTTCTCGCCCGGCGTCGTCCTCGTCGAGCGCGGCGACGCTTTCCGCGAGGCCGCCGCGACGCTCGGCGCCTCCGGAGGGGACGGACCTGTTTCTCGAGGTCCGCCTTCCGCCGCCGGCCGCGGGGGCGCGTCCCCCCGAGCCCGGGAACATCCGGCGCCTCTGGAACGAGATTCGTCGCTGACGGAGCGCCTAGCGGAAGCTCGTGCTCGAGAGCGAAAGCAGCACGACTCCGAAGCAGCCGGCGTTCAGGAGGAACGTGACGCCCGCGCCGATCCACAGGCCGCGGATGCACGCGTGGCGGCCCTGCCTCTTGAACACGACGTGCTGCGGGATCACGTAGAAGAGCTGCGAGAGCCCGATCCAGATCGGCCCGCCCACGACCGTGAGCGGGATCTGGAGGAGATGCAGGAGAAGGAGCCGGACGACGCCGGCCCCGACCGTGTCCTTCGGAGGCACCGCGCCCGGGAGCGCCTCGGGCGCGCCCGGCAGCGGGGGAGGCGGAGGCGGCGGTTCGGGGACGGGCGGCGCGGGCACGTCGCTCACGGCGGGGTCACCTCCGGGCGGTACGCGGCGTCGACCCCGGCCCTGAGAGCCTCGAGGCGCGCGGCGGCGCCGTCACGATAGAAGAGGTTGTACGTGTCGAACGGGATGAGGCGCCCGTCCGGCTGGACCATGTGGATGCACGAGCGCTTCGCGACGCGCGTCTCGAAGCCGTGCGCGTCGAGGAACGCGACGACGAGGACCCGAAAGAGGTTCTCGTACGAGAGGCCCGCGGGAACTCCGACCTTCGGCAGGCAGCAGAGGAGCTCGCGCAGCGTCCCGGCCGCCGCCTCCGGGCCGATGCCCGTCGAGAACAGCTTCAGCGCGTGGCGCTTCACGGCGTCGTCCTTCTCGTAGACGATCGTGTTGCGCGCCTCGGCGAGGAGGACCTGCGGGTCGAGAAGGCCGGTCAGCGGCACCGCCCGCCCGTCGATCTTCAGCGCGTAGCCCATCGCGAGCGCGTCGGGGTTGCACGGCACGGGGATCACGTCGGCGGGCCCGAAGACGTCCGTCTGCTCGAGGAGCCGGCGCCGCACCTCCGTGAGCGTGAGGCGGTCGCGCGCGGCATCGACGCCGTCCGCGCGGCCCGCGACCTGCACGGGCTGGAGCGTGACGCCGCGGACGCTGCGGCGCGAGAGCGCGAAGCGCACGATGTCGCCGATCTCGCCGTCGTTGAGGCCCCGCTTGACCGTCACGACGAGCGTCGTCGAGAGGTTGAGCGCGTCGAGACGGTCGAGGGCCCGAAGGCGCGTCTCGGCGAGGGACGCGCCGCGCAGCGCCCGATTCGCGTCGTCCCCGAGCGAGTCGAACTGGAGGTACACCTCGAACCCCGGCGCGTAGGCCGCGAGGCGCTCGGCGAAGCCCTCTTCGTTCGCGATCCGGATCCCGTTCGTGTTGACCATGAGGTGGCGGATCGGCCGGCGCCGCGCGGCGTCGAGGATGGCGAAGAAGTCCGGGTGGAGCGTGGGCTCGCCGCCCGAGACCTGCACGACGTCGGGCGTCCCTTCGCTCGCGACGAGCGCGTCGAGCATCCGCTCCACGTCCTCGAGCGACCGCGACGTCGTCCGCTCGGGACCGCTCCCCGCGTAGCACACGGGGCAGCGGAGGTTGCACGTGTCCGTGATCTCGAGGAGCGCGAGGCAGGAGTGCTGCATGTGGTCGGGGCAGAGGCCGCAGTCGTAGGGGCAGCCCCAGCGCGTCGGCGTCGCGCACACGACCGGCAGCTCCGGCGCCTTGAGGAACTTCTCCCGCGCCATGCGCCAGTAGTCCGCGTCGTCCGCGAGGAGGACGCGCGCCTTCCCGTGCTCCGGACACCACTTCTCGAGGAAGACCGCGCCGTCCTGGAGGAGCACCTTGGCCTCGACGCGCCTGAGGCACGCCGCGCACACGGAGGTGGACGTGTCGTAGAAGAGGTACGGGCGGGTCGCCCGCGCGTGGGTCACGCCGGCTCCGCCGGCCGCACGAGAATCCGTCTCAGGAGCACGGCCGCATCGTACAAAAGGCCGCAGAGCGCCGCGATCTGGATCGCCGTCAGCCCCGCGTAGAGGCGCGCACGCGGCAGCGCGGCCTCCGCGGCGGACGCGACGGGCCCGAACGGCGGCTTGAGGAAGTCCACGGCGACGCGGAACGCGAGGTAAGCCGCCATGAAGAGGCGGAACGTGTCGCCGGCGTGCGTCAGGCGCGGCGCGAGGAGCCGAAGCGCCGCGGCGAGCGCGAGAAGGAATCCGATCTCGTAGAGCGGGGTCGGGTGGCGCGGGACGCCGTCGCCGAAATCCCAGCCCCACGGCAGGGCCGTCGGAAGGCCGAACGTCTCGTCCCCGAGGCCCGCCGCGAGGCAGCCGAGCCTTCCCACGACGAGACCGCCGATCACGGGGAACGTGAAGAGGTCGCCCGGTCGAGTCGGCGACGCCGAGCCGCACCTTCGCGACCTCGACGCCGACGAGGCCGCCGAGGAGCCCGCCCACGATCGTCTTGCCGCCGAGGAGCGCCTCGGCCGACGGAAACCGGGCGAAGGCGAAGTCGGGGAACTGCAGGAGGAAGAGGGCCTTGCTGCCGAGCGCCGCCCCGAGGATCGCGGCGACCGCGATCCACGCCGAGCCGGGCCGCGAGGCGAACGCGCGCTTCTCGCGCGCCCACGCGCGCCGCGAAAGCGCGAACCCCGTGAGGTACGCGAGGAGCTCGAAGGCGGCGTGGACGAGAGGGCCGCCTTGCGCCCTCACGGGCGGAGCCCGGGCCGCGCGACGCGCGCGAGGACGAGGTGCGGGTCGAGCTCGTTGGGCGCGACGCCCCGCCCGACGCGGAAGCCGGCGCGTGCGAGGCGCTCGAGCGCGGCCCGGCGCGCCACGAAAGTGAAGGGACGCTCGGGAGGCGCCGCGATGAGCTCGGCCGCGCTTCGCCGGGAGGCGGGGCTCACGGGGACGCGCCGGTCCGTCGGCCCGTGCAGGGCGTCGAAGACGAACGCGAAACGCAGCGCGGACGGTTCGAGGACGAGGTCGCCGGGCGCGAGCGCCCGCGCGACCCGCGCCGCCGAAGTCTCGGTGACGCAGAAGGCCCCGAGCACGGCCGGGTGGGACGCCCACGTCGCGAGGAACGGCCGCGTCTCGAGAACGAGGACGGCGGCGGCGAGTCCCGCGGCGGCGACGCCGGCGCGCACCGGGAAACGCCGCGCGAGCGCCGCGGCCCAGGTCGCGAGGATTCCCGCCGCAGCGACGAGCGCCGCCGCGACGAAGACGCACGTCCGGATGGTGTTCGGCGCGCCCCCGGGATTGGACAGGACGCCCGCGGCGAGACTTCCGCCCGCGAGCGCGAGAAGCGCGAGGTCCCCCCGATCCCTTCGGGCGGCCGCCCGCGCGAACCCCGCGAGCGCAAGAACGCCGAGGAGCGGGTGCAGCGCGGGGCGTCCCGGCACGCCGTCGCGCGGGTTCGGGTCCGGGGTGAAGACGAGGACGCCCGCGTAGTCGAGCGCGTTCGTGACGAGCGTCGCGGGCACCCGGAGCGCGCCCGTCACGGGCGCCCCGTATGCGCCCGAGACGCGCGACCCGGCGGGCACGTCCCGGATGCGCCCCCCGAGGTTCGCCGGGTTCCTCAGGTACCCGATCCCGAAGGGCAGGAACGCGAGGGCTGCCGCGAGAAACGCCGCGACGACGAGAGCGCGCGTCTCCTTCGCGCGCACGAGGGAGAGCGCCCAGATCCCCAGCCCCGCGGCGACCGCCCACGACGAGGAATGCGTGTGGAGCGACAGGCCGACGCAGACGCCCGCGAGGACGGCGAGGGAGATCCGCCGCGTCCGCAGGGCCGCGAGCGCCGCGGCGGCCGCGAGGAAGGCGAGCGGGATGAGCGCGGCGGCCGTGTAGCCCCAGCGCGAGAAGACGAGGGGCCAGAGCCCGAGCGCGACGAGGACGGCCGCGTATGCGGCCGGCAGGCTCCCCGACACCTCCCACGCGAGCCAGGCCGCGGCCGGGATCGCGAGGGCGCCCGGAACCGCCGAGAGGGCCCCGAAGCCCGCCTCGCCGCGGCCGAAGACCCGGAACACGGCGTCGTAGAAGTGCAGGTACACGTACGAGACGAGCTCGCGGTTGCCCGCCGCCACGGGGTCCGCGTGGAGCGGCACGCCCCCGATCCACGGCAGGCCGTCCGGCCGCTCGAGGAGCGCGCGCGCCTCGAACGGAGGGTCGAACCAGAGTCCCGGGGGGATCATCCGGGGGAAGGCGAAGCGCAGCGCGACGCCGACCCCGACGGCAAGGAGCACGACGGCGAGGACGCCGCGGGTGACGCGCGGCGACGGAGTTCGCTCGAGGATCTCCGTGACGGAGACGAGCGCCGCGAAGAGCACGGCGGCGAGGAGCGCGAGCGCGACGTCCTTCAGCCAGAGAAGCAGGACGTAGAGCCACGTCTCCTTCGTGAAGAAGAAGAGCACGGCCCACCGGTCCTCGCGCGCGAGGAAGACGAACGTCTCGACCGCGACGAAGGCGCTGAAGATGCCGCGGGCCATGGGCGTGCGTCAGTCTCGCACGCGGATCTCGCGCCGTAGCGCCGTATTTCCTCGGAAGGTGAAGATCGCGGAGGCTCGCCGGACGGTCAGATCGAGGACCGCGCGCCGCGTCCTGCTCGGGACTCATTCGAAGAATTCCCCGTTTCTCTCGCCGCAGGCGCTAACGCCGAGGGAAGGTACGGATCCGATCAGCTGCAGCCGCTCGTCGCCCCGCAGTTCAGGCACTTGTAGCAGGCGCCGCCGCGCACCATGAGGCTCCCGCACTCGTGGCAGCTCGGGGCGTCCGCGCTGTTCTCGAACGTCAGGCGCGACGCCTGCACCGCGGGCACCGCAAAGCCGATGGCGCGCGGCTCGGCGGCCTCCGCCGGCGCGCCGGACGCGATTCCGGAGATCGCCTGGAAGGCCGCCGCGATCGGGCCGGCCGCCGCCTCGGCGACGGGCGACAGCGCGGACATGGCCCTGAAGCCGGACGGCGTCCCCGCCGGGCCGGGCTCCTCGCGGGCGATGACGCCGGCCTTCTCCTTGAGGTCCGCGGTCAGGAACTTCGACGCGAGCCAGCGGAAGATGTAGTCCACGAGGCTCTTCGCGATCGGGATCTCCGGGTTCTTCGTGTAGCCGGCCGGCTCGAAGCGCATGTGGCTGAACTTCTCCACGAGCGCCTCGAGCGGCACGCCGTACTGCAGGGTGAGGGAGATCGCGGTCGCGAAGGAGTCCATGAGGCCCGAGATCGTCGAGCCCTCCTTCGCCATCGTGAGGAAGATCTCTCCGGGCATCCCGTCCTCGTAGAGGCCGACCGTGACGTAGCCCTCGTGGCCCGCGACGGAGAACTTGTGGGTGATCGCGCGGCGCTCGTCCGGCAGCTTGTGCCGGCGCAGGCCGGGCGCGACCGCGGCGACCGGCGCGGCCGGGATCGTGTTGCCGCGCGCGTCGCGCGTGCCTTTCACGGAGTCGTCGTTCTTGGAGGCCGACGTGTTGAGCGGCTGCGTGCGCTTGCAGCCGTCGCGGTAGATCGCGATCGCCTTGAGGCCGAGCTTCCAGCCCTGCATGTAGACGTCCGCGATCTCCTCGACGGTCGCGTCGTTCGGCATGTTGACCGTCTTGCTGATCGCGCCCGAGAGGAACGGCTGGACGGCCGACATCATGCGGACGTGGCCCATCGGGGCGATCGAGCGCGTGCCGCCGAGGGCCTTGAACGCGCAGTCGAACACGGGCAGGTGCTCGCTCCTGAGGCCCGGCGCGCCCTCGATCGTGCCCTTCTCGTCGATGTAGCGGACGATCGCGTGCATCTCGGCGTCCGAGTAGCCGAGGCGCGTGAGGGCGTGCGGCACCGTCTGGTTGACGATCTTGATCGTCCCGCCGCCGACGAGCTTCTTGTACTTCACGAGGGCGAGGTCCGGCTCGACGCCCGTCGTGTCGCAGTCCATCATGAAGCCGATCGTCCCGGTCGGCGCGAGGACGGTCGCCTGGGCGTTCCGGTACCCGTGCTGGCGGCCGGACTCGAGCGTGAGGTCCCACACGGCGCGCTGGGCTTCCCAGAGCTCCTTCGGGACGCCCGCCTTCTCGACGCCGTAGGCCGCGTCGCGGTGCATCGAGATGACCTCGAGGAACGCGTCCCGGTTCGGCGGGTACCCGGCGAACGTGCCCATCTCGGAGGCGATCTTCGAGGACGTCAGGTAGGCCTGGCCGTGCATGAGGCTCGTGACGGCGGCGGCGTAGTGCCGGCCCTCGTCGCCGTCGTACGGGAGGCCGTTGTACATGAGGAGCGCGCCGAGGTTCGCGTAGCCGAGGCCGATCGGGCGGAAGTCGTGCGAGTTCCTCTCGATCGCGGGGGTGGGGTACGAGGCCTCCGAGACGAGCATCTCCTGGGCCGCGAAGACGACGTCCACGGCGTGCGTGAACTTCTCGACGTCGAAGCCGCCGTCCTCCTTCGCGAACTTCATGAGGTTCAGCGAGGCGAGGTTGCAGGCCGAATCGTCGATGAACATGTACTCCGAGCACGGGTTCGACGCGTTGATCCGGTGCGTCGCCTTGCACGGGTTCCACTTGTTGATGAGCGTGTCGTACTGCATGCCGGGATCGCCGCAGACCCAGGCCGACTCCGCCATCTTCATGAGGAGCGCCTTCGCGTCGAACGTGCCCATGGGCTCGCCCGTGGTGACCGCCTTCGTCGTGTGGGTCCCGCCCGACTCGACGGCCTTCATGAACGCGTCCGTCACGCGCACGGAGTGGTTCGCGTTCTGGAACGCGATGTTGCTGTAGACCTCCCCGTTGAACGAGCCGTCCCAGCCGGCGTCGATGAGGTCCCAGGCCTTCTTCTCTTCCTTCTCCTTGCAGACGATGAACTCCTCGATGTCCGGGTGGTCGACGTTGAGGATGACCATCTTCGCGGCCCGGCGCGTCTTGCCGCCGGACTTGATCGCGCCCGCGAAGCTGTCGAAGCCCTTCATGAAGGAGACCGGTCCCGACGCGATCCCGCCCGACGAGAGCGACTCGGTCGACGAGCGCAGCGAGGAGAGGTTCGAGCCGGTGCCCGAGCCGAACTTGAAGAGCATCCCCTCGGTCTTCGCGAGCTCGAGGATCGAGGCCATCGAGTCGCCGACCGAGTTGATGAAGCACGCGGAGGCCTGCGGCTTCGGCTCGACGCCGACGTTGAACCAGACCGGCGAGTTGAAGCTCGCGGCCTGGGTGACGAGGATGTGCGTGAGCTCGTCGGAGAACGCGTCCCGGTCGGCGGCGGTGCGGAAGTAGCCGCCCTTCACGCCGAAGCCCGTGATCGTGTCGACGACGCGGCCGATGAGCTGCCTCACCGAGCGCTCGCGCTGCGGAGTTCCCGGCTTTCCCGAGAAGTACTTCTGGGCCACGATGTTCGTCGCCGTCATCGACCACGCCTTCGGGACCTCGACGTCCTTCTGCTCGAAGAACACCTCGCCCTTCTCGTTCGTGATCGCCGCCGTGCGCAGCTCCCATTCGATCGCATCGAAGGGCGGCGTCACGCCGTCCGTGTAGACGCGTCGGAACGTGAGCCCGCCGGCCCTGGTCCGGGAAGCGGTCTTTCCCGCCGGCTCCGTCTTCGTTCCGGCCTTCGTCTCGCGCGTGTTCGTGTTGCTCATGGACGGAAAAGCCTCTCTCTCACCTTCGTCTGACGTGAGCGGTTTGTCCTGTTTTTGCCGCCGCCCGGCGGCACCTCTGGCCCTTCGTCTGACCGGGAAGACGACGTGTGCGTGATCGCCGGGTCGTTGTCAGGTCTGTCGGAGAAGGTAGTGCCGCTGAGATCTGATTTCAAGGGTAAAACGCAAGGGATAGTGTTTTTATCCGAAGAGGCCACTAGATGGTGGGGTTTTCAACCCCCTGTGGGGAATTCGCAAAGCCCGGGCCCCGTTTGACTTCCGCGGGCCGGACCCGCCATATTCCACAGGCGGCGCGAGCGCCGCGGGAGGCAACGTCCATGTCCACCGTCCCCGAGACCGCCACGCAGGCCACGTCCCCGTCCGTGTTCCTCCTCAGCGTGACGGATCGCGCCGTCGCGAAGGTGAAGGAGTTCGCCGCGAAGATGCCCGAGGCCGCGAACAAGCCCCTGCGCGTGTTCATCCAGGGCGGCGGGTGCTCGGGGTTCCAGTACGGCTTCACGTTCGACGACAAGCGGCCGACGGACCACGTCCTCGCCGTGAAGGACATCGAGGTCGTCGTCGACCCCGCCAGCGCGCTCAAGCTCCACGGCTCCACCGTGGACTTCGTCGAGGACATGCGCGGCGCCGGCTTCGCGGTCGAGAACCCGAACTCGACGTCGAGCTGCGGCTGCGGCAAGTCGTTCAGCTGAGCCCCGGCTTCCCCTTCCCGCAGATCCGGCCGATCCGTTCGGCGAGGGAGCTCCCGGCCAGCGCGGCAGCGGCCGCGTCCCGCGCGGGATCGCCCACGGCGCGGGCGACGCGCGCGTGGAGGTCCGCGTCGACCGGCAGAATCCGGCGCCCCGCGTCCACGACGAGCGGAGAAACCGCGGCGACGCATTCCGCGGCGCCGGCAGGGTCTCCCTCGATCCGCCTGACCTCCGCGAGGCCGATGAGGCAGGAGGCCAGATGCTCCGGCTTCTCGGCCCCGTCCGGGCGCGACAGAAGCGCCTCCCGGAACCGCCGCGACGCTCCCGGGAGGTCTCCCTGCGCGAGCGCCACGTGCCCGAGCCCCGCGAGCGACCAGGCCGCGTTCGCGCTGCTCCCGAGGGCCCTCTCCTCCGAGCGGCTCTCCCTGTAACGCTTCTCGGCGTCGCCGAGGTCGCCCATGCAGCGGGCCACGTCGCCCAGCACGTTCAACGTGCGCGCAATCAGCCATCGGTCGCCGAGCTCGCGCTGGAGGGCGAGGCACCCTTCCAGGCGGCGGCGCGCCTCGGCGAAGTCCCCGCTTCGGAGCGCCACGACGCCGAGGTTGCGCAGGGCGCGCGAGGAATTCCACGTGTCGCCGCGCGCGCGGCATACGGCGAGCGCCTCCTCGAAGTCGCCTCGCGCGGCGGCGAGGTCGTCGGGCTCGATCGCGTTCAGGACGACGTGCGCGCGCATCGCGTCGTCGCCGAGGGCCCGATAGATTTCCGCGCTCTCGGTGACGAGACGGCGCGCCTCGGCGTGCCGTCCCCGGGATTCGGCCACGAGTGAGAGGGTCGCGAGTGTCCGGGCGATCCCTTGCCGGTCCTCCCGGGCCGTGCTGATGCTCAACGCTTCTTCTGCCGCAGCCGCGGCTCCCTCGTGGTCCCCCTGGAGCCAGCGCAGCAGAGCGAGGCTCCGGAGGGCGGCGGCCCGCGCGGGCGCCGAGCCGCCCCGGGACAGCACCTCGGAGAGCGCGGCAGAGCCCTCGCCGAGCAGGCTGCGGAAGATCCAGTAGTAGAGAAGGTCCGCAGCGATCTCCAGACCGAGATCCGCGTCGCCCCCGTCGGACGCGCACCAGGCCAGCGCCGCACGGAGGTTGTCGTGGTCCGCTCCGAGGCGGGCGAGGTGCCGCGCACGCTCAGCGCTCATGAGGTGGCGCTCCGTCACCGCCGCGAGGCCCGCGAACCGCCGTGCGTGGGCGCGGCGCGCGGGCCCTTCCTCGCCGCGCGCTCCGAGACGCTCCAGCCCGTACTCCCGGATCGTCTCGAGCATCGCGTACCGCGGTTCGGCGTCCTCGCCGGTGAGACCGAGCAGGCTCTTGTCGACGAGAGAGGCCACGCCGTCGAGGACGTCGAGAGCGAGCGGGCCGACCTCCGAGCACACCGCCTCGGCGGCCTCGAGCGTGAAGCCGCCGCTGAACACCGAAAGGCGCGCGAAGAGCGCCTGCTCCTCGGCCGGGAGGAGGTCGTGGCTCCAGCCGATGGCGTCGCGCAGCGTCTGCTGCCGGGCGGGAAGGTCCCGCGCGCCGCCCGTGAGGAGCGACAGGCGGCTCGACAGGCGCCGAAGGAGCGCCTCGGGCGCGAGGTGCCGGATCCGCGCGGCGGCCAGCTCGATCGCGAGCGGGAGGCCGTCCAGCCTCGCGCAGATCCGGGCGACGTCGGGCGCGTTCTCCCTCGTCAGGGAGAATCCCGGCCTCGCGGCGGCCGCCCGCTCGCAGAAGAGCGCGACGGATTCGAACGTGAGGAGCTCATCCGGGCTCGCCTCACCCGCCCCGGGGAGACGGAGCGGCGGCACCTGCACCTCGACCTCGGTGCTCACGTGGAGCCGGGCACGGCTCGTCACGAGGAGCGAAAGCCGTGGCGCCGCGAGAAGAAGCTCCGCGAGCCGGGGAGCCGCGGAGACGAGCTGCTCGAAGTTGTCGAGCACCACGAGGAGATGCCGGCTCGAGAGAAAGCGCGAGAGAGCATCGGACAACGTCACGTCCGGAACCTCGCGGAGGCCCACGGCCTGTGCGACCGCCGACGGGAGAAGGCTCGGGTCCCGGAGGGCCGCGAGCTCGACGAGGAACACGCCGTCCGCGAACGACCCCTGCGCCTCCTCCGCGGCCCGGAGCGCGAGCCGCGTCTTCCCGGTTCCGCCGGGTCCGGTCAGCGTGACGAGCCGCGACCTCGCGAGCGCATCCGCGACGCGCTCGAGCTCCGCCCGCCGCCCCGACGAAGCTCGTGAGCGGGAGCCGGAAGGCTCGGCGCCGGGCGACGGGCCTGGGCGACGGAGGGGGCGGCGGACGGAGGTCCGCGGCGGACGCGGAGGAGATCGGCCCTGAGGTCGGCGGCGGTCTGATAGCGAAGTCGGACGTCCTTCTCGAGCGCGCGCATGATCACGCCGGCCAGGTCGTGCGGCAGGCCGGAGACCAGGGCGTCCGGCGGGGGCGGAACGACGTGGAGGATGGCGTCCACGACGAGCGACGCATTCTTCGCGGCAAACGGGCGGCGGCCCGTCGCCATCTCGTAGAGGACGACCCCGAGCGAGAAGATGTCGGTTCGCGCGTCGACCGGCTCGGCCCGCACCTGCTCGGGGGACATGTAGGGAGCCGTTCCGATGACCGTCCCAGGCAGCGTCACCGGGTTGGCTCCCGTGACCGTCTCGGCATCCGGCTCGAGCGCCCGGGTCTCGGCGAGCTTGGCGATCCCGAAGTCGAGGATCTTCGCCCCGGCCGTCGTCGTCAGGAAGATGTTGGCGGGCTTGAGGTCCCGATGGACGATCCCCTTTCCCCCGGCGGCTTCGAGCGCGCCGGCGAGCTGGAGGGCCGCGTCGAGAAGCTCGTCGGCGGGCAGCCGGCCGCTCCCGAGTCGCTCGAGGAGCGTCGTTCCCTCGAGCCGCTCCAGGACGAGGAACGGGACGCCGTCGTGCTCGCCGACGTCGTAGACCGTGCAGATGTTCGGGTGGTTGAGCGCCGAGGCCGCGCGCGCCTCGCGGCGGAACCGCTGGAGCGCCTCGGGGTCCCGTGCGAGCTCCGGGGGCAGGAACTTCAGGGCCACCGGCCGCCCCAGCCGGACGTCTTCCGCCTCGTAGACGACGCCCATGCCGCCGCCGCCCAGCTGCGCGAGGACCCGATAGTGGGAGATCGTCTTGCCGACCATGGCGCGGGAGCACTTATAGTCGTCCCGGTGGCGGCGAAAAGAAACAGCGTCCTGAAGATCGTGTTCCTGACGGTCTTCATCGACCTCCTCGGCTTCGGGATCGTGATCCCCCTGCTGCCGCTCTATGCGGAGAAGTACCGTCCGTCGCCGCTCGCGTTCGGCCTCCTCATGTCGAGCTACTCGGCGATGCAGTTCGTCTTCGCGCCGCTCCTCGGACGACTCTCGGACCGGTACGGGCGGCGTCCCGTGATCCTGTTCTCGCTCGCGGGAACCGTGATCGGCTACGTCCTCTTCGCGTTCGCGCACTCGCTCACGGTCCTGTTCGCCTCGCGGATCCTCGACGGCGCGACGGGCGGCAACATCGGGACGGCCCAGGCCGTCATCGCGGACTCGACGGCGCCCGCGGACCGGGCGCGCGGGATGGGGATGATCGGGATGGCCTTCGCGCTCGGGTTCATCTTCGGGCCCGCGATCGGCGGATTCGCCGTGCACCTCGGAGAGGCCGCGCCCGGCCTCTTCGCCGCGGGACTCTCCCTCGTGGCGTGCGCGTGGGCCTTCTTCCGGCTGCCCGAGACCCGGCCCGAGGCGATCGTCGCGCCCTCGGTCCCGCTCTTCTCGGCGGGCTCCCTCCTGAAGGCGTTCCGGCGCCCCGAGATCGGCGCGCTCATGCTCCTGTCGTTCGTGACGACCACGGCCTTCGCGAACTTCGAGGCCACGTTCGCGCAGTTCCTCACGCTCCGGCTCGGCACGGGTCCGTCCATGGTCGCGTGGTTCTTCGTCTTCGTGGGCGTCTGCTCGGCGATCGTGCAGGGCGGCCTCGTGCGGCGTCTCGCGCCCCGTTTCGGCGAGGCGCGCCTCGTGATCGCGGGCGGGATCCTCCTCGTCGGCGGGTTCCTCCTCCTCAGGCTCGGGACGGACGTCCCGCGGCTCCTCTTCGCGGTCGGGGTCATCGCGCTCGGAATCGGCGTCACGACACCCACGCTCTCGTCGCTCGTGAGCCGGCGCACGAGCGCTCTCGAGCAGGGCGAGATCCTGGGCGCCTACCAGTCGATGGCGTCCCTCGGGCGGGTCTTCGGGCCCTTCGGCGGCGAGAACCTCTACCTGCGCGTCGGCCCGGATTCGCCGCACTGGGCGGCCGCCGCGCTCCAGGCCGGCGCGCTCGTCCTTTCGGCCTCCGGGCTCCTGAGGGAGAATGACCGGGCGCCGAGCCGCGCGGAGGAAGCACCCCCATGACCCCCCAGGCCCCGACCGCCCACCAGCTCTCGCGCGACTGTCCGGCGATCCGGATCCCGTCGGGCGACCCCGTCACGCTCAAGGCCGGCACCGACGTCTTCCTGACGCAGTCGCTCGGCGGCACGCTCACCGTGCACGCGCCGTCGCTCGGCGGCCTCTTCCGGATCTCCGGCGCGGACGTCGACGCGCTGGGCCTCCCGGCGGGCGCGGGCGACGAGCCCGGCCCCGCCGCTCCGGGCGACGCCGGTCCCATCAGCGAGGACGTGCTCTGGAATCAGCTCAAGAACGTGTACGACCCCGAGATCCCCGTGAACATCGTCGACCTCGGACTCGTCTACGACCTGCGCGTCCTCGCCGACGCCAAGGGCGGAACGCGCGTCGAGGTCAAGATGACGCTCACGGCCCCGGGCTGCGGGATGGGTCCCGCGATCGCCGCCGACGCGCAGGCGCGCATCGCGAACGTCCCGGGCGTCGGGGCGGCGGAGGTCCAGCTCGTGTGGGACCCGCCCTGGAGCGCGGAGATGATGACGCCCGAGGGCAAGCGGATCCTCGGGATCGCCTGACGCGTCACTGCAGGGGCACGCGGCCCGCGAAGCCTTCCTCGTACCCGTGGAAGAACTCGAGCGACTCCTCGGGCCACTTCCAGCAGTAATAGCCGGCGCCCGAGTCGAAGTCGACGAGCCAGGGCCCCTTGACCTCGATCCCGAGGGCCTCGACCTCCTCGCGCCAGCCGTTCAGGATGCTCTCGACCGCGCTCTCCATCCGCCGGCGCGCCGCGTCGGGGTCCTCGTCCGACACCGCCGCGAGACCGTCGAGCGCCTGGATGGCGTGCCGCGTCTTCTCGCGGACGGCCGGGAGGAGCGCGCGCGCCTCGTCGAACGTGAAGGTCTTCCGGGAGGGCTCGCTCACGCCCCCGAGAATAGCGCGACGCGGCCTATCATCCCCCGCGTGAAGCCGCTCTCGAGGGACGCCGCCGCCGCGGACGCCGCCGCCGTCGCGTTCCGGCGGACGATTCACGGGAGCCCGGAGACCGCCTTCGAGGAGGTCGAGACCGCGCGTCTCGCCGCCGAGCGCATGCGCGCGCGCGGCCTTCGCCGTGAGGACCGGGCTCGGGAAGACCGGAGTCGCCGCGGTGCTCGACACGGGACGGCCCGGCCCGACCGTTCTCCTGCGCGCCGACCTCGACGCGCTCCCCGTCGCCGAGAGAACCGGGCTTCCCTTCGCGTCCACGAACGGCCGCATGCACGCGTGCGGGCACGACGGGCACGTCGCGGCGCTGGACGCGGCGGCCGACCTCCTGCTCCTGACGCCGCCCGCGAAGGGCCGCGTCGTCTTCGCGTTCCAGCCCGCCGAGGAAGGCGCGGGGGGCGCCGCCGCGATGATCGCCGACGGCGTTCTCGACGACCCGCGCCCGGACGCCGTGTTCGGCGTCCACCTCTGGACCGCACTCCCCCTCGGCCACGCGGGCGTCGCCCCCGGCGCGATGATGGCGGCCGTCGACGAGTTCCGGATCGACGTGACGGGCCCCGGCGGCCACGCCGCCTCGCCGCACGAGACCCGGGACGCCGTCGTCGCGGCGGCCCAGGTCGTGACGGCCCTCCAGACCGTCGTCGCGCGGCGACTCTCGCCCCTCGAGCCCGCCGTCGTTTCCGTCACCTCGGTGCACGGGGGCTCGGCCTTCAACATCCTGCCGGAATCCGTCACGTTGACGGGGACCTGCCGGTCGTTCGACCGCGACGTGCGCGCGCGCCTCGGCGCTCTCGTGCCGGAGATCGCGGCGCTCGCGGCGGCGGCCGCCGGCTGCGAGGCGAAGACGGTCTACCGCATGCTCACGCCCGCCCTCGTGAACCATCCCGGAGAGGCCGAGCGCGCGCGGCGGGCCGCCGCGGGCCTCCTCGGGGAGGGCTGCGTCTCGTCCACGTGCCGGACGATGGGGGGAGAGGACTTCTCCGAGTTCCTCCTGCGCGTCCCCGGCGCCTTCGCGTTCGTCGGCGCCGCGCGCGCGGACGGGCCGCGCGGCCCTCACCACGCGCCCGATTTCGACTTCGACGAGCGGGCCCTCCCGCTCGCCTCGCGCCTCCTCGCCGCGTTCGCCCGCGACGTCCTCGCGGCCTGAGGCCGCGTGGCCCTCGCGCTCGGTCTCTACGGCGCCGCGGTCCTCCTCGTCGGCCTCCTCGCGGCGCCCGCGGCCTCGCGGTCGAAGGACGCCTTCCTCGTCGCGGACCGCGGGCTCGGCGCCTTCCGCGCCGGCGTCGCGCTGTCCTCGACGGTGATCGGCGGCTCGACGACGCTCGTCCTGGCGGCGCTCGTCGCCTCGAAGGGACTCCCCGCGCTCTGGCTCGACCTCGCGGGCGCGCTCGGCCTCCTCGCCCTCGGCGGCGTCCTCGCCGCGCGCGTGCGGGCGACGGGCGCGACGACGATCGCCGAGGTCATCGGGCGGACGTACGGTCGCGGCGTCCGGCGGATCGCGGCCGTGCTCGTCGTCGCCGCCGAGATCGTCTGGTTCGCGCTCCTGACGGAGGCGACGCAGGCCGTGATCGTCGCGACGACGCCGTGGGACCCCGCCCGCGTCCTCGTCCTGACGGCCGCGCTCTTCGTCGCGTACACGGCGCTCGGCGGGCAGCGGGCGGTCGTCGGGACGGATCTCCTGCAGTTCGCCCTCATGGCCCTGGGCCTCCTCTTCGTCGCGCTGCCGCTCGCCCTCGGGCAGCTCGCGCGGACCCCGCCGCCCGCACGGCTCCTGACGTTCCCCACGGGCCCGCTGTTCGGGTGGGCGGACGCCGCCGCCCTCGTCGTCCTCGTCGGGCTGCCGCACGCGGTCGGGAGCGACGTCTGGGCGAAGGTGCTCTCGGCGCGGGACGGGTCCGCCGCGCGGCGCGCGGCCTTCGGCGCGGCGGGGGCGAAGCTCGCCTTCGGGCTCGCGACGGCCGCCATCGCGCTCGCGGGCGTCGCGCGCGGCGTCGGCGGCCCCCCGGCGCAGCTGTTTCCGCGCGCCGTGTTCTCCCTCGCGGGCCCGGCGCTCGCGCCGTTCCTCCTCGTCGCGCTCCTCGCGACGATGCAATCCTCGGCGGACTCGGTTCTCCTCTCGGCCGCGGCGGCGACGTCTCACGACCTGTTCCCGCGCGCCGGCGTCCGCGCCACCCGGGCGGCGGTCGTCCTCTACGGCGCGGCCGGGCTCGCCGTCGCGCTCGTCCTCGACGACCTCGTGGAGACGTTCCGGCTCGGCTACACGCTCTTCGCGTCGGGTCTCATCCTCCCGACGCTCGTCGCGTTCGTTCCCCGCGTTCGCCTCGACCGCCGGTTCGCGGGCGCCGCGATGCTCCTCGGGGGCGCGGCGGCGATCGTCGAGCGCTTCGCGCACGTCCTCGGGGTCGACCCGGTCCTCGCGGGCACGGGCGTCAACGCCGCGATCCTCGTCCTGGGGCTCAGGCGCCGCGAGCCGGCGGGAGGGAACGAGACCGGGCCGGGTTCCCCCTGATTCTCGTCAGGCGAGCCCCGCCACGCGCAGAGCCGCGGCGACGACCGCCCGGCGCGGGGCCTCGGGAGCCGGCGAGCCGGGGGTGTGCCCGTTGCGCGCGGCGATGAGCGCGCCGTCGAGGAGGACGAGGACGAAGCGCGCGGCCTCGTCGGGAGCGGGCGCTCCCTTCGCGGCGACGGCGGCGATCGTCCGGGCGAGGAGCCTCGCCCGCGGGTCGTCGAGCGGCTCTCCCGCCGCGCCGCCCGCTGCGGCGGGTCCCGCGAGGCGGTGGAGAAGGCTCAGGCGGGCCAGCGCGGGCCGTGACCAGCCGGAGCTCCAGAGGGCCTCGACGACCGCGGCGAGGCGTTCGGCCGGCGGCCGGTCGCCGGCGGCGTCGGGCACCTCGTCCGCGACCGCCGCGTCGAGGACGGCGCGGTAGAGCCGCTCCTTGTTCCCGAAGTGATAGTGGAGCGTCGCGACGTTCACCCCGGCGCGCGCCGCGACCTGGCGGGTCGTCGCCCCCACGAACCCCGAAGCCGCGAAGCTCTCCTCCGCCGCCGCGAGGATCTCGCGGCGCGTGTCGGCCGGGTTCCCGTCCCGGGGTCTGCCCACGCTCCGCTTCTTCATGCCGTCACTCCGATCCGGTGCCGCGATTGGATTGTAGGAAATCGGAGGATTGATGACGCCTCGAGGCGGCGTTCCGGCGGCGGGTTCCTGGACTATCGTCCGTCCCAAGGGTGTCCGCGCCGAGATCAGTTTCGTTCGGGGTCCGGCCCGCCCGCGCGGGCGAGTGGCCGAAAGCCGCCGCCGACGCGGCTCTCCTGACCACCGACCCCGACGGCGTCCTCGTGGCCGTCGCACCGGACGGCCGCGTCCTCGGGCGCGCGGCCGCCGCCGTGCGGGAGGACGCTCTCCTCCTCGCCCGCCTCGAGGTCGATCCCCCGCACCGGGGAGGCGGCATCGGCCGCGCCCTCCTCGAAGCCGTGCGCGCCTACGGCGCCGCGCGGCGCGCGCGGGCCCTCGAGGCGCTCGCCCCGTCCGGCGCCGCGGGCGTCGCCTTTCTCCTCGACGCCGGGCTCTCGCTCCGCACGCTCGTCCTCTCGTTCGCGGGGCCGCCGCCGAAGGGCGCCTCCGGCACGGGCGCGCTCGAGCCGGTCGGCCTCGGAGCCCCGCTCGCGGGCTGGGTCGCCGCTCTCGACCGCGAGACGCGCGGCTTCGCCCGCGTCGCCGAATGGGAGCGGGCGGTCACGAACGGCGAGGTCCTCGCGCTCCGTCGGCGCGGCCGGCCCGAGGCCGTCGGCGCGCTCCGCCGCGCCGGGGGCGCGGCCTTCATCGGGCCCGCCGCGGGCCGGAGCCCCGAAGCCGCGGCCCAGCTCCTCCTCGCGCTCGCGGCACGCGCGGGAGCGTCCGGCGCCTCCCGACTCGTCGTCCGCATCCCCGCCGAGGCCTCGGCGCTCCTCGCGGCCGCGCGCCGCGCGGGGCTCTCCGCCGGCGAGGCGATTCCGCTCCTCGGCGTCCGGCGGCGGGGCGACTTCCGCAGGCTCGCAGGCGCGCCCGGGCCCCTCTTCTGAACGTGAGGCGCGCGTGACGCGCGACACTTCCACGCGCGGGGTCGCAACTTCCGGGGCCTCTTCGCGTCCAATCCGGGTCAAAATCGCTCGAGAGGAACCCCGCATGCGCCTGAACCTCGCTCCGCTCCTCGCCGCCACGCTCCTCGCGCCCGCCGCGCTCCTCGCGGACACGCCGGCCACGACGCAGTGGGTCGTCACGTCGGCCAAGGCGACCGGCCGCAACGGCGAAAACTTCGTGTCGTCGCTCCGGATCGTGAATCCGAACGCGTCCGCGGCGACCCTCGACATGTACCTGCTCCCGGCCAGCCCGGACGGCTCCGGCGACAACAGCGGCGCCGGCAAGGTTTCCGTGACGGTTCCGGCGAACGCGACGCTCGCGATCGACGACGTCCTCGGCTCGAAGTTCGGGACGGCGGGCGCGGGGGGCATCCGGATCGAGTCGACCGGCCTGACGCCGAACGCCGTGTGGGTCCTCTCGCAGACCCTCGTCACGAACGCGAAGAGCTCCACGGGGGTCCCCGGGACCTACGGATTCTCGATTCCCGCCCAGAGCACGGACCAGCTCGTCGCCTCCGGCGAGACGGCCTACGTGCCTTACGTGTCCTCCTCGACCTCCGGGTCGAGCGGGTACCGGACGAACCTCTTTCTGCTCTCGGCCAACGGGACCGCGTCGACCGTCGTGACGGTCGCGCTCGTCAAGGGCGACGGCACGGTTCTCGGGACGCCGCGAGACGTCACGCTCGCGAAGTACGGCCAGACGCAGATCAACGACATCGCCTCGTCCTTCGGGTATCTGGCCAACGACACGAACCTCACGGCGAAGGTGACGGTCAAGAGCGGCGGCCCCGTCGCGACGGGCGCCTCCATCAGCGACAACGCGATCGCGTCGATCAGCTACGCGCCACCCGTGAAGGTCGCCCGCGCGAACAACGGCACGTACGGCCTCGTCCTGAACGACGGCGGGTTCGAGTTCGGGGGCGCGCTCGACATCCTCAACGGGAGCGGCGACTACATGACGATGGCCGTCGTCGTCCCGAACTGCGGCACGCCCCCCCAGAACTACGTCTTCTACTTCCAGGCCCTCGGCGCGTCGTTCGGCACGGACAGCAACGCGAGCTTCGTCACGAACACGGACGGCTCGATCTCGTTCGCGGGGGCCCAGCCGGACGCGACGTTCAGCGGCACCGTCTTCCTGAAGTACGACGGCACCGTCTACGGGACCCTCAACTACACGCGCGCCGCCGGGTCGAACGGCAGCCCGTGCCCGGGCCTGAGCATCCCGGCGCCCTACCCGTTCGCCGGGGCGAAGGCGTACACGCTCGTCCCATGAGGCGCTTCGTCCTCCGCGCCGCGGCGGCCTTCGCCGTCGCGGCCCTCGCCGCCTCCGCCGCGCCCGCGCATGCGGCCGACCTCTTCGGCAAGCCGCTGCGCGGCCTCACCGCCGTGAGCGTCGCGGCCGTCGTCGCGGCCCCGGAGAGGTACGCCGCGAAGGCGGTGCGGGTCGAGGGAAAGAACGCCGGGCCCGCCGGCAGGCCCGAGCTGAGGGACGGCGACGCGGTCCTGCCGATCGTGACGGACGGCTCGTACGCGCTGCCCGAGAGCCTCTCGGGCGGCACGCTCGCGGCCGAGGGCAAGGCACAGGTGCGCGGCGGGCGGGCCGTCTTCGTCGCGTCCGGGATCGAGGTCCGGCGCTAGACTCGCCCGTCGTGAGGAAGGCTGCGCTCCTTCTCGCGGCGCTCGCCGCCCTCGCGATCGCCGCGTCCTGCCGGCGCGTCGAGGAAACCCGCTCCCTCAACTTCGACCCCGAGACGACGGCCGGCGCCCTCGGCCCGGGCTGGGACGGGTTCGAGAAGACGGGCGCGGGCGACACGTTCGCCTGGGTCCACGGCAAGGAGGCGCGTCTCGTCGTGACGAGCCGCGCCGACGGCGACCGCCTCGTGCGCTTTCGCTGCTGGCCGTTCGCGTTTCCCGGCGGCCCCCCGCAGACGCTCACGTTCTACGTGAACGACCGCAGGATCGACGCCGTACCGCTGGGCGGAGAGCCGCGCGTCTACACCGTCGCGACCCCGCGGGACGCGTGGAAGCGCGGCGTGAACGAGCTGAAGTTCGTCTTCGCCTACGCCGAGTCTCCGAAGGACCGGCTTCCCGGGGCGACCGACACGCGCACGCTCGCGGCCGGATTCGACTGGCTCGAGATCCTTCCGCCCGTTCCCGCCCGCAGGTAGTCAGCGCTCCTCGGACGACGGCAGGTCCGCGTACGCGCCGCGGAGCGCGTCGAAGGCGCGCCGGAGCTCGGCGCCGCCCGCCGGCGGCGCCTCCCGGAAGACGTACGTTTCCGTCTTCGTGGAGACGCGCCACTCGGTGCACGTCGCCCCCTCTCCCCGCCCGCACTTCAGGACGTGCCCCGTGATGCGCTGGACGGGCAGGACGAGGTTCTTCCCCGGATCGGCGCGGTCCGTCCACCGCAGGAGGTCGTCCCTCAGCTCGAGAACGCCCGGATTCCAGCGGCTGCGGAAGAGCACGATCCCGGGGTTGCGGCGCACGAACCCCTCCCACCGGAAGGGGGCGGCCGCCTCCGGCGCGCTGCCGGAGGCCCCGGCCGCCGCGAGGACGGCGAGGAGGGCGAAGGCCGCCGGAGGCGGAGCGCGCATCCGGGAATTGTAGGGGCGGGGGTTGCCGTTATGCTGGGCGCGTGAAGCGTGTCCTCGCGATCCTCGGCGCGGTCGTCTTCTCGGCGAGCGCGTCGGCCCAGCAGCCCGACGTGTGGTCGACGCGCCTCAGGCGCTACACGGACACGCCCATCGCCACGTTCCAGGGTGCCGAGTGCGTCTCGATCCAGGCGCCCCGGTCCATCGTCTGGCGCCTGCTCGTCGGCCCCGAGACGATCAGCACCTGGCTTCTCGCCGGCGTCCCGGACGTGGTCCCGCGCCGCGCGCGCTACAAGAAGGGCCTCACGGCGTCCAAGGGCGACGTCCTCACGATCGACGCGACGACGGTGAACGGCCCGCGCCACGCCGAGCTCACCGTGATCGCCTACCAGCCCGGCGAGGTCCTCGCCTTCCTCCTGAAGCTGGACGACGCGGATCTCCTCGACGAGAAGGTGGAACGGCTCACGATCTCGTTCTTCGTCGAGGGCCGCCCGGACGGCTCCACGGACCTGACGTGGGCCTCGCACTACGACGCGGACTCGCCGTTCTCGGCGCTGCTGTCCCCCGCCTACATGGGGCCGCGCCACGCGCGCCGGCTCCTGGCGCTCAACATCTTCAAGTCGCTCGCCGAGGAGGCCGCGCGCCTCCCGTACCCGCCGCTCCACGACGTCCCGACGTCGCCGCAGCCGACGGCGTCCGGGCGGCAGAGGAAATAGAAAACGGGGGCCGAAGCCCCCGTCGTGACATTCCGCGGCGCAGGCCGCTCAGCGGCCGAGCGGAAGGGTGAGGGAAACCCGCATGACGGGTTTCCCGGTCATCTACAGGATCACGCCCTTGATCGGGACCTTGACCTCGGCGCGCGCCTTGTCGTTCGTCTTGATCGTGAGGTCCCCCTCGAAGACGCCCTTCTTGATCTTCTGGTCGACCGTGAGGACCACCTGCACGCGGGACTTGTCGACGGGCACGACCTCGGCCGAGATGCCGGGGACGTTCGTCTCGGCCTTCATGACGGAGAAGTTCGCGAGCGCCGCGTTGTTGTTCACGAGCATCACGTTCCGCTTCTGCGGGTCGCCCTTCGGGTCGAAGTTCCCGAAGTTGATCGAGAGGGGCGTCACGGAGACCGTCGGCTTGACGAAGCCGGAGATCGGGATGTCGAGCTCGGGCTGCTTCTTGGCTCCGGTCGCGACCTTCACCGCCCCGCCCAGCAGGCCCTCGGGAGCGTCGGGCGCCGTCGTGAGCGTGAGCTTCCACTGGTTCGGGTTGCGGTCCTTCACGCGCTCGGCCTCGGGCACGGGCGCGAGGGAGACGCGCAGGAACGAGTTCGGCGCTTCCGCCTTCGTCGGCTTGAAGTCCGGCTCGTCCGACACGAGGATCACCTCCGCCGAGGAGGACTCGCCCGAGAGCGCCGTGAGCCTCAGGAACCCGTACGGCAGCGTGTCGACGAACGGCTTCACGACGGCGGACAGGAAGAGCGTCTTCTGCGGCGTCGCCGGGTCGTCCGTGATGAGGAGCGCCGTCTTCGAGATGGGGCCGGAGAAGTTCTTCGTGTCGACGGTGAGCGTGACCTTCCCCTCTCCGCCGGGCTTGATGACCTTGTCGAACTCGGGAACCGTGCACCCGCACGACGGCTTGACGTCCGTGATGTGGAGGTCGGCGGTGCCCGTGTTCTTGACGACGAAGACGTGCTTGATCGCCTCGCCCTTGGCGACCTGCCCGACGTCCTTCTTGTCCTCGGGAATCACGAGCCGGGGGCCCGATGCCTCCGCCGCCTTCGCCTGCGCGGCGAGCGGCGACGGGAGGAGCGCGAGCGCGAGCGCGGACGCTGCGAGCGCGGAGACGAGTCGTGACTGGCGGGGAGAAGTCATGTCCGGGAGCCTCCTTCGGGAACGGGGGCGGCGGCGCCGGACCCCCTGAAAAACTCGGAATCGAGCCGTCCCAGTATACGTTGCGCGCCCCGCCGGCCGAGCACGCGCCGCGCCAGCGAGGCGCCGTTTGACGGCACGGGGGGCGTCTTGCAAACTGCGCGCCCGGTGCCGGCCCCCTCACGCACGTTCCATCTCGTCGCCATCGGGGGGACGGCCATGACCCCGCTCGCGGCCCTCCTCCTCGCGCGCGGCGAGCGCGTGACGGGCTCGGACGGCCCCGTCTACCCCCCCATGTCCGACCGCCTCGGGGCCCTCGGCATCGCGGTGAAGCCGGCCTGGGACCCCGCGAACGTGGGCGAGGACGTCGACGAGGTCGTGGCCGGAAACGTCGCGGGAAAGGACAATCCCGAGGTCCTCGAGGCGCTCCGCCGCGGCCTCCCCGTGCGGTCGATGCCCGAGACGCTCCACGACGAGATCCTCCGCGAACGGCACCCCGTCGTGATCGCGGGGACGCACGGCAAGACGACGACGGCCGCGCTCGCGGCCTGGCTCCTCGCCTCGGCGGGAAAGGGCCCCGGATACCTCGTCGGCGGCGAGCCCCTGAACTTCCCCGGCCCCGCGGCGCTCGGGACGGGGCCGGCGTTCGTCGTCGAGGGCGACGAGTACTCGACGTCGTACGCCGACAAGGGCCCCAAGTTCCTCCATTACGCGCCGCGCACGTTCGTCCTGACGTCCGTCGAGTTCGACCACGCCGACCTCTACGCGGACCTCGCGGCCGTGAAGGCCGCCTTTCGCGCCGGCGCCGCGCTCGTCCCGGCGGCCGGGACGATCGTCGCGAACGCGGACGACGCGAACGTGCGCGAGGTCGTCGCGTCGGCCGAAGCGCGCGTCCTCCTCTACGGGGTCGCGCCGCGTCCCGCCGGCGGGGGGACCGTGGACCTCCTCGCGACGGAGATCGCCGAGGGCGCGGAGGGCACCCGCTTCACGGTGCACCGCTCCGGCCTCGAGCCGTTCTCCGTCGTCTCGCCGCTCGCGGGTCGGCACAACGTCTCGAACGCGCTCGCGGCGATCGGGGCCTCCCTCGGATTCGGCCTGACCCCCGGACAGCTCGCGGCCGGCCTCGCGTCCTTTCTCGGCGTCCGCCGCCGCCTCGAGGTCCTCGGCACCGCGGCGGGCGTCACCGTCGTCGACGATTTCGCGCACCACCCGACCGCGGTCGCGACCACCGTCGCCGGCGCCCGCAAGCGCTTTCCCGGCCGCCGCGTCTGGGCCGCCTTCGAGCCGCGGTCCCTGACGGCGGGGCGCGCCGACTTCTTCGAGCCCTACCTCCACGCGCTCTCGGGCGCCGACGCGGTCGCGCTCGCCGCGCCGTTCCACGCCGCGCGCCTCGCGCGGCCCGGCGGGCCCGGCGCCCTCGACGCGGGGGCCCTCGTCGCACGGCTCGCGGCGTCGGGCATTCCGGCCCTGACGGCCGCGGGGCCCGCCGCGCTCCTCGCCGCGCTCCTCCCCGAGCTCCGCGCGGGCGACGTCGTCCTCGCGATGTCCTCGGGCTCGTTCGGGAACTTTCCGCGAGAGCTGCTCGCGGCGCTCGCCCGCCTCTAGCGCGTCTCCTCCCACTCGGCGGGATCCAGAGTTCCTTCGAAGACGACGCGGGCGTCGCCCGCGAGCGTCACGTCCCGCGCGACCTCGTCCGCGAAGCGGAAGTCGACGAGGAGCGTCTCGCCCGAGCGAGTCTCGAGCGCGACCGGCGGCGCGGCGCGGCCGACCGCCGCGGTCGTGACGGCCGTCGCGACGGTGCCCGCGCCGCAGGCGAGCGTCTCGGCCTCGACGCCGCGCTCCCACGTCCTCACGCGCAGGCGCGACGGACCGAGGACTTCGACGAAGCTCGCGTTCGCGCCCTCTCGCATCTGGGGGTGGTGGCGCAGCGCGGGCCCGTGGCGGGAGAGGTCGAGCGTCGCGAGGTCGACGCCGGCGGCCACGAACGCGACGACATGCGGCACGCCGACCGCGAGCGCGAAGGCGTCCCTCTCGAGCGTTCCGCTCGCGTCGAGCGAGGAGACGGCCCGGCCGACCGCGACCGGCTCGGGGAGCGTGAGCGTCACACGCGTCCCGTCGACGCGCGCGGCGACGTCGCCCCAACCGGTCTTCACGACCATGCTCTCGCGGGCGAGACCGCGGAGGAAGGCGAAGCGCGCCGCGCAGCGCGTCCCGTTCCCGCAGAACCGGCCGACGGAGCCGTCCGCGTTGCGGTAGTCCGCGACGACCCGGCCCGGGCCGTCGCCGGAGACGAACAGGACGCCGTCGGCCCCGACGCCGGTTCCGCGCCGGCAGAGCCTCCGGATCGCGGCGAGCTCGGCCTCTCCCACGCCCGGACGCTCGCCCCAGACGAGGAAGTCGTTGCCGGCGCCGCTCATCTTCGTGAAGCGCAGGGGAAGCGCGCCGAGCGGCGAGGCGGGGCCGGTCACTTCGCGGTCCCGATCGGGCTCTCGTTTCCCGCCTTGTCGACGGCGGTGACGCCGTACGTCCGGCCCGAGGCGCCGGCGTCGAACCAGACCGGGTCCTTCAGGCCGTCGGCGAGCCGCGTGCGCTCGCCGCCTTCCAGCCGGTAGACCCTGTAGAACGCGAGGTCGGGGGCGAGCGACGGATTCCAGACGAGGCGCGTCCCGCCGCCCTCGCCGAGGGCGAGGAGCCCCTCCGGCGCGGGCGGTGCGAACACGTCGCGGGTCGAGACGGGCACCTGGTCCGCGGCCGGGCCCAGGATGAGCGGGACCTCGGCGGCGGGCGCCGCGCGCACGGTGTAGACGTAGGCGCGGTCCGGGCGCACCGTCTCGTCCACGTACGTCGTCGCGCCGATCGCGACACCGAGCGGCTTGTCGTCGTATTCCTCGTCGGAGGCGTCCCGCCGGTAGACCGCGTAGCCCGCGACGACCGCCGGCGTCGTGCCGTCGAGCATGGCGGCGGGCGGCCACCAGTCGAGGCAGACGCGGTTCTCCTCCACCGTCGGGACGAGGCGCCGCGGCTGGTCCGGCGGGACGCGCGGCACGATCGACACGATCGGCGAGAGGTCGGAGACGCGCTTCCTGTCGCGCGTCGCCGTCACGGCGTACCGGAGCAGGACGTGCCCGAGCCTCTTCTCGCGGTAGAGAGGGATGAGCGGGTCGCGGTAGACGATGTCGGGGCCGGCGGTCACGGCGTCGAGGTCCCTCGGGGTCAGTTCGGCGAGCGTCTCGGCGCGCGCGCGGTAGAGCTTCTCCTCGCGCTCGCGCTGGGCGGTGTCGGTCGGCGGCGGCGGAACGCGCTGGCCCTCGCGGATCCCGGCGATCTCGCGCGTGATCGTCACCTTCGTCAGGTTCGTGAGCGTCTCCCCGGAGTTCGTGACGGACGGGTAGGGAAACCGCAGGACGACGTCGGAGCCTTCCTGCGAGATCCGGAGCGGCTCCACGCGTGCCGGCAGCACGAGCAGCGGCGCCACGGGCGGGAGCTTCCGCCCGCAGCCGGGAGAAACACGAGAGAAAAGACAAGAAGAAGAGAGATTTCTTTGAATGGGGGCCGGGGCGCGGACGGGCGGCTCGTGCGCGCGCGCGGCGAGCCTCGCCGCCGCGCTCCTTCCCTCCTCAATCCATTCGAAGAAATCTTCTCTTCTCTTCATCCCTCGCTCTGCCTACAGCACGAAGCGCGAGAGGTCGCGGTCGCGCACGAGGCTCGCGAGCGCCCGCTCGACGTAGGGCTTGTCGACGACGATGCGGGCGCCGGCCGCGTCGGGGCCGGCGAAGGAGATCTCCTCGAGGACGGTCTCGAGGATCGTGTGGAGCCTCCGCGCGCCGATGTTCTCGAGGTTGCGGTTCACCTCGGCCGCCGCGCGGGCGATCTCCTTCAGGCCTTCCTCGGCGAACTCCAGCGCGATGCCGTCCGCGCCGAGGAGCGCCGCCGACTGCTTCGGGAGCGCGTGCTCGGGCTCGGTCAGGATCCTGAGGAAATCCTCCTCGGAGAGCGCGTCGAGCGTGACGCGGATCGGGAAGCGGCCCTGCAGCTCCGGGATGAGGTCCGACGGCTTCGCGACGTGGAACGCGCCCGCCGCGACGAAGAGGACGTGGTCCGTCCGGACCATCCCGTGCTTCGTCTTGACGGTCGTCCCCTCGACGAGCGGCAGGAGGTCGCGCTGGACGCCCTCCCGCGAGACGTCCGGCCCGCCGCGCGCGCCCTCGCGCCCGGCGATCTTGTCGATCTCGTCGAGGAAGACGATGCCCGTCTCCTCGACCCGGCGGATCGCCTCCTGCGGGAGCGTCGCCTCGTCCGTGAGGGCGTCGGCCTCGCGGTCGAGGAGCAGCGGCCGCGCCTCCGAGACCGGCAGGCGGACCTTCTTCTTCTTCGAGCCGCCGAACAGGCCGGGCAGCATGCCCGGGATGTCGATGCCCATCTCCTCCAGCCCCTGCGGGCCCATGACGGAGATCTGCGGCGTGCGGTCGTCCGCGATCTCGAGCTCGACCTCCCTGGCCTCGTGCTTGCCGTCGTGGAGCTCGCGGCGCACCTTGTCGCGGCCCTCCTGCGGGACCGCGCGGCCGGAGGCGTCCGTGGCGAGGGCGGCCACGAGGAGGTCGACGAGCCGTTCGTCCGCCGCCGCCGCCGCCCGGTCCGCCACGCGCGCGCGGCGCTCCTCCTTCACGAGCCGGATCGCGGCGTCGACGAGGTCGCGCGCGATCGAGTCGACGTCCCGCCCGACGTAGCCGACCTCCGTGAACTTCGAGGCCTCGACCTTCACGAACGGGGCGTCCACGAGCCGCGCGAGCCGCCGCGCGATCTCGGTCTTGCCGACGCCCGTCGGCCCGATCATGAGGATGTTCTTCGGCGTCGTGTCGCGCGCGAGGTCGGGCGGGAGGCGCTGGCGCCGCCACCGGTCGCGGAGCGCGATCGCGACCGCCCGCTTCGCCTTCGACTGGCCCACGACGTGGCGATCCAGCTCCGCCACGATCTTTCGAGGCGACAGGTCGCGCAGCGTGAAAGGCGTCACGGCAGCGTCTCGACCCGGATGGTGTCGTTCGTGTAGATGTCGATCGTCGCGGCGATCGCGAGGGACTCCTTCACGATCGTCGCGGCGTCGAGGGTCGAGTGCCTCAGCAGCGCCTTCGCGGCGGCCGCCGCGTACGGCCCGCCGGACCCGACGGCGAGGACGCCCTCGTCCGGCGCGATCACGTCGCCCGTCCCCGAGAGGAGGAGGGACGTCTTCGCGTCCGCGACGACGAGGAGCGCCTCGAGCTGGCGGAGCGTCTTCTCCGTGCGCCAGTCCGTGGCGAGCTCGACCGCGGCGCGCTCGAGCTGCCCGTGGAACTCCTCGAGCTTCTTCTCGAAGCGCGTGAAGAGGGTCACGGCGTCGGCCGTGGACCCCGCGAAGCCCGCGAGGACCTTCCCGTCCAGCAGCCGGCGCACCTTCGAGGCCCCGTGCTTCATGACGGTCGTTCCCATCGTGACCTGCCCGTCGCCGCCGAGGGCGACGGAGGCGTCGCGCCTCACGCAGAGGATCGTCGTGTGGTGGAAGACCGGATGTGTCACGCGGGGAGTCTAGCGCCGGGCCCGGGTCACTCCCGCTCCTCGGCCTTCGGGTGGCTCTTGCGGTAGACCTCGAGGAGCCGCTCGGCGTCGAGGTGCGTGTACTTCTGCGTGGTGGAGAGCGACGCGTGGCCGAGGAGCTCCTGGATCGACCTCAGGTCGGCCCCCGCCGCGAGGAGGTGCGTCGCGAACGAGTGGCGCAGGGCGTGCGGGGAGGCGTGGCGGCCGACGTCCGCGGCGGACATCGCCCGGTCGAGGATGCGCCGCACGCTGCGGTCGGTCAGCCGGCCGGCCCGGGCGTTCAGGAAGAGGAACGCGGCGTCCTTCGCCGACGGCTTCAGGGCGGTCCGCGCCTTCAGCCACGTCTTCACGGCGTCGGCGGCCGCGCGGCCGAACGGGACGATCCGTTCCTTGCGCCCCTTTCCGACCGTGCGGACCTGTCGCGCGCCGAGGTCCACGTCCTCGAGCTTCAGCCCGACGAGCTCCGAGACGCGCAGGCCCGTCGCGTAGAGGAGCTCGAGGAGGGCGCGGTCGCGCGCGCCGAGAGCGCCCTCGCGCCCCTTCGCCTCGACGACGGCGCCCGCCTCGGTCACGGACAGCGTCCGCGGGAGCGCCTGCTCGCGGCGCGGCGTCGCGATCGCCTTCGCGGGGTTCGCGTCCGCACCGCCCTCGCGCTTGAGGAACGCGAAGAACGTGCGCAGGGCCGAGAGGTGCCGCCCGATCGAGGCCTTCGCGAGGCCGTCCGCCCGCAGGTGAGCCAGGTACGACCGGACGGCGAGCGCGTCCACGTCCGCGGCGGCGATCTTCCCGACGGGCCTGTTCCAGAAGACGGTCGAGAGGAAGCGGGCGAAGCGCCCGAGGTCGGCCGCGTAGGCCGCCCGCGTGTGCCGCGAGACGCCGCGCTCGTCCGCGAGGTGGCGGTCGAAGGCGGCGAGCTCCTCGGCGAGACGGCCGCGCACTACTTCTTCGCGAGCGTCCGCACCTCGGCGACGAGCGCCTTGATCTCGTCGGGCGAGAGCTTCTTCTCGAAGGAGGGCATCTTGTCGTGCCCCTTCGTGATCGACCGGATCAGCCGCGAGTCGTCCATCTTGTCCTGCCACTTCGCGTTCGTGAGGTCGCGCGCGCCCTTCTTCTTGCCTTCCTCGGTCTGCCCCCTTCCGTCGTCCCCGTGGCAGACGGAGCAGTAGGTCTGGAAGTTCTCCGAGCGGGCCTCGGCGTCGGCCCCGGCGAGCGGCGCGGTGGCGGCCAGCGCGCCGATGGCGGCGGACAGGACGGCGGCGGCGACGACGTTTTTCTTCACGGATCTCCCTCCGCCGCGATTCTAGGAAAGCCCACCGGGCGCAGCCGTGACGGCGGGCACGGGAAGCGCGGCTTCCTTCCAGCGCGCGACCTCCTCGAGGGCGCGGCGGGCGATCTCGGCGCGGCGCGCCCCGCGGTCCCTCGCGGGCGGGACGCCCGCGTCGTCGATGAGGCCGAAGGTCACGTTCATCGGGGTGAAGTCCCCCTCGCGGGGGGTCGAGACGTGCCGGGCAAGGGAGCCGAGCGCCGTCGAGAACGCGAACGGCGCGGGCTCTTTCCCCTCCAGGAGCTGCGCGAGCGTCGCGCCGACCATGAGGCCGGTCGCGGCCGACTCGAGGTAGCCCTCGACGCCCGTGAGCTGGCCCGCGAAGAAGACGCGCGCGTCCTTCCGCCAGCGGAAGAAGCGGTCGAGGTGCGCCGGGCCGTTGATGTACGTGTTGCGATGCAGCATTCCGTATCGGACGAACTCCGCCCGCTCCAGCCCCGGCAGCATCCGGAAGACCCGGCGCTGCTCGCCGACCTTGAGCTTCGTCTGGAAGCCGACGAGGTTGTAGTGGGTCTTCGCGAGGTCGTCCTGCCGGAGCTGGACCACGGCGTACGGCTCTTTGCCCGTGCGCGGGTCCGGCAGCCCGAACGGCTTCATCGGCCCGTGGCGGAGCGTCTCGACTCCGCGCTCGGCCATCGCCTCGACGGGGAGGCACCCCTCGAAGTAGACGGCCTTCTCGAAGTCGTGGAACGGGACCTTCTCCCCCGCGAGGAGCGCGGCGACGAACGCCTCGTACGCGGCGCGCGCGAGGGGCACGTTCAGGTAATCGTCGCCGCCGCCCTTGCCGTAGCGCGAGAGCGCGTAGAGCTTCGCGAGGTCGAGCGACGCCGCCTCGACGATCGGCGCCATCGCGTCGTAGAAGTGGAGGGACGCGTCCCCGAGGACGGCGAGGAGCGCCTTCTCGAGGGCCGGAGAGGTCAGCGGGCCCGTCGCGACGACGACGAAGCCGTCGCCGGGATCCGGAAGCGCCTCGGCCTCGGCCCGCACGAGCGTGAGGAGCGGCTCTTTCGCGAGCCGGCGCGTCACGGCGTCCGCGAAGACCGTCCGGTCCACGGCGAGCGCGTCGCCCGCGGGAACGGCGGCCTTCCGCGCCTCCTCGAGAATCAGCGAGCCGACGCACTCCATCTCCCGCTTCAGGAGGCCGACCGCGTTCGCGGGGTTGTCCGAGCGGAACGAGTTCGAGCAGACCATCTCCGCGAGCCGGTCCGTCGCGTGCGCGTCCGTCGTCCGGACGGGGCGCATCTCGACGAGCGTCACGGGGTGCCCGCGGCGCAGGAGCTGATGCGCGCACTCGACCCCGGCGAAGCCGCCGCCGATCACCGTGACGCGCGAGGCCGCCATCGGCCGATTGTAGTGGCCGCCCCGCCGCGCCGGGCGGTGCCGCGGGACCGCCCGTTCCGTAGACTCCCGCCGTGACGTTCGAAGGCCACCTCTACGACCGCGGCTACTTCGAGGGGCTCCACAAGAGCCACTGGTTCACGAACCCCCCGCGCAAGTACGAGGAGCGCAACCGCGACGCGCTGCGCGTCGTGGACGCCGGACCCGACGACCGGGTGCTCGAGCTGGGATCGGCGCGCGGCGACGTCGCGTTCGTCCTCGCGTCGCGGGCCCGCGAGGTCGTCGGCCTGGATGCGTCCGACGACGCGCTCGCAGCTGGCCGAACGCGCGCGCGCCGCGCGGGGCGTCGCGAACGTCTCCTTCGTGAAGGGCGACGTCGCGGACCTTTCCCTGTTCGCCGACGGCTCCTTCGACGCGGTCGCGGCGATCGACCTCGTCGAGCACGTCGACGATCCGACTCTCGTCGCGATGCTGAAGGAGAGCCGGCGCGTCCTGCGGCGGGGCGGCCGGCTCGGCCTGTACACGCCGGACCGCGCCCACTACGTCGAACGGCTCAAGGCGCACGATTTCATCCTCCGGCAGTTCCCCCAGCACATCGCGGTGCGGCGCGCGGAGGCGTACCGCCGCTTCCTCGCGGAGGCCGGGTTCGCGATCGATCTCGACACGTGGTCCGTCTCGCCGTTTCCCCTCGTCCGCCTCCTCGAGAGCGCGCTTTCGCCCCTGCCGCTCCTCGGAGGCACGTTCCGGTACCGCATCCTGCTCCGGGCGGTCTCGCCGTGAACGACGCGGGGGGGAAGTTCGCTCCGAACGCGGAGGTGTACGGCCCCGACTATTACGAGCGGATGTACCGTCCGCACTGGTTCCTGAGGAACCGGCGGAAGTACGAGGAGCGCGACGCCGCCCTCCTCCGGATCGTCCGGCCCTCGCCCTCGACGCGCGTCCTCGAGGTCGGCTCGGCACGCGGCGACACGGCCTTCTTCCTCGCGCCGCACGTCGCCGGGGTCGTCGGGATCGACGCGGCGCCCGCGGCGGTCGCGGCGGCGCGCGCGGAGCAGGCCGCCCGCGGCGTCGCGAACGTCCGCTTCGAGGAGGCCGACGCGCGCGACCTCGCGCGCGTCCCGGGCGTTCCGTTCGACGTCGTGCTCCTCGCGGACTTCGTCGAGCACGTCCTCGACGACGTGCTCGCCCCGTGTCTTTCGAGCGCGCGCGCGGTGCTCGCGAGAGGCGGCGCCCTCGCGGTCTACACCCCGAACCGGGAGCACTGGGCCGAGCGGATCAAGGCCGCCGTGCCCGGCCTCCAGCAGGAGGACCACATCGCCGTCCGGGAGGCCGGGCGCGTCGCCTTCCTCGTCGAGGCCGCGGGATTCCGCGTGGAAGACCTGTTCTTCTCCGCGAGCCCGTATCCCGTGCTCGGCGCCCTCGACCGCGCGCTCCCGATGGTCGGCCTGTGCCGTTTCCGGACCTGCCTCAGGGCGGTAGTGTCCGCCCGATGAGGGTTTCGCGATGAGGGTCTCTTTCGTCACCTGCGACGTCTTCACGGACCGGCCCTTCACCGGGAACCCGCTCCTCGTCGTTCCCGATGCCCGCGGGTTGACGGCCGCCCAGATGCAGGCGATCGCGCGCGAGATCAACTACTCCGAGTCCACGTTCGTCCTGCCCGCGACGGACCCGGCGCACGCCTACCTCCAGCGCACGTTCGTCCCGGTGAAGGAGATCCCGTACGCCGGCCACCCGACCGTCGGGACGGCGGTCGTGATGGCCGCGCTCGGGAAGGCGGCGGCCGGCGCGCCCGACGGCGCCCATCCGATCACGATCGAGGTCGGCTTCGGCCCGCTCCGTCTCGAGCTCCTGAAGAAGGACGGCCGCGTCTCGCGCGTGCGGATGGAGCAGGGGCCGCCCGAGTGGAAAGAGCCCGTCACGGGCGACGACGTGAAGGGGCAGATCGCCGCGGCCCTCGGCGTGCCGTTCGACGCTCTCCATCCGTCGCTCCCGCCGCAGGCCGTCGGGACCGGGAACACGTTCCTCATGGTGCCTCTCGCGAGCGTGGCCGCGGTGTCGGCCGCCCTCGCGGACACGCGGATGCTGAACCACGTCGAGCGGGAGCTCGGCGTCCTGGGCCTCTTCTTCTTCGCGTTCGACGAGACGCCCGCCGGCACGCGCCTGAGGGCCCGCATGTTCGCGCCCGGCGCCGGCGTCCCGGAGGACCCCGCGACGGGTTCGGCGGCCGGGCCGGTCGGCGTCTACCTCGCGCTGCACGGCGCGCTGCCCGGAGGGGTCGCGGACGGGCACGGCCGGCTCACGATCGACCAGGGTGTCGAGATGGGCCGCCCCTCCGAGCTCGGCGTGACGGTCCTCGTCGACGGCGGCCGCCCGACCGGGGTCCGCGTCGAGGGTGGCGCGGTCCTCATGATGCGCGGCGAGCTCTACGTCTAGGCGCCTCGGCGAAACCCCGAGAGGGTTTCACGCGTCCCTCCAGGAAGATGAAGATGCCTGGAAGACGATCCCTGCGGCGACGACGCCGTGCCGAAGGCGTCCGGTCCGGATTTCCCGTCGCCTTCGTCGTCTTCTTGGCGCTCTTCGCCCTCTCGGCGCTCGCCCTCACCAACAGCGCGGCCCAGACTGCCACGCCCTCTCCCCTCGCGGCCTCCCTGGACCGGTACCTCTCGGCGCGGACGGAGCTCGGCCGGTTCAGCGGCGCGGTCCTCGTCGCGAAGGGCGACCGCGTCCTCTTCCGCAAGGGCTACGGCTTCGCGGACGTCGCCGCGCGAAAGCCCTACACGCCCGAGACCCGGCACGCGGTCGCCTCGATCACGAAGATGTTCACCTCGATGGCGGCGCTGAAGCTTCGGGACGCCGGCAAGCTGAAGCTCGACGACTCCGTCTGCGCGCATCTCGCGGCCTGCCCGGACGCCTGGAAGCCCGTCACCGTCCGGGAGCTCATGCGCCACACGTCCGGCATCCCGGACTACGAGGAGCCTCTCGAGCTCGGGTCCGGAAGTACCTCGCCGTCATGACGCAGGAAGGCACGAGCCGCCGCCTCGTGGAGGACGCGAAGAAAAAGCCGCTCGACTTCCCGCCGGGCACGAAGTTCCGGTACAGCAACACGGGGTATCTCGTCCTCGCCGAAGTCGTGGAGTCGGCGGCCGGCGTCCCGTTCAACGCGTTCGTCACCGAGAAGCTCCTCCGCCCGGCCGGAATGACGCGCGCGGGGATGTTCGACGGCGGGCCCGTTCCCGACGGCCTCGCGACGGGGTACACGCATCCTGACCTCGGGTGGACGAAGGTCCTCGCCGGGGCGCCGCTGACGGACGGGCACCTCGTCGCGCAGCCGCGCCTCCCGCTCACGCCGCCCGCCGGTGACGCCGGGCTCTATGCGACGGTCGACGACCTCCTCGCGTGGAGCCGCGCGATGGACGGGAGCGCGCTCGTCCCGAAGAGCGAGGTGGACGAGGTCTTCACGTCCGGCCTCGAGAACTACGGCTACGGCTGGTTCGTCGGCGAGGGCTTCGGGCGGCGCCGTTTCCGGCACAACGGCGGGCTGCCGGGCTACATCTCGGATTTCGTGAAGTTCCCGGACGACGGGATCTCGCTCGTCTTCCTCTGCAACCTCGACCGTGCCCGCCTTTCCTCCGTCGTCCGCGACGTCTCGGCGATGGTGCTCGGCCTGCCGTGGGACATGCCCGTTCATGGAGCCGTCGTGGCGCTCATCCCCGAGGAGTACGCGCGCCTCGAAGGGGTCTACGCGATGCCGGACGGCAAGACGCTCACGGTCTCGAAGGAGAAGGACCTCCTGACGGCGACGCTGGAAGGCCGCTACACGGCCGGGCTGATCCCGCTTGCGCCGACGCGGTTCTACTTCCCGCTCGGGGACGGGATCGTCACGTTCGCGCTCGGCGAGGACGGGAAGGCGTCTTCCGTGAACGTGCGGTACTCGGCACAGGACCATCCGGCGACGCGGATTCCTTCACCGCCGCCTTCGCCCGCGGCGCCCGCCTCTTCGCGCCCTTGACCGGCGCGGGCGTCGCGCGCCTCCGCGATCGCGGCCTCGAGCGCGCCCTCCGGGATGCGCGTCGTGGGCTCGAAGGCGTCGAGGTCGCTCGCGGCGACGTCGAGGCCGCAGCCTTCGGTCTCGCAGACGTAGAACGGGCCCGCCTTGCGGTCCCTGACGAGGAGGTACGGCGCCTTGCAGTTCGGGCACGCCTTCGGCACGGGCCGCGCCTTGAAGTTCTTCTCGCACGACGGGTAGTTCGAGCAGCCGTAGAAGGGGCCGAACCGCCCGCGCCTCACGAGGATGTCGCCGGTCTTGCACACCGGGCACTTGACGCCCGTGAGCGTGACGGGCTTGGGCGGCTTGAAGCGGCAGGCCGGGTAGTTCGAGCACGAGACGTAGTCGCCGAACCGGCCGTGGCGCGTCACGAGGGCGTGGCCGCAGTTCGGACACGTCTCGCCCGTCGGAATGTCGGGCTTGGCCTCGGCCTTCCCGCCGGCGACCTTCACGGGGACCGTGTTGCGGCAGACGGGATAGGCCGTGCAGCCCAGGAACGCCGAGCCGTTCCGCCCCGTGCGGAGCTTCATCGGGCTGCCGCACTCCTCGCACGTCTGGCCCTCGAGCTCCGTCGCGTCGATCTCGTCTTCCTCGACCTCGGGGATGTCCTGCGTGAAGTCGCAGTCGGGGTAGCCGCTGCACGCGATGAAGAGGCCCGCCTTCCCCATCCGGAGCTTCAGCGGGTGGCCGCTCTTCGGGCAGGTGTCGCCCGGGTCGTTCGTGAGGCGGAAGTCGACGAAGCGCGTCCTCACGTCCTTGAGGAGGAGGCCCGCCTTGAGCGAGACCATCTTCTTCTTCGCCTTCTCGCGGTCCTTGACGAACTTGCCGTCGAACTCCGCGAGGGCCTTCCGCCAGTCGAGCTTTCCTTCCTCGACCTCGTCGAGCTCCTCCTCCATCTTCGCCGTGTACTCGGTCTGGAAGAAGTCGTCGAAACCCTCGCGCATGAGGTCGACGATCACGCGGCCGAGCGGCGTGGGCGTGAAGCGCCGGTCCTTCTTCCTCACGTATTCGCGGTCCTCGATCTTGCGGAGGATCTCCGCGTACGTGGACGGGCGGCCGATGCCGTTCTCCTCGAGGAACTTCACGAGCGAGGCCTCGTTGAAGCGCGGCGGCGGCTGCGTCTCGTGTCCCTCGCTCCGCGCCTCGGCCACGGCCACGGTCTCGCCCGCGGCGAGCGCGGGGAGGCGGACCTTCGCGGCGTCGCCGTCCTCGCCTTCGGCGGGGGCTTCCTCCTCGGCCGTGTCCGCCTCCTTCTCGTAGACGCGGAGCCAGCCGGCGTCCTTGAGCACGGATCCCGTCGCGCGGACGATCGCGAGGTCGCGCGAGCCCGGGCGGCGCGCCTCGAAGTCCACCGTCGTGATCTCGGAAAGGGACACGCTCATCTGCGACGCGACGAAGCGGTTCCAGACGAGGCGGTAGAGCCTGAGCTCCTCGGGGGACAGCGCACGCGCGACGGCCTCGGGCGGGAGATCCATCGACGTCGGGCGGATCGCCTCGTGCGCGTCCTGGGCGTCCTTCTTCTGCCGGAAGCGGCGGGCCTCCTCGGGGAGCGCCCCGGCGCCGTACGTCCTCCCGATGAAGTCGCGCACCGCGACGAGCGCCTCCTCGGCCGTGCGCGTCGAGTCCGTGCGCATGTACGTGATGAGGCCGATCGTGCCCCGCTCGCCGATCGTCTTTCCCTCGTAGAGCCGCTGCGCGACCTGCATCGTCCGGCGCACGCTGAACCCGAGCGCACGCGCGGCTCCCTGCTGGAGCTTGGACGTCGTGAACGGCGGCGGCGGGCTCGAGCGGCGCTCCTTGGCGTCGACGCTCGCCGCGACGGGAACCGAGGCCGCGACGTGGGCGCGCGCCGCGTCCGCCTGCTCGGCCGTCGCGAGCCGCGGATCCGTCCCGTCGAAGCGGAGCTTCTCGCCCTTCCACGCCACGACGCGCGCCGGGAAGGCCGTCTCGCCCTTCCGGAGGGTCACGGGCACGGAGAAGTACGGCACCGCCACGAAGCGCTCGCGCTCGCTCTCGCGCTCCACGATGATCCGGAGCGCGACCGTCTGGACGCGCCCGGCCGACAGGCCGCGCCACACCTTGGACCAGAGCAGGTCCGAGACCTCGTAGCCGACGAGCCGGTCGATGATCCGCCGCGCCTGCTGCGCGTTCACGCGGTTCTGGTCGATCGTGCCCGGGTTCTGGACCGCGCGCGTCACCGCCGACTTCGTGATCTCGTGGAACTCGGCGCGGTGGAACGTCGTCTTCGGCGCGCCGGGCCTCAGGATCTCCTGGAGGTGCCAGCAGATCGCCTCGCCCTCGCGGTCCGGGTCGGCCGCGAGGTAGATCGTCCCGGCGCCCTTCGCGGCCCTCTTGAGGTCCGCGACCGTGCGCTCCTTGCCGGGAAGGATCTCGTACGTCGGCGTGTACCCGTGCTCGCGGTCCACCGCGATTCCCTTCTTCGGGAGGTCGCGGACGTGGCCGTAGCAGGCCATGACGGTGAAGTCCTTTCCGAGGAACTTCCCGAGCGTCGCGGCCTTCGCGGGGGACTCGACGATCACGAGTGACTTCGCCATACCGGACCCGTCACGATGCCACGGCTGTCAACTCCGGGGACGCGACCTCACGAAGAGAGCTCCGGGGAGAGCGGTCGCGAGGCCCTCGATTTCGAGGTGCAGGAGGGCCGCCGAGAAGCGCGCCGCGTCGAGCCCGGCGGCCGGAATCAGCGCGTCCGCGTCGCGCGGCTCGTCGGCGTCGAGGGCGGCGAGGAGAGCCGCCGCGTCCTGCGGGAGATGGGGGACGGACGCCGCCACCCGCACCGCCACCGCCCGGTTCAGCCGCCGCCGGTCCTCCTCCGGCAGCTCGGAGAGGAGGTCGTCGGCCGAGCGGACCAGGATCGCCCCGTCCTTCAGGAGCGCGTTCGCCCCCGCCGCCCCCGGGGCGAGGATCGAGCCCGGCACGGCCGCGACGTCGCGCCCGTAGCCCGCCGCGCAGCGTGCCGTGATGAGCGAGCCGCTCTTCTCGGCCGCCTCCACGACGCAGACGATCCGCGAAAGTCCCGCGATGAGCCGGTTGCGTACGGGGAAGTGCCACGGCTCGGGCTCGTCGCCCATCGGGAACTCCGAGAGCGCCGTCCCCGAGGCCAGGAGCGACGCGAGGAGGCCGCGGTGCTCGGCGGGATAGCAGACGTCGACGCCGCAGCCGAAGACGGCGACCGTCGGCCCGCCGGCCTCGACGGCCGCGCGGTGGGCCGCCGCGTCGACGCCGCGCGCGAAGCCCGAGACGACCGAGACGCCGGCCTCGGCGAGGGCACGCGCGAGGAGGGCGGCGACCTCCAGCGCGACGCGCGAAGCGCGCCGGGCCCCGACGAGAGCGACGGCGGGCGCCGCCGGGAGCGGAGCGCCCCGGGCGAAGAGAAGCGGCGGCGGATCCGTGATCTCGCGCACAAGGGCGGGATATTCGGAGTCTCCAAAGAACAGGATCCGGGCGCCGGAGGCCTCGAGGCGGCGCCGGTCGGCGTCCGTCGCGGCGAGGTCGGGCGCCAGCAGCGGAGCGACGACGTCCTCGGCCTCGCCCGCGATCCGGGCGGCCTCCGCGGGGGACAGCGCGAGGACGCGCAGCGGCTCCCCGGCGCTCGCGAGGAGGCGCCTCAGGGCGCGTGCGCGCCGTCCGCGGGCGAGGCGCGACCACGCGAGTCCTGTCCGGAGAGCATCGTCGGCTGTCGGAACGCGGCACCTCTCTTGCGAGAATTTGCAGAGGAGTCGCTGTCTATAATGCCCGACCGCGCCGTGACGAGTCTTCTCCGAGCCGTCGCCGTTGCCGTCGTCGCGGCCCTCGCCGCGGGCGCGGGCGCGTGCTCGTCGTCGAGCGCCACGGACACCTCGTGGAAGGCCGAGAACGAGTACGGCACCCAGATGGCGCGGAAGGGATTCTGGCGCGAGGCGCTCTTCCGGTACGAGAAGGCCGCCGCCGAGAAGCCCGGCGACGCCCAGGTCCAGAACAACCTCGCGGTCGCGTACGAGAGCATCGGCGACACCTCGCGCGCGCTCGCCGCCTACAAGCGCGCCCTCGAGCTCGCGCCGCAGGACGCCAAGATCAAGCGCAACTACGCGCGCTTCGCGGAGTACTACACGTCCGTGCAGCGCGCCTCGTCGCTCCCGGCGCCGTCGTCGTCCGCGCCGACTCCGACGCCGAGGCCCGAGACGCCCGGCCTCGCCATCCCGAAGCCGTCCGGCGCCCCGCCGGCCGGCCCCGGGCCCGAGACGGTGCCGCCCCCGTCGCTCCCCGCCTCCCCGGCGCCCCCGTCCGGGGCTCCGGCGCCGGCTCCCCCGCCCGTCGCGCCCAGCCCGGCCCCCACTCCACCTTCCGGAGGCGCCGCCTGAGGCGCCGCGCGCTTGCCGCCGCCCTGGCCGCCGCGTTCGCCGCCGCGGCCTGCTCGAGCTCCAACGAGGTCAAGCTCAGGCTGCCGCTCCGTCCGAAGCTCGCCGTGACGGGCCGCGAGCGCATCACGCTGGCTCCCTTCCTCGTCGCCGAGCGCCTGTCGGACCGGAAGGACGCCCCGAAGTACAAGGACCTGGACCTCGACGCCGAGTTCCGCCGTTACCTCGGCAAGCAGCTCGCGAAGCGCACGAAGATGACGGTCGTCGCGATGCCGGCGGACGTCCGCCTCCCGACGCAGCACCTCAAGGAGCTGAGCGAGGCCGGCGACTTCTGGAGAGGCATCGGCGCCCGCACGGGGGCGGACATCATCCTGTCCGGCGTCGTCGACTTCCGCGTCGAGAACAAGTCCGGTTACCGCGCCGAGGAGTACATCAGCCCGATCGACGGCCGGAAGTACTACCGCCAGGTCCTCATCGAGTCGACGGGCTTCTCGTTCGACGTCACCGTCCTCGCGATGGACGGGCGCACGGGCAGCCGCCTGTTCCAGGAGAACTTCCGCGACACGAAGGAGAAGAACGTCCGGGCGGCCGACCAGCTCGCGGGCCTGTTCGAGAACCTCTTCTCGCTCGAGAACCAGCTCCTCGGGCTCTTCGTCGTTCGCGAGCGGGAGGCGAACCGGTATGTCTTCGACTGAACGTCCCCGCACCGGGATCCGGTGGGGTCGTCCCCACCGCAGGCTGCCTTTCTTCGGGGGGTGCGTCGCTCGTCTCCGCAGCGGGAAACGCCGGGTTCGCACCCCCCGCGCCCCCCTGACCCTCTCTCTTTGCGCTCTTCTGCTTTCGTCGCTCTCCTCCGACGTCTTCGCCGCCGGCCAGAACAAGATCGTCTACGACACGTTCGACTGGTCGATCTACCAGTCGACGCACTTCGACGTCTACCACTACTCGCGCGAGAAGGGGACGCTCGAGAAGGTCGTCTCGATGGCCGAGTCCGCGTACGACGAGCTGTCGCGGCGCCTGAACTACCAGATCCCGAAGCGCATCCCGATCATCTACTACGCGACGCACGCCGAGTTCGAGCAGAACAACATCGAGCTCAACTTCATCCCCGAAGGCGTCGGCGCGTTCGCCGAGCCCGCGCGCAACCGGATGGTCCTTCCGATCGACGTGCCGGACGAGAAGCTCCAGGCCCTCATCCAGCACGAGCTCACCCACATCTTCCAGTACGAGATCCTCTTCGGCGGCCGGCTCTCGCGCGCCCTGACCGCGAACCCGCCGACCTGGTTCATGGAGGGGATGGCCTCCTACTTCGGGAACGACGAGGACGACAAGGACCGCATGTACCTCAGGGACGCGGTGAACGCGGACCTCATCCCGCCGATCACGAAGGTCCAGATCGAGGGCTATCCCGCCTATCGCTACGGTCACGCCGTCTTCGACTTCATCGAGTCCGAGTGGGGCAAGGACGGCGTCCGCGACTTCATCTTCGAGTTCCGCTCGTTCCTCGGGCGGGACATCTCGATCGCCCTCCGCCGGACGTTCGAGATCCAGCCCGACGACTTCGACCTGAAGTTCCGGCGCTACCTGCGCCGCAAGTACCTTCCGCTCCTCGCCGTCAAGGGGGAGGCCTCCGAGTACGGCGACCGCTTCCGCGTGGGCCCGTACGGCCGCGATTCGTTCGAGATCGGCGCCGCGCCCTCGCCGTCCGGCGACTTCATCGCGACGCTCACGACCTACCGCGACGAGGTCGACATCGGCCTCCTGTCCGTCAAGGAGCGGAAGTTCTACAAGAACCTCTCGGCGGGCCGCACGACGAAGTACGAGTACATCGTCGGGCAGTACCTCACGACCGGGCCCGAGAGCGGGCGCGACCTGTCCTTCGCCCCGGACGGCGACCGGATCGCGGTCTTCGGCCGCCAGGAGCGCGGCCGCAAGCTCCTCATCTTCTCCGCCCGCGGCGGCGGCCTCCTCGAGCGCATCGCGGTCGCGCCCGACGTCCCGATGGCGCCGTCGTGGTCGCCGACCGGCAACGAGATCGTCTTCTCGGCGATCGAGGGGAACAGCCGCGACATCTTCCTCCTCGACCTGAAGACCCACGTCGTGAAGAACCTCACGAACGACGTCGCGTACGACGAGGCGCCCGTCTTCTCGCCCGACGGCAAGTTCATCTACCACTCGAAGATCGTCGGCGGCCGCGCGAAGATCGTGCGCTTCCCGCTCTCGGACCCGACGAAGGTCGAGCAGGTCACGTGGGGCGAGGGGAGCGACGAGGATCCCGCGTTCTCGCCCGACGGCAAGGAGCTCTACTACGCGTCCTCGCGCGGCGGCATCTACAACGTGTACGGGCAGAGCCTCGCGACCGGCGAGATGGTGCAGTACACCGACGTCATCGGCGCCGCGCTCGGGCCCGCCTCCTTCGTCGGCCCCGACGGACAGGAGAAGGTCGTCTTCTCCGGCTACCAGGGCGGGCGCTTCCAGATCTACATGGCGGACGCCAAGAAGCCGTTTCGCAAGCTCGACGAGAAGGCCCCGCCGGCCGCGCCCTTCAAGTACGACGCGTCCGCCGCCTTCGTGCCGTCGGTCGAGGTCTCGGTGGATCCCGAGAAGCTCTCGCGCCCGAAGTTCAAGCTCTTCCTCGACAACGCGTCGCTCATCGCCGGCATCAACTCCGACCAGACGTTCGTCTCGCAGATCCTTCTCTCGTTCTCGGACTACCTCGGGGACCGCCGGGCCTTCTTCCAGTTCGACTCGGTCTCGACCTTCTCGAACTTCCGGGTCGGCTACTTCAACATCGCCCACCGGTTCCAGTGGGGCGCGCAGGTCTACGACAGCCGCAGCTACTACTACGGTTACGACTACCAGACCGGCGACGTCGTCCGCGACCGGAGGATCTCGCGCGACACGGGCGTCTCGATCATGGCGACGTACCCGTTCACGCGCTACACGCGCGTCGAGGGAAACGTCGGGTTCGTGAGCCGTGCGCTCGACGTCCCGCTCCTGATCACGAACATCGACGGATCCCAGCAGTTCGTCTACCAGGCGCGGTCGGACAACGTCCCCACGCTGGGCGTCGGCCTCTCGAACGACACGACGCGCTACTCGTACTTCGGTCCGCTGTCCGGCCACCGCCTCGACCTCAACACCCAGTACTCGCCGTCGTTCCAGACCGGCGAGACGACCCTCTCGTGGGACACCTTCGGCGAGGGCCGGGTCTACTTCCCCCTCTCGCGGCGCGTCCTCTTCGCGTTCCGGGCCTTCGCCGGCATCGCCCGCGGCGCGGCTCCGACGGTCTACTCGTTCGGCGGCCTCGACACGCTCCGCGGCTACGACTACGCGACCGTGATCGGGAACAACATCTTCTACGTCAACAGCGAGTTCCGCTTTCCGCTCATCGACATCCTCGCGACGCCGATCCTCGCGTTCCAGGGCGTGCGCGGGCGCATCTTCCTCGACGTCGGGGGCGCCTGGCTCAACGACCAGGGCTTCGTCTTCTGGCACGACGGCCAGCTCGTGGACGCCAAGGCCTCGTTCGGCGGAGGCTTCTCCGTCTACTTCCTCGGCCTGCCGTGGAACGTGGACTTCGCCAAGCGGTGGGACTTCCAGCACACGCTGTCGGACTGGCAGACGACCTTCTACGTCGGGACGACTTTCTAGAAGGGGAACCCGGCCTCGGGTTCCCCTTGACCCCTCCGCGGCGGACCCTCCCACAGTGTGAGGGCGGTCACGGTGGTCTCGCCACGCGCCCCGCGGCCTCATAATCCCGGACCCGTGCGCATTCGCGTCCTCGGAGCTCACGGCGGCTCCACCCCCCGCCACCGGCAGACGTCGTTCCTCGTGAACGACGCGCTCTGCGTGGATGCCGGCGCCGTCACGGACGCGCTGTCGCTCGCGGACCAGGAGCGCGTGCGGGCGGTTCTCGTCACGCACTCGCACATGGACCACGTCGCGTCGCTCCCGTTTCTCGTGGAGAACGTCTTCGGGAGGACGCAGGGCCCGCTCGAGGTCCTCGCGCCGGAGGACGTGCTCGACGCGCTGAGGACGCATCTCTTCAACGACGCGCTCTGGCCCGACTTCTCGCGCATCCCGGGGCACAGCGGCCCGAGCGTCACGTTTCGCGCCGTTCCCGTGGGCGTCCCCTTCTCCGCCGACGGCCTCACCGCGACGGCCGTGCGGGTCTCCCACGTCGTCCCGACGTACGGGTACGTTCTCGAAGACGGCGACGCGGCGGTCGTCTTCTCGGGCGACACCGGGCCGACGGAGGAGATCTGGGCCGCCGCGCGGTGCGTGAAGAACCTGAAGGCCCTCTTCGTCGAGTGCTCGTTCCCGAGCGACCTCCAGCGCATCGCGGACGTCTCCCGCCACCTGACGCCGTCGACGCTGCGCGCCGAGATCGCGAAGTTCCCGCCGCGCGTGCCGATCTACCTCTACCACATGAAGCCGCCCGCCCTCGCGCGCCTCGCCGCGGAGATCGCCGCGATGGGCGACCCGCGCCTCCACGTCCTCGCCGACGGCGAGGACCTGTCGTTCTAGGGCGACGCCGCTCCCAGGCCGAGCAGTTCCATCGCGAGATGGAAAACGAGCGTCTTGCGCACGGACTCGCCCGGGCCCGCGGGGGGCACGGGGCCGCCGAGCCTCGCCGTCAGCGCGATCCGCGAGCCGCCGGGAACCGCCTCGACGTCCACGTTCCGCGACGCGACGAGGGACGACGGCGCAGGCGCCGCCCGGTCGAGGCCGCGCCGCACCTCCTCCGGCGGGAGCGCCACCGCATGGAACACCGTCAGGGCCGGCGCAACGCCGGCGGCGGCAACCCTCGGCAGGTCGATTCCCTCGAGGTTCAGCGCGAAGAGCGCCTCGAACGCGGCGCGCTCGGTCCCCGCGAGCGGATAACGCAGCACGCTCCACGCGTCGAGAACCGTCATGACGCCGCCTGCCCAGTGGAGGACGCGGTCGTCGAGGACGCGCGTCGCGAAGGGGGCGGCGGGCGCGCGCCTCGACGGCGCGCGCCCCCGCTCCCGCGCCGACCCGGAGCAACTCCGCGACCTCGCCGCGCGCGTCGCACGTGACGCGAAATCGGTCGCCCCCTCCTTCCCCGATCTCGACGTTCAACGTGCCGAACGAAGAGGGGATTTCCTTGGAAGGTAATTGAAGAGGGACGAGCACGGGCAGCGGGAATCCCGCATCCGCGAGCACGCGCCGCCCTTCGATCGTGGCGACGACCGACCGATGCACGTCTTCCGCTCATTCACCTTCGAAGAAAAGCCACCGTTGCCCTCGCCCCCGCGCGCCTCGTGGCGCTCCGCCATCGCCCACGGGCGGGAGCAAAGAGAGTCTTCGAGCGCGCACGTCGAACCCGACCTCCCCCGCGAGCCACGCGAACGCGTGCGCGCGCTCCTCCCCCGTCAGCCCGCGTTCCTCCTCCGCCCACGCCCCCGCGAACGCCTCCGCGTCGAAGCGACGACGCGTCGCCCGCCGGGCGCGTGAGCGTCTCGCACGCGACCCGGCGCTGGAAGCGCAGGAAGAGATCCTCGAGAAACCGTGCGTCGGGGAGCCGCGGCTCGAGACCGAGAGCCTCGAGCCACGTGCGGGCCGCCGGGGACGTCAGGCCGCCTCCGCGGGGATCAGCGCGCGAGGGCGCGGTCGAGTCCCCGCTGGCCCGTCTCGGAGAACCACGACGTGACGAACGCCTTCCGGGCGTCGGGCTGGATGTCCAGCGCCCGCTCGACCGCCGTCCCGCGCAGGTCGCGCTTGATCGCGGCGTAGACCTCGCTCGACGCGCCGCCGAGGCGCTGCGCGAACGCGACGGCCTCCGCGACGAGACGGTCCGCCGGGACGATGCGGTCGATCGCGCCGAGCTCGTGCGCCTCCTCGAACGGCATCGTCTCGCCGAGGAGCGCCCAGTGCGTGAGCGCCTGCTCGCCCACGGTCGTCCGCATCGCCTCGAGGTAGTGGCGCGGGACGTGGATCCCGAGCGTGACCTCGGGGAGGCCGATCGTGCCCGGCCCCTCGGCGGCGATCCGGAAGTCGGCGGTCGACGCGAGGAGCGCGCCGCCGGCGACCGCGTGTCCCGTGAGGGCGACCACGAGGGGCTTGCCGAGGAGGAAGAGGTCGAAGAAGAGAGCGTCGAAGACGCGCACGAAGCGCGCGAACTCCTCGTCCGTCGCGTGGGCGAGCTTCCTCAGGTCGAACCCCGCCGAGAAGATCTTCGGGTTCGTCGACGTGAGGACGACGCCGCGGACCGAGGCGTCCTCCTGCGCGGCGAGGGCCGCGTTGTGGAGGGCGTGGGCGAAGTCCGTCGAGAGGGCATTCGCCTTGCCGCGCGCGAGCGAGAGGATCCGGACTCCGCCGCGGTCCTCGACGAGGAGGTCGGTCGGCCGGTCGAGCGTGACGGCGGGCGATTCGGAGCTCATCGCGCGGATTTTCTCACGCGCGCCCCGAGGAAGAGGTCGAGGACGCGGCGGTCCTCCGTGAGCTCCGGGTGGAACGTCGCGGCCACGACGTTGTCCTTCCGGACAAGCACGGCGTCCCCGTCGCGCCGGGCCAGGACCTCGACGCCGTCCCCCGCCGACGTGATCCTCGGCGCCCGGATGAACACGGCCTCGAGCGGCGCCGCGCCGAGGGCGCGGCGGTCGACGTCCGTCAGGCGCAGGACGGTGGAGTCCACCTGGCGCCCGTACGCGTTGCGCGCGACCGTGATCGGCAGGAGGTCGAGGCCGCGCCCGTCGGGGTTCGTCACGGCGCGGGCGAGGAGGATGGCTCCGGCGCAGGTGCCCAGCACGGGATCGCCGCGCCCCGCGACCTCGCGGATCGCGTCCTCGATCCCCGTGCCTTCCATGAGCGTGCGCAGCGTCGTCGTCTCCCCGCCCGGGAGCACGAGCCCGTCCGACGCGCGGACCTCGGCGGCCGTCCGCACGGGCCGCGCCGCGACTCCCGCCCGGCCGAGGGCCGCCACGTGGGCCTCGAAGTCGCCCTGCAGGGCGAGGACGCCGATCACGGAACCTACCAGCCGCGGGTCTGGAGCTGCTCGGCTTCCGTGAGCTTCGCGGCCTCGATGCCCTTCATGCCCTCACCGAGGTCCTCGGACGCCTTCGCGACGCGGCCCGCGTCCTCGAAGTGCGTCGTCGCCTCGACGATCGCCCGCGCCCTCTTCGCCGGATCGGAGGACTTGAAGATCCCGGAGCCGACGAACACCGCCTCGGCCCCGAGCATCCGGCAGAGCGCCGCGTCGGCGGGCGTCGCGATGCCGCCGGCCGCGAAGTTCGGGACCGGGAGACGGCCGTGCGCCGCGACCCAGGCGACGAGCTCGAACGGCGCCTGGAGGTTCTTGGCGGCGGTCATCCACTCGTCCTTCGTGAGGAGCGTGAGCGCCTTCATCTGGCGCGTGACCTCGCGGAGGTGCCGGACGGCGTGGACGATGTCGCCCGTCCCGGCCTCCCCCTTCGTCCGGATCATGGCCGCGCCCTCGCCGATGCGGCGCAGCGCCTCTCCGAGGTTCCGGCAGCCGCAGACGAACGGGACCTTGTAGTCGTGCTTGTAGACGTGGTTCTCCTCGTCCGCCGGCGTCAGGACCTCGGACTCGTCGATGAAGTCCACTCCGAGCGCCTCGAGGATGCGCGCCTCGGCGAGGTGGCCGATGCGGCACTTCGCCATGACGGGGATCGAGACGGCGGCCTCGATCTCGCGGATCTTGGAGACCGGCGACATGCGGGCGACGCCGCCGTCGCGCCGGATGTCGGCGGGGACGCGCTCGAGCGCCATCACGGCGGCCGCGCCGGCGTCCTCGGCGATCTTCGCCTGCTCGGCGTTCACGACGTCCATGATGACGCCGCCCTTGAGCATCTCGGCGAGGCCGACCTTGACGCGGAACGCGTCGGAGGAGAACGGGGACGAGAACACGGGAGTCGTCATGGGAGTTCCTTCCTTCAGATCTGGATGAGCGCCGCTTCCTTGGCGTCGCTCGCGTCGCGGGTGGCCCGCGCGCCGCCCTTCTCTCTGGCGCGCGGCGTGGCGGGCGAGCTCGCGGGCGCAGGCGCCGGCGATCTCGAGAGCCTTCTCGAGGTCCGCGGAGGTCCCGCGCGCCACGGAGACGCGGATCGCGGACACGTCCGACTGGTCGGGCAGGTAGTCGGCGCCCGCCGAGAGGAGGACGCCCCGCTCGCGCGCGGCCGCCGCGAGGGCGCGGCCGGAGACGCCGTCGGGCAGGCGCACCCACAGGACCCAGCCGCCGGCGGGGCGCTCGACGAGAGAGCCGATCGGGAACCGGTCCCGGACGGTGCGGTGCGCGAGCGCGAGCCGGTTCTTCAGGCGCGCGCGTGTCCGCGCGAGGTGGCGGTCGTAGTCGCCGCGAATCAGGAACAGGTTCAGCGCCGCCTGCAGGACGGGGGGCGACGTCAGCTCGCCGACGCGCTTGAGCGCCGCGAGACGGTGGACGAATTCCTTCGGACCCGCGATCCAGCCCACGCGCACGCCCGGGAAGAGCGCCTTGCTGATCGTTCCGAGGTGGACGACGTGGTCGGGCGCGAGGGCCGCGAGCGGCGGGGGGAGCTCGCCCTCGACGAGGAGGTCCGCGTCGAACGCGTCCTCGACGATGAGGACGCCCGCCGCCGCCGCCCGCCGCGCGATCTCCGCGCGGCGCGGCGCCGAGGCGAGGAGCCCCGTCGGGTTCTGGAAGTCCGGGATCGCGTAGACGAATTTCGGCCGCTCGCGGAGCGCGCGGTCGAGCGCGCCGAGATCCATCCCTTCGGCGTCCAGCGGGATGCCGTGCAGGCGCGCGCGGTGCGCGCGCAGGAGCGAGAGCGCGCCGGCGTAACTCGGATTCTCGACGGCGACGGCGTCGCCCGGGTCGACGAGCGCGCGCGTGATGAGGTCGAGCCCCTGCTGGGCTCCGTTCACGATGAGGAGCGCGTCGGGGTCGGCCTGGATGCCCCGCCGCGCGAGGCGCCCGGCGAGCGTCTCGCGGAGCGGCCGGTAGCCGAAGGGAGAGCCGTACGCGAGGAGCGCGCCGTCGCGCGCGACCTCGGCCAGGAGCGCCGCGAAGGCCGCGGCCGGGAAGTCGCGCTCGTCCGGCGCGAGACGCGAGAGGTCGTAGTGCGACGCGACCGGCTCGGCGGCCGGCGGCTCCGCGACGATCCTCAGGAGGAGCGCCGACGCGATGCGGTCCCACGCGGGCGCGGGCCCGAGGACGGGCGCCGCGCTCGACCGGCGCGTGACGCGCGTGCCGCCGCCCTTGTTCGTCTCGATCCAGCCCTCGCGCTTGAGGATCTGGAGGGCCTGGTGGACGGTCGCCCGGTTCACCTCCAGCGCCCGCGCGAGATCGCGCGAGGCCGGCAGGCGCTCGCCCTCGAGGTGCTTGCCCCGGCGGATGTCGCGGATGATCGCGTCCGCGATCGTCCGGTAGAGGGGAACCCGCGGGCGCCGGGGTCGCGGGCTCGGGCGCGGTCGTCGCCATGGCCCCACGTTAGGGCTTGGCCTAGACCAACGTCAAATCAGCCGCCGGGCCGTACCAACCAAGTGCCCCCGGGCGGCGGCCGCGGGCCTACTCGCCGCGGGAGAGGAGCGCCGCGTAGGCGCGCTCCATCTCCTCGGCGACGAGGAGGTCCCACTCGCGCGTGCCCTCGACGACGCGCCGCGACCGCGCGGCGATCTTCGACTTCACGGCCTCGGTGATCCGGTCGTTTTCCTTGTCCCACGCGAGGAGCGCCTGGAGGATGTGGTTCCTCAGGAACTCGCGCTCGGCCACGAGCGCGACGCCCGGCGTCTTGCCGAGGCGCTCGACCATCCGGTGCGAGAGGTCGACGGCGCGCTCGCGGGAGATCAATGAATTCTCCTCGGCCCCTCGCCCGCGGGGCTGCGCAGCAGCGCGACGCCCCGGGCCGTGAGCGGGTGGTCGAAGAGCTTGTCGAGGACCGCGAAGGGGACGGTCGCGACGTCGGCGCCGAGGGCCGCCGCGTCCAGGACGTGGATCGGGTTCTGGATCCCCTGGACGCAGATCTGCGTCTCGAGCCCGTAGTTGTCGTAGACGCGCACGATGGACTCGACGACGTCCATCCCGATCTGTCCCGCGTCGTCGAGCTCGCCGACCGACGGGCTCACGTACGCGCTCCCGGCCCGCGCGGCCAGGAGAGCCTGCGAGGCGGTGTAGACGAGGCCGACGTCCGTGGCGATCTGCTCGTCGCCGAGGAGGCGCACGACGCGCAGGCCCTCGCGCGTCATCGGGACGCGCAGGACGACGTTCTTGCCGTGCTTGTGGAGCTCGCGGGCCTCCTTGTACATCGCCTTCGGGTCGCCGGCCGCGAGCGTCGCGACGACCGGGCCGTCGCCCACCTGCGCGAGCTCGGCGAGGAGCCGGCGCGCGTCCCGGCCCGAGGCCTCGGCCGCGTCGGGCCTCAGCAGGATCCCGTCCAGGAGGCCCCATTCGCGGACGCGGCGGGCCTCGTCGGCGTCCGCGGTGTCGAGGAAAAAGCGCATGGGGGGCGGAGTCTAGCCCGTTTGCGGGCCTTCGGCGCCGGGCGCGGCCCCCGCGGGAGGCTCGCCCTCCCCGTTCGGCACGTCCTCGCCCGTGAGCTTGGCGACCGCCACGACGCGGTCGCCCTCGGCGAGGTCGATCAGCTTGACGCCCATCGTCGCGCGGCCCGTCTCCCTCACGTCGGACACCGCGATCCGGATCAGGATCCCCTGCTCGGTGATCAGCAGGAGATGGTCGGTCTCGGTGACGGAGGAGACGCCGACGACGGGGCCGTTCTTGTCGGTGACCTTCACGTTGATGACGCCCGTGCCGCCCCGCCCCTGCTGGCGGTACTCGGCGATGTCCGTCCGCTTGCCGTAGCCCTTCTCCGTCACGGCGAGGAGCGTGCCGGACTCCTCGACGAGATCCATCTCGACGAGGACGTCGCCCTCGCGCAGCTCGATCCCCTTGACCCCCGTCGTGTCGCGGCCCATCGCGCGCACGTCCGCCTCGTCGAACTTGATTCCCATCCCGTTCTTCGTCCCGAGGAAGACCTTGCGCGTGCCGTCCGTGATCTGCGCCGAGAGGAGCTCGTCGCCCTCCTCGAGCTTGATCGCGATGATCCCCTTCTCGCGCGGGTTCCCGTAGGCCGAGAGGACCGTCTTCTTCACGGTGCCGTTCTTCGTCGCGAAGATCACGAACCGGTCGTCCGGGAACGTCCGCGTCGTCGCCATGGCCGCGAGGCGCTCCCCCTCCTCGAGCGCGAGGAAGTTCACGAGGGCCTTGCCGCGCGTCGCCGGAGCGAGCGAGGGCAGGTCGTAGACCTTCACCCAGTGGACGCGCCCCTTGTTCGTGAAGGCGAGGAGGGAGTCGTGCGTCGAGCCCACGAAGAGGTGCTCCACGACGTCCTCGGCGGCCGTCGCGGCGCCCGTGCGGCCCTTGCCGCCGCGGCGCTGCGCGCGGTAGATCGACAGGGGCGTGCGCTTCGCGTACCCGCCGCGGGAGATCGTGAGGACGACCTCCTCCTCGGCGATGAGATCCTCCATCTCGAGCGTCCCGGCCTCCGCCTGGATGTCCGTGCGCCGCGGGTTTCCGAAGCGCTCCTTCACGGCGAGGAGCTCGCCGCGGATGATGGCCGAGACGCGCGCCGGCTTCGCGAGGACGTCCTTCAGGTCCGCGATGAGCGCGAGGACCTCGCGGTACTCGGCCAGGATCTTCTCGCGTTCGAGCCCCGTCAGGCGCTGGAGACGCATGTCGAGGATCGCCTGGGCCTGGACCGCGTCGAGCCTCAGGAGGCCGTCCGCCGTTCGCCCGGATGCCGAGACCTCGAGCGTGTCGACGCCGAGGAACTTCTCGAGGGCGCCCTTCTCGACGACCACCTCGGCCGTGAGGCGCTCCTTGGCCTGGGCCGGATCCTTGCTGCCCCGGATGATCGCGATGACGCGGTCGAGGTTCGCGAGCGCGACGGCGAGCCCGAGGAGGACGTGCGCGCGCTCCTCGGCCTTCCTCAGGTCGAACTGCGTCCGCCGGACGACGACCCCCCGCCGGTGGTCGAGGAAGTGCCGGAAGAGGTCCCTCAGCGGCAGGACGCGCGGCTGCCCGTCCACGATCGCGAGGAAGATGATCCCGAACGAGGACTGCAGCGGGGTCAGCGCGAGGAGCTGGTTCAGGACGACCTGCGCGACGTCGCCGCGCTTGACGTCCACGACGATCCGCATCCCCTCGCGGTCGGACTCGTCGCGGATCGCGGAGATGCCCTCGAGCCGCTTCTCGTTCACGAGGTGCGGCGATGAGCTCGATGAGGCGCGCCTTGTTCACCTGGAACGGGATCTCGGTGATGACGATCGACTCGCGGTCGCCCTTCTTCGCCTTCTCGATCTCCGCCTTGCCGCGCACCTGGAGAATCCCGCGCCCGGTCCGGTAGGCGTCCACGATCCCCTGCCGGCCGAGGATGATGCCGCCCGTCGGAAAGTCGGGGCCGGGAAGGACCCGGAGAAGCGCGGCGAGGTCGGTCTTCGGCTCGTCGAGGAGCAGCACGGCGGCGTCACACGCCTCGGCGAGGTTGTGCGGCGGGATCTTCGTCGCCATCCCGACCGCGATCCCCTCGGAGCCGTTCACGATGAGATTCGGGAACGTGGACGGCAGGACGACGGGCTCCTGCAGGGAGCCGTCGTAGTTCAGCGTCCAGTCGACGGTCTCCTTGTCGATGTCGTCGCCGATGAGCTCCTCGGCGAGCCGCGCGAGGCGGATCTCGGTGTAGCGCATCGCCGCCGCGGCGTCTCCGTCGACCGAGCCGAAGTTGCCCTGGCCGTCCACGAGCGTCTCGCGCAGCGAAAAGGGCTGCGCCATCCGGACGATCGTGTCGTAGATCGCCGAGTCGCCGTGCGGGTGGTACTTGCCCATGACGTCGCCGACGATGCGCGCGGACTTCTTGTACGGGCGGCCGGCCCGGTTGCCCTGCTCCCACATCCCGTAGAGGACGCGGCGGTGCACCGGTTTGAGGCCGTCGCGCACGTCGGGCAGCGCCCGCCCGACGATGACGGACATCGCGTAGTCGAGGTAGCTCCGCCGGATCTCCTCCTCGATGGAGACGGGGATCTTCTCCGTCGGGTCGAACACGGGGGGCTTTTCGGGGGTGTCGGCCAACTCAAATGTCCAGGTTCGAGACGTTCAGCGCGTTCGCCTCGATGAACTCGCGCCGCGGCTCGACCGCGTCGCCCATGAGGATCGTGAAGATCTCGTCGGCCTCGACGGCGTCCTCGACGCGCACCTGCAGGAGGCGGCGCGACGCGGGGTTCATCGTCGTCTCCCAGAGCGTCTCGGGGTTCATCTCGCCGAGGCCCTTGTACCGGTTGATCGTGAGGCCCTTCTCCGCGCTCTGGAGGACCGCGTCGACGGCCTCCGGCAGCGTCGCGAGCGCCTGCTCGGCGCCGGAGCCGTTCGCGAGGAGCCGGTACGGGCCGTCCAGGAACCCGTCGATCTTCGCCGCGAGGTCGGCGACCTTCTTCATCTCGTAGCCGGCGAGGAACGCGGCGTCCACGACACCCGTCTTCGGGACGCCGTTCACGGCCTGCGTGACGTGGATCGCGTGGCCTCCGTGCTCCTCGTCCACGCGGATCTCGAACGCCTCGACGACGGCGGCGAGCTCCTGGGCCGCGCGCTCGAGCCGCGCGCGGTCGGCGAGGGCCTCGGGCTCCGTGAGGTCGCCGTTCACGAGGGTCCTGAGGAGCGCCTCCGGGAAGCCCCGCACGGCGAGGCGCGCGACGAGGCCGCGCCACTCCTGCATGTCGGCCACGAGCGCCGTGAGGGCCCCGCCCGAGGCCGTCCTCTCGGTCGTCTCGGAGACGAGCGTGCGGTCCTCTCCGAGGCGCGCGAGGAGGAACCGCGCCTTCTCCTTCTCGTCCTTGAGGAACGACTCCTTCTTCCCCTCGGCGACGCGGAACAGCGGCGGCTGCGCGATGTAGAGGTAGCCGCGCTCGATCGCGGCGCGCATCTGGCGGAAGAAGAACGTCAGGAGGAGCGTCCGGATGTGGCTCCCGTCGACGTCGGCGTCCGTCATCAGGATGATCTTGTGGTACCGGATCTTGTCGGGATCGAAGTCCTCGCCGATCCCGGCGCCGAGCGCGAGGATGAGCGAGCGGATCTCGGCGAAGGCGAGCATCTTGTCGAAGCGCGCCTTCTCGACGTTCAGGATCTTGCCCTTGAGCGGGAGGATCGCCTGGGTGCGCCGGTCGCGACCCTGCTTGGCCGACCCGCCGGCCGAGTCGCCCTCGACGATGAAGATCTCCGAGAGCGCCGGGTCGCCTTCCTGGCAGTCCGCGAGCTTGCCGGGGAGCCCGGCGCCGTCGAGCGCGCCCTTCCGGCGGACGAGCTCGCGCGCCTTGCGGGCCGCCTCGCGGGCTCGCGCCGCGTCGACGATCTTCTCGACGACCCGGCGGGCCACCTTCGGGTTCTCCTCGAAGAAGCTCGAGAGCTTCTCGTACGTGACGGTCTGGACCCAGGTCTTCGCTTCCTGCGAGACGAGCTTCTCCTTCGTCTGCGAGGAGAATTTCGGGTCGCGGATCTTGAGCGAGACGACCGCCGTGAGGCCCTCGCGGCAGTCGTCGCCGGAAAGCGTCGTGTCCTTCAGGTTCTTCGTGAGGCCGCTCGCCTCGGCGTAGCGCTGGATCGCGCGCGTGAGCGCGGCCTTGAGGCCCTCGAGGTGCGTCCCGCCGTCCTTGTTCGCGATCGTGTTCGTGAAGCAGAACATCTGCTCCGCGTAGCCCTCGTTCCACTGGAGGGCGACGTCGAGGCGCTCGTGCTGCTTGGCGTCCAGGGCGGGATCCCCGGTCGGGTTCTTGACGTCCGCGAACGTGATGACGGCGTCGTGCAGCGGCGCCTTGTTCTTGTTGAGGTGCTCGACGAAGGACTTGATCCCGCCCTCGTACCGGAAGACGTGCTTCTTCTCGCCCTTCGGATCGCGCTCGTCGACCGTTTCGATCGTGACGCCGGGATTCAGGAACGCGAGCTCGCGCAGGCGCTGCGAGAGCGCGTCGAAGTTGTAGCCCGTGACGGAGAAGATCTCGGGGTCGGCCTTGAACGTGATCTTCGTTCCGGTCTTCGCGGTCCTTCCGACCTCGCGGATCGGCTCGACGGGAACGCCCCTCGCGTAGTGCTGCTGCCAGACCTTGCCCTCGCGCTTGACCTCGACGAGGAGCGCGCCCGCGAGCGCGTTCACGACGGAGAGCCCGACGCCGTGCAGGCCGCCCGAGACCTTGTAGGCGTTGTCGTCGAACTTCCCGCCCGAGTGGAGGTCCGTGAGGATGATCTCGAGCGTCTCGCGCTTGTGGACCGGGTGGGGCCCGACCGGGATGCCGCGCCCGTTGTCCTCGACCGTCACGGAGTCGTCCGCGTGGACGACGACGCTGATCGTGTCGCAGTAGCCGGCCTGCGCCTCGTCGATCGCGTTGTCGACGAGTTCCGTGACCATGTGGTGCAGGCCCGTGATGTCGTCGGTGTTGCCGATGTACATCCCCGGCCGCTTGCGCACGGCCTCGAGCCCCTTGAGGAGCTTGATCGACGCGGCGCCGTAGTCGTCGCCCGGGCTCGGCAGGGCCGGCTCCGCCGGCGCCCCGGTCCCGGGGGGCGCCACGGGGTCTCCCGCCGCTCCCGCCGCGCTCATCGGCTCCCTCCGCGGGCCACGCGCGTCGCGGACCGGCCGGCCCCGAGGATTCCCTCGCGCGCGAGGCGGCCCGCGGCCATCCGGTACAGCGCGCCCGCGGGCAGCGGGAGGCCGCGTACGGCCTCCGGGCGAGCGGACGAGAGGAAGATCTGTCCCTCCTCGGGGAGCGCCTCGGCGAAGGCGCCCAGGACCCGCGGGTCCCACTCGGAGTCGAAGTCGTCGAACGCGAGGACCGGCGGGTTGCCGGCCGCCTCGGCCATGAGGGTCATCTCGGCGAGCGTCCACGCGAGGAGGAACGTCCGGGTCTCGCCCGAGGACGCGCGGGAGGCGACGGGGACGCCCTCGGCCCTGAGGACGACGTCGTCGCGATGCGGGCCGGCGAGGCAGCGCTGGGCGCGCCGCTCGTCGGCCTTCTTCTGCTTCAGGAGCTCCGTCAGCGCGGCGGAAAGCGCCGCCTCGTCGCCCTCGTCGGGCAGGTCGCTCACGAGCTCGAGCGCGACGCCCCGGAACGGGGAGCCGAGGGCCTCGGCCGCGCGGGCGATCTCGCGCTCGAGGCGCGCGCGCGTCCGCCGGCGGGTGACGGCGAGCCGTCCGCCCGTCTCGGCGAGCGTCGCCTCGTAGACGGCCATCTCGTCCGCGTCGAAGCGCGGCGACAGCGCGAGGAGGCGCGTCTTGGAGGCGCGGGCCTTCTCGTACCGCGACAGCGTCCGCGCGTGTTCCGGGTCGACCGCGAGCGCGGCGCGGTCGAGCGCCCGGCGGCGCTCGGCGGGCGGGCCCGAGAGGCGCGCGAGGTCGTGCGCCGTCAGGAAGACCGCCGGCAGCGTCCGGGCCGCCGCGAGGCGCGTGACGCTCTTTCCGTCCCGGTAGTGCTCGCGCACGCCGGCCGCGAGGACCAGCCCGAGCGTCGTGTCCGTGCGGGCGTCGCCGCCCTCGCGCACGCGCGCGGACAGGACCGTGCGCGGGGCGAGGTGCGTGCGCGCCTCCGCGAGGTCACGGGTCCGGAACGACGCCCGTCCGGAAACCAGCGCGAACGCCTCGAAGAGGTTCGTCTTGCCCTGGCCGTTGTCGCCCACGACGAGGTTGAGCCTCGGGTGGAACTCGAGCCGGGTGCTGGCGAGGTTCCGGAACGCGTCCGAAGTGAGGGACAGTATCTCCACGAAGCCTTTTACATCCGCATCGGCATGACGACGTAGAGGTAACTCCGGATGCCGCCGAGCGGCTCGCCGGGCCGCCCCTGGCACTGGGCCTGTTCGTCCTTCACGAAGAGGTGGACGTCCTTGGTCTCGGCGGCCTCGAGAAACTGCTCGAGGTACCGCGCGTTGAGTCGCAGCGTGACGGGTGTCGCGTCGTAGGTGGCGGGGATCTCCTGGGAGCCGTCCCCGACTTCCTGGCTCTCGGACGAGACGACGACCGCGCCCTTGTCGAACGCGAGGCTGACGGCCTTCGTCCGGTCGCCCGAGAGGAGCGCGATGCGGCGCACCGCGCCGAGAAGCTCCTCGCGCGGAACGATCGCCTTCTTGTCGTTTTCCTTGCTGATGACCTTCTCGTAGTCCGGGAAGCGCCGCTCGTCGAGCTTCGAGAAGAGCTTCCGGCTCCCGACGACGAACCCGATGTGGTTCGTCCCCCGCACGATCGTCACGGGCGCGTCGTCCGCCGCGTCGAGCTTGCCGAGCTCGTCGAGAATCTTCTTGGAGACGAGGACCGGCTCGAAGCCCGCGTCGGCCTTCGACCCCTCGACCTCGACGAGGGCGAGGCGGTGGCCGTCCGTCGCGACCATCTCGACGACGCCGTTCTTCGCCTTGAGAAGCGCGCCCTGCAGCTGGAGGCGCATCTCCTCGGTCGAGACCGCGAAGCGCACCTTGTCGACCATCCGGCGCAGCGCCCCGAAGGGCAGGGTCAGGGACGGCCCGCCCGCCGGTTCGGGCCGCGTCGGATAGTCGCCCGCCGGCAGCCCGTTCAGGCGGATGCGGAGCTTCGGCTCCTTGCACTCGAGCGAGACATGGTTGTTTTCGAGCACGCGCAGCTTCAGCTCGGCCTGGGCCGGCAGCTCACGGACGACGTCGTACAACCGGCGCGCAGGCGCCGTGACGGCGCCGGCGGTCTTCTGCGAGCTCGTCGGAATCTCGGACAGAAGGGTCGTGTCGAGATCCGTCGCCGTCAGGGTCAGGGCGCCGTTTCGTGCTTCCAGAAGCACATTCGTGAGGATCTGATGCGTGGTTCTCTTCTCGACGACTCCCTGGATCAGGCTGAGTTCGCGGGCGAGAACCGAGGCTGGAATTGTCAGCTCCACGACGACTCCTTAACGAATCTGAATCGTATCATCCAGAACCCCCCAAAAGAAGTAGAAGTCGTAGGCGAGAACAAAAAGTGCATATGCCCGCAACTCTCTGAAATCGAACAACTTACATACGGAGACACCCTGTGCATCGCCCAGGCCTCGATTGTGAACTGATGGGGCAAGGAGAGCACGGCGCCGGGGTTATCCAAGCGGGGGACTCGAGGACGCAAACGAGGTGGAAAACCCGTGTAAATGTCAGCGGTATTGCGCAATGAAGCCGGCCAGGAGCCGGTCGAACTCGGGGTCTTCCTCGCGCAGGGCCGCAATCTTGCGGATCGCATGGAGGGCCGTCGTGTGGTGCTTGTCGGAGAACAGGCGGCCGATCTCGGGGAGCGACAGGCGCGTCGTTTCCTTCAGGACGTACATCGCCACCTGGCGCGGAAAAACGATCGGCCCGCGCTTGGAACGAGCGCGCATCTCGTTGGGCTTGAGCCCGTAGTGGGCCGCGATGCCCTTCAGGATCTCCGCGGGCGAGGTGGCATGCTCCTCGGCCCGGAAGACGTCCTTGAGGGCCTCTCGCGCGAGGTCGAGCGACACGGACTCTCCCTTCAGCGACGCGAAGGCGACGACCCGGTTGAAGTATCCCTCGAGTTCGCGGATCGAGGACTTGATCTTCGACGCGAGGAAGAACGCGACGTCGTCGTCGAGCACGACCTCGTGCGCGTCCGCCTTCTGCCTGAGGATCGCGACCTTCGTCTCGAAGTCCGGCAGCTGGATGTCCACGATCAGGCCGCCCTCGAACCGGCTCTTGAGCCGTTCCGTGAGGCCGGGAATCTCGCGGGGCGGGACGTCCGACGAGAAGACGATCTGGTTGCCCTCGTCGTAGAGCGCGTTGAACGTGTGGAAGAGCTCGTTCTCGGACGCCTCCTTGCCGACGACGAACTGCACGTCGTCGAGGAGGAGGATGTCGGCGGCGCGGAAGCGCTGCCGCACCGATTCCATCTTGTTGAACCTCAGGCCGAGGACGACCTCGTTCACGAAGTTCTCGGACGTGAGGTAGATGACCTTCTCGCCGGGCCGGCGCGACAGGCGGCGGTGTCCGATCGCCTGCATGAGGTGCGTCTTGCCGAGGCCCGTGCCGCCGCAGATGAGCAGCGGGTTGTACTGGCGCGACGTCTGGTCGGCCACGCGCAGCGCCGCCGCGTGCGCGAGCCGGTTCGAGGAGCCCGTCACGAAGTTTTCGAAGGTGTACGCCGGGTTCAGGCCGCCCGACCGGCGCCGGGGCTCGGCGGGGACCTTCTGCGGGTCGACGGCGGAGCGGAACTCGCCGTCGGCGCCGAACCGGATCTCGCGGTTCCCGACGCCGGCGAGGCGGGCCGCCTCGGCGATCTGCTGCGCGTAGGCCTCCGGTATGTAGTCCACGAACAGGGGCGTCCTGACCTGCACGAAGATGGCGTCCGACGTCTCGGATTTCTGTCGCGAGTCGCGGAACCAGGAGTCGAACTCCCGCTCGTCGACGCGCGTCTTCAGGTGCTCGAGAATCTTGGCCCAGGAGTTCGCTTTTTCCACAGAAATTCCACCGCTGTGTAAATCGGTCTTGCGACGGGGGGCGAGAGCCTACCACCCCCCCCGGCGGGGTCCAAGGCGTCTCGGGTTGACAGGCGGAGCCCCGTCCCCGAGAATCCCCCTCCCCGCCGGAGGACCCGCCGACCATGGCCAAGACGAAGCGCACATTCCAGCCCAACAACCGCCACCGGAAGAGGACGCATGGCTTCCTCATCCGGATGAGAACGAAAACGGGCCGCGCCGTCCTCGCCCGCCGCCGGGCCAAGGGCCGCAAGCGCCTCTCCGCCTGAGCGGAGGAGGGGCCAGGGCCGCCGCCTGGCTCCCCCGGCCGAAGAGCCGGTCCATGAGTCAGCGCGCCCCGACCGTACCGCGCCCCGTGCGCGGGGAGGCCTTCCCGCGGCGCCTGCGGATCGCCGCCCGCCGCGACTTCACCGCGACGTACGACGCCGGGCGCCGCCACCACGGGCGCCTCGTCGTCGTGTTCGCGCGCCCGCGGGACGGCGAAGGCCGGCTCGGCGTCACGGCGACCCGGAAGATCGGAAACGCGGTCGCCCGCAACCGGGCCCGCCGCCGGGTGCGCGAGATCTACCGGCGCTGGCACGCGCGCGCCCCGCTCGCGGCCGGGCTCGACGTCGTCGTGAACGTGACCGCGCGGACCGCGGGCGCCGCGTTCGCCGCGCTCGACGCAGAGCTCTCCGCGCTCCTCGATCGCGCCGCGGCGGCCGCGTTCCCGGAGCGCGCGTGAGCGCCGCGCTGGACGGCGCGCCGGCCGGGCCGTCGCCCGTCGCCCGCGCGGCGGCGGCCGTCTTCGCCTTCTACAAGAAGTTCGTGTCCCCCCTGCTGCCGCCGGCCTGCCGGTTCACGCCGACGTGCTCGGAGTACGCGCGGGAAGCGGTCCTCCGCCACGGACTCACCCGCGGCCTCGCGCTCGCGGGCCGCCGGCTCCTTCGCTGTCACCCGTTCCACGCCGGCGGGCACGACCCCGTACCCTGAGAAGATCGTCCAAGGAGACCTCTTGGAGACAAAGCGCCTCGTCCTCGCATTCGCCCTCTCGGCCGCCGTCCTGATCGGCTGGTACGTGCTCTTCCCGCCGCCGGCCCCGCCCCCCGCGAAGCCCGCCGCCGGAGCCGCCGCCCCGAAGGCGACCGCCCCGGGCGTTCCGGCCGCGGTCTCCCCGCCGCCGCGACCGCGCGCCCCCCGCCGCGACCGCGACCGGCCCCGCGCCCGCCGCCCCCGCGCCGGCGCACCCGGCGCCCGCGGTCCCCGTGGCGCCGATCGCCGCCTCCGCCGTGGAAACGGTCGAGATCCGCGAGCCCCTCTACACGGCGCGCCTCTCGAACGAGGGCGGCGTCCTGACCTCCTTCGTCCTCCTGCAGCACCGCGACGGTGCGGGCAAGCCCCTGGACCTCGTCCGCCAGGGAGCCCCCTATCCGGGCCGCACGCTCGCCCTGGACCCGGCCGATCCGTTCCTCGCGCGCGCCGCGCGGGCGCGCTGGGTCGTCTCGAGAGAGGAGAATGGCAACGAGAAGACCGTCCGCTTCCGGTACCGGGAGGCGGACGGCAACGGCCTCACCCGCACGTACGTCTTCCGCGATTCCTACGTCGTCGTCGTGCGGGTGGAGCGCGAGGGCGCCCCCGGACCGGTCGGGCTCGTCCTCGGCCCGAGTCTCGGCAACCCGTCGGGCGAGGAGCTCCACAGCCGGTACGCGAAGCCCGGCGCGACGATCACGGTCGCCCCGGGCGGATCGGTGACGCGCCGCGCCAAGGACGGCCTCAAGGAGGCCGTGTCGTGGGCTCACCGGCCTCGTGGCGGCAGGGCTCGAGGACAACTACTTCCTCACGGCGTTCCTCCCGGGCGCGCAGGGGACGGTCTCCCTTCGGCCCGTCTCGCTGAGCGCCACGCCGGCCCCGACGGCGACGCCGGCGGCGGGCGCGGCGTCCGCGCCGGACCTCGAGAGCGAAGTCGTCCTCTCGGGGGCGGAGAGCCTCCAGACGGACGTCTTCCTCGGCCCGAAGGCGATCGACATCCTCGAGAAGACGCGGCCGGGTCTCGACCGCGTGATCGACTACGGCTGGTTCGCGGTCCTCGTCAAGCCGCTCCTGTGGGGGCTGCGCGCGATCCACAAGTTCGTCGGGAACTGGGGCGTCGCGATCCTCCTGATCACGGTCGTGATCAAGGTCCTGCTCTATCCCCTCACGCACAAGCAGCTCGTCTCGATGAAGAAGATGGGCGCGCTCCAGCCGAAGGTGGAGGCGATCCGCACGAAGTGGGCCTCGCGCATCAAGCAGGACCCGCAGGCGCGGGCGAAGATGAACGAGGAGATGATGGGCCTGTACAAGCAGGAGGGGGTGAACCCCGCGGGCGGCTGCCTCCCCCTCCTCCTGCAGATGCCGATCCTCATCGCGTTCTACAACCTCCTCGCGCACTCGATCGAGCTGCGCCACGCGCCGTTCATGCTCTGGATCACGGACCTCTCGGCGAAGGACCCGTACTACGTGACGCCGATCCTCATGACGGCGACGATGTGGATCCAGCAGCAGATGACGCCGACGACCGGGGATCCCGCGATGAAGCGCGTGCAGAACATCATGCCGCTCGTGATGGGATTCCTCTTCAAGGACGTCCCGTCCGGTCTCGTCCTCTACTGGCTCATGCAGAACATCCTCACGATCGGTCAGCAGATGCTCCTCAACCGCTTCACGGACCTCGGGCCGGCCTCGATGAAGCCGAAGGCGTCCTGAGGAGAGGTCCGGGAGGATGTCGCCGCTCTCCGGCGACCGCGAGCGCGGGAGCGACGTCCTCGTCGCCCCCGCGACGCCGCCGGGCGTCTCGGCGCTCGCGGTCGTCCGGCTGACGGGACCCGCCGGGACGACGCGCGCCGTCGCGCGCCGCCTCGCGCCGGACTTCCCCGCCGAGCCGATGCCGCGCCAGGCGCTCCTCCTGCGCCTCGTCGACGCCGAAGGCGGTCCGCTCGACCGCGGGGTCGTCCTCTACTGGGCGGCCCCGCACTCGCCGACGGGAGAGGAGGTCGTGGAGCTCATCTGCCACGGCTCGCCGGGCGTCGTCACGGGCCTCGTGGAGGCGGCGCGGCACGCGGGAGCGCGGCCCGCGGAGCGCGGCGAGTTCACGCGGCGCGCGCTCGCGAACGGCAAGCTCGACCTCGCCGAGGCGGAGGGCCTCGCGGCGCTCGCGCGCGCCGAGAGCCGCGGCGCCGCGCGGCGGGCGCTCGGCCTCGTGGAGGGCGCGCTCTCGTCGCGCGTTCTCGCGGCGCGCGAGCGGACGCTCGACGCGCTCGCCGCGCTCGAGGCGGCGCTCGACTTCGCGGAAGACGTCCCCGACGAGGAGTCGCGGCGGGCCGGCGCGGACCTCGCCGCGATCGCGGCGGAGCTCTCGGAGCTCGCCCGGTCGGCGCGCGGCGCCGGCGAGCGTCGGCCCGTCGTCGCGATCCTCGGGCCGGCCGAACGCGGGGAAGTCGACGCTCTTCAACGCGCTCGTCGGACGCGACCGCGCCATCGTCACCGCGACGCCCGGCACGACGCGTGACGCGATCTCCGAGAGCGTGGAGATCGCGGGGGAGAGCGTGACGCTGCTCGACACGGCGGGCCTGCGCGACGCGACCGAGGAGGTCGAGCGGATCGGCGTCGCGGTCGCGACGCGGGCGGGGGAGAACGCGGACCTCGTGCTGTACGTCGTGGATGCTCAAGTCGGAAGGTCCGAAGAGGACGAAGAGTTTCTTAGAAGGGGAAGAGGGGAGAGCGCGCTCGTCGTTCGGGCGAAGATGGATCTTCTGCGGCGCGGCGAAGCGCCGGCGCCGGTGGGTCCTGCGGACGCTTTCGAATCTTCGGCGGCCTCGGACGGCGGTGCCGATGCGTCGCCGGGAACGGCCGCTACGACGGCTTCTCCCGCATCCCCTTTCAAAGAAAATCTTCTTTCTTCTCCTTCCTCTTCGTCTTCCGAACTCTGCGTCTCGGCCGTCACGGGCGACGGAATCGACGCGCTCCGCGCGGCGATCGCCGCCCGGCTGGGGCTCGTGGAGGCCGAGGGCGAGCTCCTCGTCCTCGCGCGGCACAAGGAGGCTCTCGGGGCGGCCGCGCGCCTGCTCGGGGAGGCCGCGGCCCTTGCGGGCGGCGGTGGGGCAGCCTTCGCCCCCGAGCTCGTCGCGGCCCGGGCGCGCGAGGCGCTCGTCGCGCTCTCCGCGATCACGGGGGAGACCGCGACGGAGGATCTCCTCGACCGGATCTTCTCGACGTTCTGCGTCGGCAAGTAACCGGTAGAGTGTGAGCCGTGAGCGCGCGCTGGGACGTCGTCGTCGTCGGGGGTGGGCATGCGGGCGCGGAGGCGGCGCTCGCCGCCGCGCGCCTCGGCGCCGAGACGCTCCTCGTGACGGGAGACCCGGCCACGATCGGCCGCATGAGCTGCAATCCCGCGGTCGGCGGGCTCGCGAAGGGCCAGGTCGTACGCGAGATCGACGCGCTCGGCGGCGCGATGGGTCTCGTCGCGGATCGCACGGCCATCCAGTTCAAGGTCCTGAACGCCTCGCGCGGACCCGCCGTGCGCGGTCTGCGCTGCCAGTCGGACAAGGCGCTCTACGCGGCGGAGCTGCGCCGGGTCGTGGAATCGGCCCCGCGCGTCACCGTGGCTCGAGGCACGGCGGCGGGATTCGCCGTCGAGAAGGGCCGGCTCGCCGGCCTCGTCCTCGAGGACGGAACGCGCCTCTCCTGCCGCGCGGCCGTCGTGACGACCGGGACGTTCCTCTCGGGCCTCGTCCACGTGGGGGAGAGCCGCCGCGCGGCGGGCCGCTGGGACGAGGCGCCCGCGCGGGCCCTTTCGCAGGCGCTCGCCGCGCTCGGGCTGAGGCTCGGACGCATGAAGACGGGCACGCCGCCCCGCGTCGCCGCCGGCAGCGTCGACGTCGCCCGGATGACGCGCGCGGCGGGGGACGCGCGGCCGGTGCCGTTCTCGTTCCGCTCGCGCCGCGAGCGTTTCCCGCGCCAGCCGCAGGTCGACTGCTGGCTCACGCACACGGGCGAGGCCGTGCACGACCTCATTCGCGAGAGCCTGCCGCTCTCGCCGCTCTACGCGGGGCGGATCACGGGCCGCGGGCCGCGCTACTGCCCGTCGATCGAGGACAAGGTCGTGCGCTTTCCGGACAAGGCGCGACACCAGATCTTCGTCGAGCCCGAGGGCCTCTCGACGGACTGGCTGTACCTGAACGGCCTCTCGATGTCGCTGCCGCCGGCAATCCAGGAAAAAATCGTTCGATTAATTAATGGGCTGGAGCGGGCGGAGATCCTCCGGCCTGCCTACGCCGTCGAGTACGACGTCGTGTTTCCGGAGCAGCTGAGCGTGTCGCTCGAGACGCGCGCGTTGCCGGGGCTCTTCCTGGCGGGCCAGATCAACGGGACCTCGGGCTACGAGGAGGCCGCCGGGCAGGGGCTCGTCGCCGGGACGAACGCGGCACGGGCCGCGAAAGACCTCGGCGAGCCGCTCGTCCTCGGCCGCGAGGAGGCGTACGTCGGCGTCATGCTCGACGACCTCGTGACGCTCGGGCTGGACGAACCGTACCGTCTGCTGACGTCGCGGGCGGAGCACCGTCTCCTCCTCGGCGCCGACAGCGCCTACGCGCGCCTCACGGAGAAGGCCCTCGCCTTCGGCCTCGTCGCCGAGGAGGACGCCGAGCCGATTCTCCGGGCGGAGGCGCGTCTGCAGCGCGTCACGGCGGCGCTGGAGGCGGCGCGGGTGACGCCGGACCTCGAGACGCGGGCGCGACTCGCGCAGGAAGGCGTCGACCTCGGAGAGGAGACGACGCTCGCGGGCCTCGTGAGGCGCCCCGAGGTGAATGCCGCGACGCTGCGCGCGTTTCTCGGCGAGACGCTCGGCGACGAGGCGCGCCGGGACCTCGCGGGCCTCGACGACGAGGCGCTGGACCGCGCCGCCTCGGAGATCCGTTACGCGGCCTTCCTCGAGCGCGAGCGCCAGACGATCGCGCGGCTCCTGCGCTCGGCCGGGCGGAGGATTCCGAAGGACTTCGCCTACCGCGGCCTGCCGGGGCTCTCGCTCGAGGCCGTCGAGAAGCTCGAGCGCCACCGTCCGGGCACGCTCGGGCAGGCGGCGCGCATACCCGGCGTGACGGCCGCGGCCGCGGCGCTCCTGCTCGCGCGCCTCCTCGCCCGCGACAGGAGCGCGGCCGCTTGAAAACGGCCGCGGACAACGGTCTTCACGCGGCGGTGGCGCGCGCCGTGGCTGCGCTCCCGGCCGGGGCACGCGAGGCGGCGGCGGGCGAACGCGTCGCACTCGAGGCCTACCTCGCGTTCCTCCTCGAAAGGAATGCCGACGTGAATCTCGTGTCCGCGCGAGCGGCCGATCCCGAGGCCCTGGCCTCCTCCCACCTCTTCGACGCTCTCTTCGGTCTTCCCTTGCTTCCGCCGCCCGGCGTGGCGCGTCGCCTCCTCGATCTCGGCTCGGGCGGCGGGTTCCCGGCGCTCCCGCTCCTCCTCGTCCGGCGAGACCTCGAGGGCACGCTCGTCGAATCGGTGGGGAAGAAGTGCATGTTCCTCCGCGAAGCCGGGCAGCGCCTTTCGTTGACCCTCGGCGTCGTGAACGCTAGATTCCCCGACTCGTTTCCCATGTCGACGACCGGGCCCTTCGACGTCCTCACGACCCGCGCCGTCGGCTCGGCGGGCCGTCTCGTGCGCGCCGCCCGACGGGTTCTCGCCCCTTCCGCCCGCGCTCTCCTGTGGACGACCGAGCCCCTCGTCGAGGAGGCCGTCCGCGACAGCCGGGCGAAGGCCTTTTCTTTCCATCGCGACCCGGCGAGCGAGCGGCGCGGCATCCTCGTGCTGGAACGTTTCACGTGAAACATCACGTACTCGCCGTCGCGAACCAGAAGGGCGGGGTGGGGAAGACGACGACCGCCGTCAGCCTGGCCGCCGCGCTCGCCGCGCTCGAGCGGCCCGTCCTCCTCGTCGACCTCGACCCGCAGGGGAACGCGACGGGCGGCCTCGGGGTCGACAAGGCGGCCCTGTCGCGCACGACGTACGACTGGCTTCTCGGCGAGGCGGCGTTCGAGGAGGTCGTGCGGCCGACGGAGCTCGCCTGCCTGACGCTCCTGCCCGCGAACCGGGACCTCGTCGGCGCCGAGGTCGAGCTCGTGGGCGCCGAGCGGCGCGAGTTCCGGCTCAAGGAGAGGCTGGAAGGCGTGAAGGACCGGTTCGAGTTCGTCATCGTCGACTGCCCGCCGTCCCTCGGCTTCCTGACGCTGAACGCGCTCGCGGCGGCCGACGGGCTCCTTCTCCCGATCCAGTGCGAGTACTACGCCCTCGAGGGCGTGTCCGAGCTCCTCGCGACGATCGAGCGCGTGAAGGAGAGCCTGAATCCCGGGCTCGAGCTCGCCGGCGTCGTCCCGACCATGTGGGACGAGAGGACGAACCTGTCGCGCCAGGTCCTCGAGGAGATCCGCAGGCACTTCGGCGACCGCGTGTTCAGGACGCCCGTTCCGCGCAGCGTCCGCCTCGCCGAGGCGCCGTCCTTCGGGAAACCGATCCTCCTGTACGACGCGCGCTCGCGGGGCGCCGAGGCGTATCTCGCGATCGCACGCGAGATGCTCCGGCGCCAGGCGCGCTGACCGGGGGCGGCCCGCCGCCGGGCGGCTGTTACGATTCCGCCGATGTCCAGGAAGCCCGCCCTCGGCCGGGGCCTCTCGGCCCTGATCCCCACCGCGAAGCCGGGGCGCGAGGCCGGCGGTCCGCGCTCGCTGCCGCTCGCGCTCCTGGACGTGAACCGCCGGCAGCCGCGCCGGAAGTTCGACGACGAGGGAATCGCCGAGCTCGCCCGGTCGATCGCGAAGACGGGGATCCTGCAGCCGGTCCTCGTGACGCGCGAGGGAGAGCGCTACCGGATCCTCGCGGGGGAGCGGCGCGTGCGCGCCGCCCGCCTGGCGGGGCTCGTCGAGGTGCCCGTCTTCCTCCGCGAAGGCGTCGCGGATCGCGACCATCTCCTCCTCGCGCTCGTCGAGAACGTCCAGCGCCGCGACCTCACCCCCCTCGAGGAGGCCGAGGCCTACCGCCACCTGCGCGAGGACTTCGGCCTCACCCAGGAAGACGTCGCCGAGCGGGTCGGCAAGGACCGCGCGACGGTCGCGAACGCCCTGCGCCTCCTGAAGCTGCCCGTCTCCGTGCGCGAGGCCCTGGACGCCGGTGCGCTCATGGCCGGCCACGCCCGCGCGCTCCTCGGCCTGTCTTCGGCCGCGGACCAGGAGGCTCTCGCGAAGGAGATCGTCCGGCGCGGCCTCCCGGTGCGCGCCGTCGAGGCCCGCGTCGCGGCGCTCGCGAAGGGTGCGGCGGCCCGCAGGAAGAGAGTCCGAACGGTCGACGCCGACACGCGGGACGCCGAGGTGCGGCTCGCGCGCGCTCTCGGGACGAAAGTCGAGATCCGGAGAAAGAAGCGGGGCGGCGAGGTGCGCATCGCGTTCTACTCGGAGGAAGAGCTCATCGGCCTCTTCGAGAGGCTGTCGGGCGGGGACGGAACGTGAGCGCAAAGAAGTCCAGCGGCACACTGAACGGCTTCCTCGACCGGGGCGCGCGCCTCGAGGGCACGCTCACGTTCGACGACGTCTTCCGCATCGACGGCGCCTTCAAGGGCACGATCGTCTCGGACTCCGAGCTCGTGATCGGCGACGGCGGGCTCGTCGAGGGCGAGATTCGCGTCGGGCGCCTGGCCGTGTCCGGCACGGTGCGCGGCGTCATCCATGCCGCCGAGCGCGTCGAGGTGCACGCGGGCGGGAAGCTCTTCGCGGAGATCCACTCGCCGGCGCTCGTCGTCGAGGAGGGTGCCGTCATCCAGGGCGCCGTGGAGGCGGGTGCGGCGCGTCCCGCTCCCGGCGACGGGACCGGCACCAGCTAGCGCGGCCGGCCGGCTCGCCCGTCGCGCTCGAACCCCGTGAACGCCGTTCCGGTCAGGGCATGCGCGACGGTCGTCTCCGCGCCCGCCGGGTAGCCCCGCCTGCGCCGCGACCTCGAGGAGGGACTGGTCGACCTCGGCGAGGCGCGCGGCGTCGATCGCGGTCTCGAGGATGCGGGCGGGAGGCGCCGCGGGAAGGTTCAGCTCGCAGGCGGGGAGAAGGACGTCGTCGGCCGACCGCAAGGCGAGTCCGTACGTGCGGCAGGTCGTGGGCCGGGCGGCGTACACCGTGCAGCGGCCGGCGTCCGGGTCGAGCGCGGGGCACGGCGCGGTGCGCACGGAAGCCAGCCAGGCCGCCTCGGCGGCCTCCCCGCGGTCGGGATCGAGGACACCCGCGTCGGCCGCGCCGGGAAACGTCGCGGCGCTCGCATCGACGAGGCGCGCCGCACGCCCGAGGACGCCGGTCCGGGTTTCCTCGGGCAACGCGGCGACCGCCGCGCGAAGCGCGAGCGCCTCGGGCAGCCCGATCGCGAAGAGGCCGACGCAGCACCCGAAACAACCTTTCCGGCACGCGAGCTCCCCGGGCCGGAGCAGGGCGGCCTTCTCGGCCCAGAGGTCATCGGCGCCCTCCAGAGAATTTATCAATCTACCGATGAATTTGTGTTTCGGGGTCATCGTGCTCCGGGGCGATCATGGCAGGACGGCCCCGGCGCGGGAAGGCCACCACACCGACGCGATCGCGGTTTGACCGGGTGGCTCCGCTGTGAGATAACGCGCCGGCCAGCGCGCGTTTCCGGGCCGTCGACCCCCGCCTCGTCGAGGCCGTTTCCCGAGGTCCCGACACGCGCGGGCGACGACGCTCGACGGACCGACATGCAGCTTCCCGATCTCTCCCTGCTCCTCATCATGGTCCTCTTCTGGGCCACCTATGCCGCCCTGCGCGCCTGGGTGTTCAAGCCGCTCGGCGCGATCCTCGAGGAGCGCGAAAAGAAGACCGCCTCGGCGACGGACGCCCTCGCGAAGGCGCTGGAGAACGAGAAGGAGACGCTCGCGTCCATCGACCGTCGCCTCACGGAAACGCGGCGCGAGGCGCTCGCGGCCCGGCAGGCGGCGCGCAACGCGGCGAACACGCAGCGCCAGGCGCTCCTCGACGACGCCCGCGAGAAGGCGCGCCTCGCGGCCACCGCGGCCCAGGCCAAGCTCGACGCCGAGGTCGCCGCCGCGCGCGCGGAGCTCGCGCGGAACGTCCGGGCGACGGCCGGCGAGATCGCGTCCCTCGCGCTCGGTCGGAGCGTCGCGTGACCGCGGCCGCCCTGCTCCTCCTCGCGGAGGAAGGACACGAAGCGGCGGGCTTCCTCGGCGTCCCGACCCTCGTCTGGCAGGTCGCGAACCTCGTGGCCTTTCTCGGGCTCCTCTGGTACTTCCTCAAGAAGCCCGTCGCCGAGTTCTTCGGCAACCGCCGGACGGAGGTCGCCAAGGCGCTCGCGAAGGCCGAGGACGACCGCAGGCGCGCCGAATCCCTCGCGGCCGAGCTCGGCAGGCGCCTCGCGCAGATCGACACGGAGCTCGACGAAGCTCAAGGAGTCCGCGCGGAAGGACGCCGAGGCCGAGCACGCCGCCCTCCTGAAGCAGACCGAAGAGGACGCCGCACGATTTCTGACGCGCGCGGCCGCCGACGTCGACAACCGCGTGCGCGCCGCGAAGGCCGAGCTCACGGCCTATGCCGGCGACCTCGCCGTCGAGGTCGCGCGCGAGATCCTCGCCAAGAACGTCACGCCCGAGGACGAGAAGCGCCTCGTCGCCGAGGGTGTGGCCGAGCTGTCGGCGCGGACCAGGGGCTGACGGCCAAGGGCTGACGATGGCCGAACGCTTCACCCGTCCCTACGTCGACGCCTTCTTCGCGGTCGCGGGATCCGCCGACGCGGTGGACGCGCAGCTCGCGGCGCTCGACACGGTCGCGCACGCGATCGACGTCGAACCCGGACCTCGCGAAGGTCCTCGCGAACCCCGGCATCGAGCGCGCGCGCCGCAAGGCGCTGCTCGACGCCGTCGCGCAGAAGGCCGGCGTCGGCACGCTCGGCGCGCGCCTCCTCGACGTCCTCCTCCAGAACCGGCGCGTCCACCGCCTCCCGGCGTTCCTCGCCGCGGTGCGCGAGCGGCTCGACCGCGAGCGCCACACGCTCGAGGCGCGCGTGACGAGCGCGCGTCCCGCTCGACGAGGCGGTCTTCGAGGCGCTGCGCCGCATGGTCGAGGGCCGCACGGGCTCGACCGTGCGCGTCGTCCCGTCCGTCGACCCCGCGCTCCTCGGCGGTTTCGTCGTCTCGGTGGGCAGCGCCCGCCTCGACGCGTCGCTCGCGCGCCGTCTCGAGAAGGCCCGCGCCGCGCTGCACGCCCTCGCCCCGGCGTCGTGACCGGAGAAAGAAGCTTATGGCCGACATCAGCGCCCAGGAAATCACCCAGCTCATCAAGGCCCAGCTCGCGGGCGTCACGCAGGGCGTGGACGTCGACGAGGTCGGCACGGTCATCTCGGTCGGGGACGGCATCGCGCTCGTCTACGGGCTCGACAAGGCGATGGCCGGCGAGCTCATCGCGTTCCCGAACGACGTCTTCGGCCTCGCGCTGAACCTCGAGGAGTCGCACGTCGGCTGCGTCCTCATGGGCGAGACGAGCCTCGTGAAGGAAGGCGACACGGCCAAGCGCACGAAGCGCATCGTCTCCGTGCCCGTCGGAGACGCGCTGATCGGCCGCGTCCTGAACCCGCTCGGCGTCCCGCTGGACGGCAAGGGTCCGATCGCCTCGAAGGAGTTCTACCCCGTCGAGCGCCTCGCGCCCGGCGTCGTCGACCGCATGCCCGTCAAGGAGCCGATGCAGACCGGCATCAAGGCCATCGACGCGATGATCCCGATCGGCCGCGGCCAGCGCGAGCTCATCATCGGCGACCGCCAGACCGGCAAGACGGCCATCGCCCTCGACGCGATCATCAACCAGAAGGGCAAGGACGTCATCTGCGTCTACGTCGCGATCGGGCAGAAGAACTCGACGGTCGCGCAGGTCGTCCAGACGCTCGAGAAGCACGGCGCGATGGACCACACGATCATCGTCGCGGCGTCCGCGTCGGACCCCGCCCCGCTCCAGTACATCGCGGCCTATGCCGGGTGCGCGATGGGCGAGTACTTCATGTACGACGGCCGCCACGCGCTCGTCATCTACGACGACCTCTCCAAGCAGGCCGCGTCCTACCGCGAGATCTCGCTCCTGCTGCGCCGGCCGCCGGGCCGCGAGGCGTACCCGGGCGACGTCTTCTACCTCCACAGCCGGCTCCTCGAGCGCGCCAGCAAGCTGAACAAGGAGAAGGGCGGCGGGTCGCTGACGGCGCTCCCGATCATCGAGACGCAGGCGGGCGACGTCTCGGCGTACATCCCGACGAACGTCATCTCGATCACGGACGGCCAGATCTTCCTCGAGTCGGACCTCTTCTTCTCGGGCCAGCGCCCGGCGGTCAACGTCGGCATCTCGGTGTCGCGCGTCGGCGGATCGGCGCAGATCAAGGTCATGCGCGCGATCTCGGGCACGCTGCGCCTCGACCTCGCGCAGTTCCGTGAGCTCGCGGCCTTCGCCCAGTTCGGCTCCGACCTCGACAAGACGACGCAGGCCCAGCTCAACCGCGGCCAGCGCCTCGTCGAGATCCTGAAGCAGAACCAGTTCGTCCCGATGGACATCGCGCTGCAGGTCGCCTCGGTCTTCGCCGGGACGAAGGGCTTCCTCGACGACCTCCTCGTCGAGGCCGTCCTTCCCTTCGAGACGGCGCTCCACGAGTACCTGAAGGACCAGAAGAAGCCGCTCCTCGACGAGGTCCGCACCGCGGGCAAGCTGACGAAGGAGATCGAGGACGCGCTCTCGGCGGCGGTCGCCGAGGCGAAGAAGGTCTTCCTCGCCACGCGGCCCGAAGCGAAGGTCGCGTAGGAGACGCCGCGGCGCGCCCATGGCGAACCTGATCGACATCCGGCGCCGGATCCGCAGCGTGAAGAACACGCAGCAGATCACGAAGGCGATGAAGATGGTCGCGGCGTCGAAGCTGCGCCGCGCGCAGGACCGCGTCCTCGCGGCGCGTCCCTACGCCACGACGCTCGAGGCGACGCTCGCCTCCGTCGCGGCGCGGGTTCCCGCCCACGAGGACGGGACGCCCGCGCACCCGCTCCTCGAGGGGCGCGAGGAGAAGAACGTCGTCGTGATCGCCGTGAGCGGCGACAAGGGCCTCGCCGGCGGGTTCAACACGAACGTGAACCGCGCCGTGGGCGCGTTCCTGCGCGAGCAGCGCGAGAAGGGCGTGAACGTCCGCCTGATCGCCCTCGGCAAGAAGTCCAACGACTTCTGGAAGCGCCGGTCGTTCGAGATCCTCGACGCGCGCCCCGGCCTCTTCTCGAAGCTGAACATGGCGGTCGCGAGCGAGATCGCCCGGGGCCTCGGCGCGCGCTTCGTCGCGGGCGAGGTCGACGCGGTCTACGTCGTCTACAACGAGTTCCGGAGCGTCATCTCGCAGATCGTGCGGACGAAGAGGCTCCTCCCCCTGACCCTCGAGGGGGGCGCGGAGAAGGCGGGCGAGGGGGGCACGGACTACCTCTACGAGCCCGCCCCGGACGTGATCCTCGGCACGCTCGTCCCGCGCTTCCTCGAGTTCCAGATGTACCGCGTCCTCCTCGAGTCGAACGCGGCGTTCTTCGCGGCGCAGATGACCGCGATGGACGGCGCGTCCAAGAACGCGGGCGAGATCATCGACGGCCTCACCCTCACGTACAACCGCGCGCGCCAGGCGCGCATCACGAAAGAGCTCATCGAGATCGTCTCGGGAGCCGCAGCTCTGGAGTAGACGAGCGCGGCATCCGTGGAAAGGTCTCCCATGGCAACTGAAGGCAGCATCGTCCAGGTCATCGGACCCGTCGTGGACGTCGAGTTCCCGGCCGGGAAGCTCCCGACCATCCTCAACGCCGTCCGCATCGTGGACGAGGAGAAGCTCTCCACGGTCCCGATCGACATCGTGACGGAGGTCGCGCAGCACCTCGGCGAGAACCGCGTCCGCTGCATCTCGATGAAGCCCGCGGACGGCCTCGTCCGCGGCATGAAGGCGATCGACACGGGCGCGCCCATCACGATCCCGGTCGGTCCCGAGACCCTCGGCCGCATCCTGAACGTCATCGGCGAGCCCGTGGACGAGATGGGCCCCGTCACGACGACGGAGCACTGGCCCATCCACCGCGAGGCGCCCGCCTACGAGGACCAGTCCACGTCCGTCGAGATGTTCGAGACGGGCATCAAGGTCATCGACCTCCTCGAACCGTACACGCGCGGCGGCAAGACCGGCCTCTTCGGCGGCGCGGGCGTCGGCAAGACCGTCCTCATCATGGAGCTCATCAACAACGTCGCGAAGGCCGCGGGCGGCTACTCGGTCTTCGCGGGCGTCGGCGAGAGGACGCGCGAGGGCAACGACCTCTGGCTCGAGTTCACCGAGTCGGGGATCATCGACCCGAAGGACTGGAAGAAGTCCAAGGCCGCGCTCATCTACGGCCAGATGACGGAGCCGCCGGGCGCGCGCCTGCGCGTCGGACTGACGGGCCTGACGGCCGCCGAGTACTTCCGCGACAAGGAAGGCAAGGACGTCCTCCTCTTCATCGACAACATCTTCCGGTTCACGCAGGCGGGCTCCGAGGTCTCCGCGCTCCTCGGGCGCATGCCCTCGGCCGTCGGCTACCAGCCGAATCTCGCGACCGAGATGGGCGAGCTCCAGGAGCGCATCACGTCCACGAAGCGCGGCTCGATCACGTCGGTCCAGGCCATCTACGTCCCGGCCGACGACCTCACGGACCCGGCGCCCGCGACGGCGTTCGCGCACCTCGACGCGACGACCGTCCTCTCGCGCCAGATCGCCGAGATCGGCATCTACCCGTCCGTCGACCCGCTCGCGTCCACGTCCAAGATCCTCTCGCCGCTCACCGTCGGGGAAGAGCACTACAAGGTCGCCCGCGCCGTCCAGCAGGTCCTCCAGAAGTACAAGGACCTCCAGGACATCATCGCGATCCTCGGCATCGACGAGCTCTCCGAGGACGACAAGGTCATCGTCGCCCGCGCGCGCAAGATCCAGCGCTTCCTCTCGCAGCCGTTCCACGTCGCCGAGCAGTTCACCGGCCTCCCCGGCCGCTACGTGAAGGTCGCCGACACGATCCGGTCCTTCAAGGAGATCGTCGAGGGCAAGCACGACGAGCTGCCCGAGCAGGCGTTCTTCAACGTCGGCGCGATCGAGGAGGCCCAGGAGAAGGCCGAGAAGCTGAAGGGAGCGGCCTGACGCCGTGGACGGACGCCTCACGCTGACCGTCGTGACCCCGGAGCGCGCCGTCGTTGGCGGCGTCGCCTGCGACGAGGTGACGCTGCCGGGGCTCGAGGGAGAGTTCGGGATCCTGCCCGCGCACACGCCGCTCATCGCGCTCCTCGGGATCGGCCTCGTGACGTTCCGCGACGGCTCGAAGAAGACCTCCGTCGCCGTGCGCGGCGGGTTCGCCGAGATCGCGAACGACGCCGTGCGCGTCCTCGCGGACGAGGCGGCGGCCAAGGACGCGATCGACGCCGCGAAGGCCGCCCGGGACAAGACGGCGGCCGAGGCGCGCCGCGCGGACGTCGTGGGGGACGAGCAGCTCGACGCCGCCAACGCCGACGCGAAGTACGCCGAGGCCCGGATTTCGGTCGCCGCCTCCTGAGCGCCGGCCGCCGCCGCGCATTCCGCCTATCATCCGGGCCGGTGGCGGCGTGAGCGAGGACCGCGATCCCTGGTGGGAGCACTGGTTCGGAGAGCCCTACCTCGCCCTCTACCCGGAACGGGAGGAGCGCTCGGCGCGTACACAGGCCGTGTTCGCCCGCGAGGTCCTCACCCCGTTCGCCCGGACCGGCCGCCTGCGCTTCCTGGACCTCGGATGCCGGACCGGCCGCCGGACCGGGGCCCTCGAAGACGGCCTCGGAGCGACGGCCGGGTTCGACCCGTCCCTGCGGCTCGTCGCGGCCGCACGGCGGCGCGACCCCCGGGCGCGGCCCGCGGCGGTCTGTGCGCGATCCGAGCGGCTGCCGCTCGCGCCGAGGAGCGTCGGGGCGGCCGTGAGCTTTTCGGGCGCCTTCGGGAGCTCGGACGATCCCGCCGACGACGCGCGGGTCGCGGCCGAGGTCGAGCGCGTCCTCGCCCCCGGGGGCGCGCTCCTCACGGCCGTCTTCAACGCGGAGCGCGTCGTGTCGCATCTCGCCCTGCGCGAGGAGAAGACGATCGCCGGGACGCGCGTCGTGATCCGGCGACGGTACGATTCCGCGCGGCGCATGCTGGAAAAGGAGATCGAGCTCGGAGACGGCGACGGGAAGCGCGTCTACGCCCATCGGGCGCGCGCGCTGACCGAGAACGAGCTGCGCGCCCGTCTGCGCGGCGCGGGCCTCACGATCGTGGGCGCGTGGGGCGACTTCGACGGCTCCGCGTTCGAGCGCCGGCGGTCGCCGCGGCTCCTCCTTCTCGCGTCGAAGCCGAGCTCGAAGGCCTTTGGAGCGGCCGCACGATGACCATTCCGCTGGACCGCGCCCCGGGAATTCCCGAGCTCGCACGCGGCCTCGGGACGGGCACGCCCGACGTCTCGGATTTTCTGCCGCGAGCGGCCTCGCTCGCGGACGTCGCCGCGCAGGCCGCGGCGGCGCGGCGCGCCTTCCGCCCACGCACTCCGGGCGCCGGCGCCGACGCGCGGCTGGCGGACCTCGCGCGCGGAGAGCGCATCGCGGTCCTCACGGGACAGCAGGCCGGCCTGTTCGGCGGCCCGCACCTCACGCTCGCGAAGGCCGTCGCGGCCGAGAAGCTCGCGGCCGACCTCTCGGCCTCGGGGGCGCCCGCGACGGCGGCGTTCTGGTGCGCGGCGGAGGACCACGACCTCGTCGAGGTCACGCGCGTCGTCCTCCCGACCCCCGAGGGCCCGCACGACTTCGGGCCGGACCCCCGGCCGCTCGCCTCGAACCGCGCGCCGGTCGGAGCGCTTCCGATCGCGGCGGACGTCGAGGCGCTCCTCGCGGCGGCCGCCGCGGACCTCGGCGGCCCGCCGGACGAGGACGCGCTCGCCGCGCTCCGGGAGGCCCACACGGGCCGGACGTACCGCGAGGCGTTCGTGCGCACGCTCGACTGGCTCCTCGGCGGGAGCCTCCCGGTCGTCGACGCGGCCGACGCCGCCGACAAGCCGGCGCTCGTCCCGCTCGCGGTGCGCCTCGTGCGGGAGCGGCGCGACGTGCGCGCGCTCCTCCAGGCGCGCGACGGGGCCCTCGCGAAGGCCGGACACCCGCTCCAGGTGAGGACGGACGGCGCCGCGCTGCCGCTCTTCGTCCGCGCCGGGGGAGAGCGGCTCCTCCTCGTGGAGGACGCGGGCAGGATCGCGCTCAAGGGACGCGAGGGGACCTTCACCGAGGAGGATGTCGTCGCGCGCCTCGAGGGCGGCGAGTGGCTCCCGTCGTTCTCGGCGCTCACGCGCCCGCTCGCGGCGTCCCTCCTCTATCCGGTCGGAGCGACGGTCCTCGGCCCGGCCGAGGTCGCCTACTGGGCGCAGGGCTGGCCGCTCTTCGGCTGGGCGGGCATCGTCCCGCCCGCCGTCCTCCTGCGCCCGCTCGTCGCGCTCGAGACGCCGGCGGCGCGCCGGCTCCTCTCGCGGCTCGACCTCACGCTCGCGGACCTCCTCGAGGGCGAGGAGGCGGTGCTCCGGAAGAAGGGTGCGGGCTCGGCGGGCGCGCTCCTCGCGCGCGTCGCCGCGATCCGCGACGGCGCCGCTCGCCTCTCTCGAGGCGGCGCGCCCGGCCCTCCTCGCCGTGGACGCGTCCCTGGAGAAAGCGGTCGCCGCGACCCGCGAGAAGCTCGCGTTCGCGTTCGAGAAGCTCGTCGAGAAGACCGAAGCGGCCTCCGGGCGCGCGGACGCCCTCGTCGCCCAGCAGGTGCACCGGCTCGCCGTCGCAGCTCGTCCCGGACGGGAAGCTCGCCGAGCGGCTGTACCCGATCCTTCCCTACGTCCTGAAGCTCGGGCGCGACGCGGTCGTCGGCGCGCTCCGCCGCGACCTCCGGTGGGACGTTCCCGGCGTCCAGGAGATCGAGCTGTGAGCCTCGACGCCGTCGTTCCCGTCGACGTCCTCGCGTTCGGCCCGCATCCCGACGACGTCGAGCTGGGCTGCGGCGGGACGCTCGCCGCCCTCGCGGGACGCGGGCGCGGCGTCGGCATCGTCGACCTCACGCGCGGGGAGATGGCGACGCGCGGAACGCCCGGAAACGCGCTCCACGGAAGCCGCGGAAGCGGCGCGCCTCCTCGGGGCGCGCTTCCGCGCGAACCTCGACCTCGGGGACGGGGACCTCCGGACGGACCGGGCCGCCCAGCTCCTCGTCGTCGAGGCCGTGCGCCGGGCGCGCCCGCGCCTCGTGCTGGCGCCGTGGACCGAGGACCGGCACCCCGACCACGAGCGCGGGGGCCGCCTCGTGTCGGAAGCGTCCTGGTACGCCGGCCTCGCGAGGCTCGACACGGGCCTGCCCGCCCACCGGCCGGACCAGGTCGTCTTCTACGCGGCCTACGCGCTCCTCCAGCCGACCTTCCTCGTGGACGTGTCGGCGTCCTTCGAGGCCAAGCGCGCGGCGCTCCGTGCGTACCGGAGTCAGTTCCACGATCCGGACGCGCCGTCGTCCGGCGAGAGCGAGACGTTCGTCTCCTCGAAGGCCTTCTGGGACGGCGTCGAGGCGCGCGCGCGCGCGTACGGGAGGCATCGCGAACGTCGCGTACGCGGAGGGCTTCCTCGCGAAGGCGCCGCCGACGCTCGCGGATCCGGCAGCCGCGTTCGGGGGCTACGAGGGGGCGAAGCCGTGAAGATCGGGATCACGTGCTACCCGACGTTCGGCGGCTCGGGCGTCGTCGCGACCGAGCTCGGTCACGAGCTCGCGCGGCGCGGCCACGACGTGCACTTCATCACGTACGCGATGCCGTCGCGCCTGAACGTCTTCGCCGACCGCGTGACGTACCACGAGGTCACGGTCCCCTCGTACCCGCTCTTCCAGTACGCGCCGTACGACCTCGCGCTCGCGACGCGCATGGGCGACGTCGCGACGCACGAGAAGCTGGACCTCATCCACGTCCACTACGCGCTCCCGCACGCGATCTCGGCGCACCTCGCGCGCGAGATGCTCGCGCCGATGCGCCTCGGCCTCGTCACGACCCTTCACGGCACCGACGTGACGATCGTGGGGCAGGACCGCTCGTACCTTCCGATCACGCGCTTCGGGATCGAGAAGTCCGACGCCGTGACCGCCGTGTCCGAGCATCTCCGGCAGGTCACGATCGACGTCTTCCAGCCGAAGAAGGACATCGTCGTCATCCCGAACTTCATCGACCCGGTCCGCTTCTCGCCCGAGTCGCCGCAGCTCTCGTGCCGCTTCGTGCCGGAGGGCCGCCGCGTCCTCATGCACGTCTCGAACTTCCGGCCGGTCAAGCGCGTCCGGGACGTCGTCGAGATCTTCGACCGCGTGCAGAAGCGCGTCCCCGCCTCGCTCGTGATGGTCGGCGACGGACCGGACCGGCCCGCGGCCGAGGCGTTGTGCCGCGAGAAGGGGATCGCGGGACAGGTCTCGTTCCTCGGGAACATGCCGGCCATCGAGGCCCTCATGCCCTCGGCGGACCTCTACCTCCTCCCGACGGACTCCGAGTCGTTCGGCCTCTCGGCGCTCGAGGCGCAGGCCTGCGGCGTGCCCGTCCTCGGCTACGCGGTCGGCGGCCTGCCCGAGGTCGTCGTCCACGGCGAGACGGGATTCCTGCGCGCCGTCGGCGACGTCGACGGCCTCGCCGAGGACGGGGCCGCGCTCCTCCTCGACGAGGGGCGCTACCGGGCGATCGCGCAGGCGGCCCGCGCCCGCGCGGTCAAGTTCTTCAACGCCGACGCGATCGTCTCGCGTTACCTCGCGCTGTACGAGAGCGTCCTCTCCGCCGCGTGACGGGCGGCGCGCGCGCAGGCGAGGAGCTCCGCGCCGGTCGCGCCCCATCCCGCGACGCGCCGGAACTCCCGGAGGAGCGTCGTCCCGAACAGGCCGGGGTCGTCCGTCGAGAGCGTGACGGGGACGTTCGCCGCGAGGAGGGCGCGGACGGGGTGCGCGGCACCTTCTTTCACCGCGCCGGTCGCGAGGTTGGACGTCGGGCAGACGTCGCAGACGATGCCGCGCCGCGCGAGCAGGCGGAGCAGCGCGGGATCCTCCGCGGCGCGGATCCCGTGGGCGAGACGCACGGGCGCGAGGCGCTCGACCGTCTCGGCGACGGAGTCGGGCCCCGCCCACTCGCCCGCGTGCGCGACCGGCATGAGGCCGAGACCGCGCGCGCGGCGGAACGCCTCCGCGAAGTCGCGCGCGGGGAAGGCGGCCTCCTCGCCGCCGAGGCCGATCCCGACCGCGCGCGGCCAGGGGTCGCGCGCGTGCAGGTCGAGAACGCGCTCGGCGGACGCGGGGCCCCAGTGGCGCACGACGTCGAGCAGGACGAGGATGCGTCCGCGGCCCGCGGCTTCGTGGGCCGCGAAGACCCGTTCGAGCGCTGCGCGGACCTCGAGCCAGTCCAGCCCGAGCTTCTCGGCGACGGCGGGCGACACGTAGACCTCGGCGTGGCGGATACGCTCGCGGGCGAGGCGCGCCGCGAGCGCGCGCGCGACGAGCGCATAGTCGGCGGCCGACCGGATCTGGCGGCAGACGTCGCGATAGAGCGCGAAGAAGGCGCCGGGGGAGCCGAGGAGGCGGCGCCGCGCGCGCACGGACGCGAGATCCGGGAAAATGGGCGCGGGCGTCCGGGACGAGAGGCGCACGAGAGCCGCCCCGGAGATCGCGCCCTCGAGGTGCAGGTGAAGCTCGACCGCGGGCGCGAGGGCGAATCGGCGGAGAAAACGGGCGGCGGACGGAGCGACTCCCACGCGGACGCATCCTACGGCGTCTTCGAGACGGGACCCGTCCCGCTGGGCGCGCCTCCACGCGGGCGCCTCTGGATGCGCGCGGCCGCGTTCGGCGTCGATCTCCTTCTCGTCGCGGGGGGGCCGCTCCTCGTCGCGTCGGCGATCGTCTTCCTCCTCGCGGCGGCCTCCGCCGAGCCTCCCGCCGGCCTCGATAACGGGTTCCACGTGGCCCAGGCCCTCGCCGTGCTCCTCTTCCTGTTCCGCGACGGTGCCGGCGGAAGCCCCGGCAAGAAGCTGTTCGGCCTGCGCCTGGTCCGCAAGGGCGGACTCCCGGCGGGCCCGGCGGCCTCCTTCGAGAGGAACCTGCCCCTCCTCGTCCCCGTGTGGAATCTCATTGAAATCGCATTGGTTATCAGGCGGCGCGACGGCCGAAGGCCGGGCGACAAGCTCGCCGGCACGACCCTCGTGGAAGCCTGAGAACCGGCCGGGAAACCTTTCCACCGATTTCGACGTTCTCTCTCGTGGGAGTTCACATGCACGCCAACCCGAAAGCCCGCACCGCCCGCCTCGCCCGCCTCGGGGGGGCCCTCGCGGTCGCGTTCGTCGTGGGCGTCGCCGCCGGCGCGCGCGCGGACGAGCCCAGGGAAGAGCGTTTCGAGAAGACCTACGAGCTGACGGGCGTCCGCAAGGTGCGCCTGCAGAACGTGAACGGCGCCGTGACCATCGAGTCCGGCGGCGAGAACCTCAAGGTCGTCGCGGTGAAGTCTGTCCGGCGCGGGTCCGATTCCGATCTGCTCAAGGAGACCGAGATCCGCGTCACGAAGACCGGGTCGTCGATCGAGATCGAGACGATCCTCCCGAAGCAGGGGCGCCTGTTCCCGTGGTTCTTCTTCGGCCGGTCGAGCTCGGCGGAGGTCGCCTACCAGGTCACGCTGCCCTCGACCGTCGCCGTCGAGGCGGAGACCGTCAACGGCCGGATCGCGGCGTCGAAGCGCACGGGAGACCTCGTCCTGTCGACCGTCAACGGCGCCGTGAAGGTCGAAGGCCAGGACGGCCCGCTCAAGGTCAACACCGTGAACGGGTCGGTCGAGGTTTCGTTCCTGAACGCGATGCGCCAGTCCAACCTCGAGACCGTGAACGGCTCCGTGACGATCACGTGCGCGAAGGATTCGTCGATCCGGTGCGCGCTCCAGACGACGAACGGCCGGATCCAGTCCGAGTTTCCCGTCACGATCGAGGGCAAGTGGGGGCCGAAGGAGGCCCGCGGCTCGATCAACGGCGGCCGGGAGAGCCTCGCGGTCGAGACCGTGAACGGCGACGTCCGCCTCTTCGTCGCGGACTCCTCGGCGGCCCGGAAGTAGGCACGCCGGCCTTGCCGACCCGCGCGGCGCTCGCGCCGGGCGGGAGAGGGAAGGATTGGTGCCCTGGGCCAGACTCGAACTGGCACGGATTGCTCCACACGCCCCTCAAACGTGCGCGTCTACCAATTCCGCCACCAGGGCACCCTCGCGCGAGGGAGGGGGATCTTAACCGATCTCTACTTCGTTGCGGGAGCGGCGGGAGCGGCTGCGGGGGCCGTCGCCGGGGCGACCGGTGCAGCGGGAACGCCGTCACGGGCGCCGGAGCCGCGGGGACGGAGGCCTTCGCGGGCACGGCCGTCTTCGAGAGCACGGACCCCGGGCGCCGGGCCTGGATGAGCGAGATCGTGACCGCGAGGACCGAGAACGCGACGAAGGACCACGTCGTGATCTTCTCGAGGAGTGTCGTCGCGCCGCGGGCGCCGAACGTCGTCTGCGAGGAGGACGCCCCGAAGGCCGCCGATACGTCCGCGCCCTTGCCCTGCTGGAGCAGGACGACGAGGATCAGGAAGACGCAGACGATCACGTAGATCGGGACGAGAATGTACAGCCACATGCGGTGAACTCCGGGCCCGCCACTCGTCTCGCGGACGAGATCGGCGGGGCCGCAGATGATAGCGGAAACGCTGGCCGGACGCGACTTCCGACGCGGCGAGGCCGGACGGGCTCAGCCGGCCGCCCGCAGGATCGCCCCGAATTCGACCGGGTCCAGCGAGGCCCCGCCGACGAGCCCCCCGTCCACGCCCGGCCGGTCGAAGAGGGACGGGGCGGTCGCCTTCGTGAGCGACCCGCCGTAGAGGATCCGGACCGAGCCGGCGCCCCCCTCTCCCCAGCGCGCCCCGAGCGCCTTTCTGAGGACGGCATGGGCCTCGGCGGCCATCTCCGGCGTCGCGGCGCTGCCGGTCCCGATGGCCCAGACCGGCTCGTACGCCAGGGCGAGGCCCGGCGGCGGCGCCGGGAGGCCGTCGAGCGCGGCGAGCTGGGCGGCGAGGACCTCCTCCGTGCGGCCCGCGTCGCGCTCGGCGCGCGTCTCCCCGACGCAGTAGAGGGGCGCGATTCCGCTTTCGGCGAGGCGCTCGAGTTTCCTCGAGAGGAACGTCCCCGTCTCGCGGTGACGCTGGCGCCGCTCGCTGTGCCCGACGATGCAGATCGAGACCCCGAGCTCCTTCAGGCTCACCGCCGAGACCTCGCCCGTGAACGCGCCTTCCTTCTCGGGCGAGACGTCCTGCGCGGCGAGGGCGAACCCCGAGCCCGCGAGGCGGCGGCCCACGCGCTCGAGCGCTCCGAAGGAGGGCGCGAGAGCCGCGTCGACGCCGGGCGGGACGCCCGCGGCGACGAGGCGGTCCGCCAGGGCGAGCGACGCCGACGGCGACAGGTACATCTTCCAGTTCGCGACGACGAGCCGGCGCGCGCTCACGGCGTCTCCGTCCTCACCGCAGCGCTTCGACGCCCGGCAGCAGCTCGCCGGCCACGAGGTCCAGCGACGCCCCGCCGCCGGTCGAGACGTGCGAGATCGAGCCTGCGAGGCCGGCTTCCGTCACGGCCTCGACGGACTCTCCTCCGCCCACGACCGTGAAGCCGGAGGACGCGGCCAGGATCTTCGCGACGCCGAGCGTCCCCGCGTCGAAGGGCTTCGTCTCGAAGACGCCCATCGGGCCGTTCCAGAAGATCGTCTTCGCGTCCTTCGTCATCCGGGCGAACATCTCGAGCGTCTTCGGGCCGATGTCGAACGCGGCCTGGTCCATGGGGATCGCGTTCATCGCGACGGCCTTCGCGAGGGAGGCCTTCTCGAGCGACGGCGCGACCAGGAAGTCCGAGGGGAGCACGAGCGACACGCCCCGCTCCTTGCAGCGGTCGAGGATGGCGCGCGCGACGGGCACGCCCTCGGGCTCGAGGAGCGACCGGCCCACCGGCAGGCCGAGCGCCGCGACGAAGTGGTTCGCGATCCCGCCGCCGACGAGCACGACGTCGGCCTTCTCGACGAGACGTCTTCAGCGCGGCGATCTTGCCGAGGATCTTCGCGCCGCCGAGGATCGCGGCGAACGGGTGCTCGATGTCCGTCGCGACCCGGGCGAGGGCCTTGAGCTCCTTCTCCATGAGGAGGCCGATCCCGCGCCGCTCCCTCGGGAAGAACGCCGCGATTCCCGCGGTCGAGGCGTGCGCGCGGTGCGCGGTCCCGAACGCGTCGTTCACGTAGACGTCCGCGAGCGCGGCGAGCTGCTTCGCGAAGGCGGCGTCGTTCGCCTCCTCACCCGGGTGGAAGCGGACGTTCTCGAGGAGGAGGACGTCCTCCGGCCGCGAGGGCCCGCGCGGCCGCCTCGGCCGCGGGGCCGACGCAGTCGGGCGCGAACGCGACGGGCGAGCCGATCCGGTGCTCGAGCGTCCGCGCGACGGGCGCGAGGGAGTACTTCGGGTCGGGCGCGCCCTTGGCCTTGCCGAGGTGCGAGGCGAGCACGATGCGCGCGCCGCGCTCCTTCGCGAGGAGGATCGTCGGGAGAGCCTCGACGACGCGGGTGTCGTCGCGCACGACCCCGTCCTTGAGCGGGACGTTGAAGTCCACGCGGATGAAGACGCGCTTGCCGTCGAGATCGAGTCCCGGTGATCGAGGGAGGAAGGTCCGCCATGGCGCCTCCTGCCGGACGAGGTCGTCCGATCCTAACCTCACCGGCGCTTATAGTCGGGCCGTGAACGATCCGGCCCTCGCCGCCACTTCCGTCGTCGCCTACTCGTACCGGGAGGGCGTCCTCTCGCTCCTCGACCAGCGCCGCCTCCCGCACGAGGAGGTCGTGCTGGAGTGCTCCTCGGCCCTCGAGACCGCCGAGGCGATCCGGAGCCTCGCGGTGCGCGGCGCGCCGCTCATCGGCGTGGCCGCGGCCTACGGGATGTGCGCCGAGGCGCGGCGCGTCCTTCCGCGCGTCCCGGCCGACCTCGACGCGGCCCTCGAGGCGGCGGCCGCGCGGCTCGCGTCCGCCCGCCCGACCGCCGTGAACCTCGCGGTCGCCGTCGACGCGGATGCGCCGGGTCGCCCGCGCGACGGCCGGGGGCGTCGCCGGGAGCCGCGTCCTCCTCCTCGAGGCCGAGGCCGAGCGGATCGCGGCCGAGGACCGGGCCGCCTGCGCCGAGATCGGGCGGCTCGGGGCCGCGTGGCTGAGGGAGCGCCTCCGGACGCCGGTGCCGACGATCCTGACGCACTGCAACGCCGGCGCCCTCGCGACGGCGGGGATCGGCACGGCGCTCGGGGTCATCCGCGCGCTCGCGGCGGGCGGAGAGATCGCGATCCTCGCGGACGAGACCCGGCCGTTCCTCCAGGGGGCGCGCCTCACGGCGTGGGAGCTCGCCCGGGACGGCCTCCCCGTGACGCTCCTGCCGGACGTCGCGGCGGCCTCGCTCCTGGCCCGCGGGCGCGTCCACGCCGTCGTCGTCGGCGCGGACCGCATCGCCGCGAACGGCGACGTCGCGAACAAGGTCGGGACGTACGGGCTCGCGCTCGCGGCGCGCGCCCACGGCGTGCCCTTCGTCGTCGCGGCGCCGACGACGACGCTCGACCCGGCGACGCCGGACGGCGCGGCGATCCCGATCGAGGAGCGCGACGGCGCCGAGGTCGTCGACCTGCCGCTGCCGCGGCGGCGGCCGGCGTCGCTCGCGCCCGCCGGGCGTCTCCGCCCTCTACCCGGCGTTCGACGTGACGCCGGCCGCGCTCGTGGACGCGATCGTGACGGAGCGCGGGATCTCCGAGCGGCCCGCACGCGGCGGGCCTCGCGCGCCTCCTCGCGCGCCCGATGAGCGGCGGGCCCGGCGACCTCGTCCTCGCGTTCGAGACGTCCTGCGACGAGACGGCCGTCGCCCTTCTCGACGGCGCCGGGCGCGCGCGCGCGTCCCGGGTCGCCTCGCAGGAGGAGGCGCACCGCGCCTTCGGCGGCGTCGTGCCCGAGATCGCGGCGCGCGCGCACCTGACGAACCTGCCGCCGCTCCTCGAGGCCGCGCTCCTCGACGCGGGCGTCGCGCTCGCGGACGTCTCCGCCGTGGCCGCGACGGCGGGCCCCGGACTCGTCGGCGCGCTCCTCGTCGGCCTGTCGGAGGGCAAGGGCGTCGCGCTCGGCCTCGGCGTCCCGTTCGTCCCGGTCCACCACATCGAGGCGCACGCGCTGTCGGCGTTCGTCGATCCCGCGGGCGCGCCGGCGGCGGCGGTGCCCGCGCGCTTCGGCGCGCTCGTCGTCTCGGGCGGACACACGCACCTCTTCCGGTTCGACGGGGCGCGCATCGACCGCCTCGCGCGGACGCGCGACGACGCGGCGGGGGAGGCCTTCGACAAGGTCGCGAAGATGGCCGGACTCGGCTATCCCGGGGGGCCCGCCGTCGACCGGCTGGCCCGGCGCGGGCGCGCCGCGCGCCCGTTCGCCGTGCCGCACTTCAAGGACGGCTCTCACGACTTCAGCTTCTCGGGCCTGAAGACGTCCGTGAGGCAGCGCCTCGCGGAGATCGGCCGCGCCCCCGTGTCGGGCCTTCCCGCCGGGCCCGCGCTCGCGGCCGACGACGCGCCCGCCCGCGCTCTGCGACCTCATGGCGGACGTCGAGGCGTCGATCGTCGCCCAGCTCGTGGACCGCGTGGAGCGGCGTCGTCGTGGCGGAGCGCTTCGAGGTCCTCACGGTCTCGGGCGGCGTCGCGGCGAACACCCTCGTGAGGGAGCGCCTCCCGGCGTGGGGAAGGACGCGCGGCGTCGACGTGCGCGTCGCCCCGAGGGCGCTCACGGGGGACAATGCCGTCATGATCGCGTTCGCGGGACTGAGGCGGCTCAAGGACGGGCGCCTCGGCGAGGGCCTCGACGCCGTCGCGCGCTCGCGCTGGCCGCTCGAGACGCTCGCCTGACGCGCCCAGCGCGCCGGGCCTCCCGTCCGCTAGAATCCGCGCTCCGCCGCGCCTTTCGCGCCGCGCCCCCCTCATGACCGACCCCTCGCGCATCCGCAACTTCTCGATCGTCGCCCACATCGACCACGGGAAGACGACCCTCTCCGACCGGATCCTCGAGATCACGGGCGCGCTGACGGCGCGCGAGATGACGGAGCAGGTCCTGGACGACAACCCGATCGAGAAGGAGCGCGGGATCACGATCAAGGCGCGGTCGGTGACGCTCAAGTACCGGGCCGAGGACGGCGCCGACTACGTCCTGAACCTCATCGACACGCCCGGGCACGTGGACTTCACCTACGAGGTGTCGCGCTCGCTGGCCGCGTGCGAGGGCGCCGTCCTCGTCGTGGACGCGACGCAGGGCGTCGAGGCGCAGACGCTCGCGAACGCGTACCTCGCGATCCACAACGACCTCACGATCGTCCCGTGCATCAACAAGGTCGACCTCCCGTCCGCCGTGCCCGAGATGGCGCGCGAGCAGATCGAGGAAGTCATCGGGATCCCGGCCCGCCACGCGGTCCTGACGTCGGGCAAGGTCGGGACGGGCGTGCGCGAGCTCCTCGAGCAGATCGTCCACGACATCCCCGCGCCGAAGGGCGATCCCGCCGCGCCGCTCAAGGCGCTCCTCTTCGACTCGTGGTTCGACGTCTACCGCGGCGTCACCTGCCTCGTGAGGGTCCACGAGGGGACGATCCGGCCGGGCATGAAGATCCGGATGATGGGGACGGGCCTCGGCGGCGAGGTGCAGGAGGTCGGGATCTTCAACCCGAAGCCTCTGGTCGTCCCGGAGCTGTCCGTCGGCGAGGTCGGGTACGTGATCGCGGGCATCAAGGACCTCCACGCGGCGAAGATCGGCGACACGGTCACGGAGGCCGAGCGGCCGACCGCCGAGGCGCTGCCCGGGCTTCCAGGACGTCAAGCCGATGGTCTTCGCGTCGATCTTCCCGACGGAGACCGAGGCGTACGAGGACCTGCGCGACGCGATGGAGAAGCTCCGGCTCAACGACGCGTCCTTCACGTTCGAGCCCGAGTCCTCGACGGCGCTCGGCTTCGGGTTCCGGTGCGGGTACCTCGGTCTCCTCCACATGGAGATCATCCAGGAGCGGCTCGAGCGCGAGTGGAACCTCTCGCTCATCACGACGGCGCCGTCGGTCCCCTACCGCATCACGACGACGCGCGGCGAGGAGCTCGAGATCTCGAACCCCGTGAAGCTGCCCGAGCCCCAGCTCATCCAGGAGATGCGCGAGCCCTACATCCTCGCGACGATCATCACGAAGGACGAGTTCCTCGGCGGGATCCTCGCGCTCTGCCAGGAGCGGCGCGGGACGCAGGTGTCGCTCGAGTACGCGGGCACGCAGCGCGCGGTCCTCAAGTACGAGCTCCCGCTGAACGAGGTCATCCTCGACTTCTACGACAAGCTCAAGTCGCTCTCGCGCGGCTACGCGTCCTTCGACTACCAGCTCATCGACTACCGGCCGGGCGACCTCGTGAAGCTCGACATCCTCATCAACGGCGAGCCGATCGACGCCCTCGCGTTCATCGTCCACCGCGACAAGTCCCAGGCGAAGGGCCGCGCGCTCGTGGAGAAGATGAAGGAGATGATCCCGCAGCAGATGTTCGAGGTCGTCATCCAGGCGGCGATCGGCTCGAAGATCCTCGCCCGGTCGACCGTGAAGGCGCTCCGCAAGAACGTCCTCGCGAAGTGCTACGGCGGGGACATCTCGCGCAAGAAGAAGCTCCTCGAGAAGCAGAAGGAAGGCAAGCGGCGGATGAAGAAGGTCGGCCGCGTGGACCTGCCGCAGGAGGCCTTCCTCGCCGTCCTCAAGGTCGACTCGTGACGCGACCCGGGCGTTTCGCGGAGACGGCCGAGGCCGTCCTCGTCGCGGCGGCGCTCGCGCTCTTCGTCAAGGCGTTCGTCTTCCAGATCTTCCACGTTCCGACGTCGTCCATGGAGAACACCGTCCTGGCCGGGGACCGCATCGTGGTCGACAAGTTCGCCTATGCCCCCCACGCGGCGCCCTGGGCGCGCTTCCTGCCGTACCGGAAGCTCACGCGCGACGACGTCGTCGTGTTCCGGGACCCGCGGGACCCTTCGCGCGACCTCCTCAAGCGCGCCGTGGCGACGTCGGGCGACGTCGTCCTCCAGCACGCGAAGGAGCTGCGGGTGAACGGCTTCGCGAGGATCGAGCCGTTCGTGATCCACCGGGACGCCGCGACGTACGGCGACGACGCGCCGCCCACGCTCGCGCGGCGGGACTCCTTCGGCCCGACCGTGGTCCCGCCGGGCCGGTTCTTCGCGATGGGCGACAACCGGGACGACTCGCAGGACTCGCGCTACTGGGGCCCGGCGCCCTCCGCGAACCTGGAGGGCGAGGCCGTCTGCGTCCTGTGGTCCTGGGCGCCGCCGGACCGGACATTTTCGGGCCGGGGCGCGGCGTTGCGCCGGACGCTCGACACCGCGATACACTTTTTGGGCAGGACCCGGTGGGATCGGACGTTCCGGGTGATCCGGTAACGGCGGGACGAGACGCGCCGGCGTCGGGGAGAGGAGCACGGAGATGCATCGCGCACGCAATCGGGGAGAAGGTGCCTTCGGTCTGATCGTCGGGCTCGCGGTTCTTTTCGTCGTGGCGGTCTCGCTCGCGCGGATCATTCCGCTGCACGTCCACGGGAACGAGGTCCTCGACGCGATGAACGAGGCGGCGAACTTCGGCGGGCTGAAGACGCCCGAGAAGCTCCAGCTGGACATCTACCTCAAGGCGCAGGACGCGAAGGTCCCGCTCCAGATGCAGGACATCCGCGTCGAGCGCAACGGGACGTACATCACGATCTCGGCGCGCTACAAGCAGACCGCCGACATCTTCGGCTACAAGTACGTCTACGACTTCGACAAGAAGGTGGAGAAACCGGTCTTCTGATGTGTGCCGGGCGGAACCCGGGCCGGGTTCCCCCGGGGCCCCCCTCCGCGCCGCCGTAGAGGAAACATGGGAACGCACGGCCAGAACGACGAGCCCCCCGCCCTCACCGAAGTCCGGCTGGACGTCTGGCTGGACGTCGCGTGTCTCTTCCCGACCCGCTCGCAGGCCGCGGCCGCCTGCGGAGGCGGCAAGGTGGACCTGAACTCTCACGCGGCCGCCGCGCACAAGCTCGTGCGCGCGGGGGACCGCCTGTCGATCACGTTCGCGCACGGGAGGCGCTCGTTCGTCGTGAAGGGGCTGGCCGAGAGGCACGTGAAGAAGGCCGACGCGCGCGCCCTCTTCGAGGAGACGACACCGCCCCCCACGCCCGAGGTCCTCGAGGCGCGCCGCCTCGAGCGCCTTCTCGCGCCCCGCGACGGCGGGGGCTCGCGCCCGACCAAGAAGGAGAGGCGCCAGCGCGAGAGGGCGCGCGGCTGGTGACGCGCCTCGCGCGCCCGCGGCTCTACGAGCTCGTCCTCCTCGCCGACGTCGCCGTCGTCGTCCTCCTCCTGAGGAGCCGGGCCCGGATCGGCCTCGACGTCGTCCGGACCCTCCTCGACATGCGCTCGTTCGTGGGCCTCGCGGCGCTCGTGGTCCTCGGCGGCATCCTCCTCCGCGCGCTCCTCGCGTCCCGCCGGGGCCTGCGGCGCGGGGCGGCGCGCCTGCGCGCGTTCCTCGCGCCGCGCTCCCTCGTCGACCTCGCACGGTTCCTCGTCATGATGGCGCTCGCGTCGTACGCCTACAGCTGGCTCAAGGTCGCGGTGCCGCTGCTGCGGCCCGACGTTCTCTTCGACCCGGAGCTCTTCCGCCTCGAGACCGCGCTCCACCTCGGCGTGAACCCCGGGCGGTTCCTGCAGGGGCTCTTCCCGTACCCGGCGCTGTGGCACGCGCTCGACCACTACTACGCGGCCTTCATCCTGACGGTGCTGGCGGGCCTCGGGTGGTTCGCCGCGGCTCTTTCGATCCGCGACCGCACCCGCTTCGCGGCGGGATTCGCCTTCCTCTGGATCCTCGGGTCCTGGTTCTACCTCGCGGTCCCTTCGCTCGGGCCCTGCTACGTCCTCAAGGACGACTACACCCAGGTCCGGGCCTCCATGCCGCTGCAGTCCGCGACGATGGACCTCCTGTTCGCGCACTACGGGCGCGTGCGCGCTCTTCCCCGGCATCCGGAGGGCACGGACATCTCCCCGTACCTCGGCATCGCGGCGATGCCGTCGCTGCACGTCGGCGCCCAGGCGTTCCTCATGTTCTTCGCCCGCCGGCGCTCGCGGGCGCTCTTTCTGCTCTTCGCGCTCCTGACGGGAGTCACGTTCTTCACGTCCGTCCTGAGCGGGTGGCACTACGCGATCGACGGGTACGCGGCCCTGCTCATGGCGTGGCTCTGCGAGGCGGCGGGGAGCCGCAGCGTCCCGTCCGCGTAACATCGCGGGAATGCGGGTCCTCCTCTTCACGGGCAAGGGTGGCGTCGGGAAGACCACGGTCGCGGCGGCGACGGGCCTGACCCTCGCGGCCCGCGGCGAGCGGACGCTCGTGATGTCGGTCGACGCGGCCCACTCGCTCGCGGACGCGTTCGACCTCCCCGGCGGCCTGACGGACAAGCACGGCGGCGAGCCCGTCCCCGTCGCGGAGAACCTCTGGATCCAGGAGGTCGACGTCACGGAGGAGATCGGGCGCCACTGGAAGGACATCTCGGGCTACATCACGGCGCTCCTCGCCGTGACGGGCGTCGAGGAGGTCCTCGCCGAGGAGCTCGCGATCTTCCCGGGCATGGAGGAAGTCTCCGCGCTCCTCTACGTGAACCGCTACGCGCGCGAGAAGGCGTTCGACGTCCTGATCCTCGACTGCGCCCCGACCGGGGAGTCCCTGCGTTTCGTCTCGCTCCCGCCCACGCTCGACTGGTACATGACGAAGCTCTTCCGGATCCAGCGCAACATCCTGAAGGTCGCGCGGCCGGTCGCGAAGAAGGTCGCGAACGTCCCCCTTCCGCCCGAGCGCTACTTCGAGAACGTCCAGTCGCTCGCCGCCAAGCTCGACGGCGTCGACGCGCTCCTGAAGGACCCCGCGATCACGACAGTCCGGCTCGTGACGAATCCGGAGAAGATCGTGATCAGGGAGACCCAGCGGGCGTTCATGTACTTCGGCCTCTACGGGTTCACGGTGGACGCGGTCATCGTGAACCGCCTGCTGCCGGCCGGCGTCCACGACCCGTTCTTCGACAAGTGGCGAAGGACGCAGGCCCAGTTCCTCGAGGAGGCTCACCGGTACTTCGACCCCGTTCCCCTCTTCACGCTCCCGCTCCGCGACGACCAGGTGCTCGGCGCGGGCGCGCTGGCGGCCCTCGGGGCCGAGCTCTGGGAGGGCTGCGACCCGGCGGCGTCGTTCCGGGCGGACGCGCCCTACCGGTACGCGAAGCAGAACGGGCGCTACGTCCTCACGCTGAACCTTCCCTTCGTCGGGAGGGAGGAAGTGGATCTCGCGGTCGCCTCGGGCGACCTCGTCGTCCGCATCGGCAACGTCCGCCACCACGTCCCGATCCCGCGCACGCTCGTGGGCTTCGCGCCCTCGGGCGCGAAGGTGGAGGGCGGCAAGCTCACCGTGCGCTTCGCGCGCGCGACGGAGGCCGCACATGCCGCGAAAACGGAAGCCCCGGGACCCGCTCGAGGCTGACTTCGGGCCGGGCGTCACGGCGGAAGGCGCGCCGGGCGCTCCGGGGGGCGCCGCGCCCGCGGCCGGAACGGCGCCGCGCACGGGCGGGCCGATCCCGGGCCTCGCGTGCGGAGGCGAGGGCTGCTTCCTGCGCCCCGCCGCGGGCCTCGTCGGGCGGTTCTCCGTGTCGCTCGCGGGACGCGCGGCGCTCGGCCGCGCGGCGTTCTCCGGCATCGAGCTCATGAAGGCGCTGCGCGACTTCCTCGACGAGGAGATCGCCCTCGCCGAGCGCGCGACGCGCCCGGCGGCGCCGCGCGCTACGAGAAGATCAAGGTCGAGTAGAGCCGATCTCGGCGACGATCGCGCGCGCGGCGGCGGCGGGATCGGGCGCGCCCGTGATCGGCCGGCCCACGACGAGGAGGTCGGCTCCGGCGCGGACCGCCTCGGCGGGCGTCGCGACGCGCTTCTGGTCGCCGCTCTCCGCGCCGGCGGGCCTGACGCCCGGGACGACGAGGAGGAAGTCCCGTCCGCAGGCGGCGCGGATCGCGGCGATCTCCTGCGGCGAGCAGACGACGCCGTCGAGGCCCGCGTCCTGCGCGAGCACCGCGAGTCGCAGCGCGGCCTCGCCCGGCGTCCCGACGAGGCCGACGTCGGCGAGCGCGGCCGCGTCGAGCGACGTCAGGACCGTGACGGCGACGAGCCGCGGCGCGGGGCGCCCCGCCCGCGCGGCGGCCGCGCGGCCCTCCTCCCCGAACGCGCGCATCATGTCGCGCCCGCCGGAGGCGTGGCAGTTGACGATCGCGGCTCCGGTCGCGACGGCCGCGGCGGCGGCGCGGCCGACGGTGTTCGGGATGTCGTGGAGCTTGAGGTCGAGGAAGACGTCGGCCCCCGAGGCCGCGAGCTCCCGGACGAGGGCGGGCCCTTCCGCGACGAACGCCTCGAGGCCGAGCTTGAGAACGCCGGCCTCGGGGGCGACGCGGCGCGCCATCGCGAGGAGCGCGGCGCGGTCCGGGAGGTCGAGCGCGACGGCGAGCCGCGTGCGCGGCTCAGGCAAAGCGATGGTCCTCGCGGGGGCGCGTCTGGAGGGTGCCGACGAGGTCCGAGACGCGGGAGATCCGGCGCTCCGCGCACCAGGCGGCGAGCTCGCCGACGAGCCGGCCCGCGAGGGACGGATCGCGGAAGTTCGCGGTGCCGACCTGGACGGCGTTCGCGCCCGCGACGAGGAACTCGACGACGTTCTCGACGGTCTCGATGCCGCCCATCCCGAAGATCGGCACCTTGGGGAGCGCCTTGCGGACCTCCCAGACCATCCGGAGGGCGATCGGGCGGATCGCGGGGCCCGAGAGACCTCCGGTCGTGAACCCGATCTTCGGCGTCCTCGTCTCGAGGTCGATCGCGAGACCGACGAGCGTGTTGATGAGCGAGAGGGCGTCCGCTCCCGCGTCGACGGCGGCCCGGGCGCACGCGACGATGTCCGTCACGTTCGGCGAGAGCTTCACGACGAGCACGTGCGGCGTCGCCGCGCGGACCTTCTTCACGAGCGCCGCGAGCGCCTGCGGATTGTTCCCGAAGATCATGCCGCCCTTGACGACGTTCGGACAGGAGACGTTCAGCTCGATCGCGGCGACACGGCGGTCCGCCCCGATCCGCTCGACGACGGCGACGTAGTCCTCCTCGGCGTCGCCCCAGACGTTCGCGATCACCGTCGCGCCGCGCCGGGCCAGCTCCGGGAGCTTCTCGGCGAGGAACGCGTCGACGCCGACGTTCTGGAGGCCGATCGCGTTCAGCATGCCCGCGTCCGTCTCGCAGATGCGCGGGGGCGGGTTCCCGTGGCAGGGACGCCGCGAGAGGCCCTTGACGGAGATCGCGCCGAGCGCCGAGAGGTCGAGGTAGTCCGTGAACTCGAGGCCGTACCCGAACGTGCCGGAGGCCGTCCCGATCGGGTTCTTCAGACGCAGGCGGCCGAGCTGGACGGAGAGGTCGACGGCCATCAGATCCTCTTCCAGTCGATGAAGGAGGGCGGCACGCAGGGCCCCTCCTTGCAGATCGTCGCGAAGCGTCCGTCCGTCGTCGGCGCGACGCAGCCGAGGCAGACGCCGAAGCCGCACGCCATCTCGGACTCCATCGCGAAGGAGGCGTCGAGGCCGGCCTTCTCGACGAGAGCCGCGAGCGTGCGGAACATCGGGAGAGGGCCGCACGCGAAGACGCGCCGGTAGGAAATCCCGCCCTCGAGGGCGTGCGCGAGGATGTCCGTGACGCGTCCGCGCCGGCCGAGGGAGCCGTCGTCGGTCGCGTAGCGGCAGCGGTGCGGGCCGAGGAACCGCTCGAAGTCGGCGCGCTTCAGGACGTCGTTCTCGTTGCGGCCGCCGTAGTAGAGGTCGGCGGAGATGCCGCGCCCGGCGAGCGTGCGCGCGAGGAGGACGAGCGGGGCGAGCCCGATGCCCCCCGCGACGAGCGCGACCCGGTCGGCGGGCGCAAGGTCGTCCGCGGGAAAGGGCACGCCGAGCGGGCCGAGGACGGGAACGGGCGTGCCCTCGGAAAGACGGCCCAGCGCGGTGGTGCCCACGCCGACGGCCTTCACGACGAACTCGATCGCCGGGACTCCCGCGACCGTCGTGACGTCGGCGATCGAGAACGCGCGCCTCAGGTACGGCCTCAGCCCGTCGCCGGCCTGGAGCATGGCGAAGTGGCCCGCTTTCGTCGCCGGGCCGATCGTCCCCGCCTGCAGGAACAGGGAATAGTGCGCCGCGTCGTAGTGCAGCGTCCTCAGGACGCGGAGCGTTTCGTTGACGGCCATCGGGAAGGGGGCGAGACTCGCCGGGCGCGGATTATATGGACGAGCGTCGGCGGGCGTTACCCTTCGTTCTGGCCGGTGCTCTCGCGGGCGTTTCGGCGGCGGACGTCCTCATCGGTCTGAACCCGGACCTCCTCGCGCCGCTGCCCGCTCTGCGCGCCCTCGCCGTGCTCGGGACTCTCGGCGCCGCGCTCTGTTCGCCGCTCGCGGCCTTGAGGAAACGGCCCGCGACCCGCACGTCGACGGTCCTTCTCGCGCTTCTTCTCGCCCTCGCGGCGGCCTTCGTCGAGATCCAGCGGCGCGCGACGATCGACTTCGTCCCCGCGGGCGGCCGGCGCGTGCTCGTCGCCGCCGCCCTCGCGCTCGCCGGCGGCGCGCTTCTGCTCCTCCTCACCGCCGGCCGCGGCACGCCGTCGGGGCCCGTCGCGGCAGTCCTCGTCCTCCTCCTGCGTCGCGCCGCTCGCGGGCCGGCGGGCGACCGAGCGCGCGGTGCTCGCGAGCCCGCAGCCGTTGCCGCGCGCCGCGCGGCGCAGCCTCCTCGTCATCGGGATCGAGGGCGCGTCGTGGGACCTCCTCACCACCTTCGCGTCCGAGGGTTCGCTCCCGACGTTCGCGCGCCTGCTGTCGGAGGGCGCCGCGGGACCGCTCGCGTCGCTCGCCCCGTACGACCGGGCGGCGCTCTGGACGTCCGCGGCGACCGGAAAGAAGCCCGCCAAGCACGGCGTCGTGGCGACCTTCCGCCGCGAGGCGCTCTCGGGGACGTTCCGCGTCCTTCCCGTCGTGCCGGGACTCGGGCGGCTCGTGCCGCCGTTCGGCCGATGGGTGCGCGAGGACGGCGCGCGCCGCCGCAGCCTGACGTTCTGGGAGATCCTCGGCGCGCGCGGCCACGAGACGGCCGTCCTGAACTGGCCGTGCTCGTCGCCGGCCGGAAACGGTCCGGTCCTCTGGGCGACGGACCGCTTCTTCGCGGGGGACACGGGCGCCGACGCGGCGCGCCCGCCCGAGGCCGCGCGGCGCGCCCGGCTCTTCCGCGTCTCGCCGGACGGCCTCGACCGGCCCCTCGCCCGCGCGCTCGCGCCGGACGGGCTGCCCGACGGCCCGGCGCGGCACGAGCCGCTCGCGGCGGCGGCGCGCGACCTCAGCGTCGTCGGTGCCTCGCTCGGAGCGCTTCCCGCCGGGCCGGACAACGTGGCGGCCCTCGTCCTCTCGGGGCTCGCGACGCCGGCGCGCCTGTTCGGCGGAGCCGGGGACGCGCGCTACTGGGGACTCGCGGCTCCGGAAGGCGCCGAGGCGCGCGAGAGCGCGCTCAAGGCGTACTACCGTTTCCTCGACGACACCCTCGCGGACGTCCTCGGGCGCGAGGGGCACGACCGCACGGTCTGCCTCTTCGCGCCGGTCGGCTGGGGGCCGCCCTCGGCGGCCGAGGCCGTGGTGCGCTTCTTCCGCGGCCGCGCGCCCGAATCCGGGCCCGACGCCTCGCGGGACGGCTTCGTCATCCTCGCGGGCGCGGGGGTGCGATCGGGCGTGCGGCTCACGTCGGCCGGCGTCCTCGACCTCGCGCCGACGCTCCTCGTTCTCGCGGGCGAGCCGCTCGCACGGGACATGGACGGCCGCCTCCTGGCGGAGGCCTTCGACGAGCGGTTCGCGGAGTCCTCCAGCGTCCCCGTCGTCACGACGTTCGAGCCCGGGGGGCCGCAGTGACGCGCGCGCGCGCCGTCGTCGTCGTCGCGGCGCTCCTCGGCGCCGCCCTGCGCCTCGTGAACCTCTCCGCGTGGCCGCCGGGTCCGTGGATCGACGAGGCGTACGCGCTCCGCGCCGCCCGTCTCCTCCCGCCCGACGCGCCGCTCTTCGGGACCACGGCGCTCATTCCCGCCGGCGAGGGATTCGTCAACGCGTGGACGCCGAACCTCTACCTGCGCTTCGTGCGCGCCGTGGACGTCGCGGCCGGCGGCGGCCTCGCGTCGTTCCGCGCCCTCTCGGTCGTTCCGGCGCTCGCCCTCCTCGTGGCGCTCCTCCTCCTCGCCGGCGAGGCCGGCCGCGAGAGTCCGTTCGCGTGCGGCGCCGCCTCGATCCTCGGAGCCACCTCGATGTGGCTCCTCACGACCGGGCGCTGGGGCTGGAACGCCGTCGCGACCTCCGCCCTCGCGGCGTTCGCGACGTGGGCGGGCCTCCGGGCGGCGCGGACGCGCTCGGGGCCGCTCGCGCTCCTCGCGGGCGTCTCGGCGGGGCTCGGCGCGTACGGGTACGCGGCGGGCCGCCTGTTCCTCGCGGCGCCGGCCGTCGTCCTCGCCTTCTCCCTCGCGCGGCGCGGACCCGGGCGTCCGCTCGTACGCCTCGCGGCGCTCGCCCTCGTGGCCGAGCTCGCCGTCGTCGCGCCTCTCCTCCTGCACGACGTCCGGCACCCGGAGCGCCTCCTCGCGCGGGAACGGGAGCTCTCGCTCCTGAGGCACGGCGGCGCCGACGCGGGGCTCCTCCTGGCCCGGAACGTCGTGGACTACGCGGCGCTCTTCGTCGTTCACGGCGACGTGAACGAACGGCACGGGGATCCCGCGCGACCCGTCGTCCCGGCGGTCGTGACCGGACTCGCGCTCGCCGGCGCGGCCTGGGGTGCCGCGCGCTCCGGCCCGGCCCGCGCGCTTCTCCTGCCGGCGGGGCTCTTCCTCGCGGGGGGCCTCCTCGCCTCCGAGGACACCGGCGCGAACGCCTACCGGATCTCTCCGATGGCGCCGTACGTCCTCGTCCTCGCGGGGCTCGGGGCCGCGCGGCTCCGCGAGGCGCCCGGGCCCGAGCGGCGCCGCCTCGCGACGATCGCCGTCGCCGGCGTGGTCGCCATCGCGGCGGCGGTCGACGTCGCCGGCTTCGCCCGGTGGGGCGCGTCCCCGCGGACCTGGGGAGCGTTCGGCGGTCCGGAGCGCGAGCTCGCGGACGCGCTCGTCGCCGCGTCGCGCGGCGGTCCGCCCGCCCGCGTCGTCCTCGACGCTCAGACGGCCTCGCGGAACCCCTACGTCGTCGAGGAGCTCCTCGCACCGCCGGGGGCGCGGCGCGGTCCGGTCGTCGCGTTCCGCGACCTCGCCGGCACGCACGCGCCGCTCGGGGAGAACGTCCTCTACGCCGACGGGGGAGCGCTCGCCGCGGCGGGTCTCGCGGGCCACCACGGATCGGTCGTCGCGCGCGGCGCCGACCCGTGGGGGCGGCCGACGTTCACGGTCTACCGGCTGTCGCCGGACTGAGAGGCGGGAGGAGCGGAGGAAAGGGCGCGGAAGAGCGCCTCCCGGAACGCGCGCGGCGTCTCGAGCGGGCCGTCGTGGCCGGCGCCGGGCAGGACGAAGAGGCGCCCCCCGGGGATCGCCGCCGCGAGCGAGCGGCCGAGCGCGAGCGGGAAGAGCGTCTCCCTCTCGCCCCAGATGACGGCGGTCCCGGCCGGCAGATCCCGCTCGCGGCCCGCGAGCGAGTCGGCGAGGCCGAGCGCGCGGACCGTGGCGGCCGCGGGATCGCCCCCGTAGTTGCGCCCGAACGCGTTCACGACGAAGCCGGCGGCGGGGAAGGGACGCCGGAAAAAGAGCAGGTCGAGGACGCGCCGGGCGCCGGGCCGGTCCGTCGGGAGGACACGCCGCCGTTCGGCGTCGACGTCGGCCGGCACGTCGAACCCGCCGGCGTCGACGAGGACGAGGCGGCCCGTCTTCTCGGGATGCGCGAGCGCGAAGGCAGCGGCCGTCCATCCCCCGAGCGAGTGGCCGACGAGATCCGCCTTCCCGATCGCGAGAGCGCGAAAGAGCGCGTCGAGCGCCGCGACGCGGCCCGGGATCCGGTACCCCGCGACGCGGCGCGGCGCCTCGCTGCGGCCGGAGCCGGGGCCGTCCGGCAGGAGGACCGTGCGGCCGGCGCGGACGAGCGCGCGCGCCGTCCCCGCCCAGTACGTCGCGTCGGCGCCGAGGCCGTGGACGAGGACGACCGGGCGCTCGGCCGAGAGCGGGCCGAGCACCCAGACGGACAGCCGTGTCCCGTCGTCCGCCGCGAAGACCTCGCGGTGGCCGCCGGAGATCGCGAGCCACTCCTCCATCGCGGCGCGGTACGCGGGAAACGGGTCGACGGCGACCGCGCCGAAGAGGAAGAAGAAAGAAAAGCCTATTGCTCCCAGGCTCCAGCTGAGGAGCCGCTTTCGGTTGCTCATCTCATCCGCACGGTATCAGGAGCGGATTTTCTTATATGCGGCGGCTGCTGGTGCAGCCGCCGATGGAAGAGAAATCTGTTCCCGGCTGTCCGGTGTCAAGGGTCTTCGACCGCTGCGCGGCGCGCGGAGCGCGCCCTTGACTCCGGACAGCCGGGGAATATTCGCCCTGCCGGCGGCCGCAAAGCGGCCGCCGCATAGCAGAAGAATCTTCTCTTCTCTTCTCTTCTCTTCTCTTCTCTCTCAGTACGCGACGAGGTCGCGGAGCGCCGTGAGGATGTCGTCGCTCTGGGGGAGCGTCGCGTCCTCGAGCTGCGGGGCGTAGCCGCAGAAGACGTCCTTCGCGGCGACGCGCCGCACCGGGGCGTCCAGCCACTCGAAGAGCTCGTCGGCCGCGCGCGCCGCGATCTCGGCGCCGAAGCCGTGCGTCTTCCAGTCCTCGTGGACGACGAGGAGCCGGTTCGTCTTCTTCACGCTCGCCGCGATCGCGTCCCAGTCGTACGGCGCGAGCGACCGCAGGTCGATGACCTCCGCGTGCCGCCCCGCCTCCTCGGCGAGCGCCGCCGCCGCCACCGCGCTGCGGTAGACCGTCGCCCCGTACGTCACGACCGTGGCGTCCTCGCCGGGGCGAACGATCTTCGCCTTCCCGAAGGGGATCATGAAGTCGCGGCCCGGGTAGCGCCCCTTGTTGTGCGTCTGGCGGTAGAGGTGCTTGTGCTCGAGGAAGAGCACCGGATCGTCCGAGCGGATGGCCGTGCGCAGGAGGCCGTTCGCGTCGAGCGCGTTCGACGGCATGACGACCCTCAGGCCGGGGATGTGCGTGAACGTCACCTCGCCGGACTGCGAGTGGTACGGCCCGCCGCCCGTCAGGTAACCGCCGATCGCCACGCGGACGACGACGGGCGCCTTCCACGCGCCGCCCGAGCGCCAGCGCACCGTCGCGAGCTCGTCGCGCAGCTGCTGCATGGCCGGCCAGACGTAGTCGAAGAACTGGACCTCGACGACGGGCTTGAGGCCGCGGGCGGCCCAGCCGAGCGCCCGGCCCACGATGCCCGCCTCGGCGAGCGGGGAGTTGAAGACGCGCGCGTCCCCGTAGGCCTTCTGGAGGCCGGCGGTGACCTTGAAGACGCCGCCCTTGCCCTTGCACTCGCCGAGGACGTCCCCGCGGCTCGCGTCCGCGACGTCCTCGCCCCACACGGCGATCCGCCCGTCGCGGGCCATCTCGTCCCTCAGGGCCGCGTTGATGAGGTCGACCATCGTCGTCGGCTCGCCCGAGAACGTCGGGACGTCCTCCGTGTCGAACGCGGAGGACGTCGGGTCGACGTCGGGCGAATACACGTTGTCGAGCACCGTGGCCGGATCGGGCTGCTCGCTCGCGAGGGCCTCGTCGGCGGCCCGGCCGACCTCGGCGTCGATCGCGTCCTTGAGGGCCTGGATCTCCTCCGCGGTCGCGAGACCCTCCTCGACGAGGAACTTCTCGAAGAGGACGATCGGATCGCGCTCGGCGTCCTTCTGACGCTCGTGCTCGGGGCGGTAGAGCCTCTCGTCGTCGGAGAGAGAGTGCGAGTACGGGCGCACGACGTGCCCGTGGACGAGCGCGGGCCCCTTTCGCTCGCGCGCGTAGGCGAAGGCGTACCGGAACGCGTCGTAGGACGCGAGGAAGTCGCAGCCGTCCACCTCGACGACGAAGAGGCCGGGCCAGGACCGCACGAGGCGCGAGATCGAGCCGCCGGGCGTGTTGACCTCGACGGGAACCGAGATCGCGTAGCCGTTGTCCTCGACGACGAAGACGACGGGGAGCTTGAGCGTCGCGGCGGAGTTCAGGGCTTCCCAGAACTCGCCCTCGGACGTCGCGCCGTCCCCGATCGTCACGACGACGACCTCGTCCGGCGCCGCCGCCGGCCGCCGTCGCCTGGTCGCGGATCGCGACGGCGTCGGGGCGGAGGAGGAAGCGCCCCGCCTCGGCGGCGCCGATGCCGGGAAGGCATTCGGAGCCGGTCGGCGACGACGTCGTGAAGACGTTCAGGCGCGCCGAGCCCCAGTGCGACGGCATCTGCCGGCCGGCGGACGCGGGGTCCGAGGGCGGCGCCGACGGCCTCGAGGAACATCTCGTGCGGCGTGACGCCGAGGCCGAGGCAGAGCGCGCGGTCGCGGTAGTACGGGAAGAGCCAGTCGACGCCCTTCTTCATGTGCGCCGCGATCGCCGTCTGGAGCGCCTCGTGGCCCGCGCCGGAGATCTGGAAGAAGATGCGGTTCTGGCGCTTGAGCTGGATCTCCTTGTCGTCGATCCGCCGGGACGTGACCATGTTGCGGAAGGCGCGGAGGAGGTCGTCCCGCGTCAGCCCCTCGTACTTGTCCACCCGGGGCACGGCGGCTTCGGAAGCCATCTTTCCGGGACTTTACCCTACGCGGAGGGCGCCGTCGGAGCGGTGTGCGCGGCCCCGGGGGAGGCCGCCGCGGGAGCGCTCCAGTCCGAGTGCGGCGCACGGTTCTCGAGGATCCAGCCCCGGAGGAGGTCGCGGTAGCGGCGCGCGGGCACGCCCTCCTTCTCGAAGAACGGGACGAGCGCCGTCGCGAGCGCCGGCAGCCGGTAGAACGGGACCGCGGGGTAGTAGTGGTGCTCGAGGTGGAGGTTCGACCAGAGGTACACGAACTCCCAGAAGGGCGAGCGCGCCATCCGCGTGCCCCACCGCGCGGGCTCTCCCGGGACGATGTCGTAGTGCTGCCCGAGGCGGTTCAGGGCGAAGGCGGGAGGGAAGACGAGGAAGACCGGGACGAGGTAGAGCCAGACGAGGCGCGCGGCGCCGCCGAAGCGGGCGATCGCGGCGGCCGTCACGACGTGGAGGAGGATCGCGGCGAGGCGCTCGGCCCGGATGCGGCGCTGCAGGGTCTCGGGGTACGTCGCGGTCTCCTTCCGCGCGGCGCGGAAGTAGATCGGGAAAAGGGCGGGCGTCGCGTAGAGGAGCTTGAGCCAGCGGGCGTTCTTCTTCGGAGACAGGTGCGCGCGCTTCGGGTCGTCGGTCGGGGAGCCGAGCTCGGCGTGGTGGTCGAGGTGCCAGCGCGTGAACTGCGTCGGCGAGATCCCGGACGGGAGCGCGTAGAGGAGGCCGAGCGCGCGGTAGGCGGCGGGCCGGTCGCCGTCGAAGACCGCCTTGTGGACGACCTCGTGGAGGAGGACCGTCCCGTCGAAGACGACGAAGCCGAGGACGAGGGCGCACGGGATGCGGACCCAGAGGCTCTCGAACTGCCAGCCGAGCGCGAACGCCCCCGCGAAGAGGACGAGCTGGCGCAGCGCGACCGCGAAGTGCCGCGCCGGGGCCTTCCGGTGGAGCGCCTTGAGGACCTCGTTCGGGACGGCGGCGGAAAGCCGCTTCCTGAGGTCCCCGATCGCGTGGTGGTAGTAGCCCGACTTCATGCCCGCTCAGGTTAGAACAAATCCGCCCCGCGGGAGATTCCGTCTCAGGGCTCGTCCCCGCCGTCGCCCCCGACCTCCTCGGCCACGAGGTAGAGCGGCCGGCCCTTGACCTCGTCGTAGATGCGGCCGAGGTACTCGCCGAGGACGCCGATCACCATGAGCTGGACGCCCCCGAGGAGGAGGACGAAGACCATGAGCGTCGTCCAGCCCGGGACGTTGATCCTCAGGATCCAGAGCGCGAGGACGACGACGATGTAGAGGAACGCGAACGCCGAGACGAGGAAGCCGAGCCACGTCGCGAGCTGGAGCGGCACGTGGCTGAAGGACGTGAGGCCGTCGAGCGCGAAGCGGAGCATCTTGCGCAGCGGGAACTTCGTCTCGCCGCGCGTCCGGGGCGGGCGCACGTACGGGACGCCGACCTGCCGGAACCCGACCCACGCGGTCATCCCGCGGATGAACCGGTGCCGCTCGCGCAGCCTCCGGAACGCGGCGACGGCCTTGGGGCCCATGAGCCGGAAGTCGCCGACGTCCACCGGGATGTCCACGTTCGTCCAGCGCTTGAGCAGGCGGTAGAAGACGTGCGCGGTCCAGAGCTTGAACGCGCTCTCCCCCTCGCGCTTCGTGCGCTGCGCGTAGACGACCTCGTAGCCCTCGTCGACCTTCTTCAGCATCTCCCCGAGGAGCTCGGGCGGGTCCTGGAGGTCGGCGTCCATGACGGCGACGACGCGGCCGCGTGCGGCGTCGACGCCCGCCGTGAGCGCCATCTGGTGGCCGAAGTTGCGGGAGAAGCGCAGGGCGCGGATCCGGCGGTCCTCGCGCGCGAACGCGGCCATCCTCTCGAACGAGCCGTCGCGGCTGCCGTCGTCCACGAACACGATCTCCCACGAGCGGCCCGTGGCCTCGAGCGCCTTCACGAGGCGGTCCTTCAGCTCGTCGAGGTTCTCGGCCTCGTTGAAGACGGGCAGCGCGACGGAGAGATCGGGCGCGCCCGCGCGGGCGTTCACGAGGAGGCCCTCGTGTCGGCGGCCGGCGGCTGCCCGGGCGGTGCGGCAGGCGCGGCAGCCGGCGGCGGGGATCCCGCCGGATACTGCCGCCGGAAGACCGTCACCCACACGGCTCCGATCGGGTTGTTGCCGTCCGCGCGGCTCCACGCGTCGCGCGTGAAGACGTACCGGAGGAGCTGGCCGGGGCTCGGGCGCAGCGGCTTCCACGACGTGTCCGGAATCCACCACGCGCGGAACGGCACGCGGTCGCGCGTGTAGCCGGGGCCGAGCACCTGCTGCTGCTTGTCCGCTTCCCCTTCGTCGCAGATGACGATCGGCGGGTGGAGCTCGCCGGTCGGAGCCTGCCAGTTCACCGGGGCGAAGCGGACGTACCAGCTCAGCGGCCAGCCCGCCTCGCCCGAGACGATCGCGGCGGGGACCTCGCCGGCGCGGCCCGCGCGCAGGATCTCGTCGACGATCCCGAGCATCTCGGGGCACGTCTGGACCTGGATCGTGGACTCGGCCTTGCGGGAGTTCGGCGTCAGGACCGGGTAGACGAACGAGAGGGTCAGGGACGTGACGACGGACGCGAGGGCGGTCGCGGCGCCCGCCACGCGCCACGCGGTGGACTTCTCCGCGAGGAGCGCCCACGCGGCGCCCGCGAGCGGCAGGAACGGGAGCACCTGGTGGACGAGGAGCCAGCCCGCCTTCTCGCCGAGGTACGCGTACATCGCGACGGAGGAGACCGCCCATCCGGCGACGAAACGCTCGCCGAACGAGAGCCTCCGCCAGCGCGCGACGACGTACGCGAGCGCCGGGATCAGGACCGCGAACTCGTACTGCAGGAGGCGCGGGAGGTAGAACGTCTTCGGGCCGCCGACGCGCTCCATCTTGTGCTGTCCCCACCAGTAGGAGATCGCGTCGACGGCCGGGTTGCCGGACTCGGGGTGGACGAGAAAGACCGTGTACAGAAGCTCGGACGTCACGAAGAAGAGGAGGAGCGCGCCGAGGACCGCCGTGGCGTTCTCCTCGAGCCAGTCGATGAGCCGGCGCAGGCGGTTCCAGACGTCGAGCCCGCGCCCGGGCTCCATCCACGCCACGGCGACCGACGGGACCATGAGGGCCAGGAGGACGTAGAAGTTCTCCTTGGCCGCGAACGCGACGGACGCCGACAGCGCCGCGAGCGAGAGGTCCCGGACGCGGCGCGTCGCGAGGTACTCGTCGAGCCAGAGGAACAGGCCCGCGGTCCCGAGGAGGCTCCACGCGTCGTCCCGGCAGAAGCGCGTGTAGTAGAGGAGGTTCGGCGAGAGCGCGCAGAGCGCGCCCGCCGCGAAGGCCGCGCGCCGGCCGAACCGGCGGCGCAGGAGGACGGCCATCGCCGTGAGCGCGACGCCCGCGAGAGCGGGGGCGAGGCGCGCCGTGAAGTCGGAGGTCCCGTCCCAGGTCTTCGCGGCGGCGAGGCCGGTCAGGAGGCCCACGACCTTGCCGACGACGGAGGAGACGGCGAAGACCGACGCGACGGCGAAGTACTGGACGGGCCCGTGGTAGACGGGGTCGTACTTGTAGAAGCCCTCCTTGAGCAGGCGGACGGCCGCGTACGCGTGGATGGACTCGTCGTGGTGGAAGGCGTGCGTCCCGAGCTGGACGACGCGCAGAAGGAACGACAGGGCGACGAGGCCGATCCAGGCCCTCTTCTCGAACGCGGAGAACGCGGGCGGGGCGGTGGCGGCTGCGGCGGATCTCACTTGAGGATCTCGTACACGGCGGTGCCCTTCGAGTCGAAGGCGCGCCGGAAGTTCGCGCGCAGCGGGAACGCGTTCACGCCGAAGTCGCGGTGCTCGAACGAGCCGACGAAGACGTAGCGCACGTTGTAGCGGCGGAGAAGCGCGAAGACGGCCTCGGCGTCCTCGGAGGTGTAGAGGAGGCGCAGGTCGCGGCGGCGGCCCTCGATCTCGGACGCCGCGGCGGCGCCGCGCCACAGCCCCTCGTGGTTGTCCCAGCCGAGGACGGTCGGGAGGCCCGTCGCCCCGCCGATGCGGCTGTAGTCCGTGTACGCGTTGCCCGTCGCCTCGGCGAGGACCGCGCCGTCGACGGCGTGCGTGCGCAGCCAGTCGACGGCCGCGCGGTCCCCCGGCGCCTCGCGCGCCATCCACGCGAGGCCGTTCAGCCCGTCGACGGAGCCTGACCAGCTCGCGCGGAAGAGCGTCGCCGCGAGCGGGTGGACGAGGAGGCCGGCGGCCGCGACGAGGAGCGCGGTGCGGACGAGGCCGCGGGCGACGCGCGTCGAGAGCGCGAGCGGGAGGAGGAGCGCGCCGCCGATGACGAGGAGCGGCCACGCCCCCATGAACGTCTTGAACACCGTGTTCATCCGCCGGAGCTGCTCGCCGTAGGAATCCGAGACGAGGACGACGTCCGGCACGGCGGCGAGCGTCGCGCCGGCGGCCGCGAAGAGGAACCCCGCCCTGAGGGCGCCGGTCGGCGCCGGCTCCTCCCCGGGGGACGGCTCCCTCAGGAGGAGCCAGAGGGCGCCGGCGGCGAACGCGGCCGCGAGGCCGAAGACCGGCCTCCTCGTGATCACGGCGAGCGCGACCCCGAGCGCGGGGAACGCGGTCGCCGCGACGAGCGCGCGATCCGCGCGCGTCTGCGAGCGCACGAGGGCGACGCCGAACGCGAGCGCGGGGACGACGGCGAGGGCCCCGAAGTGCAGGAAGCCCTCGCCCGCGGTCGTCGCTTCCTTCCAGAAGCTCAGGCCGTACACCGCGGGCCGCGGCGACCTCAGGAACGGCAGGAGGAACGGCACGGACAGCAGGACCGAGAAGACGCTCCGGAGGAGGGACGGGCGGAACGCGCGCTCGGCGAGGTTCCCCGCGCCGAGGACGAGGAGGCACGCCGGAAGGTCCCACGGGTTCGCCGAGAGGACCGCGGCCAGGAGGACGGCGTCGAGGAGCGTCCCGGCCGCCGAGCCGATCCGGCCGGCGAGGCCGGCGAACGCGACGAGGAACGGGAACGTCACCGCGTGCGGGTGGAGGTCGCCGAGGCGGAACGTGAAGAGCGGCCATTCCGTGATCGCGTTCTCGACCCGGCGCGAGGAGACCCACCAGTCGAGGTCCTTGAGCGGCTTGTCGCCGAGCGCCTGGCGCGCGCCGTCGAACGTGCCGCCGAAGACGAGCACGGCGCCCGCGAGGGCCGCGAGGGAGCGCCCGCCCCGGCGGGCGCGGACCGCGCCGTACGCCGCGAGCGCCGCGAGGGCCGGGAGGAGGGCGGCGATCAGGTTGTAGGCGTACTCGGACGGGACGCGCGCCGCGCGGGCGGGAAGCGCGAAGAGATACGTCCCGAAGTGGTAGTAGGGGAAGCGCGCGCCGGCGAGCCACGGGTCCATGAAGGGCAGGCGCGGGGTCGCCATGAGCCCGGAGAGGACGGCGAAGTCCATCGGCTTCTCCGTCTGCCGGATCTCGCCGAACGGCGCGCGGATCCAGAGGAAGGCGCCGAAGACCGCGAGGAAGAGGACGAGCGGAAGGACGAGCGCGCGGCCGCGCGCGAGGACGCCGGCGAGGTCCTGCCAGCCCCAGAGGAGGAGCGCGGCGAGGGCGAGGCCCGCGAGCGGCAGGGCGAGGGACCGGACCGGGACGGGCAGGAGCCCGGAGACGAGCCAGCCGGGAAGCGCCGCGGCCACGAGGCCGACGGGCAGGGAGAACGCGAACGCGATCTCCGCGGACGCGTCGACCGCCCTCGTCGCCCCGCAGCAGCCGGGCGAGAACGGCCGCTCCCGACGCGCTCGCCAGGAGGAGGACCGAGGCGAAGAGAAGCGCGGACAGGGCCGTCACGGAACGAATCAAGGTAACACAACGCGGCCTTCCGGCAGGGCTAGACTGGGCGCGTGAACGCCCCGCCCCCGCGCATCGCCGTCGTCGGCGGCGGTCTCGCCGGGCTCGTCGCGGCGGACCGCCTCCTGGGCGCGGGAATGCGCGTGACCGTCTTCGAGAAGTACCCCGAGGCCGGCGGCCTCGTCGGGGTCGTCGACGTGGGCGGGACGCCTCTCGAGCGCTTCTACCATCACCTCTTCACGAGCGACGTCGACTACGTCTCCTTCGCCGAGGAGTTCGGCCTCGGCGGCGACATCCAGTGGCTCAAGTCGCGGATGGGCTTCTTCTCGGGCGGGAAGCTCTTCGACTTCGGCACGCCGGCGTCGCTCGCCACGTTCTCGCCGCTCGGGATCGCGGGGCGAGTGCAGTTCGTCCTCTCGACGCTGAAGCTCCGGCAGAGCGCGGACTGGCGGAGCCTCGAGGGCGACACCGCGATGGGCTGGATGCGCCGCAACGGCTACGGCCGCGCGCTGGACGCCGTGTGGGGGCCGCTCCTCGTCCAGAAGTACGGACGCCGCGCCGAGGACGTCGGCCTCGTGTGGCTCTGGGGAAAGATCGCGCTGCGCACGCGCTCGCGCGACAGGACGGGCCTCGGCGAGCGGCTCGGGTACCTCAAGGGCTCGTTCGGGCGCGGCGTCGAGGCCGTGCTCCAACGCGTGAAGGCGCGCGGCGGCGACCTCCGGACCTCGCGGCCCGTGAAGATCGTGAGGAAGGCCGCCGGCGGCTTCGACGTGACGTTCGCGGGGGGGACGGAGACCTTCGACCTCGTCCTCTCGACGGTCGCGATCCCCGAGCTCCTGAGGCTCGCGCCGGACCTCCCGGAGGACGTCCGGTCGGCCTGGAGCGCGATCTCCTACTGCCACGCGCTCTGCCCGATCCTCGAGCTCGACCGCTCCCTCTCGCCCTACTACTGGCTGAACGTCGGCGACGCGTCGATGCCGTTCGGCGGCGTCATCGAGCACACGAACTTCATCCCGAAGGAGGAGTACGGCGGCCGGCACGTCGTCTACATCTCCAACTACGTCCTGCCCGACGACGCCAGGTGGAGGAAGCCCGACGACGCGCTGTGGGCCGAGTACCTGCCTGCGCTGAAGCGCATCAACCCGGCCTTCGACGAGAGCTGGATCCTGAAGAAGCAGATCGGGCGCGCCGAGTACGCGCAGCCGATCGTCGTCCCGGGCTACTCGAAGCTCCTCCCGCCGCTCGAGACGCCGGTTCCGGGCCTGTGGTCCGCGTGCATGGCGCAGATCTACCCGGAGGACCGCGGCCAGAACTACGCGGTGCGCATCGGCCGCGACGCGGCGGACGCGATCCTGAAGAAGCTGCGCCGCTAGTCGGTCCAGAGCGGCAGCTGGCCGTCCGGGCCCGGCGCGCCCGGCGAGACGAGGCCGTGGACGCCCACGCCGAGGAGGCGCACGGGCCGCGCCCCGGCCTCCGTCCGCGCGAGGAGCGCCGCCGCCCGCGCCGCGAGCGCGTCGGCGTCGCGCGTCGGCCGGGCGCTGTCGCTGCGCGTCACGGTCGTGAAGTCCGCGTAGCGCACCTTGAGCGTGACCGTCCGCGCGAGGAGTCTCTTCTCGGCGAGGAACGCCGCGTCGTGGCGGGCCATGGACTCGACGATCGTGCGCATCTCGTTCGGGTCCACGAGATCCTCCCGGAACGTGTCCTCCGTGCTGACGGACTTCCGGGTCCGGTCGGGGACGACGGGGCGCGCGTCGTCGCCGTGCGCGAGCCGGACGAGGGACTCGGCCCAGCTCCCGACGACCCTGCGAAGCTGCACGGCATCGGCGCCGCGCACGTCGACGAGGCGGGCGCAGCCGATCCCGCGCAGCCGCTCGGCGGTCTTCGGCCCGACGCCCCAGAGCGCGTCCACGGGAAGCTTCGCGAGGAAGGCCTCCATCCGCTCGGGCGCGATGACCGTGAGCCCGTCGGGCTTCTTCCAGCCCGACGCGATCTTCGCGAGGAACTTGTTCGGCGCGACGCCGGCCGACACCGTGAGGCGCGTCGCCTCCTTCACCTGCGCCTTGAGGCGCCGCGCGACCTCCATCCCGAGCGGCTCGCCCCAGGCGTTCGCCGTGACGTCGAGATAGGCCTCGTCGAGCGACAGGGGCTCGACGAGAGGCGTCACGGCGCGGTAGAGATCGAAGATCTGCCTCGAGACGGCGGCGTACTTCCGGAAGTCCGGCTTCACGATCACGAGCGCGGGGCAGAGCCGGACGGCGCGCGCCATCGGGATCGCGGAGCGCACGCCGAACGCGCGGGCCTCGTAGCTCGCGGCCGCGACGACGCCGCGTCCCTTCGGGTCGCCGCCCACGGCGACCGGCCGGCCCCGCAGGGAGGCGTCGTCCCGCTGCTCGACGGACGCGTAGAAGGCGTCCATGTCGAGGTGGAGGATGCGGCGGGGGAGCGCGCCCACGCGCGCGATTCTGCTCCGGTCAGGTCGCGGGGAGCACGCGCTCGAGCCCCCACGTCACGGCGAGAGCCGTCGCGAGGGCCGGCAGCGTCCCGCCGGTCGACCCCGCCAGAAAGTACGCGGCCGCGCCGGCGGCCCAGCCGCACATCCCCGGGATCGCGAAGCCGCCGCGGCGGCTCGCGGGTCCGTCCTCGGCGTACAGGTCCGGCACCGAGACGGGTTTCCGGATCAGGAAGAAGTGCGCGAGGAGGACGCCGCCGACCGGAACGAGGAGCCCGCCGAGGAGGAGCATGAAGTCCGCGTAGCGCTCGAGCCAGCCGGAGAAGAGGGAGAGGAGTGCGCCGACGACGCCGATCGTCCAGACGGACGCGCGGTCCCGCGCCCGTGGGACGAGGCTCTTCCACGCGAGCGCGGACATGTAGATGTTCACGAAGTTCGTCGTGAGCGTCGCGATCGCGAGGAGGACGGCGCCGATACCGCCGATCCCGGCGGCGGCCAGCATCGCGCCGGGGTTCGTCGAGCCCGCGGCCCGCGCCGCGACGAACCCGAGGGGGAGGAACCAGAGACTCGTGAGGGCGAGGCCGAGGAAGACGGCCGCGGCGGCCTTCCCGGGCGAGCGCGTGTAGCGCGGGTAGTCGCCGAAGATCAGGAGCCACGAGACCTGGTAGCCGATCACGACGTCGAGGCCGCGCACGGCGGACATCGAGCCGTCGCCCGGCGCGGCGGTCGCGGCCGCCGGCAGCCGCAGGAACGCGAAGGTCAGGATGCCGCCGACGGCGAGGAGGGCCGGGACGGCGACGCGGTCCGCGTGGCCGACCGCGCGGGGCCCGCCGGCCACGACGGCGGTCGCGAGGAGGCCGAGGCCGAAGGCCCAGAACCGCTCGCTGCCGGGCCCGCCGAAGACGCGCGCGCACGCGGAGGCCGCGATCACGTTGTTGACGGCGATCCACGCGAAGTTCGTCACGTAGAGGATGAGCGAGACGAGCGCTCCCCCGCGCAGCCCGAGCGCGGCGCGGCAGGCGACGACGGAGGGCACGCCGAGCCTCGGCCCGAGCGGGGTGAGCGTGGCCACGAGGGCGGTCCCGAGGACGACGCCGCCGGCGACGAGAGGCGCCGCCTGCCTCAGGCCGAAGGCGGGCGCGAGGCTCGCGCCCGTCTGGAGCGTCGTCGCGACGAGGTTCGCGCCCGCGACGATGAGGAAGAGGTCGAGCGGGGACTGCGTCTTCTCGGAGTCGGGGACCGGTCCGAGGTCGGCAGCCTGCATGGGGCGAAGCCTACGCGGTCCGGGCCTGCGCGGATACGCCGGCGGCCGCGCGCGCGAGGAACTCGATCGCGCGATCCTCCCCCCAGTAGACGGGCGAGAGCCGGTTCGCCGCGACCCACCCGGCGTGGCCTCCCCTCTCCGTCACGAGGAAGCGGACGGCGGGGGAGGCCGCGCGGCGCGCCCGCGCGACGGTCTCGGCGGGGACGAAGGGGTCGTCGAGGGCCGAGAGGCAGAGCGTCGGGACGGCGATGCGCGCGAGGACGGGCAGCGAGCTGCACCGCGCGTAGTAGTCCGCCGCGTCCGCGAAGCCGTGCAGCGGCGCGTTCGCGGCGTCGTCGAACTCGCGGAACGTCCAGGCGCGCGCGGCGCGCGGGATGTCGAGCCGCGCGGCGGCCTCCGGGAACCGGCGCGCGAGCGACTCGGCCTTCGGGACGAGGGTCTTCACGAAGGCGCGCACGTAGAGAGCGGACGGGAACGACGCCATGTGGCGGTCGCCGGCCGCGAGGTCGTACGGGACCGAGAGCGTCGCGGCGGCGGCGACGAGCCGCTCTTCGGGATGCTCGCCGAGCCACTTCAGGAGGACGTTCCCGCCGAGCGAGACCCCGGCCGCGAGGATGGGCGCGCCGTGGCGCGCCGCGAGGAGCCGCGCGACGAAGTCGAAGTCGGTCGTCTCGCCCGAGTGGTAGAGCCGGGGGCGCGCGTTCGGAATCGTGCGCGAGAGGTCCGAGAGGTCGCGCGCGCAGAAGCGGAAGTTCAGGACCGACGGCCTGAGGCCCGCCGCGAGGGCGCGCGCGACGAGGCCCTGGGCGTAGACCGAGTGCGAGCTTCCCTCGAGGCCGTGGAGGATCAGGAGCGGCGGCGCGTCGGGGGCGGCGTCCGCGTCGGCGTGGTCGAGGAGGAGCGTGTCGCCGTCGGGCGCGGTGATCACCTCGCGGCGGAGCGGCACCTGCCGGCGGGAGCGGGCGAGCCGGCCCCAGACCGTCTGGCGATGCGCGCCGCGCAGCCACCAGGCGGGCGAAAAGCCCGAGCGGTCTTCGCCGTCCATTCCCGTGCGCCTCTCGTCCCGCGGCACGGGCCGTTCGTCCCGTCACTCTCCGCCCGCGGAGCGGGGATTCTATTGTTGGACGACATGGACGACTTCGATTTCGAGGGCCGCCGCTTCCGGACCGTCAGCAACTCGGCCGCCGGAGAAGCCGGTTCCGAGACCGTCTTCCACTACCGCCAGAAGGGCGCCGTGCTGTGGGCGACCTATCACGGCGGAGACGTGTCGTTCGGGACGCTGCTCGCCCGCGCGGCCTCGGATGGCCGCCTCGAGATGGTGTACCAGCACCTCAACAAGAACGGCGACTTCCGCGCGGGCCGCTGCCGCGCGCGAACCGAGGTCCTGCCCGACGGCCGGTACCGGCTCCACGAGCGCTGGACGTGGACGGCGGGAGCCGAGGGTTCCGGGCGCTCCGTGACGGAGGAGGTCCCGCGCCGGCGCCGCCGGCCGGGCCCTCCGGGCTGAACGCTCCGGATTCCCGAAGCGGCGTCCCGGACCACCGGCCCCGTCCCGGCCCGGAAGGCACCGGACACGCCGGACCGAGACCCGTCCCAGATCCGTCGCGCAACCGCGCGGGCCGTCCCAACTTGCCTCCCGAGGCACACGCGCCGCCGCCGGGCTCGCCGCGGGGTCTGCGTGTCGCCCAGGAGGAAGTGCATGCGTCGAGCCGGATTCCGCGTCTTTCTCGTTCTCGCTTTCCTGGCTTCCAGCACGGCAGCGCGGGCCCAGAGCGTGACGACCGCGACGCTCCGCGGCCGCGTCACGAACGAGGGGCAGGGCCTGCCCGGCGTCGTCGTCTCGCTGCGGTCGAGCGCGCTCCAGGGCGAGCGCACGGCGCCGACGTCCGCGAACGGCGACTACGTCTTCCCCGGCCTCCCGCCCGGCGAGTACACGGTGACCTTCACGCTCCAGGGGTTCAGGACCGAGACGCGCACGAAGGCGGTCACGGTCGGACAGGAAGCGCGCCTGGACGCCGTGCTCGGCCTCGCAGGCGTCGAGGCGACGGCGACCGTCGTCGCGAGGTCCGAGACGGTCGCGACGTCCACGCCCCAGGCGGCGCAGACGTTCACGAAGGAGCTCACGGACGCGCTGCCCGTCACGCGCACGCTCCTGTCCTCCGTCGCGCTCGCGGCGGGGGTGAACACGAACGGCCCCGGCTCGAGCGACCGGATCGGCAACGGCGTCGCGCCCGTCGTGACGATCTCCGGCGGCCAGTCCTTCGACAACCTCTTCACCGTGGACGGCGCCGTCATCACGGACAACATCCGGGGGACGCCGAACAACCTCTTCATCGAGGACGCGATCGCCGAGACGACGACGTCCACGTCGACCGTCTCGGCCGAGTTCGGCCGCTTCACCGGCGGCGTCGTGAACACGGTCACGAAGTCCGGCGGCAACTCGTTCAGCGGCTCGTTCCGCACGACCTTCACGAACGCGGCGTGGTCCGCGACGACGCCCGCGAACGAGGTTTCGCCGCAGAAGGTGAACCCGCAGTACGAGGCGACGCTCGGCGGGCCGATCTGGAAGGACCACGTCTGGTTCTTCGGCTCGGGCCGGTACTTCGACCAGACGACGACGGGCCAGACGGCGTTCACGAACCTCTCCTACCCGGTGGGCGACACGGAGAAGCGCTACCAGGCCAAGCTCACGCTCACGCCGGTCGCGAACCACACGCTGACCGGCAACTACCTGCACGTGGACGAGGAGCAGACGAACTCCTCGTTCTGCCCGACGGGCTGCCTGGACCTCGCGAGCCTCGTGCCGGCGCGGCAGCTCCCGCAGGAAATCGTCACCGTGAACTACAACGGCGTCCTGTCGAACTCGTTCTTCGTCGAGGGGCTCTACTCGCGCCGCAAGTTCACGTTCGAGAACGCGGGCTCCCCGTACACGGACCTCATCAACGGCACCATCATCCGCGACAAGTCCCGCAGCAACGCCCGGTACAACTCGCCGACGTTCTGCGGCGTCTGCGACCCGGAGTCCCGCGACAACCGCGACTTCCTCCTCAAGGGCACGTGGTTCCTGTCGACGGGCGCGCTCGGGTCGCACAACATCGTGTTCGGGTACGACAACTTCTCCGGCCAGCGCAAGTCGAACAACTACCAGTCCGGCAGCAACTACCGCATCTTCGCGACGAACACGATCATCACGAACAACGACCTGTACCCGGTCATCGACTCCAACTCCTACGTCTACTACACGCCGATCACGAACCTGAGCAAGGGGACGGACGCGCTCACGCACTCCGTCTTCGTGAACGACTCCTGGCGGCTGAACGACCGGCTGTCGGTCAACCTCGGCGTGCGCTGGGACAAGAACAACGCCAAGGACAGCAACGGCGTCGTCCGCGCGGACGACAGCGCCATCAGCCCGCGCCTCGCGGTCGCGTACGACGTGACGGGGAAGGGCACGCTCCGCGTCGGCGCGAGCTACGCGAAGTACGTCGGCGCGATCCAGGACAGCCTCGTGGACTCCGCGTCCGACGGCGGCCAGCCCGGCCTCCTGATCTGGTACTACGACGGCCCCGGCGCGACGCCGATCAACGTGCCCGGGAACGGCGGGCCGCTCGTGACGCGCGCGCAGGCGCTGCAGCAGGTCTTCGACTGGTTCTTCGCGCAGGGCTGCCCGAACCTCGCGACGTGCCAGCTCCCGCTCGCCTACGCGTTCGTCCCGGGCCTCTCGACGAAGTTCCCGACCTCCCTCGACTCGCCGTCCACGCTCGAGTACGCCGCGACGGTCTCGGGCAACATCGGCTCCTCGATCGCCTACCGCGCCGACCTCGTGCGCCGCGAGGGCCGCGACTTCTACAACACGGTGATCGACGGCACGACCGGGACCGGGCACGACGAGTTCGGCAACGCCTTCGACATCGGCGTCGTGAACAACACGAACAGCGTCAAGCGCAACTACACGGGCCTCCACACGAGCCTCTCGTACCGCAACGGCGGGTTCAACGGCGGCATCAACTGGACGTGGTCGCACACGCTCGGGAGCCTGAACGGCGAGACGGCGGCCTCGGGGCCGGTCGCGAACGGGACCGAGGCCTACCCGGAGTACAAGGATCCGGCCTGGAACAACCCCTACGGGTCCCTCGCGACGGACGAGCGCCACCGCGTGAAGGTCTTCGCGTCGTACAACCTGCCGTTCATCCCCGCGAAGGTCGGCTCCCTGAACGTGAGCGCGATCCAGTCCATCGACACGGGGATCCCGTACGGGGCCGTGGGGCTCGTCGCGTCGAGGCCCTACGTCACGGGCGCGCCCGCGTACGCGACGCCGCCGTCCTCGGTGAACTACTACTTCACGGCGCGCGACGCGTTCCGCACGGACACGATCTACCGCACCGACCTCTCGCTCATGTTCTCGACGCGGATCGCGGGCTCCGTCGAGATCTACGTCCAGCCCCAGGTCCTGAACGTCCTGAACCGGCAGGGTCTCATCGGCGTCTCGACGTCGGTGCGGACCTCCGTGAACTCCTCGGCGTACACGCGCTTCGACCCGTTCAACTCGGCCCCCGTGCGGGGCGTCAACTGGGATTACGCCTCGACCTTCGGAAAGGCGCGCAGCAACCTCGACTACCAGCTCCCGCGCACGTTCACGCTCGCGGCCGGCGTGAGGTTCTAGTCCGGGCCAGACGGATTTCGACGCACCGGCCGGCAACTCGGCCCCCGGCCGGTGCGTATCCGTCCCCATGACCGTCTCGCTCGGGAGGAGGCCCGTCCTGATCCTCGCGGCGTGGACCGTCGCGGGCGTGTTCTTCGCGAGCCAGCTCTACTTCCTCTACCCGATCACCTCCGGCGGGCGCGAGATCTCGTTCGGGCGCGCGCTCCTGATCAACCTGCCGTTCTACTGGCTCTGGGCGCTCCTGACGCCCGCGATCCTCGGCCTCGCCCGTCGCTTTCCGCTCGAGCGCGGGCGGTGGAAGAGGAGCCTCGCGGTCCACGCGGGCGCGAGCGTCGTCCTCTCGGCGGTCCAGCTCCTCGTCGCCGGCGCCCTCCTGTACGCCGTCGTCCAGTCGGGGGGCACGAGCTCCCTGTCCTGGGCGCTCGGCAGCTTCTTCCGCCTGAACTTCCACGCGAACATCCTGACGTACGCGGCGCTCGTCGCGCTCGCGTGGGCGGGCGAGACGTACGAGAAGTACCGCGACCGCGAGCTCGCCGCGTCGCGCCTGCAGACCCAGCTCGTGAAGGCCGAGCTCGGCGCGCTCAAGATGCAGCTCCAGCCGCACTTCCTCTTCAACACGCTGAACGCGATCGCGGCGCTCCTGAAGCCGAAGCCCGACGCGGCCGAGAGCATGGTCCTCCAGCTCGCGGAGTTCCTGAGGCTCACGCTCCGCAACACGGGGCGCGCCGAGGTGACGCTTCGCGAGGAGCTCGAGTTCCTCGAGCGCTATCTCGCGATCGAGAAGACGCGCTTCGGGGACAGGCTCTCGACGCGCTTCCGGATCCGTTCGGAGGTCCTCGACGCGCGGGTCCCGAACCTCCTGCTTCAGCCCCTCGTCGAGAACGCGATCCGGCACGGCATCGCGAAGAGCGCGCACGCGAGCCGGCTCGACGTGAGCGCGACGCACGAGGACGGGCGTCTGCTCCTGCGCGTGACGGACGACGGGCCGGGCCTCGGCGCGGCGCCCGTGCGCGAGGGCATCGGGCTCTCGAACACGCGCGAGCGCCTGCGCCACCTGTTCGGCGACGACTTCACGCTGGCTTACGCAAACGCCCCCGGCGGAGGTTTCACGATCGCGCTCGCGTTTCCGCTCGTCGTCGAGCCGGGGGACCCGGACGACGTGGACGATCCCGGAGCGCCCGTCGCCTACGGCTTCTGACCGCCGCCTGCTCCCGCGCCCGCGCGCCGCCGTCCCGCGGCGCGCCGCCGCCGTCCCCGCGCACGGGACGCGGACGCGACTGAGACCGAGATTCGGGAGCGATGGTCGACGCCCGAACCGCCACGCGCCTCGCCGCCGCCGCTCTCGCCGCGTGGGGGGCGCTCGCGTCGGCGGCGCCGGGCGTCGCGGGGTCTTCGGGCTTCGGGGTTCCCGCGCGCGGAAGGACGAGAGCGGAGGAGGCCGAGCGCCTCCTCGAAGCGGACCTGCGCGCCGAGGCGTTCGGGCTGTTCCAGGCCTGCGGGTTCGGCCTCGACCGCTCCGAGCGCGCGGCCTGGGTCGTCCGGAGTCCCGGCGGAAGCCTCGCGTGGCGCCCGTGGCCCTGGGACCGGCGCTATCTCCAGTCGCGCTGGCTCGGACCGACGCCCGAGGGGGCGTTCGCCATCGTCCACACGCACCCGACGATCGTCGACCCGCGTCCGTCCCCGACGGACCGCGACACGGCGGGGCGGCTCGGCGTGGCCGTCTATACGGTTTCCCGGAGCGGAATCTGGAGAGCCGAACCGGACGGCGCGGTCACGCGCGTGGGGGACGAGAACTGGTGGGCCGGGTGCAGGGCCGGAAAACCCTGCCGTGAAAGCGCCGGGCGGCCGAACGCGCTCGCGTCGGCGGGAAAATCGACCCGGCCCGAAACCGCGGCGCGTGCGTTGCGTATCACGGAGTGATGCGCCCGACCGTCCGCACGCTCATCGTCGACGACGAGCCCCTCGCCCGCGAGCGCCTGCGGGATCTCCTGTCCGACGAGCCGGGCGTCGAGGTCGTCGGCGAGTGCGGCGACGGGTGTCAGGCCGTCGTCGCGATCGAGGAGCTGAAGCCGGACCTCGTGTTCCTCGACGTCCAGGTCCCGAACCTCGACGGGTTCCGGATCGTCGAGAGCGTCGGAGCGGACCGGATCCCCGCCATCGTCTTCGTGACCGCGTACGACCATTACGCGCTGCGGGCGTTCGACGTGCGCGCCGTCGACTACATCCTCAAGCCCTTCGGCCGCGAGCGTCTCCAGAAGGCGCTCGAGCACGCGCGGGCGCAGATCACGCGCGAGAAGTCGACCGACATCAACGGGCAGCTCGTGGCCCTCCTCGAGGAGATCCGCCCGCAGAAGAGCTACCTCAAGCGGATCATGATCAAGTCGGGCGGCCGCCTCTACTTCCTGAGGACCGTCGACGTCGACTGGGTCGAGGCGGCGGGCAACTACGTGCGCCTGCACGCGGGGACCGAGTCCCATCTCCTGCGCGAGACGATGAACGGGCTCGAGACCAAGCTCGACCCGGACCGCTTCATCCGGATCCACCGCTCGACGATGGTGAACATCGAGCGGATCAAGGAGCTCCAGCCCTGGTTCCACGGCGACTACGTCGTGATCCTCAGGGACGACCGCCAGCTCACGATGAGCGCGAGCTACCGCGAGAAGCTCGACGAGCTGCGCGGCCGCGCGCTCCCCGCCTGAGCCCCGGCCCTCGCTCCGATCCCGCCGGAAGGACGCGGAACCGCCACCAAAGTCTTGAATGGTCGAGGCGACGGGCCCGCCGTTCCGCCGCCTCGTCCCCGCACCCCTGCCCGCCATCCCAAACCGGGTGTGAGCGGACCGCCCGCGACCCAATCTCCCCCGCAGGATCCGGCCCTTCGCCGGTCCGCGGGAGGAGTCAATGCGCCAACGTTGTCGCGTTCTGTTGTTCCTGTTCCTCGCGGCCTTCGCCGCGGGCTCCGCATATGCCCAGACGACGGGCGACCTGGACGGGACCGTCACCGATCAGAACGGCGGGCCGCTGCCGGGGGCGACGGTCGAGCTGAGGTCGCCGAGTCTTCAGGGCGTCCGCACGGCGGTCTCGGACGGCGCCGGGCGGTACCGGTTCCCGGCGCTCGCGCCCGGCTCCTACACGGTGAGCGCGAAGCTCTCGGGCTTCGCGTCGGCCGAGCGCACCGGGCTGAGGGTCTCGCTCGGCGCGACGACGACGGCGAACGTGCAGCTCAGCGTCTCCGTCAAGGAGGACCTCGTCGTGACCGCCGAGGCGCCCGCGATCGACACGACGCGGACGACGATCGGCGCGAACGCGACGCTCGACACGATGCAGCGCCTCCCGATCGGGCGGAACTTCGTCTCGATCGCGAGCACCGTCTCCGGCACGGGCACGGACGTGACGGGCAACATCACGATCTACGGGGCGACCGGGCTCGAGAACGCGTACATCATCGACGGCGTCAACACGACGGGCGTCAAGACGGGCACGCAGGCCAAGTCGCTCAACAACGAGTTCGTCCAGGAGGTCGAGGTCAAGACGGGCGGCTACGAGGCCGAGTACGGCCGCGTCCTCGGCGGGACGATCAACGTCGTCACGAAGTCGGGCGGGAACGAGTTCCACGGCGACGCGTTCGGGTACTACGACTCGTCGTCGCTCGCCTCGAGCGACAAGCGCGAGGCGGAGCGCTCGGCCGCGAACCAGGGCCAGTTCTTCAGCCCGACGCGCGCCGACTTCGGTGCGGATCTCGGCGGCTACTTCGTGAAGGACCGCGTCTGGTTCTTCGGCGCCTACGACCGCGTGAACCAGGACCAGGACTACACGCGCACGCTCGCCCAGCTCCGCGACGGGTCGGGGCTCACGACGCAGACGGCCGACTCCGACACGTACCGGAACAACCTGTTCTCGGGAAAGCTCACGTTCCGGCTCGGGGAGTCGAACACGGTCACGGCCTCGGTCTTCGGCGACCCGGGCACCTTCCACGGCCGGTACGACCTCACGCAGATCCCGAACATGATCGGCGACAGCGGCGCCTGGGTCGTGGACCGCGAGGTGGGCGGGACGGACGGCACGCTCAAGTACGACGGCATCTTCGGCACGGCGTTCCTCGCGCAGGCGCAGTTCGGCTACCACACGGAGAAGCGCGCCGACACGAGCCCCGTGGCGGGGAACCCGTACCGCGAGGTGCAGCAGGCCGGGTTCTCGCTCGAGGCGCTGCCGGGCTCGGGCCCCGTCTACCTCGCGAACGAGAAGTACCAGCGCTACGTCTACAAGCTCGCGGGCTCGATCTTCGCGGGCAACCACGAGATCAAGGCGGGCCTCGACTGGGAGCACCTGAACTCCGACTTCACGGAGTCGTACGGCGGCACGGATCGCATCCGGACGCGCCTCACCGCGGCCGGCGCGCTCAACAACTACCAGCACCGCTACTTCGCGCAGACGCCGCTCAGCGGCGCGAACTGCACCGGGAAGATCGATCCCGCGGGTCCGGCGGCCTTCCCGAACTGCACGGGCTACGCGATCGCGCCGACGGTCGACAACAACCCGATCACGGACAACGCGGCCCTCTTCGCGCAGGACTCGTTCCGGGTCCTCAAGAACCTCACGATCAACGCCGGGCTGCGGTACGAGCAGCAGTCCCTCAAGGACTACACGGGCGCGACGCTCGTCAAGATCACGGACGAGTGGGCCCCGCGCCTCGGCGTCGTGTGGGACTTCATGAACAACGGCCGGTCGAAGCTCTACGGCAACGTCGGGCGCTTCTACGAGGTCGTCCCGCAGGACATCCAGACGCGCGCCCTCGGGAACGAGTACACGATCTTCGTGCGCAACTCGAGCGCGACCCCGGACCCCGTCGACCAGTTCTTCGGCGGGGCGATCGTCCAGGGCGGCGAGCTCACGCAGAACGGCCTCAAGGGCATGTACCAGGACGAGGCGATCCTCGGCTTCGAGTACGAGATCGCGAAGAACTGGGCGATCGGCGTCAAGGGGATCTACCGCTCGCTCGGACGCGTGGTGGAGGACCGGTGCGACCTCGCGATCAACCCGGACCTCGCGCCGTACTTCAACCCGTCGAGCCCCGCGACCTGCGCGCTCATGAACCCGGGCCAGGGTGACTCTCTCGGCACGATCAAGGACCCGAGCGACCCGCGGTGCTATCCGAACGGCTCGACGGACGCGAACGGCAACCTCGTGCCGAGCTCCCCGTGCGACTCGACGCAGCCGCGCCGGTTCTTCCGCGGCCTCGAGGTCACGGCCTCGCACCGCTTCTCGAACAACTTCTACGTCCTCGCGAGCTACCTCTACTCGAAGCTCGAGGGCAACTACTCGGGCAACCTCTCGCAGACGCGCGAGGGCGGCCAGCAGGACCCGAACATCAACGCGGACTTCGACTACCCGGGCCTCGTCGTCAACGCCTTCGGCCGGCTGCGCAACGACCGGACCCACCAGGTCAAGTTCTCGGGCTACTACGCGTTCCCGTTCGGCCTCACGGTCGGCATGAACGCGAACTTCGCGACCGGGCGTCCGTACTCGGTCCGCGGCTGCGCGGCGGACGTGACCGCCTGCGCGGCGGGCTACAACCAGGAGGGCTACCTCGTCCCGCGCGGCTCGGCGGGTGACCTCCCGTCCACGTACGAGGCGGACCTCCACCTCGAGTACGGCCTGCGCTTCGGGGGGCTCACGATCACCCCCGTCGTGGACGTCTTCAACCTCCTGAACCGGCAGGGCGTCACGAGCCGCGAGGAGCTGTTCAACAACACGGGCGCGCTCCCCGGCAACGACCCGGCGAGCGGCATCGGCCAGCCCGGCTGCACGGCGCAGAACGCGAGCTACGCGAACGCCGCCTGCGCCTCGAACCCGACGTACGGCAAGGACATCAACTGGCAGTCGCCGAGGGTCGTGCGCGTGGGCGCGCGCCTCTCGTTCTGAACCGGCCCACGACCTCCTGAACCACGGGGCCGGCCGGGGGGCCGGCCCCGTCTTTTTGACTTCGGCCTCACCTCGGCAGGCTGATCACGACGAGGCGGTTCTCGAGGTCCGCGACGGCGAGGCGGCCGCCCGGCAGAAGCGCGAGTCCGGAGGGCTTGTCGAACCGCTTGCCCTCGGGCTGGTCCTGTCCGCGCGCCGTCGCGAGGAGCCTGCCGCCGGGCGTGTACGCGCGGACCTCGCCCGCGAGCGGGACCGAGACCCAGACGGTCCCCTTCGCGTCGACGGCGACGTAGGGCTCGGAGAAGGTCTCGCGCCGCCAGCCCGGCACCGGGAACGACGTCACGAGCACGCCGTCCCCCGTGAATTCGGCCGCGCGGCCGTTCTCGTTGTCCGCGACCCAGAGGTTTCCGTCGGGCGCGAGCGCGAGTCCGTTCGGCCCGGCGAGGCGGCCCGGGCCGGCCGTCCTGCCCCACTCGGCCTCCTTCACCCCGGTGGCCCCGAACCTCACGACGCGGTTGTTCCCGGTGTCCGCGACGAACACGCGGCCGCGCGCGTCCACCGCGATCCCGCGCGGGCCGAAGAAGTCCCCCGCGAACTCGCGGCGCCAGGTCCCGTCCGCGCCGAAGACCTGCACGCGCGCGTTCCAGGTGTCCGCCACGTAGACGAGGCCGTCCGGGCCGACCGCGACGCCGCACGGATCCTTGAACGCGCCGGGCGAGGTCCCGTTCTGCCCGAACGCGAGGAGCGGCGCGAGGGCGTCCGAGAAGGCCTGGATCCGGTCGTTGCCGAAGTCCGCGACCCAGATGCGTCCCTGCGCGTCCGCCGCGAGACCGCGCGGCTGGCGGACCCGCCCCGGGGCGTCGATCGGACGCGCCGGCTCGGCCGTGGCGGAAGGCGCGGCGGCCGGCAGCTCCTCGACGCGCACGAGAGTCGGCGTGCCGCCCGGCGCGTAAACGCCCTTCACGGCGAAGAGCGTGACGTCCGGGTTGCGGTAGACGGGCGCCAGGAGGTCGGTCCAGCCGGCGAAGCGCCCGGGGATGTCTCCGCCGTAGGTCTTCCGCTCGAGCGGGCCCACGACGACGAGCGCGACGTTGTAACGCTTCAGGATCGCGGCGACCGTGGCCTCGTCGGGCGAGGAGTACGCGGCGGTGACGTCGTCCTTCCGGCGGCTCGTCTCGGCCTGACTGTGGCCGCGCTGCTGCACGTGGTACTCCCAGCCCTGCACGGTCGGCAGGCCCGTGTTCATCGCGTAGCGCGAGAAGTCCTGGTACGCGGGGCCCTGCGCCTCGAGGAGGACGGGGATCCCCCTTACGTTCGCGTTGATCCACTCGTACGCGGCGCGGTCGCCGGGCGCGTACGTCGCGAGGTACGCGGTGCCGTCCAGCGTTCCCCTGGGGAAGCCGCCGCGGTCGAGGCGCAGGAAGCCCGGCACGGCCGTCGCGAGCGTGAACAGGGAGGCGGCCCCCGTGACGCCGACGAGCGCCTTCCACGTCCACCCTCCCGCGGCGCGAAGGGCCGCCCACGCCGTCGCGCCGGCGACGGCGAAGAGGAACCACGTCTCGAGGTGGAACTTGAAGACCGTGTTCATCCGGTCCCACACGTAGACGACCTCGCAGCCGGTGAGGATCGCGAAGCCCGCGGCGACGAGCGTCGCCGCGACCCGGTCGCGGAGCGGAACGGACCGCCGGAGCGCGGCCGCGAGAGCGACGAGGCCCGCGACGAGCGTGAAGGCGCCGGCGGACGCGGCCTGACCGACGTGGAGCGGACGGAACGCGACGCGGAGGAGGGAGAGGGGAAGCGCCACGGCCGCGAGGACGAGGAGCGCCCGGCCCGCGGTCCGCGGCGGCGGCGTGCTCCGCCACAGGGCCGAGAAGACGAACGGCACGAGGAGCGCCGCGAAGAAGGCCCAGACGTTGAAGAAGTCCCACGGGGCCGCCCACGGCCCGAGCTCGCGGCCCCAGTTGCGCGGCGGGGGGACGAACGAGATCCAGAACGGCCGGGCGAGGAGCCACGCCGTCGCCGCGGTGCCGAGCGCGGGCAGAAGGACGTCGCCCGCGAGGCCGCGCGCGAGCGGGCGGCCGTCCTCGGGCCGGCCCGCGACGAACGCGACGAGGGGGACGAAGACGAGAAGGCTCGCGTACGTCGGGATCGCCCAGCCGTTCGTGATCTGGATCGCCGCGAACAGGAGGCCGAGGAGGCCGACCGTCGCGAGCGTGGCGCGCGCCCCGGCGGGCCGCTCGCGCGTCACGTGGAGGAGGAGGAGCGCGAGGAAGGCCGTCGTGAACGGCATCGCGAGGACGTGGGCGTGGAGGTCGGCGAAGAGGAAGCTCCAGATCGGGTATTCGTTGATCGCGTTCGGGGGGATGACGCGCGACGTCGCCCAGAAGTAGTGCCAGTCGAGGGGCCTTCCGGCCGAGAGGCGCGTGACCGCCTCGCGCACGCCGGACGGCGGCGCCCAGAAGAGGGCGAGAACGACCGCGACGCCGCCCGCGCGCAGCCGGCCGCCGAGGGCGGCGCCGGCCGCGAGGACGCCCGCCGCCGTCAGGGCCGCGAAGCCCGCGATCCCGAGGTTGAAGAGGACGCCGGGGAAGATCGCGAGCGCCTTGCCGAGCGCGGCGAGGACGAAGTGACCGAAGTACGTGTACGAGAGCGGCGTGCCGGCGAGCCACGGCTCGGGAGGCGGGAGCGACGTCGCGCGCAGGAGCGTGTTCAGGAACGAGAAGTCCATCGGCTTTTCGCCCGAGTAGATCTCCGGGTTCATGGCGCGGAACGCGAGGAAGAAGAAGAACGCCCCCCACACGACGAGCTCGGTCTTCGCGCGCTCCGCCGCGGGTGCGCGGAAGGGCCGCGCGCGCGCGGCCCGCCAGCCGGCCGCGACGAGGACGGCGGCCCAGACGAGGAGGAACGGACGACCGAACGCGGCCCACCGCCAGGCGACGAGGAGCCACGCGCCGAACGCGTAGAACAGGACGCCGACGACCTTCCCGAGCGCGTAGAGGCCGGGCCGCTCCGGGAGAGCGCGCGAGAGGAGCGCGTAGCCGACGAGGCCGAGGATCTCGAGAAAGCCGGCGAAGAGGAGCGTCGCGACGAACGGGGAGCCCCGCGCGGGCAGGCCGGGCCCCGACGCGGCGGCCGCGCCGCCCCGCGGCACTTTCGCGCGCGCGAGGAGAAGGTCGTTCCGCGAGAGCGTCTTCGACGGGGTCGCGAGGAGGAGGAGGCGCTCGAGCTCGGGCGCGCCGAGGCGCTTCTCGTTCCGGAAGATCAGCGCCTTCGGGTGGTCGTAGACGGAGAAGGACTCGTCCGCGAGCTCGTCCGGCACCTCGATCCCGAAGATCGAGGGCCGCGACGCGACGTCCTTCTCGAGGACGAACCCGAGGTCGCCGGCGAAGAGGAGCCGGAACGCGCGGTTCGTGAGCGGGAACTTCGCGGGCGCGCGCGTGACCGCGCCGTAGAGGCGCTTCGTCTGGAGGACGACCCAGTCGGCCTTCGCCAGCTCGCCCGCGAGCTTCGCCATCTTCGCGGGCGAGTCGCTCTCGTAGAAGCCGAACGGGACGATCTGCGTAACGCTCCGCCGGCCGGCCCGGGAACGAAAACGGGAAGCCCTCGTCCCAGTCCTCCTCGAGGACGTGCGCGCCGTCCGGAACGTGTTCGTGGAACCAGAGGGACGCCGTCACCGCGCTGTGCGGGCGCGTGTAGATCGAGACGAACGCGAGCGCCCAGACGGCCGTCCCGCCGGCGACGGCGGCCCGCAGGACCCGCCCGGCCCGGCCCCGTTCCGCCTTCTGGGTGAGCCACGCCCCGGCCCAGAGCACGAGGATCGGGTACACGGGGAGGAGGTAGCGCGGGAACTTGACCTCGAACGTGCACGTGATGAGGACGTACGGCACGAGGAACGAGGCGAGAACCCACTCGCGCGCCGCGAGCGCCCGGACGCGGGCGAGGCGCACGAGGGTCGCCCAGAGCGCCGCGAGGCCGAGGAGCGGCCCGAGTCCCCAGAGGACGAGCTCCTTGCCCTCGTAGAGGAAGTCCGGCACCCCGAGGTACTGGTTCGTGAACGGGAAGATCCCCGCGTGGCGGACCATCGTGCCCTGCTCCGTCACGGAGCGCCAGAACGTGCGGGCGTCGAGGAAGGCGTAGGGCTCGCCGACGGCGAACGCGACGAGAGCCGCCGCGCCGGCGGCGGCGAGCAGCGCGGCGGCGCGGCCGAACGCGCGGCGGTCCTTCGTCGCGAGGAACACGGCGACGGCCAGGGGAAGGAGGAGCGGCGCCGCGCTCGCCTTCGTGGCGAGCGCGAGGCCCGTCACCGCGCCCGCGAGGACGGCGTCCCGCGGGCGGCCGCGGTTCGCGAGCCGCGAGGCGCACGCGAGCGCGAGGAGGACGAGGAACGTGAGCGCGACGTCGGTCGCCGCGAAGTGCGACGTCTGGACGTGAAGGACCGCGAGGGCGAGGAGGAGCCCCGCGAGCAGCCCGGCCTTCTCGCCGTACCAGCGCCGCCCGAGGAGCGCGAGGAGGAGCACCGTGAGGGCCCCCCAGAGGGCCGACAGGAAGCGCCCGACGTGGATCACCCCGTCGTAGGACGCGAGCCACGGGCGCCCCGTGACCGCCGCGAGCGTCGAGGAGACGGCCTTCGTGACGTAGAGCGGGAACGAGCCGTACGCGAAGAAGTGCGGGTTGAGCTGCAGCGGCCGGAACGAGATCTTGAGGATGGCGTCGCCGATCGCGCGCTCGTCCGGGTGGTAGAAGTGCCCCTGGTCGAAGTCGAGGCCGACGAGCCTCACCGCGAGGGCCAGGACGAACAGCCCGATCCAGAGTCCTCGGCGCATGTGCGGCCAACGATAGCGCGCGCGGTCCTCCGCCGCGCCCCGATATACTGTGCGCGCGTTCAGCGGCATTCCCGCGGTCTCTCCGGCGAAAGCACGTGATGAGTGAAGTCGTCCACGCAGCGCGCGAGATTCGCCGGGTCGTGCTCCGGCAGTCCCGGCGCGCGAACGTCGGACACATCGGCTCGGCACTGTCCGTCGCGGACGCCCTCGCGGTGCTGTACTGGCGCGTTCTGAGGATCCCTTCTCCGGCGGATCCCGAGCGGGACCGGTTCATCCTCTCGAAGGGGCACGCCGCCCTCGCCCTCTACGGCGCCCTCTCCCTGCGGGGGTGCGTGGCGCCCGCGGAGCTCGACACGTTCTGCGCCGACGGCTCGAGGCTGGGCGTCCACCCGGACAGCGTCCTGCCCGGCGTGGATCTCACGACGGGCTCCCTGGGGCTGGGCCTCTCCTTCGGGGCCGGAGCGGCGCTCGCGGCGCGGCTGCAGGGGTCCGCGCGCCGCGTCTTCGTCCTCCTGAGCGACGCCGAGTGCAACGAGGGCTCCGTCTGGGAGGCGGTGATGTTCGCGGCGCACCACCGCCTGTCCCGTCTCGTGGCGCTCGTGGACGACAACGGCCAGCAGGCGATGGGCAGGACGCGCGACATCCTCGACCTCTCGCCGCTCGCGGCGCGCTGGCGCGCGTTCGGATGGGACGCGCGCGAGGCGGACGGGCATTCGCCCGAGGCCATCGAGCAGGCGATCGCCGCCGGAGAGGGTTCGGGACTCCCGCGCGTCGTCGTCCTCAAGACGGTGTTCGGGCGGGGCGTCTCGTTCATGGAGGGCCAGCTCCGCTGGCACTACCTGCCGATGTCCGAGGAGGAGTACCGCCGGGCGCTCGAAGAGGTCGAGTCCGCGTGAGGGCCGCGTTCGTGCGCGCCCTCGTGGATCTCGCGGGCCGCGATTCGCGGGTCGTCCTCCTCACGGGGGACCTCGGATTCATGGCGCTCGAGCCCTTCGCCGAGCGCTTCCCGGCGCGCTTCGTGAACGCGGGCGTCGCCGAGCAGAACATGGTCGGCCTGGCGGCGGGGCTCGCGGACGCGGGCTTCGTCCCCTTCGTGTACTCGATCGCCCCGTTCGTCACGCTGCGCCCGTACGAGCCCCTCCGGAACCTCGTGCTGTTCCACCGTCTCCCCGTGAGGATCGTGGGCATGGGCGGCGGGTTCGACTACGGCAAGCAGGGGCTCACGCACTGGGCGCTCGAGGACGTGGCGGTCCTGCGCGTGCAGCCGGGGATCACGGTCTTCGTGCCGGCCGATCCGGGGCAGGTGTCCGCCGCCCTCGCGGCCACCGAGAGCGTGCCGGGGCCGGTCTACCTGCGGCTGAGCCGCGACGATTCCGAGAACCGCGCCCTCGGCCTTGCGGGGCGCTTCGACCCGGCCGCGATCGAGCTCGTGCGCGAGGGCGGGGACGGCCTCCTCCTCGCGCTCGGCAACGCGGCGGGCGACGCGCTGGCCGCGGCGGAGGAGCTCGCGGCCGACGGGCTGAGGATCGCGGTCGGGGTCGTGGCCTGCCCGCATCCGGCGCCGTCCGCGGCGCTCGACGCGCTGCTGAGGCGGTTCTCCTTCGTCGTGACGGTCGAGGCCCACTACGCCGCGGGAGGCCTCGGCTCCCTCGTCGCCGAGCACGTCGCGGAGGAAGGTCTCCCGTGCCGTCTCGCGCGCTGCGCCGTGAAGACGATGCCCACGGGCGTGAGCGGCTCGCGCGAGTACCTCGCGGAGCGTTACGGTCTCTCGAGCGCCGCGATCGCCGCGGCGGTCCGGCGGCTGCGCGACTCGGTCGCGCGGGGGGGCGCCTCCTGATCTCGCTCGTCCTGCCGGTCTACGACCAGGCCGATCACATCGAGCGCGTGGTCGCGGAGCTCACGGTCGCCCTCGCGCGCGTCCCGGGCCCGCACGAGCTGATCCTCGTCCCGAACGGCTGCCACGACGACTCGGAGGCGATCTGCGCGCGGCTCGCCGGGACGCATCCGGGGGTCGTGTCGCGGCCGCTCTCCGCGGGGGGCTGGGGACGGGCGGTCCGCCACGGCCTCGCCGGGGCGAGCGGCGACCTGATCGGCTACACGAACTCGGCGCGGACCCAGCCGGACGACGTCGTCCTCGCGTTCCTGTACGCGCTCGCCTACGAGGGCGTCGTCGTGAAGGCGAACCGCAAGATCCGGGAGAGCGCGCTGCGCCGCCTCGGCTCGCTCGCGTACAACCTCGAATGCCGCGCGTTCTTCGACCTTCCCACGTGGGACATCAACGGGACGCCGAAGGTCTTTCCGCGCCGCTTCGCCCGCCTGCTCGAGCTCACGCGCGACGACGACCTGATCGACGCGGAGTTCACGATCGTGTGCCGCAGGGAGGGCTACCCGATCGTCGAGGTGCCCGTCATCTCGACGCGGCGGTTCGGGGGGCGCTCCACGACGAACCTCGCGACGGCGCTGCGGCTGTACTGGGGGGCCTGGCGGATGCGGGCCGACCGAAGGACGTGAGAGGAGAGCCGCGCGGCGCGACGCCGCCTACCGGCGGCCGTCCGAGGTCGTCGGCTTCGCCGCCTCCGGCCCGCCGGACCCGGCCCTCTTTCGCGCGCGCGTGCGCGGGCCGTTCTGGGAGATCCTCGCGGAGGCGCGCGTCACGCTCCTCGTCACGCGCGAGTACGAGCACCTGATCCTCGCGCTCGGGACCCGCGGCGGGCGCCCGCACGCGAGCGCGCTCGAGGTGCCGCATCCGTCCGGGCTCGCGGTCGACCCGCGCACGGGCACCGTGCACGTCGCGTGCACGCGGAACCCGAACGTCCTCCTCGACCTGCGGCCGGCCGACGGGCTCCTCCCGCGAGCCGACCTGACGACGCGGCCGGACGTGAGGGGCGCGCTCGTCCCCGTCCGCGCCCGGTTCTTCCCCGGCTCTTTCTACCTCCACGACCTCGCGTTCGTGGGCGGCGTCCTCCACGCGAACGCGGTGGGCCGCAACGCCGTCGTGCGGCTCGGGCGCCGGGGGGACGCCCGCCTCGCGTGGTGGCCGCGCGCGGTCGAGCGGGGCGGCCGGCCGCGCGAGGACCGGAACTACCTCCAGCTGAACTCCATCGCGGCCGGGCGCGACCTCTCCTCCTCGTTCTTCACCGCGTCCACCGACCGGCCGGGCGCGCGCCGGCCCGGGCACCGCAACTTTCCCGTCGACGGCCGCGGCGTCCTCCTGTCGGGCCTCACGCGCGAGAGCGTCGCGGGCGGACTCACGCGCCCCCACTCGGCGCGGCTCCACCGGGGGGCCGTCTGGGTGGACAACAGCGGCTACGGGGAGCTGAGGCGGTGGGCGGGAGGCGCGTGGGACGTGGTCGCGCGCCTCCCGGGCTGGACGCGCGGGCTCTGCTTCGCGGGCGACGTGGCCTTCGTCGGCACCTCGCGGGTCCTTCCCCGTTTCGCGGCGTACGCGCCCGGGCTCTCGGCGCGCGCCTGCGTGTGCGGCGTCCACGCCGTGAGCCTCGACACCGGATCGATCCTCGCGTCGCTGACGTGGCCCGCGGGCGACCAGATCTTCGCGATCGAGGCGGTGGCCGCCTCCCGCAACGTCACGCTGCCGCTCGCCCTCCCTCCGGGGCGCGACGGCCGGCGGGAACGCGCGCTGTTCTATGCTTTTCGGATGAGAAATCCGGATGTCTGAGCGGCCCTGGCTCCTGATGCTCTCCGCCATGTACGAGAACGGCGGAAACACGACCCAGAGGCTGCTCGACGGGCACCCGCAGCTTCTCGTGTATCCGTTCGAGTCGCAGCTCGGCACGCGGCTCGTCGACGACGCGCTGTCCGCGGCGTTCCCGAAGAAGTACCGCTGGCCCGTCTTCGCGCTCCACGCGACGCCGCGCGAGGACTTCTTCGCGATCATCGACGAGGAGTGCCGCGTGCGCGCCCGCACGCCGCACGTGAGCAAGTTCCGCGAGGCGCCCTTCGACTTCTCCGACGAGGCGCGGGCCCGCGCCTACGAGCGCCTCGTCGCCGGGAGCGGCCGCTCGCGGCCGCACAACGTGACGGCCTTCTTCGAGTCCACGTTCGAGGCCTGGCGCGACTACCGCCGCCCGCCGGAGCCGCGCGCCTGCGTCGGGTACAGCCCGATCGTCGTCGTCGACGCCGCCGCGATCCTCGCGGAGCTGCCCGACGCGGTCGTCGTGCACGTCGTGAGGAATCCCTGGTCCGCCTACGCCGACACGAAGCGCCGGCCGGTGCCGATGGCGCTCGCCGACTACATGCTCGCCTGGTGCCTCAACCAGCACCACGCGCTCCTCGCGCGCGAGAGGTTTCCCGGCCGCGCGCACGTCCTGAGGTTCGAGGATCTCGTCGGGAACCCCGTGCGCGTCCTCGGGGATCTCCTCCGGAAGGTGGGGCTCGACGGGGCGCCGGGCCTCGGCGTCCCGACGTTCAACGGGGCTCCCCTCGGCGAGGTCGCTCCCTGGGGAACGATCCGCACGCCGACTCCGGACGCGAACCGCCGGACGGCGGCGGAGCTCGGCGACGGCGAGAGGGCGGAGATTCGCGTCCATGCCGGACTCTTCCTCGATGCCCTCGACTACCGCGGCTTCGTCTGAGCCGCGGCCGTCCGCGGCCGTGGTGACCGGCGCGGGCGGGTTCGTGGGAGCGAATCTCGTGCGCCGTCTCCTCCGCGACGGCGTCCCCGTCCACGCGCTGCTCCGGCCGGGGGAGCGGCCGTGGCGGCTCGCGGGGCTCTTCGACCGCATCCACGTCCACGAGGTCGTCCTCTCGGACGCCGCCGGGGTCCGGCGGGCCCTGTCGGCCGTCCGCGGCGCCTGGGTCTTCCATCTCGCGGCGCACGGGGCGTATCCCCGCCAGACGGACCGGCGCGCGATGCTCGAGACGAACGTGACGGGCCTCGTGAACGTCGTCGAGGCCGCGGAGGCGGCCGGCTGCGGCGCGTTCGTGAATGCCGGCTCGTCCTCCGAGTACGGGATCGTGGACCACCCGGCGAAGGAGAACGAGCGCCTCGAGCCGAACAGCGACTACGCCGTGACGAAGGCGTTCGGGACGCAGTTCTGCCGGTACCTCGCGCGCGCGCGCGGCCTCCCGCTCGTCACGCTGCGCCTCTACTCGGTCTACGGTCCGTGGGAAGACCCGACGCGCTTCGTGCCGACGCTCGCCGTGCGCGGGCTGGCCGGCGAGCTCCCGCCGCTCGTGGATCCGCGGACCGCCCGGGACTTCGTCTACGTGGAGGACGTCTGTGACGCCTTCGTCGTCGCGGCGCGCGCGGCCGGCGCCCGCGGCGGCGCCGTCTACAACGTCGGCTCCGGCGTCCAGACGTCGATCGGGGAGGCCGTGGAGATCGCGAGGCGCGTGCTCGCGATCCCCGGGCCGCCGCAGTGGGGCGCGTATCCGGCGCGCGCTTGGGATACGAACTCGTGGGTCGCGGACGTGGGGGCGATCCGCGAGGAGCTCGGGTGGCGCGCGTCGCGCACGTTCGAGGAAGGGTTCGTCGAAACCGTCCGCTGGCTGAGGCGCGCGGAGGGTGTGGAGGACGGACCGCCGCCACTTTACGGTGCATCGGCATGTTAGACTGATGGAGCGATGAGAAGCAAAGTACTCCATTTGCGTGTCTTGGGTCTGTTCATCGTCGCGACCAGTCTGCTTTCGGGCTGTAAGGGCAAGGAAGCACCCAAGCCTGCGGCTGGCCCGCCAACGGCGGCGGCGGCAGCGCCGACGCCCCTGACGGGCGCCATCCCGGTCTTCTCGGCCGACCTCGCGTCCGGCAAGAAGTGGACCGCCAGCAGCCAGGTCGAGATCTGGGCGACGAGCGGCAAGATCCCGGAAGGCACCCGCAACCAGGTCCTCTTCCACACGAAGGAGGAGGAGTCCCCCTGGTTCATGGTCGACCTCGAGGCCCCGACGAGCGTCTCCTCGGTCGACGTCCTGAACCGCCAGGACTGCTGCGGCGAGCGTGCGATCCCCCTCCTGGTCGAGCTGAGCAACGACGCGAGGACGTGGCGTGAGGTCGCGCGGCGGGACGAGCCCTTCACGGAGTGGAAGGCCACGTTCTCCGCCCAGGACGCCCGCTACGTGAGGCTCCGCGTTCCCCGCAAGACGTACCTGCACCTGCAGGCGATCGGGATCCACGGCCCGGGCGGGGACGCCGGCGGAACCGCGCGGCCCAGGCCCAAGAGCTGACGCCGACCCTCCGCGCGCGTGATCGAGGGCCGCGGCCGAAACGGGACTTTCCTCGCGGGTTCCCTCGCGTCCGCGGTCGTCGGCCAGTCCCTCCTGACGGGATCTCCGCTCCCGTTCTCCGTTCCGGGATCGGTCCTTCCCGGATCGGCCTTCCTCGTCCTGTCCGTTCTCCTCGCGGCGGCGGGCGCCGGCCGGGGCGACGTGGAACCGGACGCGGCCGGGCGGCCGACGCGCTCCGTCACTCTGGCGCCGCGCGGGCATCCTCGCGGGGCTCCTGGCCGCCGTGCTCTACGCGACCGCGGGGGAGAACCTCGCCGTGCGGCTGCTCTGGGCGGCCGGCGCCCTCCTCTACGTCCTGTCGTTCCGGGCCGACAGGGGCCGCGACGACGCCGGCTGGCCGCGGGGCGCGGCGCTCCTCGACGGCGCGGCCCTCCTCGCGCTCGCGCTCGCCGGTTTCGTCCTGCGGTACGTCCACCTCACGGACTGGCCGTCGGAGCTCGACGCGGACTTCGCGTCGGCCGGCCTCCAGGTCACGGCGCTGACGGGTGACCCGCGCTGCGTCGGCGTCGGCGACTCGAACCTTCCGCTCGTCTTCTACCAGGGTCTCCGGCTGTCGACGTCGCTCTTCGGCCTGAACATGCACGGGCTCATGGTGAGCTCGGCCCTCCTCGGCACGCTGTGCATCGGGGCGGTCTACCTCCTGGGCGTGGAAGCGGGCGGGCGCCGCACGGGGCTCTTCGCGGCCGCGTTTCTCGCGACGGGCTACACGGCCATCCACTTCAGCCGCGTGATCCTCACGCCCTCCGCTCTCCTCGGCGTCACGCTCATGACCTTCTTCCTCCTGCGCGCGCTCCGCCGCCGCGGGCGGCTGTGGTTCGCGCTCGCGGGCGCGGCGGGAGGGGCGTCCTGTCTCGTGTACTTCGGGGGACGCGTCGCGCCGCTGATCGCGCTCGTCCTCCTCCTGCACGACGCCGTCACGGGCCGGGGCGCGTGGCGCTCGCGGCTGCGCGAGTGGGCCACGATGGCGGGCGCCGCGCTCCTGACCGTCGGCCCGATGCTCGTCTTCTACGCGGGGCGTCCGGCCGCCCTCGTCGCCCGCGGCGCCGACGTCACGATCTTCTCGGCACGCAACCGGCAGCACCTGTTCGGTGCCTACCACGTGGACACGACGGCGCGGATGCTCCTCGAGCAGGTGAAGCGGACGTTCCTCACGTTCCACCTGTTCGGAGACTCCAGCTCGGAGTTCGGCTTCCGCGGGCCCCTCGTGGACGCCCTCACGGCCGCGTTCCTGCTCGTCGGTCTCGGCGTCGCGCTGCGGCGCGTGCGGTCGCGGTCCACGCTCGCGCTCGTGACGTGGGGCGTCGGCGTCCTCGTCGTCGGCGGCGTCCTGACGCTCGACCCGCCCGACTGGGTGCACCTCGTCGCCGCGCTCCCGGCCGTGACCGTCCTCGCCGCGCTCGGCGTCGACGCCTGCGTGCGCACCTTCGCGGGCGGCCGGCGCGCGGGCCGGGCGGCCCTGACCGCCGTCGCCGCCCTCCTCGTCGCCGCCTTCGCCGCGCGCGGCTGGAACGTCTACGTGGACGCGGTGCGCGACAACGCCGGCCCGTACTGCTCCCTCGCGCGGTACGTGGCCTCCCTCCCGTCGGACCGGCGGGTCCTGATCGTGCGCGATCCGCTTTCCTGGTCCGACCGCACGCTCCGGTTCTTCGACCGGGGCGTGGACGGGCGCGACGTCTCGCGCGACGAGGCGCGGGATCTCGCCCCGGAGGACAAGCCGGTCGTCCTCGTGATGACGCCGGCCCACGCCGAGGCGCTGCTCGGCCCGCTTCGCCGCCGTTTCCCCGAGGCGCCCGCCTTCGCGCACTACAGCCACGGGTGGCTGCACTTCTATTCGCTCCACGTCGCGCCGCGGGAGGCGCGGACCGCGGTCGCGCCTCCGTACGACTCGCTCGGACACACGGGGCCGCTCGGATGGGCGTTCGGCCTCGCCGCGGCTCTCCTGGCCGCCGCGGCGCCCGCGCTCGCGCGCGGGTCGGGACCGCGTCGCGCGGCCGAGGCGCCCGTCGAAGCCGACGTGACCGATGCAGCACGCGACGCCCCTGAGGTCCGCGGTCCGCCCGACACCGGCCCGGCTTCCTCCGTCCCCTCGGCTTCGCCCGTTCCGTCCGGGCCCCCGCGCTCCGGTGCCGAGCGCGCAACGCCGACTTCCAACGGAGACGTCCGCCGTCCGGCTCTCCTCGTCGCCGGCCTCCTGGCGGCGCTCGCCGCCCAGGCGCTCTTCGACGCCCGGCGCCCCGAGGGCGCGGCGATCTTCAGGACGCTTCTCGGGCCCGTCGCCGAGTCGACGCGCGTGGCCTGGGGAGGCTCGCTCCTCCTCGTGGCCGTGGCGCTCTGGATCGGGGCTCTCCGGTCGCGCCCGTCGTCGTCCGAGCGCGCCGCGCCCCTCGCGTGGCCGCGCTCTCTCACCTTCCTCCTGCTTCCGGCGCTCGGCTGCGCGGCCTTCGCGGTCGTCCGGTTCGCCCGCACGGGAGAGGACGGGGCGGTGCGCGCCGCCTGGGCGGCGTCGGTCGTGCTCTTCCTGGCGGCGCCCGCGATCGGGGCGTGGCGCGCGCGGACGACGCGCGCGGAGGTCGGGACCGGCCGGCCCCGCTGGCGCGCGCTCCTCGCCCTCGCCGCGATCCTGATCGCGGCGGCGTACCTTCGATTCGAGTCTCTCGGAAGGCTTCCGGACGACTTCCACGGCGACATGTCCTCGTACGGGCACACGGCGCGCGCGTACCTCTCGGGCGAGGAGTCGCGGATCTTCGGCGTGGAGTGGGCCGAGATTCCGCGGATCGGGTACCTGCCGACCGTCGTCGCGATGCGATTCGCCGGAAACGACGTCCGGGGGCTGATGACCGCGGCGGCCGTCGGAGGGCTGCTGTCGCTCCTCGCCCTCTACGGCCTCGTCCGCGTGCTGTTTCAGAGCGAAGGTCTCGCGCTCCTCGCGACGGCGGTCTCGGCCGGCAACGCCGCGCACATCCACTTCTCGAGGATCGCGGCGTACATGGACCCGTGGCCGTTCTGTCTCGGGGCGCTCTTCTTTCTTTTTCACGGGCTCCGGCGCCGCCGCCTGCCCTCGTTCGCCGTGGCCGGCGTCCTCCTGGGGTTCGGCCTGCAGATGTACTACTCCGGGCGGGTGATCCCGCTCGTCCTCGCGGCCTTCGTCGGCTGGGCGCTCGTCTTCCGGCGCGACTGGGTGCGCGGCTCGGTGGCCGGGTGGGCGCTCCTCGCCGGGGGAGTCCTCGTCACGGTCGGCCCCAACGTCCTCTTCTTCCTCCAGAACTTCCAGGCGTTGAACGCGCGGGGGCGCGAGGTGTGGCTCTTCAGCCCCGACGTGCTCACGCACCTCTCGGGCGTCTACCACGTCGCGAGCCCGGCGCTCATCCTCCTCGAGCAGGTCACCCGGTGCCTGCTCGCGTTCAGCTACACGATCGACACGAGCACGCAGTTCGGATACACGCACGCGATGTTCTCGCCGCTGATCGCGCCGTTCGTGGTCCTCGGGTTCGCGGTCGCGCTCCGGCGCTGGCGCGAGCCGGGCCCGGCGCTCGCCCTGTCCTTCTGGGCGCTGACCCTCGCGCTCGGCGGGTTCCTCACGGTCGACGCGCCCTTCTGGCCGCGCCTCGTGGGCATCCTGGCCCCGGCGTCGATCTTCGCGGGCCTCGCGCTCCAGACGCTGGCCGAGTTCGCCGCCTCGCGCGTGCCGCGGCTGAGGCTCGTGGCCCCCGTCGCGGCCGCGGGCCTCGTCGTCTTCTCGACGCTCTCGTCGTACGCCGTGTACCGGCGCGACATGTCGGACAACGCGCGCTCGTACGCGTACCTCGGCAGGTACCTCGAGACGCTTCCGCGCGACGCGACGGCGTGCGCGTGGCAGGACGCCTTCGAGATGAGGATGAGGGAGATGACGTTTCTCGCGTGGCCGCGGCGGACGGTCGGGGTGCCCCGGACGGAGGAAGGCGCGTGGCCTCAGGCGTGCGCGACGCCGCCCTTCGCGTGGATCCTGAAGCCGGGCGACGTCGCGACGAGCGCGCGGCTGAAGGAGCGGTGGCCGGACGGCGTCCTCGAGCTCCACCAGAAGCGCGGGGATCCCGTGTTCGAGAGCTTCACCGTCCTCGGCGGCTCTCCCGCCACGGAGGCGCGCTGACGCGATGAGCGTGGAAACCGGAGCGTCCCGCTGGCGAGCCGCTCGCCGCCCTCGCGCTGGGCGGCGCGGGCGAGCTGCTCACGCGCGCCTTGGGCGCACCGGGGTGGGGCGCGCTCCTCCTCGCCGCCGGGGGCTCGTGTCTCGCGATCGACGCCTTCCGCGGGCCGGAGGCTCACGCGGGGGAGGAGGCGGACCGTCCGGTCCGCCGCGGCGTGCCAGCGGCGGTGCTCCTGAGCCTCGCGGCCGCTCTCGCGTGCGCCTTCGAGATCTTCAGAATTCTCCGCACCGCCTTCGATTCCCGGAGCGCCGACCCCGATTCCCGGAGCGCCGTCCTCCTCTGGGTTCTCGCCCTCGCGCTCGTCGTCGGCGGGGGGCTCATGGCCGGGAGCTGGCTGCGCGTCCCGCCGCGCTGGAACGCCCATTCCCTGCGCGACGGGGCGCGCGCGTGGAAGGGCTTCTGGGTGGCGCTCCTCCTCGTCGTCGCCCTGGGCGGCGCCGCGCGGCTCATCGGCCTCTCGTCGGTGCCGAACGGGATCAACCCCGACGAAGGAGACCGCGCCACGGTCGCCCTCGAGCGCCTGCAGACCCCGAACCCGCCCACGATCTTCGGCCGCGGGTGGTACCACATCAGCAACGTCTACTTCGCGCTCCTCGCGCGAGTCCATGCGGTGGTTCGGGACGACTCCGGGAGGAGCCCGCGTCCTCGGGGCGGTCAGCGGGACCCTGTCCCTCGCCGTGCTCGTCTTCGTGGGCGGGCGGAACTTCGGGTGGTTCGCCGGGTTCGCCGCGGGAGGGCTCTACGCGTTCTGGGGCGCGGGCCTCATGTTCGCGCGCGAGAACACGGAGGCGGGCCCGACGGCGCTGCTCTGGACGGTGGCCGCGGGGTTCCTCCTCGAGGCGGCCCGCACGAACCGGCTCCTCGCGTGGATCGGCGCGGCGGTCGCGGGCGGCCTGTCGATCTACTTCTACCCGCCGGGGCGCGTGTTCGTCCCGTTCTACCTGTTCGTGGCGTCGGTCGTCGTCCTCGGCGCGGGCCGCGGGCTCCGGCGCCGCGCCCTCGCGGGCGCCGCTCTCGGCCTCGCGGCGTACCTCGTGACCGTCGCGCCCTTCGCCGCCGCGATGGAGAGGGAGCCGGGCGAGTTCACGGTCCGCGCCCGCGAGACGACGATCTTCCGGCGCGCGAACCTCTCGCGGCTCGCGTACGTGCGCCCCGAATGGAGCATGCCCCGCGTGGTCGTCGCCCAGGTCGAGAGGTCGTTCGGCCTCTTCAACCGGTTCGGCGACGCGAACTTCTTCTGGCCCGTGGATCACCCCGCGGCGACGGCGGGCCTCTCCGCGGCCTTCTTCCTGGGACTCGTGGTCGCGCTCTTCAGGCTCCGCGACGTCCGGCTGTTCGTCGTCGTCACGTGGTTCGCGACGGGCTTCGCCGGAGTCGTCTTCACGGTCGAGACGCCCGCCCTGCAGCGCCTGTCGTGCGCCGTCTCGGCCGTCCCGCTCCTCGCCGCGCTCGCGATCGACGAGGTCCGCCGGCGCTTCGCGGGCGCCGGGCGGGCGCGGCTCGTGGCCGGCGCCATCGCCTCGGTGGCGGTGGTCGCGGTCGCGGCCCGGGAGGGCCGGCAGTTCTTCGTGAAGGACGGAGCCCGCGACCTCTGGCCCTGGCCGAACGCGGAGGGCCGCGCGGTGGCGTCGCTCGGCCGGAACGTGTGGGCGTTCTCGCTCGGCGACGAGTTTCACATGCTCCAGTCGGGCTGGGTCGACCTCCTCGCGCACGACACGCCCCGGCGCGGGATCCGCACGCCCGGGTCGTATCTGCCCGTCCCGCTCGCGGTCGACCGGGACCTCGCCTTCGTCCTGTATCCGCGGCAGTTCTTCTTCCTTCCGTACCTCGAGGAGCTGTACCCGGGCGGGGACGTGAGGCCGTTCTCGCTCGACCCGAAGACGCCCGTCGTCACGGCGTACCGCGTGCCGCGCGCGGCCTGGGCCGCCACGCGCGGGGTCGTGCTCCGCGGCGAGGCGGCCGGCCCCCGCACCGTGTCGGCCTTCGGCGAGCTGCCCGCGGGCGCCTCCGGACGTTTCCAGTGGGCGGCGAAGGTGCGCATCGCCCGCTCGTGGAACTACGTCTTCGTGGCCCGCGGAGCGTCGGCGCGGCTGAGCGTGGACGGGCGCGAGATCGGCCGCGTCGCCGGCTCCGGGCCCGGCGAGAGCGCGAGCGTGGTTTTCCTGCCGCGCGGCGACCACGCGGTCCGGCTCGAGGCCTCCGTCGGCGCGCGGGACGCGCGGCCGTCGCTCCTCCTCGGGGACGCGGATCCCGGCGGCTCGCTCGAGGCCTGGCGCGCCGCGGCCCGTCCGATCTCTCCGCTCACCCTCGAGGCGACCGAGGCGCCGGCCCGCGGCCTCCTCGGACGCTTCGAATTCCCGAATCGGCCGTCCTTCGTCCGGCTCGACGGGGCGATCGCGAGCGGCGAGTTCAACGAGGAGGTCCGGTACCACGGTCCCTACCGGGCCGAGTGGACGGGCTCGATCCGCGTCGCGCGGGGCGGACGCCACGCGTTCCGGTTCTTCGTGAACGGCGTGACCGTGGACCTCGCCGTGGGGCGGGCCGTCCTCCACGTCGACGGCCTCGAGGAGCGGGAAGTCGTGCTCGAGGCGGACCTCGAAGAGGGCGTCCAGCCGGTGACCGTGACGATGAACGCGCGGCGCGACCCGGCCGCGCTCGAGTGGGCCTGGACGCCGCCGGACGGCGAGACGTCGATCGTCCCGCCCTCGGTGCTGCTGCCGCCGCCCGGCGCCGGGTCGGGCCCGGCCCGCACGGCCGCGGAGCTCGGGTCGAGGGACGACCAGCCGCCCGATCGCGAGCCCATGAAGCGCTACTGACCGCCGGCGCGCTCCAGGCGAAGGACGGGGAATTCCGCGGTCCCCCCGATCGAGGAGCGAAGACCGTGCGCCGCGGCGTCCCGGCGCAGGACCGAGAACTCGGAGGCGGGGACGAGCAGGAGCGCCGTGTCCCGCGTGAGGTCGGTCGCGACGTCCGCGGCGCGCGACGGCTCGGCCGAGCGGTCGAGAAGCGCGTCCGCGGCCGACGGATCGACGACCGCCGGCAGGAGCTCGGGGCGCGACCGCAGGCGCACGAGGGCCTCGAGCCACGCCGCGTCGACCTCGACGTCGTGCGCGACGATGCGGACCGGGACGGGGCTCGAGCGGATCTCGGCGAGGAGCGCGTCCGCGGCCGGCGTCCGGTGGAGCGGGGCGTCGAGGTCGAGCGCGTGGTCCTGGAGGAGGAGCCCGGCGAGAAAGACGACGCCGATTCCGGCCGCGGCCGCGCGGGGCAGCGAACGCGCGAGGCGCCCGCCGAGGTCGGCCGCGCCGAGCCCTCCCCACAGCGCGAGGAACGGCAGGAGGAAGGCCGCGCGTGCGACGTCGACGCGGTTCGTCAGGAGAAGCGGCCCGGTGGCGAGCAGGGCGGCCGCGGCGAACGCCCGCGAGGAGCGCGGTGCGCCCGCGCCGGGCCGGATCGAGAGCACGAGGCCCCAGACGACGAGAGGCAGCGCGGCCGCGAGGACCAGCGGGACGTGGGGCGGGTCGTCCGAGGAGGCGCGCGGGCTCTCGGGCTCGAGCGGGTTCACCGGGGCGACGACGCGGGCGAAGCCGGGAGCGGTCAGCGCGGAAAAGCGCGCGGGCGAGGTCCCGCGTGTCCGACCAGCCGAGCGGCCCCGGCGGCGCGAGCCGGCCGAGGAACTCGGCCGACTCTTCCGGGACCGCGCGCATCGCGACGACGTTCTCCCCGCGCGCGGCGTAGAACGTCTCCCCGCGCCCGCCCCACACGTTCGCGGCCGCGAGGACCGCGGCGCCCGCGACGAGGATCGCGATCGCCCGCCCCCGGCCCGAGGGCGCGCCCGGAAGGGACAGGGCGCCGAGCGCGGCGAGGAGGAGCCCCGTCGCGGCGAGGCGGCCCGGCGCGTACTGGAGCGTCGCGAGGTACAGCGCGCCGGCCGCGAGGAGCGCCGCGCCCGCGGACGGCCGCGTGACGACGCGGTGAACCGCCCCGAGCGCGAGCCAGAGCGAGACCCACATCGCCGTGACGACGTCCCGTAGAACGCGTACGCGACGAAGGCCGGGGCGGCCAGCCAGATCCAGACGGTCGCCGCGCCCGCCGCCGCTCCGTGGACGCGCCGGGAGACGGCCCACGCGAGGAGGACGCTCGCGAGGGCGAGGAGCGCGGCCGCCAGCCGGAAGAGGAGGACCGACGGAGGGGCCGACTCGAGGAGGACGAGCGTCGGGAACCCGTAGAGAAGGCTGTCGCCGCCCGTGCTCAGGAGACCGTCCTGCCACGACAGCCTCGTCGCGAGCGCGCGCGCGAGCGTCGGCGCCGCCTTCATCTCCTGCTCGAGGCCCCAGAGGACGGCGCGCTCCCAGATGAAGAGCGACCGGGAGGGAAACGCCGGATCGAAGAGGCGGAGCGCGAGGAAGGCCGAGACGATTCCGAGGCCCGCGGTTCCGAGGACGGCCGCCAAACGCCGGGGAACCGGCACGGGCGGGCTCCGGCAGGACCGCGAACGCGGCGGCGGCGACGACCGCGAGCAGCGCGGGGCGGACGACGGCGGGGCTCGCCCCGCACGAGGCGGCCGCGAGCGCGCCGCATCCGGCCAGCAGCGCGACGCCCGCCGGTGCGGCTCCGGCGGAATCCCCTCCGCGGAGGAACCGTCGGGCGAGGAGCGCGAGCCCGGCGGCGCCGAGGGCCGCGGCGCACGCGGCGCTCGCCCACCAGAGAAGGGGTTCGACGGGAGGCATTGCGTTCTTTCCGCTCATGCTACCGCGCGGCGGCCTCCGGGCCGGGCGTTCGCGTAAGCTCGGGGCATGCTTCGCGTGCTCCTGCGCGCCCTCCGGCCCGCACAGTGGGTGAAGAACCTCTTCGTCCTCGCGCCGGTCCTCTTCGGAAAGGTCGCCGACCGTCCCGACCTGGCCGGCCGCACCGTCGCCGTCGCCGCGGCGTTCTGCGCGCTGGCCTCGGCCCTCTACCTGCTGAACGACGTGCGGGACGCCGAGGCGGACCGGGCGCACCCCGTCAAGAAGAACCGGCCCGTCGCCTCGGGCGCGCTCAGCCCGGCGGCGGCGCTGGGCGCGGCGCTCGTCCTCGGCCCCGCGGCGCTCCTCGCCGTCTTCCTCGTGGCGCCGGCCTCCCTTCCCGCGACGCTCGTGTACGCGGCCGTGACGGTCCTCTACTCGCTCGGCCTCAAGAGGGTCGCGCTGCTGGACGTCTTCATCGTCGCGTCCGGATACGTCCTGCGCGTCCTCGCGGGCTCGGCGGCGGCCCAGGTCGTGCCGTCGCACTGGCTCCTCCTCTGCACGTTCTTCCTCGCCCTCTTCCTCGCGCTCAGCAAGAGGCGCAGCGAGCTCGCCGCGCGGGGAAGCGCGGGGCGCGCGTCCCTCCGCGAGGTTCCGGTCGGCCTCCTCGAGGCGTTCGAGAACACCGCGCTCGGGACGACGATCGTCTGCTACGCGCTCTACACGGTCGCGCCCGAGACGATCGCGTGGTTCCGCACGGACCGCCTCCTCGCCACCGTGCCGATCGTCCTCTTCGGCCTCTTCCGCTGGCGCCTCATCGAGGCGCGCGGCGGCGGCGAGGACGCGACGTCGGATCTCTTCACGGATCCGGGCCTTCTCGCGACGGTCGTGACGTGGGCCACAGTTTGCGCGGCCCTCATTTACGGCCCCGGGCGGGGTTGACCCGGAATATCCTCCGCGAGACGGAGTCTCCGCAGACGGGACCGGACGATGCCGACGCGACGCGCCTTCACGCTCACCGCCTTCGCCGCCGGCGCCGGCGCCTTCGCCTCGGTCGCGGGCGCGGCGCTCTCCTTCGCGCTCGCGCCGCTCGTCCGCCGGACGGCCGCCGCGGGCGGCCCGCTCGACCTCGGCGCCGCGAAGGAGTTCGACGCCGTCGCCCGCGGGGCCGTCGGCGCGATCGAGGTCGTCGCCGTCCGCCGCGTCGAGGACGGCTACATGACGCGGCGCGTGAAGGAGCGCCTCGCGGTCGTGCGGGACGCCGCCTCGCCGAGCGGGCTCGCGGCGCTCTCGACGACCTGCACGCACCTGGGCTGCGGCGTGTCCTGGAACGCGGCGCGGAAGGTCTTCCTCTGCCCGTGCCACGGCGGCGTCTACGGCGCCGACGGGCGCGTCCTCGCGGGGCCGCCGCCGCGGCCGCTCGCGCGGGCGCCGCTCGTGATCGCGGGCGGGCGGGTGACCGTGGACCCGGCGGCGTTCGACGCATGAAGAGGCTCCTCGCGTTCCTCGAGTCGCGCGCCTCCGTGTCGACGCTGTGGCGCGCCTTCGCGGACGAGCCCGTGAGCGTCCGCCGCGCGTGGCTCTTCACGCTGGGCTCGGCCGCTCTCTTCGCGCTCGCCGTCCAGGTCCTGACGGGCCTCGCGCTCGCGCTCTCGTACGCTCCGACGCCCGACCACGCGTGGGAGAGCGTCAAGGCGATCCAGACGAAGCTCCCCGCGGGCGCGCTCGTGCGCGGCCTCCACCACTGGGGCGCGTCCGCGATCGTGGTCCTCGCGGTGCTCCACCTCGCGCGGACGTTCCTCTTCGGCGCCTACCGCAAGCCGCGCGAGGTGAACTGGCTCGTCGGGGTCGCGCTCCTCCTCGTGATCCTCGCCTTCGGCTTCACGGGTTACCTTCTCCCCTGGGACCAGAAGGCGTACTGGGCGACCGTCGTCGGGACGAAGGTGCCCGCCGCGCTTCCCGTCGTGGGGCCGGCCGCCTCGCGCGTCATGGCGGGCGGCTCCTCCGTCGGCGCCGCCACGCTCACGCGCTTCTACGCGGTCCACGTGGTCCTGCTTCCCGTCCTCGCGCTCGGACTCGTCGCCGCCCACCTCCTGCTCCTGAGGAAGCACGGCCACGCGGGACCCACGTCGGAGCCCGACCCGCGGCAGCCGTTCTTCCCGTACCAGGCGGCGCGCGACGCGGTCGTCGGCCTCGCCGTCGTCCTCCTCCTCTTCGCGCTCGCGTCCGGCTCGCCGGCGCCGCTCGAGCGCCTCGCGGACCCGTCGGACACGTCCTACGTCCCGCGCCCCGAGTGGTACTTCCTTCCGCTCTTCCAGCTCCTGAAGTTCTTCAAGGGCCCGCTCGAGCCGATCGGCACCGCGGTCCTTCCGGGCGTCTCGATGCTGCTCCTCGCGCTCGTGCCGTGGCTCGACCGCGGCGCGTCGCGACGCCCGCGGGACCGCAAGACGGTGCTCGTCTCGGGCGCGCTCGCCGGCGCGGGCCTCGCCGCGCTCCTCGTCTTCGGGGCGCTCGACGCGCCGAAGGTGAAGCCCCCGTCGGGCCTCGGGGCGGGGGACGTCCCGGACCCGCGCGTCCTCGGCGGCCTCGCCTCCTACGCGGCGCGCGGCTGCGCGTCCTGCCACGGCGTCGGAGGCGTCCTCGCCCCGGGCGCGGCGGCGGGGTCGGTCCCCCTCGCGGCGCGGTCGCACAGGCTCACGGGCGACGCGCTCGTCCTCCACGTGAAGGAGAAGACGCCGAAGCCGGCGGCGCCGGCGGAGGAGGGCGGCGAGGACCCGGACAAGGACGTCCCGTCGCTCCTCGAATACGTCGCGGCGGTCGGGGAAGGCGAGTCGTTCGCGTCCGTGCCCGCGCCGATCCGCCTGGGCGGCGCGGTGATCGACCGCGAGGACTGCCGGCAGTGCCACCAGATCTACGGCGACGGCGGGCGCAAGGGCCCCGCGCTCCAGCACCTCCTCGGCAAGCGCGACAAGGCCTGGCTCGTCGAGCACTTCAAGGACCCGAAGAAGCTCGTGCCCGGCTCGAAGATGCCGAAGTTCGCGTACCTCTCCGAGGACGAGCTCTCCGCGATGTCCGACTACCTCCTCGCGCTCCCGTGACGGACGCGACCGTCCGCATCGCGCTCGCGAACGTCCGGTACCCGTCGACGCCGGAGGAGTCGGTCGCGATCGTGGAAGAGGCCGTCACGCACGCGTCGGAGCGGGGCGCGGCGGTCGTCTGTTTCCCGGAGTGCTACGTCCCGGGCTACCGCGGCCTCGGCAAGGCGCCGCCTCCGCCCGACGCGCTCTTCCTCGAGCGGGCGGCGGCGCGCGTCGCCGCGGCCGCCGCGAGGGCCCGCGTCGCCGTCGTCCTCGGCACGGAGCGCCTCGAGGGGCGCGCGCTCTTCGCGACGGTGCTCGTGATCGGGCCCGACGGCACGCGGCTCGGCGTCCAGGACAAGGTGCAGCTCGACCCGTCCGAGGACGCGACGTACACGCCGGGCGCCTCGCGCCGCGTCTTCACGATCGGACCGCTCACGTTCGGCGTCGTCATCTGCCACGAGGGCTGGCGGTACCCGGAGACCGTGCGCTTCGCCGCGCGGCACGGCGCGCAGGTCGTCTTCCACCCGCACCTCGAGCTGGGCGGAGAGGGCGGCTACGCGCCGAAGACGTTCGCGGACCCCGCGAACACGTTCCACGAGAAGGCGCTCCTCTGCCGCGCGGCCGAGAACACGGTCTTCGTCGCGTCGGTGAACTACGCCGCGGCGGGCTCGGCGACGACGTCCGCGATCGTGAATCCCGACGGCTCGCTCCTCGCGTTCCAGCCCTACGGCGTGGAAGGTCTCCTCGTCGCGGACCTCGACCTCTCGCTCGCGACCGGCCTCCTCGCGTCGCGGCTGCGGCCGGCCTAGCCCTGTTTCTCCTTCTCCCGGAACGTCCTCAGGTCCAGCCGCTGCGCGAGGAGGCGGCGGAACTCGTCGGGCGGGATGGAAGCGGCCTCGCGCCCGTACGTGTGCTCGATCGCGCCGAGGACCTTCTCCCAGAGGTGCTCGCGGCGCGCGATCTCGTCGAGGTCGCGGACCTTCCCGAACTCCTGGACGTACTTGTTGTGCCGGCAGAGCATCCGGAACGCGTTCTCGGTGTTCGGGCGCCGGAGGGGGAGATTGAGGATCCTCACGTCGTTCCCGACGTCGTGGATCGGCTGTCCCCACTCGCCGTACCCGCCGAAGATCGTGCCGAGCTTGTCGAGCGCGTTCGCGAGCTTCGGCTCGCCGCTCCGCTCGAGGACCGCCTTGACCACCGGGAGCGTCACGTTGCGGAAGAGCGTCGGGTCCGCGAGGCGGACGTCGATCCCGATCTCCTCGCGCGTGATCCGCGCGATGTCCTCGGACCGGATGCGGTTGTCCGTCGCGAGGTGGATCCGCTCGCCGATCGACTCGGGCACCGTCAGCGCCGCGAGGATGCCCTCGACGACGCGGTCCACGGGGACGATGTTCAGCTCGGCCGAGCGGTCGCCGGGGAACGCGGACGCGATCGACCCGATGAGCCAGGCCTTGCCGCGGCCGACCGCGTCGCCCTGCAGGAGGTCCATCGCCTCCTTGCTCCGGCCGAACGCGTTGATCGGGGCGTTCACGACCTTCGTGTCGCCGCGGTTGTTCCCCGTCTTGCTGTGGCCGATCACGATGGACGGGAGGAGCTGCGAGACGCGCAGGCCCCTCTCGATGAGCGTGTAGTCCGTCTCGAGCGAGGCCATCGCCTTCGTGAGCTCGTAGAAGTTGTTGTAGAAGTTCCGCGGGAAGACGAGCGCCGACTCCTGCGCCGTCGTGCGCTTCTTGCGGCCGTGGATGTAGGACGTCTCGATCGCGATGTGCTGGATGAACTTCGAGCCCTTCGCGTTCTGGAGGAAGAGCGCGAATTCGAGCGCGTTGCGCGCGCCCTGCACGTTCGCGCGGAACGAGTTCTCGTACGCGTCGTCGAAGGAGACGCTCGCCGCGCAGTGGACGACGTGCGTGAGCGAGCGCTTCAGGCGCGCGAGATCGGCGTCCGCGATCCCGAGGTGCGGCCGCTCGATGTCGCCGTCGAGGAAGACGAACTTCTTCGCCCGGGCGCCCGAGACGCCGAGGCGCCTGAGGAGGACCGCCCCGCGCTGCTTCGGCGTCAGGACCTTCACGACCTCCTTCGTCTTCGGGTCCCGGACCTTCTCGGGACGGACGACGCAGACGACGCGCTCGATGCGCCGGTCGTGGGCGGCCTGGAAGAGGAACTCCTTGCCGAGGAAGCCCGTCGCCCCCGTGAGCAGGACGTGGAGCTTCGGGCTGCGCCCGCGGGCCCGCAGGAGCATGCGCGCGTCGCGCTGCAGCTTCTCGATCCGCGCCTTGACCTCCTTCTCGGAGAGGTGGGAGGCCTCGCGGAACTTGAAGAAGACGTCGCGCTCGGCGACGCCGATGAGCTTCTTGGCCTGCTTCTCGACGGCGCGGCTGCCCGTCGCCTGGCCGAGCGCCTCGGCGATCTTCAGGCCGAGGAGGTTCACCTTTCTCAGGCCGTCCTTGACCGTCTCCTCGTTGCCGGTCCACGAGATCGCGCGGCTCGCGAGGAACTGCGCCGTCACCTCGATCGGGTTCTTGTCGCGGTGGGCGGAGACGAGGAGCTCGTCGGGGTCGATCGGGCGGAGGATCTCCTTGCCCGTCGCGAGGCTCACCTTCGCGATGTAGCGCGACGGAGAGCTCTCCCACGCCATCTCGCCCTTCGGATTGACGGTCGGGATGATCTCGGCGCCGCGCCGGGTGGCGGGCATCGGCGCGTCGGCGGAGTGTTTCGGCGATGCCATCGGTTCGGTCCTCCGGAGAAGGGGGACCATTCTAGACGCGCGGGCGGCTCAGCCGAGCGCGGCGACGACGCGCGTGCCCCCGAGCGCGACCGCCAGCGCGGAATCGTTACCCGCCTCGAGGTAGAGCGTCGCGGTGGGATCGCCGACGAGCGCGAGCCGGCCCGCGGTCACGAGCCGCGGCTCGTCGCCGTCCACGAGCGTCACCTTGCCCGAAAAGACGGCGATCGTGCGGAGCCCGACGAAGACCCACCGCGCCCCCGGCGGGGGCCCGAGGCGCAGCACCGTGAGGCCGCCGGAGGCGTGCCGCGTGCGCAGGCCGGTGATGCCGGAGACGCCGCGGCCGGAGAGGTCGTCGCGCCGGATGTGATGGCTCGGTCGGGGAGATGTTCTGGAAATTTCTTCGAGTGAAAGAGAGGGGGGAGAAGACCAGAGCAGGACGTCTCCCGGGGACAAGAGGGGGGCGGCGGGGCGGCCGCTTCCCCTGCCGCGGCCGCCCCGCCGCCCCGCGCGGCCGCGGGGACCGCGGCCGCAGGAGCGCCGTGAGAGGTCAGCACGAGCAGAGCGGAGGAAGAGGGCCGTCCGCTGTCTTTTCCTTCTAAGAAGAAACCACCGTGACCCTCGCCCCACCGCAACAGGCACGGTTCGGGAATCTCCGCGAACGCGTAGATCGTCACGTCCGGCGGGTGCGCGGTGCGCGGCGGGGGAGGGACGGGACCCGCGCGGTCGTCGTCGCGCGGGATCTCGCTCTCGATCGCCCGCGGCTTGTCCCGCCACTCCGCCTGCGGTTTCTTCCCGAACAGCCAGCCCACCCGGGAACTCTAGCGCCCTCGCGTCAGCGCCGGAGGACTTCGTGCAGGCGCTGGGCGCCCGCCCGGCTGACGGGGAGGCGCGTGCCGTCCGCGAGGACCGCGGTCGGCGCGCCCGTCTCCGAGGGCTCGAGCCTCTCGAGCCGGTCGAGGTTCAGGAGGTACGAGCGGTGGATCCTGACGAAGCGCTCCCTCGGAAGCGCCTCCTCGAGGCTCGCGAGCGTCTGCTGCTTGAGGTGGTCGCGGCCGGAGGCGCGCAGGAGGACGTAGTCGTCCTCGGCCTTCACGTAGTCGATCGTCTCGACGGGAAGGACGGTCACGGTCGTCCCGTCCTTCACGACGACGCGCCGGAGCGGCCCCTCGCGCAGGGGGACGGGCGGGGCCGCGGGGCGGGCGGCGCCGATCCGGCTGCGCGCCCGTTCGAGCGCCGTGTCGAAGCGCGCGCGGTCGAACGGCTTCAGGAGGTAGTCGACGGCGTTCGCGTCGAAGGCGCGGAGGGCGTACTGGTCGTACGCGGTCACGAAGACCACGGCGGGCCGTCCCTCGGCGTCGCGCTCGATCAGCTCGAGGACCTCGAAGCCGTCGAGGTGCGGCATCTGGACGTCCAGGAACAGGACGTCGGGCCTGCGCTCGGCCACGGCCTTCACGGCCTCGAAGCCGTTCGCGCACGTCGCGAGGACCGTGACGTCGGCGTGGGCCGCGAGGAACTCGGCCACGAGGTCGCGGGCGAGCTCCTCGTCGTCCACGATCACGACGCCGAGAGGGCGGGAGGCCACGGCGCGAGGATAGCGCCGCGCCTCCCGCCGGCGGGGAACGGCGCTCAGACGATCTTTCCGAACACGGCTTTCCGGACGTTCTCCTTCATCGCCTCGACCTCGGGCCGCGCGGCGGCGCTCGTGCCGTCGCCGTCGGCCTGGTTCGCGACGAAGAGCGCGAAGAGCGCCTCGAGGACGTTGCCCGTCCGCGAGCCGTCCGGCCCCGCCGCCGCCGACCAGGACGCGCGGGACGATGTCGACCTTCGACTTCTCGATCGCTTCCGCGAAGCGGGAGAGGACCGCCTGCGCGACCTGGTAGCGCGGCCCGCCGTAGGCGCGGACCTGCTCCTCGGCCGCGACCGCCTGCGCGACGCCGACCCGGGCGGCACGGTCGGCCTCGGCGCCGCCCACGGCCTGGATGCGCGCGGCCTCGGCGTCCGCGAGGAGACGCACCCTCTTGCCCTCCGCGTCCGCGAGCGCCTGGATCTGCGCCGCCTGCTGCAGCGAGCGCTGGTACTCGGCCTTGCCCTGGTTGCCCTGCACGGTGATCGAGACCTCGGACTCGGTCAGGAGCGACTGCTGCTTCGCGCGCGCCTCGGCCTCTCTCAGCTCTCTCTCCTTGACGGCCGCCGTCTGCTGGCGCGTGTACGTTTCGACCTGCTCGGCGGCGACCTGCCGCGCGCGGAGCTGGTTCAGGATCTGCTCGATCGAGCCTCCCGGCGCCGCGCCCGGCGTCCCGATGAGGACCTCCTCCAGCTCGAGGTTGTAGCGCAGGAACTTCTCCTTCATCTCGAGGGACGCCGCGTCCTGGATCGCGCTGCGGTCCTGGATGAGCTGCAGCAGCGTCCGCGTCTGGCCCACGTTCTTGAAGTAGGCCGACACCATCGGATCGAGCGTCTGCTCGACGAGGCGCTTGATGTCGCCGAAGCGCTGGATCACGAGCGGCGCCTTGCGGTAGTCGATGTGGATGACGACCGAGAGCGGCAGCGTCGGCTCGAAGGCGTCCTTCGTGATGAGGCCGATCTCCGAGAGGTTCTCGTCGAGGCGGTGCGAGCCCGTCTCCGAGCGGATCCACTTCAGGATGATGTTCGTCGTCGGAACCATGACGACGCGGCCCGCGTACGTGTTGAACGCGTACTTGCCGGGGCCGAGCGGGACGCTCCACACGCCGCGGCAGCCCGCGCTCACGGTCTCGCCGTGCGCGTACTCGGGGCCCGAGAGGTCGACGCCGGCGCGGCCCGTGTAGGACACGACGACGCCGACCGAGCCGACGTCCACGACGGTCTTCGGGATCATCTCGACCGTCGCGAAGAGACGGTTCAGGACGTACGTGCCCTCCACGAGGACCTCGAGCTGGCGGCCGCGCAGGCCGCCGGCGGCGAGGAAGCGCTCGGGATCCTGGAACTTGTTGTGGTACGTCGCGCGCTCGGCGGGATCGTCGCCTACGACGGGCGCGATGATCTCGCCCTCCGCGAGCGACGGGCCGTCGTGGACCGTCACGATCCCGACGAGATCGTCGCCGCCCTTGATCACGACCGGCGTGAAGCCCTGGCGCTCGGCGATGAGCTGCGCCATGCGGCGGAGGACCTCCTCGTCCTGTCGGTCGAGCGGCAGCTGGAGGACGCCGGAGTCCGTCACGACCGCGAAGAGCGCGAGGTTGATCGCCCACGTCCCCTCGCGGAGGACCATCCGCTGCGGGCCGCGCTGCCCGCCGCCCGCGAGGAACGCCGCGGCGTCCTGGTAATCGGGCGCCCTGCCTGCCGACGCGAGCGTCTGCGTCGGGGAGAGGGGCTGGCCGTCGCGCGCGAAGACGTAGCCGATCTTCCCCTGCGGAATCGTCACGAGCGGCACGCGATGGACGCGGTACGCGAGGCGCGGCAGGACGTGCCAGCCTCCGCGCAGGAGCCGCGGCTGGAAGCCCGCCTCGCCGTGGAGCGCGATGAGACCGGACGTGACCGATCCCTTCGCGCTCGCGAGCTTCTCCACGATCCCGACGCGGTTGTTCGGGATGTAGCGCAGGAAGAGCGCCGCACAAGCCGCGCCGAGGAGAAGAACGAGGCTCACGAGGGCGAGGAGGCAGGTGAGCCGACACGAAGACTTCGAGCACCTTGAACACGGGGACTCCCTCCGGGACCGCGGGTGACGGGCCGCTCAGACGGCGGAGCCGCGCCGCGAGTCCCTGTTCAGACGGATGGGAAACGCCCTTGCGGGAAGCCGTCAGGCCCTGGGGCGTTCGATGCGTGACATGTGTGCCACCTGGTTCCAATGTGCGTCGCGGGCGCGGCTCCGTCAAACCGCCCCGCGGCACTTCCCATGCACCGACCCGCGGCTGTACCGGGAATCACAAGTGCCAGCCGCTGGCATGAAAATGCGGAACCTTGGCGCGCCCGATGCGTTTCTCCTCCGGGATGCGGCTCCGCGTCGTCGCCTTCGCGTGCCTCCTCGCGGCAGCCGCGCCGGCCGCGGCCGCGTGCGAGACGGCGGGTCTCGCCGCGTTCGCGGGCCGGTACGTCCCGCCGGGCTGGAGCCCCGAGGGGTACGTCGACGTCCGTGTCCGCGACGGCGTCCTCACGTGGGGGCCGGCGCTCTGGCGGCCGGCGCGGCGTCTCGTTCCGGTCGGCCCCGACGCGTTCCAGATCGAGGACTTCGCCGACCGGCGCGTGCGCTTTTCGCGCGACGCGAAGGGCTGCGTCGCGGAGATGGCGACCGAGGGACTCCCGTTCGAACGGCCGCTCGTCAGGCGGGACGGAGGCCCGGAGCCGCCGCTCGCGGTCCTTCTCGGCGGATCCGTGGAAGGCGCGTTCGCGGGTCTCCTCGACGGGGCCGGGGGAGATCCGGCGAACGTCGTCTCCCTCGGCCGCCGGATGTCGAACGTGCCCTCGCAGCGGGAGAACGCGCGGCGCCTCGCGCGGGAGCTGACCGCGCGCTTTCCCGCCTCGTCCGCCGCCTGGGTCTTCCGGGGAGACGCCGAGATCGCCACCGGGAGGCGGGTGTCGGCCCTCTGGAGCTATCGCGCGGCGCTCGCGCGCGACCCCCAGAACGCCGAGGCGCGGGGCGCGCTCGACACCCTGGGCTCCGGGAAGACCTCGCCGGCGGAGCGCGCGCTGCCGTTCACGCTCGAGGCGATGCTCCGGGAGCCCTCGCGGGCCGAGGTCGCGCGCGTCCGCGCCGCGTGGAAAGGCTCGAATCTCGCCGCGCGCGCCGTCCGCCTCGAGCGCGAGGCGGAGCTCTCCCTCTCGGGCGTCGCGTTCCGGGCCCGCCTCGTGGCGCACGACGTTCCCGGCGGAATGGAATACGGAGTCGTCCTCGTCCCGAAGGGGGCGCGGCCGGGCTCGCTCCCCGTCCTCGTCGAAGCCCAGGGCGTGTCGTGGAACTTCTCCCCGCTGAGCGTTCCCGACGGTCTGAACCTCCCCGGAATCCTCGGCGCGGACGTCGGACGATTCGTCCTCGTCGTGCCGGGCTTCCGGGGCGAAGAGATCCGGCTCGCGGGAGAGCCGTTCCGGTCCCCCTCGCCGCACGAGTCCTGGAGCGGCGCCGTCGAGGATCTCCTCGCCCTCCTGGACGTCGCGCTCGCCACGACGCCGGAGATCGACCCGTCGCGCGTCGGCGTCTTCGGCCGCAGCCGCGGCGGGAGCGTCGCGCTTCTCGCGGCCGCGCGCGACCCGCGGATCCGGTGCGTCGTCTCGTGGGCGGCGCCGGCGGACTGGTTCCGGTCGATGGCGCCGGAGGGGCTCACGCAGCTCGAGGCCGTCCGGGACGCCCTGCGGCGGAACGCGGGCATCGGAGAGCGCGGCGGGCAGTACCTCGACAACTTCCTGCGGCACGCGCGCGCGGGCCAGGAGGGACTCGCCGCCGTGCGCGCCCGGCTCGTCGCGAGCTCGCCGCTCTACTTCGCCGAATCGCTGCCGCCGGCCCAGCTCCACTACGGCCTCGAGGACGCGATCGTGCCCGCGCGCAACGGGCGCGCGATCGAACGGAGGCTCCGCGGCTGGCCGGCGGCGGCGGGGCGGGTCGTGTTCCGTTACCACGCGGGTGCGGGCCACGACCAGGACCTCTTCGACGCGCCGCGCCAGACCCGCGACTTCCTCCTCGAGCGGCTGAGGACCCCGCCGATATACTGATTTCACATGGATCCGGTGATCTCGTTCCGCGACGTGTCCTACGGCATTCGCGGCAGGGAGATCCTCAGCCGCTTCGACCTCGACGTCTTCGAGGGCGAGACGCTCGTCCTCCTCGGCCGGAGCGGCGCCGGGAAGACGACGGCCCTGAAGATGGTCAACGCGCTGGTCTTTCCCTCGTCCGGGGACGTCCTCGTGGAGGGCAGGAGCACGCGCGACTGGGACGCCATCCGGCTGAGGCGCCGCATCGGCTACGTCCTGCAGGACGCCGGCCTGTTCCCGCACTTCTCGGTCGCCGAGAACGTCGCGCTCGTCCCCTCCCTCGAGGGCTGGGAGCGCCCGCGGATCGACGCGCGCGTCGACGAGCTCCTCTCGCGGATGGGACTTCCACCCGCGGAATTCCGCGCGCGCGCGCCGCGCCAGCTCTCCGGCGGACAGCGCCAGCGCGTCGGGGTCGCGCGGGCGCTCGCCGCCGAGCCCTCGATCCTCCTCCTCGACGAGCCGTTCGCGGCGCTCGACCCGATCACGCGCCGGGACCTCCAGAGCCAGTTCGTGCACCTCCGGAGGTCCTGGACGAAGACGTCCCTCTTCGTCACGCACGACGTGCGGGAGGCGCTCGGCCTCGCGTCGCGCGTCGCTCTTCTTGCCGGGGGCCGGATCGAGGCGCTCGGCTCGCCCCGGGAGTTCCTCGCGGCACCGGGCGAGGAGGTCCGGACGTTTCTCGCCGGCCTCGACTGGAAGCTGGAGGACGCATGACGCAAGGCCTCGCGCCGGAGATCCTCGAACAGACGCTCGCGCACGCGGCGCTCGTCCTGACCGCGCTCGGTGTCGCCTGCCTCGCCGGCATCCCGGCCGGCGTCGGCCTCAGCCGGAGGCCGGCGGCCCGGACGTGGGCGCTCTCCCTCGCGAACGTCGCGCAGACGTCCCGAGCCTCGCGCTCTTCGGGTTCCTGATCCCGCTGCCCTACGTCGGGGGGATCGGGCGGCGAACCGCGATCGTGGCCCTCGTCCTCTACGCGCTCCTGCCGATCCTGCGCAACACGCTCACGGGCCTCGTGGGCGTCGACCCGTCCGTCCTGGAATCGGCCGTCGCGATGGGCATGACGCCGCGCCAGAGGCTCTTCCGCGTCGAGCTGCCGCTCGCGGCGCCCACGATCCTCGCGGGCGTGAGAACGGCGGCCGTCCAGACGGTCGGGACGGCGACGATCGCCGCGGCGATCGGGGCCGGAGGCCTCGGCGTCTTCATCTTCCGCGGCCTGGCGTCGGTGGACACGGGCCAGATCCTGGCGGGCGCGGTGCCGGCGGCGCTCCTCGCGCTCTTCGCGGACGGAGGACTGGGATGGGTCGAGCGGCGACTCTCGCCTGTCTGACGGCGCTCCTCGTCGCCGGGTGCGGAAGACCCCGCGCGCTCGTGGTGGGGTCCAAGAACTTCACCGAGCAGGTGATCCTCGGCGAGATCGCCTCGCAGCAGCTCGAGCGGCGCCTCGGCGCGCCCGTGACGCGGAAGCTGGACCTCGGCGGGACGCTCCTCGCGCACGAGGCGCTCGTCGCGGGAGACATCGACCTCTATCCCGAGTACACGGGCACGGCGTGGTCGGCCGTCCTGAAGCTCCCGCCGCCGCCGTCCCCCGCCGCGGTCTTCCCGCGCGTCGCGGCGGAGTACCGCTCCCGCTGGAATCTCGCGTGGCTGAAGCCGCTCGGCTTCGACGACACGTTCGCGCTCGTCATCCGCGGGGACGACGCGCGCGCGTGGGGGATCGCGACGCTGAGCGACGCGGCCCGGCGCAAGCCGGGCTGGAGGCTCGGCGTCGGCTACGAGTTCCTCGACAGGCCCGACGGCCTCGCGGGCCTCCAGAAGACGTACGCGCTCCCTCTCGTGGGAAGCCCGCGGACGATGGACCTCGGACTCCTCTACAGGGCGCTCGAGGCGAAGGACGTGGACATGGTCGCCGCGAACGCGACGGACGGCCTCCTCTCCGTCCTGGACGTCGTCGCCCTCGAGGACGACCGCCATTCCTTCCCGCCCTACGAGGCGGCCTTCGTCGTCCGCTCGGAAGCCCTCGCCCGCGAGCCGCGGGCGCGCGCCGCGCTCGAGGAGCTGTCGGGGACGCTGACGGCCGCCCGGATGCGGCGCCTGAACCAGCAGGTCGCCGGAGAGCACCGGCGCCCGGCCGACGTCGCGCGGGACTTCCTCGCGGGGCTGCCGAAGCCGCCCTGAGAGGGAGAGCGCGCGTCAGAGGCGCGCGGGCAGCTCGATCTCGGCGCGGAACGTGGAGTCCACGCGCCGCGCGAGGAACCGGCCCGAGTCGCCCCAGGAGGCCGCGACCCGGCGCGCGACGTTCGCGAGGCCGAGGCCCGTGCCCGCGGGGCGCGGCGCGTCCGCGCCGGTGGGGTTCTCGACGACGATCGACACGCGGTCTCCGAAGCGCTTCGTGACGAGCGTGAGCGTCCCGCCGTCGAGGCGGCCCGCGATCCCGTGCTTGACGGCGTTCTCGACGAGCGGCTGCAGGAGGAGCGGCGGCACGAGCGTGTCCGCCGCGGCCGGGTCGAGGTCCTCGGCGACGCCGAGGCGGTCGCCGAAGCGCACGCGCTCGACGGCGAGGTAGCGGCGGGCGAGCGCGATCTCCTCCGAGAGCGGGATCTCGGCCTTGCCCGAGAGCCCGAGCGTCGTCCTCAGGAAGTCCGAGAGGAGGGCGCACATGTGGCGCGCCTCCTCGGGGCGCGTCGCGGCGAGGGACCCGATGGAGTTCAGCGCGTTGAAGAGGAAGTGCGGGTTCAGGCGCTCCTTCAGCGCCTGGAGCTCGGCCTCGCGCGCGAGGGACTTCAGCTCCGCCTCGCGGTCCTCGCGCTCCATCGCCTCGCGCGAGGCCGCGAGGAGGTAGTGGAGCGCGACCGCGAGGAGGTACAGGAGGACGCCGACGAGAAGGACGACGGGCGTCGCGCGGCGGAGCGCCTCGGGGAGGCCCACGAAGGGAGGCGCGAGGGCGAGGAGGCCGCCGAGCGTCGCGCCCCAGAGCACCCACAGCGAGGCGGCGACGATCGACGCGACGGTCAGCGTGACGGCCAGCGGAAGCAGGCGGGACGTGCGGATCGGGAACGCGACGCAGAGGTACCACGAGGACAGGCACACGAAGGCGTAGACGCCGGTCAGGAGCGGCGACACGACGGCGGCCTCGATCGGCGTCAACCCGCCCGCGAGGACGAGGAGCGCGCCGAGGATCGCCGTGAGCGGGACCCACGCGAGCAGGTAGACCGCGAAGGACGCCGGCCGTGCGAGAAGCGGATGCACGGCGCGCCTTCAGTTCTTGACGCCGAGACCACCGAAGAGGATGAAGCCCGTGACGATGAGCTCCTTGTGCGGGGTTCCGGGCGCGGGGGGACGTGTCTTGTCGTCCTGCCCGCCGAAGATCGCCACGGCCTTCATCGTCACGTTCCACGACTCCGGCACGCGGATCTCGCCGCCGCCGCAGAAGCAGAAGGCGTCGATCGTCGCGGAGTCGCCCGCGATCTGCGCCTCGCGCAGGTCGATCTCGAAGCCGCCGAACATCGCGTTCGCCTGGCCGCCGCGGAACTCCTGGGACTGGATGCGGCGCTTGCCCCCTCCGAAGATCGCCCACTCGCTCAGGGTCCCGCCCGGCGCGCCGCCTCCGACGGCGCTCGACCGGCGGCGCAGGTGCTCGGACACGATGTTGAGCCCGACGAGGACGAAGATGAGCGGGAAGAGCGTCGAGATCCGGAACCAGACGAGGTCGAACTCGCGCGCGAGGAAGAGGGCGCCGAGGCCGATGAAGATGACGCCCGCGAAGTAGTTGCGCGAGGCGAACCTCAGCAGGCCGACCGCGACGAGGATGAGGGGCCAGAACCTCCAGACCTCGCGCACCTGGACGAACCCGAGGTTCGCGGCCGTGAAGAGGAGGCCTCCGGCGATGAAGAGGAGCCCGACGAGCAGGCGTCCGGTCAGGGCGGGGCGGGGTGCGGGTTCCATGTGAGCCTCCACCCGGAAGCTACGGCGCCGGCGGGGTTTCGGCCCGTGAAATTCGGCGAACGCACGGCCGCGGTCGGTGAACGGCGGCCCGGCGTCAGCGGGCGGCGGCCGCGGGGCGGCGGACCGGACCGGCTCGTACCCGAGGTTCGGCGCGAGCCAGCGCTCGGCCTCCTCGAGGGACATGCCCTTGCGGCGCGCGTAGTCCTCGACCTGGTCCCGCCCGAGGCGTCCGACCGCGAAGTAATGCGCGTCGGGGTGCGCGAAGTAGAAGCCCGAGACGGACGCCGCCGGCGTCATCGCGAAGCTCTCCGTGAGCCGGATCCCCGCCGCCTCCTCGGCGCCGAGGAGATCGAAGAGCGTCCGCTTCTCGGTGTGGTCGGGGCAGGCCGGGTAGCCCGGCGCGGGCCGGATGCCGCGGTACTTCTCCTTGAGGAGCTCCTCGTGCGAGAGGGCCTCGTTCCGCCCGTAGCCCCAGTCCGCGCGGGCGCGCTGGTGGAGCATCTCGGCGAACGCCTCGGCGAGCCGGTCGGCGAGCGCCTTGGCGAGGATCGCGGAGTAGTCGTCGTGCGCCGCCTCGAAGGACCGCGCGAGCGCGTCCGCTCCGATTCCGGCCGTGACGGCGAAGAGGCCGAGGTGGTCCTTCCGCCCGCTCGAAAGCGGTGCGACGTAGTCCGCGAGCGCCTCGAGCGGCTGTCCCTCGGGCTTCTCCATCTGCTGGCGGAGCGTGTGGAGCGTCGCGAGCCGTCGCGTCCTCGCCTCGTCGGCGAAGACGGCGACGTCGTCGCCCTCGGACGCGGCGGGGAAGAACGCGTGGACGCCGCGCGCGGTCAGGAGCCGCTCCTTCACGATGCGCGAGAGGAGCGCCTGCGCGTCGGCAAACAGCTCCTTTGCCCTCACCCCGAGCACGGCGTCCTCCAGGATCCGGGGATAGCGGCCGCGCATCTCCCACGCGTGGAAGAACGGCGACCAGTCGATGAACGGCACGAGCGTCTCGAGAGGGACGTCGTGGAGGACGCGGACGCCCGTGAAGGACGGAACCGGCAGATCCGCCGCCGCCCAGTCGATCTTCGGCGCGCCGCGCGCGGGCCGCGTCGAGCGGGACGAGCGGCTTTGTCGCGCGCTGCGCGTGCTCTTCGGCGAGGAGCGCCTGCTTCTTCCGGTTCGTCTCCGCGAAGGCCTCCCGTCCGGCGCCGAGAAGGCCGCTCACGACGCCCACGGCGCGCGAGGCGTCGTGGACGTGGACGACGGGCCGCCCGTAGGCCGGGGCGATCTTCACGGCCGTGTGGACGGGGCTCGTCGTCGCGCCGCCGATCAGGAGAGGCAGGGTGAAGCCCTCGCGCTCCATCTCGCGCGCGACGTGCGCCATCTCCTCGAGGGACGGCGTGATGAGGCCCGAGAGGCCCACGGCGTCGACGGCGCTCTCCCGCGCGGCCTTCAGGATCCGGTCCGCCGGCACCATGACGCCGAGGTCGATCACCTCGTAGCCGTTGCACGCGAGGACGACGCCGACGATGTTCTTCCCGATGTCGTGGACGTCGCCCTTGACCGTCGCGAGGAGGACCCTGCCCTGCGACGTCGACGCCCCGGCGGCCTTGTCGGCCTGAAGAAACGGCTCGAGATACGCGACGGCGCGCTTCATGACGCGCGCGCTCTTGACGACCTGCGGCAGGAACATCTTCCCGGCGCCGAAGAGGTCGCCGACGACGTTCATGCCCGCCATGAGCGGGCCCTCGATGACGTCGAGCGGCCGGGCGAGCGCCTTGCGGGCCTCCTCGGTGTCGCTCTCGACGAAGTCCGTGATGCCGTGGACGAGGGCGTGCGTGAGGCGCTCCCCGACGGTCCCGCTCCGCCACGCGTCGGCCTTCGCCTCGGCGGGGCCTGCCTGCTTGACGGACTCGGCGAACGCGAGCAGCCGCTCGGTCGCGTCGCGCCGGCGGTTCAGGAGGACGTCCTCGACCCTTTCGAGGAGGTCCTTCGGGACGTCCTCGTAGACGGCGAGCTGGCCCGCGTTCACGATTCCCATGTCGAGGCCGGCGCGGATCGCGTGGTACAGGAACGCCGCGTGCATCGCCTCGCGGACCGTGTTGTTGCCGCGGAACGAGAACGACACGTTCGAGATCCCGCCGGAGACCTTCGCGAACGGGAGCGCCTCCTTGATGCGGCGCGTCGCCTCGAAGAAGTCGACGGCGTAGGAATCGTGCTCCTCGATGCCCGTCGCGACCGTCAGGACGTTCGGGTCGAAGATGACGTCCTCGGGCGGGAAACCCACGTGCTCGGTGAGGATCCGGTACGCCCGCCGCGCGATCGCGACCTTCCGCTCGACCGTCGTCGCCTGCCCCTCCTCGTCGAACGCCATCACGATCACGGCCGCGCCGTAGCGGCGGACGAGCCGGGCGTGGGCCCTGAACACGTCCTCGCCCTCCTTGAGGCTGAGGGAGTTGACGACGGCCTTGCCCTGCAGGCACCTCAGGCCCGCCTCGATCACGTCCCACTTCGAGCTGTCGAGCATGATCGGGAGCTTCGCGATGTCCGGCTCGGCCGACACGAGGTTGAGGAACCGCGTCATCGCGGCCACGCCGTCGAGCATCCCCTCGTCCATGCAGACGTCGAGGACGTTCGCGCCGCCCTCGACCTGCTGCCGCGCGACGGCGAGCGCGCCCTCGTAGTCGCCCGCGAGGACGAGCTTCGCGAACTTCGGCGAGCCCGTCACGTTCGTCCGCTCGCCGACGACCGTGAAGACGCCTTCGCGCAGCGTGTACGGCTCGAGGCCGGAGAGGCGGGTCGCGCGGGTGATCTCGGGGACGCGCCGCGGCGGGACGTCCTTCACGGCCTCGGCGATCGCCCGGATGTGGTCCGGCGTCGTCCCGCAGCAGCCGCCCACGACGTTCACCCAGCCCGCGCGGGCGAACGCGGCGAGGTCGGCGCACATGATCTCGGGCGTCTCGTCGAAGCCGCCGAACGCGTTCGGCAGGCCGGCGTTCGGGTAGGCGCTCGTGAAGACCGGCGCGAGGCCCGACAGCTCCTCGACGTACGGCCGCATCTCCCTGGCCCCGAGCGCGCAGTTGATCCCGACCGAGAGGAGCGGGGCGTGCGAGACCGAGTTCCAGAACGCCTCGACGAGCTGGCCCGAGAGCGTCCGGCCCGATTTGTCCGTGATCGTGACCGAGACCATCAGCGGCACGCGCCGCGCGCCCTCGTCGAAGAGCTGCTGCGCCGCGAACAGCGCCGCCTTGAGGACGAGCGTGTCGAAGACCGTCTCGAAGAGGAGGACGTCGGCGCCGCCGTCGAGCAGGCCCCGGACCTGGTCCCGGTACGCGGCGGCCATCTCCGCGAAGACGTGCGTGCGCTTGCCCGGGTCGTTGACGTCCACCGCGAGGGAGAGCGTCCGGTTCGTCGGCCCGAGCGCGCCCGCGACGAAGGCGTCGCGGCCCGTGGCGGCCCGGTGGGCGTCGACGGCCTTGCGCGCGAGGCGCGCGGCGGCGACGTTCATCTCGTACGCGAGCGGCTCGAGGCCGTAGTCCGCGAGGGAGATCGCCTGCGCGTTGAACGTGTTCGTCTCGACGATGTCCGCGCCGGCCGAAAGGTAGGCCCGGTGGATCCCCTCGACGACCGCGGGCTGCGTGAGGACGAGGAGGTCGTTCGCGCCCTTGAGGTCCCTCGGGTGGGTCCGGAAGCGGTCCCCGCGGTACGCGGCCTCGTCCAGCCCCTCGCGCTGGATCATCGTCCCCATCGCGCCGTCGATGACGGCGACCCGCCGCGCGAGGAGCGCGCGTAGCCGCGCCTCGGCGCTCACCTAGAGCGCCTCCAGGATCCGCTTGACGACGCCGTAGCGGCCCATGGGCATCACGTGGAGCCCGCGCACGCGCGCGGCCATCTCCTTGGCGAGAGTCAGGGAGAGGGCGATGCCCTCCTCCTCCTCGAACTCCGGACCCTTGTCGGCGGCCTTCCGCATCCGCTCGATCAGGGACTCGGGGACGACCATCCCGGGGACCTCGTTCGCGAAGTAGAGCGCCTGCTTGAGGCTCTTCGGCGGAATGAGGCCCACGAGGACGGGGATCGCGCGCGACTCGGCGCGGGCGCAGAAGCGGTCCAGCGCGTCGAGGTCCCAGACGGGCTGCGTCTGCGCGAACGTCGCCCCCGCGTCGATCTTCGCGGCGAGCTTCGAGATCTCGACGTCGAGGTCCTTCGCCGCCGGATTCGCGGCGCAGCCGATCGCGAACGACGTGGCGGCGCCGATCGCCCCGCCCGCGAGGTCGACGCCCGCGTTGAGGCCCTTGACGATGCGCAGGAGCCCGAGCGTGTCCACCTCACCGACGGGCTTCGCCTGCGGGTAGTCGCCGATCTTCAGGGGGTCGCCGCCCACGACGAGGAGCGCCTTGATCCCGAGCCCGGCCGCGCCGAGGAGGTCCGACTGGATGCCCAGGACGTTCCGGTCGCGCGGCGAGAAGTGGAAGATCGTCTCGGCGCCCGTCTCGTGGCGGATGAGGTGCGCGACGGCGATCGAGGACATCCTCAGGCGCGCCATCGGGTTGTCCGTCACGTTGACGGCGTCCACCCCGATCGCCTTGAGCGAGCGGGCCCCGTCGAGGGCGGCCGAGGCGTCGAAGCCCTTCGGCGGCTCGACCTCCACGCTCACGACGCGGGCGAGGGGGTCCGCGAGCTTGCGCTTGAAGGCGGACGTCTCGAGCGGCGCGGCCTCGGGGCGCGCGCGCTCGGCCGAGACGAAGACCATGGGGGCCGTGTGCGCGGCGCGCCGCGCCTTGCCGACCGTCTCGCGCGCCATCGCGGCGACGTGCTCGGGGCCCGTGCCGCAGCAGCCCCCGAGGAGCGCGGCGCCCGCCTGGACGGCCTCCTTCGCCGTCTCGCGGAAGTAGTCGGGCGTCGCGGGGTACACGGTGCGGCCGCCGACGATCCAGGGATAGCCGGCGTTCGGGCTCAGGGAGACGGGAAGGCTCACGGAGGAGGCCGCGCGCGTCAGGACGTCGAGCGACTCCTGCGGTCCGATGGCGCAGTTCAGGCCGACGACGTCCGCGCCGGCGTCCGCGAGCGCGCGGAGGCTCTCGGCCGCGGCGTCGCCGAAGCTCGTCTTGCCGTCCGCGAGGAACGTCATCGACGCGAAGACCGGGATCTCCGTCGAGAGGGCGCGCGCGGCGCGCAGGCCCTCGAGGATCTCGAGCGCCGAGGAGAACGTCTCGAAGAGGAGGAGGTCGACCCGTTCCTCGAGGAGGATCCGGATCTGCTCGGTGAAGATCTCCCTCACGTGCGGGCGCGTGAGCGGCCCGTAGGGCTTCACGAGCTGTCCGAGCGGGCCGACGACGCCCGCGACGTAGACGTACTCGCCCTGGGCGGACGCGTGGGCGAGGCGGACCGCCTCGCGGTTGACCTTCTCGAGCGAGTCGGCCCAGTCGAACTTCGTGAGCTTCGCGCGGTTCGCGTCCCACGTGTTCGTCGAGAGGACCTGGGCGCCCGCGGCGACGTAGTCGTCGTGGATCTCGCGGACGAGCTCCGGCGTCGTGAGGCAGACGGGAGACCTCGGGCCGTCCGCGGGGGCGCCGCGCGAGACGAGCAGCGTGCCCATCGCGCCGTCCCCGAGGAGGACCTCGGTCTTCAGGCGCTCGCGGATGTCTCTCTTCATGAAAAAAGCCCCCTCGAGGACGAAGGGGCGGGGAACGCCGACTCGGCCTCGATCTCATCTTTCTCCGGTGGCCCGAGGCCCCGGAGCGGGATTTGGCACCTGCGTCCCGCGCCTCTGGAGGCGCCTGGAACCGGTTGCCGCGGCATCGCAGGGCCCGTCCCTCCGCCGCTCTGGATGAAACCCGGTCAAAGAACGAGGATCCAGAGTACGGCCGGCCGGCGGGGCCCGTCAAGGCGGCGGCGGGGTAAGATTCCCTCCGTCGCATGAGACTTCTCGTCGTCGGCTCGGGCGGGCGGGAGCACGCACTCGTCTGGAAGCTCGCGCAGGCGGCGGGCGTCACGGACATCTTCTGCGCGCCGGGGAATCCCGGGCATCGCGCGGCTCGCGACGTGCATCCCGATCTCCGTCGACAACGTCGTCGAGCTCGCGGACTTCGCGGAGTCGATGAAGATCGACCTGACGGTCGTCGGGCCCGAGCTCCCGCTCACGCTCGGCCTGGTCGACGAGCTGACGCACCGCGGCCTCCTCGCCTTCGGGCCGAACCGCCTCGCCTCCGAGCTCGAGGCCTCGAAGGCGTTCTCGAAGACGTTCATGAAGAAGTACGCGATCCCGACGGCGGACGCCGAGATCGTCACGACCCGCGCCGAGGCGGAGCGCGCCCTGAAGTCCTTCGGCCTGCCCGTCGTCTTCAAGGCGGACGGTCTCGCGGCCGGCAAGGGCGTCGTCGTCGCGCAGGAGCGGGCGGAGGCCGACCAGGCGCTCAAGCTCTTCTTCGACGACCGCGTCTTCGGCTCGGCGGGCGACCGCGTCCTCGTCGAGCGTTTCATCGCGGGCGACGAGGTGAGCTTCATGGTCCTCTGCGACGGGGAGCGCGCGATCCCGCTCGCGACCGTGAAGGACTACAAGAAGGTCTTCGACGGCGAGCGCGGCCCGAACACCGGGGGGATGGGCTCGCACAGCCCGTCCGTCCTCCTCGACGCCTCCACCGCGTCGGACATCCTCGCGTTCGTCGTCCAGCCGACGCTCAAGGGGATGAAGGAGGAGGGGCGGCCGTTCCGCGGCGTCCTCTTCGTCGGCATCATGCTCGAGAAGGGCCTGAACCCGTACGTCCTCGAGTACAACGTGCGCTTCGGCGACCCCGAGACGCAGTCGGTGCTCCTCCGGATGGACGGCGACCTCCTCCCGTTCCTCCTCGCCTCGGCGCGGGGCAGGTTCGAGGAGGGCGTGACGCCCACGTGGCGCCGCGAGGCCACGGCCTGCCTCGTCCTGACGGCCGAGGGCTACCCCGGGCCGTACGAGAAGGGCCGGACGATCACGGGCCTCGAGGACGCCGAGAAGGAAGAAGGCGTCTTCGTCTTCCACGGCGGCACGGCCACCGCGCCGGACGGGCGGCTCGTGACGGCGGGCGGGCGCGTCCTGAACGTCTGCGCGCGCGCGCGCGGCCTCTCGCAGGCGCTGAAGAAAGCGCGCGACGCCGCCGAGAAGGTCCACTTCGAGGGCCGCCACTTCCGCCGCGACATCGGGAAGAAGGCGATGGAGATCCTGATGGAGCGGTCGGGATCGCTCCTGCGCTAGAAATCGCGGACGACGGGCGGCGGCCCCGGCGCTTCCAGCAGCGCGAACGCCGAAGCCAGGATCTTCGTCTGCAGCGCGGCGTCGTGCGGCCGGCCGAGCGGGTACCCGAGCGCGTACGGAACGGCGAGGGCGCGCGGGATGCCGACCTTCCGCGTGACCTCGGGCAGCGCCGTGACGGACGTCGTCGCGATGCCCCTCCGTTCCAGCTCGGCGGCGATCAGACACACGGTCTGATGGCAGAGCGGTCAGAGCGGGACGAGGAGCGCGACGTCGACGCCGTCGGCCTCGAGCAGCCCGGCCGCCTCGGGCGCGGTCTCCTTGACGAGCCGCAGCGGGGCCGAGATCGACCCCATGAACGAGATCGCGCGCGGGCCGAGGCTGCCGATCGCGCCCCGGGCCTCCATCTCGCGCAGCCGGTCGAGCGGGAAGCCGAGGTTGCGGTCGGCCGTGAACCCCGTCTGGTCGAACGCGTCGGACTTGTGCGCGATGCCGAGAGTCGCGACGTCGACGTCCCGCGGGATCACGCGGTACGAGACGTCGCCGCCCTTCTTCTCCTCGTCGAAGGGCTCCTGGCCGGGGGCGTAGACGGCGCCCGTCGTCACGAGGGCGACGCGCGCCTCGCCGAGCGGCCTCCTCGGCCGCGCGAACGGGATGGGGTCGACCGTCCGGTACCGGTACGTCGCCATGAAGAGGCGGTTCTTGAGGGAGAGGTCGGAGAGCGTCGCCACGGCACGCGAGTATCGCCCCGCGGCCGCAACCCGGCGCCCGGGGATGCGTAGGACGCTCGTGACGCCGCACGGGAACGGGCGCAGCAGGCCGGCCTGGGGGCTGATCGCCGGCGCGGCGCTCGTGCAGGCGGCGCTCCACGCGGCGTCGGTCGGCCGGTACGGGATCTTCCGCGACGAGCTCTACTACCTCTCCTGCGCGAGCCGCCCCGCCGCCGGGTACGTCGACCAGCCGGCGTTCTCGATCCTCTTCCTCGCCGGCTGGCGCGCCGTCTTCGGCGCTTCGGCCGCCGCGCTCATGGTCCCGCCCGCCCTCTGCGGCGCCCTCGTCGTCGTCCTGACGGGCCTCCTCGCGCGGCGCTTCGGCGGCGGATCCGCGGCGCAGGGGCTCGCGGCCGTCGCGGCCGCCGTCGCCCCGATCTGGGTCGGGATGACGGGGTACTACTCGATGAACGCGTTCGACATCCTCGTCTGGACGCTCGCCGCGACTCTCCTCGCCGCGATCCTCGACGCCGAGCCCGGGCCGCGCCGGGGGCATCTCTGGCTCCTCCTCGGCGTCGTCCTGGCGGCCGGACTCCTGAACAAGATCAGCGTCCTCTGGCTCGGCGCGGGGATCCTCGTCGGGCTCGTCGCGACGCCGGCCCGGCGGTGGCTCGCGACTCTGGGCCCGTGGCTCGCGGGCGGGATCGCCGCGCTCGGGCTCGTCCCGTACGTCGCCTGGAACGTGACGCACGGCTGGGCGACGCTCGAGTTCATGCGGCGGGCGACCGCCGAGAAGTACGTGCCGACTTCGCCCCTCACGCTCGCGAAGGATCTCCTCTTCCTCTTCCAGCCGCTCGCGGCGCCGCTCTGGATCGCGGGCCTCGTGTGGCTCCTCGCCGCGCGGGACGGACGCCGCTTCCGCCTCCTCGGGGTCGTCTTCGTGACGACGCTCGGCGATCCTCCTCGCGAACCGCACGAGCAAGGCCGAGTACCTCTCGGCGTCCTTCGCGCCGCTCCTCGCGGCGGGCGGCGTCGCCCTCGAGCGCATCCTCCACCGCGGGAGGAGCGCCGCGCCCGCCTGGGTGTACGGCGACGCTGCTCGCTCCTCGGAGGCGTCGCGATCGCGCCCTTCGCGCTGCCGCTCCTGCCGGTTCCGCAGTACCTCGCGTACGCGAAGGCGCTCGGAATGGCGCCCTCGACGACCGAGCGCAACGAGCTCGGCCCGCTCCCGCAGCACTTCGCGGACCGCTTCGGCTGGCCCGAGATGGCGGCCGAGGTCGCGCGCGTCGCGGCGACGCTGCCCCCGAACGAGCGCGCCACCGCCCGTGTCTGGGCGCGCAACTACGGCGAGGCCTCGGCGCTGGAGAGGTACGGCGCGCCCCTCGGCGTGCCACGCGTCCTGTGCCCGCACAACAGCTGGTGGTTCTGGAGCGTCGCGGACGCGGAGAAGAACGCGCCGTTCAAGGGGCCGCTGATCGTCATCGGCGGGCGCCGCGAGTCGCTCACGGGCGTCTTCGGCCGCGTCGAGGAGGCCGGGAAGACCGGCCACCCCCTCGCGATGCCCTACGAGAACGGCCGGCCGATCTGGATCTGCCGCGACCCGAAGGAAGACCTCAGGACCGTCCTCCGGCGCGACCGGCTGTTCATCTGATCCCGAACGTCGCGAGGAAGAACGTCGGGCCGTCCTTGCGGGCGACGCCGTGGTCGGGGTTCGCGGCGAGGTGGCGGAGGACGGCGAAGACGGTCTCGACGTCGGGCTCGGCGAGCGCCGCCGCGATCTTCTCGGCGGTGCGGGACTCGCCCTTCTTCGCCCTCAGGTCCGCGAGGATCCGCCCCTGCAGCGCGAGGACGGCGGTCGCGGCCTTCTTTCCGGCCTCGACGCCCGGCTGGTGGTACGCGTTGATCCCGACGAGCTGCGCGTAGAGGCCGACGGCGCGCTCGTAGAGCGCGATGAGGATGCCGACCGTCCGCGGGGAGACGTCGGGAACGGTCAGCGTGAGCGAGCCGCGGCCGTTCTCGGCGAGCGCCTTGCGCGTCCCGAGGAGGAAGCCGTGCAGGTAGTCGCCGGGCGTGACGTCGGGCTCCACCTCGAGCGACCGCGCGCCGTCGGCGCGGTCCTTCTCGACCTCGAGGAACGTGACGAAGAAGTTCGGGACGCCCTCGCGCAGCTGCTGGACGTAGGCGTGCTGGTCCGTCGAGCCCTTGTTGCCGTAGACCGCGATTCCCTGGTTCACGACGCGCCCCTCGAGGTCCCTCTCCTTGCCGAGAGACTCCATGACGAGCTGCTGGAGGTAGCGCGAGAAGAGGAGCAGCCGGTCCTTGTAGGGGAGGACGACCATGTCCTTGGCGCCCCGACCGTTTGTCTCGGCGTGCCACGCGAGGGCGAGCATCGCCGCCGGGTTCCGCGCGACGTCGGGCACGCGCGTCGCCACGTCGCACGCGGCGGCGCCGGAGAGCATCGCCTGGATGTCGAAGCCCTGGAGCGCCGCCGGGACGAGGCCGACGGCCGACAGCTCGGACGTCCGCCCGCCGACCCAGTCCCACATCGGAAACCGCTCGAGCCAGCCTTCCCGCGCCGCCACCTCGTCGAGCTCGCTCTGGGCTCCCGTGACGGCCACCGCGTGCGGAGCGAAGTCGAGACCGGCGCGGCCGTACGCGTCCGCGGCGACCAGCATCCCGTTGCGCGTCTCCTTCGTCCCGCCCGACTTCGAGATCACGACCGTGAGCGTCGCGGGGAGGCCGCCCTCCGTCGCCGCGATGCGCGAGAGCGTGCGCGCCAGGCCGTCCGGGTCCGTGTTGTCGAAGAAGAACGGGCGCAGGGGGTCGCGGGGAGAGCCGAGCGCGTCCGCCACGAACTGCGGGCCGAGCGCCGAGCCCCCGATCCCGACGACGAGCAGGTTCTCGAAGCGCGGCGCCTTCCTCGGGGTGATCCGGCCCGCGTGGACCGCGGCGGCGAAGTCCTCGATGCGCGCGAGCGTCCCGCGGATCGCCTCGGCCGTCCCGGCGTCGGGCGCGAGCTCCGGGGCGCGCAGCCAGTAGTGGCCGACGCGCCTCTTCTCGTCCGGGTTCGCGATCGCGCCCTTCTCGAGCGCGTCCATCGCGGCGAACGCGGCGGGGAAGGCGCCGGTCACGAGCGGGCCCTTCCTCAGCGCGTCGTCCGCGAGGCACGTCTTCGAGAGGTCGACGAGCAGCCCGAGGGCGGGCACGTGGAGCGAGAGGGCCTGGACGCGGGGCCAGTCGTGAGCGGACATGCCGAGCCTCCCCGTCCATGATCTCCGATCGGGCCGCCGGCCGATAACCCGAATCGACGAGGGGCCGCACACCGTAGACTTGGGCGATGGCGAAGACGAACGGCAAGGGTCTCGCGATCGGCATCGACCTCGGCGGCACGAAGATCCTCGCGGGAGTCGTGGACCCGTCGAACCGGATCCTCGGCCGCGGCAAGCTCAAGACGCCGTTCGCGGACGGCGCCGCGGCGATCGGCGCCGCTCTCGTGGAAGCGTGCGACCTCGCGCTGAAGGAGGCCGGCGCCGCGCGCGCCGACGTCTCGTCCTTCGCGATCGCCGCTCCCGGCGTCGTCGACACGATCAAGGGCACGCTCCTGAGGGCCGCGAACCTGGAGGCGCCGAACTGGAGCGCCGTGCGGGCCGTCGGGACGGCCTTCGCCGGCGCAACCGGGAGGATCGAGAACGACGCCCGCCTCGCCGCGCTCGCGGAGGCCCGCCTCGGCGCCGGGCGCGGGGCGAACGTCATGGTCGCCGTGTGGGTCGGGACGGGCGTCGGCGGCGCCGTGATCATGAACGGCAAGATCCACACCGGGCTCAACCGCAACGCGGGCGAGATCGGCCACACGCAGATCGACTTCCGCCGGGCGGCACCCGGCAAGCTCGACGGCACGCTCGAAGGCACGGCCGCCAAGGTCGGGATCGCGGCGTACCTGAGGAAGCGGATCGACCGCGGCGACCGGACGGAGCTCGAGAAGGCGGTCGCGAAGAAGGACGTCCGCCTCAAGGGCTCGCAGCTGCGCGAGGCGTGGGAGGAGGGCGACGAGCTCGCGCGCCGCGCGCTCCAACGCTCGGCCCGCGCCGTCGGGATCTCGATCGCGAACGTCTGGAACATCCTCTCGCCGGACGTCTTCGTCCTCGGCGGCGGGGTCGCGACGGACGTCGGCCCGGCCTACCTGGCGGAGGTCCGCAAGTGGGCGGACGCCTTCGCGTTCACGCAGGACCTCGGCAGGATCAGGGTCGAGCCCGCCGGACTCGGCGACGACTCCGGGCTCCTCGGGGCGGCCCTCTATTCGCGCGACTGAGTCCGCGTGAGTCCTTCTGGCACAATCGGGGTCGGATGAGCTGTACCGGCTGCTCCCTGGGCACCTCGCAGAACCCCGGCGGCAACTACGTCGGGGCCCGCCTCGCCGACGCCGAGGACGGGAAGACGACGCTCGTGTTCACGGGCGAAGTCGCGGTCAAGCCCGGCGAGCGGCTCATCGTCGAGACCGATAACGGGCCGGAGTTCGCCGAGGTCACGACGACGTCCCCGGTGCTCGCGCGCTCGTGCTCGGCGAAGAAGGCCCGCCGGTTCCTGAGGCTCGCGTCCGACTCGGAGTACGCGGACTACGCCGAGCGGCTCGAGCTGCAGCAGGCGGCGCTCGCGTTCGCCGACGAGAGGGTCGCGGCGCTGCGCCTGGACCTGCACGTCGTGAAGTGCGCCGTCGGCTTCGACCGCCGCAAGCTGACGGTCCTCTACACGTCCGACAAGAAGGCCGAGACGCGGGACCTGGCCCGGGACATCTCGGACAAGTTCGAGCTCCGCGTCGACATGAAGATGATCGGCGTCCGCGACGAGACGAAGCTCCTCGGCGGCATCGGCTCGTGCGGCCTGACGCTCTGCTGCTCGACGTGGCTCAGGGGCTTCCACCCCGTCGCGATCCGGATGGCGAAGATGCAGGGTCTCACCCCGAACCCGGCCAAGCTCACGGGCCAGTGCGGGCGCCTGAAGTGCTGCGTCGCCTACGAGCTGGAGGGGGGCATCGAGGCCGCCCGCCGCATGGGCCACGGCGGCGACCGGGACCGCCGGGACAAGCCCGCCCCCGCCCCTCCCCCGGCCTGAGTCCGTCTCTCGTTTTCCGGGGGCCCCCGGAATAGACTCCCCGCCACATCCGTTCCCCCCAACCGAAGAGCGCGTATGAGGAGTCCCGACATGGCTTCCGCGAAAAAGCCCGCTTCCGGCGCCCCGGCCTCCGGCGAGGGGGGAGGTCCGCCCGAGGAGCTGGGCCCGCGCAAGCTCATCCGGCCCTCGCTCGCGCACATCCTCAGGGACCAGGGGGCACCCCGCCCCGCGGGCGGCGGCGCCCGGCGGGTCGTTCCGCCCGAGCAGACGAACGCCGAGGCCTACTACTACCTCAAGCAGATGCAGTCCAAGACGCCGATCGTCGTGAGGCTCGTCGACGGCGAGGAGCTGCGCGGCTGGATCGAGTGGTACGACAAGGACGTCATCAAGCTCAACCGGGACCACGCCCCGAACCTGCTGATCCCGAAGCGCTCCATCAAGTACCTCTACAAGGAGGAGGAGGAGCGCATGCACAAGAAGAGGCGGCGTCCGCTGCCCGGTGCCGGGCCCGGAGTCGCCGGCGGAAACGGCGCCTGACGTCCCTGCACGATTGACGGCGCGCCGCGGGGCGGGCATACACTCGCCCCTTATGAACGAAAACAAGCTCACCAAGGAAGCCCTCAAGGCGTTCGCGGCCCAGAACCGCGAGCGCTTCGAATCCCTCCTCAAGGACTTCGTCGAGCGCCAGACGATCTCCGTCGACCCCTCGAAGAAGCCCGCGATCGCCGACTGCGTGCAGCTCGCCTGCGACACGATCAAGGCGTTCGGCGGCGTCCCGGCCGTCTACGAGACCGGGGGCCACCCGATCGTCCACGGCGTGTGGGGCGACGATCCCACCCGGCCGACGGTCACGGTCTACAACCACCTCGACGTCCAGCCCGCCTCGAAGCAGACGGAGCCGTGGGAGACGGAGCCCTTCGTCTTCACGAAGAAGGGCGACCGCTACTTCGGCCGCGGGACGACGGACGACAAGGGTCCGGCGCTCTCGGCGCTCTTCGGCGCGAAGGCGGCGTTCGACGCCGGCGTCCCCGTGAACGTCCGCTTCCTGTGGGAGTTCGAGGAAGAGATCGGCTCGCCGAGCTTCGCGAAGGGCATCACGTTCGCCAAGGACAAGCTCGCGACGGACTCGATCATCGTCTCGGACACGATCTGGATCGCGCGCGGCAAGCCGGCGGCGCCCGCCGGCCTGCGCGGACTGCAGGGCATGCTCTTCACGCTCGAGACGGGCACGACGGACCAGCACTCGGGCGTCACGGGAGGCGCGGCGCGCAACCCGATGGCCGAGCTCATGCAGGTCGTCGCCGAGTGCTTCGACGCGAAGACGGGCAAGGTGAAGATCCCGGGGTTCTACAAGGACGTCGTGCCGCCGACGAAGGCCGAGCTCGAGGACTTCAAGAGGTCCGGCTTCACGGTCGCCGGCTTCAAGAAGGACCACCTCTTCAAGACCATCCGCACGAACGACGTCCTCGACGTCATGAAGAGGATCTGGGCGCATGCCGACGTTCGAGATCCACGGGCTCGTCGGGGGCTACACCGGCCCCGGCGTCAAGACGGTCATCCCGCCGCGCGCCGAGGTGAAGGTGTCCTGCCGGCTCGTCCCGAACCAGACGGGGGCGAAGATCGCGAAGCTCGTGACGGACTTCGTGAAGAAGAAGAACAAGGACGTCAAGGTCGAGCTCGAGGGGCGCCTCGACCCGTACCAGGGCGTCACGACGGGGCCGCTCGCGGACGCCGTCCGCCGGAGCGTCAAGTTCGCCTTCGGCAAGGAGCCCGTCTTCGTCCGCGAGGGCGGCTCGATCGGCGCCGTCATCACGATGGAGCGCGTCCTCAAGGCGCCCATCGTCTTCCTCGGGCTGTCGCTGCCCGAGCACGGCTACCACTCCCCGAACGAGAACTACGACTGGGAGCAGGCCGAGGGCGGCATGATCGCGTTCGCGCGGTACTTCGCGGAGGTCGCCGCGCTCGGGAAGGTCGGCGCGAAGGGCTACCGGCCGAAGAAGTAGGCGCGCTCTAACGCCCGGAGGACGCGGGGTCGCCCCCCTCGTCCTTCGGGCGGAAGCTCCAGAACTCTCCGCTCGTCCCGAGCGCCATCGCGAGCACCGTCCCGCCGCGTCCCCACGAGGCCGTGAGGATCTCGCCCGCGGACCGCACGGGCACGAGGGTGAGCGCCCCGGTCGCCGGGTCGAGGACCGCCGGGACCGGGAGCCAGGTCTCCGGCGAGACGGCCGAGAGGAGGATCCTCCCGTCCGCCCCGACCGCGCCGCCCGAGAGCGGCGCCGGAGCGAGGCGGAGCGGCCCGGTCACGAGGACGGGCGTCTCGGCGTGCGTCGCGAGCGCGACGCGCACGAGCTGGACGCCCGACGACGCGTTGCGCTGGACGAGGACCGCGTCCGCGTTCGGGTCTCCCGCGACGCCGTGGCCCGCGCAGAGCTCCTTCGCGGCGCCGCTGGCGGCGTCGACGGACCAGATCGTCCCGCCGTCGGCGAAGAAGATCGTCTTCCCGTCGCGCGAGGCCGCGAGGGACGACGGGACCGCGCCCTTCGGCAGGGCGTGCTTCTTGAGGAGCCGTCCGTCCGCGCGGGACACGACGGCGAGGAGCGGAGGAGAGGCGGCCGGGCCCGTGAGGAACGCCGCCGCGTCGCGGCCGACGAGCGTCGCCGGGCCGAACGTCGGCTCGGAGAGACCCGTGAACGGGCGGAGGTCGCCGCCCTCTCCCGTCACGAGGAGCTGGCGCCGTCCGGCGACGAGCCCGGGGACGAGAAGGCGCCCGTCCTCGAACTCGACCGGCGTCATGACGAGGCCCGCGGGCGCCGTCGCGATGCGCTCGGGCAGGCCGCCGGCGGCCGGGACGCGGAGGATCTCGGCGACGCCGTCCGAGAAGCCCACGTAGAGCGTGCCGCTCCTGCCCTCGGCGAGGTACCGCGGCCGGTCGGAGAACGAAAGGAGGGTCTGCGCGCCCGAGCCGTCGCGCGCGGCCGAGACGATCCGGTGCAGGTCGCCCGCCGCGAGGCGCGCCAGGACCCCGGTGCCGTTTCTCAGGGGCAGGAACGGCGGGAGGAGAGGCAGCTCGGGCAGGAAGGGGCGCGCGGCGCCCGTCTCGACGTCGAGGACGTGGAGGCGCCGGCCGCCCGCGTCCTTGGCGCCCGCGAGGCGCCCCCACACGAGGACCTCCTTGCCGTCGGGGAAGACGCGCGAGAGGAGGTCGCTCGAGTCCGGGAGGACGGGGGGCCCGACGTCCTTCTGGCGTCCGCTGTCGGGCCAGACGCGCACGATCTGGAAGCGCCGCTCGGCGTCGAGCTTCACGACGAGGAGGCTCCCGTCGGGCAGCGGGTCGGGGCTCTCCGCGCCCTCGACGACGAGGCGCTCCTCGCCGCCGATCGCCGGGACGCTCGAGACGCCGAGGGGCACGTCCGTCACGCGGTCGAAAAAGAGCCGCGTCCCGTCGGGCGACCACTCGACCCGGTGCACCGCCCCCGCGTCCGTGCGCTTCGTGAGGACCGTCCAGTCGCCCGACTCGGGCTCCATCGCCGCGACCTGGGTGAGGCCGCCGACCGGGGTCAGGAAGGCGACGCGCCGTCCGTCGGGAGAGCTGCGCGGCGAGAGAACGCGCGTCGAGCCGCCCATCACGAGCGAGCCGGACCAGACGGGCACGGGCGCGTCCGCGACCTTCTGCCGCAGCCAGTAGCCGAGGCCGCCGCCGCCCGCGAGGAGCGCGAGGGCGAGGAGGGCCATGGCGAGGACCCGGCCCGTCCGCCGGGTCGCGGACTCGCGCGCCGGCGCCGGCGCCGGGGTCGCGCCGGCGGGCGCGCCGAGCACGACGGAGGGTCCCGCGTCGGCGCGCAGGCGCGCCGTGTGCGGGGGCTGGAAACGCGCGGTCGCGGCGGTCGAGAGCGACGTGTCCGTCGCGAGGGAGTCCGCGTTCCGCTGGAGCTGTTTCCACTCGCGCGCGAGGTCCCGCGTCGACGCGTAGCGCTCCTCGGGGTCCTTCGCGAGGCAGCGCTCGATGACCCAGCGCACCGGGGCGGCGAGACGCGGCGCGAGCGCGGCGAGCGGCTCGGGCTCCTCGCGGATGATCGCCGAGAGCGTCTCGACGGGCGTCGGCCGCTCGAAGGCCCGGCGGCCCGTCGCCATCTCGTAGAGGATGAGCCCGACGGAGAACTGGTCGGAGCGGAAGTCCACGGGGCGGCCCGCCGCCTGCTCCGGCGACATGTAGCCGGGCGTCCCGACCACGAGGCCCGTCCCCGTCAGGGACTGCGCGAGGTCGCCGCCGGCGAGAGCCGGCGAGAGCTTCGCGATGCCGAAGTCGAGGATCTTCAGGAAGCCGTCCGCCGACAGCATGACGTTCTCGGGCTTGAGGTCGCGGTGGACGATGCCGGCGCCGTGGGCGCTCGCGAGCCCGTCCGTGAGCTGCGCGGCGACGTCGAGGAGCTTGCGGAGCGGCACGACGCCGTCCTTGATGAGGTCGCGCAGCGTCCGGCCCGTCACGAACTCCATCGCGAGGAACGGCGAGTCGTCCGCCTTCCCGATGTCGTAGATCGTGACGATGTTCGGGTGGTTCAGCGCGGAGGCCGCGCGGGACTCGTGGGCGAACCGCGCGAGGCCGTCCTTGTCGTCGGCGAGATGGGCGGGAAGGACCTTCAGCGCGACCTCGCGGCCGAGGCGGGTGTCGCGGCCGCGGTAGACCTCGCCCATTCCCCCCGAGCCGAGGAGCGAAACGACCTCGAAGGGCCCGACCATCGTTCCGGGGGAGATGGGCAACGCGACAAGGATATGTCAGCGGGCGAGATCGAGCGCGAGGACGGCCGCGTAGAAGCTGAGCCCCGGGTTGTCGGGGCCCACGGTCCCGAGATTCGACACGTGCGTCCTGCGGATTCCGGCCGAGAGCGCCGCGAGCGGCCCGAGCCGGACGCGCACGCGGCCGCCGAGGATGTCGAGGAAGTTGAATCGCGAGCCCTCGGCGGGCACGGGCGAGAACGCCCAGAGCAGCCCGACGCTCGCCTCGAGGCGCAGACCGACGGCGCTCCGCGGGAACAGGTCCCACGCGACGAAGGGCGCGGCGGCGACCGCCGCACGGCCCTCGCGCGGCCGGTCCGGGAGGTCGACGCGCGTGAGCGTCACGAGGAAGAGCGGCGTCAGCTCCACGCCCCAGGCGAAGTTCGAGCCGAGCGGAAAGTCGCGGGCCACGGAGAGCGACCCGAACTCCGCGAACCCCTGCGACCGCGGCGCGGACGCCTGGCCGTAGGAGGAGATGACGTGCCAGGAAATCTTCTGCTCGGACCCAAGCCGGGCCTCACGCGGCGGAGCGGGGGCGGCCGGGATTGGAGATTTTCTTCGAGAGGTAACAGCCCGATGCCCCTGCGCGGCCTGCGCCAGGGGATCCGCCGGCGCCTGTGCTCGGGCCCTTTCACCTTCTAGGAAGAAAACCAGCGCGACGGCGAGCGAGATGGCCGCTCGCAGCGGACGGGTTTTCTCCCTTTCCCCCTCCCCCTCAATCCGGCTTCTTGACGACTTTGCCGCGCGAGATCACCGCGACCGTCTTCTCCATCACCTTGATGTCGGTCAGCGGGTCGCCTTTCACGGCGACGAGGTCCGCGACGCAGCCGGCGTTCAGGCAGCCGAGCGTGCCGTCCGGGTGGGGCCCGAGGAGCTCCGCCGCGACCGTCGTCGCCGAACGGAGCGCGTCCCACGGCGTCATGCCCCAGGCGACCATGAACGAGAACTCCCCGGCCTCGTTGCGCTTGTCCCAGTCGAACCCGCCCGCGTCCGTCCCGAACGCGATCGCGACGCCCGCCTTGTAGGCCCGCTTGAACGACTCCTCCGACGCGGCCCAGAGCTGGTCCCAGATCGGGTTCGTCCTGCTGCGCGGGCCCTTCACGAAGTCGAGGGCCGTGATCGTCGGACAGTAGGGCACCTTCTTCGCGACCATGACCTTCACCGTCTCGTCGTCGAGAACGTCGCCGTGCTCGAGGGTGTCGACGCCGGCCTGGAGCGCGATCCGGTGGCCCGTCGGCGTCATCGAGTGCGCGGCGACCTTCTTCCTCAGGCGGTGCGCCTCGTCGACGATCGCGTTCATCTCGTCCTGCGTGAAGTTCGGGATCGACGCCCAGCCGCCGCCCGGCGTCCGGTAGTACGAGCCGTCCGCGTAGACCTTGATCCAGTCGACGCCGTACTGCGCCTGGTATCGCACCGCCTTGCGGCACTCGTCGGCGCCGTCGCACTTGAGGACGCCGTCGGGCATCTTCCGCTCCCAGGAATAGCCGAGGAGCGGGTAACGGCCCGTCGGCGTCATCGCGGGCCCGGCGGCGATCACGCGCGGCCCGGGCACGATGCCGAGCGCGAACGCCTTTCTCAGGTCGAGGTCCGTGAAGCCCGCGCCCTCGGTCCCGAGGTCGCGGACGGTCGTGAAGCCGTGGTCGAGCGCGATGCGCGCGGCGGCGACGGCGCGAAGCGCGCGGTACGGGGTCGACTCCTTGAGGACCTGCTCGTCGTACTCCTCGCTCGTCGCGTCGCCCTGCAGGAGGAGGTGCGTGTGCGCGTCGATGAGGCCGGGGAGACACGTGTAGCCGCAGGTCAGATCCAGGACGGCGCCGTGGACGCTCGACGAGGAGTCGGACGAAGATTTCTTAGAAGGTGAAGAGGGACCGGGCGCGCCCGCCGCCGGACCGCTCGACGAGTCGAGGCGGGCCACTCTTCCCCCTTCTAAGAAAATCTTCACGTTGCTCTTTGCGGAGCGGCTGCCCGGATCGAGGAGGGTCCCGCACTTCACGGTCAGCGGCTGCGCGGCGAGCGGAGCCGAGGCGGCGAGGAGAACGAGCGCGAGGCGGAATCTCATTTGACGGAGCCCCCCTTCCCGATCAGGATGAGCGGGATTATGAGCCGTGCCGCCGACCTGAGAGAGGCCCGTGAGCGCATGGAAGCGGTCCGTGCCGCGATCTACGCGGCCGTCGCCGGGAAGTCGGACATCGAGCTCCTCTGCCCGCCCGCCGACGGCGGCTGGTCCGCGGCCGAGGTCCTCGACCACATCGGCGTCGCGGAGCGCTCGCTCGTGAAGGCGCTCACGAAGCACGAGAAGGGCGAGCCGACGCGCGTCCCGAAGTACGCGTGGCTCTACCGGCTCCCGATCGCGCCCGCGTTCTGGAAGATCCGGTTCCGGGCGCCCAGACTCGTCAGGCCGCGCCCGCGCTCCGAGATCAATCCCGCCGAGGTCCTCGAGGGGCTGAAGACCTCGCGCGCCGCCCTTCTCGCGATCGCAGAGCGGATGGGCGACGAGAGCTTCGCGCGGATGGTCTTCCCGCACTTCCTTCTCGGACGGTTCACCGGCGTCACGTGGTTCCGGTTCATCGGCAAGCACGAGGCCCGGCACCTCGCCCAGCTCCGGCGCGTTCTCGCGGGGCCGAAGGTCCTGCGCTGCGGCGGACACGCCGCCGCGCGCGCCTGACGCTCGTTAGCGGTCGAGGAATTCGGCGAGCCGGACGCTCGCGTACGCGAAGAACGGCGCCACGAGGACGTCGGCCGTGTAGTGCACGTGCTGGGCGAGGACGCTGACGCCCACGGCCGCGGTGCAGGCGAGAAAGAGCGCCTTCCACCGCCGGCCGGGCACGGTCAGGGCGAGGAGGAAGAGCGTCGACGTGTGTCCCGAGAAGAAGAGGTCCTTCGTCAGGAGCTTCCCCGGCCCGAAGAGGCGCACGAGCGGGTCCTCGAGCGGGAGCATTCCCGGCGGCGCGTCGAGCGGCGTCGCCCACATGGCGGCGATCCGGAAGAGGACCATCAGGACGTAGGCCTGGAGCGCGAGCAGCAGCGCGCGCGGCTCCCTCGCGAGGCGCGCGACGCCGGCGGCGAGACCGAGATAGATCAGCGAGAACGTGAGCCACGTGAGGTCGCGGGGCGGGAGGAGCGCGAGGACCGGGTCGGACAACGTCGCGCCGGGCCGCGCCTCGTTCCATTCGAGGAAGCGCGCGAGGAGCACGAGCGCGGCCACGAGCGCGGGGACCGTGACGGCGAGCCGGAAGCGGAATCCGCGCTCTCGAAGGCGCTTCCGCCCAGGCGTGCGCCGCGGCGGGCGGCGCGGACAAGGCGCCTACCGCGCGCCGCGGCCGGAGAGGACCGCCGGGATCGTCCGGAGCAGGATCTTCGCGTCGAGCGACAGGCTCCAGTTGTCGATGTAGGCGAGGTCGAGATTCGTCCACTCCTCGAAGCGCGAGATCTCGTTGCGGCCCGAGACCTGCCAGAGGCCCGTGACGCCCGGTTTCATCGAGAGGCGGCGGCGCTGCCAGCGCTCGTAGCGCGCGACCTCCTCGGGGAGCGGCGGGCGCGGCCCCACGAGCGACATCTCGCCGCGCAGGACGTTCCAGAGCTGCGGGATCTCGTCGAGCGAGAAGCGGCGGATGAGGCGGCCGAACGCCGTGAGGCGCGGGTCGTGCGCGGACTTGAACACGGGCCCCTCGTGCTCGTTGAGGTGCGCGACCTCCGCGAGCCGCTGCTCGGCGTCCGCGACCATCGTGCGGAGCTTCACGAGCGTGAACGGCCGCCCGTTCAGGCCGACGCGCGTCTGGCGGAAGAGCGCGGGACCCTTCGACGTGAGCCTGATGAGGAGGGCCGCGAGCGTGACGGGCACGACGGCGACGGCGCCGAGGACGAGCGAGAGAAGGACGTCGACCGTGCGCTTGGCCATCATGGCGGCGCTGTCGTCCGGGGTCGTCGAGAACGTGAGGAGCGGCGTCCCGTCCAGCTCCTCGAGCTCGACGCGCGCGAGGACGTGCGGGAAGAAGTCGAGGACGAGGCGCGTCTTGACGCCCATCTCCTCGCAGAGGAGGAACAGGTCCTCCATCTTCGGGAGGTCGCCGCGGTCGACCGCGAGCAGGACCTCGTCGACGCTGAACTCGGTGAAGACGCGCGGGAAGTCCGCGAGCGTCCCGAGGTACGGCACGCCGTTCGAGGTCGTCGTCTCGCCCGGCTCGATGGGCTTCTCGCGGATGAGGCCGAGGAGCTTGAGCCCCCACCACGGATGCTCCCGGATGAGCTTCGCCATGGCCGCGGCGCCCGGCGTGTCGCCGACGAGGACGACGGTCCGGAAGTTGAAGCCGAGGGCGCGCACCCGGCGTGCGACGAGGCGGACCGTCACGCGCTCGGCGACGAGGAAGACGAGGTTGACGACGAAGAAGGCCGCGAGGAACGGGCGCGAGATGAAGTCCCAGCGCCCGGCGAAGACGACGAGGGAGAGGAGCACGGAGCCGAAGAGCGCGGTCCGCGCGACGAGCGCGACCTCGTCCCGGATGGCCTCGGTGCGCCGGCTGCGGTAGGCCCCGCCGAGGAAGAGGAGGCCGGACCAGATCAGGACGATCGGCCCGACGAGGACGAGGTACATGTGGAAGTCGTAGAGCGCCGTCAGGCTGTGGACGAAATGCGGGACGATCTCGCTCCTCAGCAGATACGCCACGGGCAGCGTCGCGAGGGTGACGCTGAGGTCGGCGGCGTACAGGAGGGCCGCAATCGTCCGGGCCTGTTGCTTCAGCATCGGGGCGGACCCCGGCGAGGGGTCAGGGAGATGCTAGCAAGTGCCGCGAAACGGCGCCTCCTCACGCCCCCGAGAGGGCCCTTTCGTAGGCGTCGGTGACGGAGTCCCACCGGTAGAGGTCGAGGGCGCGCCTGCGGGCCGCCTCGCCGAGGACCCGGCGGCGGACCGGGTCCGCGAGGAGGGTCTCGATCCCCCGCGTCAGGGTCTCGGGCCGGGCCGCGTCGGCATAGAGCGCGGCCCGTCCGGCCGTTTCCCGGTTCTCGGCGGTGTCGTGGACGACGAGCGGGCGGCCGAAGCCCATCGCCTCGAGGAGCGCGGGGTGGGTCCCGCCGACCTCGGTCGCGTGGACGTAGAGCGCCGCGTTCGCGAGGAGCTCGCGGTATCCCTCGCCGTACACGGGGCCCGGGAGCACGACGCGCGGGTCGCGCGCGGCCTCGGCCTTCACGCTCGCGACGTAGGCGTCCGCGTAGGGCGCCCCGCCGAGGAGGACGAGCGGGGTCTCGCCGCGCACGTCCCGATAGGCCCGCACGACCGCGTCGGCGTTGTTCTCCGGCTCGAAGCGCGAGACGTAGAGGACGTAGCCGCCCGGCGTGAGGCCCAGGCGGTCGAGCGCCGCCGTGCCGGCGGGCTGCGGGAGGTCCGAGCCGTACGGGATGCAGAGAGAGTCCTGCCCGTACGTGTCGCGGTAGTAGGCCTGGATCGCGCGCGCGTCCGTCACGAGGACGTCCGGGAGCGCGCAGGAGAGCCGCTCGGACGCGGCGTACACGAGGCGGCCGAGCGCGTTCCACTTCCGGCGGTTCCTCTCGAGCCCGTCCACGTTCAGGACGACGCGGGTCGGCGCGCCGAGGAGGCGGGCGAACCGGCACGTGAGCGCGTTCACGCCGTTGCAGACGAGGACGGCGTCGTATCCCCGGGCCGCGGCGTGGAGGCCCGAGAGCGCGGTGTGGACGACCGTGTCGAGGTACTTCCGGCGGATCGTCGGGAGGGTGACGACGCGGGCGCCCCGGTGATGCGCGACGGCCGCTCCCGTCGCGCCGCGCCGCGCGTAGACGGTCACGTCGTGCCCGCGGGAGGCGAGGCGCGCCGAGAGCTCCTCGGCGAAGGTCTCGAACCCGCCGTAGGCCGCCGGGATGCCGCGCGTCCCGAGCACCGCGATCTTCACGCCTCGATCCTCGCGCCGCGCGGATCGTCCGTGAACCACCTGAGGAGCGCACGGTCCCCGACCGCGCGGCGGCCCTGGATCTCGGCGCGCTTGGCGAGGAGACGCGTGCGGTTCACCGCGAGCCAGCGGAGCGCCTCGAGCGACGTGCGCTCGACCGTCAGGCAGCCTCCGACGACGAGGGCGTCGCGGAGGAACGTCCGGGCGAACGTCGCCGCGAGGTGCTCCTTCCCCGCGTTGTTGATCCTGAGGAGGAAGCGGTTCTTCACGGAGTGGAGGTTCGCGAGCGCGGACATCTCCCGGCGGCGCTCCGGGAGGTTGCGCCGGCGGTGCCAGGCCCGCGCCGCCGGGACGCACCGGGCGGTCCAGCCGCGCCCGCGCAGGCGCCAGGCGAGGTCGACGTCCTCGCGGTAGACGAAGAAGTCGTCGTCGAAAAAGCCCGTCGAGATCCGCGCGTCGGCGAGCGCCTCGGTCCGGAAGAGCGCGGCGCAGCCGGACGCGCCGAAGATCTCGGCGGGCCGGTCGAAGCGCCCGTCGTCGGGTCTCGCCCGCCCCGACGTCGAAGTGTCGCCCGTTCGGCGTCATCCGGAGCCCGGCGCTGTCCAGGACGGAGGTCGGCGTCAGGCCCGGCCCGTCCGCGCGCAGGATCTTTCCCGTGAACGTCGCGACGCGCGCGTGCGACGGGGCCTCCGCGTCGGCGAGGAGCGTCTCGACGAAGTCGGGCGCGAGGACGACGTCCGTGTTGAGGACGAGAACCCACGGGATCCCCCGCGCGACCGCGCTCGCGATCGAGCGGTTGTGTCCGCCGGTGTAGCCGAGGTTCTCGCGCGAGGGGAAGACCTCGAGCGGAACGGGCGCGACCTTCTCGAAGGCGGCGAGCGTCGCCCGCGTGCCGTCCTCGGACGCGTTGTCGACGGCGGAGATCGCGAGGGCGCGGAACGTCTGGGAGAAGAGCGACGGGACGAGGCGCTCGGCGTCGCGCGACTCGTTGTGCGTCACGAGCGAGACGAGGACGCGGGGCTTCACGCGGCCCCCGGGAGCAGCGCCGAGCGCCAGCCGAGGCCGAAGAGGCCGCGCAGGACGCGGAGCTGGGCGAAGGCGACGTCCGCGCGCGAGTGGTCCGCCCGCGCGACGGGCGCGAGCGCGATGCGGAGGAGGGCGCCCGCCACGGTCGCGCTCCAGGCCGCCGCGCGGACGGCGGCAGGGGCGTGGCGCGCGAGGTAGCGGAACTGGTTGCGGACGTAGAGCGGCCGGAAGTCGCGCCACGGAAGCGCGCCCATGGCGACGCCGCCGACGTGCGTCGCGCGCGCGGCCGGGACGAAGCGGATCCGTCCCCCGCGCGCGAGGAGCCTCGCGCAGAGGTCGACGTCCTCGAACCACGCCGGCGTGAAGGCCGGGTCGAATCCGCCCGCGGCCTCGAAGGCCGCGCGCCTCACGAGAAGGGCGGCGGCCGCGGGCTGCTCGACGTCGAACGCGGCGTCCCGCGGGCGGTCGAGGTAGCGGTCGCGCCGGAAACCGGCGTTCGAGGGGAAGAGGCGGTCGACGAGGAGCGCCTCGCGGAGAATCGCGCCGAGGCGCGGAAGGCGGCGCAGCTGGAACTCGTCCTGCCCGTCGCCCGTCAGCCGGGGCGCGGCGGCCGCGACTGCCGGGTCCGCGTCGAGCGCCGCGAGCAGGGCGGCCAGCGCGGAGGCGCCGTCCACGAGCGCGGCGTCGGGGTTGAGGAAGAGGATCGTCTCGGACGGACCGCCTTCCCGGGCCGCGAGGTTGCAGGCGGGCCCGAAGCCGAGATTCGATCCGGCCTCGACGACGCGGGCGCCGGCCGCGCGCGCGGCGTCGGCCGAGCCGTCCGTCGAGGCGTTGTCCACGACGACGACGGGCACGCCCGGCGGCACCGACTTCACGGCGGCCGGAAGGTGCGCGGCCGAGTTCCACGACACGATCGCGACGAGGACGCGGGGGACGCTCAATCGCGTCGATGATAGTCGCGCGCTCGGGGCGTGCCTCCTTCGCGCGTGAACTCGCTTCGCTCAGACAGCACGCGCGGCGTCGCGCACGCCGCCCCCCCTAGAATCCGGGTCCGATGATCTCGAGGGACTTTCTGAGAAAGGAATTCGAGCGGCTGCCCGAGCTGTACCGCGGGCGCGACCTCCCGCCCGGCGCACTGGACGAGTGGCGGGCGATCGACGTCGAGCGCCGTGAGGCGATCACGAAGATGGAGGCGGCGCGCGCCGAGAAGAACGGGATTTCCGAGAAAGTGGGTGTCCTCAAGCGCGCCAAGCAGGACGCCACGCAGTTGCAGGAACGCTCCAAGGAACTCGCGGCCGCGATTCTTTCATTCGAAGAAATCCTCAAGGCCCTCGATTCGAGGTTCGCGGCCATCGAAGAGACGCTCCCGAACGTCCCGCACGCTTCCGTCCCGGAGGGCGCCGACGAGACCGCGAACGTCGTCGTGAAGACGTGGGGCGAGCCGACCCGCTTCGACTTTCCGCCGCTCGCGCACTGGGACCTCGGCCCGGCCCTCGGCATCCTCGACTTCGAGAGGGCCGCGAAGATCACGGGCTCGCGGTTCACGGTGCTCAAGGGAGGGGCGTCGCTCCTCTCGCGCGCGCTCATCCAGTTCTTCCTGGACGTCCACACGCGCGAGCACGGCTACACCGAGCTCCTGCCGCCCTTCATCGTGAACGCGGCCTCGCTCTTCGGCACGGGCCAGCTCCCGAAGTTCGAAGCCGACCTCTTCCGACTCGAAGGCACGGACTGGTACCTCGTGCCGACGGCGGAGGTGCCGGTCACGAACATGCACCGCGACGAGATCCTCCCGGAGTCCGCGCTCCCGATCTCGTACTGCGCGTACACGCCGTGCTTCCGCGCCGAGGCCGGCGCGGCGGGCAAGGACACGCGCGGGATGATCCGCCAGCACCAGTTCGACAAGGTCGAGCTCGTGAAGTTCGCGAAGGCGGACACGTCCTACGACGCGCTCGAGAGGCTCACGCGCGACGCCGAGTCGATCCTCGAGAGGCTCGAGCTCCCGTACCGCCGGATCGCGCTCTGCCGCGGGGATCTCGGGTTCTCGTCGGCGAAGACGTACGACCTCGAGGTCTGGCTGCCGGGGCAGGACGCGTACAAGGAGATCTCCTCCTGCTCGAACTTCGAGGACTTCCAGGCGCGGCGGGCCGCGATCCGCGTGAAGGTCGAGTCGGGCGGCAAGACCCGCAACGAGCTCGTCCACACGCTGAACGGCTCGGGCCTCGCGGTCGGCCGGACGCTCGTCGCGATCCTCGAGAACTTCCAGAGCAAGGACGGCTCCGTCGCGATCCCGAAGGCCCTCCAGCCGTACTGCGGCGGGCAGACGGAGATCGTCAAGGGCTGACGTCCGCGCCGTGGCGGCGCATTCCGGCGAGAAGGTCGTGGCATGCAGATCCTGACGTACCCGGTCGGCGTGGTCGTCGGACTGCTGCCGCTCGTCGTGGAGCTCGGCGTCCCGCCGAGGCCCGCGTCGCTGCTCCTCGACGGCAAGACGCGTCTGCGCCGTGACGGCGGAGACGCCGGGCTGCAGCGTCGACTTCGGATCGCTGCCGAGGATCCACCTCCTCGAGCTCGTCCGGGCGGACGCGTCTGGCCGCGTCGTCGAGCGGGCGACCCGGTGGGTGAATCGGCCGGGCGCCGACCAGGCGGAGGTCCAGACGCGGACGACGTGTCCTCCCGGCGCCGCGACGTGCACGGTCCTGATCGGATGGGCGCACCCGGAACGACTGAACCCGTCGCGCATCCGCGTGGCCGTCGACGGGAAGGCGGTCCGACTGACCAGGGACCGAACGCTGACCGTGCCGGCGAGGACCGCGCGCGGAACGCTCCTGACCGTCGAGCTCGTGTTTCCGGACGAACGCCGCGCGACGTACGCCGGGGCGGTCGGCGGCCGCACGCACGGCGACGAGAGCGTCGGACCTCGCGCCGATGCTCCACGAGGGCACGTGTGCCGCCGCCCGGCTCGCCGAGGTCGTTCGGCGTTACGGGAGCGCGCACCTGAGCGTGCGGGCCGTCGAGCCCGGGGAGCCGGGAGACTGGCAGCTCACCTTCGTCGCGGAGCCTTCCGTCCTCGGCGCGCTGCGCGCCTGGTTCGAGGAAAGGAAGGCGCCTCTCGTCGGCTCGAGGAAGATCGTCGTCCCCGACCGGATCGCGTCCGTCTTCGGCGGTGCCGGCAACGTCGTCGCGCTGACCGGCGTCGTCGCCGACGCGCGGCTGAAGGAGTTCGACCTCCTGCAGGCCGGCTCGCCGGAGCTCTGGGTCGAACGCCTCGTCGCGGCCCTGCGGGGAAGCGTGAACAGCGGCACGCGAACGGCCGACGCGGTCGCGGCGACCGGTTTCCACGCCGGAGCCGCGCCGAGGAGACGGGCCGTCGTCCTCCTTCTCGGCGAGTCGACGGAGGATTCCGGCATTTTTCCCGCCTCGGGCGCGAGCGCTATCTCGAAGAGATCCGCGTCCCGTTCGAAGCGTGGAACCTGGCGTCGGGCGACCGGCCGGACTGGCCCGGGGCGCGGCGGGTGGCGACGCCGGGAGACCTCTACGACGCGCTGCTCGCGCTGCGGCGCCGGATCTCGTGCCAGTCCATCGCCTGGGTGGAGGCCGACTTCCGGACCGCGTCCGCGGCGGCGCGCGCGGCGGATCCGGCCCTGCTTCGCCTGCCGGACGCTCCGGCCCCGGTCGCTTCCCGCCGAACCCCGAGCGACGACGTCACGCGGCGCACGCTCGAGAAGGTTCGCAGCAAGGAGCGGTAGAAGGCCGCCCGGCCGGTTCAGCGGGGTTCGCGCGGATTTCGGCAGGAGGTCCCGCGATGCCCCGCTCCTCTGCGAACCGTCTCGAGCGTCGCGTAGTCCAGTTTTTCGCCCTGGGCGACGAGGAGGGCGCGGACGTCGCGCACGTGCTTCGAGGAGCCGCCCTCCTGAAAGAACAGGAGCTTTCTGAGAATGACGTATTCGGGTGGCGCGACCCAGACCTCGCGGCCGCCCACGTCGAAGCGGCGGCGCCGGTCGAGCGCCCAGCGGTGGAGCGGATCCTCTCCGGCGAAGTAGACGTCCGCTTTCAGCGCCGACGGCGAATGCAGGACGTTCACATGCCCGTGGAGTGGCCTCGCGATCTCGACGGTCAGCACGTCCGCGGGGGGGCAGTAATAGTCCGACCCGGAAAAGACACTTCGAAGCTCTTCCGGAGAGGTCACCCGCACCACGACGTCCACGTCCGCGGTGAAGCGCGGTTCGGCGTAGAGCATGCTCGCGACCGAGCCGGTGACCATGTAGTGAGCCCCGCCCGATTCAGCGGCGCGACGAAAAGGTCGATCAGATCGGCGTCAGGCACGCAGGAACTGCCGGCGCACTTCTGCGAGGACCTCTTCGTCGGTCCAGTCGGGATGCTCGGCGCGCACGCCGGCGCGCTTGACCGCGCGCGCCGTCCGCTGGAGCGCCTGCGCGACCGTCCATCGCTCGTCCGGCGTCATCGCGGCAAAACGGCGCATCTGCTCCGGGTCCGGAGCATCGTCGGGGAGCTGGCGGGTCGTCTCGGGCGCGGTCGAGGCCACCGATGCCAGTCTATCGCCCGTCGGGGCCGAGTCGGCGGCGGGGGAGGAGGGATTCGAACCCCCGGTACCTTGCGGTACAGCGGTTTTCAAGACCGCCGCCTTAAACCACTCGGCCACTCCCCCGGGCGGGATCCGCGGAGGGCGATTATCTCCTCTCCCTGCTAGACTTCGCGGCCCGGCGCCACCACGGACAGGTGGGTGAGTGGCTTAAACCAGCGGTTTGCTAAACCGCCGTAGGGCTTTAAAACCTTACCGGGGGTTCGAATCCCCCCCTGTCCGCCAGCCCTTCGCCCCCGGTCTTGAAACTTCCGGGGCCGAACCCCCGTAAGAAACGGAGGAGACAGCAGTTGCGCCGGAAGGGAGCCGTTCCATGAGCACGCGGATCAAGGCGGCGATCGGCATCGGGGTCGTCGTGATCCTGGCCGTCGTCATCTGGGCGTCGATCGCCCGCAAGGACAAGAACCTCGTGCGGGTCACGACCGCCAAGGTCGGGAAGGTGCCGCTCGTCGCGACCGTCAGCTGCAACGGGCGCGTCCAGGCCAAGACGAAGGTCGACATCTCGTCCCAGGTCATGGGCCAGATCGTGACGCTCGCCGTCCGGGAAGGCGACATCGTCAAGAAGGGCGACCTCCTCCTCCAGATCGACAAGGTCCAGTACGACGCGAACGCGCAGGCGACGCAGGCGGCGCTCGACGCCCTCTTCGCGCAGCGCGACTCGGACAGGTTCACGCGCGACCAGGCCGAGCGCGACCTCGAGCGCACGAAGAAGAACTACGAGGCCCACATCGAGTCCGAGCAGAACCTCCAGAAGGCGCAGCTCGCCGTCGACTCGGCGAAGGCGAACGCGCTCGCCGACGAACGCCGCATCGAGCAGGCGCGGGCGAACCTCCTCGCGAACAAGGACAGCCTGAAGAAGACGACGATCGTCTCGCCGATCGACGGCGTCGTGACGGCCAAGCCCGTCGAGCAGGGCGAGAACGCGATCGTCGGCACGATGAACAACGCCGGGACCGTGCTCCTCACGGTGTCCGACATGTCCGTCGTCGAAGGCGAGATGGAGGTCGACGAGACCGACATCCCGCACGTGAAGCTCCGCCAGAAGGCGACGCTCACGTTCGACTCGTACCCGGAGAAGAAGTTCGACGGCGTCGTGACGGAGATCGGCGGCAGCCCGATCACGAAGTCCGCTCTCGGCACGGACTCGTCGGCCGTGAACTTCAAGGTCAAGGTGCAGGTCCTGAACCCGCCGGCCAACATCCGCCCCGGTTTCTCGGTGTCCGGGAAGATCGAGACGGACCGGCGCGAGTCGGCGCTCGCGATCCCGATTCCGGCGCTCGTGGTCGCGGACCCGGCGTCGCTCGAGCGCAAGAAGCCCGGCGCGAAAGGCGCCCAGCCGCCCTCCGGCTCGGCGGTCGCGGCGCCGGCGCCGGCGACGGCCGGCCCCGCCGAGAAGAAGAAGGACGTCGAGGGGGTCTTCGTCGTCACGAAGACCGGCACGGTCGAGTTCCGGAAGATCAAGACCGGGATCAACGCGGATCTCCAGACCGAGGTCCTCGAGGGCCTCAACGAAGGCGACGAGGTCGTCACGGGCCCGTTCAAGGCGCTCCGCCAGCTCAAGATCGGCGACCACGTGAAGGTCGACAACTCCGTTCCCACGGGCAACGCGGACAAGAAGTCCTGAGGCCCTCATGCTGATCGGGGAGCTCCTGCGCGTCGCCTGGAAGGCCGTCACGGCGCACAAGCTCCGCTCGTTCCTGACGCTCCTCGGCGTCATCATCGGCGTCATGACCGTCATCGCCGTCGTGGCGGTCATCTCGGGCCTGAACAACTACGTCGCGACGAAGATCTTCTCGCTCTCGCCGGACGTCTACGCCGTCACCCGCTGGGGGATCATCACCTCGCGCGAGGAGTGGCTCGCGGCCCTCAAGAGAAAGCCCATCTCGAAGGCCGAGGTCGACCAGGTCATGCGCCTCGCGAAATCGGCGGAAAGGATCGGCGCCTCGTCCTACACGACGAAGCTCGCGCGCTACGAGGGCCGCAAGCTCTCCGACGTCCAGATTTCCGGGACGACGGCGAACATGAGCGACATCCGGAACCTCGACCTCGAGTCCGGGCGGTTCTTCACCGAGACGGAGAACGAGCACCGCGCGTACGTCGCCGTGATCGGCTCGGACGTGAGGGACGAGCTCTTCCCGTTCCTCGACCCCCTCGGCCGGACGTTCACGCTGAACGGAATGCCCTTCCGGATCATCGGCGTCCTCGCCAAGCAGGGCTCGGTCCTCGGCCAGAGCCAGGACACGGTCGTCTACATCCCGCGCGAGACGCTCTGCAAGGCCTGGGGCGCGATCCGGAACATCAACATCCTCGTTCAGGCCAAGGGCGGCGTTCCGGGCGTGCCGGCCTCGATGGACGAGATGCGCGCGATCTTCCGCGCCCTGCGGCACACGGAGCCGAAGGCGCCGGATCCGATCTCGTTCGTGAACGCCGACGCCATTCAGGTCGTCTGGAAGGCGATCACGGCGGCCGCGTTCGCGCTTCTCGTCTTCATCAGCGGGATCTCGCTGGTCGTCGGCGCGATCGTGATCGCGAACATCATGCTCGTCTCCGTCATCGAGCGCACGAAGGAGATCGGCCTCAGGCTCGCCGTCGGGGCGCGCAAGCGGGACATCCTCTTCCAGTTCCTCCTCGAGGCGGGCCTCCTCGCGCTCGGCGGCGGCGTCCTCGGCGTCTTCTTCGGCTGGGTCATCGCGCTCTGCGTGGACGCGTTCTCGCCGCTTCCGACTCTCGTCACGCCGGGCCTCGTGATCTCGGGCCTCGTGCTCGCGACGCTCACCGGCGTCATCGCGGGCGTCTTCCCGGCGATCAAGGCCTCGCGGCTCACGCCGATCGAGGCCCTGAGGTTCGAGTGAGGCGCGGATGATCGCACGCGTCCTCGACTCGGCGCGGCGCATCGTCGCGGAGAACCTCCGGTTCGCCCTCATCGCGCTGCGCGCGCACAAGCTGCGCGCGTTCCTCACGATGGTCGGCATCGTCATCGGCGTCTGGACCGTCATCGGGATGGTCTCGCTCGTGACGGGATTCGACCGCTCCCAGACGGAGGCCTTCTCGTCGTTCGGGACGACGCTCGTCCAGTTCCAGAAATTCGAGCCGCGTTTCGGCCCCGGCCACCGGACCGAGGAGGAGAGGAAGCGCAAGGACCTCACGATCGAGGATGCGCAGGCGCTCCTCGACCTGTGCCCGTCGATCCTCGCGGTGTCGCCCGAGCGCTACATGTGGACGCCCTCCGCGGTGAAGGCCAACGGGATCGAGGCGAACGCCCCGCAGATCGGCGGCGTGAACCAGAGTTACGCGATCTGCAACAACTGGGAGATCAAGGACGGCCGCAACATCACGGAGACCGACGTCCTCCACGCGACGGACGTCGCCGTCATCGGGCAGGACGTCGTCGAGTCGCTCTTCAAGGGCAAGGACCCCCTCGGCGAGACCCTCACGATCAACGGCAAGCGCGTCCAGGTCGTCGGGACGTTCGAGAAGAAGGGCTCGTCGGGCTTCGGCGGACAGCCCGACAACATCGTCGTGATCCCGATCTCGACGTTCGACCGCCACTTCCCCCAGACGAAGAACTCGCACGACGACACGATCCACATCGCGACGATTCCCCGCTCGCCCGAGCTCGTCGAGAGGGTCATCGAGGAGGGCACGGCCGTGCTGCGCGCGCGGCGCAAGGTCCCCTTCAACGCCCCGAACGACTTCGCGATCTTCACGGCCGAGAAGATGCTCCAGCAGATGCAGGCGGTCACGAACGCGATCTCGGGCGTCATGGTCCTCATCGCGGGGATCGCGCTCCTCGTCGGCGGGGTCGGCGTCATGAACATCATGCTGGTCTCCGTCACGGAGCGGACGAAGGAGATCGGCCTGAGGAAGTCCGTCGGCGCCCTCCGGCGCGACATCTCGCTCCAGTTCCTCACGGAGGCGATGACGCTCACGGCCCTCGGCGGAGCCGTCGGCGTCGCCCTCGGCATCCTGACCTCGCTCCTCGTCAAGAGCGTCTCGAGCCTGAGGACGGAGACGCCGCTCTGGAGCATCCTCCTCGGCCTCGGCGTGTCGGTGACGATCGGCCTCTTCTTCGGGATCTACCCCGCGATGAAGGCGGCCCGCCTGAACCCGATCGACGCGCTGCGCTACGAATAGCGATCGCGGTTAGGATCGCGGCATGGCGGTCCTCCCGAAAGACGTCCAGGTCCTCGGCGACGAGCTCGCGATCGTGTGGGCCGACGGCGCCGAGACGTACCTGAAGCTCGCCGACCTCCGGCGCCTCTGTCCGTGCGCGTCGTGCCAGGGAGAGGGCGATCTCCTCGGCCGGATCGCCAAGCCCCCCGAGAAGCCGCTCACGAAGGAGTCGTTCGCCGTGACCGGGACGTCGCCGGTCGGCGGCTACGCGCTCCAGATCTTCTGGGGCGACGGGCACGCGGACGGGCTGTACACGTACGCGCGCCTGAGGGCGTGGGGCGAGAACCCGCCCGACCTGCCGCCCGTCAGCGCTTTTCCTCTGCTCCCGACGGTCTGACTTCCAGAGCCTTCTTCACGGGCTTGCCGAACTCCGGATAGCCCTTGCCCTTCGTCGCCGAGACGTAGAGCGCCGCGACCGCCCGCGGGCCGGCGGCGAGCGCCGCGAGGTACTTCTCGCGGCCGACGAGGCGCAGGAGACCGTCCGTCATCTGGGCGCCGACGATCGCGGGGTAGTGCTGCCAGAAGTCGCCCTTGCCCGCGTTCTGGAACAGGTCCTGCCGCTGGGTGTCCTTCAGCTTCCCCTCGAGAAGGATCTCGGCGGCCTTGTTCCAGCGGCCGAAGTCGCGCCCGATGGGCTCCCCGAGGAGCGGAAAGAGCGGGAAGAACTCGTCCGGCACGAGGAAGAGCGTTCCGGGCCCCTCCGCGACCGTGCGCGCGAGGAGCGTGTCGAAGTCGAGCGCCTTGTCGGCGTCCGCCGGCCACGCCGGCGGCCTGCGCACGGCCGAGTCGAAGAGGGTGCGCCAGGCCTGGGCCGACCCGCTGCGCAGGACCTTCAGGAGGACCTCGCGGGGCGGCGGCGCCGTCGCGACGTCGCCGACGAGGCGCGGAAGATCGGCGGCGAGGACCATCTCGCTGGCGCCGTTCACGGCCATGATCTCGGCGAAGCCCGAGATCGCGAAGAACGGCACGAGGACGATCCGCGCCTTCACGGGCGTCCCGGGCGGGAGGAGGGACGCGATCCGCCGGGCCTCGAGGGCGGCGGCGGGCCCGCCGGTCGCCTCCATCTCGTCGAGGAGCGCCGAGAAGGTAGGGGCCGCGCCCCGCGAAGGACGTGAAGAGCGGGTCCGGCGTGCCCGCGATCGACGCGACGAGCTTCCCGTAGTAGTCGTCGGGCGAGAGGCCCTGGGCGCGGATCGCCTCCGTCGCGTGGACGGACGCCTTCAGGCGCCGGAGCGCCGCCGTGGGCTCGGGCGCGCCCGTCAGGAGCCTCAGGACGTCGCGGGCAGGAGCGGCGTCGATCGTGAACACGATCTCGTGGGGGGTCTTCGCGTCGAGGTCGAACGGCGGCCCCGGGAACGTGTCGGCGGCGACGGCCGCGCCGCAGGCGGCGAGGAGGAAGGCGGCACCGGAGAGAGAGGCGCGGGCGTCAGCCAAGGATGGCCTCCAGGGCGCGGGACGTGTCCGAGAGGTCGGCGAGGACGACGTGGGCGCCCGCCCGCGCGAGCGTCTCGGCGGGCGTCTTGCCCGTCGCCACGGCGACGATCCGCGCGCCGAGCGCGAGGGCGCAGGCGACGTCCTGGGGTGCGTCGCCGACGACGACGCAGTCCGGACCGGAGAACGGAAACCCGAGCTTGCGGGCCTTCGCGAGCGCGATCGGCCCCAGGTCCTCGCGGCGGGAGGCCTCGTCGCCGTAGGCCCCGAACGCGAAGCGGTCCCACAGGCCGACGGACCGGAGCTTGATGCGCGCCCCGCGCTCGACGTTGCCCGTCAGGATCGCGGGCACGGCGGCGCCGCCCTCCGCGACGCCGTCGAGAACGGCCGCGACGCCCGGCTTGAGGACGGGCCGCTCGACGGAGAGCGCGGCCTCGAGCCGGTCGAGGTAGAGCGCGAGGGCGTCGGCCCTGCGGCTGAGGACCGTCTCCTCCGGGACGCCGGCGGCGACGAGGAGCTCCCTCACGATCATGGGATCGAGCTTCCCCTCGAACGCGAAGTCGTCGACGTCGCCGCACGTCCCGAAGATCTCCGTGAGCGCACCCGCGAAGACCGTGCGCGCGGCCCGGCCGCCGGACAGGAGCGTCCCGTCGATGTCGAAGAGGACGCAGCGCGGCCGCGGAGAGCGCGCGGCGCTCATCGGGGCCTCTCCGGAGGCCAGGTGCGCGGCGAGGGAGGCGACGAAGTCGGGGAACACGCGTCTCCAGTACGGCCAATCATGCACCCCGGTTTCGAGGAGGACCTCGTGCGAGAGGCCGACCGCGGACGCGAAGCGGTCGAAGAAGCGCGAGATCTCCGAGAGGCGGTACTTGTCCTCGGTCCCGCACCGCACGAGGAAGAACGGCGCGCGCCCCGCGAGCGCCGGGATCGTCGAGGAGCATCTGGTAGAGGTCGTTCTTCCTCAGGACGTTCGCCACGGGATCGGAGCCGAAGGAGGCCTCGAGCGACGGACGGATGAAGAAGGGCATGGCGGCCACGGACGGGAAGCACAGCTGCTGGATCGCGGGCGAGAGGCCGCCGGCCGCGACGAACTGGTCGGGCCGCGCGAGCGCCCAGCGCAGGGCGCCGTAGCCGCCCATCGAGATCCCGGCCACGAGCCGGCTCCCGCGGGCCGCGCGCGTCCGGTAGGTCGCGTCGACGAACGGGACGAGGTCGTCCGAGAGGAACGCGGCCATGCGGCGCGTCCCGTCCCACGTGTCGACCCACCACGTGCCGAAGCTGTGCGGGCACACGACGAGCATCTCGGGAATCCGCCCCTCGCGCATCATGGCGTCGAGCGCGTCGATGAGCCCCTGCCGGAAGAGAACGGCCTCGTCGCCCCGGCCGTCGTGGAGGAAGTAGAGGACCGGGTAGCGGCGGCCGGGAGCGGAATCGTAGGTCGGCGGCGTCGAGACGACGACGGGGACGGCGGAGGGCATGTTCCGGGTGGGAACGCGCTCCTCGCGGCGCGCGGCCTCGGCCGGCCGCGCGGCGGCGAGCACGGCGAGAACGGCGAGCGCGCTCGCGAGACGAAGTCTCATGACGGGATTGTAGGGGCCTGTTAACCTTTCGACATGTCCCGTTTCCTCGAAGGACAGACCGCCATCGTGACGGGCGGCGGGCGCGGGATCGGCCGCGCGATCGCCCTCGCGTTCGCACGGGCCGGCGCGACCGTCGCGCTCGCTTCGCGCTCGGCCGACGAGGTCGAGCGAACCGCGGCGGAGGTGCGGACCCAGGGCGGGCGCGCCCTCGCGGTCCCCACGGACGTGCGGTCGCGCGCGGCCGTCGAGGAGCTCGTCGCGCGGACGCTCGACGCGACGAAGCGGATCGACGTCGTCGTGAACAACGCGGGCGTCTTCGTCTGGCGGGCTTTCTGCGAAGCTCGAGGAGGACGACTGGGACCGTGTTCTCGACACGAACCTCAAGGCGACCTACCTCACGACGCGCGCGGCGCTCCCCGCGCTCACGGGCTCCGGGCGCGGGCGCATCGTGAACGTCGTGTCGATCCACGGCTCGGTCGCCGAGGCCAACGTCGCGGCGCAGTGCGCGGCCAAGTTCGGGCTCATCGGGCTGACGAAGGCGCTCGCGGCCGAGCTGCGCGGGGTCGGGATCACCGTGAACGCGGTGAGCCCCGGGGCGACGGACAACAGGAGCCTCGACCTCGTCCCGCCCGCCCACGTCGCGCCGCTTCAGGAGAAGCTGCACGCCGCCGACGTGGCCGAGGCCGCCCTCTTCCTCGTGTCGCCCGCGGCGGCGACGATCTCGGGCGCGGTGCTCGACGTGTGGGGGGGCACCTCGGTGGGGATCCGGTCGTGAGAAACCGACCGAAAGTTCGGCTTTCCCGCGGGCGGACGGCAATCCAGGAGCCCTTCCCGGGCGAATGAAGAGAAGAGCCATGACGAAACGCGGCATCGCCGAGCTCGCCGGACCCCTTCTCGTCGCGCTCCTCGCCGGCGACGAGCGGGGAGCGGACGACGTCTTCCGGCGGGCCGTCACGCGCGGGGCCGACGCCGCGCATCTCGCGCGCGACCTCATCCAGCCCGCCCTCGACGAGGTCGGTCGTCTCTGGGAGCAGGGGGAGATCGGCGTCGCGGAAGAGCACCTCGCGACGTCTCTCGTGACCCGCACGTTCCTCGTGAACGCGGCCTGCGGGAAGCCGCCCGCGCTCGGCTCTCCGCGCCTCGTCCTCACGTGCCTCGCGGGCGAGTTTCACGAGGTCGGCGTGCGCCTCGCCGCGGAGATCGGCCGCCTCGAGGGCTGGCAGACGGAGGTGCTCGGCGCGAACGTCCCGCGCGAGTCGGCGCTCGCCTACATCGCCACGCGCCGGCCCGACGCGGTCGGGCTCTCGCTGTCGCTCGCGGGGCACGTCGTCGAGGCCGCGGCGATGGTGCGCGAGATCCGCGCCGCCGCGCCCGGCGCGAAGATCCTCGCCGGCGGCGTCGCGTTCCGCCGCGACCCGTTGCTCTCGATCCTGACGGGCGCCGACGCGTGTCTCGCGGATCCCGTCGAGCTCCGGGAGCTGGCTCCGCGCGCACCGGCCCCCGCGCCGCGCCGCGCGGCCGCCCGTGTGGCGAGGGCGCGCGCCGTCCCGCGCGACCTGACCGCGGAGCGCGGTCAGTCGACGAGACCCTTGGCCTTCAGGTCCTTGCGAACGGCCTTCGTGACGTCCTTGACGAGCTCGCGGGCCGAGTCGGGGTTCTTGGTCTGCGTCGAGCCCCCCCAGACGAGCTTGTCGGTGGCCATGTCGTAGATGTTCGTCTCGAGGGTGACGTAGGTCTGCGCCTTCGTATAGCTCGTGTTCGCCGCGACGTACGGGACGCCCCAGCTCGCGCCCCAGTAACCGTAGTACGTGTAGAACGTCCAGTAGTACGTCGGGCGGGCGGCGCCGGCCTCGCGCGTCACGCCGCCGTCCCCGCCGAGCGCGCGGAGGAGGACCACCCCGTCGAAGCCGCCCGCCTTGATCTTCGCGATCGCCTTGTCCTTGTCGCCGGCGTCCGCCTCCGAGAGGATCGTGTAGCCGCGCGTGCACGCCGTCTTCACGACGTTCTTGCAGATCTCGTCCTCGGCCGTGCGGCGGAGGGACGCGTCCTTCGTCGCGACGATCGCGAGGACGTTCTTGAACTTCATCTTGCCGAACTGCGCGTCGGCCCAGCTGTTGACCACCTTCGTGCCGGCGTGGGCGGAGGCGGCGAGGGCGAGGGACGCGAGGGCGGCGAGCGGAGCGAGGTGGGAGCGGCGGTTCGTCATGGGGCGGGAGCTTAGCCGAACGGCGGTGCGCGTTCCGGCGTTACCGGGGAGAATCCGCAGATGCGACGTCTCCTCGTCCTCTCTGCGCTGATGCTCGCCGCGGGGGCGCCCGCGAATGCCCAGGACGGCGTCGCGGAGTTCACCCCCAGCATCGGTTTCCGGGCCGGAGGAATCCTGAACGACGCCGACACCGGTGAGACGTACTCCATCCGGCCGTCGTGGTCCTGGGGGGTCGTGGCGGGGATCGCCGTGGGTCCGCCGAACCTCATCGTGGAGGCGACCTACCTGCAGCAGCTCACGCGCGCGTCGAGTGACACAGCCTTCGGAGGAGGTCTCGGGGGTCTCCACGACATGAGGATCCAGACCGCCCTGGCGGGCGCGCAGTGGGACTTCTCGCCGAAGGCCCGGGTCCGTCCGCTGGTCGCGGCCGGCGTCGGCGCGACCTCGCTCGAGGCCCAGGGCGGGGGCAAGACGACTTCCTTCACGGCGTCCCTCTCGGGCGGCGTCAAGCTGATGGCGACTCGCACGTTCGGCGTCCGCTTCGATCTCCGGGGGCTCGCCCTCTTCTCGGGAGGCTCGCTGAAGGGCCTGTGTCAGTTCTCGGAGTGCAACGTCGGGCTCACGGGCTGGGGGACGCTCCAGGTGGACCTCTCCGTCGGAACGCTGTTCTCGTTCTGACCGCGATCACTCGGGGGCCCGGTAGCCGTTGTTGATCACGTACGACGGGTTGAGGAAGAAGACCAGGGCCTTCTGCCCGAAGTTCAGGTGCCCTTTCCTCAGGATCGCGACCGACCAGCGGTTGAAGAGCTCGCCGAGGACCGCGCCCATGATCGGCGTCGCGACGAGGTCCTGGATGCTCGGCTGCTCGGCGAACGACTCGATGACGTACTCCCACATCACCGTCTGGAAGGCGGCGAAGGCGAAGGACTGGACGACCGTACCCCCCTGAGACCGGATCATGTTGTAGTAGAAGGCCCCCGCGTACGGGTGCCCGATCCAGTTGTGGAAGTTGTTGTCGCCGTCCCAGACCGGCAGCTCCGTCCACGCACGGACGAAATTCGATCCGCCGCGATTGAGGGCGTCTTCGTCCCACTTCGTGTACTGCTTCGGCAACAGGGCGAGGACGACCCCGCTCGCGAGCTCCGCTCCCGTGATGATGATCGTGCCGCGCAGGAACTTCGTGCCGAACGTCGAGGACGCGTTCCTCACGCCGCGGAGCGGTTCGCCGGGGGCCGGCGGCGGCCGGAAAGGCGGCTCGAGGGGCAGGTCCCACCGGACGCCGGACCCATCCGGGGCGTCGGTCGCCGGGAAGTCGAGACCGAGGGAGAAACGCCCGGGCGGCGGCTTCGAGGAGCCTCCCCGACGTTCCGCCCCCGGAGCCGAAGACCGGCGCGCCGAGCCCGAACGATCGGCCCGCCTCTCCGCCGCCCCAGAGGCGGAAGCCGCTGACGCCCGCGGGGCCGGACCTCGGGCTGTCGTCGGCCCGAGGCCCTTCGTTCGCGAGAACCGGGAGGCAGAAGCCGGCGGCGAGCACGAAGCTCCGGAACCATCCGCCGCCCCACCCTCTCGGCCGGGGTGAGGGCGACGAGCGGTCTCCGGCCTCTCCGGGATCCATGCCGAAGGCCATGCGTTCTCAGAGCCCCATCGTGAAGCCGGCGCGGACGACCCACGGGGTGCCGTAGACCCCGTTCGAGCTGCCGGTCACGTCGTACAGCACCTCGAAGACCGCGGTGCTGCGAGCGCCGAGCGACTGTCCGTACCCGCCGCCGACCAGAAAGGCCGTGACGCTGCTCCGGTCCGCGCCGGCGTACCGGGACTCGTAGCTCGTCCAGGCCCACTCGGTGGCCGCGAAGAAGCGCTCGTAAACGAAGTACCTCCCGAAGACGCCGAAGCCGTAGTCGACGGCGTGGAGGCTCGGGTCGTACCGCGAGTCGTCCGTGTACCGGAACGTCCCTGACGTCCCCGCCCAGAAGCGCTCCGTCACGAGGTACCCGACCTCGCCGGAGATGCCGACCCACGTCACGTCGCCAAACCCGAACCCGAGCGATCCCCCGAACGTGAACCGGCTGGGCGCGGGAACGGGCGGATCGTGCTGCGCGCGGGCCGGCGAGGCGAGGAACAGAACGGCGAAAACCGCGAGAAGCCGGACGGCTCGCCTCACCGGACGATTCTCACACGGCACGCGGAGCGGGCCGAAGGGCAGTCGATCGGCGGTGCTACAGTGATTCCGCGCATCCGGCGGCGCCCCGCACCTGCCCGTAGCTCAGCTGGATAAGAGCATCGGCCTTCTAAGCCGAGGGTCGGGAGTTCGAATCTCCCCGGGCAGGCCACACTTTTTGACGATTTAAGTCGGACGGGCCGGTATCGTGAGGCGGCGCAATCCAGACCGATGAGTAAGCACACCCTCGATGCTCTCGGTGCCATTTACGGGTTCGTCATGTGCGGCGGCTTGTCCTTGCTTCACTTTCAAACCTACAGGGACCCCGAGCGCAACGCCGTGACTCGCTTTATCTACCGGTATTGGGAGCGAATGGTTGCGATAAAGACATTCGGCTGGCGTCCGTTCGAGGAACCCGAACCCGCGATTCGTTTTCAGTCGTGGTTTCTATTCGTGCTGGCTCTGTTCCTGCTCGCTGTCGGTGGCGCATCGTTCTTTGAGGCCCCCTGAGCGCGTATCGTTACGGGTATCGCCGTGACACCGCTTCTCCTGCTCCTTCTCCTCGACACCGGCCCTAGAGGAGTGCCGCCCTCGGAGCGGCAGGTGTTGCTGGAACTGTTCGACTCGACGGGCGGTCCTCGTGGACGAACCCTGCGGGTTGGGGCGGGCCTCCCGGCACAGAGTGTTCATGGGCGGGAATCGAATGTCGCCCGGCCGAGTCGCCCCAGCCCATCTCGCAGGTTCACGCAATCGACCTGTCTAGAAACCATCTGGCGGGCTCTCTGCCAGCTTCTCTGGCTTCACTTTCCGGTCTGGTTCGCCTCGACCTTACAGGCAGCGGCGTCAGCACCCCGCTGCCCGAGCCACTCTTGGCCCGATGGGAGCGCGGTCTGCTCGAAATCCGAGGCGAGCTACCGCTCACGGACACCACGGAAATCCGGCTCTTCGTCTCCACAAGCGTGTACTGCGCCGACGACGCCATCATCATCAAGAGCGACGGCACCGTATCTCGCTATCGGGAGCGTTGCCGAAAACCGGGAGCGACCGACCCGAAGCCCTACTGCGAGATCCGTCGAGGCAAGACGCGAGAGTTCTCCCGCCTCGCAAGGTTCCTCGCCTCGAATGGCTTCTTCTCGCCCCACGAAAGACCCCTCGACAGGGGCGTGTGGGTTGACGTGGCCATCGTTACCGTCGGCGTGACCGACCCTCGTGGCGTTCACACAGTCGAGGTTTCGCCTAACGGCGACGACTCCCTGCAAGCGTGGTCCTATGACGCAGTCATCCGGGGCGCCGTTGCCGATCTCGACTGGTCGAAGCCGGAGACCGTCGCACACTGCCCTTATCCCTGACCGAGACGTGCGCTGCGTCCCTCATGGCCCTCTGTCGGGATCGTTCACGCCGCCCTCATGAACTCCGGAAGCCTCTCGAACAGCCGCACAAGCTCGGGCGGCGGGTCTGCCAGAAGAGTTCGATACGTGTCAACGAAGGCAGGCCAATCTTTCGATGAATCAGGTCGGGCGGTTCGATCCATGATTTCATGGAGGGAATCCGGGCGACGCGGTCGTCGGTCCGACGGAGACGGAAGCAGACATCCCGAGGAGACAGACATGAACGAGATCACGATCCTGCACGTCGAGGGATGTGCCGGAGCGGCCGGAGCGAGAGCCGTCGCGTCGGAGCTCGCGGCGACGAGGGCCGATGTGAGGGTGGTCGAGGTCCTTATCGAGAACGAAGCAGAAGCCGGCGCACGCGGGCTCCGGGGTTCGCCCACGGTCCTCGTCAATGGAAGGGACGTAGAGGCCGATTCTCGGATCCCGGTCGGCTCGATGGGCTGACGCCGCTACAAAGTGCCCGGTCAGGGCATCACGAGGCACCCGAGCGCGGCTCAGATCGTCGAGGCGATGGAGCGGGATGCGACCAAGAGGGCGCAGGCGTAGGGCGGGCGGCTGGCAGTCTCCGTCCTGAGGCTCGGCACGTTCCTACTCGGGCTCCTCGTCCTCCGTTCGCGCTGCCGAAATCCGCGGAGCCTCTCGAACAGCCGCATGAGCTCGGGCGTCCAGGGACCAGCGGCCGGCCCCCGCAAGCACCAGGAAGAGGAGCGAGCAGAACATGGCGAAGTCAGCGCGGGCGTCGCTGACCATGAACCAGAAGCCCTGGTTCGGCCGGAAGAGCTCCGGCAGCTTCGTCGTGGCGATGGCGGTCGCGATGATGGCGAGGAGCGGGACGGCGGCCAGGCGCGTCCGCAGTCCAAAAAGGACGAGGAGGCCACAGCCGATCTCGAACGTCCCGACGACGTGTGCCGTCAGCCCGGGGTCCGGAAAGCCGATCCGGGTGAAACGGACGACCCCCATCTGCGGGTCCGTGAATTTGAGGATCCCCTGCGTGAAGAAGATGAGCCCCACGGCAAGGCGGATCAGGACGATGCCCGACTCGGTGCGTCCACTGCCATTCGTCATGACTTCTTTCCCAGGGACAGAAGATACGCTCGAGGCGCCTGGCCGCAACCCAGGCTCGACCCATCGAGAATTCTACGTGTGAACATTCGACGACCGATCGTGATCGGCCTCCCCGGCCGCAGCCGGCGAAGGGTATCGTCGGGCGTCTGAGACGCGCGAGGCTCCCCGCCGGTTCGAGCCGACCCGCCGGGATCTCCGGAGCGAGGAGGCCCTTCCTTTTCGCCGGTCTCGTTCTCTTCTGGAACGTGATCCTCCTCGCGGGGTTCGCGGCCGAGTTCTCGCTCGCGACCGGATCTGCCGCGCCCTCCTCGTTTCTCGCGGTGTTCTCGTTCTTCTCGAGCCACCTCGTCGACGTGCTGCTCGTCCTCGCCGCCGGCACGCTTCTCGTCAACGGCCGGCTCCCGCTCCGGCTTCTCGCCTACGGCCTGTTCCTCGCCCAGTTTCTCGCCGGCGCGCTCCAGCTCTTCGCGCACTACCTGACGGGCGAATACCTCTCGAGGCTGGCGGTCGAGAACGCGAACCACGTGTCGCTTCTCCTCAGCCCGAAGAGGCTCGCCGGTGCCGCCGTCGCGGTGGCCGCCGCGCTCTCCGTGCCGCTCCTGACGGAGGCCGCGCGGAAGGTCGTCCGCTGGCGCGAGGCCGGGACCCTCTCCCTCTCCGCTCTCTCTCTCGCCGTCGTCGTCGCGCTCGTTCCCGGGGCCCTTCCCGGGACGCCCGGAAGATCCGGGAGGAGCTCTGTACGAGGGGAACAACGTCACGGACCGGTCGCCGCTCGTCTCCCTGATCGAGGTCCTCGTCGGGACGACCGGCGCGGGACCGGGACGTCTTCACCCGGACCGACGCCGTGGCGATGAAGCGATACGGCTTCGAGATCTCGCTCTCGAGCGCCTATCCGCTCCGGAAGGACTGGATCTACGAGGGGGATCCGCCCTTCGCGAGGGAGCCGGGAGCGCCTCGCCTTCCCAACATCGTCGTCTTCTTCACGGAGGGCCTGTCGGCGCGCCTGATCGGCCCGTACGGCTCGCCGTTTCCGGGGATCACGCCGAACCTCGACCGCTTCGCGGCCGACCCGAGGACGATGGTCGTGACGAACTACTACAACCACACCTTCGCGACGTACCGGGGTCTTCACGGGCAGCTCTGCTCGCTGTTCCCGAAGGACGAGGGGTCGGATGCCTGGCTCGAGGGTCCCGAGGACGGGGGCGTGCGGAGCTACTTCAGTCTCGCCGACTACCTCCGCGAGCTGGGGTACGAGACGAGCTTCCTCGACACGCACCGGCGGGGAGCGGCCCGCGTCGACAGGATGCTGAGGCGGATCGGCTTCGAGAACGTCCGGACCGCGGAGGACCTCTCGGCGCGGTATCTGGGCGGGGCGGAACCCCTGCGGAGCGACGCCCTCTCCGATCATCAGCTCCTCGACGCCCTCGTGGGCTTCCTCGGGAAGCGCGCGGAACGCCCGGGCGGGTCGCGGCCCTTCTTCGTGGGCCTCTACAACGTCGAGACCCATGCCTTCCAGGACTCGGCGGCCGACGGCCCGAAGTACGGCGACGGCACGCATTACAGCCTCAACACCGTTCACAGCTTCGACGACGCGTTCGGACGATTCCTGGAGTTCTTCCTGAACTCGCCTCTCGCGAAGGACACCGTCGTCGTCTTCACGGCGGACCACTGTCACTACACGGAGAGGACCTACACGGAGGTCATGCGGCCGTACTTCCCCGACCTTCCGCACGTCCCCGTGGACCCGATCCCGCTCATCATCTACTCGCCGCTGCACCGGCTTCCGGACGGACCTTCGACGCGGACTTCCGGACCTCCGTGGACTTCGCGCCGTCCCTCATCCACCTGCTCGGCCTGCCCCAGAGGCCCAACCCGTTCCTCGGCCGCTCGATCTTCTCGCCGCGCCGGGGGCACGAGCCGGGCATCGTCCTGATCGGCACCGGACCTGTTCTTCGTCGATCGGAACGGGATCGCCCGCAGGGGACGGCTGGGCGCGCACGCGAGGGAGTACTGGAAAGTCCAGCGCTTCATGCGCTACCTCGCGGACCTCGAGGAGAGCAACAGGATCTGGCCGGGCCGCGTGCCGGGACGCCGGCGGTCGAGCCGGCGGTTCGCTGATCGCCCGTCAGGGCGCGGCTTTCCCCGCCTGCCAGGCGGCGCGAGCTCCGGGCGGCAGCGCGTCCATGTGCTTCGCGAAGAGCGCGAGCTGCCACATCTCGCTCTCGGAGAGGCTCCCGCCGAAGGCCGGCATCCCCGTGAAGCGGATCCCGTGCGCGACCTTCCAGTACGTCACTCCCTCGGGATCGTCCTCGACCCCGTGCTTCGCGAGCTGCGGCGCCCGGGGGCTCAGGCCCTTCGCGATCGACGAGGCGCCGCCGTCGGCCCCGCCGTGGCACACCTGACAGTGGGTGCGGTAGAGCACGACCCCCGCCGCGAGGTTCTCGTCCGTCGGCGGAAGCGGGCTCTTCAGGCTCCCGGCCTCCCGGCCGATCGTCGCCCGGAGCGACGTCTTCGCGGCCCATTTCTCCAGCGCGCCCGGCGCCGAGTCCTGTCCGGCCGGCAGCGCGCCGCGCGTCACGAACACGTAAGCCGCGACGACCAGCGTCGCGATCGCGGCGACGAAACCCAGGACGAATCCCTTGGCCACGGCCACCTCCTCCGCGAGGCGGACGGAGCGTAACCTAACCGCCGGCCGGGACGCGGCGGCGCTCGCAGGGCGGGCATACGATAATTTCCGAAAACGACCACGAGGAGTCAGCATGGCCAGCACGATGAAGTCGCTCATTCGCTCCCGGATTCCCGTCCTCGTCCTCGCGGGGCTCACGCTCACGAGCTGCGCGTGGAAGAAGGACCTCGACAAGGCCCAGGCGGAGAACAAGGCCCTCACCGAGGAGAAGGCCCGGGCGCAGAAAGAGCTCAGCGCCGCCGGCGCCGCGACCGCCGAGATGCAGGGGACGCTCGACGAGGTCCAGAAAGGCCTCGAGGAGCTTCGCGTCAAGGAGCTCAAGGCGATCAAGACGTCGATCTCCGTGGCGCAGGAAGGGAAGGCGGCCGGCGCGCAGCGCGAGGAGCTGAAGGCCGAGATCGAGGACATCCGCAAGGCCGTGAAGGCGAACCTCGACAAGCTCGCGACCCTCCAGAAATCCCTGAAGGCCTCGGATGCCAAGGTGACGTCGCTCGAGCGCCTCGTCGGCGAGCTGCGCAAGCAGCTCGACGAGAAGGAAGCCACGATCGCGGCGCTCGAGGAGAAGACGAAGGAGCTCACGAAGACGACCGAGGAGCTGCGCGGCACCGTGAAGGAGAAGGAGGAAGCGGTCCAGCAGAAGGAGGCCGTCATCGCGGACCGCGAGACGCAGATGGCGACCGCGTACGTCCTCATCGCGCCGCAGAGCGCCCTCAAGAAGGCCGGCCTCGTCGAGAAGAAGGGGTCCGTCCTCGGCCTCGGTGGAAACTGGCAGCGCACCGGCCAGTTCGACGAGACCCTCTTCAAGCAGATCGACACGCGGAAGGTCACGACGTTCGACGTCGCCGCCGCCCCGAACAAGGCGCGGATCCTGTCGGACCACCCGAAGGACAGCTACACCCTCGCCGCGGCCGGACCGAAGGCGAGCACGCTCACCGTCACGGACCCCGCCCGCTTCTGGAAAGGGAGCAAGTACCTCGTCGTGATGCTGCCCGACTGAAGCAAATGCCTCATGCCTGACGCGCGTCGGGAGCCCACGTTTGAGAGACGGAGGCTTCCGATCATGGAGAAGTACTCGGTCCGTCACGATTCGAGGGGAACGGCCCGGCTGGAGGTGCCCTACCGCGGCACCCGCCTGCTCCGCCACCCCATGTACACGAAGGGCACGGCCTTCACCGACGAGGAGCGCGAGGCGTTCGGCCTCGAGGGGCTCCTGCCCCACGCGATCAGCACGATGGAGCAGCAGGAGAGGCGGGTCTACGCGAACATCTCGCGCAAGGCCGACGAGCTCGAGAAGTTCATCGGGCTCGCCGCGCTCCAGGACCGCAACGAGCACCTCTTCTACAGGGTCCTCGTCGACCACATCGAGGAGTTCCTGCCGATCGTCTACACCCCGGTCGTCGGGAAGGCCTGCCAGGAGTTCAGCCACATCTTCCGGCGCGCGCGGGGCCTGTGGATCACGCCCGGTCATCGCGGCCGGATCTACGAGGTCCTCGGGAACGCGCCGTTCGCGGACGTCCGCCTGATCGTCGTCACGGACAACGAGCGCATCCTCGGCCTCGGCGACCAGGGCGCGGGCGGCATGGGGATCCCGATCGGCAAGCTCGCCCTCTACACGGCCGCCGCGGGCATCCACCCCTCGCAGACGCTCCCGATCAGCCTCGACGTCGGAACCGACAACGAGTCTCTCCTGAACGACAACCTCTACCTCGGCTGGCGGTTCCCGCGCCTGAGGGGCGCCGACTACGACTCCCTCGTCGAGGAATTCGTGCAGGCCGTCAAGCGCCGCTTCCCGAAGGTCCTCCTGCAGTGGGAGGACTTCAAGAAGGCGAACGCGTTCCGGCTCCTCGACCGCTACCAGAAGTCGATCACGTGCTTCAACGACGACATCCAGGGGACGGCCGCCGTCGCCGTCGCGGGCATGATGGCCGGCTGCCGCGTGACGGGCGTCGCGGTGAAGGACCAGCGCGTCGTGATTCTCGGAGCGGGCGCCGCCGGCGTCGGGATCGCCCGCCTCCTGCGGGACACGTTCGCGCGCCAGGGCCTCGCGGGCGAGGCTCTCGCGCTCGCGACCGCGAACCTGGACAGCCAGGGGCTCGTCGTGGACGACGTCGAGATCAAGGACGTCCACAAGCGCCCGTTCGCGTGGCCGGCGGCTCTCGCCGCGAAGATGGGGCTCGGGAAGGGCGCGCCGCGCGACCTCCTCGCCGTCGTCAAGGCGGTCAAGCCCACGATGCTGATCGGGACGTCCGGCGAGCCCGGCACGTTCACGGAAGCGATCGTCCGCGAGATGGCCAGGCACGCCGAGCGGCCGGTCATCTTCCCGATGTCGAACCCCACGAGCAAGGCGGAGGCGAAGCCCGTCGACATCGTGAGGTGGACGGACGGCCGCGCGCTCATCGCGACGGGCAGCCCGTTCGACCCGGTGCCCCACGCGGGCCGGAGGATCGTGATCGGCCAGGGCAACAACGTTTTCATCTTCCCGGGCGTCGGGCTCGGCGTCCTCGTCTCCGAGGCGAAGGAGGTCACGGAGGCGATGTTCGCCGCCGCCGCCAAGGCGCTCGCCGACGAGGTGAAGGCGTCCGATCTCGCGTCCGGCAGCCTCTTCCCGTCCAGCTCGGAGATCCGGCGCGTGAGCGCCGCCGTCGCCGCCTCGGTCGTGAAGGTCGCCCGCGAGTCCGGGCTCGGCCGGCAGATCCCGGACGCCGAGATTCCGGGCGTGGTCGCCGCGGCGATGTGGAATCCCGCGTACCTCCCGACGGTCGCGGTTCCGCTGCGCTCGGACGCACCGGCCGCCGAGTTCGTCCCGGCACTCGTCTGATCCCGGAGGCGCCGGCCCGTGCGCGGGCCGGCGCCTCACCACCCTGATAGCCTCCCTCGTCGATGGCGGAGCGCGCGGACGTTGCGATCATCGGGGCGGGAGTCGTCGGCACGAGCGTCGCGTTCCACCTCGCCCGGCTCGGGTCGGCCCGCGTCCTCCTCCTCGAGCGCGAGGCGCTGCCCGGCACGGGCTCGACGGCGAAGGCGAACGGCGGGATCCGCGCGCAGTTCACGACGGACGTCAACGTCGCGATGTCGCTCGCGTCGATGGAGATTCTCGACGCGCTCGCGCCCGAGATCGGCGAGCCGCCGCTCTACCGCAAGGCCGGCTACCTCTTCCTGACGGGTGACGCGAGGCGGCTCGCCGCGATGGAGGCCGCCGCGGCCTTCCAGCGCGCGCGCGGCGTCGAGGTCGAGGTCCTCGACGCGGACGGCGTCCGCGCCCGCGCGCCGTTCGCGGAGGGCCGGATCGCGGGTGGGACCTTCGGCGCGCGGGACGGCTTCATCGACCCGGGCGGCCTCACGAACTTCTTCCTGCGCGAGGCGTCGCGGTCTGGCGTGAGGACGCTCTACGGCGCGGGCGTGTCGGCGATTGCGCGCACGGGCACGGGCTTCCTGCTGAAGACGGACGCGGGCGACGTCGCGGCGGGCGCCGTCGTCGTCGCGGCGGGGCCCTGGACGGGACGCGTGGCGGCGCTCGCGGGCGTCGACGTGCCCGTCGAGCCGGTGCGCCGGCACATCTTCGTGAGCGGGCCCTGCCGGGCCCTTCCGCCCGTGATCCCGATGACCATCGACGCGGACAGCGGCGTCCTCGTGCGGCGCGAGGGAAGCCGCGTCGCGATCGCGTGGTCGAACGCGGACGAGCCGCCCGGCTTCAACGCGGCGTTCGACCCCGACTTCTTCCTGCGTTTCGCCGGGCCTCTCGAGGAGCGGTTCCCCTCGATCGCCGAGGCGGGCCTCGACCTCCGCATGAGCTGGTCGGGCCTCTACGAGGTCACCCCGGACCACCACGCCGTCCTCGGCCCGGCGGCAGCGGTCCCCGGGCTCTTCGTCGCGTCCGGATTCTCGGGGCACGGCGTCATGCACGCGCCGGCCGCCGGCCGCGCCGTCGCCGAGATGATCCTGCGCGGACGGAGCGAAGCCGTGGACGTTTCGCCGCTCGCGCTCGACCGGTTCGCGCGTGGGGCCCTCATTCACGAGACCATGGTCCTCTGAGGGACCGCGGCCGTCGTGGACGGTCAATGAAGCATCTGAATCAAGACGATTTCGTGCGAACCGCTTCCCGGGCCGGGCGATCATCCGCGGATCGACCCGGAGAGCCGCCGCGCAACTCGAGCCCGTGGAGTCCGATCCGTTCCGCGGCGGGGCTGGCACCGGACTTGAGAGACGCACCTATGGTCCCGATGACGGGACAAAACGGAGGAGAAAAGACCATGAAGAAGACCACCGCCGCCGTCGCCGCCATCACCGCCCTCGTGATGGGCAGCACCGCCTTCGCGACCATGGACATCATGAAGGAGTACAAGAAGGACAAGGATCCGAAGGCCACCTGCGGGAGCTGCCACAAGTCCAAGACGCCCAAGAAGGGCGAGGCCGAGCTCAACGCGCTGGGCGACAAGGTCAAGGCCGCCAAGGGCAAGGACGGGAAGATCGACTGGTCGAAGGTTCCCGCCGTCGAAGAGAAGAAGTAAGCGGCGTTCCGGTCCGGCCGCTCCGGCGGCCCTTTCGCGCCCCCGGGGCCCGCGCCCGGGGGCGTTTTTCGTGCGCGGGCTATTCGAGTCGGATCTCGCGGGTGACGCGCACGGTCGCCGCGTTGTTGTCCTCGTGGAGCTCGCTCACCTGGTTCGAGGCATCCGCGCGCGCGACCACGTCGAAGACGCACACGAGCGTCGTGACGCCGAACGTGACGTGCGTGCCCGCCTTCGCGGCGACGGCTCCGGCGAGGTTGACGGAAACGTGGCCGAACCGGGACGTGTCGTGCGAGACGGTCGTCGCCGTGCCCGCGCCCAGGGTCGGGATCGCCTCGAGGACCTCGGGAAACGGATTGCCGCACATGGACCTCACCTTTTCGGGCGTGAGTGCCGCGGCCCATTCCGCGGTGCGTGCGTCGCAGAGGGCCTTGTAGGAGGGCGGACACCCGGACAGTGACGCGAGCTCGAGAGGGAGAAGCGTCGCGCTGACCCTGAGGACGGAGACCCCCGCCCCTCCGGTGCCCTGGTTCCTCACGGTGAAGGAGGACGGAAACGGGCTGCCCCCTCCCATCGTGACGACGAGGTCAGGCAGCTTCGGCCCGGCCGCGCCCGCTCTCGCTCCGCCGGCCGCGCCTGCGGCCGATTTCCCGCCCGCCGCAGCCCCGGAGGCGCCGGCGGCCGCGCCGGCCGCCGCTCCCCCCGCCGCAGCAGCTCCGCCCGCACCGGGTACCGGAGTCGCGCCGGCGGAGGCGCCGCCGACCTGTGCCGGCGCGGGCGAGGCGAGCGGGACCAGGACGAAGGCGGCGACGACGGGGAGGAGCGCGAAACGCATCGGGATCTCCTTTCCGGGCGTGCGATCTCCCGAGTCTAAGGCGAAGGGGTCTCGGTCGCATTGACGCGGCCCGGGGGCCCGGTGGAAGATTTCGCCGTGGTGCGCGTCTCGTTCGCGAGGAGCCTCGAACGCTTTCTTCCCTGCGAGCCGCGCACGGTCGAGGCCGGGACGGTGCGCGAGGCGCTGGACGCGGTCGTGAGGGCCGACCCGCGCCTCGGCGCGTACCTCGTGGACGAGCAGGGGCGCCTGCGGGCTCACGTCGCCGTCTTCGTCGGGGGCGCCTTCGTGCGCGACCGGGAGACGCTGTCGGACCGGGTGGGCGACGGCGGCGAGATCCACATCCTTCAGGCGCTCTCCGGAGGCTGACGATGTCCGCAACGCTCTTCGTCGCGACACGAAAGGGTCTCAGCGCCGACGGGTGGCGTCTTCCGGGGCCGGCGTTTCTCGGCGATCCCGTCTGGGCCGTGCTGCCGCGGCGGGACGGCTCCGTCCTCTCGCGGCGCTCGACCTCGGGCACTTCGGCGTGAAGCTGCACGTCTCGGCGGCGGCGGAGCGCGCACGTTCGCCGAGACGGTCGCCCCGCGTTCCTACCTCCAGGTCGCAGGCCGAGGCGGGGAGCTGAGGCGGCGCGGACGAAGCCGTCGCCGTGGAGCGTCCAGAAGATCTGGTCGCTCGAGGAGGGCGCGGACGGCGCGCTCTGGGCGGGCGCGATCCCGGCCGGGCTCTTCCGCTCGGCGGATGGTGCGCGACGTGAGCCTCGTGCGCGAGCTGGGACCGGCCCGAGCGCGGCGAGTGGTTCGGCGGCGGGTACTGCACGCGGGCATCCACTCGCGTCGCGGGACCCGCGCCGCGCGGGCGCGCTCCTCGTCGGGATCTCCTCCTGGTGGCGTCTGGCGGACGGAGGAGCGGCGCGGATGTGGAGCCTGGTGGCGAAGGGCATGCGCGCGGCCTACATGCCGCCGAGGGCGTACGACGAGAACGTTCAGGACCCGCACCGCGTCGCGCGGTGCGCGGCCCGGCCCGACACTCTCGGACGCAGCACCACAACGGCGTCTTCCGGACGAGGATGCGCGCGGGGCTGGGACGGAGATCGAGAAGGCCGGCCCTTCGAGGTTCGCGGTGTCGCCGCGCACCCGGAGGACGCGGGCACGGCGTGGTTCGTCCCGGGGTCAAGGACGAGAAGCGCGTGCCGGTGGACGGGCGCCTCGTCGTCACGCGCACGCGCGACGGCGGCGCGACGTTCGACGTCCTCGGGCTGCCGGCGTGCGACGCGTACGACCTCGTCTACCGCCACGGCCTCGACGTCGACGCGTCCGGCCGGACGCCGCGTTCGGGTCGACGACGGGCAGCCTCTTGCGTGTCGGAGGACGCGGGCGACTCGTGGACGCTCGTGTCCGCTCTTCACCTGCCTGCCGTGTACGCGGTGAGATTCGGCTGACGCGCCTCAGGTTGCGAGCGGCTCGAAGCGGGCCGTGAAATGCCTCAGAACGCGCGGGGCCGACGTGATCCGGTATCCGGGAAGGGACGCGGCGTTCTTCGCGACCTCGAGCACGACCTCGGACGACGTAGTCGACGTGGGACTGCGTGTAGACGCGGCGCGGGATCGCGAGGCGCACGAGGTCGAGCGGCGCTGGGCTGCCTGCGTGCCGTCCGGCAGCGTGTGGCCGAACATCACGGTGCCGATCTCGCACGCCGCGGATCCCGGCTTCACGATAGAGCGCGATCGACACGCTCTGACCGGGCAGCTGCGCGGGCGGGATGTGCGGCAGAAGCGCGCGCGCATCGAGGTAGACGGCGTGCCCGCCGGCGGGCGCGAGCAGCGGCACGCCAGCCGGCCGTGATGCTGCTCGGCAGACGTAGTTCGATCGACCGCGATGCGGTACTCGAGATAGCGCTCGTCGAGCACTTCGTCGAGCCCGTCGGCGAGCGCACCGAGATCGCGACCCGCGAGCCCGCCGTACGTCGGAAAGCCCTCGGTGAGGATGAGCACGTCGCGGATCTCGACCGCGAGCGCGTCGTCGTTGAGCACGAGGAAGCCGCCCATGTTCGCCGAAGGCCGTCCTTCTTCGCGCTCATCATGCAGCCGTCCGCGAGGCGGAACATCTCCTGCGCGATCGCGCGCGCGGTGCGGCTCTTCTGCGCGGGCTCGCGCTGCTTGATGAACCACGCGTTCTCGGCGAAGCGGCCGCGTCGAGGAAGAGCGGCACGCCGAGCGATCGCAGACGGCGCGGACCGCACGCAGGTTCGCGAGCGAGACGGGCTGACCGCCGCCGCGTGTTGTTCGTGACGGTCACCAGGACGAGCAGCACGCGCCGCCGTCCGTCTCGAGGTGCTCGTCGAGCGCCGAGGTCGACGTTGCCCTTGAAGGGATGCACGAGCGCCGGGACGCGGCCCGACGGGATCACGAGGTCGAGTGCCTCGGCGCCCGACGCCTCGACGTTGGCGCGCGTCGTGTCGAAGTGGGTGTTGTTCGGGACGACGTCGCCCTTGCCCCGGACGATGCTCGAACAGGATGCGCTCGGCCGCGCGGCCCTGGTGCGTCGGGATCACGTGCTTGAAGCCCGTGAGGTCCTCGCGAATCACGTCGCTGAAGCGGTAGAAGCGAGCGGCTGCCCGCGTAGGACTCGTCCCCGCTGCATCAGCGCGCGCCCACTGCGCGGCCGCTCATCGCGCCCGTGCCGGAGTCGGTGAGCAGGTCGATCAGGACGTCCTCGGCGGGGAGGAGGAAGACGTTCCAGCCGGCCTCGGCGATCGCGCGCCGGCGGACTCGGGCGTCGTCTCCTGGACGGTCTCGACGGACTTGATGCGGAAGGGCTCGATGATCGTGCGAAAAGGCATCGTCCCCGCAGGATAACGCGGCGCGCGTCCGGGCGCCCCGCCGCGCGCCGGGTGAGGGAGCGCCCCGATCAGTGCGGCTTCGTCACCGCCGTGTAGCCGACCGTGACGCCGCGATCGTCGGGTGCGTGGACCTCGATCTTCGTGCCCGTGGCGTCGCCGCACTGGCCGCCCGTCACGGTGGCGACGACCTTTCCGTCCGCGACGAGCTCGACGACGGGATCGGAGTCGCACACGCAGACGCGGTACGTCGCAGGCACCGCGCCTTTGTAGATCGTCTTGTCGGACTTCGCCTGGATCTGGATCTCGGTCAGCTTGCTGCAGTCGCGGCCGGCGCCGGCGAGGGGCAGGGTCGCGGCGAGGAGGAGCGCGAGCGCCACGGCAACGGGAGCTTTCCTCATGGGGACATCCCTCTTCAGAGAAAAGGTGCGACCGCCGCCCGGCACCGCCCTTGAAGCAACTGCTTCATGGCCGCGTCCCGCGCACGGAACCAGCTCTCGAACAGGGGAGACGTGTCTCCGCGCGGAGCCGGAGGCGCCCGGAGGCCTCGATGGCCCACGCCACCGCCCGGTCCGGGTACCGCGACCTCGTCGAGCGGCTGAACCGCTTCCCGCAGGGCGCGCCGCCGTCGGACCTCCTCTACCGGATCCTCGCGCTCCTCTTCACGGAGCGGGAGGCCGGCCTCGTCGCCCCGCTCCCGATCAAGCCGTTCACGCTGCGAGACGGCGGCGCGCGTCTGGAAGACGACGCCCGACGACGCGCGGAGGACGCTCGACGCCCTCGCGGCGCGGGCCCTCCTCCTCGACGTCGAGCACGGACGGCGAGACGCGCTGGGTCCTCCCGCCGCCGATGGCGGGGTTCTTCGAGTTCTCGATGATGCGGGTCCGCGGCGACGTCGACCAGAAGGCGCTCGCCGAGCTCTTCTACCAGTACCTGAACGTGGAGGAGGACTTCGTCCGCGCAGCTCTTCGCGCGCGGGCGAGACGCAGCTCGGGCGGGCCTTCGTCGAACGAGGACGGCCCTCCCCGGAGGACGAGCCGCCTCGAGGTCCTCGACTGGGAGCGGGCGAGCGAGGTCGTGCGGACGGCGCGCGACGATCGGCGTCGGCGCTCTGCTACTGCCGCCACAAGATGGCCCACCTCGGCCGGGCCTGCGACGCGCCGCTGGAGATCTGCCTGACGTTCGGCAGCACCGCCGACTCGCTCGTCCGGCACGGCGTTCGCCCGCGCGGATCGACGCCGCCGAGGCCCTCGACCTCCTCGCCGAAGGCGCGGCGCGGCGGCCTCGTCCAGTTCGGCGAGAACGTGCGCGGACGTCGGCTTCATCTGCAACTGCTGCGGCTGCTGCTGCGAGGCGCTCCTCGCCGCAGAGGCGCTTCGGCTTCCTGCGCCCCGTCCACACGACGGGCTTCCTCCCCGAGGTCGACCGCGCCGCGCTGCAACGGCTGCGGCGAGTGCGTCGAACGGCCTGCCCCGTCGAGGCGATGGGCGCTCGTCTCGGCGAACGACCCGCAGCGTCCGAAGCGCGAAGGTCGCCCGGCTCGACGAGCGCGTCTGCCTCGGCTGCGGCGTCTGCGTCCGCGCCTGCCGCGGCGGGGGCGCTCCGCCTCGTCCGGCGCGAGAGGCGGGTGATCCCGCCGCTCGACACGCGTCCACCGGACGGTCGTCATGGCGCTCGAGCGCGGGACGCTCGCCGACCTCGTCTTCGACGACCGCACCCTCGCGAGCCACCGCGTCCTCGGCCGCCGTCCTCGGCGCCGATCCTCAGGCTCCCGCCCGTCGAGCGCGGCGCTCGCGCCGCGAGCAGGTGAAGTCGCGCTACCTCGAGGCCGTCCTCGAGAGGCTCGGGACGCGGAGCGCCGCCCCGCCGGCGGCCTGACGGCACGATCCCGGAAAACCCCTGCAATTCCGGTGAGATCGCGGGCCGCGCCGCGCCTACGTTCGGGACGTCCACGTCAACGGACGGAAAGGCAGAAACCCCATGAAGATCCGCACGCACCCTCATTCACTTCGCCGCCGCGGTGGCGGCGTTGTGTCTCGCGAGTGCCCCGGCCGCCTCGGCGGACGGGCCGAAGCCCGTCAAGGTGATGACGTGGAACCTCTTCTACGGCTTCGACGACGGACCTGTGATCGCGGCGGCGCTCTCCGGCGACCCGTCGCTCGTCGCGCAGGCGGCGACCGAGGCCTGGCGGCAGGTCCACGCGACGGACTTCCACAAGAGGTCCGCGACATCGCGTTCCGGATCCAGCTCGACGCCCCCGATCTCGTCGGAGTCCAGGAGGCCGTGCGCTACGTCCAGGCCGACGCCGCGGGCGAACGTCGTCGAGAGGCTCGACCACCTCGAGGATCCTTCGTCGCGGCGCTGCGCGAGGCCGGCCTGGCCTACGAGGTCGTCTCGTCCGTCGACACGACGGCCGTCGACCTGCCGGTCGTCGACGCGCAGGGGAATCCACGATGGTCTCTCTCCAGGACCGCAACGCGATCCTCGCGCGCGCGCGGAGCGCGAGGGTCGCGATCTCGAACCCGCAGCGCGGCACGTTCCAGTTCATCCTCGGCCCGCCGGACTTCCCGTTCCCGCTCGCGCAGGGCTGGGCCTCCGTCGACGTCGATGCGTCGGGGCGCCGCTTCCGCTTCGTCACGACGCACCTCGAAGACGCGTCCGCGGACCCGGCCGCGCTGACGCCGCTCCAGGAGGCCCAGGCCTTCGAGCTCGTGAACATCCACCTCGCGTCGGGCCTGCCCGTCGTCTTCACGGGCGACTTCAACACGGACGGCTTCCGCAGGTGGCCCACGTACAAGCTCCTCACGCAGGAGCTCCGACTGGACGGACGCGTGGACGGACGTGAACCGCCGCAGGCCCGGCCTCACGTGGGGCCAGTCGCCGGATCTCCTCAATCCCGTCCCGCGCTTCACGCAGCGGCTCGACCTCGTCCTCTCTCTCGGGCCTCTCGACGTGAACGGACGCCGACGTCGTCGGCGCGACGCTCCTCGACCGGATCCCCGCGGGCATGTGGCCTTCCGATCACGCCGGCGTCGTCGTGACGTTCGTCCCGTGAGGACCGGCTGATCGCGGGTGCGCGACCCCCGCGTATGGGACGATGGCGGCCTCGGAGGTGTCCGTGGCCGCCATTGTCCCGTTCGCCGTGCGGCCGCGCGCGCCGCCGTCGCCCTTCTCGCGGGCGCGCTGCCCGTTCTCGAGGCCACCGCCCAGCCGTTCGCGCCGTCGCTCTTCGGCGGGCTGCGCTGGAGGATGATCGGACCCTTCCGCGGCGGCCGGTCGGTCGCCGCGTCGGGCGTTCCCGGGAACACGAACGTCTTCTACATGGCGCCGAACAACGGCGGCGTCTGGAAGACGACCGACGCGGGCCGCACGTGGCTCCCGGTCTTCGACGCGCAGCCCACCGGCTCGATCGGCGCGCTCGCGGTGTCGTGGGCGCGCCCGGACCGCGTGTGGGTCGGGAGCGGCGAGGGCCTGCAGCGGCCCGACCTTTCCGTCGGCGACGGCATGTACCGCTCGGACGACGGGGGCCGTTCGTGGACGAAGCTCGGGCTCGAGGACGCCCAGCAGATCGCCGCGATCGCCGCCGACCCGAAGGACGCGGACCGCGCGTACGTCGCCGTCCTCGGACACCCATACGGTGCGAACGAGACCGCGCGGCATCTACCGCACGAAGGACGCGGGCCGGACGTGGGAGAAGGTCCTCTACCGGGACGCGGACACGGGGGCGCCGCCGTGGCCGTCGACCCGAAGGATCCGGACGTCGTCTACGCCGCGCTCTGGTCGGCCCGGCTCGGGCCGTGGGAGAACGGCGAGTGGGAGGGCCCGGGCACCGGCCTCTACAAGTCCACCGACGGCGGGACGACGTGGCGCGCGATCGGGCGGGGCCTGCCCTCTCACGCCGACGGAGGCGGCCGCATCGGATTCGGGATCGCCGCCGTCGGACCCGAAGCGGATGTACGCGACCGTCGACGCCCCGGGCACGAGGAACGCGAGTCCGCGGGCGGCATCTACGTCTCGGACGATGCGGGCGAGACGTTCGCGAAGGTGAACGGCGAGAAGCGCCTCTGGGGGCGCGGCTCGGACTTCGCGGAAATCAAGGTCCACCCGTGGTCGCGGGACACCGTGTGGGTCGCGAACACCTCGACGTACCGGTCCCGGGACGGCGGGAAGACGTTCGAGCCCGTGCGCGGCGCGCCCGGCGGCGACGACTTCCACACGATCTGGTTCCACCCGGAGAACCCCGACGTCATCCTCCTCGCGGCGGACCAGGGCGTCGTCGTCTCGGTGAACGGCGGCGCGACGTGGAGCAGCTGGTACAACCAGCCGACCGCGCAGCTCTACCACGTGTCCACGGACGACCGCTTCCCCTATTGGGTCTACGGCGGCCAGCAGGAGAGCGGCTCCGCGGGCGTCGCGAGCCGCGGCGACGACGGCGCGATCACGGCCCGCGACTGGCATCCCGTCGCGGCCGAGGAGTACGGCTACGTGGCGCCGGACCCGAAGGACCCGACTTCGTCTACGGGGGCAAGCTCACGCGCTATCGGCACTCGACGAAGGAAGTGCAGGACGTCTCGCCCGCGCCGTTGCGCGGGACGTACCGGTTCCTGAGGACGGCGCCGGTGATCTTCTCGCCCGCCGACAGCGGCTCCTCTTCTACGCGGGGAACGTCGTCTTCCGGACCGCGGACGGCGGGCGGCACTGGGACGTGATCAGCCCGGACCTCTCGCGCGAGAAGCCCGCGGTGCCGGCAGAGATCGGCGTCTACCGGACGAAGGACCTCGAGACGATGAAGCGCCGCGGCGTCGTCTACACGCTCGCGCCGGCGTACGGGAGCGCGAGCCGTGCTCTGGGCGGGGACGGACGACGGCCTGATCCATCGCACATCCGACGGCGGGAAGACGTGGACGGACGTCACGCCACCCGCGCTGACCCCGTGGAGCAAGGTGTCGATGCTGGAGGCCTCGCCGCACGACGACCTCACGGCCTACGCCGCGATCAACCGCATCCGCCTCGACGACATGAAGCCGCACGTCCTGAGAACGCACGACGGCGGGAAGACCTGGACGGAGATCGTGAACGGCCTGCCGGACGACCCCGTCAACGCCGTGCGCGAAGACCCGGTGCGAAAAGGCCTTCTCTATGCCGCGACGGAACGCATGGTCTGCGTGTCGTTCGACGACGGCGCGCACTGGCAGCCCCTGCGCCTGAACATGCCCGCGACGTCGGTGCGCGACCTCGTCGTCAAGGGCGACGACCTCGTCGTGGGGACGCACGGGCGCTCGTTCTGGATCCTCGACGACGTGACGCCGCTGCGTCAGATGACGCCGGCCGTGGCGGCGGCCGCGGCGCACCTCTTCGAGCCGCAGAAGGCGTTTCGCATCCGACGCAACCGCTGGACGGACACGCCCGTGCCGGTCGAGGAGCCCGCGGGCGAGAACCCGCCGGACGGCGCGATCCTCCACTACCTCCTCGGCGCGGCGCCGGCGGGCCCGGTCGTCCTCGAAATCCACGACGCGGCCGGCGCCGTCGTGCGCCGCTACGCGAGCGACGACAAGCCGGAACGGAGGGTCGAGCCGCTCGTCGTCACGGCGGACTGGGCGCGTCCCGCCCTCGTCCTGCCGAAGACGCCGGGGCTCCACCGCTGGGTGTGGGACCTGCGCGAGGCGGCGCCGCCGGCGACGGAGCGCGAGTACCCGATCTCCGCGATTCCGGGCCGGACGCCGCCGGAGCCGGAGGGGCCGCTCGTCCTTCCCGGCACGTACACCGCCGCGCTCACCGTGGACGGAAAGACGTTCACCACGACGCTGACGGTCGCCATGGACCCGCGCGTGAAGATCCCCGGGGCCGATGTCGCGTCGCAGCACGCCGCCGCGCGGCGGCTCGCGGGGGATCTCGGCCGGCTCGACGCGGCGCGGAAGGCGGGAGCGGACGCGAAGCGGGCCGGCACGCTCGAGGAGAAGGTCCGGCGCCTCTACGCGATCGTGCAGGAATCCGACGACGCGCCGACCCCGCAGCTCCTCACGGCGGCGGACGCGGTCGAGAAGGACCTCGCGGCCTTCCTGGAGCCGAAGAAGGCCGGCGCCGCGAAGGACGTCAGGGCGAAGCAGGACTGAGCGCTCTCTCTTTACCGGAGCTCTCTCCGAGACGGAGTGCGCTCAGGCGAACCCCCGGGAGGCGTTCTTCACGGCCGCGCCCGTCCGGTCCAGGTATCCGGCCGGCGGCTCGTACTCGTCGGCGGCCTCCATGTTCGCGAGGATCCGGCGCGCGCGCACGGTGTCGAGCTCCTTCTCCCAGCGTCGAGACGACGATGGCGCCGACGCCGTTCCCGATCAGGTTCGTGATCGCGCGCGCCTCGGACATGAACCGGTCGACGCCGAGGAGGAGCGTGAGCCCCGCGACGGGGATGTTGCCGACGGCCGAGAGCGTCGCGGCGAGCGTGATGAACCCGCCGCCCGTCACCGCGGCCGCGCCCTTGGACGTGAGGAGGAGGACGGCGAGGATCTGGAGCTCCTGGCCGAACGTCACGTGCGTGTTCGTGGCCTGCGCGATGAAGAGAGTCGCCAGCGTCAGGTAGATCGACGTGCCGTCCAGGTTGAAGGAGTAGCCCATGGGCACGACGAGCCCGACGACCGGCTTGGTGCAGCCGAGCCTCTCGATCTTGCCGCATGAGCAGCGGCAGCGCGGACTCGGACGACGACGTGCCGAGGACGATGAAGAGCTCCTCCTTGATGTACCGCACGAACGCGGAGGATCCCGAGCCCGCAGAGCCGCAGGACGAAGCCGAGCACGACGCACGACGAACAGGAGGCTCGTCGCGTAGAACGTGCCCATCAGCTTGCCGAGCGATGAGGAGCGTGCCGATGCCGTACTTGCCGACGGTGAACGCCATGGCGCCGAACGCTCCGAGCGGCGCGACGCGCATGACGATCGCGACGATCCGGAACAGCACCTTCGACAGGTCGTCGACGACGCGCAGGACGAACGTGCCCTTCTCCCGAGCGCCGCGAGCGCGACGCCGAAGAGCACCGAGAAGAAGAGGACCTGGAGGATGTCGCCGTTCGCGAAGGCGTCCGCGACGTCCTTCGGGATCACGTTGATGAGGAAGTCCACCGTCGAGAGTGTGGCCCGGCGTCGTGTACGCCGCGATGGACGGACGCGTCCAGCGTCGCGACGTCGACGTTCATCCCGCGCCCGGCCTGAAGACGTTCCCGACGACGAGGCCGATCGCGAGCGCGATCGTCGTGAGGATCTCGAAGTAGACGAGCGCCTTGAGCCCGACGCGCCCGACCTTCTTGAGGTCGCCCATCTTCGCGATGCCCGTCACGACCGTCGTGAAGACGATCGGCGCGATGAGCATCTTGACGAGCTTGATGAACGCGTCGCCGAGAGGCTTCAGGGACGCGCCGAAGGCCGGATTGAAGTGTCCGAGAAGCGCCCCGAGGAGGACCGCGACGAGGACCTGCGCATACAGGCTGCGGGGAAGTCGTCTCATCGCGCCTCTCAAAAGGTAGGTCCGCCGCGTCCGGGCGGCAAGGCGCGAAGTCGTCAGGAACCTTGGATCGGATGCATCATGGCGCGCGCGATCTCGCGGCCGTCCGATGCGCGGAACAGGGCGACGCGCGCGTCCCACCGTCCTCCTTCGCGCGGGCTTCCAGAAGATCTCCTTCGAAGGATTCTCCTCGGAACTCCGCCTCGAGCGTGAACGGCGGCGGCGTATCGGGCAGCGCCTCGAGGAGCGCGCGGAAGATCGCGACGTTGTTCGCGTGCGCGTTCAGGTCGAGGTCGAAGCGCCCGATGCGCGTGCGCGCGCCCTCCGCCGCGCCGGCGCCGGGCGCCTCGAGAGGCGCGAACGTGTCGTCGATCACCCGCGGCGGCGCGGCGGCACCCGCCGCCACGATCTCCGGCGGGGGACGCAGGACTTCTTCGAGGGCACCGCGACGAGGAGCCGCGCGGACGTCGCCTCCGCGAGGAGGGCGCCGTCCGAGCGCGCCGCGCGGAATTCCCGGAGCGCGAAGACCCGCAGCGCGCCGGACGGCCACGTCTCGACCGTGACCTCGTCGCGCCACGAGGGGAGCGCGCGCAGCTTCAGGTGAAAGCGCGAGAGGATCCACGTCTTTCCCTGCGCGAGGAGCGTGTCGGAAGCCCAGCCGAGCTCCGTCGCGCTGTTCCCGGCGGCTTCCTGGAAGAGGTCGAGGAGCGCGGGGAGGCGCATCGCGCCGTCCGGGCCGATCTCGCTCGCCCGCACCCGCGACCGCTCGCGGAGGACGAGGCTCATGCCGTCGCGGCCGGAAGAGGCGGGGACGCGGCGTGCGCGAGCGCGAGGGCACGCCGCTTCTCGTAGGCGTCCCGGGCGACGGCGACGTCTTCGAGGAACCAACCGAGCTCGGAGAGGAGGAGCGCCTGCGGTCCGTCCACGAGCGCCTGGGCCGGGTGCGGGTGGAAATCGACGAGCACCATGTTCGCGCCGGCCCCGACGCCCTGCGCCGCGACGTGCATGAGGTCGGGGATCCCGTCCGGCGCCTTCTCGCGCGAGCCGACGGAGTGCGACGGGTCGATGCACACCGGCAGGCGCGTGAGCCGCTTCACGACGGGGACGTGCGCGAAGTCCACGAGGTTGCGGTGCGGGTCGCCGAGGTTCGTCTTGACGCCGCGGAGGCCGAAGACGATCTGCGAGTTGCCCTCGGACGCGAGGTATTCGGCGGCGTTCAGGGACTCGTTGAGCGTGATCCCGAAGCCGCGCTTCACGAGGACGGGGAAGACCGACTGGCGGCCCACCGTCTTCAGGAGCTCGAAGTTCTGGATGTTGCGCGTCCCGATCTGGAGCATGACGCCCGTCGGCCGTCCCGTCTTCTCGAGGCACTCGGCGATCTCGTCGATGTGGCTCTCGTGCGTGATCTCCATCGCGATCACGCGGATGCCGTGCTTGCCCGCCTTCTCGAAGACCCACGGCAGGCAGCTCTTCCCGTGGCCCTGGAAGGCGTACGGGTTCGTGCGCGGCTTGTAGGCGCCCATGCGCGTGCATTTCTGCCCGAAGGACGCGAGCGCCGCGAACATCGCGTCGGCGTTCTCGGGCGTGTCGACCGCGCAGAGCCCGGCGAAGACGTGCAGATTGTCCTGCGAGAACTCGACGCCGTTGTACGTGAAGCCGCTCGCGCGCCGGTCGTCCTTGTGCCGGCCGATGACGCGGTACTCCTGCGACACGCGCACGACCCGCTCGACGCCCGGGCAGGACGGCGACGTCCTCGACGGCGAGGCGGTGGGTGTCGCCGATGAGGTAGACCTCGGTCACCGTCTTCTCGGCGCCGCGGACCTTGTGGACGCGGACCTCGATGCCGGGCAGGCGGCCGAGCGCGTCCAGGAGCTCCTTCTCGGCGGCGGCGTTCTTCGCGGTGGCTTCGTCGACGAGGACGATCACGGGGCGGCCTCCGGGAGGCGGTCCACCCGCCCCTTCTTCGTGGTGCGCGCGGGGTACGAGCCGAGGACCTTGAGGTACGGGCACTCGGCCGAGAGCGCCGCGATCGCGCGCGAGGCGGCGTCCTCGCCCGACGACGCCCTCGAAGTCCACGTAGAAGAGGTATTCCCACGGGTGGCGCGGCACGGGGCGCGACTCGAGCTTCGTGAGGTTCAGGCCGTGCGCGTCGAGGACGTTCAGGCAGTGCGCGAGCGCGCCGTGGCGGTGGGGGGTCGAGAAGACGAGCGACGTCTTCGCGGGGATGCGCGGGTCGAGCGCGATCGGAATCGCGGACACGACGACGAAGCGCGTCCAGTTCTCCTCCTGGTCCGCGAGGTCGCGCGCGAGGACGGCGAGGCCGTGGAGCGCGCCCGCCTCCTCGGAGGCGATCGCGGCGAGCGACCGGTCGCCGGATTCCTTCACGAAGCGCGCGGCCTCGGCCGTGTCGACGTAGGGCACGGCCGCCGCGCCCGCGAGCTGCGCGAGGAAACGCCCGCACTGCGCGAGGGCCTGCGGGTGCGACGCGACGCGCCGGATGCCTTCCAGCGTCGCGCCGGAGAGCGCGAGGAGGCAGTGGCGCACCTCGAGGATCTCCTCGCCGACGATCTTCAGGTCCGTGTGACGGATCAGGTCGTACGTCTCGTTGATGGAGCCCGCGGTCGTGTTCTCGATCGGGAGGAACGCGTAGCCCGCGTCGCCGCGCTCGGCCTCTGCGAGGGCGGCCGCGAACGTCGGGAAGCCCGCGAGGTCCGTGGCCGCCGCGCCGAAGTACTTGCGTGCCGCGATGTGGCTGTACGCGCCCTCGGCGCCCTGGAAGGCGACGCGGTGCGCGTTCCCGAGCGAGCGCGCCGCGGCCTTGCGGTCGAGGAGCGCCTCCTCCTGGGCCTTCACGGACATCGCGATGACCTCGCGGAAGATCTCGGTCGCGCGGAAGGCGTCGAGCCCGAGCTCCTTCGCCTGGGCCTCGACCTTCGCGAGCAGCTCCGACTCGCGCGCGTGGTCGCGCAGGAACGGGACGCCCCGGCTCTTGAGGCGCCCGACCTCGGCGACGAACTTCAGGCGCAGCGCGAGCGTCTCGAGCAGCTGCCGGTCCGTCTCGTCGATACGCCGTCTCAGGTCGTCGAGCGTGTCCATGGTCGAACGTTCGATGTTACGGGAACGGCGGCGAAAACGAAGCGGGGCGGCCGGAGCCGCCCCGCAGGAGAGATCAAACCAGCCGGGGCGTCAGGGGACGACGCAGCCGCCGTTCGCGTTCGAGTACTCGGGCTGCACCCAGTAGCCGCCGGACTTCATCTGGTACAGGTTGTGCCACGCGCACTTGTCGTCGGCCTCGTAGCCGCGGCGGTCGTACCACGCGTTCTTCCCGTTGTCGCCGGGATCCGTCACGGCCTCGCGGATCTCGTGCGAGGTCACGATCGTGAGCATGTCCAGCGTCGAGCGGCCGCTCAGCGTGCAGCCCGAACAGGAGAGCCAGGGAGGACGGCGTACTTGATCTGGGTGCCGGCGTACGTGAAGTGGCTGTGATAGCCGCAGTAGTTCGTGCACGACTTCGATGACCCCATCGTCGAGGTCGTGCCCTGCGGGAGATAGACACCGTAGATCGTCGAGGAGGACACGGCGAGACCGCCGGCGAAAGCCCCGGCGAGGTAGTTCTGGATCTGCGTGTCCGAGATGGTGGACGGCGTGCCGCCGTTGCCGTCGTAGACGCCGGCGTTCGTGAGGCCCGGGGCGATCGGGGCGTGCGACCCGTATTGCTGGATGATCGTGTAGTCCGGCACGCTGCCGCCGAACGCGTTCACGAACCCGTTGATCCCAGTCGCGGTCGTCGCGTCGTACGTCGAACCGTTGAAGAAGACCTGCTTGAACGCCGCATTCGGGATCTCGAGGCCGCCGTGGTCGACGAGGTTTCCGCTGCCGTAGCTCGCCCTGTAGACGGCGAAGCCCGACGGGGGCGCGTAGAGCGGATGGCCCGGCGCTTCGCCCGCCTTGGCCGGCGTCGGGAGGATCTTCACGGTCTCCCCGCGGTCGCCGGTGGCGTGGAAGGGGGTGTCCAACGGCTGCGCGCCCGCCGTGAGCGCGGTTCCCAGAAGAAACACGAATCCCGCATACGACAGTTCTTTCGACATGGGGTTCTCCTTCTCGAATGTGCTCTCGGTGCGCTGAGAAAGAGTCCAGCTTTCTGCGGTGCGTTGTCAACCCCGAAAATCGGGCGTTCGTCCCGCTGAAAACGGTGCTCCGTCCCCGGCGTTTGGGCGGACGCCGCCGCCCCGGGGCATCCGGCGCGCGGCCGCGGGGCCGTGGCCCGATCTGCTATTCTCCGCGGTCCGATCGAGTGCGGTGGGAGTAGCTCAGTCGGTAGAGCGTCGGATTGTGGTTCCGAATGTCGCGGGTTCGAGCCCCGTCTTCCACCCCAGTTTTTCCCGCCTCGGATGCGCCCGTAGCTCAGCTGGATAGAGCGTCAGACTCCGGATCTGAAGGCCAGGCGTTCGAATCGCCTCGGGCGCACCATTGACCCCCCGGGAGGTCGCCGATGACAGACGACATTCTCCACGATCGCGGGCGCGCGATCGAAGCCCAGTGGGCGCGGCAGAGGGACGAGGAACTCATCCAGAAGCTGCGCGAGCGCGCCAAGCTCGAGGAGATCTCGCGGTGCTCTCGCGAAGAAGCTGCGGGTGGACGACCCGGCGCTGCAGGCAGCGGCTCATCGACCTCGGCGTGACGCACGATACGGGACCCGCCCTGTTCCTGGCCCCGTTCGTCCAGGTCGCCTGGGCCGACGGCGAGGTGAGCGAACGCGAGAAGAACGACCATCCTGGACATGGCGGCCGCCCGCGGGTGCGGGCCCGATTCGCCCGCTCACGCCCAGGTCGTCGCGTGGATGAAGAAGCCTCCGGTGACGGAGCTCTACGCGGCGGCGGTGGACGTGATCCGGGTCGGCATCTCGGTTCTCCCGGAGGCGGAACGCGCCCAGCGCGTGGAGACGTACGCCGAAGGCTTCCGCCGGGTGGCGGAAGCGTCGGGAGGGGGGCTCGGCCGCCTGTTCGGCCCCGGGAGCGCCATTTCGCCGGAGGAGAAGGCTCTCATCGAGAGCATCACGGCGGCCCTCCGGGGCTGAGCGTCCTCAGTCGAAGTTGCGCGCCTCCACCATGATGCAGGCCTCGTAGACGGTCTTGTACGGAGCGCGCGCGGCCACCTCGAGCGCCGCGGCGTCGTAGCTGCCGTCCTGCAGCCACACCGCCGGCGAGGCCGAGGCGCGCCGCCTCCTCGAGGAGGCCGCGCGTGACGGCGGGCGGCGTGACGACGTCGACGAGGTGGACGGGCCCCGGGACCGAGGCGAGGTCCGGATACGCGGGCAGGCCCGCGATCTCCTTCTCCCGCGGGTTCACGGGCAGCACCGTGTAGCCCTGCGCCGCGAGATTCCGCACGATGACGTTGCCGTACTTGGACGGGTCGTTGCTCGCCCCCGACGACGGCGATGCGCGTCTCGGGCGTCTTGCGCCGCAGGATCTCGAAGACTTCGGGGGGATGCGGATGGGGTCGGGTCACGGGTCCTCCTCGGGCGCGCGCGCCCGGGCGATTGTGCCGCAGCGGCGCCCGCGCGCTCAGGTTCGCGGTCGAAAGCGCGTGCCCTCGGGGAAGTCCAGGCCGAAACGCTCCCTCAGGAGCGCGAGGAGGGCGTCGCCTTCGGGCGCGGGCGCCTCGACGATCTCGGCGCCGGGCGTCATCGTCTGCAGAACGCTCCCGCGCAGCGCGAGCGCCTCCCGTCCCTGACGTCTTCTGCGCGACGGCCATCTTCGTGAACGAGGAGTCCGGGTGCGTCGAGGTGTAATGGTTCGCGACGACGTAGTCGATCGGGAGCTGCGGCTCGAGCGTGAACGCGTACAGGTCGCGCCACCCGGACGGCCCCCTGTTCTGGAGGACGCGCTCGCGATCCGTCGGAGACCACGCGGAAGTGCCAGAGTCCCTGGCCGAACGCTCTCCGGGCTCGAGCGGAACGGGCTCGAGCAGTCCACCGCCGCCGAAGCCGACGTCGCAAAGCCAGTCGCGGTCCTCGGCGCGGACGGCGAGGATCATGTGCGCCCGTGCGCCGTCCCGCCGGTCGCCGAGCCGCACGCGCGCCGCGAGCGGCGTCACGCGGAAGCCGAGGTCCGCGAGCACGGCGGAGAAGAGCGTGTTCTGCTCGAAGCAGTAGCCGCCGCGCCGTGCCCCGACGAGTTTGGTTTCGAGCGACGGGAGGTCGAGCCGGATCGGGCGGCCGAGGAGGATGTCGAGGTTCTCGAACGGGATCGCGGTCGCGTGCGCGCGGTGGAGAGCGGCGAGGCCGGCGACCGTCGCCGGCGGCGTCGCTTCGAGCCCGATCCGGCGGAGATAGGCGGAGATGTCCGCGACTGCGCCCACGACCGGCAGAGAGTAACGCCGCAGGACGGTGGCCGCCGGGCCGCTCGACGCCATATATTCCCGCGATGCGATTCGGCGTTCTCGGCTTGGCACTCGTCGTCGCCGTCTCGCCGGCTGCCGCGCAGAATCTCCTGCCCGATCCCGCGTTCACGAGCGGCGTGGGCGGATGGACGCCCGTGGGAGCCAACACCCCGACGTTCCAGTGGCTGACTCTCGCGGGGCCCGACGGGATGCCCGGGATCGCACGCCTCCAGATCTTCGGGCCGGGCAGCGGGTCTCGCGCAGGTCTGCGTGCCGGTCGTCGGGGGCCGCGTGACAGCTGGGGAGCGTGGTTCATCCCGAGGACGGCGATGGCGCAGGTCATCCTGGACTTCTATCCGAACGGCTCCTGTCAGGGGCTCGTGATCGTGGGTGAGACGTTCGGGCCCCCGACGTTCGGGCCGAACGCTCCGGGAAGCTGGCAGTTCGACCCGGGACCCGACGTGACGGCACCGGCGTCGGCCGGAAGCGTCCTGTTTCGCATCACGGCATCGACCGGCGCAAACGCGACGGCCGTGATCGACGCCGACAGCGTCTATTTCGGTCCGCAGGGGACGCTTGCGCCGGGTGTGCAGGGCGTGCCCGCCCTCTCACGGTCGATGCTCCTCGCCCTGTCGCTCGCTCTCCTCTTCGGCGGCGGATTTCTTCTGAGCTCCCGTTCGACGATCGGCTGAAGGATGCCACCGCCCCCCCGAACCGCGTCCGTGCTCGCCGCGCTCCGCGGGAATCCCTACTCGAGCCTCCTCGGACGCATGGCGACGCACCGGGGCGAGGTCTTTCCCCTGCACGTCGGCGACACGTGGCGCGCGGCCCCGGCGGGCTGCCGGCCGGAGGAGCTCCCGGCGGGTCTTCCGGGAATCAACCGGTACACGGACGTCTGGGGCCTGCCGGAGCTGCGCGACGCGATCGCCGCCCGCGCGGCGGCCTGGACGGGCGTCCCGGTCTCCCGCGCGAACGTCCTCGTGACGGGCGGCGCGACGGCCGGCCTGATGGCGGCCGTCTCCGCGCTCGCCGCGCCGGGCGAGGAAGTCCTCCTCCTCGGCCCGCGCTGGCCGCTCATCGAGGGGCACGTCCGTCTCGCGGGCGCGACGCCCGTCGAGGTGCCGTTCTTCACGGGCGACCTGTCGCCGGACGCCGCGGCGGAGAGGGTGCGGTCGCGCGTGACGGACCGGACCGCCGCGATCTACGTCAACACGCCGAGCAACCCCACGGGAAGGGTCCTCCCGCCCGGGACCGTCGACGCGCTCGCGCGCGTCGCCGAGGAGAAGAACGTCTGGCTCCTCGCGGACGAGGTCTACGAGCTGTACGCGTACGCCGGGCCGCACCGGCCCGCGTACGCCGCCGCGCCGGGACGCACGGTCGCCGCGCACTCGCTCTCGAAGGCGTGGGGCCTCGCGGGCGCGCGCTGCGGCTGGCTCGTCGGGCCCGAGGCCGCGCTCGCCGAGATCGTGAAGGTCGGGGCCCACACGATCTACTCGGCGCCGACGGCGTCGCAGCACGCCGCGCTCCGCATCCTCGCGGGCGGCGCCGACGCCTGGGTCGCCGAGGCGCGCGCCGAGTACGCCGCAACGGGGCGGGAGGCCGCCCGCCGGCTCGGTGTCCCCGCGCCCGAGGGCGGGACCTTTCTGTTCCTGGACGTCGCCGGTGCGCTCGACGGCCGGGGACTCGGCGGGCTGCTCGAGGACGTCGCGGACGAGGGCCTCTTCCTCGCGCCCGGACCCAGCTTCGGGCCCTACCCGACGCACGTCCGCCTCTGCTACACGGCCGTCCCGCCCGACGCCGCGCTGCGCGGCGTGGACGTCCTCGGCGCGGCGGCTCGGGCGCTGAGAAGGGGACGAAGAGGGAGAAGAGAAGATTTCTTTGAAGGTGAAGAGGGCCGATGGGCCGGGCGCCGCTCGATCGCCCGAGAGGCACCCCGCCCGTCCGCGGTACGATTCTCCCGGGATGCGAGTGAGTCGGATTCTCACACTCGCCGTTCTCGCCGGAGCGATCGGCGCGCACGCCGCCGTGGGCGCGGAGTCCCGCGCCTCTTCCGGCGACGCCCCGACGCTCCTCGCCGTCCTCGAGAAGGTCGGCACGAAATACGTCGAGCCTTCGCGCATCGATCCGCCGCGCATGCTGCTCGCGGCGGCCGGGGCTCTCGACCGCGAGGTCCCGGAGGTGCGCCTCGAGTCGGAGAACGGCGACGGCGTGACGCTGGACGTCGCAGGCCAGAGGCGGACGTTTCCGATCGCCGGGACCCGCTCGCTGCAGGACCTCGGAAGGGCGCTCTCCGAGATGCTGCGGTTCGTCGGGGAGCACCGGTCCGCCTCGTCGAAGCCCGTGGCGGAGTACGTCGCCGCCAACGCGATCCTCGCGACGCTCGACCCGCACTCTGTCCTCTTCGATCCGGCCGAGGCGAAGGAGTTCGCGACGAACCTCGCGAGCCGCTTCTTCGGGATCGGGATCGCCTTCAACAGCGAGGGCTCGGGCCTTTCCGGCGCCCCGCCCGGAGTCCCCGTCGTCATGGAGGTCTTCAAGGGTGGCCCCGCGGAGGCGGCGGGCGTTCACGTGTGCGACCGGATCCTCGCGGTCGAAAAGCGGTGGGCCGCGGGACTCGACTTCATGGATCTCGCCGGTCTTCTGCGTGGACCGGACGGGTCGCCCGTCTGGGTGACGCTCCAGCGGGACGGGGACGTCAAGGACCTCCTCGTGATGCGCGCCGAGATCAAGGTGCCGAGCGTCAAGAGCCGCCGTCTCGAGGGCGACGTCGGGTTGATCCAGATCCTCGCGTTCGCGTCCGGCACCGCGGCGGAGGTCGCGGCGCACCTCGCGGAGATGAAGAAGGCGGGCGTCACCTCGTGGGTCCTCGACCTGCGCGGGAACCCCGGCGGGCTGCTGTCCCAGGCGATCGCAACGGCGAGCCTGTTCGTGCGGTCCGGACCCCTCGTGACGGTCGTCGCCGAGGCGGGCCGCGAGCGGGAGGTGAAGCAGGTGGAGCGGAAGCCCGCGGGCACACTGGAGGAAGGGCCCCTCGTCGTCCTCATCGGGCCCTCGACCGCCTCTTCGGCCGAGGTGCTCGCGGCGGCTCTCCAGAACCGGAATCGCGCGGCCGTCCTGGGACGGACGTCCTGGGGCAAGGGGTCGGTGCAGGTCCTCTACGACCAGAAGGATGGGAGCAAGCTGAAGCTCACCGTCGCCCACTACCTCACGCCCGGCGGCGCGTCACTCCAGTCCCGCGGCATCGCTCCCGACATCGAGCTCGTCCCGGTTCCCGTACCGCTGCCCGACCGCGTGCGCCTCGACGCGCCCGATCCCTCGGGGCGCGAGTCGGACCTCGATCGCGCGTTCGCGCCGCGCGAGGCCGCGCGGCGCTCCGGGGCCTCGCTGCGGTATCTCGCCGCGACTCCGGATGCCGAGGAAGAGATCCGCATCGCGCGCGATCTCCTCGTCGCGGGGCGGGTTCCAGAACGCGGTGATTCCCTCGAGCGCGGCCGCGCGCTCGTGGACGCGCGCCGTGACGCGGAGGAGGCGAAGATCGCAGCCGCGTTCGCGGCGGCGGGCGTGGACTGGTCCGCCGGTCCGGCCGGGGAGGCGGCGCGTCTGACCGTCCGCTGCGGCCAGAGCGCCGCGGCGAAGGGCGATCGGGTCCCATTCGAATGCGACGTCCACAACGAAGGGCCGGACGACGCGTTCCGGGTCTTCGGCCGCGCTCTCTCTCCGGCGTTCGACCTGAAGGACGAAGAGGTCGTGGTCGGCCGCGTGCCCGCGGGGGCGAGCCGCAGGGTCGCGCTCGAGGGCCGGCTCGCCGAGGATCCGTCGCCGCGCGTCTCGTGGATCACGTTCGCGTTCTCTCACCAGGGCGAATCGGCCGCGCGGAACGTCCCTCTCCGGATCGAAGCCGCACCCCGCGTCCGCGAGGCCAAGGCCGGACCGCCTTCCCGGCTTCAGATCCGGATCGAGGCGGGCGCACCGGAGGCGAAGGAAGAACGCGAGGACGATCAGGGCCTCGGTCGGCGGCCCCGGAATCCTCGACGCGTGGGTGCGCATCTCGAACCGGCACGCGAAGCTCGACCGGAAAAAGGTCGCGTACGCCGTTCGCCCGTCCGACGCAGGGAAGCGCCCCGTTCGAGATCGCGGCCGACGTTCCGCTGAGGACGGGCCTCAACGAGATCGGCGTGTGCTCGAGGGCTGGAGACGAGGTGCGCTGCGAGTCGGCGTTCGTCTACCGACTCGAACACTAAGGGAGAAGATCTTCTTTGAAAGGTGAAAAGGGGCGCGGCGCGACCGCCGCCTCTCGCGCGAGGCGACGAGCCGCCTTGCGCTGAGCCCTTAAACCATTCTGAGAAATTATCTTCTGGCGATCTGCGTCGATGGACTCACATTGGGGAATAGCCGACGGATTGGCGGCGTTGAGGTGTTCATGACGGAAACGCTGACCCTTCCTGTCCTCCCCCTTCGCAACGCCGTCCTCTTCCCCGGCGTGTCGACGCCGATCTCCGCGGGGCGCGGCGGCACGGTGCGCGCGGTCGAGGCCGCCCTGCGCGCGGGCGGCGACGCGCTCGTCTTCGCGCTGGCCCGGCGTGTGGACGTCGAGCGCGTCGACGCCGAGCGCCTCTACACGATCCGCACGATCCCGAAGGTCAAGCTCGGTACAGCGCGGCCTCGGCGGGATGCGCCTCCTCCTCGAGGGGCAGCGCCGCGGCGTCGCGATACGCGTCACCGAGAAGAAGGGCGGGATGCTGGAAGCGGTCGTCGTGACCGCGGCCGAGATGGCGCCGCCCGACGCCAAGGACCCCGTATTCCTCGCGCTCCACAAGGAGGCGCGCGAACGCGCCGCCGAGCTCGGCCTGAAGATGGGCCTTCCCGAGGAGGCCGTCGAGCAGTTCCTCGACCAGGCCGACGAGCCGGGACGGCTCGCGGATCTCGTCGCCGGCTACATCGACATCCCGACGCCGGATCGCCAGCAGCTGCTCGAGACGCTCTCCGTCGAGGACCGCCTGCGCCGCGTCCTCGTCGCCGTCCAGCGGCAGATCGGCGTCCTCTCCGCGCAGGAGGACATCCAGTCCAAGGTGAAGGAGCAGATCGGGGACCGCCAGCGCGAGATGCTCCTGCGCGAGCAGCTCCGCGCGATCCAGAAGGAGCTCGGCGAGGGCGAGGGCAAGGACGCCGCCGACCTCGAGGAGCTCAAGAAGAAGCTCGCCGAGCACCCGCTCACCGAAGAGGTCCGCAAGGAAGTCGACCGCGAGCTCGCCCGCCTCGAGCGCATCGGGCGCGAGTCGATGGAGTCGCAGGTCATCCGCACGTTCCTCGAGAACGTGGCGGAGCTGCCGTGGGGCGCGCGCAGCGAGGACAAGCTGGACGTCAACGAGGCCGGCCGCATCCTCGACGAGGACCACTACGCCCTCGGCGACGTGAAGGACCACATCCTCGAGTTCCTCGCCGTCCGCCAGATGCGCGCGAACGCCGAGAAGGCGGTGGCGGCCGCACAGGTCGCGAGCGACGCGGGTCCCGACGCGGCGGCACACGGCGTGAAGGAGCCCGCCCCGAAGAAGGACGCTTCGACCGGCCGGGGCCGCATCCTCCTCTTCGTCGGCCCTCCCGGAGTCGGCAAGACCTCGATCGCGAAGTCGATCGCGCGCGCGATGGGCCGCAAGTACGTCCGCATCTCGCTCGGCGGCGCGCGCGACGAGGCCGACATCCGCGGCCACCGGCGCACGTACGTCGGCGCGATGCCGGGACGCATCGTGCAGGGACTCAAGCAGGCGGGGACGAAGAACCCCGTGTTCCTCCTCGACGAGATCGACAAGCTCGGCGTGTCGTTCCAGGGAGACCCGGCGAGCGCGCTCCTCGAGGTGCTCGACCCGGCCCAGAACGACTCGTTCACGGACCACTACCTCGGCGTGCCGTTCGATCTCTCCGAGGTCCTCTTCATCGCGACCGCGAACTTCATCCAGAACATCCCGGGGCCGCTCCTCGACCGCCTCGAGGTCGTCGAGTTCTCCGGCTACACGGAGCGGGAGAAGCTCGCGATCGCGCGCCAGTACCTCGTCCCGCGCCAGCTCGTTGAGAACGGGCTCGCCCCGTCGCAGCTCGTCCTGTCGGACACGGCGATCGCCGAGGTCGTCACGAGCTACACGCGCGAGGCCGGCGTGAGGCAGCTCGAGCGCGAGATCGGCAAGCTCGCGCGCAAGGTCGCCCGCAAGATCGCCGCGGGCGACGTCTCGACCCTCACCGTCGAGGCCACGGACGTCTTTCCGCTCCTCGGCAAGAAGCGCGTCCACCCCGAGAAGAAGATCGTCACGGACCAGGTCGGCCTCGCGACCGGCATGTACTACACGCCGGCCGGCGGGGACATCATGTTCATCGAGGCGATGCTCATGAAGGGCAAGGGCGAGGTCGTCCTCACGGGCCAGCTCGGCGACGTCATGAAGGAGTCGGCACGCGCCGCGTGGACCTATGTCCGCTCGCACGCGGCCGAGCTCGGCATCCCCGACGACGCGTTCGAGCGCGACCTGCACATCCACGTGCCGGCGGGCGCGATCCCGAAGGACGGCCCGTCCGCGGGAATCGCGATGGCGACGGCGATCGTCTCGGCCCTCTCCCGGGTCCCGGCGCGGCACGACATCGCGATGACGGGCGAGATCACCCTCTCGGGACGCGTCCTCCCGATCGGCGGCCTGAAGGAGAAGGTCCTCGGCGCGGTGCGCGCGGGGATCCGGACGGTCGTCCTCCCGAAGGACAACGAGCCGGACCTCGCGGACCTGCCGAAGGAGGTCCGCGACGCCCTCGAGGTGCACCCTGTGGACGGCCTCGGCGAGGCGCTGGCCGTGACGCTGCGCGGCGCGAGCTTCCGGGGCGGGCACTTCGTCCTGAGGGACGCGGCGGCGACGGTCGCCGAGACGCCGGCGCACTGACGGACGGCACGCCTTTCGCTCGGGGCGGATCACCCGGCCAGGATGGCCGCACGTCCCGAGCGAAAGGACCGTGCCATGGAGGCTCGAACCCGCGTCCTCGTGGTCCCCGTCGCCCTCGTCCTCGGCGCCGTCGCGTTCGCCGCGATCCTGACGCCCTGCACGTCCCGCCTCTCGGCGAATCCCGGCCAGAACGGCCCGGAGGCCGGCGCGCAGAAACGGCCCGCCCGAATGCCCTGCTCGGGTGTCCGGAAGACCTGAGGGGGCGCCGGGCCTCAGGCCCGGACGGCGCGGAGGAACGCCCGGTGCCGCGCGACGACTCGGGTCAGTGTCGCGGGGTCTCCGGGCCCCAGCGGCAGGACGTAGAGCGCCCGGTAGAGCGTCTTCTTGACGCCCGTCGGCAGCGGAAGCGCCGAGATCCGCCGCCACGTCTTCAGGGCGGACGCGCGGATCGGCATGAGCCGCCCGACCGGCCGGATTCCGCGCACGAGGACGACGGGCGTCCCGAGCGGTCCGCGGAGGAACTCCTTCCAGGCGAAACGGGCGAGGCGCGGGGCGGTCTTCATGCCCCTCAGGATATCGCGCCTCCGGGGGGGAACGCTCGTCTGTCGAGGAGGAGGAACGCCGGCACCGAGAGGGCGGCGAGTCCCGCGGCGGTCGCGTACGCGGCGGGGAAGCCGGCGCGGCCGATGACCGCCCCGAGCGCGATCGAGCCCGTGCCGATGCCGATGTCGAACGCGGCGAGGATCGCCCCGAACGCCGCGCCGCGGCGCTCGGGCAGGACGTGCCGCGTCACGTGGGCGGCGAAGACGGGGTAGACGTTTCCGAAGCCCGCGCCGAACAGGAACGCCGAGAGCGCGAAGAGCGGCCGGGTCCTCGCGACGGCGAGGAGCACGAAGGCGAGCGCCGTGAGGCCGAGGAGCGGCGGGAGCACGCGGTTCGGGCCGATGCGGTCCGCGTAGCGGCCCAGGACCGGGCGCATCACGAGGACCGTGAGCGAGAAGACGGTGAAGAAGAGACCGCGCGGCGCGACGCCGTTCTTCTCGGTCCACATCGCGACGAAGCTCGTCACGCCGCCGTAGCCGAAGCTGCAGAGAAACAGCGCAGGGAAGGCGCGAGGATGCGCCACTCGACGAGGTCCCTCGTGAAGAAGGGGCCGTGCGGCGCCGCGCGCGGCGGGTCCGGCTCGAGGTTCCACGCGATCGCGGCCATGACGAGGTTCAGGACGCCCACGGACGCGCACAGCGCGGTCCAGCCGAGCGCGTAGATCGCGAGGCCGAGCGCCGGCGCGAAGGCGGTCGCGAGAACGGTCGCCATCCCCCAGTAGCCGATCCCTTCGAGCGCCGCTCGTTGGGAATGAGGCCAGGATGTACCCCGCCGACGCCGAGAGGAGACCCGACCAGAAGAGCCCGTGGAAGAAGACGAGGACGACGAGAACCTCCCAGCGCGGCGCGAAGGCGTAGGCGACCGCGAAGAGGGCGATCGCGAGGCTCGAGGTGAGGAGCACGCGCCGGCGCCCAGATGCGGTCCGCGAGCGCCCCGGTCAGCGGGGCCGAGAGCGCGGACGCGTACGTCAGGAGTCCGAGAAAGAGCCCGGCCGCGGTCGTGGACCCGCCCAGCGCCAGGATCCGGAACGGAGCCGTCGGGAGGAGCTGGAAGAGGGAGAGGAAGACCGTGAGACGTCAACCCGCACATCACGAAGAACCGGCGGGTGAAGAGGCGGTCCGCGCTCACGCGGGGAGTCTAGGGGGAGGAGGTCCGGAGAAAAAAAGAGGCCGCCCACGCGGGCGGCCTGGCAGGAGGTTGGATGTGCGCCACCCGGCTATCGCACGCTCCGTGCCAGCCGGTTCGCGCCGAAACGACGCGGCGCGGCACAATGGGCCGTGGCTCCCCGCACGATCGTCGTCCTTTCGGCATGCGTGCTCTTCGCGGCCGTCGCCGCCGGGTTCGCCTTCACCCTCGACGTCTCTCCCGACGAGGGGTTCTACGCGCAGGCGGCGCGCCGGGCGGCGGCAGGCCTCGTGCCGTACCGGGATTTCGGCTACACCCAGGGGCCGGTGGTGCCGTACCTGAACGGTGCCGCTATGACGCTCACGGGATTCGGCCTCCTGCCCCAGCGTCTCCTCGGCGTGGCGCAGTCGGTCGTCCAGATGGCCCTCCTGATGCTCCTCGCCGCGCGCCTCGGGGATCTCCTCGCGGCGCGCGCCGCGCGGGCTTCCTGATCCTCTCGCTCTCTGGGTGCAGAACCTCACGTTCGGGAACACGTACGCGCTCGGAGGGGTCTTCGTCGCGCTCGCCGCGCTCGCGTTCGCGTCGATCGAGGCGCCGCGCCCGCGGCTCGCGGCGACGCTCGCGTGCGGTGTCCTCGCGGCCGGCTGCCGGCTCTCGCTCGCGCCGTTCGGCGCGATCCTCGCCCTCGCCCTCGTCGCGAGAGAGCCGCGGGAAAGGCGTCCCGCGTTCGCCGCGCTCGCGGTGGCCCTCGGAGCCGCGTTCTCCCTCGCCGTCTTCGGGCCGTTCCTCCTCGCGGACGCGGAGGCGACGTGGTTCTGGACCGTCCGCTTCCACCTGTCGACAGCCTTCGAGCGGCGGGGCACCCCGTCGCTCGTGGAGGCGTTCGCGGTCGCCCCCGCCGCGGCCCTCGCCGCGGCGGCGGCGCTCGCCCTGTGGCGCCGTTCGCGCGCCCTCGACCCGGGGGCGCGGGCTGCGCGTGCGCTCTTCGTCGCGGCGCTCGCGACGGCGGCCGCGAACCTCGCGATCCGGGGCGCCCTACGGCGGCTACGTGACGCCCGTCGCCGGCGTCCTCGTCGTCTCCGCGGCGCGCCTCGTCCTCGGGGCGCTTCCGGCCTCGCGCGGCGCCGCGGCGGCCGCGCTCGTCCTCGCGGCGGCTGCCGGGGCCGCGTTCTACCGGCCCGCTCTGAAGCCCGGAGCCCTCGACGACGTCGAGCGCGCCGGCGGCGTTCGTGCGGCGCACACGCCGCCCGGGTCGCGCGTCGCGTGCACGCTGCCCGAGGTCGCGCTCGAGGCGGGGCGCGAGGTCCTCCCCGGGCTCGAGATGGGGAAGTTCGGGATCACGGCGGGATAACGGCGGACGAGCCGCGCGCCTCCGCTTCGCGCACGCGACGGTCCTGGAGGAGGCCCTCCGGACGCGCTCCGTCGGCGCGGTCGTCCTGTCGCAGCGATGATCTGGAACTTCGCGTGGTCCGCGCCGAGCATCCGGCCGACGTCAAGGGGGACGCTCGCGCTAGGGCGGCGCTCGACGCGAACTGGCGCATCGCGTACGCCGACGCGACGGTCAACGGCCTCCTCCCGCGCTAGCGGGCGCCCGCGTCAGGCTTCGAGGACGATGTCGAAGCGCTCGTGGTGGAGGTGCTCGTCGCTCTGGACGTGGATCGGCATCCCGATCCTCTCCTCGAGCTCCTCCACGAGGCGGCGCTCCTCCCCGACGAGCGAGCGGTAGACCTCGGGGTGGACGCGGAGCATGAGCGAGTGCGCCTCGCCCTCCTCCACCCTCTTGGCGATCTCGCGGCGGATCTCGAGGACGATCGTCGGCACGCTCTTCGTGCGGCCGGACCCGGCGCAGTACGGGCACGGCATCGTGAGCGCGCGCTCGAGGCTCTGGCGCTGGCGCTTGCGCGTGATCTCGACGAGGCCGAACTCGGACACGGGGAGCATCCGGTTCTTCGACCGGTCCTTCAGCTCCGTCTCGAGCGCCTGGACCAGCGCCTGCCGGTTTCCCTCTTCCTCCATGTCGATGAAGTCGACGACGAGGAGGCCGCCGAGGTCGCGGAGGCGGATCTGCCGGACGATCTCCTGGACGGCCTCGAGGTTCGTCTTCACGACGGTCTCCTCGAGCCGCTTCTTGCCGACGAACTTGCCCGTGTTCACGTGCCGCGGCCGCGCTCGCGCCGTTCCTTCTCGCCTACGAACGCGTCGCCCGCGCCGAGGCGTTCGTGCGGACCGCCGGCGAGGCGGCCTTCTTCTCCTGGCCGGCCCTCGAACTGGCTCGACGTCGCCGCGAACAACCGCTTCTGGACCTCCCTGAAGCCCGCCCGCATGAGCGGCGAGCGCCGGCTCTGCCCTGGCGTGTTCCTCCTTCTCGCGGCCGCCGCCGGCGCCGCCGCGGCGGCCTGGCCCGGCGCCTCGCCCGCAACGCGCGCCCTCGCGCTCTCCGGCGGGGTCTGGGCTCTCACCGGCTTTCTCGGCTCGCTCGGCCTCAACACGCCCTTCCACCGGCTTCTCTGGGAGTTCGTGCCGGGCTTTCGCGGGATGCGCGTGCCGATGCGCTGGACGATGGTCGGTCTCGGGCTCTCGCTTCTCGCCGCCGCCGCCGTCGCCGCCGCGCGCGCCGGCCGGGCCCGCGCCCTCGCGGCGGCCGTCCTGGGCGCGCTTCTTCTCCAGCAGCGCGCGTGGCCGCTCGAGTCCATACTCGGCGCGCCGGACCCGTCGCCGCTCGCGCGGCGCCTCGCGGCGACCCCCATGCGCGGGGGCATCGCGGAGCTGCCTGCGCGCCAGCCGTTCCTCGCCCTCTACGTCCTGCGCGCCGCCGACCACCGACGGCCGCTCCTCGACGGCTCGTCGAGCTACGAGCCGGAGTCGTCGCGCCTCGTCGGAACGCTCTCGGCCGAGCGGCCCGTTCCCCTCGCCCTGATGGAGCACCTCGAGGCCCATCGCGCGTCGTTCGTCGTGCTCCACGAGGACCTTTGCACGGACGAGGAGCGCGCGGCGCTCCGGCGCTTCCTCGAGGACCAGGCCTCGGCGGGGCGGCTGCGCCGCGTCGACCGCGTGCCGCCCGCCGACGAGATCTGGGCGGTCACGTGCACCGAGCCCGAGGGCGCCGCTCAGACGTTCACGTAGCGCCGGTACGCGACGGACAGGATGAGGCCGATCATGCACCACGTCGCGATGAGCGACGAGCCTCCGTAGGACAGGAACGGCAGCGTGATCCCGGTC
>CAVZPE010000006.1:0-26689 GCA_963776915.1 uncultured Acidobacteriota bacterium | reverse complement strand
CTCGAAGAAGTCGATCGTCTGGACCTTGCCGGAGACCCGCACCTCGAAGTCGGCGGGCACGAGGCCGAAGACGGGCCGGTTCTTTCCGTCCACCGCGACGACGTCGAGCGTCAGCACGACGACCTCTTCCGCCGCCGTCACTCCCGGCCGGGGCGTCGGGGCGGGCGTCGCCCCGGGCGGCGCCTGGGCGAGGAGAGGCCCGGCGAGGAAGAGCGCCGCGCCGGCGCGGACCCTGCGGAGGACGAGCGGGCTCATCGCCGGGCGGGGAGCACGCTCCGTGCCGCCCCGTCAGCCCTTGGACTTCGTCTTGCCCGGCGGGCCCGCGCGCAGCTCGGCCGGGATCTGGAGCGGGCCCGTCTGGCGCAGGTCTTCCTTGATGATGAGGTCGAGGAAGAGCTCGCGCACGCCGTCCTGACCCTGGGTCTTGAAGACGCTGCGCACGTCGCGCGGCTTGAGCTCGATTCCGGTCATCGCCTTGAGGTACTGGCAGAACACGATGGCACGGGACCGGAACGAGATGATGAGGATGAGGAGGAGCACCCCGGCGAACCCGAGGAGCGCGAGTCCTCCGACCTCCCTGACCTCGAAAAGGCCCGAGGGATTCATACGGAACCACCCCGCGCCGGACGAGCCGGTTTCATCGAAGTCTCCTTACTCCCCGCGAGCCCGTTCATTGTAGCGCGGCGCTCGGCGCTCACGGGGAGAACGCGATCCGGTAGATCACGCCCGCCTTGTCGTCCGAGACGAGAAGCGACCCGTCCGGCCTGACGAGGACGTCCACCGGACGCCCCCAGGCCTTCTGCCCCTCGAGCCAGCCCTGGGCAAAGACCGTCTCGGTTCCGGCCTTCCCGTCCGCCACGGGGACCGTCACGACCCGGTAGCCGACCTTCGATTTGCGATTCCACGAGCCGTGCTCGGCGATGAAGATCCGTCCGCGGTACTCGGCGGGGAAGGCCGTGCCCGTGTAGAAGCGCATCCCGAGCGCCGCGACGTGGGCCGGGAGCTTCAGGGCCGGCGGCGCGAACTCGCTGCACGGCCTTTCCTTTCCGAACTCGGCGTCCTTCAGGTCGCCGCCGTGGCACCACGGGAAGCCGAAGTGCATTCCGGCGGTGGGCGCGTGGTTCAGCTCGTCCGGCGGCGTGTCGTCGCCCATCCAGTCGCGCCCGTTGTCCGTGAACCACAGCTCCTTCGTCGCCGGGTCCCAGTCGAATCCGACGGTGTTCCTCACGCCGCGCGCGTAGACCTCGAAGCGGGTCCCGTCGGGGCGGAGGCGCGAGATCGAGGCGTAGGGGTCGCTCCGCTTGCAGATGTTGCAGGGCGCGCCGATCGGCACGTAGAGCCAGCCGTCGGGCCCGAACGCGATGAACTTCCAGCCGTGATGCGGATCCTTCGGAAGCGCGTCCGTCACGACGACCGGCATGCCCGGGCTCTTCAGGCGCGCCTCGATCCCGTCGAAGCGCAGGATGCGCGAGACCTCCGCGACGTAGAGCGAGCCGTCCCGGAAGGCGACGCCGTTCGGCTCGTTCAGGTCCTTCGCGAGCGTGACGACCTCCTTCGCCTTCGTGCCGTCGCCCGCGTCGACGACGGCGTAGACCTGCCCGTCCCGCGTCCCGACGAAGAGCGTCCCGCCCGTGCCCATCGTCATCGAACGCGCGCCCGGCACCTCCGCGTAGAGCGAGATCCTGAATCCGGGCGGCAGCTTGATCGTCTCGAGCCGGACATCCTTCGCGTCGGCGCGCGCGCCGCGTCGCGCCTGGGCGAAGAGACAAAGAAGAAGAGGAAGAGGAAGATTTTCTTAGAAGGTGAAGAGGGCCCGCTCTGCCTCATCGTTCCTCCACTCGTGGGAATTATCGATCGTCCGGTGTCGCCGCATAATCCTCGTCTTCATGGCCCTCACCGACGAAACCCCGCCGCCCCGGCTGCCCCGGCCGCTCGACGCGGTCGAGATCCGCGTCCTCGGCGCGCTCCTCGAGAAGCAGCAGGCGACGCCGGAGTACTACCCGCTCACGCTCCACGCGCTCCTCGCGGCGTGCAACCAGAAGACGAACCGCGACCCCGTGACGGATCTCGACGAGGCCTCCGTCCGCGCCGCGCTCGAGCGGCTCCGCGAGCACGTCCTCGTCTGGAAGACGGGCGGCGCGCGCGCCGAGAAGTGGGAGCAGAACGTCGACCGCCGGTGGGGCCTCGACGCGGCCACGAAGGCCGTGATGACGCTCCTGCTCCTGCGCGGCGAGCAGACGCCGGGCGAGCTGCGCGGCCGGAGCGACCGGCTGCACGCGTTCGCGGCGCCGGGCGACGTCGAGGAGGCGCTGCGCCGCCTCGCGGAGGGGCCCGAGCCGCTCGTCGCCGAGCGCCCCCGCCGCCCGGGACAGAAGGAGTCGCGCTGGACGCATCTCGCCGGAGGGGCGCCGGCGGTCTCCGCTCCGGCGCCCGCGGCGGCGCATTCGTCGCCGCCGGGCGATCTCGCGACGCGCCTGGCGTCGCTCGAGGCTGCCGTCGCGGAGCTCGCCCGGGGTCTCGGGGAGCTGAAGAAGAGGCTCGGAGAGGAATAGAGAGAAAGAAGAAGGATGAAGATTTTCTTAGAAGGTGAATATGGGCGGCGCAACGGCGGGCCGGGGCGGCCATGAATCCCCTCGTCGACGACCGCGACGTCGCCTTCCTCCTCTACGAGGTCCACGACGCGGCGTCGCTGCTCGCGTACCCGCACTTCGCGGACCACGGCCGCGAGACCTTCGACGCCTACGTCGGCGTCTGCCGGCGCTTCGCGCGCGAGACGCTGTTCCCGGCCTACCGCGCGCTCGACGCCGAGCCGCCGGCCTTCCGGGACGGGCGCGTCCGGGTCCATCCGGCGCTGCACGACATCTGGCCGAAGCTCGTCGAGCTCGGCGTCGTCGCGGCTTCCCGGCCCTTCGAGGTCGGCGGAGCCCAGCTCCCGCTCACGATCGCGACGGCGGCCCACCTCTACGTGATGGCCGGCTGCCTGCGCCGTCTACAGCTACGCCGGCCTCACGACCGGGCGCCGCGCACCTCGTCGAGGCGTTCGGCAGCGCGGCGCTCAAGGAGACGTACCTCGCGAGGCTCTACGAGGGCCGCTGGACCGGGACGATGGCGCTCACGGAGCCGCAGGCGGGCTCGAGCCTCGCGGACGTCGCGACGCGCGCGACGCCGGCGGGCGACCACTTCCTCCTCTCGGGCTCGAAGATCTTCATCTCCGGCGGGGACCACGATCTCTCCGAGAACATCGTCCACCTCGTCCTCGCGCGGATCGACGGGGCGCCGGCCGGGATCAAGGGCGTGAGCCTCTTTCTCGTCCCGAAGCTGCGGCCCGAGAGGGGCTCCCTCGTCCCGAACGACGTGAGGACGACGGGCCTGATCCACAAGGTCGGGTGGAAGAGCCTCCCGAGCATCGTCCTCGGCCTCGGGGAGGCGGGCGACTGCCGCGGCTGGCTCGTCGGGGAGGCGCACCAGGGCGTCCCCTACATGTTCCAGATGATGAACGAGGCGCGGATCTCCGTCGGTGCGGACGCGGTCGCGACGGCCTCGGTCGCGTACCACGAGAGCCTCGCGTACGCGCGCACCCGGCAGCAGGGCCGGCCCGCCGGCAGCCGCAACCCGCTCCGGCCGCAGGTGCCGATCCTCGAGCACGCGGACGTGAGGCGGATGCTCCTCCGGCAGAAGGCGATCGTCGAGGGCGGCCTCTCGCTGATCCTCGGCGTCGCGAAGCTCGCCGACGTCGCCGAGCACGCCCCGGAGCCGTCGGCGCGCGAAGAGCGCGCAGCTCCTCCTCGACCTCCTGACGCCGGTCGCGAAGAGCTTCCCGGCCGAGAGGGGCTTCGAGTCGACGGCCCTCGCGGTGCAGGTCCACGGCGGCTACGGGTACTCGAGCGAGTACCTGCCCGAGGCGCTGCTGCGCGACCAGAAGCTGAACTCGATCCACGAGGGGACGACCGGGATCCAGGCGCTCGACCTCCTCGGCCGGAAGGCCGTCGGCTCGGGCGGTGCGGCGCTCGCCGCGCTCTCGCGCACGGTGTCGTCCGCCTGCGGCCGCGCGGAGAAGGCCGGCGTCCCGCCGGCGTGGATCGCCGCCGTTCGCGGCACCGGGGAGACGCATCGGCGCGCTCACGGCGGAGCTCGGGAAGAAGGGCGCGGGCGGCGACGCTCGAGGGGATGCTCCGGCACGCCGCGGACTACCTCGAGCTCTTCTCGACGTTCGTCGTCGCCTGGCAGTGGCTCCTGCAGGCGGCCGTCGCGCGCGAGGCGATCGACGCCGGCCGCGGGCCGGAGGCGTTCTACGAGGGCAAGCTCGCGGCGGCGCAGTACTGGATCCGGACGGAGCTCCCGAAGGCCGCCGCGCTCGCGTCGCTCTGCGAGGAGAACGAGGACTCGTACGCGCGCATGCGGCCCGACTGGTTCTAGGCGTCAGGCGTCCGACGCCGCGCACGCGCTCCTCGACCTTCGAGCTCGCCGCGCCGAGCGCCTTCGCGAGCGCGTCGACGGCCGCCCGCGCGTGAGTCGCGTCTCCGCACGTGAAGAGGTCCACGGCGGCCTCGCCGCGCTCGGGCCACGTGTGGATCGTGAGGTGCGACTCGGAGATCACGACGACGCCGCTCACGCCCTGCGGGCTCAGGCGGTGGATGTGGATGCCGAGGACCTTCGCGCCCATCCGTCTTCACGGCGTCGACGAGGAGCGTCTCGACGAGGACGGGATCGTCCAGCGTCGCGAACGGCGCGCCCGCGACGTCCAGGAGGAAGTGCACGCCGAGCGGCTTCACCGGATCCCCAGCGCGCCGACGGCGCCCTCGTTCGCGGGCTTGACCTTCCAGAGGAACGCGTCCCACACGTAGTGCGTCGCCTGCGGCAGCGCGAGGAGCGGGACGAGGAGGACGAGCGCGAGCGCGCCCGGCTCGGCGGCCGCGCCGGGGAAGAGCCGCGGGTGGTCGTGCCAGACGAGGCGGTCCCAGCCCCACTCCTCGCGCGAACGCGATCGCGAGGAGCGGCAGGAGGAAGAGCGGGAGGCTCGCGAGCCACCGGTCCGCCGAGGCGGCGGGCGCGCCCGCCGCGCGCCGGCCCTCGGCCCGCGCCTTCGACGTGAACCACACGAGGCCGATGTACGGGATCCCGTGGACGAAGACGTTCGTGACCGTGAAGGCGTAGTCGGAGTCGAAGACGACGATCCCGAGGAACCACGTCGCGACGGTCGTCAGGACGACGAGGACCTTGCCCCACGAGACGCGCCGGCCCGCGCGGGCGCGGGCGACCTCCTTCGCCGCCCAGGCGGCGAAGACCGCCGCGAAGAGCGCGAAGGCGGCGCGGCTGACGGCCGGCGGCAGGCCCGCGAGGAAGTCTCCCTGCAGAAACCACTGGAACCGCCGCGGCAGGTGCGCGTGCCAGAAGAGGAGCGGCGTCAGCGTCGCGCCGTAGATGACGGCGGCGTCGAGGCGCCGGCCGAGGGCTCCCTCGGCGCCCTCGCCGTTCTTGCGGCGGTAGAGCGCGACCCAGCCGTACTGCTGCCGCACGAAGTGGAAGACCGCGAGGTACGCGAGGACGCGCCAGAAGAAGAGCGCCGACACCGAGTACGCGGCGACGCCCGCCGCCCACGCGAGGAGCGGGACGCCCGCGTAGAGCGCGAGGCGCTCGTGCGCGTCCGCGCCGTCCGCGAGGACCCTCCAGCCCGTGGACCAGACGTGGGCGACGTCCACGCCGACGATGCCGACGAGGTAGAGCCACGGCGGCGCGTCGCCGTCGAGGACGCCCGTCCCGGCGCCCGCGGCGAGGAGCGCGAGCGCGAGCGCCGCCGACCCGCCGAAGAGGAGCAGGTCGGCGCGCCTCGAGAACAGCCAGTTCGAGGAGGAGTCCGGCACGGTCGCCCCGATGTTAGCCCCGCATTCCGTCAGGCCGCAGAGAGCGGCGCGCTCTTCACGCCGCGCGCGGCGAGGATCGCCTCGGCGGCGCGGACGCCCGCGTCCTGCGCTTCCTCGAAGAGCGGGAGTCCGGCCGAGTCCGCGTGCGCGAAGTGGACGCCGCCCTCGGGCGCGAGGCGCCTCACGGGGTTCGAGAGGAAGCCGGGCGTCGGGCGGAGCATCGCGTGCCCCCAGCGCGCGAAGTCCATGCGCGTGACGAGCCCCGGCAGGTCCGGGTGGGGGCGCGAGAGGTCGGCGAGGACGGCGCCCGCGAGGTCCTTCCACTCGGCGGCGAGGAGGCGCGCGCGCGCCTTCGCGGGCTCCTCGTCCGTGAGCGGCATGTACCACGTGAAGACCGTCGAGCCGTCGTCCTTCCCGGTCTGGTGCGTCGCCACGACGTACCCGAGAGAGCGGGAGTCGTAGAGGACGTTGTCCCACGCGAGCGGGTGGGACGTCTCCTTCGGGCGGCCCGAGAGCGTGACGTTCGCGACGACCCACGGGGCGTAGCGACAGCGCGTCGAGCCACGCGGGCGGCGCCGCGCGCCACGGCGCGTAGACGTGGCGCGCCGCGTACTTCGGGAGCGCGAGGACGGCGGCACGCGCCTCGACGGCGACGACCTCCTGCGTCTTCGCGTCGAGGTACCGCAGCCGCACGGGAGCGCCCGGCCCGTCCGCGGGCGCGACGTCGAAGACGAGGGCGTGCGGAGAGAGCCTTCCCGCCGCGGATTTCGCGAGGTGGGCCACGAGGCGGCCGTTTCCCTCGGGCCACGTCAGGAAGTCCGACGGCTCCTCGTCCTCGTCCTCCCCGGGCAGGCGCGCCGCGTTGTAGTGGATTCCCGCCCACGCGGAGATCCCGTACGAGGTTCGTCCCGAAGTCGTCGCGGCAGCCGTACTCGGTGAGCCAGCGCAGCCGCTTCGACGTGAAGCCGTTCGCGTCGAGCCACGCGCCCATCGTCATGCCGGTCGAAGCGCGAGGAGGTCCGAGTCGTCCGACGAGCGGCGCGTCGGGATCGCGAAGGCGCGCCGGCCCCGGGCGTCCTTGCGCCCGGCGAACGCGTCCATCGCGACGCGGAACCGGTTCACCTGCACGATGTCCTCGCGCGACGCCCCCTCGTAGGGATAGAGGCCCGCGTGCCAGCGGTTCCCGTAGAAGAGGCGCTCCTCGGGCTCGCGGCAGAGCATCTCCTCCGCCCAGATCGGGTCGCCGTTCGCGTCGCGGCCGAGGCGAGCGCGCCGATCTCCTCCAGGACGGCCTCGAGCGCGGGATTCGGGAACGCCGGCACCGGGACGTAGTGGGCGCCCCACGGGAACCGGCTGACGTCGTTGCGCTCCCGAGACGGCCGTGCCTCCCGGCGACGCCTCGAGCTCGTAGACGCGGAAGTCCGCTGTCGCCCGCGCGCGCGAGGCGCCACGCGACCGAGAGGCCCGAGACGCCGCCGCCGACGATCGCGGTCCCGACGCGCTCGGTCCGAACGGCCGGCCTCTCGAAGAGGTCTCCCGCCGCGCAGGAGGTGTCCGAGGGAGACGTCGGGATGGGCGAGCTCGCCCGGGAACTCGAGAGCGCGGACGTCCTTCCGCGCGCACGCCGCGAGGGCCGAGGCGAGGGCCGCGAGCGCCGGCGCCCCGACGAGCGACGCGATCGCGTCGCGGCGCGTCAGTCGAAGCGCTTCCACTCGTGCTCGTACATGCGGACGAGGATCTGGTCGTTGAGGCGGTTCACGGGGGACTCGACGGGCCCCGTGTCGGGCCCGAACACGAAGAGCGAGGGGAGGACGGCGGCCGACAGGCCGCGCAGGTCCGCGGGCAGCACGGGCGGCACGTCGAACGGCTTGTGCGCCGCGAGGACGAAGCCCCACTCGCCGAAGGACGGGACCGCGACGTGATACGCCCTCGTCGTGAATCCCGCGGCCCTCAGCGTCGCCTCGACGATCCAGAAGCTCCTCCGGGCGAAGAGCGGCGAGGTCGACTGCACGGAGATGACCCCGTCGGGGTCGAGCCGCTTCTTCACGAGCGCGTAGAAGCGCGACGTGTAGAGCTTTCCGACGGCGTAGCTGTTCGGGTCCGGGAAGTCCACGATCACGACGTCGAAGAGGTCCGTCGCCTCGCCGATCCAGACCATCGCGTCCTCGTTCACGACGCGCACCTTCGGCGAGTTGAGCGACCCGCCGTTCAGCTCGAGGAAGAGCGGGTTCGTCCGCGCGAGCGCCGTCATCGCGGGATCGAGGTCGACGAGCGTCACGCTCTCGACCTCGGGGTGCTTGAGGATCTCCCGGACGGCGAGGCCGTCGCCGCCGCCGAGGACCGCGACGCGCCGGCCGTGCCCGCGGGCCGCGGCGAACGCCGGGTGCACGAGCGCCTCGTGGTAGCGGTACTCGTCCACGGACGAGAACTGCAGGTGCCCGTTCAGGAAGAGCTGGAATCCCGCCCGGTTGCGCGTGACGACGATCCGCTGGTACGGCGTCGTCTTGGCGACGATGACCTCGTCGGCGTACTGGTTCTCCTCGGCCACGGCCGTGAGCTGGTCCGCGAGGACGAGGGCGGCGACGAGGATCGCTCCCGTGGCGGCCGCGCGGACGTAGAGCCCGGCCGGGTGGCCGATCGCGTGCCGGAAGAGATGGAGCGACCAGAACGCCACGGCGACGTTCAGGAGGCCGAAGAGGACCGACGTGCGCGTGAGGCCGAAGCGGGGCAGGAAGACGAGCGGGAACAGGAGCGAGGCCGCGAGCGAGCCGAGGTAGTCGAACGTGAGGACCTGCGAGACGAGGTGGCGGAACTCGACGGCGTCCTTCAGGAGGCGCATGAGGAGCGGGATCTCGAGGCCGACGAGCGTCCCGATCAGGACGACGATGCCGTAGAAGACGGGCGGGAACCAGCGCGGGCGAGGAGAAGGCGAAGAACAGGGCCGGCGCCGAGAGGCCCCCGACGAGGGCGACGGCGATCTCGGCGTCGACGAAGCGGCGCGCGACGCCGCGCACGATGTAGCGCGAGAGGAACGCCCCGAGGCCGAGGGACGAGAGGTAGACGCCGATGACGAGGGAGAACTGCGTGACGGAGTCGCCGAGGAGGTAGCTCGCGAGGGCGCCCGCGACGAGCTCGTAGACGAGGCCGCACGAGGCGATGACGAAGACCGTCAGGTAGACGGGCGTCACGCCCCGGGCCGGCCCGGCGGCGCGGCCCTCCGCGCGCCCGTCCCCGCTCACGGTCCCGCCCGGAAGGCCGTCAACCGCCCGTGACCGACGCCGCGATGATGATCGCCATCGCGATCACGATCGAGCCGATCACGATGCCGAGCGCGACGTTCTGGTCTTCCTCCATCTCCTTCTTGAGCGAGAAGGGGAGAAGCCTCGGCAGGAGCGCGAAGAAGACCCCGAAGACGGTGAGGCCGACGACCGAGAAGATGACCGTCGAGATCACCTGATGCCCGTGCAGATTCCACCATTCCATCACTTTCCTCCGCTCCAGAAGTGCCACGTACGGTAGCCGCCGGCGTTCCGGGCGCCCTGCGGCAGGGTTTGGTGCCTGACGGCGCCGCCCGTCTCCCAGCCCGTGAACGCGGTCCACGCGTAGCCGAGGAGGAGGAGCGAGCCGAAGACCTGGAAGATCCGTCTCATCGCGTCTCCCTATTCGTCCGAGTCCGAGTCCGAGTCGGTCCGTTCTCCCCCGGCCGACGTGAAGTCGCTCTCGGCCCAGCGCCGCCCCTCGAAGGAGAGCCGGGAGAAGACGAGGAGGAACGGCGGGAGGAAGAGGAGGACGAGCGTCCAGATCGAGGTGCGAGAGGTGCGGCACGCCGCTCCGTGAGCCGGACGCGGAACTGCGGCGGCGCCTGCCCCTTCTCGGTCTCGGGGTCGAGGCGCGCGACCCACGTGCCGGCGGGGACGCGCGAGACCCACACGGTGCGGCTCTGCCGCCCTTCCGTCCAGCTCTCCCCGCCGTCGACGCCGTGGTAGCGGTCCGACACGAGGTCGAACGAGCGCGCCTCGCCCGTCCCTTCGGCGATGAGGCTGACGCCGACGTCCACCCAGCTGTTGTCCGTGGGCGCCCAGATGACGGCCTCGAGGTTCGCCGTGCGCGTCGTCTTGAAGGGGTCGCTCAGGATCACGCGCTGCGCGGCCTCGGCCTCCTCGCGCGCCTCGCGGGCGGCGATGGGGCTCGTGCGGCGACGGCCGCGGGCGTCGGCGCGGGCGACGTCTGCTGCGACCAGGTGCCGGCGGCAGCCGGGGACCCGCGCTCGGCGTACAGGAGGCGCGCCGGGTCGACGAGGTCGTACGTGTGGTCGAAGACGACGCGGTTCGGCGCGGTCATCTTCGCGGCGGCGAAGACGACGATCGCGGCGAGCGCGAGGATCCGGGCGGTCTTCCACCAGAGGTGGCTGCGTCCCTTCGTGCGGCCAGGGCTGCACGGCCCCGACGCCCGTCGGGGCCGGCAGGTCCGGTACCTTGAAGGCGGCGGCGACGTCGTCGCGCGGGACGTATCCGCCCTCGGTCCATGCCGACTCGGCCTTGCTCGACTCGCTCGAGAGCATGCGCGGCGGCGCGACGTAGTCCGTCGCGGTCGTCGCCTCGCCCTTCCGGACGGCCCAGTAGAACTCGCCGACGACGGCCCGAACGGTCGCGTGAGCGCGCGAGAAGATGCGGTAACGCACGCCCTTGTACGTCGCGTAGCGGGCGGCCGCCTCGACCTCTCCTCCGGGCACGGGCTCGAGGAGCGTGAAGTGGCCGTTCGACTCCGCGAGCCAGTGGTAGGCCTCGCTCTTCTGCTCCTTGAGGAGGTACTCGATCCAGAGGTACGTGGTCCCGTCGGACGTCGTGCCCTTCTGGACCGCGCCGAGGATCGTGTACGGATGGCCGTTCAGCGTGCCTTCCGACCCCGGCCTCAGGGACGGCTTGAAGGGCACCGCCGAGAGCCGGCTCAGGACCTCGAACTTGTCGGGCGGCCCGTCCCCGCCCTTGCCGCCGAGCAGCGAGCCGCAGTGCGCGCAGGCGACACGGACCGTGTTCGCCGGGTCCCTGAGCTCGAGCGCGCCGCCGCAGTTCGGGCAGTTGAGGGCCTGCGCCTTCGCCGACTCCTTGCGGTCCTTCCACGCCGTGAGGCCCTCGATGCCGAGCTCGCCGAGGTCGAGCTTTCGCCCGGCGTAGAAGCCGTCGAGACCCGCATCGTCGCCGTAGTCGAGAGTGCCGAGCGAGCCGTCGGCGCCGGAGACGTCCGCGTACCGGAACGTGGAGCCGGGCGGGGCGACGAACGGCAGGTCGCCCTCGGCCGAGGCGTACGTCGCCTCCCGGACCTCGGCGATCACGTACCGGCCGTAGGCGCCGAGGTCGAGGGACTGGCCGGGGGAGAGGGTCGTCCACTCGGGGACCGGCGGCGGCTTGAGCGGCAGCATCATCCAGAAGCCGCCCTGCGCCTCGGCGAGCCACGCGTACCCGCCGTCGCCGAAGGCGACGTGCCACTCGTCCCAGGTCCCCTCGCCCGTCGAGAGCTGCAGGCGCCCGACGATCGTGAACGGCTTGACGCCCTTCGTCCCGCGGCTCCGCATCCCGACCCTGAACGGCGACGACGTCGGCACGAGATCGGCGACGACGCCGATCGCCTCGAGGTTCACGCCGCGGCGCGCGACGGCGGACCGGCACTGCCGGCAGATCGTCACGAGGGACGACCCGGCGGAGAACAGGACCTCCGCTCCGCAGTTCGGACACTGCGCCGCGCGCGCGCTCAAGGTGGGGGGATTCTACAGTCGATCGTGAGACTCGGTCCCGTCAGCGGGCGGCGGGCTGTGCGGGATACAGGCGCTCGAACTCCGGGTCCCCGTGCACGAGGGAGAGCGCCGTGTCGCGGCGCGCCCACTCCGAGTCCCGGTAGCCTGCGTTCCAGCACTTGCGGAGCGCCTCGAGGGCCTCCGGCTTTTCGCCGAGCCGGCAGAAGACACACGCGACGTTGTAGAGGACGATCGCCTCGTTCGGGCGCAGGGCGACCGCGAGGTTCGCCTCGCGGATCGCGTCCTCGCGCCGGCCTGTGGCCGCGTAGCCGCTCGCGAGGAGGACGCGGGCGCGCGCATCCTCGGGAACCGACTTGAGGTGGTTCTCGAGCGCCTGCATCTGCCTCTGGCGGACGTTCCGGAGCGTCTCCTCCTTCCCGAGCGCTCCGAGGGCGTTCTGGATCGGGACGTAGACGTTGTAGTCCTGACCGCTCGCCTCCATGGCCTTCTCGGAGGAGTCTGCCAGCTCCTGATACCGGCCGGAGGCGAAGAGCGAGCGGCCGAGGAGGTAGTACGCGCCCTCGCAATCGCCCTTCCGCTCGATCGCCTGGCGCACCGTCTTGTCGGCATCGTCGTACCGAGCGTCCGCGTAGAGGATCCACGCCTGCGCGACGAGGACCTCGGGGAGCCTCGGGCTCAGGGCGACGGCCTTCTTCGACGCCGTCTGCGCCCGATCCATCCAGACCGGGTCGCGCGCGTAGAGGTAGTGGGTCTGCGCGCAGACGTTCGCGATCGCGGCGTGGGCGAGCGCGAAGTCCGGATCCAGCGAGACCGCGTTCTCGAACATCTGGAGCGCGAACTCGAAGTCCTGCCGCGTGAGTCGCCGCGCGTAGCTCTTCCCGCGCAGGTAGAGGTCGTACGCCTGGAGGTTCCCGGTCGGCCTGGCGGCGAGGTCCTCCTCCTCCTGGGGAGTCAGGGTGACGCGGAGGGCCTCGGCGATCTTGCGCGCGATCTCGTCCTGCAGCTCGAAGACGTCCTCCATCTGACGGTCGTATCGCTCCGACCAGAGGGGGAAGTCCGTGTGCGTGTCGACGAGCTGCGCGTTGATCCGCAGGCGATTCCCGGCGCGGCGCAGGCTTCCCGCGAGGACGTAAGCCGCGTTGAGCTGCTGGCCGATCTGCGCGGGTGTCACCGGCCTGTCGCGATAGGCGAGGACCGTGGGGCGGGAAAAGATGTTCAGGCCCTTGATCTTCGAGAGCTCCGTGATGATGTCCTCGGTGATGCCGTCGCGGAAGTACTCGTCCTCCTTCACGCCGGAAAGGTTCTCGAAGTAGAGGACGGCGATCGACTTCTCGGCCTGCCGGCTCGCGCCTCCGCGCGAGTCGGCCTTTTCGGCCGCGTGCTTTCGGCCGGAATCCATGTCGCGCTTGAGGCGCGTGAGGTCGGTCTTGAGATCGGTCGCCGTCTGGTAGCGCAGGGTCCGGTCCTTCTCGAGCGCCTTGTCGAGGATGCGGCCGAGCTCCTGTGGGAGGGCCGGGTTCAGCTGCGTGGCCGGAAGCGGATCCCGGTTCAGGATCGCGTCGAAGACGACCGCGGACGTCTCTCCCGGGAACGGGAGCGTCCCGGCCGCGAGCTGGTAGAGAACCGTCCCGAGCGAGAAGAGGTCGGTGCGCGCGTCCACGAGCTGCCCCCGCGCCTGCTCGGGGGACATGTACGACACCGTACCCATCGACGTGCCCGGAGGTCATGGCCGCGACCGCCGTGGCGGCGATCCGTCACTCTCGAGGCAGGCCTACCGGCGGCGGCTCCGGCCGCGGCGGGAGCGAGCGTTTTCAGAAGCTCCGTAGCGGCGAAGTCGTTGTCGCACGAGACGAGGACGGCGCCGCGCGCGATCGCGAGAGCCGCGAGGTGCGCATCGGTCGTCAGGTTTCCCGCGGCCCCCGCGTCCGCGAGGAGCCGGCGGAGGATCGGCCAGTGCTCCGAGCCTTCCGTGACGATTCGCGCCGCGGGCAGAGACTAGCCAGTCGTCGACCGTGCGCAGCGCGGCAGTCGCGTCGAGGGGGTGCGGAAAGACCCCGGGGTTCGTCGAAAGCCTGAGAAATCCGAGGAGGACGCTCCACGCGAACCCGATCTCCTCTCGCCGCCGAGCCCTTCCCAGACGGGAGGACCTGTCGCGTGGCGCCGAATCGGAGTTGACGGCGTACAGGAGAACGTGAGGTCGACGACCTTCACTTGCGGAGGCGATCGCGAGGACCTCGGCGCCTCCATCCGGGCGGCGACGGACTACCGGGGCGCGCGGCGGAGAGCCCCGACCTCAGCACGCGGTTCACGACCCGAGCGATCTCTGCCGCGCGCGGCGAACTACGCGGCGGCGAGCTGCCTCAGGACGAAGTGGAGGATGCCGCCGTGGCGGTAGTAGTCCACCTCGTTCGGGGTGTCGAGGCGGCAGATCGCCGTGAACGTCTTCTTCCGGCCCTCCGTGTCCGTCGCCGTCACGGTCACCTTCTTCTTCGGCGCGAGGCCCTCGGCGATGCCGGAGATCGCGAACGTCTCCTGGCCGCCGAGGCCGAGGCTCGCCGCGTCCTGGCCCGCCTCGAACTGGAGCGGCAGGACGCCCATCCCCGCGAGGTTCGAGCGGTGGATGCGCTCGAAGCTCTTCGCGATGACGGCCTTGACGCCCAGGAGCATCGTGCCCTTGGCGGCCCAGTCGCGCGAGGAGCCCGTGCCGTACTCGGCGCCCGCCACGACGACGAGAGGCGTCTTCGAGGCCTGGTACTTCATCGCCGCGTCGTAGATCGACATCTGCTCGCCCGTCGGGAAGTGGATCGTGACGTTCCCCTCGCTGCCCGGGATCAGGAGGTTCCTCAGGCGGATGTTCGCGAACGTGCCGCGCATCATGACTTCGTGGTTTCCGCGGCGCGCGCCGTAGGAGTTGAAGTCCGCGGGGGAGACGCCGTGCGCGACGAGGTACTTCGCCGCCGGCGAGTTCTTCGCGATGTTGCCGGCCGGGGAGATGTGGTCCGTCGTGACGGAGTCCCCGAGCATGACGAGGACGCGCGCCGCGGCGAGGTCCTTCGCGGGCGCGGGAGCCTTCGGAATGTCCGTGAAGAACGGCGGCTTCCGCACGTACGTCGAGGAGTCCTCCCACACGTACGTCCGGCCCTTCGGGATCTTGAGGGCCTGCCAGCTTCGCGTCGCCGTCGAAGACCTCGCCGTACGCCTTCTGGAAGTGCGCGGGCTTCACGGCGGTCCGGATCGCCTCGAGCACCTCGTCCTGCGTCGGCCAGATGTCCTTCAGGAAGACGGGCGCGCCGCCCCGGTCCGTGCCGATCGGCTCCGTCGTGAGGTCCTTGTCCATCTCGCCCGCGAGCGCGTACGCGACGACGAGCGGGGGCGAGGCGAGGTAGTTCATCTTGACCTGCGGGTTGATGCGGCCCTCGAAGTTGCGGTTGCCCGAGAGGACGCCCGCGACGACCATGTCGCCCGTGCGCACGGCCTCGGAGACGGCGTCCGGCAGCGGGCCCGAGTTGCCGATGCACGTCGTGCAGCCGTAGCCGACGAGGTGGAAGCCGACGGCCTCGAGGTACGGCATGAGCCCGGCGTCCTTCAGGTAGTCCGTGACGACCTTCGAGCCGGGCGCGAGCGACGTCTTGACCCACGGCTTGACCGAGAGCCCGCGCTCGACGGCCTTCTTCGCGAGGAGGCCCGCGCCGAGCATGACGGACGGGTTCGACGTGTTCGTGCACGACGTGATCGACGCGATGACGACGGCCCCCTGCGGGAGGTCGTACGTGACGCGGCCGTCGCGGACGGGCGCGGTCTTCGCGAGGGCGCCGAGGGGAGAAGAAGAGAGAGAAAGAGAGAAGATTCTTAGAAGGTGAAGAGGGGGAGGAGAGGGCCTGCGCGTTCGCGCGGGGTGCGCGCGGCGGTGGGCGCGGGAGCGGATGGTTGCGCGCCGCCCGGCCGTCATCCCGCCGTCGCCGCCCTCGCTCAGCCACTTCGCCGATCACTTTCGGATCGACCTTGGCGCATTCACCCTCTAAGAAACTCTTCAGACTCTCTCTGAATATTCTCTTGCTGTTCTTCAGGGGCACCCGGTCCTGCGGGCGCTTCGGGCCCGGCGAGAGACGGCTCGACGTCCTTGAGGTTGAGCGTGAGCGTGTCCGTGAACACGGGCTCGGGCGAATCGTTCGTCCGGAAGAGGCCCTGCTTCCTGCAGTAGGCCTCCGCGAGCGCGACGGTCTTCGCGGGGCGGTTCGTGAACTTCAGGTACTTGATCGTCTCGGCGTCGACGGGGAAGAAGCCCATCGTCGCGCCGTACTCGGGGGCCATGTTCGCGATCGTGGCGCGGTCGGTGAGCGCGAGGCCCGCGACGCCGGGGCCGGTAGAACTCGACGAACTTCCCGACGACGCCCTTCTTGCGGAGCATCTGCGTGACCGTCAGGACGAGGTCCGTCGCCGTCGCGCCGGCGGGCAGCGTCCCGACGAGCTTCATGCCGATCACGTCCGGGATGAGCATGGACTGCGGCTGCCCGAGGAGCGCGGCCTCGGCCTCGATGCCGCCGACGCCCCAGCCGAGGACGCCGAGCCCGTTGATCATCGTCGTGTGGCTGTCGGTCCCGACGAGCGTGTCCGGGTAGGCGGTCTTCCCGGCGCCGCGTGAAGACGACGCTCGCGAGGTACTCGAGGTTCACCTGGTGGCAGATGCCCGTGTCCGGGCGGCACGACGCGGAAGTTGCGGAACGCGTTCTGGCCCCAGCGCAGGAACGCGTAGCGCTCGCGGTTGCGGTCGAACTCGAGCTTCGCGTTGTGCGCCGAACGCCTGCGACGTCGCGAACTGGTCGACGATGACCGAGTGGTCGATCACGAGGTCGGCGGGCGCGAGCGGGTTGATCTTCTCCGGGTTGCCGCCCATCGCCGCGAGCGCCTCGCGCATGGCCGCGAGGTCGACGACGGCCGGGACGCCCGTGAAGTCCTGCAGGAGGACGCGCGCGGGCCGGAACGCGATCTCGCGGTCCGTCGGCTTCCTCACGTCGCGCGTCGCGAGCGCCTCGATGTCTTCCTTCGTGACGGTGCGGCCGTCCTCGTGGCGGAGGAGGTTCTCGAGGAGGATCCGGAGCGAGAACGGGAGCTTGCCGACCCGGGGGAACTTCTTCTCGAGAGCCTTGAGGCTGAAGTAGTTGTAGTTCGCCGACCCGACCTTCAGGCGGGCTCTCGTCTTGAAGCTGTCCTGCATCTTGTTCCTCCGGCAGTCCCGCCGGAACCGGCGGGCGGGGCATTCTAGACGCAGGTCCGCCGGGATGGCCCTGATACAGACGGATCAGGGGACGTGCGCTAACTCGCCGGGGCCGCGGGGGCGCGAGCCGCCGGACGAGCTCGTCCCATTCCTCGGGAGTCAGGGTCCTCTGGAGCGCGCTGACGGCGTCCAGGACCCTGTCGTCGAGCTTCTCCTGGGCGTCGTTGATCTTCTCCAGCCCCGAGATGAAGTCGTCCCCGGTCGAATTCTTCTTCTCGAGGAGGGAAAGGAACTTCTTCCGCGCCGAATCCGGGTCCCCCGCGTGCTTGCGGATGACCGCCGCGAGGTCCACGAGGATCTTCTCGGCGGAGGCGCGCCGCGCCGGGTCGGGGACGACCGCAGGAAGCTCCTTCTGCGCCTGCTCGGCGAGGAACGGCATCCCCGCGGCGCCGATCTGGGCGACGACCGCCTTCCATTCCTCCTTCGGGACGGTGCCGCGGACGGCGAGCAGCGCCTCGGCCGCGTCGAGGACCGCCTTGCGCCGCCGGTCGCGGAACTCGTAGAGCGCGCGCTGGCGGTCTCCCGACTCGGAGCTCCTCGTCAGGAGCGCGGCCCGCCGCGAGACGTCGGCCTGGCGGATCGCCTCGCGGTCGGCTGAAAGTCTCGCCTGGGTCGCGGCGTCGAGGCCTGCCGCGAGGCCGGGGAGGGCGGTCGAGGCGGCGAGCAGCGCCGAGAGGGAGATCCTGCGGAACGTCGACATTCGTGTCTCCTGGGAAGGCGGTGGGAGGCGGTCAGTTCTCGGCGAGCCCGTACGCCGGTGCGCCGCACATGGGCATCGCATTCTCCGGCGCAAAGGGTACACCGACCCGCATAAGATCGGCGCCATGCCGAAGACCATCCTCCGAGCCGTGCCCGCCCTCCTCCTCCTCGGGGCGGCGCCTGCCCTCGCGATCACCGCCGAGGAGATCGTCGCGAAGAACGTCGAGGCGCGCGGCGGCGCCGCCGCGCTCGCGTCCCTCAAGAGCCTCCGCCGGACCGGCCGTTTCGTCCTGCCCGGGCCGGAACATCCTGATCACGCTCACCGAGGTGCGCGAGCGGCCGGGGCGGATCCGCGAGGAGGCCACGTACCAGGGCCTCACGCAGATCCAGGCCTTCGACGGCGAGAAGGGCTGGCAGGTCCAGCCGTTCGAGGGCCGCAAGGATGCCGTCCTCACTGTCCGAGGACGACGCAAAGCCGTTCCGGCTGGCGGCGGACCTCGACGGGGCCTTCGTGAACGCGAAGGCGAAGGGTCACACGCTCGAATACCTCGGGACCGAGGACGTGGACGGCACGCTCGCGCACAAGCTGCGCGTCGGGCTGAAATGGGGAGGCGACGTGACGGTCTGGATCGACCCCGACACGTGGATGGTGATCCGCGACCTGCAGACGACGACGGTCCGCGGAGCCGAGCAGGAAACCGAGACCGACTACGGCGACTACGAGAAGGTCGGGGGCGTCTACGTCCCGATGAGCGAGGAGAGCGGGCCGCGGAACTCGCCGAGCGCCTCGCGGGCGAAGTCGATCTACGACAGGGCCGAGGCCAACGTCGCCGTCGCCGCGGACGCGTTCACGTTCCCGGCGAAGGCCGCCGCGCCGGCGGGAGCGGGCCGATGAGAGCCTCCGCCGCCTTCCTGCTGGCGTCCTCGCTCGCCGCGTCCGTCGCGTCGCGTCCGCGACGACGGCGCCCCCCGCCCTGGACTCCGGCGCCATCTCGGGCCTCGGCGCCCGCAACATCGGCTCGGCCGCGATGAGCGGCCGCATCGCCGCCGTCACGGGCCGCGTCGAGGACGACGGCAAGGTCACGCTCTTCGTCGGCGCCGCCTCCGGCGGCGTCTGGAAGTCGCTCGACGGCGGGACGACGTTCAAGCCCGTCTTCGACAGGCAGCCCGTCCAGTCCATCGGCGCGATCGCGCTCGACCCCTCCGACCCGAAGGTCGTCTGGGTGGGGACCGGCGAGAGCTGGACGCGCAACTCCGTCTCCGTCGGGGACGGGATCTGGCGCTCCGGCGACGGCGGCGAGACCTGGACGCACATGGGTCTCCCGGAGTCCGAGCGCGTCAACCGGATCCTCGTCAGCCCGAAGAAGAGCGACGTCGTCTACGCCTGCGTGCCCGGCAAGCTCTGGTCGGACTCGCCGGACCGGGGCCTCTACAAGACGACGGACGGCGGGAAGACCTGGGCGCTCGTCCTCAGGGGCGGGAATCTCTCGACGGGCTGCTCCGGCCTCGCGATGGACCCGCGCAACCCGGACCGCCTCTTCGCGGGACTCTGGGACTTCCGGAGGAAGGGCTGGACGTTCCGCTCCGGGAGCGACGGACCGACGGGACCCTCCGGGTCGGGCCTCTTCCTGACCGAGGACGGCGGCTCGACGTGGAAAAAGCTGGACGCGAAATCGGCGCCCGGCCTGCCCGAGGGGCCGTGGGGACGGCTCGACGTCGCGATCGCGCCGTCGAGGCCCGACCGGGTCTACGCGGTGATCGAGAGCGTCAAGTCGGCGCTCTACCGCTCCGACGACGGGGGGAAGACCTGGGCGAAGAAGGACGACAGCCAGCGGATGGTCTGGCGGCCGTTCTACTTCTCGCGTCTCGTCGTCGACCCGACGAACCCCGACCGCGTCTACAAGCCGGACCTCACGCTCATCGCGTCCGAGGACGGGGGCGAGAGCTTCGGCGACGTGGGAGGCGGCACGCACGGCGACCACCACGACGTCTGGGTCAACCCGAAGAACCCGAAGAACGTCGTGACGGGCGACGACGGCGGGCTGTGGATCTCGTACGACGGCGCGAACCGCTGGTGGAAGTGCAACAACCTGCCGGTCTCGCAGTTCTACCACGTGTCCGTCGACGACAAGGACCCGTACCAGGTGTACGGCGGCCTGCAGGACAACAGCTCGTGGGCCGGCGACTCGGCGTATCCGGGCGGCATCACGAACAGCCGCTGGGAGAACCTCTACAACAGCGACGGCTTCTGGGTCTTCGTCGACCCCGCCGACCCGAACTTCGTCTACGCGGAGGGCCAGGGCGGCTACGTCGGCCGCATCGACCGGAGGACGCTCGCCTCGCGCGACATCCAGCCGAAGGCGGGGTACCACGAGAAGCTGCGCTGGAACTGGAACACGCCGCTCCACGTCTCGCGCCTCGAGAAAGGGAAGCTCTACATCGGCTCGCAGTTCCTCTTCGTGACGAAGGACGGCGGGCAGTCGTGGCAGCGGATCTCGCCCGACCTCACGACGAACGATCCCGAGAAGCAGAAGCAGGAGCAGTCGGGAGGCATCACGGTCGACAACTCGGCCGCCGAGATGAACACGACGATCTACTCGATCTGCGAGAGCCCGCGCGACGGCAAGACGATCTGGGTCGGCACCGACGACGGCAACCTCCAGCTCACGCGCGACGGCGGAAAGGCGTGGACGAACCTCGTGAAGAACGTCCCGGGCCTCCCGCCGGCGAGCTGGGTCTCGTGGGTCGAGGCCGGAGTGCACGCGGACGGCGACGCGTACGCCGCGTTCGACCGCCACACGTTCGGCGACATGACGCCGTGGGTCTACGCGACGCACGACTTCGGCAGGACCTGGGAGCGGATCGTCGGCCCGGCGTCGGGCGTCCGCGGCTGGGCCTGGGTGATCAAGGAAGATCCCGTCCGGCCGGGCCTCCTCTACCTCGGGACGGAGTTCGGGCTCTTCATCTCGCTCGACGCCGGGAAGACGTGGGCGGAGTTCAAGGGCGGCAACTTCCCGTCCGTCGCCGTGCGGGACCTCGCCTTCGCCGCGCACGACAAGGACCTCGTCGTCGCGACGCACGGGCGCGGGATCTGGATCCTCGACGACCTCACGCCGCTGCGTGCGCTCACGCCGGAGATCGTCGGCAAGGACGTCGCGTTCCTGCCGTCGCGGCCCGTGATCCAGAAGCCGCGCGGCTCGGGAGGCTGGCCGGAGGGGGACGCGACGTTCTACGGCCCGAACCCGCCGTCGGGCGCCGTCATCGCCTACTACCAGAAGACGCGCCACACGTTCGGGCGCATGAAGCTCGAGATTCTCGACGCCTCGGGCCGGGTCGTCGACACGCCGCCGGCGGGGAAGCGCAAGGGCATCAACCGCGTCGTGTGGTCGATGCAGGAGACGCCGCCCCGCGTCCCGACGGCCGCCGCGGCCGCCGGCGCGTCGACCGGGCCGCGCGTCCTGCCCGGCACGTACACCGTGCGCCTCACGAAGGGCAAGGAGGTCGTCGAGACGCCGCTCGTCGTCGCGCTCGACCCGCGCGCGCCGTTCACGCTCGCGGACCGCAAGGCCCAGTACGACGAGGCGATGAAGGCGCACGCGCTCTTCGGCCGCATGAGCGACGTCGTGGACCGGTTGAACGGCTACCGGGCGCTCGCTTCCGCGCGCGCGAAGGGGCTGCCGGCGGGCGACGCCGTCCGGAGGGACCTCGACGCGTTCGCGGCGAAGGCGGAGGCGATCCGCAAGGACGTCGTCGCGACGTCCGAGGGCGGCGCGATCACGGGCGAGGAGCGGCTGCGCGAGCACCTCGCGTACGTCTACGACGCGATCCTCTCGTACGAGGGCCGGCCCGGCGACTACCAGGTCGAGCGCGTGTCGGTCCTCGAGCGCGAGCTGAAGGAGGTCGAGGCGCGGGCGGCGGCGCTCGGCGAAGCGGATCTCCCGGCGCTCAACGAGAAGCTGCGCGCCCGGAAGCTCGCGCCGATCGCCGAGGGCGCGGCCGTCCACGAGGGCGCGCGGATCGCCGCGGCGCGGACGATCCGGGAGGCCTGGGCCGGCGCCCGCGAGGGCGCCGCCGCCACGCGCCGGCGCGAGCGGGACTGACGGGAGTGGCGCCGCCGTCGGGCGGCGCCCTCTTCATCCCGGATGGCTCAGTACGGGACGGGCCGCGGCATCCCGACCGGGCCGCCGTAGCAGCAGCCGCCCCAGCCCGGGGCGTAGTAGCCGCCGGACACGGAGACGCTGACGCCGACGGGCGAGTAGCCGTACGGGTCGTCCGGCCCTTCGTACGGGTAGCAGCCCGGCAGCGTGGCCGCCAGGCCGAGGAGGGCGACGAGGGCGAGCGCGCGGGAGAGGGTCTTCTTCATCGCATCCTCCTCGTCACTTTCCGTTCTTCCCGAAGGGGAACTTCTGGAGCGCGAGGGCCGCGCCCGTGGGGTCGACGACGATCGCGAGGCTGCCGTCGCGGATGTCCGCGCGCGGCGCGAGGACGACCCGGCCGCCGAGGGCCTTCGCCTTCTCGGCCGCCGCGGCCGCGTCCGCGACGAGGACGTAGGGCAGCCAGTTCGAGTTGAGCTCCTTCCAGGGAGTCGGGTAGATGCCGGCCCTGTTCTTGCCGCCGCGGGCGAGCGCGAAGTACGAGAGGTCCGCGCACGCCGGTGTCGATGGGCATGAGGTCGTAGCCGAGGACCGCGCGGTAGAACCCCATCGCGGACGGGGCGTCCTTGGCCATGTGCTCGATCCAGAAGAACCGGCCGAGGGCGGGCGGCGCGTCCGGGGGATCACCCTGTGCGATGTGGATCAGGCCGAGCAGCGCGCTGCTGCGGGTCGGTGACGACCGCCGCGCGCGCGAGCCCCGCGACGTCGAACGGCGCCTTGAGAACGCTGCCGCCCTTCTCCTTGAAGGCGGCGGCCGCCGCGTCGACGTCGGGCACCGAGACGTACCCGAGCCACGTGGACTCCGGCAGGTCCGTCCTTGCGGAGCGTCATGTCCACGAGGCCGCCGATCGGGTGACCCTTCTCCCGGATGATCTTGTACGGCGGCTCGTGGCCCTTGAGGACCTCGAACGTCCAGCCGAAGAGGCCGCCGTAGTACTTCTCCGCCGCCGCCGCGTCGTTCGTGAGGAGGTCGAACCACACGAACTTCCCGGGCAGCGACGGCCTCACCTGTGCCGGCTTCGAGGCGGTGCCCGCGGACGCGGCCGGCCGGGGAACGAGCGCGATGGCGACGAGGACGACGAGCGCGAGAGCGCCGGTCGCGAGGAGGAACTTCTTCATCGAAGCCTCCGAGTCGGCGACACGATATCAGGGCGGAGAGGAGAGAAGAGAGGAGAGATCGACTCGGAGTGCGCCTCGAGGAACGCCCGCACGTCCGGGAACGACTTCGACGGCACGTGGTGTCGGCCGTCGAACCTGAGGTGCGCCGCGGAGCGGAAGCGCGACGCGAGGATCTCCGCGTACGGGGCGATCCGCGATTCCGGGTAGTAGGGGTCCTGGTTCGTCGAGACGTGGAGGACGTCCGTGGCCGCCGACGCCGCGGTCGGCTGGCCCGGGCCGGTCCACTCGCCCGGGACGCCGCCGCAGAAGGAGAGAACGCCCGAGAAGGGAAGACCGTCCGGCGGGTCCGCGGCCAGCCGGTAGTTGAAGGAGCACGGCTGGCTGAAGCCCGCGAGGACCGTGCGGGAGCGGTCGCCGCCGCTCGCGGCGGCCCACCCGAGGGCCGCGACGACGGCGCGCCGGTGGACGAGCCGGTTGTCCTCCGCGCGCGGCGAGACGCCCCAGTGGAACCCTTTCTTCTGCTCGGCATCGTCCACGCCGGAGACGAGCGTCGAGTGCGGCCCCTGGAGGGACACGACGAGGAACGACGGCGGCGCCGCCTTCGCGAGGACGGCGAGGAGCGACTCGGCGTCCATGCCGTAGCCGTGCATCCCGAGGAGGACGGGAGCGGGCCCCCGTCCCCCCTCGGGCCGGCGCGCGAGGAGGCGCAGGGGGACCTCAACCGTCAGAAACGCCTCGACTTCGCTCGCCACCGGGCCTCCTCGGGGAACAACCTGCCCTCGTTCGCGTATCAGAGGGCGTGAGGATGTTGGCATGACCGGCGCGATCGAGGTCCGGGGCCTCCGGAAGACCTACCGCCCGGCGCTGGGCGGGCGGGCGATCGAGGCGCTTTCCGGGATCGACCTGTCGATCCAGCGGGGCGAGCTCTTCGGCCTCCTCGGCCCGAACGGGGCCGGGAAGACGACGACCGTCAAGATCCTCCTGGGGCTCACGCACGCGACGGCGGGCGACGCGTCGCTCCTCGGGCTTCCGGCGAGCGACCCCGAGAGCCGCCGCCGGGTCGGCTACCTCCCCGAAGGGCACCGCTTTCCCGGCTACCTCACGGCGCGCCAGACGCTGTCGGTCTTCGGGCGCATGTCGGGCGTCGACCACGCGACGCTGAAGACGCGCATCCCCGGCCTCCTCGAGCGCGTGAAGCTCGCCGACTGGGCCGACGTGAAAGTGAAGAAGTTCTCCAAGGGGATGACGCAGCGCCTCGGCCTCGCGTCCGCCCTCGTGCACGAGCCGGAGGTCCTCCTCCTCGACGAGCCGACGGACGGCGTCGACCCCGTGGGGCGTCGCGAGATCCGCGACCTCCTCAAGGCGGAGGCCGCGAGGGGCCGGGCGATCCTCCTGAACTCGCACCTCCTCTCCGAGATCGAGCTGACCTGCGACCGCGTGGCGGTGCTGCGCAAGGGGAAGGTCGCGGCGATCGGGACGGTTCAGGAATTGACGAAGAAAGACGAAGAGAAGAAAGATTCCTTGAAGGTCTACAAGCTGGTCGCCTCGGGAATCGACGACGCGGTCCTTGCGGCGTTTCGCGAGGCGGGCGCCGGGGCGGAGCGCGTCAATGGGCACTTCCGCGTCGCGGCCCGCGACGCGCAGCACCTCAACGCCCTCATCGACACGGCGCGCGCCCGCGGCGCGCTGCTGACCGAGCTCACTCCGGAGAAGTCGACCCTCGAGGACGTGTTCGTCGATCTCGTCAAGGCGACGCCGGAACAATCGCAATGAAGACGAAGATTTTCGGATTTCTTAGAAGGGTGAGTGGGGCCGGGGCGCATGCGGCCCGGTGCGCGGCGCCTCGAGCGGCGTTCTCCTTCCCCTCTTCACCTTCTAAGAAGATCTTCAACCACCATCTCCCATGCCGAGAAGCTGGAGGCTGAGAGACATGCGCGCCCTCGCCGCCAACATCGAAGAGGTCTTCCGCGAAGCGGCCGCGCGCTGGACGCTCGTCGCGTACTTCGCGCTGTCGTCGCTCTTCATCCTCCTCTTCGCCGTCGCCGTGAACCTCGACGTGGTGAACGGCGCGCTCGCGGGCGCGAAGATCTTCGGGCAGAACGTCCACATGGGCGGCCAGTCCGTGGACCTCGACAGGCTCGTTCTCGGGTTCGAGTCCGGCTTCGCGGGCTTCCTCTACGTCGTCGGGACGTTCCTCGCGATCTTCGCGACCGCGCACCTCGTGCCGCGGCTCATGGAGAAGGGCACGGTCGATCTCTACCTGTCGCGCCCCGTGGGCCGCGTGCCGCTGCTTCTTTCGCGCTACCTCGGCGGCGTGCTTCTCGTCGGCCTCGAACGTCGTCTACCTCCTCGGCGCGATGTGGCTCCTCGTCATCGTCAAGACGCGTCTCGTCCACCCGCGCTTCCTCCTCGCGGCCGGGATCATCCTGTTCGGGATCGCCGCGCTGATGGCGTTCGCGTTCCTGGTCGGGACGCTCACGTCCTCGACCGCCGTCTCGATCATGGCGACGTTCGCGGTGTTCTTCCTCTCCATCATCCTCAAGAACCTCCATGGACATACGGCGATTTTCTCTTCTGAATGGGCCGCGGGGCTCGTGCACGTCCTCTACTGGATCTTTCCCAAGATCGTCGAGCTGGGAGGAGCGGTCGTCAGCCTCGTGAATGGCGCGGACGGCCCGATCCGTGCCCGAGAGGGCGCCACCCTTCTTCCCTTCCTGAGCACCGGTCTCTTCGGCCTCGTCTCGTTGACGCTCGCATGCCTCCGCTTCCGGAGAAAGGACTTCTGACCATGAAGCGACTCGCCGTCTCCGTCTCTCGCACTCGCCTTCGCCGCGGCCCTCTCGTTCCCGGCCGCCGCCGCAAACGACGACGCGCTCGCGCTCGTCCCGGCGGACGCGGCGTCCGTCGGCGTCATCCACGTGTCGGACCTGCGCACGAGCCCGCTCGCGGCCCGGGTCTTCTCCGACACGGACCACCTCACGGTGGACGGCGACGCCGCGCACTTCCTCGCCGAGGCGCGCCTGAACCCGAAGGAGGACGTCGACACGGTCGTCGCCGCCGGCTCGCCGAAGGGCGCGGGCGGCAGCGTCGGCTGGGGTCTCGTCCTCTTCGAGGGTCGGTTCGACCCGGCCTCGCTCTCGGCCGCGATCGCGTCGAGCGCGGCGCGGAACGGAAGTCCACGCCGGCGGGCGACTACTTCCTGCTGCCCGACAAGAAGACGGAGACCTCGTCGAATCACGAGCAGGGCGCGATCGCGTTCGCGAGCAACCACCTCGTCATCGCGGGCAACGAGTCGTCCGTCGTCGCGGCGCTCGCGCAGCGCAGCGCGGGCGGGACGGCCTTCCGGTCCGGCGCGGGCCTCGGCCGGCACCTCGGCCGCATCGACTCCGGCGCCTCGGCCTGGGCGCTCGTGGACGTCTCGCGCCTCCCGATCGGCGAGAGGAGGAAGGGCTTCCACGCGTCCGGCACGATCAACGGACAGGACGTCGACGTGACGGCGCACGCCGGGCACGACGACGCGGCGATGGCGCTCGTGTCGTCCATGAAGTCCGTCTCGCTCCTCGCGCTCCAGGCGACGGCGAAGGGCGACGCGCTGAAGCTGAGCGCGACGGGTCTCGTCTCCGACGAGGAGACGGCGGGCCTCATGGAGGACGCGCTCCGCGGCGTCCTCGCGGCCTGGCGCCTCGCGGCGCAGGAGAAGTCGCCGGACACGGTCGCCGTGCTCCGCAAGTTCACCGTCTCGCGCGACAAGTCGACGGTCTCGATCGCGGGCACGCTCCCGGGCTCCGCGGTCCGCGCCCTGGCCGAGAAGAAGCACCCGCACGTCGAC
>CAVZPE010000005.1:0-10803 GCA_963776915.1 uncultured Acidobacteriota bacterium | reverse complement strand
CTGCCGGGGTCGGCCGCCGCGACGATCACGGTCGTCGGCACGAACTTCCAGGCCCCGATGACGGTCACGCTCATCAAGGACGGGGCCGCCGTGCCGAACACCCCGGTGAACAACGCGAACGTCTCGAACCCGACGTCGCTCTCGTTCTCGGCGCCGGCGGTCCCGGATGCGTCCCTCAACAAGCAGAACTGCCTGACGGGCGGCAACGTGACGGGCATCAAGAACGTCCCGACGTCGTTCGGGATCCGCGTGACGAACACGCTCACCGGGTGCACCGTCGACCTGCCGAACGTCCTCATCTACATCCCGATCAACCAGACCTGCAACTGACGCGAACCCACGACGGGAATTCGGGTTCGGGCCGCCTCCGGGCGGCCCGAACTGTCTCGAAACCGGATGCCGTAGACTCGGAGTCGGATCGACACACATGGCTCTCTTCGGCGGCCCGACCCAGCCCCTGACCCGCCTCGAGGAGCTCAAGCGGCTCCTCCAGCGGGACCCGACGTCGCGCCAGTTCCTGGCGCTGGCCGAGGAGTACCGGCGCCACGGCAAGTACCGCGACGCGGTGATCACGCTCGAGCGGGGCCTGTCCCTCCACCAGACCTCGGTCGCGGGGCACGTGGCCCTCGGCAAGACGTACCAGCAGCTCGACAGGCTCGAGGACGCGATCCGCGCGTTCACGAACGCCCTGAGGATCGACCGCGAGAACCTCGTCGCGATCCGGCAGCTCGCCGAGGTCTACCTCGCGAAGGGGGACAAGGTCGAGGCGATCAAGAAGCTGAAGCTCTACCGCGGCCTCAAGGCGGGGGACCGCGACGTCAACGACATCATCGCCCGGCTGGAGGAGGAGATGTCCGCGGCCGTGGGCGAGCGCCCGGGCCTCAGGAGCGGCGTGCGCCCGGCCGTCGAGGCGCCTGCGGGCTTCCCGCCGCCGGCCGGTCCCATCTCCTCGAGCTCGAACCGCCGCGCGTCGCTCCTCCGCAGGCTGGACGTCCATCCGCCGGAGGCCCCCGCCCCTCTCCCGGGCGCCGACGTGCGGCCCCCGGACCCGATGGCGTTCACGTACGACGGCCCGTCGGTCTCGCGCGCGGTCGAGAAGGTCTACGCGCAGGAAGCGACCCCGCCCGCCCCGCCGCCGCTCGAGGACGTGTTCCTCCAGACGGCACCCCCGCCGGTTTCAAGGCCGGCTTCGACCGGAGAGCTCTCGCCGTTCACGGCGCCGATCCCGCAGGCTCGCGAGACGCAGCCGCCCGCGATCCCTCCGGCGCCGCCCGAGCCGACGCCTCCCGAGCCGCCGCCGCAGGCCGCGCCCCGCGTGGCGTTCGCCGCCTCGGCGCTGGAGCCCGACGTCGACGACGTCCCGACCAAGCCCTTCGAGTTCCCCGTTCACCTCTACCGCGTCGGCTCGGCGCCGGAGCCGCCTCCCTTCGAGCCCGAGCCGCCGGCCCCGCCGGCGGCGGACGACGTCCCCGGGGCCGTCGAAGCCGGGCCGCGCCCCGAGGCCGGTGCGCCGCCCTTCGTCACGGAAACTCTCGCGTCCCTCTACGAGAACCAGGGGTTCGCGGGCGACGCGCGCGAGACGTACCGCACGCTCGCGGAGGGCGAGACCGACGAGGACCGCGCGCGCGCCCTGCGCGACAAGGCCTCCGCGCTTCCGGCCGAGCGGGCCGACTGGCCGCATCTGCGCCGGCTCGCGCGCCGCTTTCCGAAGCGGAGCGAGGCGACCGCGAACGACCTGCACGCGATCATCCGCTCCCTCGTCGAGTCGACGGAGGGCATCCGGGCCGCCACCCTCACGGACCTCGAGGGCCTTCCCGTGGTCGCGGCGGGGCCCGCCGCGCGCGAGGGCGGTCAGGAGATTCTCGTCGCCGAGCTGACGTCCTTCCTCAAGAACGTCGGCCGCTCGGCCGGAGAGGTCGGTGCCGGGCGCCTCCGCGCCGTCAGCTTCACCGGTGCGCACGGGACCGCGGTCGTCTCGCGCGTGAACGACGACTATTCCCTGATCCTGCACGTGGACCCCGAGGCGATCCTGGGCGAGGTGCGCTGGGAAGCCGAGCGCACCGCCCGCGCGCTGAGTCCCGCGGTGCGCTGAGCGCCGAGAGAGGAACCGAGAAGGAAGATGAACGTCAAGGAGATCAAGGAGCTCGTGGACCTCGTGTCCCGCCGCGGGCTCGCGGGCCTGGAGATCGAGCGCGCGGGGTTCCGCCTGCGGATCGAGGGTGCGCCGCGTGCCGCGGCACCCCTGCCGCGTTCCTACGAGTCGGCGATCCTCGCCGAGGCGTCTCCGCCCGGCGCGCCGCCCGCTCTCGCGGCGCCGGCCGCGTCGGCCGGCGGCGCCGCGGCCGGAGCCGCGCACGTGTCGCCCGGTCCGCCGGGCTCCGGGGAGCGCGAGGGCTTCCACGTCCTGACGTCCCCGATCGTGGGCACGTTCTACCGCGCGGCGAATCCCGACGCCGAGCCCTTCGTGAAGGTGGGAGACGTCGTCGAGAAGGGCCGGACGCTCTGCATCGTCGAGGCGATGAAGCTCATGAACGAGATCGAGGCCGACGCGGCGGGCACGATCGTGGCGATCTACCCGCAGAACGCGCAGCCCGTCGAGTTCGGCGAGAAGCTGTTCGCGATCCAGCCGCACTGAGGCGACGTTGTTCCAGAAGGTACTCGTCGCCAACCGGGGGGAGATCGCGCTCCGCATCATCGCGGCCTGCAAGGAACTGGGCGTCGCGACCGTCGCCGTCCATTCGGAAGCCGATCGCGACGCGCTCCACGTCCGCGCCGCGGACGAGTCCGTGTGCATCGGGCCGGCCGCGCCCTCGGGCTCGTACCTGAACATCACGTCGCTCGTCGCGGCGGCCGAGATCACGGAGGCGGACGCGGTCCATCCGGGGTACGGCTTCCTCGCCGAGAACGCGCACTTCGCGGAGATCCTGGAGGAAGTGGGCCTGAAGTGGATCGGCCCGTCTCCGGACGCGATCCGGCGGATGGGCGACAAGTCCGTCGCGAAGTCGACCGTGAGGGAGTCCGGCGTTCCGACGATTCCCGGGAGCCCGGGGCCGCTCGACTCGATCGAGGACGCGATGCGGCTCGCCGGCCGCATCGGCTATCCCGTGCTCCTCAAGGCGGTCGCCGGCGGCGGGGGCCGCGGCATGCGCGTCGCGCGCAACGACAAGGAGCTCGCGGCCGGATTCGAGCTCGCGACGCACGAAGCCGAGCGCGCCTTCGGAAACGGGAGCGTCTATCTCGAGAAGTACCTCGCGGAACCGCGGCACGTCGAGATCCAGATCTTCGGCGACAGCCAGGGACGGGTCGTGCACCTCGGCGAGCGCGAGTGCTCGCTGCAGCGGCGCCACCAGAAGATCCTCGAGGAGTCGCCCTCGCCCGCTCTCTCGGACGCCCTGCGGGCGAAGATGGGGGCCGCCGCGGTGGCGGCCGCGAGGGCCGTCAACTACGTCGGCGCCGGCACCGTGGAGTTCCTCGTCGACGAGGACGGCACGTTCTACTTCATGGAGATGAACACGCGGATCCAGGTCGAGCACCCCGTGACCGAGATGGTCACGGGCTTCGACCTCGTCAAGGAGCAGATCCGCGTCGCCGCGGGCGAGGCGCTGTCCTTCGGCCCGACGCCGGGCGACGGGGACGGGGCCGGCTGGAAGCCGCGCGGGCACGCGATCGAGTTCCGGATCAACGCGGAGGATCCCGTCACGTTCGCGCCGTTCCCGGGCACGATCACGACGTTCCACCTTCCGGGCGGTCCCGGCGTGCGCGTCGACACGGCGGCCTACTCGGGCTGGAAGATCCCGCCGTACTACGACTCCCTGATCGCGAAGCTCATCGTTCACGGCCGCGATCGGGAGGAGGCGCTCGCCCGGGGCCGGCGCGCGCTGGAGCTCTTCATCGTCGAGGGCGTCAAGACGACCATTCCGCTCCACCTCCGCCTCCTCGACGATCCCGACGTGCGCCACGGCCGCTTCTCGACGAAGTGGCTCGAGCGCTGGCTCCTGAAGAGCGGACCGGGCTGAGCGGAGGCCCGCGCGTGGCCGCGGCGCCGGGGCGCATCTACCTCGTCGGGTTCATGGGGAGCGGGAAGACGACCGCGGGCCGGATCCTCGCCGAGCGCCTCGGCGTGCCGTTCGTGGACCTCGATCTCGCGTTCGAATCCATGACGGGCCGCACGATCCGCGAGACCTTCGAAACGCACGGCGAGCCGTGGTTCCGCGCGCGCGAGGCGGAGCTGCTCCGCGGCACCGCTTCGCTGCCCGCGGCCGTCGTCGCGCTCGGGGGCGGGACGTTCGCATTCCCGGAGAACCGGGCCTTCATCAAGGCTCACGGGCTCTCGGTCTACCTCGACGTTCCCTTTCCCGTCATCGCCGAGAGGCTGGCCGGCAAGACGGCGGATCGGCCGCTCTTTCCCTCGGAAGGGAGCGCGCGGCAGCTCTGGGAGGCGCGGCTGGCGTCCTATAGAATGGCGGATCGGACTCTCGACGTGACGCGCGACATGACTGCGGCCGACGTGGCCGGCCGAATCGAGGACCTCGCGGCTCCGCCGCCCGGAGCCCCGGGCGGGGCGGTCTGACGTGCGCTACCTGATCCTGTCGGACCTTCACTCGAACGACGAGGCCTTCACGGCGGTTCTGCGCCGGGTCAAGCGCAAGAAATTCGACCGCGTGATCTGCCTCGGAGACTTCGTCGGCTACGCGGCCGATCCGAACAAGGTCCTCGACCGGTACCGCACCTTCCGGCGGCCGACGATCGCGATCCGCGGGAACCACGACAAGGTGGTCTCCGGCGTCGAGGAGGGCGCGCTCTTCAACCCGCCCGCGCTGGAGGCGGCCCGGTGGACCGTGGACCGCCTCTCCCGCGAGAACGCCGACTTCCTGAAGAAGCTCTCGCCCGGCCCCTCGGTCGTGGACGGGAGGTTCGTCGTCTGCCACGGCTCGCCGCTCGACGAGGACGCGTACATCTTCTCGGACTTCGACGCCTCGCTGAACTTCGTGCAGATGCACCGGCTCGCGGAGGGGATCAACCTCTGCTTCTTCGGCCACAGCCACATCCCGTCGATCTTCACGCTCGAGCCCGACGGCATCCGCGTCGAGGCCGTGCGCGACCCGCGCTACAAGCTGCGCCTCGATCCCGCGAAGAGATACCTCGTGAACCCCGGCTCCGTGGGCCAGCCGCGCGACCGGAACCCGCGTGCCGCGTATGCGATCTACGACGCGAGCGCGGGCGTCGTGCACTTCGACCGCGTCCCGTACGACGTCGCCGCCGCGCGCCGGAAGATCGAGCGCGCCGGGCTGCCGGCGGTGCTCGGGGACCGGCTTCTCGTCGGGCTTTGACCGGCGGCCTCCGGCGCGCCGCGGCCGTCGCGCTCGCCGCCGTCCTCGCGGGCTGCCTGACGTTCGGCGCGGAGCCGGGCCCTCCGAAGGGCACGTACGGCGAGCGGCTCGAGGGTTTCGCGCGGCTCCTCCGCATGGAGGACCGGCGGGCCTACGACCCGCTCCTCGCCGGCCGCACGGCGTCTTCGCCGGACCCCTGGCTGCGCGCGAAGACCGCGCTGGCTGCCGGGCGCCTGCGCGACCCGGACGCGACGGTCGTCCTGCCGCCGCTCCTGATCGACCCCGAGCCGTCCGTGAGGCGCGCGGCCGCCTTCGCCGCGGGCGTCTCGGGCGACGAGAGGCTGGTGTCGCTCCTCGTGAAGACGCTCCGCGACGCAGACGCTCGAGACGGCCGCCAACGCCGCCGAGGCGCTCGGGAAGATCGGCGGCCCGGGGGCGACGGACGCGCTCCTCGCCGTTCTCGGTGCGCGCGACGGAGTCACGACGACGCGCGCCGCGAGCGCGCTCGCGCTGTTCCGCAGGCCCGAGGGGAGGACGGTCTCGGCGCTCAGTCGCCGTCTTCCCGGAAGAGTCTCTTGCTCCCGAGCTCAGGCGCGCGATCGTCTATTCATCTGGCGCGCAAAGCCGAGGCCGAGGCGGCGTTTCGGCGCTTCGCGCCGTGCTTCGAAGAAGGGAGAAAGGGCGGGGATGCCGCGCCGGCGAGCGTGACGAGATCGCGTGGGCGGCGCGGGGACTGGGGATCCTCGGGAGACGAGGAGAGTGCCGAAGGATCTCGTCGGCCTCGCCCGCAGCTCCGAACATCTCGATCGCGGTCCAGGCGCTGACGGCGCTCTCTTCACTTTCTAAGAAGAATCTCTTCTCCGAATCTCCGGAACTGGCTCGAAGCGCGCGCGACGTCGCGGTCGTGCGAGCACACGACCCGCTTCCCGGAGTTGCCGTCGCCGCCCTGCGCCTTCTCGGCGCGCTGCCCGACGCGCCGGATTCGCGGGCGGCGCTCGAGGAGAACCTGCTTCGAAAGGGCTGGAGGGGGCAGACGGCTCTCGTCGCCCTCACGCGCCTCGACGCGGCGCGGGCGCCTCAGGCCGCCGCGGCCAGGCTCGACGCGGCCATCGTCGGCGGGACGCTCGAGATGCGCCTCGGCGCGGCGGAGTCGCTGGCATATCTCGTCGAAAGAGAGAAAGACAAAGAGGGGATTTCTTTGAATGACCCTCTCGTGGCCGCGCTCATCTCGGATCCGGCGCCGCGGGTGCGTGCAGCGGCCTTCTCTTCACTTTCTAAGAAGAATTCGCCTTCGCGTCCTGCGTGGCTGCTGGCCGCATTGATCGACCGCGACCCCGCGGTGCGCGACGTCGCGCTCGGCGCGACCGCGCCGCTCCTCGAGAAGGGGAGCGCGGAGATGCGTCGGACCTGGGCAGCGGCCTTCGAGAGGGCGTTCGAGACGCACGAGCCGGACTTCACGGTCGGCGCGCTCGACGCCGCGGCGGCGCGGGGCGAGGGCGGCCGCGCGCTCGTGGCCGCGCACGCGAACGACCCCGACGCGGTGACGCGGGAGAAGGCCCGGCGGCTTCTCGTCGAGAAGTACGGCGCCTCGGCGGCCTCCTTCCGGCCGGTCGCGGTGAAGACGCGGCTCTCCGGGGCGGACTACGAACGCCTCGCCAGGGCCGCGAACGAGTCCCTGTTCTCGGCGACGGTCGAGACGGCGCGCGGGACGGCCGTCCTCGACCTCGACGCCGAGGAGGCTCCCGTCACCGTGGAGAACTTCCGCGCTCTTGCCGCCAGGCGCTTCTTCGACGGGATCCCCATCCATCGCGTCGTCCCGGATTTCGTCGTCCAGACCGGCGACCCGCGCGGAGACGGGAGCGGCGGTCCGGGCTGGGCGATCCGTGACGAGATCAACCCGCTGCGCTACGCGCGCGGCGCCGTCGGCATGGCCCTTTCCGGGCCCGACACCGGCGGCTCGCAGTGGTTCGTGACGCTCGCCCCCCAGATCCACCTCGACGGCGGCTACACGGTCTTCGGGAGCGTGCGCGAGGGGATGGATCTCTTCGACCGGACGGAGCAGGACGACGCGCTCGTCGCCGTCCGCGTGACCGAGCGGCCGCGGCCCTCCCGGCCGGCGGGAGCCGTCCCGTGAGGTTCTCGATCGGGCGGGCGCTCCAGCTCGTCGGGATCGTCCTCGTGGGCGTCGGGCTGGCCGTCGGCCTCGCGAAGGACGACCTGAGGTACGAGGAGCGGATGTTCTTCGCGGGCGGCGGAGTCTTCCTGGCGGGCTGGCTGCTGGTCCGGCCGTTCCGCGCGCCATGAAGGTGTTCGTCGGGCAGCCGCTCGTCGAGCCGTCGACGACCGAGCTCCTCGCGGGGAACACGGTCGTCACGGGCGGCGGGAACCTCCCGCGCTCCGAGTGGCCGCTTCTCGCGGACGCCGACGCCCTCCTGCCGACGCCGCGGGAGCGCATCACCGCGGACGTCCTCGCGGCGGCGCCGCGGGTCCGGATCGTCGCGAGCCACTCCGTCGGCGTCGACCACGTGGACCTCGAGGCGTGCCGCGCGCGCGGAGTCCTCGTCACGAACACGCCGGACGTCCTGACGGACGCGACGGCCGACCTGGCGTTCGCGCTGCTCCTCGCCGTCGCGCGCCGGCTGCGCGAGGGCGAGGCTCTCGCGCGCTCGGGAGCGTGGGACGGCTGGAAGCCGCGGGAGCTCCTGGGCGTATCGCTCGCCGGCAGGACGCTCGGGATCTACGGCTTCGGCCGCATCGGCCGCGCCGTCGCGCGGCGCGGAGAGTCCTTCGGAATGAAGGTGCTGACATACGACAAAGACGGAACGACAGAAGAGCTAAAGAGATTTCTTCTGAAGGTCGATGTGCTGTCCATTCACGCGCCCCTCACCGAAGCGACACGCGGCCGGTTCGGCGCCGCTGAGCTCTCCTGGATGAAAGAGGGCAGCATCCTCGTCAACACCGCGCGCGGCCCGATCGTGGACGAGGCCGCCCTTGCGGCGGCCCTTCGTTCGAGGCATCTCTTCGGCGCCGGGCTGGACGTGTTTCAGGGGGAGCCGAAAATCGAGGCGGCTCTCATGGACCTTCCGAACGTCGTCCTCCTCCCGCATCTCGGATCCGCGACGACCGAGACGCGCCTCGCGATGGCGCGCCTCGCGTGCACGGAGATCGTCCGGTTCTTCGCGGGCGAGCCGCCGCTGAACCCCGTCCGCTGACGACCGGGATTCGGATATTCCTCGAACGTCCGGTGTCAAGGGCGGCTTCGACCGCCGCGTGCGCGTCGAAGGCCCTTGACTCCGGACGTTCGAGAAAGAGATTTCTGCTATCGGCGGCTGCATCTGCAGCCGCCGCATATAAGAAAAAAGAATTCTTCTCCCTTCACCCGACCGAGATATCACTCGTCGTGAGCGAACGCGCCGCGAGCGCCATCGGAACCGCGGCCGCCGCGGCGGCCGCGCAGAGAAAGACGAGAAGCATCGGCGCGAGGGTGAGGCGGTGCTTTATCAGCGCGCCCAGCAGCGCGCGCAGCTCCCCGGAGACGGCGACCGTCGCGAAGAGGGCGAGGCCCGTGGAGAGGACGAGGGCGAAGAGACCGCCGGGTCCGAGCGCCACGGCGACCGGGTTCGGCCCGTCGTAGCGCGGAAAGAGCCCGCCGAGGCCGGTGTGGAGCGCGGGGATCGCGAGCCCTCCGGCCAACGCGACCGCGAGGGCGGCGGCCGTCGTCGTCGCCGCGGGGCGCAGGACGGCGAGGCTCGCGCCCGTCAGGAGGAGAGAGGCGAGGACCGCCGGGATCGCGCGCGCCGCCCACCGGGCCGCGAGGTGGCGGGCCGGATCGAGGGGGAGCGAGCGGAGGACGGCGGCGGAGCGCCCGTCCGTCGAGACGGCCGGATACGCGAATCGCAGGGACAGGGCCGCGACGAGGAAGAGCGCGAGCCCCGTCTGGAGGCCGGCGACGAGGTCGCGCGCGGCCGGGTCGGTCGACGGCAGGAGGCGCACGTTCAGGAGGTCGAGGACGAAGACCGCGGCGAGAGAACCGAGCTGCGCGGGCGTCGAGGCGTCGCGCAGAACCGTCGCAACCTCGGCCCGCAGGAGGAGCCCGCGGAGAGAACGCGCCGGACGCCGGCGCGCGGGGCGGCCTCGGCCCGTCGACGCCTCGCGCACGTCGCGCCAGACGGTGAGGTGGACGGGAGCGAGCACCGCCGGCACGAGCACCGCCGCCGCGAGGCCCAGAGCGAGGACGGCGGCGCCGGGCAGGAGACCGGCGGGGTCGCCCGCGAGGCCGAGGGCGGCCGCGTGCGCCGCCCAGCCGACCGGGTTCGCGCCGGGCGCGGGCGGCGGGATCGCGCCGAGAGACTGCAGGAGGCCGAGCGCCTCGACGGGGTCGAGCAGCCGCTCCGGTCTTGAGGCGCGGAATCCCACCAGCGCGGCCGAGAGGCCCAGCGCGGAGAGCAGCGCGGAGAAGAGCCTCGCCCGGCGCGGCGGGACGAGCCGGACGAGGACGAGAGCGCCGGCGATGCCGGCCGAGCCCGCGAGCAGGAAGAGGCCGACGACGGCGAGGAGGCCCGTGGACGTCGCGAGAGCGGGCGCACGCGATGCGGCGGCCGCGACGGCGAGCGCGGGGGCGGCGAGGAGAAGCGACGGGGCCGACGCGAGGGCGAGCGTGGAGACGGCCTGGCGGGCGAGGAGGCGGCGGTGGGGGATCGGGAGGGCGGCGAGCGCGGGGAGCTCGTCGGAGAGAAAGAGCGTCGAGACCGCCGTCGTGAGAGAGCCGAGGAGGACGAGAGCCGCGGCCGCGCCGAGAGCGCCCGTGAGAAGGCGCTCGACGAGGAACGCCGGTCGCAGCCCGGGCAGGGTCGCGAGGGCGGCCGACGACGCGCGGATCGCGGCCTCGAGGCCGACGACCTCGAGCGCCGCGAAGACGAGGAGCGTCAGGAGACCGGCGAGGGCCGGGATGCGTGCGCGGCCCCGCGTCCCGAGAAGGGTGCGCGCCGCGGCACGGGCGGCGTTGGCCCGGAAGACCGCGTTCACGCCGTGCGGCCCCCGGCGAGGGCGAAGAAGACCTCGGAGATCCCGCCCGTCAGCCCCGACGACGTGCGCAGGGAGCCGGGCGCCCCGCGCGCGACGAGGCGCCCGTCGAAGAGGAGTCCCGCGTCGGTCGCGAGCTCTTCCGCCTGCGCGAGCTGGTGCGTCGTGAGGAGGACCGCCGACCCCCGCGCCGCGAGGCCGCGCAGGCGCTCGCCGAGGCTCCGCTGGGCGATCGGGTCGAGGCCCACCATCGGCTCGTCGAGGACGAGGACCTCGGGATCGTGGAGGAACGCCTGCGCGAGCGCGACGCGCTGCCGCGTGCCGTGCGAGAGCGTGTCGTTGCGCGCGTCCGCGACGGCCGCGAGGTCGAACGCGGCGAGCTCGGCGTCGATCCGCCGCTCGAGCGCCTCGCCGCGCGCCCCGAAGACGGCGCCTACGAACCGGAGCGTCT
>CAVZPE010000004.1:0-639444 GCA_963776915.1 uncultured Acidobacteriota bacterium | reverse complement strand
TGACGTCGACGATGAGGTCGAACGTGCCGGCCGAGATGTTCTGCACCTTGATCGTGCCGGAGCCGTCGAGCGCGAGCTGGACGATGGCGTTGTTCGCGCGCGTCCTGCCCGCCACGAGGCTCGCCGTGCTCGTCCCGTTCCGCGCGCCGTCGCCGCGGTAGAGCGAGACCGCCCCCGTGGCCTTCACGTTCGTGGCCGTCACGTTGACGGAGATCGCCCTCGCATCGGCCGGAACGGCGCACGCCGCCGACGTGACGTTGAACGTGCGGTCGGCGGTGCCCGCCGGCTGGATCGCGGGGCCTCCGTGGGGACCCGCGGGGCCGCGCGTGTCGAGGACGCGGCACGGCGCGAGCGTGAAGAGCGGAGTACGGTCCGCCCGTGCCGGGCGGGAGGCCGACCGTGACCGTCGCGGGCGGGCTGTCACCCGCGAGGCTCGTCCCGACGTCCGTCGCGGTGCACGTCGCGGTGTACGAGCCCGTCGCCCCGAACCTGTGGAAGAACGGCGTACCGGCGCCCGTCGCGCCGTCCGACGTCCTCCACGCGTACGTGTAGCTCCCCGTCCCGCCCGAGGCCGTGCACGTGAGCTGGACGTTGTCCACGAACGTCGCGGGATTCGGCGTCGCGGACGCCGCCGCCGTCGGCGGGAGGGGCCTCGGCGCGATCACGGCCGCGCCCGGGAACGAATAGAAGATCCCGTTGCGCGTCACCATGATGTCGTAGGTCCCGGCCGCGTCGTAGGAGAACGTGACGCCGTTGCCGCCCGCGGCAACCGGCGTCGCGCCCGGGAAGCTCCAGCTCAGCGCGACGGTGCCCGGGTCCGGGTAGCCGTTCACGTACGAGTACGCCGTCAGCGTGTCCCCCGCCTTCGCGCGCACGCTGTCCTCGATGCAGAAGGGGCCGGGCGGGCAGGGGTCCTGGCCGTTGACGTAGATGTGGAGCTTCGGCGTCGGCGCCGTGACGGTGATCGGGAAGCCCGCCACACCCGAGGGGTCGGGCCAGTATCCGGGGCCGCCCGTGAAATCCACCCGGATCCGGAGGAGGAAGTTACCGGCCGTCGCGGGAGCGGCGATCGCCGCGTACGTCGGCGGCGTCCCGCTCGTGGGCGGGTCCGTCATTCCCGTGAGAGAGCCGTAAGCCGACGAGCACGTCGACTGTCCGCTCGGGATCTGGCAGAGGCTGTAGAAGTACGTCCCCGAGATGTTCGGGCTGTGCGGGGAGCTGTTCGAGATCGTGAGGTTCGCCCCGGTCAGCACCGAGACCGGTCCGGACGTCGAGCCGTTGACCGCGAAGGCGGGCGAGAAGTCGACGACGGTGTAGGCCTGCCCCACGTTCGTCGTGCCGTTGTAGTCGGGCGTCGAATATCCGTTCGCGTAAAAGGCAGTGAGCCAGGTGTAGTGCGTCCCGCGCGTGCCGAGCGTCGGGAGACATGTCGCGAGGTTGTCGCACGCGGCGGCGCGCACAAGGCTCGTCGGCGTCTCGCCGAAGTACCACCTGTAGCCCGTCGGCCGGCCGTCCGAGGCGCTGGCGAGCGTCAGTCCCGCGAAGACCTGGGTGGACGCGAGGCGCGCGCCCGGCACCTTCCAGTTCACGGTGAAGAGGCCGGTGTTCTGGATGCCGTACTGGTTCGTGCCCTCGAGCGCGATCTTCAGGGGCTTCTGCGTCCCCGCGGGCTCGGATCCCGTGAAGTCGGGCCCTCCGGAGGCCGCGTTCGAGAGGACGGAGGCCCAGCAGCCCGCGCCGGTCGCCGGGACGCCGCCGCCGCGCGGATCGCAGGGGCCGACGAGCGTCACCGACGGCGGCGGCGCGGCCGGGCTGCCGAACTGGGCGTTGTCGAGGTTCCTGATGCGCGGGAGCGTGCCGGCGTCCTCCGACGCGGCGCCGGCGTGGAAGTCGAAGTCGAAGCGCCAGTCCGACAGCGGACGGATCGCGGGAGACGGCAGGACGGTCGGGGTGATCGTGAGCGTGTCGCCGAAGAAGGCGGAGCCCGCCGTCGAGCATGGACGCGCCCGCGTTCGTGACCGAGAGGACGCTCACGGCCGGCGCGTCGAGCGCCTGGCACGCGAGCGGGAACGACGAACGCCGCCGGACCCGGTCGGGAGGAACTGGTAGATCGACGTGCCCGCGCCCGCGACGGCCCTCGCGCTCGTGGTCGCGAGGTTGAAATTCGGCGCGTTGACCGGCGTCGCCTGCGGCGACGCCCAGACCGACGCCGTCGTCGTGTACAGGACGAACTGCTGCGACGGCAGCATGCGCCGCGCCCACATGAGAGCGAACAGCTGGTAGTTGCTGACGACGAGCGACGCGCTGCCGCCCGCGGAGATCCACGTTTCACCGGCCACCGCGGGAACCCGGAAGATGGGCCCGGCCGACACCGGTGCGAGGAGATTGCCGCTCCCGTCCTTCGTGACCGACACGAGGCCGTAGCTCGGCGAGTTCTCGCCCGGCCGCGCCGCGAGCTCGATGAGGACCCAGAGTTTCGTGGCGTCGACGGGATCCACGGCCGCCGTGAAGTTCGCCGGGTACGCGGGCGGGGGCCGCGTCACCGGGAACGGCCGTGATCAGGATCGACCGGAACGAGGACGTGATCCGTCCCATCGGGCCGGGATTCGAGACGTCCACGACCTCGACTCCGGCGGACGTCATGTAGACGAGATAGTTCCCCGTGAGAAGGGGCGAGTACCCGGCGGGGAACGTCGTCATCTCGGAGGCGAGGTTCAGCGAGCGTGAACGCGGAGTTCGAGGTCGGGAGCGTCGTGACGTCCGCCGCGATCGCGGGGCCGGAGAAGTACGTCGCGTAGGCGATGTAGCGCGAGCCGGCCTTGCTGGATCACCGTCCCGGACGCGCGGGACTGGCCGAAGTCGCCCCACACCCGAAGCCATCTCCGGCCGGCCGGCCGACGAGCGTGTGCCAGTCGGTTCCGCGGGCCCGGTCACCGAGAACGCGACGCGCTGGCCGTCCGCCGAGACGCCCTGCGTCTGGATGTAGTTCTGGCCGTCGCCGTGGGCCGCGATCGGGTTCCCCTGCGACGTCCGCGGCGGCGTAGCGCAGGTCGTCGTACCGGAGGCCGTCGGGTTGAGCGCGTTCGTGATGTCCAGCGTCGAGTAGCCGAACGTCTCGATCATGAGAAGACGCGACGCCCCGGCGCCGTTCCGGTAGAGCCGACGAGGCTGTTGCTGAAGCCGGGCGAGAGCTGGCCGAGCGGCGCTCCGTAGATCGGCCGCGTGGCGCCCGGCGGGTTCGGCTCGAACTGCACCGGGGGCGGAGGTGAGCGTGCACTGCGCCTCGAGCCGCGCCGGGCAGCAGGACCGCCGGGAAAAGAGCGAGCGCGGCCCCCGTACACCGCATGAACGGGAGGCGGTCGACGGCCAGACTCATAGCACCCTGTGTCGTCAATGTTTGCACACGCCATGCCACCCAGAGGGACTCGCGTCGTAGTGCCGGGGAGGGGCTCCGGCTTACGCCGATCGGGGAAATCGTCCCCTCACCCGCCGCGATTTGTCGGTGGGCGGCGGGCCCCGCAGCCATTCCGCGGCGGTCGGGGCGATCTAGGGGGCGCGCGGCGAGAGTCTACGGGTCTGTTCCACGACGTCGCGGATCGAGCCGACGACGAGCTGCGGGTCCTCGAGATGGAGGTTGTGCCCGGCGTGCTCCGCGAAGACGAGCCTTCCCTTCAGCGAGAGGTGAGCGAGGTCCGACTGCAGCTCCCGGCGTTCCTTCTCCAGCGCCTCCGGCGAGACGTTCATCCCGGACGGGTAACCGCCGGCCGTGCGCGCGAGCACGATGAGCGGGAGTTCGCCGAGCGTCGCGCGGTGCGACGACCGTTCCGCATGCATGCGCGCGAGTTCTTCGGGCGACCAGTCGCGCTCGGCCGACGCGTTCTCCTCGAGCAGCGCCCGCGACTCGGCCCACCGCCAGATCGCCTTTGCCCCGGCCGGCAGGCGATTCAGCGGAGCCTGGAGCGGTCGCGACGTTCCGGGGACGGGGTCGGCCCTGCTCGGTGCCGGGCCCAGGCTGATGCGAGGCGCGGGGAACGGCAGCCCGCGGGCGGAGTCCCGGATGCGGTGCGGCTGACCTCCGTAGACGACCTGCTGGTCCTCGTGGACGGCATCGACCATGACCATTCCTGCGACGTCGGCCGGATAGCTTCGGAAGTAGCCGCGGATGACGAGGCCGCCGAAGGACTGCCCGACGAGGACGTAGGGCGGATCGACGTGCAGGTTCCCGAGAGCCATCCGAAGCTCGAGGGCAAGCTGGGCGAACGTGCGCGGCCGCGTTCCGGGATCGCTCCATGCATAGCCGCCCCGGTCGTAGCTGCAGACGCGCGTGAACGTCGCGACGTCCGGCTGGACGAGCGCCCATATCGCCGAGACATCCCCGATCCCGCTCTCGAGAACGACCGTCGGCGAGCCGCTGCCACGGCAGTCGACGTGCAGGCGTTGCCCGCCGATGTCGACGAGCATCCCGGGCGGCGACGGCGGCCCGCCCGGCGGCGATGCGCTCGGTGGCGAGCCGACCAGCAGGAGGGCAAGCACGCAGATCACGACACCGGAGATACGGCGCGTAAACCCGGAGGGTTACGCCGGTGTTCGTCGGAATCGGGTCCACCGGCCAGGAGGGATCCGAGTGGCCACGGAGGGGTTCGCCTGCGGCGCCCGGTCGCGATAACGTACCCCGACACATCGGCCCGAAAGGAGTCCTCATGAAAGTCACGAGCTCGAGACTCGCCGCAGCGATCGTCCTCGTCGGCGCCGCCGGGATCGCGGGAGGCATTGCCCTCCACGCGCAGCCGGCCCCGGCCGTCAAGCGGAACGTCGTCATGAAGCAGGACATGAGCATCCCGGACCGCGAGGGAATCATGGCCACCGTCGACCTGCCCCCCGGCTCGGCGGAAGGAAAGCACACGCACAACGCGGAGGTCTTCGCGTTCGTCCTCGAGGGCACGATCGTGCTCGAGAACGAGGGCTTCCCCGACGCCACGCTGAAGGCCGGCGACGTCTTCCACATCGGCTTCGGCAAGGTCCACCAGGCGATCAACAAGGGCAGCGCCCCGGCGAAGCTGGCCGCGGTCTTCGTCGCCGAGAAGGGCAAGCCGCTCACGACGCCGGTCAAGTAAGGCGAGCCCCGGGGCGTTTCGGCCCGCCGCGTTACTCTCCGGGGCGCATGCGCCACTTCCTCGACCAGATTCCCTGGCAGCTCGCCATCCTGGCCGCGCTCACGCTGGGCCTCGCCCCGTTCAAGCCGCCGCACATCGTGGAGAAGCTCGACATGCTCTTCCACGGCACGCTCGTGAAGCCGATCGACTGGTTCGACCTCGTCATGCACGGCACGCCGTGGCTGATCGTGATCCTCAAGGGAGCGTTCGCGCTGAAGAAGTGACGGGCGATCGCCTCGAGTCGCCCGTCCTCACCAGTGCGGAGCGTCCTTCCACCCGGGGAATGGACCCGCCTCCAGCTTCCACCCGTTCGGAGACTTCGGGTCCGGCACCGCGCGCAGGTTCGTGAAGGTGCGGAGCGTCGAGAGGAACTCCTCCTTGCTCCGCTTGTGCGGCGGGACCTTCGTCATGTCGGGGACGGGCCAGAGACGGACGGTCTGGTCGGCTCCGGCCGAGGCGAGCCATTTCCCGTTCGGCGAGAACGCGAGAGCGCTGATCTCGCCCTTGTGGCCGAAGAGAAGGTGCGGCTCGCCGCCGGAGATCGGGTAGATCCGGATCGAGTCCGCGGGCCCCGTGAACGCCGCGAAAGCCTCGGTCGGGTCGATCGCGACCGGAGTCCCGGCTTCCCAACGGAACGGCAGCGGGACCGGAGCGCTCCCGTCGAGGCCGAACCGGAAGATCCCGCCCGACAGACTCGTGCCGTCCCATTCGGTTCCGATCCCGACCCGTCCGCGTCGGCCGACGGCAAAGTCGGCGCTGACCGTAGACGACGACAGGACCGTCGCCTTGCCGCTGCGCAGATCGAAGAGCATCAGCCCGTTCCCGTTCGGGGTGGCCACGATACGGTCGTTGCCGGCGAACGACACCTGCTGGAATCCGCCTTCGAATGCGTCATCGGCTTTGGAGACGGGCTCCAGCACCTGCAAGGCCCCGGTCTCGAGATCCCAGACGCGAATCCGCTTCTCCGTCGCGGGGCCTTGCAGGGGGCCTGCAGCCAGCCGGCGACCGTCCGGCGAGAACGCCCCGACCCATCCGGTCGCCCTGTTGGGAGGACCCTCCAGAACGCGCGGCTCTCCCCCGTCGACGGGGACGACCTGGACGCGTCCTCCGGGAGCCCCCACGGCGATCTCCCTCCGGATCGGGGAGGCAGCGATTCTCGCGAGGGGGTCGTTGGCGTTCGGAAGGATTCGAAACGCGATGTCGGACCCGGCCGATAGCGGCCATGCGCGCAGGCCTCCGACGTTGGTCGCCGCGACGAGGGTCGTCCCGTCCGGCGTGAAGGCGATGCTCCAGATCAGGCCCTCGCGCCAGTCGAAGACGCGGGGCCGGGAGCGCGGCAAGTGCCAGAAGAGGAGACGCCCTCCGTCCTCGGCGCCGGTGAGTCCGCGGCCCAGCGGGTCCATGCCCCAGTTGGAGATCTGGCCGGACCTCGAACGGAGGACGACGGGCCCCGCCCCCGGCGGTCCCGTCAGGTCCCAGAGGCGAAGGGACGCATGGCCCTCCGCGGCGCTGTCGCTCACGATCCATGGCGCCATGTACTTGACCGAGTTCTTTCCCGCGGGCGCCATCAAGGCGGGCGCCGGAAAAACCTGCAGGGGTCGACCGGACGCCGAGGCCGTGTCCCAGATCCGGACCTCTCCGGACTTGTCCACCGCCGCGAGCTGCCGGCCGTCCTCCGAGAGAGAGACCTCCGTCACCGCTGTCGAATGCTCCCCGATCAAGCGCGGCGAGTAGGCCGGCTGTGCCAGCGGTCGCGCGTAGACGTTCTTGCCGACTGCGTAGGCCAACAACTCTCCGGTCACATCGAGCCATGCGACGGTCTCGGAGGACTCCAGCGCCCCGATCACTTGCTGATCCCCTCCGTCCAGCGGGCGAGCGAAGAACGTCCGACGACTGCCCTCTCTCCTCATGGCTACGCCGGCGTGAGGCCACCACGGGCCGACGGCCTCGTACTTGACGCGCCGGATCTCGCGTCCGTCGGGAACGGAAAGCGACCGGACCTCCTCCCGGAAACCGACGGAAAGGACCTTGTTGTCGGGACCGAAGGCGAGCCCGCGGAGCGTGCCCTCGGAAAACTCGCCGGGCGAGATCGTGACGGGCGCCCGGCCATCCTGATTCTGAAGGAGGATCTTCTTGCCCTTGAGGACGGCGAGCCACTCCCCGTCCGGGCTGAACCAGCGGCAGAACGGATAGCCCCTCTGATATTCCGCGCCCTGCGTCACCACGTTCGCGACCGGGGCACTCTGCGTGACGCGCAGTGCGAAGAACCGCGCCGCCTCGGTGTCCTCCAGCTCCACGCTCTTCGTGGCGTACGCGAGCGCCGCGGTGGGGTCGACGTCGACCTCCAGCTGGGCCATCGCGAGAAGCCTGGCCGCCTCGGCCCGGACCCCGTGAACCCTTGCCTGATTCCAGAGGACCGCCATGACGCACGCCACGGCCAGGAGCGCCACTCCGACCGAGCCGAAGGCCGTCCGCCTCCGGCGCCTCGCGCGCTCCGCACGCGCCTTCATCGACCCGGCGAAGTCCTCCTCGAGCGCGGACAGCTTGCCCGGGTAGCGCCCACGCCAGACGCGATAGTCGAGATAGGAGGACCCGGTCCAGAGGAGATCGTCGGCCCTCCCCCGCTCCTCCCACAGGTGCGCCGCCTGTCGCAGCTGGTCGCGCAGCTGCGCCCCGTCGGCGTCCTGCGTCTGCCAGCGCACGAGGCGCGGCCAGGCGGAGAGCAGCGACTCGTGGACGATCTCGACGCGGTGCTGCGGCGGCTGGCCCTCGGTCCCTTCCGTCTCCCACGACGTCAGGAGCCGCGCGTCGATCAGCTTGCCGAGGACCGCCTCCGCCGCGGCCCGGTCCGGCAGCGCCGAGAGCAGCTCCTCGCGGTCCAGGACCGCCCGCGTCCCCTGCGCGGTCGTCAGGTTGCGGAAGATGTCGCGGACGGTCGGCTCCATCGAGCCGCCGATCCGGTCCATCGTCTCCTCGGCGTGCTGCGCCAGCGCCCCCGCGACGCCGCCGATCCGCTGGTATGCCTCGCGCGTCAGGAGCTTTTCCTCCGGCTTCCTCTTCTCCCAGAGCCGCGAGACCGCGAAGGCCAGCAGCGGCAGCGCCCCGCGCGCGCCCTCGACGGCGCCGATCATCTCGTCCACGAGCGCGTCGTCCTCGAAGCGGTACCCGCGCTGCGCGGCCGGCTCGACGAGCGCCCGCCGCAGCGCCCTCTCGAGTCATCGGGCCGAGCGGCGTGAGCGCTTCGAAGACGGGCGCGAGAGCCTCGAAGGCGTGGCAGCGCATCAGGAAGTCGTCGCGCAGCGAGAGAAGCACGTGGACGTTGGCCTCGCTCGCGAGCCTCCCGAGGAGAGCCGCGAAGCGCGCCTGCGTCTCCGGCGGTTGAGCGTGAACAGCTCCTCGAACTGGTCGACGACGAGAAGAGCGTCCTCGTGGGACTTCCGCCAGCGCGAGAGCAGCTCGAGGGCCGTGTCGCCGTCCTCGAAGTCCGCGAGTCTGCGGAGCGCCTCGGGATCGCTCGCGAGCTGCGGCCCCAGCGCGCGCGCGAGGCCGCGGAGCGGTGCATTCCCCGGCGTCGCCACGATCGCGCGCCCAGCCCTCCGGCCGCGCGGGGATCACGCCCGCACGCACGAACGACGTCTTGCCCGCGCCCGAGGGTCCGATGACGGCGAGGAGCTTCCGCTCGTGCAGCTTTCTCCAGAGTGTCTTGACCTCCTCCTCGCGGCCGAAGAAGCGGCTCGCGTCCTCCTCGGTGAAGGACGAGAGGCCCGGGTACGGGCTCTTCTCCTCGACGTCGCGCAGCGCCGCCGCCGAGCTCCCGCCTTCGAGAACGGCCTCGAGCGCGGCCGCGAGCTCCTGCGCGGACTGGTAGCGCTCTTCCCGCCGCTTCTCGAGGCAGCGCCGGACGATCCGGTCGATGCCGGGCTGGATCCCCGGCTGGAGCAGAGACGGATCGGGAGGCGTCTCGTTGACGATCGCCGTCAGCGTCGCCGGAACCGTCGGACGGCGGAACGGATGCTCGCGGGCAAGAAGCTCGTACAGGACGATCGCCCAGCGAGAAGACGTCCGAGCGCGGGTCGAGGCCCCCGGCCTCGATCTGCTCCGGCGACATGTATGCCACCGTCCCGACGATCACGCCGGGCACGCTCAGGCCCGATTCCGTCGCGGCGTCGCGATCGACCGGCGTCCGCGCTGTCAGCTTGGCGAGGCCGAAGTCGAGGATCTTGATGCGGCCGTCCAAAGTGAGGAAGAGGTTTTCCGGCTTGATGTCCCGGTGGACGATCCCCTTCGCGTGCGCGGCCGAGAGACCCTGGGCCGCCTGGAGCGCCCACGAGAGAACCTGCCGCGTCGTCGGCGCTCGCCGCAGGATCACCTCGCGCAGGCTCTCGCCTTCGAGAAGCTCCATCGTGAGAACGTGACGCGGCAGGGACGAGGAAGGGGAACGGGGGATTTCTTCGAATGAGTGAAGAATGGCGACGTTGGGGTGGTTGAGCGAGGCAAGCGTTCTTGCTTCACGCTCGAACCTCTGCCTCCTCTCTTCACCTTCTAAGAAATCCTCGGGCAGTACCTTGAGCGCAACCGTCCGCCCGAGGCGCGTGTCGGTCGCCCGTAGACCTCCCCCATCCCGCCCGCGCCAAGAGGCGAGAGGATCTCGTAAGGACCGAGGTGGGTGCCGGCTTCGAACTGCACGTCAACTCACCACTGCGGGGCGGCCTGCCAGCCGGGGAACGGCCCGATCTCGATCTTCCAGCCGGTGTCGGAGGCCGGGTCGCGCACGGCGCGGAGGTTCGTCAGCGACTTCAGCTTCGCCAGCAGCTCGTCGTGCGGCAGCGTGTGCAGCGGCGGCTTCGAGAGGTCCGGCATCGGCCAGAGGCGGATCGTCCCGTCCTCGCTGCCGGACGCGATCCAGCGCCCGTCGGGCGAGACCGCGACGCTGTAGACCGGCCCGGTGTGACCATAAAGCAGGTGGGGCTCCTCCCCGGTGAGCGGCCCGACGCGCACGACGCCATCCATGCCCCCGGTCACGAGGGTTGCGCCTCGAGCGTCGAGTGCGATGCACCCCACTCTGTTTCCGTGAGAGGGGATCTCGCGAGTCGCCAGCGTCGACAGGTCGAACGCATTAACCGTTGAGTTGGCAGTGCTGCCGGCCGCTGTCCAGTCGACCCGCACGACCGTCCGGGACTCCGGGGTGGCGAGCAGGAACATCGGTTCAGAGTTCTTCGTGCAGGGTCGCAGCTGGCGGCTCGTGCCGGTCGCGAGGTCCCAGACCCGGAGCCCAGCCTCGCCGTCCGAGACGAGCCGCCCGTCGTTGAGCCAGACAGGCACTCCGTGCCCCGCCGCCAGTGGGCTTCCCGCCAGCTGCGCTGCATCGCACCCGCCCTCACCCTTCGCGTGAGCATCGAGCGTGCGCACATCGCCCGTGGTGAGGTCGAGGATTCGTATCGCGTTCAACTCGGGTTTCCCGACATAAGGCGCCCAGGCGGCGAGGAACCGACCGCTGGCATCGAGGCTGCTCATCCCGAAAGAAATCTGTCCCTCGCCGCGCTGCCTCAGCGGGTGGACCGAGGGCCGCGAGCCATCGAGAGGCACGACGAGGATCTCGCCGAAGACGTACCTTGCCGCGACCGCGAAACGTCCCCCGGGGTCCACCCCCGCAAGCCTGATGGCCCCCTCAGCAGGACGACCTGACCCCGCCGATACGAGCTCGCGCACGTCCTCGCCAGCGGCAGGAGACAGCGGCCAGCGGCGGAGGACGCCCGAATCCGAACCAGAGAGGAGGTGACCGTCCCGCGTGAAGGCTACGGTCACGCTGGGAGGCTCCTGCCGGCCGACCACCGTCGAGCGCGCGCCCGCCGTGTTCCACAGGATCGCGGTGTCGCCGTGTTCGGAGGCGAGCCACGTTCCGTCCGCACTGAAGCGCATCCCGGCGACGATGTCCGACTCGTTGAGCAGCGGCGTCGGCTCTGCCGTGCGCGGCGCGGCGAGGTCGAAGAGGAACATCGAGCGCGGGGCGAGGGAGGGAGTACCTGGAGCCGTGGCGAGGAACCGCTTTCGGGGGTCAAGCGCGATCATGCGGGCGTCCGCGGGGCTCTTGAGCGTCCGCTCGAGCCGCGCCGACGGGACATCCCAGATCTTCACGGTGCCGCCGCCGTCGCCGGTCACGAACCGGTCGCGCCACGGCCGCGCCCGCATGTCGACGGCTTCGCCCTCGCGAGTGCCGAGCAGACGGCCCGGCGCCGAAAGGGCGTCGAACCGCTGCTGGAGGAGACGGCCGCGCTGCACCGAGAAGATCCACGAACCGGTCGGATCGACGGTCCAGCCCGCGAGGCCGTGCGGCTCCCAGCGGCCGAGCACCTCCTGGGTCTTGCCATCGAGGGAGAGACGGCGGACGAGCGCCGGGCGCTCCCCGCGCGGCACTCGCGCATCGAATGTGAAGGTCAGCAGCCGGTCGCCGAGGAGCAACGGCAGTTCCTTCTCGGCGAGCTCCACCGTCTGGTCAAGCCGCCCTTCCGGGAGCGCCCGGACGTTGACGACCCTGCGCCCGTCGGCCGCCGCGCGAGTCACGAGTCGCCGGCTGTCCGCGGTGAAGCCCAGGATTCTTTCACTGGCCGAAGCGAGCTGGCGCCTCTCGTTCGTATCTTTCCCTATGAGGGCGAGCCCGTGTGAATCGTTGTTCGCAACCCAGCGACCATCGGGGCTCCACTCGAGGTCGGACTCGTAGAGGATCCGGTCCTTGAGGAAGAGCGCCGGCGGGCCATGCCAGAGCGCCTCGACGGCGAAGCGACGCGCGGGATCGTTGTCGCTGCGCTCCAGGCTGCCGATGGCGTAGGCGATCGCGGCGTTCGGGAAGTCGGCGAGCTTGAGCCGGCCGAGGCTGAGCAGTTTGCCCGCCTCGGCACGCGCCGCCTCGGCATCCGCCCGGAGGGTCTCCCGCGCGCTTTTTCGCCACATCGTCCCGAGTCCCGCGGCGGTCAACACGACCGCCGCGAGGACGGCGGCGTAGGCGATCCGGCGCCTTCTCCTCTTCCGCTCCGAGAGGGCTGCCATCGACGCGGCGAAGCTCTCCTCGAGCGACGAGAGCTTGCCCGGGTAGCGCCCACGCCAGACGCGGTAGTCGAGATAGGAGGATCCCGTCCAGAGGAGATCGTCGGCCTTCCCCCGCTCCTCCCACAGGTGCGCCGCTTGCCGCAGCTGGTCGCGCAGCTGCGCGCCGTCCGCGTCCTGCGTCTGCCACCGCACGAGGCGCGGCCAGGCCGAGAGAAGCGACTCGTGGACGATCTCGACCCGGTCGTGGGCCGGCTGGCCTTCGGTTGCTTCCGTCTCCCACGACGTCAGAAGCCTCGCGTCGATCAGCTTGCCGAGGACCGTCTCTGCCGCCGCTCGATCAGGCAGTGCCGAGAGCAGCTCCTCGCGGTTCAGCACCGTGCGCGTTCCCTGCGCGGTCGTCAGGTTGCGGAAGATGTCGCGCACGGTCGGCTCCATCCCGGCGCCGATCCGGTCCATCGTCTCCTCCGCGTGCTGCGCGAGCGCCCCCGCGACGCCGCCGATCCGCTGGTATGCCTCGCGCGTGAGGAGCTTTTCCTCCGGCTTCCTCTTCTCCCAGAGCCGTGAGACCGCGAAGGCCAGGAGCGGCAGCGCCCCGCGCCCGCCCTCGACAGCCGAAATCATCTCGTCCACGAGCGCGTCGTCCTCGAAGCGGTAGCCCCTCTTGGCGGCAGGCTCGACCAGCGCCTGCCGGAGTCCTTCTCGCGTCATCGGGCCGAGCGGCGTGAGCGCTTCGAAAACGGGCGCGAGAGCCTCGTACTCGTGGCAGCGCATCAGGAAGTCGTCGCGCAGCGAGAGGAGGACGTGGACGTCCGCCTCGCGCGAGAGCCTCCCGAGGAGCGCTGCGAACCGCGCCTGCGGCTCCGGCGGATTGAGCGTGAACAGCTCCTCGAACTGGTCGACGACGAGAAGAACGTCCTCGTGGCACTTCCGCCAACGCGAGATCAGCTCGAAAGCGGTATCGCCGTCCTCGAAGTCCGCGAGTCTGCGGAGCGCCTCGGGATCGCTCGCGAGCTGCGGCCCCAGCGCGCGCGCGAGGCCGCGCAACGGCGCATTGCCAGGCGTCGCCACGATCGCGGCCCAGCCCTCCGGCCGCGCCGCGATCACGCCCGCCCTCACGAACGACGTCTTGCCCGCGCCGGAAGGACCGATGACGGCGAGGAGCTTGCGGTCGTGGAGCTTCTTCCAGAGGGCGGTGACCTCCTCCTCGCGGCCGAAGAAGCGCCCCGAATCCTCCTCGGTGAAGGACGAGAGGCCCGGATACGGGCTCTTCTCCTCGACGTCGCGCAGCGCCGCCGCCGAGCTGCCGCCTTCGAGGACGGCCTCGAGCGCGGCCGCGAGCTCCTGCGCGGACTGATAGCGCTCCTCCCGCCGCTTCTCGAGGCAGCGCCGGACGATCCGGTCGATGCCGGGCTGGATCTGTGGCTGGCGCAGACGACGGATCGGGAGGCGTCTCGTTGACGATGGCCGTCAGCGTCGCCGGCACCGTCGGACGGCGGAACGGATGCTCGCGCGCGAGAAGCTCGTACAGGACGACGCCCAGCGAGAAGACGTCCGAACGAGGATCGAGGCCCTCGGCCTCGATCTGCTCGGGCGACATGTACGCCACCGTCCCGACGATCACGCCCGGGCACGCTCAGGCCCGATTCCGTCGCGGCGTCGCGATCGACCGGCGTCCGGGCCGTCAGCTTGGCGAGACCGAAGTCGAGGATCTTGATGCGGCCGTCGGAAGTCAGGAAGAGGTTTTCGGGCTTGATGTCGCGGTGGACGATGCCCTTCGCGTGCGCGGCCGAAAGACCCTGGGCCGCCTGGAGCGCCCACGAGAGCACCTGCCGCGTCGTCGGCGCGCGCCGCAGGATCACCTCGCGCAGGCTCTCGCCTTCGAGGAGCTCCATCGTGAGGACGTGACGCGCCGGAGACGAGGGAGAAGAACCGGAGATTTCTTCGAAGGAATAAAGGGTGGCGACGTTCGGGTGATTGAGCGAGGCGAGCGTGCTTCGCCTCCCGTCTCGAAGCGCCGTCTTCTCTCTTCACCTTCTAAGAAATCCTCCGGCAGGACCTTGAGCGCCACCGTCCGCCCGAGCCGCGTGTCCGTCGCCCGGTAGACCTCCCCCATCCCGCCCGCACCGAGCGGCGCGAGGATCTCGTAAGGCCCGAGGCGGGTGCCGGCGGCGAGGCTCATCTCGCTTTCACCACTGCGGTGCGGCCTGCCAGCCGGGGAATGGCCCGACCTCGATCTTCCAGCCCGTGTCGGAGGCCGGGTCGCGCACGGCGCGGAGGTTCGTCAGCGACTTCAGCTTGGCCAGCAGCTCGGCGTGCGGCAGCGTGTGGAGCGGCGGCTTCGAGAGGTCCGGCATCGGCCAACGGCGAATCGTCCCATCGTCGCTTCCCGAGGCGATCCAGCGCCCGTCGGGGGAGATCGCGACGCTCGAGATCGGGCCCGTGTGACCGAAGAGGAGGTGAGGCTCCTCGCCGGTCAGCGGCCCGACGCGGACGACGCCGTTCTGGTCCCCGGTCACGAGGATCGTCTCGGACACGGCGAGGGCGTGCGGGCCGAAGTCTGTTGCCATGGTTCGTGATCCGGCGTGTGGCACCTGAAGCGATGTCGAATACTGAGAGTCCGGTCTCGTCTTGGCGCACGACGCTACGGGAGTCCGGGGTTGCGCGAAGTAAAGCAAATCCGGCACGTCGGTGCAGGGTCGCAGGAGCCGGCTCTCGCCCGTGGCGAGATCCCACAGCCGCAGGCCCGCAGCGCCGTCCGGTGACGAGGCTTCCGTCCCGGAGCCAGGCGGGAACGGCCGAACCCTCGAGGAGGCCTGCGAACTTCGCGCACCGGTCCTCTCCCTTGGCGTGAGTGTCGAGCGTCTTTTCGTCACCCGAGGCGAGGTCCAGGATCCGGACCGACTTGAGCTCGGGATGGCCAGTCGGGGTGACAAAATAGGCCAGGAATCGACCGCCGGGGTCCAGGCTGGGGAAGTAGGTCGGGCCCGTAACCTTTGCCTGATAGCTGACCGCTTTGGACCCATCGAGAGGCACACGATGGGCCTCCCGCCAAGCCGCCCTACGACGACAGCGAAGCGACCCTTCGGATCAACTTCCAGAAACATGCCGATAGTGGCACCCGGCAGCGACAAGAGTTCCCGCACGCCTTCGCCGTTCGCGAAGCGAGACCGGCCAGCGTCTAACGACACCCTCGTCCGAGGTGGAGAGGAGGTGCCCTTCCGGGGTGAAGGCCAGCGCCGTGAACGGCGGCTTCTGACGGCCGAGAACGATCGAGCGTCTTCCCGCCAGGTTCCACAGGATCGGGAGCGCCCTCGATGACGGTGGCCAGCCATGTCCCGTCCGGACTGAACTGCATCCCGTTGAGCCAGAGCCCGCTGTGGCTCAAGCAGCGGCACCGGCTCCGCGGTGCCGCGGTCCTTCGAGGTCGAAGAGGAACATCGAGCGCGGAGTCATCGCTCCGCGTGGGGCCGTCGCGAGGAATCGCGCCTTCGGATCGAGCGCAATGGCGCGGGCATCTGCCGGGCTCTTGAGAGTCCGCTCGAGGCGGGCCGAGGGAACGTCCCAGATGCGCACCTCGCCGCGACCGTCGCTGGTGACCACCCGCTCGTTTCGCCACGGCCGCGTCCAGACTCCAACCCTTTCTCCCTCGTGTGTGCCGAGCAGACGGCCCGGCGCCGAAAGGGCGTCGAGCCGCTGCCGAAGGAAGCGGCCGCGCTGCAGCGAGAGGATCCACGTGCGCGGTCGGGTCGATGTCGAAGTCGGAGAGGCCGCGCGGCTTCCAGCGGCCCAACACGTCCTCGGTGTCGCCGTCGAGGGACAGACGGCGAACGAGCGCCTGCTCCTCCCCTTTCGGCGCTCTCTCGTCGAATGCGAACGTCACGAGCCGGTCGCCGCCAAGGAACACGTTCGACGCCCCCGGATTCTCCTTGGCGCTTTCGAGACGCCCCTCGGCTATCCCCCAGACATGGAGCACCTTGGGTTTACCCCTCGGTCTCGTCACGATACGTCTGCTGTCCGACGTGAACCCCAGGGCGCGCTCATCGGACGAGGCGAACTGGCGACGCTCTCCCGTCTCACGATTCAGGAAGACGAGGCCCGAAGCACCAGCAAGAGCGAGCCAGCGCCCGTCGGGGCTCCAGGCAGCGGAATAGAACACGGCCATGGGACCCGACATGAAGAACGCGGATGGCCCTTGCCAGAGGGCCTCGACGGCGAAGCGGCGGGCCGATTCGCTGTCGCTTTGTTCCAGGCTGGCCATTGCGTATGCGAGCGCGACGTTCGGAGAGTCGGCGAGTCTGAGCCGGCCGAGCGAGAGCACCTTGCCCGCCTCGGCCCGTGCCGCCTCGGCTTCGGCGCGCCGGGTCTCGCGGGCGCTCTTTCGCCACATCGTTCCGAGTCCCGCGGCGGTCAACACGACAGCCGCGAGGACGGCGGCGTAGGCGGTCCGCCTCCGTCGTCTCGCCCGCTCCGAGCGAGCCTGTCATCGACTCGGCGAAGTCCTCCTCGAGCGACGACAGCTTGCCCGGGTAGCGCCCGCGCCAGACGCGATAGTCGAGATAGGAGGACCCCGTCCAGAGGAGGTCGTCGGCCCTCCCCCGCTCCTCCCAGAGATGCGCCGCCTGCCGCAGCTGGTCGCGCAGCTGCGCCCCGTCGGCGTCCTGCGTCTGCCAGCGCACGAGGCGCGGCCAGGCTGACAGGAGCGACTCGTGGACGATCTCGACCCGGTCGTGGGCCGGCTGGCCCTCGGTCGCTTCCGTCTCCCACGACGTGAGAAGCCTCGCGTCGATCAGCTTGCCGAGGACTGCTTCCGCCGCGGCTCCGGTCCGGCAGCGCCGAGAGCAGCTCCTCGCGATCCAGGACCGCGCGCGTCCCCTGCGCCGTCGTCAGGTTGCGGAACAGATCGCGCACGGTCGGCTCCCTCGCGGCGCCGATCCGCGTCCAGCGTCTCCTCCGCGTGCTGCGCCAGCGCCCCCGCGACGCCGCCGATCTCCCGGTACGCCTCGCGCGTCAGCAGCTTCTCTTCCGGCTTCCGCCGCTCCCAGAGCCGCGGACACGGCGAAGGCGAGGAGAGGCAGCGCACCGCGGGCGCCCTCGACGGCATCGATCATCTCGTCCACGAGCGCGTCGTCCTCGAACCGGTAGCCGCGCCGGCGCGGCCGGCTCGACGAGCGCCCGCCGCAGCCCGTCGCGCGTCATCGGGCCGAGCGGCGTCAACTCCTTGAAGACGGGTGCGAGGGCCTCGATGCTGCGTGGCAGCGCATCAGGAAGTCGTCGCGCATCGAAAGGAGGACGTGGACGTCCGCCTCGTTCGTGAGCCTGCCGAGGAGAGCGGCGAACCGCGCCTGCGTCTTCGGCGAGGATTCAGCGTGAAGAGCTCCTCGAACTGGTCGACGACGAGAAGAGCGTCCTCGCGTGAGCTGCCGCCAACGCGACAGGAGCTCGAAGGCCGTCTCGCCTTCCTCGAATTCCGCGAGCCTGCGGAGCGCCTCGGGGTCGCTCGCGAGCTGGGGCCCGAGCGCCTGCCCGAGGCCCCGCAGCGGCGCACGGCCCGGCGTCGCCACGATCGCCGCCCATCCGTCCGGCCGGGCCGCGACGACGCCCGCGCGAACGAGAGACGTCTTGCCCGCACCGGAAGGGCCGATCACGGCGAGAAGCCGCCGATCGTGGAGCTTCTGCCACAGCGCCGTGACCTCTTCCTCGCGGCCGAAGAATCGCTCCGCGTCCGCCTCGGTGAAGGACGAGAGGCCCGGATACGGGCTCTTCTCCTCGACGTCCCGCAGCGCCGCCGCCGAGCTGCCGCCCTCCAGACGCGCCTCGAGCGCGACCGCGAGTTCCTGCGCGGACTGGTAGCGGTCGTCCCGCTGCTTCTCGAGGCACCGGCGGACGATCCGGTCGATGCCGGGCTGGATCTGCGGCTGGAGCAGCGATACGATCCGGAGGCGTCTCGTTGACGATGGCCGTCAGCGTCGCCGGGACCGTCGGGCGCCGGAACGGATGCTCGCGCGCGAGAAGCTCGTAGAGGACGACGCCCAGCGAGAAGACGTCCGAGCGCGGGTCGAGGCCTTCGGCCTCGACCTGCTCGGGCGACATGTACGCCACCGTCCCGACGATCACGCCCGGCACGCTCAGGCCCGATTCCGTCGCGGCGTCGCGATCGACCGGCGTCCGGGCCGTCAGCTTCGCGAGGCCGAAGTCGAGGATCTTGATGCGACCGTCGGAAGTCAGGAAGAGGTTTTCGGGCTTGACGTCGCGGTGGACGATGCCCTTCGCGTGCGCGGCGGCCAACCCCTGCGCGGCCTGAAGCGCCCACGAGAGCACCTGCCGCGTCGTCGGCGTCCGCCGCAGGATCACCTCGCGCAGGCTCTCGCCTTCGAGCAGCTCCATCGTGAGGACGTGACGCGGCGCGGAGACGAGGGAGGAGAACCGGGGATTTCCTCGAAGGAGTGAATGGTGGCGACGTTCGGATGGTTCAACGAGGCGAGCGTTTTCGCTTCACGCTCGAAGCGCGCCCTGCGCTCTTCACCTTCCAGGAATTCTTCCGGCAGGACCTTCAGCGCCACCGTCCGCCCGAGGCGCGTGTCCGTCGCCCTGTAGACCTCCCCCATCCCACCCGCGCCGAGCTGACCCAGGATCTCGTAAGGACCGAGGCGGGTGCCGGAGGCGAGGCTCACGTATGCATCTCCTCTTCAGCCTTTCGGCTTGACGAGCTCTTCGTACGGCGGGTACCCGCGAAGGGGCTCGAGCTCGGACTTCGTGTGTGTGGTGACCCAGATCCCCTGGAATCCGTTCGCGTATCCCTGGATCAGAGCCTCACGAAGCAGCGAGACGGCCTCCTCCTTTTTCCCCTGCTGAGCGGCGACCTCCGCGAGGGAGAAGAGGTGCTGACCGTAGACGTACGGCCTGTCGAGGCGGCGAAGCCCGTCCTCGATCTTCGCTGCCGTGGCGGCGTCGCCGGCGCGCCAGGCGGCCACGGCGCGCAGTCCCCTCCATCTCAGATCCCACCGGGGCTGCTCTTTCTCGAGCACCTCGAAGACCGGCACGGCCTCGGCCCACATCCCGGCCTCGCAGAGGCACTGCGCGAGGCTCGCCCGGCCGTCGCCGTCGACTCCGGCCGACGGCCTCCCGCGTGCTTGCGCCACGCACCGCTCCGCCGTCTCGCGCGCCCGGGTGCGGTGGCCGTGCGCCCTCAGCTCTTTCGCCGCCTCCAGCATCAGGCCTCGGGTCTGCTTCGAAAACTCGGTGCGCGAGAGGCTTTCGGCGAGCAGCCGGTCCGCTTCGTCGAGGCGTCCGAGCGCCACGAGAGCTTTCATCTCGGAGATCACGGGGCGTACCTTCGACGGAAACACGACGCGTCCACGCCGGGCAGCCGCCAGTTCTTCGTCGTGCCGCCCGAGCGCGTGATAGGCGTGGCAGAGGGCTGAGAAGTAGAAGACGGCGTACGACCGCGAGGAGTTGAGGAACAGGTCCCACCGGACGGGCCGGGTCAGCGCTTCGATGGTCTCCCCCGGACGGTTGGCCCTGAGCGCGGACGACGCGAGATCCCAAAGGCTCTCGGCATCTCCCGGAGACAGCCGGGCCGCCGCGCGGAATGCCGCGAGGACGTCGTCGTGACGGCCAGACAGCATCGCGCGCTGCCCGTCGACCCAGTAGCGATTCGCGGGGCTGAGGCGGCTCCGCCGCTCCTCCAGAGGCTTCAGCTCCCGGTCCGCGTCGGAATAGCGTCCCCAGCTGTAGAGAGCCCCGACGAGAAGCTTCTCGCGGCCACAAACTCCGGATCGATCTCGAGCGCCTTGCGGTAGTGAGCCTCCGCCGACGGCAAATCGACGACGGCCTTTTCCTGCCCGAGGACGTATTCGACGAAGGCCTCGTATTTGGGCGGGGCCGTTTCGCTGGCGAGGAGGTCGTCCCCCCGCGCCCCGAGGTGGACACCCAGGGCGTCCCGGACCTGCCGCCTCACGGCGTCGATCGCGGGCATCGGGTTCGCACGCGGTGCGCTGGCGGGAGGCAGGGCCTGGAGAAGCCGCCCGGAGGTCATGTCGCTGACCTGGGCCTGCAGCCGAACGTCGGTTCCCTCGAGGTAAAAGGCCCCGGAAACCACGACGCCGGCGCCCGTTCGTTCCGCGAGCTTCCGGGGTGATTCCCGGGGCGAGGCGTTGGGCGCTTCCTTTGCTGACGGAACGTCGAAGACGTCCGCTGACGGGACGACGTCGATCTTGATGCCCCAGAGGCCCTGGGTCACCCACTCCGCGGACATCCTCGCGACGGGCTCGAGGGCCGCGTCGCCCGTCCGGTTCTCGAACGGCGCCACCGCGATTCTCTTCGGGTCGAGGCCGGTGGCGTTGACGCCTGCGCCGCCGCGCGCGGCGGCCCGATTCCTGACGACATACAGGCCCGCGAGGGCGATCGCCGCAGCCGCTGCGGCCGTCGCCAGAACCCGCCACCGGCTGGCCGGCCGCTGCGCCCTCGCCGGCGTGCGGGTGGCGGATGCGCCTCTGGCGCTTTCGCCGGAACGGGTCCGGCAGCTCTCGAGCTCCCGGGCGAGGTCCCTCGTCGAGTCGTACCGTTCGCGCGCTTCCTTGGCGAGGCATCGGTCGACGATCCACTGGACCTGCGCCGGAATGGCCGGATCCAGCTTCTCCAACGGTTCGGGATCGTCGCGGAGGATGGCCGCGAGAGTGTCCGTCGGAGTGGCGCCGCCGAAGGGGCGCTTCCCGGTGAGCATCTCGTACAGGACGACGCCCAGCGAGAACTGGTCGCTTCGGAAGTCCACAGCCGCCGCCGCGTGCCTGCTCCGGCGACATGTACGCGACCGTGCCCACGAGGACGCCCGGCTCGGAGACGGCCGTGATCGTCGGGGTGACGGTGTCGGCGGGAGCGGCCGGCGGCCGGTGCCGCGCGATCCCGAAGTCGAGGAGCTTCGCCCTGCCGTCCCTCGTCAGGAAGACGTTCTCGGGCTTGACGTCGCGGTGGACGATTTCCTTCACGTGCGCCGCCGCGAGAGCGTCGGCCATCTGGGCGGCGATCTCGATCGCCTTGCGTCGCGGGAGAGCGCCGCGCATGAGCGCCTCGCGCAGAGTCTCTCCTTCGAGCAGCTCCATGGTGAGGACGTGGCGGGAGGGGGAAGGAGACGAAGAGGAAGAAACTTCTTCGAAGGAGTAGATGGCAGCAATCCCCGGATGGTTGAGCGCTGCGAGGAGCTTCGCCTCTCGCTCGAACCGCCGCCTCCTCTCTTCACTTTCGAAGAATTCTTCCGGAAGGACCTTCACCGCGACGTCACGATTCAGGCGAGGGTCCCTCGCCCTGTAGACCTCCCCCATCCCGCCCGCGCCGAGGAGGCGAAAGGATCTCGTAGGGGCCGAGGCGGACGCCGGCCGCGAGGCTCATCGGCGCGCTAGAACGTCACCCGCGCCCCTACCCGTATGAGCCGCGGCTGTTGCCAGGCCGTCGCCATCCCGTACGTCGGGTTCGTGGGGTTCGTGTACGGCGGTCTCTGGTTTCCGTTTCTGAGGCTGTTGTAGACCTGATCGATCCGGGTCACCTGCTGGACGTTCGTCACGTTGAAGACGTCCACGATCGGCACGATGGAGACCGCGCCGAGTCTCAACGGGTACTCGAGGTGGAGGTCGACGTTGTACGTCCAGGGCAGCTCGCCGTTCGTGCCCCGGGGCACGAGGAAGGCCGACCAGCCCGCCGTCCGTCCGTAGCCGTACATCGATAGCGGCGCCCCGGAGAATGCGAACGCGTTGACGCCCGCCTGCAGGCCGAACGGGAATGCGTACGTTCCCGAGATCTTGAGCTGGTGCCGGCGGTCGAGGGCGAGGCGACCATAGTTGTTCGCCACGACATCGATGTAGTCGAAGTCGTAGTTCTCGGCGGGCATCGTCTGCCCGTTCTTCTGGTTCACGAGGCCGTCGTAGTTCCCCTCGAGCTTCGAGTAGAGGTAGCTCGCGAGGAGGTAGAAGCGGTCGGCGAAGCGGTGCGTGAGGTCCAGTTCGAGCCCGCGAAAGTACCGGCTCGCCCTCACGGACTCGCACGGCGCCGGCACCGTGTTCTTCGGATAGTCGGCAAAGCAGGACGGGTTCTTCGGGTCGAGGATCCGGCCGAGGTCGCCTTCGCCGATGTTGACCATGGCGCAGGTCGCGATCGTGCCGGGCGGGACGAGGTCCTCGATCCCGACCCGCGGGTCGTAGAGGTCGCACCGATCCTCGAGGACGCGCCCGAGGGAGCGGTAGATTCCCTTGACCCGATCGACCAGTTCCGGGCGAACTCGTACTTCGGCGCCGGCCGTGAACTCGTCCTGGTACGTCCCCTTGAGGCCCGGCGGCACGTAGTCGCCCACGGCCATGTACGTGAACGGGTAGTAGTAGAAGCTCGCGACGGTGTCGGACTTGTCGGGCGTGTAGTTGTACGCGTAAACGTAGGCTTCGCTTCCGAGCGCCCGGGCCGCGATGTCCTGCGGGATCACCTGGTAGTAGCGCCCATAGGACGCGAAGACCTTCGACCGGCCGCTCCCGGCAGGATCCCAGACGACCCCGATCCGGGGCGACCACTCCCCGGTCAGGTCGATCGTGGGTTGATGCGACGCGCCGGAGAGATGCTGCTCCTCGTACCGGAGTCCCGCGTTGATCGTGAGGTTGCTCCCGATCCGCCACGAGTCCTGAACGAAAGCCGCGAAGTTGCCTGTCGTCGGGCTCGTGCTCGCCGAGTTCGCCTTCGTCCACGCCTTGCACGTCGACGGGTCCACGAAGCCGAAGTTACCGGTCGAGCCGTCCAGCATCGTGCAGTTGAGCGGGAAAGCGGCGAAGTACACGTGGCTGGCGTACTCGAAGGCGCCCGAAGGGTCCAGCACCTGGTTGATGCGCTCTCCCCCTCCCAATCGGGTGGACCGGGTCGAGTTGAGTCTCTCGTAGAAAAGCCCTGCCTTGATCTCGTGGTTTCCCAGAAAGGCCATCGCGGAGGCCTTGTAGACGTTGCGGCGGTAGGTCTCGTCGTCGAGGTGCGCAGGCGAGGACCCTGGCGCGAATTGAGCGTATTCGGCGGTCGAGTTCGGGATGCCGCGGTATTGCGCGATCGAGAACGCATCCGGGTAATCGCTCGTGTTCCGGTTGTTCTCCTCGTGGTATCCGTACTGGAGCTGGGCCGTGAACCGCGTCCCGAAGACCCCGTCCCACTTCGCCGAAACGTCGGTTCCCCCCGCCGTCCGGTTCGTGAGGATGGCCGAATCCGGGCCCGGGCTCGTAGTCACCTGTGGGGAATTGGTGGAGTTGACGCGCCCAGAATGCGTGCCGGGGTCCCCGAAGACCGACAGCGCAATCGTCTGCGAGGGACCCGCGAGGAACGTCAGCTTGCCCGAAAAGAGGTCCGTGCGCGTCCGGTCCGTACCGCTCTTGTAGTTGCGCGTGGGCGGACCCGGCGCCGGGTACAGGAACGTGAGGCTTTCGATCCGCTGGTAATCCTGGTCATTCTGGACGCGGTCGTACGCGCCGAAGAACCAGAGCCGGTCCTTGAGGAAGTAGCCGCCGAGATCCACGCCCGCGTCGAGGCGCCGGGGCAGGGTGGTCACCGTCTGGTTCGCCGCGACGGCGTCGTCGACGTGCGCGTTCGACGAGGCCAGAGACTCGCTGTCGTAGTACCCGAAGACGTCGCCGTGGAACTCGTTTCCGCCCGATTTCGTGATGACGTTGATGTTCCCGCCGAAGACCTGGCCGAACTCGGCCTCGTAGCCTGCCCGTCCGGACCTCGACCTCCTGGATGAACTCGGCGTTGAGGGCCTTGCCCTGGTTGCCGAAGCGCACCCCCGTCGTGTTGACCCCGTCGATGAGGTACTGGTTCTCGAGACCCGTGGCGCCGTAGATCGTGAATCCGAGGGCGTCCTGGTTCGTCCCGGCGACCGTCGTCGTGACGGAGGCGTAGTTGCGGCCGAGAGGCAGCTGGGAGATGGCGCCGGCGGTCAGTGAGGTCCCGATCTTCGTGCTTGCCGTGTCGATGAGCGGCGTCTCGGCCGTCACCACGACCTCTGCCGCCGCCAGCACCTTGAGCGTCAGGGGCACCCAGGCGGCCTCGCCGAGACCGACGCGCACCCCCGGTTGCGAGGCGTCCTGGAAGCCCTGAAGGCGGCCCGAGACCACGTAGACGCCGGGCGTCAGAAGCGGGAAGTGGAAGTTGCCGGCCGCGTCGCTGGTCGTTCGCCGGGAGCCCTGGAGGGCAGGCGACCGCGCCTCCAGCGTCACGCCGGGCAACGGTGCGTTGGCCGAGTCGACGACTTTCCCGTTGATGTCCCCCGTCGTCTGCGCGCAGGCAGGCCGGCCGGGCCAGATCAGGAGCTCGATGAGGAGGACGAGGAGGAAGGAGGAGGCGGAACCGTAGGGAGAGGGTAAAAGCCCGCATTTTGCGGCCCTCCTTGAGGGCGCGGCGAGGCTGTAGGCGTCCTTGTCAAACAACGATCGGCCAGGAAAATTGGCTGTGCAGACCCCTAATTACTCAGAACATGGGACCCGCCCACTCGGGGCGCAACCCGCCGCTTGCATCAGTTAGGGGCGTTTCCGGGTCAGCGTCCGGAGCGCGCGGCGTCCTCGCGGGCCTTGCCCAGCTCGCGCTGCGCCTCGATCAGCCTCCGGCGGGCAGCGGCGGCTTCCTCGGACGTCATCCCGCTCCTCGTCGCGGCGTCGTCCACGGCGCGCCGCGCGGCCTGGACGTCGGCCTGGGCGCTCTTGACGCGCGCGCGCCCGTCCTGCGCGGACGAGGCGCCCTCGTGGCCGGCGCCGTCCGCCGGCACCTCGGGCATGCCGGAGGCCCCGGCGACGGAGAACGTCCCGGCGACGCCCTTCCTGCCGAGCTTCCGCTCTCGCGCGAGATCCGCGAGCGTCTTCGGCTTCGCGGAGACGGAGGTGGAGGCCGAGCCCAGCCGCACGGACGGCGTGAGAGCCGGCGTGCGGGGCCGGCGTCGCCGAGGCGATCTGGGCCAGCAGGGCGAACCCGAACAGCATCGCGATCCTCGATGCGAACTCTATCAAGGGCCGAGGCGCTGACGAACGGTGACCGTCAAGACCGGCTGCCCCGCCCGGGCGCCGTCACTCGTATCGCATCGCCGCGATCGGGTCGAGCCGGCTCGCCTTGAGCGCCGGGAAGAAGCCGAACACGATTCCGACGAACGCCGAGAAGCCGAAACCGAGAAGGAGCGCAAGCGGCTGGACCGAGACGGGCCACTGCGCAAAGTGCGCGACGCCCCACTGGATCCCCAGGCCCACGGCGACGCCGAGCCCCCCGCCCGCGAGCGACAGGGCGACGGCTTCCGCCAGGAACTGCCCGCGGATGTCCCAGTCGCGCGCGCCGACCGCCATCCTCAGGCCGATCTCCCGCGTCCGCTCCGTCACCGAGACGAGCATGATGTTCATGATCCCGATGCCGCCGACGAGGAGCGAGACCCCGGCGACCGACCAGAGCAGGCGCCCGACCGTCCTCGACTGCTCCTCCGCCTGCCGGATCATCTCGGTCTGCGACCGGATGATGAAGTCGTCGTCTTCCCGCATCGGGTCGATCCGGTGCCGCTGGCGCAGGAGGTCCGTGATCTCCTGCTGGGCGGTCGCGACCAGCTCTTCCGAGGTCGCCGACACGAGAATTCTCCCGACCGCCGTCGTCCCGAGCAGCTTCTTGCGCACCGTCTCGTAGGGCGCCACGACGACGTCGTCCTGGTCCCGCCCGCTCGCGGAGCCGCCCTTCGGCTCCAGGACGCCGACCACCTCGAACGGGAGGTTCCGGATGCGGATCGTCCTGCCGACGGGGTCCTCCCCGCCGAAGAGGTAGTCGACCACCGTCGTCCCGAGGACGCAGACCTTCATCGCGGCCCGATCCTCCGGCTCGCCGAAGAAGCGTCCCGACTTCAGGGTCCACGAGCGAATCACGAACCAGTCCTTCTGGCCGCCTTCGATCTGCGTGGACCAGTTCTGGCCGCCGTAGACGACCTGTGCGACCGTTCGCGCGTTGGCCGACACGAACGCGACCGACTTCACCTCGCGGAGGATGGCTTCGACGTCCTCCCCCGAGAGCCGGGAATTCGTCCCCGACGGGGACCGGGCGCCGGAGGAGGTCGCGGTCCCGGGAATGATCTGGAGGAAGTTCGATCCCATCGCCCGGAGCCGCCCCTGCGTCTGCAGGCGCGCGCCCTCGCCGATGCCGATCGTCGCGAGAACGCACGCGACTCCGATCGCGATGCCGAGGGTCGTCAGGAACGAGCGGACCTTGTTCCGCGTCAGCGCCCGGGACGCGCCCTTCACGACGCTCGGCACGCGCACGCGTTCGAACCAGCCCGCTCTCATGCCCGAGGGCGCCCCCCTTTCCCCACGGCAAACTTAGGGGAGCCGCCCCGCCCCGGCAATGATGCGGCGGCGGTCGGGAGGGGATTCCGCGGCATACGACCGGACGCCTATGATCGACACGTGCCCGACGCGTCCCTCTTCACGCTCCCGGACCTCACGCGCCTCGCGACCGCGGCCGTGCGTCTCGTCGGGGCGGGGCTCCTCGGCGGGCTGATCGGCGCGCAGCGCGAGAAGGTCCACAGCGCCGCCGGCTTCCGCACGCACATCCTCGTCGCGCTCGGCGCCGCGCTGTTCGTCCTCGCGGGCCGGGAGGCCGGGTTCACGTCCGCGGACACGAGCCGCGTCGTCCAGGGCGATCATCACCGGCATCGGCTTCCTCGGCGCGGGGACGATCCTCAAGCTCGTCGACAGGGGCGAAGTCCACGGCCTCACGACGGCCGCGACGATCTGGGTGACCGCGGCCGTCGGTCGCGCCGCGGCCCTCTCGCAGCTCTGGCTCGCGGCGGTGGCCGCCCTCGTGACGTGGGCGGTCCTCGCCCTCGCGATCCGGCTCGAGAGCGGGCGGAGCGCCGACGGCGCGATCGAAGGGCTAGCCCGCCCCGCGGCCGCCGGGCCGCCGCGTCGCCTCGTGACACTTCCGACGCCCCGCGCCCGGTCCGGGCTCCGGCGGTGCCCGGCGTCACACTCCGCGATCCGGAGAATTGAACAGGCCGCGAGGATCGTGCCGCAGCTCACAATTTGGTATACAAATTGGTATAAGACTTTCAGTGATCCGGATCATTTTCGGGCCGCGCTCCGCCGTCCTAGGCTCCGCCCCGGAGGGCCAAGTCATGAGATTCTTCAGGATGTTCGCGGGCGCTCTCGCGCTGACGTTCCTCGCCGTGGCGCCGTTCGACGCCCTCTCGCAGACCTTCGGGACCGCCATGACCGGGACGGCCGAGTTTCCCGCGGGCTCGGGGTCACCGGACGGAAGCGGCGTCGCGGCGATCACGGTCAAGGGCACGACCGTGACGTTCTCGATCCTCGTCAAGGGGATCGGCACGCCCACGCTCGCGCACATCCACAAGGCGCCCGCTCGGCGCCTCGGGCCCGGTCGTCATCGACTTCCATGCCCCGGTCTTCACGAACGGCTTCGCGACGGGAACGGCGACGGGCTCGGCGGGCGACATCGCCGATCTCCTCGCGAACCCGTCGAGCTACTACGTCAACGTCCACACGGCCGAGTTCCCCCAGGGGGCCTTGCGCGGACAGCTCGGCCCCGCGACGCAGCCGACGGCCTCCTTCGTCACGGCCCTGTCGGGCGCGGGCGAGGCCCCCGCCCCGGGCTCTCCGGACGGCGGCGGCGTCGCGCAGGTCGTCATCAGCGGAACCACGGTCGCGTACACGCTCGTGGTGCAGGGCCTCGCCTCCACGCCCACCGCGGCTCACATCCACCGCGGGCCTCTGGGCTCCTCCGGCCCCGTCGTCGTGCCTTTCCCGGCCCCCTTCGTGAACGGAGTCTCGAGCGGGACGACGACCGTGACCCCGGCGCTCGCCGCCGAGATCCTGGCGAACCCTTCCGGCTTCTACGTCAACGCGCACACGGCCGAGTTCCCCGGGGGCGCGGTTCGCGGAGTCCTGAACGCATCGGGCCCCGCCACGAACTTCTTTCCGACGGTCGTCAGGTCCGACGGGGTGAACGGCACCTCGTTCGTCTCGGATCTGAGGATCGTGAACGGCACCGCGACCGAAGCGAACGTCGTGCTGGATTTCTTCGGTGCCGCGAGCTCGGCTTCGGGGCCGGCGGCCACGGCGACGGTATCCGTCCCGCCGGGGTCCCAGGCCGCCTACGACGACGTCCTCGGCTCCCTCTTCGGCGCGTCCGGCCTCGGGAGCCTCCGGCTCACGTCGGACGTTCCCGTCGTCGTCTCGTCCCGCGTCCTCAACGACCAACGCCCGGTCGCCGGCGGGACGAACGGCCTGCTGGTTCCCGCCGCCGTCCTCGCGGACGCTCCGATCAACGGGACGCTGCCTCTCCTGTCGAACGGTTCTCCGAGCCAGATCGCCGCAAAGGTGGGGTTCCGCACGAACATCGGCTACTTCAATCCGACGTCGAACACCGTGAAAGCGACCTTCAAGGCGCTCCGCAACGACGGAACCGTGATCGGCACGTCCGGCAGCGTCACGATCGAGGGCTACGCCCGGGTCCAGAAGGCGGTCTTCGACCTGATCCAGACGACCGCACCGAACGACTTTTCCTGGGATGACTTCTGGGTCACCTACACGACCGATGGTCCGCTCTTCGTGTATGCGGCGGTCGTCGACAACAAGACGGGCGACGGCATCTACGTGACGGGGGCGACCGCCCGATAGCGCCGTCCGTCGGGACCACGCACCGGCTTCATCGCGGCGACGCGTCGCTCTTGAGGTACTTCAGCAGCTCGGAGTTCGTGGACAGGATGAGCCACGTCCTGTCGTCGAGGCTGCCGCCCAGCGTCTCCATCGACTTGAGGAACTGGTAGAGGTCGGGGTCGCGGCCGTAGGCCTTCGCGTACACGGACGTGGCCTTCGCGTCCGCGACGCCCTTGACCTCCTGCGCGGTCTTGTAGCCGGCTGAGGAAGCCCCGAGGACGTCGCGCTCCTTCTGGCCGCGGATCTCGGCCGCGCGCCCCTGGCCCTCGGAGCGGCTGCGCTCGGCGATGCGCTTGCGCTCGGAGATCATCCGCTCGAACACCTTCTGCTGCACGCTGTCCACGTAGTTGATGCGCTTGAACCTCACGTCCACGAGCTCGATCCCGAACTCGGGCGTGATCTTCGACGCCTTCTCGAGGATGATCTTCGCGATCCCCCCGCGGCCCGCGGTCACCTTCGCCATGGCCTCGGCCGCCCCGATCCCCTCGAGGTCCTCCGTGATCTGGAAGGGGCGGTTCGTCGACCGGACGACCTCGATCAGGTCGAAGGACGCGACGGCGTTCCGCGTCTCGCCGTCCACGATGTCGTCGAGACGGCTCTGGCCGCCCCTCTCGTCGCGCACGGCCTGGTAGAAGCGCAGCGGGTCGGAGATGCGCCAGCGGGCGTACGTGTCGACCCAGATGTACTTCTTGTCCTTCGTCGGGATCTCGTTCGGGTCTCCGTCGTACTCCAGCCAGCGCTTGTCGAAACGGTGCACCTCCTGGACGAGCGGGACCTTCAGGTGCAGGCCGGGGTCCTTGACGACGCCGCCGACCGGCCTCCCGAACTGGGTGAGGATGGCCTGCTCGGTCTCGGACAGCGTGTAGACGGACGCGGAGAGGAGGACGACCGCGATCAGGGCCACCGCGACGAAGCCGATCCTCTTCACGGCTTCGCCTCCTTCTTCTCGCCCTCGAGCTGGAGGAGCGGGAGGATGCCCCGCGCGCTCTCGTCGAGAACGAGCTTCCGGCCCACCTTCGGCAGCACCGCGGCCAGCGTCTCGAGGTAGATGCGCCGCCGCGTCACGGCGGGCGCCTTCTTGTACTCCTCGTAGAGCGCGTCGAAGCGCTTCGCGTCTCCCTCGGCGTTGTTGACGCGCTCGAGCGCGTAGCCCTCGGCCGCCCGGACGGCCTGCTCGGCCTCTCCCTTGGCGCGCGGGACGGCCTTGTTGTAGTCGGACCAGGCGTCGTTGATCGCGCGCTCCTTCTCCTGGATCGCCTGGTTGACCTCGTTGAACGCCGGCTTCACGGGGCCCGGGGGGTTCACGTCCTGCAGGACGAGCTGCTGGACCTCGATGCCCATCCCGTACAGCTCGCACAGCCGCTGGAGCTCCGTCTTGGCCTCGAGCGCGATCGTCTCGCGGCCGATCGTCAGGACCTCGTCCACGCTGTGATCGCCGACGACCTGGCGCATGGCCGCCTCGGACGTGTACCGGAACGTCTCGGGGACGTCGCGCACGCGAAACAGAAACGCCGCCGGGTCCTTGATGCGGTACTGGACGATCCACTCGACCACCGCGACGTTGAGGTCGCCCGTGAGCATCTGCGCCTCGGCGATGGTCTCCTTCGAGGGCGCCTCGTAGACGGTCTGGGCCGCCGCGTGCGCGGTCCGGAAGCCGAACTCCATCTTGAGCTGGCGTTTCACCGGAACCTTCGTGATCGTCTCGACGCCGAACGGGATCTTGAGGTGAGGACCCGGCTCCGTCGTCCTCACGAACCGGCCGAAGCGCTGGACCACGGCCACCTCGTCCGGCTCGACCTGGTAGTAGCCGGTCAGGGCGAGGACGAGGACCGCCGCGGCGACGAGGACGACGCGCAGCGCGCCACCCGGGATCCTCGGCATCCGCGGGAGCGGCGGGATCTCGATCCGCCTGCCGCCGCCGAGGTCCACGCTCCAGCCTCGTTCGTCCATGTCCGTTTCCTTTCGGTCCTGCACCACCCGCGGCGTCTTCCGCGCTGGCGAAGCCGGACTCAACCGAGGTCGGCCAATCTACACCCGCCGCGGCGCGGTTCGTCCCCGGGGGCCGGGAGCCGGGATTCTCCTCCGAGGCGGCGTCGCGTCAGCGACCCGCCTCGAGCCGGTCGAGCGCCCTCGTGACGACGTCGCCCGCGATCCCGTTGACCGCCCGGACCGCGCCGTAGGCGATCGCGGTGATCGCGGCCTGCACGCTCTCGATCGCCCGCACCGGCCCGGCGATCGGCTCGATCCGCGCGAGCGCCGCATAGGGCCTGCGCGCGAAGGCCTCGTGGGCCCGCTGCGCTTCCGTCGCGGCCGCCTCGACGGCGTCCGTCACGAGCGCCGCGGCGCCGCGCAGCCGCCGGATCGTCCGCTTCTCCACGCCGCCCTCCCCCGTCACGCGCCGCCGAGCCACTCCCGGATCTGCTCGTAGATCCGGGCGTCGTGCGCCAGCGCGAAATGGTGGAGCCCCGGAAAGACCCTGAGGTCGGGCCCCGCGGGCCCCGGCACCCGGACGAGGGCGTCCCCGAGGACCCGCGACACGGGACCCGCGGGATCGTCCGTCAGCGTGCCGGCGACGGCGTGGTGCCGTGCCGTCTCGAGCCGGGGGGCCGGCCCCGCCCCTTCGTGCTCCGCGCCGACGCCGAGATCCTTCACCCCACGGCTCCGCAGGTTGAGGACGTTCCCGAGGAGCCGCGTGACCGGGCTCGGCACGGCGCCGAGGACGCCCGCGGCGACTCGCGTGAGCTTCTCGAGATCCGCTCCCTGCCGCGGCGTCCCGAGGGTGACGACGTGCCGCACGAGCCCCGCCCACCGGCTCCCGTGCCGGCAGGCGCTCTCGAGGACGAGGCCGCCCATGCTGTGTCCGATGAGGACGACCTCCTCGACGGCGACCGGATGCGCGGCCACGAGATCGTCGAGGAGCGTGGCGAGGAGACGCCCGTTCCGCGCGATCGCGAGACCCGTGTTGTACCGCACCGTGACCGGCGTGTACCCGAGGTCCCGCTCGAGCAGCGTTCCGTACGAGACGCCCTCCTCGCCGGGGAACTCGAAGACGTTCTCGGTGCAGCCGAGGCCGTGGACGAGGACGCAGAGCCGCCGCGTCGGCGCACCCTCGCCGCGCACGCACCGCATGTCGATCGCGAGCTCGTTCCCGCGGCGCTCGAGGTGGTCGCCGAGGACGGCGTTCAGGACGCTCATCCCCTTCTCGACCCTCGTCGGAGACGGACGGGGTCCGGTGGTGCCGTTCGTGTCGCCCAGGACACGCAACCTACCAGATGTTCGTCGAATGCGTCCCGGAAGGCTCGCCCCTCAGCCAGAGCGACGTGCACTCGAGCGGCTCGACGGCCCGCGTCTCGTCGAAGTGCAGGATCGCGTCGAACTGCTCCGGGAGGCGCGCGCTGAAGTAGTGGCTCTGGCGCTCGGACTCCGGCCGGTACACGGCGCCGATCGCGCGCTCGAGCCGGCGCTCGGAGAGGACGAGCTCGGTCTCGCGGCTCTCGTGCAGGTCCAGGAAGAAGCGCGGATGAGGCGCCGCGTGGAAGAGCTCCTCGTAGCTGCCGGCGAGGGCCGGCCTCAGGTGCCGACGCCGCGCCGGGCCGCCCCACGTGCAGGCGGCCGTCACCGTGCCCGCGTCCGACGTGAAGCCGACGAGAACGGCGTCGGCGCCGTGGCGGGCGCGCACGAGCTGGCCGAGGCTGAGCTCGCCGTGCTCCCCCATTTCCGTGCCCCGGGCGTCGCCGAGGTTGGAGTTGTGCGCCCAGACCACGAGCCTCGAGCCGCGCGCCGTCCCCGGAGAGCCGCTCCGCGAGCGCGTCGAGCGTCTCGGCCATGTGCCGGGCGCGGAGGTTCCACGGAAGGATCTGGCCCACGAAGAGCGCGCGGTAGTAAGCCGCCGCGTCCTGGACGAGGCGGTCGCGGTGCCGGGCCGGGAGGAAGGAGTCTTCGGTCCGGTGGAGCTCGACGAGCTCCTGGATCAATTCCTCCTCGCACGCCACGCCGAGACCGAACAGCCCCGACGCGCCGTAGCCCTGCGCGTCGCCGCCGAATCGGTCGAAGCAGGCATAGCGGGCCTCGGCGCGGCGCGCCGCGTCGGGATCCCTCCGCCGAAGCGTCGCGAGGACGGCCTCGATCGAGGCATTCAGGCCGTAGAGGTCGAGGCCCCAGAAGCCCGCCTTGTCCCGGTCCTCCGGAAGGGCCGAGTCGTGCGTGCGCAGCCAGTCGACGAACTCGAGGACCTCAGCGTTGCGCCACGTCCACGCCGGGAACCTGCGGAAGGCCTCGAGGGCGGCGTCCGCGTCGTCCTCGTCGGATTCCCCGCGCACCCAGCGGTCCACGCGCCGCGCGTCGGGCCCGTCGGCCTCGACGGCGACGCCGCGGAATCCCTGTTCCCGGATGAGCCTCTTCGTGATCTCGCCGCGCGCCCGCGCGAACTCGTGGGTCCCGAGCGAGGCCTCCCCGAGCAGGACGAACCGGGCGTCTCCGATCCTCCGGAGCAGGTCGTCGTACTCGGCGGGGCCCGCGACGAGGGGATGGGCGGCGGAGGCGAGGAGCGAACGGGCCTGGGCCGCCTCGAGAACGGACATGAGACCCTCCCGAAGCGCTCTCTTCCGGTCAAGGTGGGGCCCGCCGTCACGGGCGTCAAGGAGGCTCGCGCCCCGCACCGCAACGCCGTCCTCAGCGAGAGACGGCGGGCAGCGCCTCGCGGGCCTTTTCGAAGATCTTGTCGAACCACGTCCCGAAGCGGACCTCGAGGGCGTCGAGCCCGAGGGTGAGCACGGGCGCGATCGGCTCTCCCAACTCGGCCAACGGGGCCCTGGGCAGCCTGAAGCCGTCCGCATCCCAGACCGCACAGGCGGAGTCGAGGTCGAGTCCCGCCCAGATCGGCACGACCCGTCGGATCTCCGCGGTCACATCCTGCGCGGACCCGTACTTCATCTTGAACCGGTGACCGAGCAGGCTGGCGAGCTGGCTGAGAATCTCCCAGGTCTCCATCCCGCCGGCGGGCGGCACCGCGCGCTGCAGTTTCTGCACCCGGCGCTCTGCGTTGGTCATGGTGCCGCTCGTCTCCGCCGTGCTCGAAAGCGGCAGGGCCACGGTCGCGCTGGCGGCGGTCGCCGTGAGGAAGAGGTCGCCCACGAGGAGGAAGTCGGCAGCCAGGAGGCCGTCACGCAGGTCCTGCGGGAATCCGGGGGCGCCCAGCGGGTCCTCGCCGAGCACGACGGCGACCTTGATCTTCCTGTCGCGCAGGAGCTGGGCGACGTCGAGTCCGGGCGGGGAGAGGTCGCTCAGCACCACGCCCAGCTCCTTCTCGATCTGCTCCAGCGCCTCGCCGCCCCCGGGGTCGACGTAGCCAGGCAGCCAGCGCGGGTCGGCGCCCATGTCGAGCAGACCCTGGGCGTTCGCCTTCTCGCGAAGGGCGAGCCGCGAGCAGCCGAGGGCCACGGCCGCCTCGGCGAAGAGCCGCTCGTCGTGGGCCTGTCTCGAGCCGCGGTAGTCCTTGTTGAACAGCATGACCTTGAGGATGGTCTTCGACAGGATGGCGGCCGCTTCGCGCGAAGCGTCGCGCTCCACACCGGAGAGCTCTTCCAGGCGTTCGTCCGAGAGCTCGGCGACCGCCCGGGCCAGCTCCGGCCGGCCGTCGAGGGTGCCCGGCTTGAGGGAGACGTAGTCCTTCAGCAATCCGAGGATGGCAAGCCCCTGCCCGCCGGGCAGGCAGCGCAGGTGCAGCGCGGCAAAGCGCGACGTGCGATTGTCCTCGGGGCCGATGTAGACGAGGCGGGCGCCCTTGCGGATCGCCTGCTTGCAGGCGATGTCCACCGCGAAGCTCTCCTCGTCGAGGGCCGTGTTGACGACGAGCAGGGCCTGGGCGTCCCGGATGTCGGCGTGGGTCGCCGTGGACACGACGTCCGGGGCCTGCAGGTCGCGGTTGACGAGCTGGGCCAGCGAGGTCACGTTGTGCGTGCGCAGGGCCACTCGGGCCAGCTTCTGCGCGAGGTAGATCTCCTCGTTCGTCATGCGAGGAGAGACGAACACCGCCACCTGGTCCCCGCGGTATCGCCGGGCGAGCTCCTTGAGCCGCATGCTGGAGTAGCGAAGGGCTTCGTCGAGAGTCGTCTCCTGCAGCTCGCGCCCGACGCGCAAGAGGGGCCATCGCAGGCGCTCGGCCGACTGGACGTACCCGTAGCCGAAGCGGCCCTTCTTGCAGTGGTTGCCGCCAGTGCCCACGTCTCCGACGGGGCGCGGGGGCGCAGCGCCGGCGGAGCCCCCGTCGTTCGCGCCCGAGACCTGCACGAGGGTGGTGCCCGAGACCTCGTAGAGGAGCCGGCACCCCGCGCTGCAGTACGGGCACACCGACTCCACACGCGTGGTCTTCCATGGCCCGGGCTTGGTCAGGGGCAGCTTCTCGGCGATGGCCCCCGTGGGGCAGGTGCCGATGCAGAGCCCGCAGCTCACGCACTCGGTGTCGAGCAGGGAGTCGCCCAGGGCGGGCTTGACCACGGTGTCGAAGCCGCGATTGACGAACCCGTAGGCGGCCACGCCCACCAGCTCGCCGCAGATGCGCACGCAGCGGCCGCACAGAATGCACTTGTTGGGGTCGAGCACGAGCAGCGGATGGCGCCGGTCGACCGGATGCTCGACCGCCGCACCCATGAACGTCTTGAGGTCGGCCCCGTATTCGGTGGCGTAGCGCCTGAGATCGCACGTGAAGAGCGCGGTGCAACCACACTCCAGGCAGCGCGCCGTCTCGCGGCGCAGGTCCTCGCGACTGTAGCCGGTCTCGACCTCGGCGAAGCTGAGCGCGCGCTCCGCGGGGGGAAGCACGGGCATGCTCCGCCGCCCGTCGGTCGAGCCGGGGGGCAGGTCCTCGACGCCGACCTTGCGGTAGGCGTCCTTCCGGCTGTACACCTCCACGGGTTCGGGCTCGGCCCGGCCCGTCACCACGTAGCGGTCGATCGCGTAGGCCGCCTTGCGTCCGGCGGCGATGGCCTCGATCGCGGTGGCCGCCCCCGTGACCACGTCGCCGCCCGAGAACACGCCGTCCACGGTGGTCTCGAACGTGCGCTCGTTGACCTCCACGGTCTGCCACCGCGTGAGGCTCAGCGACTCACCGAGAGGCAGGAAGTCGGGCACTCGCCCGTCCACGAGCTCCTTCACGCGCGTGCCCTGCCCGATGGCGGCGAGCACGAAGTCGCAGTCGACGCGGAACTCGGAGCCGCGAATGGGCCTGGGGCTGCGTCGGCCGCTCTGGTCCGGATCGCCCAGCTCCATGCGGATGCACTCCACCCCCGCCACGCGGCCGTTCTCGCCGCGCAGCACGCGCACGGGAGCGGCGAGGAAGTCCATTTTCACGCCTTCGCGGCCGGCCTCCTCGATCTCGGCCCCGTTCGCGGGCATCTCCGCGCGCGTGCGTCGGTAGAGGAGGCGCACCTCGGCAACGCCCAGGCGCAGGGCGGTGCGCGCGCAGTCGATGGCGGTGTTCCCGCCCCCCACGACGAGCACCCTTCCGTGGATGTCGATCCGGCGCTTGAGGCCGAACTGCTTCAGGAACTCGATGCCGGCGAGGACCCCCGGGGAGTCCTCGTCCGCGACCCGCATCTTCGAGCTGTCCCAGGCCCCGATGCCGAGGAAGACGGCGTCATAGCCGCCCTGCTTGAGGCTTGCGATCGTGAAGTCGCGGCCGAGCTGGACGTTGGTGGAGAGCTGGACCCCGAGGTCGAGGATCTGGTTGATCTCGAGGTCGAGGACGTCCTTCGGCAGGCGGTACTCGGGGATGCCGTAGCGCAGCATGCCCCCCGCCTCGGGCTGGGCCTCGAACATCGAGACCGTGTAGCCGCGCAGGGCGAGGTAGTAGGCGCAGGACAGCCCCGCCGGGCCCGCCCCCACGACGGCCACCCTCTTTCCGTTGGGAGGGGCCACGTTCGGGCGCCAGGGGTCCTTGTCGCCGAGGTCGAGGTCGGAGAGGTATCGCTTGATGTAGTCGACGCCCACGGCTTCGTCGAGCAGGTTGCGCCGGCAGCCGTTGACCTCGCAGGGCCGGGTGCACACGCGCCCGCACACGGCGGGCAGGGGGTTGCGCTCCTTGATGAGCGCGATGGCGTCGCGGTGCTTGTTCAGGGCGGCGAGCGCGACGTAGCCCTGGACGTCCACGCCCGCGGGGCAGGCCAGCTGGCAGGGCCCGATGCAGTCCGCGAAGTGGTTGGAGAGCATCAGCTCCAGGGCGGCCTTTCGCGAGCGCCGGATCTCCGGGCTCACGGTCTCCACGACCATTCCCGCCGCCACCTTCGTGGAACACGCCGGCGTCAGGGTTCGCGCCCCCTTCACCTTCACGACGCACAGGTAGCAGGAGGCGAAGGGCTCGAGGCGTCCGTCGTGGCAGAGCGTGGGGATGGACGTGATCCCGTTCTCGCGGGCCACCTCCAGGATCGTCATGCCGTTGTCCGCGATGACCCGCTTGCCGTCGATGTGCAGCTTGACGAGTTCCATGCCCCTACGTCCTCGTGATCGCTTCGAAGCGGCAGGCCCGATAGCACTCGTCGCAGCGGATGCACAGGCTGTGGTCGATGACGTGAGGCTTCCCCTTCTCGCCGGTGATGGCCTTGGCCGTACAGGACCGCTTGCACACCTGGCAGCCGTTGCACTTGTCGTTGATCGTGTAGGTGAGCAGGGCCTGGCACTGGTGGGCGGGGCACTTGCGGTTGGAGATGTGCGCCTCGTACTCCGCCCGGAAGTACTTGAGGGTCGTGAGGACCGGGTTCGGGGCGGTCTGTCCCAGGCCGCAGAGCGAGTTGTTCCTCACGAGGGAGGCCAGGTTCTCCAGCTTTTCGAGATCCCCTTCCTGGCCCTTGCCCTCGGTGATGCGGACGAGGATCTCCAGCATGCGCTTGGTGCCCACCCGGCAGAACGTGCACTTCCCGCAGGACTCGCGCTGGGTGAAGTCCAGGAAGAAACGGGCCACGTCCACCATGCACGTGGTCTCGTCGAGCACCACCAGCCCACCCGAACCCATGATGGCGCCGGTCTTGTTGATGGACTCGTAGTCGATGATGGTGTCTTCCAGGTCCGCGGGGATGCAGCCCCCGGAGGGGCCGCCCATCTGCACGGCCTTGAACTTCCGGTCGTCCTTGATGCCGCCGCAGACGTCGTTGACGATCGCCCGGATGGAGATCCCCATCGGGACCTCGACGAGCCCGCCGCGCCGGATCTTGCCGGCCATCGCGAAGACCTTCGTGCCCTTGCTGTTGGCAGTGCCGAAGCGGTTGAAGGCCCGCGCCCCGTTTCGCACGATCCAGGGCACGTTCGCGAAGGTCTCGACGTTGTTGATGCTGGTCGGGCAATCCCACAGGCCCCTGACCGCGGGGAAGGGCGGCCGCATCCGCGGCATGCCGCGGCGGCCCTCGATCGAGGCGATGAGGGCCGTCTCCTCGCCGCACACGAAGGCCCCCGCCCCCTGCTTGAGCTCGACGTGGAACTCGAAACCCGTGCCGAGGACGTCGTGACCCAGGAGACCGCGCGCCTCGGCCTGGGCGATGGCGATGTTCAGCCGCTCGACGGCCGTCGGGTACTCGGCGCGCACGTAGATGTAGCCCTGTGTCGAGCCGATGGCGTGGCCGGCGATGGCCATGCCCTCGAGCACCGAGTGGGGATCGCTCTCCAGGACCGAGCGATCCATGAACGCGCCGGGGTCGCCCTCGTCGGCATTGCAGATCACGTACTTCTGCTTGCCCAGGGCCAGCCGCGTGAAGCGCCACTTCATTCCGGTCGGGAAGCCTGCTCCGCCGCGCCCCCGCAACCCGGATTCGATGATCAGGTCGATGAGGCCGTCGGGATCCTTCTGGTCGAGGACCCTCTTCAGGGCCTCGTACCCGCCCACCTCCAGGTACTCCTCGATTCTCTCCGGGTCGATCAGTCCGCAGTTGCTGAGGACGATGCGCTGCTGGCTCTCGAGGAACGCCTTCTCACGGCCCTTGCCCCCGCTGGTCCACACCAGCCAATCCTCGATCGGCTCGCCCTTCCCGACGTGCTCCTCGAGGAGCCGGTCGACCCTGTCCGGGGTCATCTGCCCGTACTGCCAGCGCGTCCCGTCGTCCTCGCGCACCTCCACGAGCGGCTCGCGGTAGCACATGCCGACGCAGCCGGTCTTCCCCACGCTGCAGCTTTCGCGCCGCGTTCCCATCTTCGCGAGGAGGGCGGCGTAGGTCGCCCCGGCGCCCGCCGCCATCCCGCACGTGCCCAGACCCACGAGAATCCTCACGGGCCTGCCGCCTTCTTCTCCCGGTAGGGCCTGAGCACTTTCCTGAGGTCGGTGGGCTTGAGGTTGCCGTGCGTGTCCTTGTTGATCATGACCACCGGGGCCAGGCTGCAGCAGCCGAGGCAGGCCACCGTCTCCAGGGTGAACTCGCGGTCCGGCGTGGTTTCGCCGTCCCCGATCCGCAGCTGGTCTTCGAGCGTCCTCGAGATCGCCCCGGCGTTCGCCACGTGGCAGGCCGTGCCGTGGCAGACCTTGATGATGTTCCGACCCACGGGGTGAAGCCGGAACTGCGCGTAGAAGGTGGCCACCCCGAAGATCTGCGAGAGGGGCACCCCCGTCTTCCTGTGGATCTCGGCGATCCGGTCGCGGGAAATGTAGCCGTCCTCGACCTGGAATCTCTGCAGGAGCGGGATCAGGGCTCCACCCTCGCCCGCGTAGTGGAGATTCCTGAAGTCGTACGCGCGGGGCGCTTCGATGTCGTGGGCTCCCGGCCGCGCGTCAGTCATAGGGAGTCTCGAGCATGCGATTCATCAGGCTCATCATGTCGTCGATGTTGCCGGTGCCCCCGAGGACGTGGGCCTTGCATCCGCGCCGGGTGCAGAACTCCAGGGAGCCGCCCTTGGCCAGGTTGAGCGACGCCATGGGGGCGCCGCAGATCTTGCAGGCCATCGGCAGCATCAGGCTGGCCTCGCATCTGGGGCAGCCGAGATCGATGACGTCGCTCTCCTCGAGGGTGGGATCCGCCTCCACGCTGTCGTCACCGAAGACGGCGCTCAGGAAGACCTCCCTCTGCTGGTGAGTGCGGCGTACGTGACCGTCGAGGTGAACCCTCGTGCCCTCGGTGAGCGACGCGCCGCACTGGGGACAGCACAACTCCAGCACGAGCATCTGCTTAGTCATAGATCGGTTCCCTCATGGAAGGCACCGCCCCCTGCAGGCGTTCGATGCGGACGAACACGCATTCCTCCAGCGAGGCCTGGTCGCGTGCGACGTCCTCGGCGTGGGCGGCGCAGCTGGGAGCGCCACACGCGGCGCAGTCCCGCCGCGGGAGTTGCGCGAGCACGCGCTCCGCCTCTCGCTTGCGTTCCGTCGCCTCGCGCAAGTTGCGTCCCAGAGGGCGCACGGGACGGGCCTTGAGGTGCTCCTCGAGGTCGAAGAAGTGCTCCCGCAGCATCGCGCGCACCTTCTCCTCGGACACCACCGCCCCTTCGCCCGCCTGTCGGCCATGCCGGCGCACGATCTGCTGCACGGTCCGCCGGGCGGCGTAACGGTTCTCCACCGTGAGCGGCCCGCTGATGCAGCCGTCCGGGCAGATGTACGCCTCGATGAAGTCGACGGCCTGGAGCTTGCCCTCCTCGATGTGGTCGAAGACCCGCAGCACGTCCCGCACCCCGGCCACGGTGATCGTGTTGGCGTTGCGCAGGCCCGCGATCTCCCCTCCCGCCATCGCCCACAGCAGCCCGCGCTCACTGAGGGGCGGAGGGTTCTCCACCGGCCCGCTCGCCTTGATGGCCCTGAGCAGCGGACCGTAGAACTCGGCGATCGAGAAGGCCCCGTCCAGGTACGAGGCCTCGAGAGCCTCCGGGTGGTGGATGGACTGCAGCATCGCGCTGCAGGGAGTGATGAAGAAGATGCCGATGTCGCCGGGGTCGAGCCCCTTCTCCGCCACCAGCCGCCGACGCAGGAGCTTCGCGGCCAGCTCCCGCGCGGTCTCGATGGGCAGCAGGTTGTCGATCATGTCCGGGTAGCGGAGCTGGATCAGGTGGATGATGGCGGGACAGGTCACCGAGACCTTGGGCCACGGACCGCGGCACTCGGAGAGGTAGGCGTCGGTGGCGCTGGCGTGCATGTCGCACATGGCCGACAGGTCGTAGACGTCGTCGAAGCCCAGGCTGCGGAGAGCCTGCAGCACCTGCCCCGGCTCCACCTCCTTGCCGAACTGGGAATACAGGGTCAGCGAGGGCAGGGCCACCGTGTACTTGAAGCGCTTGAGGTCCGCCGAGGTGGCGGTGGCCGCGTGCATCGCGCCGTGCCGGCACCAGCGGATGCACTCGCCACAGTCGATGCAGAGGTCCGGGTCGACCACCGCGCACCCGCGCCGCACGCGGATGGCCCCGGTCGGGCAAGCCTTGCAGCAGTCGACGCATCCCACGCAGCGCCGCGGGTCGAAGACGACCGAGTGTCTCCTCTCGGGGCCGTCGCCTTCCGGCGTGGAGCGCACGTCAGGCAAGTCGCACCGCATAGGTGAGCGTCGTGCCGACGCCGGGGGTCGACTCGAGCCGGAACTCGTCGGCGCTGCTCTTGATGTTGGGCAGCCCGAGCCCCGCCCCGAAGCCGCGAGCGCGCATCTCGGGTGTCGCGGTGGACCAGCCCGGGGTCATGGCCAGCTCGATGTCGGGGATCCCCTGGCCGCGGTCCGCCACCACCACCCGCACCGCCTCGGGCAGGACCTGGAAGCTCAGGTCCGCCTGGTCGGCGTGCATGACGACGTTCATCTCCGCCTCGAAGTTGGCGATGGAGAGCCGGCGGATGAGGTCGGGCCGGATCCCCAGGTCCTTGCAGATGGACTTGATCCGGGTGGCCACCTCTCCTCCATGCTCGAAATCGCCCCCGCGGATCGGGAAGGTCTCGGCATAGAGAATCTCGCTCAGGGCGTGCTCCCCTGTTCCTTGGTGGAGACGGGCAGGCCGCCCCGGTGCAGGCGGCCGCAGGCTTCGTACATGGTCAGGGTGGTGGACAGGAGAGGCAGGCCGCGCGCGCGGGCCAGGGCCATCACCTGCGCGTCGGGGCGCTTGCCGTTGACGTAGAGGATGGCCTTCGCGTCGATCACCTCGGCGGTGTGTGCCGACTGGAGGTTCGTCAGCCCGGTGACGAGAAGAGGCCCGTGGCCGCTGAAGGCCAGGACCTCGCTCATGAGGTCGGCGGCGAAGCAGCCGGAGATCTCCCGACCCAGGGCCCCGTCGAGGGCCAGGAGTTCCGTGCAGCCGAGGAGAGTGACGATCTCCCCGAGAAGCATGCCCTCACCTCGAGGGGCGTCTCCGGGCCGCCGTCTAGCGAATGCCGGCCTCATACAGCTTCGTGGCCATCTGCCAGCGATTCAGGGCCGTGGTGAACACGGGGATCTCGGCCTTCTCCGCCATCTTCACGACGTCGTCGGCAAGGGCCTTGCCCTGGGTGATGACGACGGCGCAGTTGTCGACCAGGTTCGCAGCCGCGATCACGTTCGCGTGCGCCTGCGCCGTGACGAGCAGATCGCCCGCCTTCGCGTTGGCGATCACGTCGCTGACCATGTCCGAGATGTAGACGCCCGTCACGTCCCGATCGAAGACCTTCGTCGCCGCCTTCAGCTCGAGCCGCTTCGCGAGTTCTTGAATCTTCATCCTGTTCTCCTCATTCCATGGACGTGAGGCCGAAGTCGATCGCGACCTGCGCGTAGGTGATCTGCCGCTGGAGGCCGAAGAGGTCGGGCAGGATCAGCACTCTCTTCCGGGGGCTCGTCAGGCGCCCGTTGAAGAGCGCGTTCAGGACCCGGACCTTCTCGTGGGACAGAGGGCCGGAGTCCTCTGCGCCCTCGGTGGTGATCGCCACGTAGAGCGAGATCTGCTGGTCGTGGGCAAGGTCGCCCATCTGATGGACGGTCGAGCCCTTGGCGCAGCAGGCGTAATAGAGGAGCCCTACCAGCTCGCCAAACGGCACCACCTCGCCGGTCGTGACGTCGCGGACGTCGAACTGGAACGTCTGCGCCGCGTCCAGGGGTTTCCAGAACTGATTGCCCTCGCGGTATTCTTCCAGCGGCGGGGTCCGCTCTGCGGCGAAGTAGGAGCGACGGGCCAGGGTGTGGTTCTCCTGCTCGATCATCAGGTAGCCCGGCCGCACGTTCACCATCTCGTAGCGCCGGCTCGTCCGTTCACTGGTCATGCTTGGCTGTCCCCTCTCCTGTGCGGGCTCCAGACACGCTCTCACGAGGTAAGCATCGGGCGGGGTCGCAGCCGGTGCAATGAAACGTTCGCATCATCCCCGGAAGGACGCGACGCGTGCCGTTCGGTATCATCGCGGCCCTCATGAAGGTTTTCATTCCGAAGGAGACGCGCCCCGGCGAGCGGCGCGTCGCCCTGGCCCCGGACACCGTCAAGAAGCTCGTCGCGTCCGGACTCTCCGTCGTCGCCGAGGCCGGGGCGGGCCTCGAGGCCGGCTTCTCCGACGCCGACTTCACCTCGGCCGGCGCCGCCGTGACACTCCACCGGGCCGCGCTCCTCGCCGAGGTCGACCTCCTCGCCTGCGTGAACCGGCCCGACGCGACGGACGTGGCCGCGCTCCGGAACGGCGCCGCCGTCATCGGCTTCCTCCGGCCGCTGGACGAGCCCGAGAGCCTGCGGCCTTTTCTCGAGAACCGCGTGACCGCGTTCGCGATGGAGCTCGTCCCGCGCACGACGCGGGCCCAGGCGATGGACGCCCTCTCCTCGATGGCGACGGTCGCCGGCTACAAGGCGGTCCTCCTCGCCGCGGCTCGCCTCCCGAAGATGTTCCCGCTCCTCATGACGGCAGCCGGCACCGTGCCTCCCGCCAGGGTCGTCGTCGTCGGCGCGGGCGTCGCGGGCCTCATGGCGATCGCCACGGCGCGCCGCCTCGGCGCGGACGTCGAGGCCTACGACGTCCGCCAGGCCGCGGGCGAAGAGGTCCGCTCCCTCGGCGCCCGCTTCCTCGACGTCGACCTCGGCGGAATCCAGACGCAGGACGCCGGCGGCTACGCCCTCGAGCTCTCGCCCGAGGCGCTCCAGCGCGGGCGCGACCGCCTCGCGCAGCGCGCGAAGGACGCGGACGTCGTCGTCACGACCGCGCAGATCCCGGGCCGCAAGGCGCCGCTCATGCTCGACGAGAACGCCGTCGGCGGCATGAAGCCCGGCACCATCATCGTCGATCTCGCCGCGCCGACCGGCGGCAATACGGCGTTCACGCGGCCTGGCGAGAACACCGTCGTGAACGGCGTCGCGATCCTCGCGCCGCTGAACCTCGCGGCCACCGTCCCCTTTCACGCGAGCCAGCTGTACGCCCGCAACGTCGCCGCATTCCTGAAGCTCCTCGTGGGCGAGGGCGGCGCACTGACCGTGAACCTCGAGGACGACGTCGTCGCCGGCACCTGCGCCACGCACGACGGAAAGCCCGTGAATCCCCGCGTCGCCGCGCTGCTCCAGCCGGCCGCGCCCACCGGAGCGGCCCGATGAACGAAGTGCTCCTCGCCGGCCTGTACGTATTCGTCCTCGCGGCCTTCCTCGGCTACCAGGTCATCTCGCGCGTGCCGCCCCTCCTCCACACGCCGCTGATGTCCGCGACGAACGCGATCTCCGGCATCTCGCTCATCGGCTCGATCGTGACGGCGGGCGCGAAGTACAACACGACGAGCACGATCCTCGGCGTCGTCGCCGTGACCGCCGCGACGATCAACGTCGTCGGCGGCTTCATCATCACGGACCGGATGCTGAAGATGTTCAAGCGCGAGAAGGGTCCGGAGAAGAAGTGAGCACGCAGACCCTCTTCATCGAGCTCACGTACTTCGTCGCGTCGATCCTCTTCATCCTCGGGCTCAAGGGCCTGAGCCATCCCGACACGGCCCGGCGCGGCATGTTCATGGCCGAGTTCGGGATGCTGCTCGCCGTGATCGGGACGCTCCTCCACCGCGACATCGTGAGCTACGAGTGGATCATCGTGGGCCTCCTCGCGGGCTCGACGATCGGCGTCGCGATGGGTCTCTGGGTCCCCATGACGGCGATGCCGCAGCGGACCGCGCTCTCGCACGCGTTCGGCGGCCTCGCGGCGGCCCTCGTCGGCGTCTCCGAGTTCCTCCGGCACGGGGAGCACCTCGGCACGTTCAAGGTGACCGCCCTCGGCTTCGAGGTCCTGCTCGGAGGCATCACGTTCACGGGCAGCCTCGTCGCCTTCGCGAAGCTCCAGGAGCTCGTGAAAGGCCAGCCCATGACGTATCCCGGCCAGAACGTCGGGAACTTCCTGCTTTTCGGCAGCGCGATCGTGATCTTCATCGCGCTCGTCGCCAATCCCGGCCACACGGCCCTCTTCTACGCGATGTGCGCCCTCGCGCTCCTCTTCGGCGTGCTCCTCGTCCTGCCGATCGGCGCTGCCGACATGCCGGTCGTGATCGCGCTCCTGAACTCGTACGCGGGCCTCGCGTCCGCGGCCACGGGCTTCGCGCTCGGGAACAACGTCCTCATCATCGCGGGCACGCTGGACGGCGGGTCGGGCTTCATCCTCTCGATCCTCATGTGCAAGGCGATGAACCGCTCGATCACGAACGTCCTCTTCGGGGCGTTCGGGAGCCACGCCGCGAGCGTCGAGGCGGGCGAAGAGGGCGTCATGCGCGAAGTCTCGCTCGAAGACGTCGCGACGCAGCTCGCCTATGCCCGGAAGGTCGTCTTCGTGCCGGGCTACGGGATGGCCACCGCGCAGGCGCAGAACGCCGTCCGCGAGCTCGCGACGCACCTCGAAGGCCGCGGCGTCGAGGTCAAGTACGGGATCCACCCCGTCGCGGGCCGCATGCCGGGCCACATGAACGTCCTCCTCGCGGAGGCGAACGTCCCGTACTCGCAGCTCTACGAGCTCGAGCAGATCAACGCGGAGATGCCGACGACGGACGTCGCCGTCGTGATCGGCGCGAACGACGTCGTGAACCCCGAGGCGCGGGACAACCCGAAGAGCGCGATCGCCGGAATGCCGATCATCGAGGTGGACCGGGCCAAGTCCGTCATCGTCCTCAAGCGCGGCCGCGGGAAGGGGTTCTCGGGCCTCGAGAATCCGCTCTTCTTCAAGCGCGTGACCGGGCTTCTCTTCGGCGACGCCAAGAGCAGCCTCAATCGCCTCGCCGCGGCGGTCCAGGAGCTCTGACCGGCGGGGTGGCGCCCCCCGCCCCCGCGCCCTACCTTCCTCACGGGGGTACGGCCGTGTTGCATCCAATGGACCGGTTCGGGCACGAGGTTGCGATGGAAAGGCTCTGGGATGTTGGAGTTCCGGTCTCCACGGACGCCGACATGTTCCAGGCGTGGGCTTGGGACGACGACCCGCCCCGGCCGTTTCTCGTGACCCGCGTCTGGAGCGAAGGCACCCCGGTTTCGCAGCAGACCTTCGAGCGCCTCGTGGCCGAGCGCCACTCTCACCCCGGCGAGGAAGCGGAGGTCTAGTCTCCGGGCGCTCGTCTCCCGTCGAGGCTTGGTATCGTGGGCCGCGATGGCGGCTTGCCGCAGGCTGATCCTCGCCTCATTGCTCGCTGTCTCCGCGCCGGCCCGCGCGGGGCAGCCCGTCACGATCGGCGAGACGTTCTCGATCCACTCGGCGGTGCTGAACGAGGATCGCGAGTATCAGGTCCACCTGCCCGACAGCTACAGGTGGGCAAAGGACCGGCGCTACCCCGTCCTGTACGTGCTCGACGGCAAGACGCACTTCCAGCACGCCGCCGCGTCTGTGGATTTCCTCGCGGCCGAAGGAGAGATCCCCGAGACGATCGTCGTCGCCGTCGCGAGCACCGTGCGCGTGAGAGACTTCACGCAATCGGACTGGAAGAAGGCCTGGGTGGGCGGCGGGGGCGCCGCGAACTTCAAGCGCTTCCTCTCGGCCGAGCTCATACCCGTCGTCGAGAAGACGTACCGGACGGACGGTTTCCGCACCCTCGCGGGGCACTCGGCGGGCGGACAGTTCGTCCTCTACACGTTGACGTCCGAGCCGGCTCTCTTTCGCGCCTACGTCGCGCTCAGCCCGAGCCTCGACTGGGACGGCCGGCTGCCGGCGCGCTCGCTGAAGAAGGCGCTCGAGACCGCGCCGTCCCTGAACGCGTTTCTCTACGCCGCGCGGTCGGACGATTCGGGCCAGGCCCTCGCGGACTGGGAGGAGCTCGTCGCCGCCCTCGGCGCCCGCAAGGTCCCGGGCTTTCGCTGGAAGACCGAGGCATTTCCCGAGGAGAGGCACGGAAGCATCCCCCTCGTCGGAGGGATCCACGCGCTGCGCGCGCTCTACGCGGGATACCGGCTGCCGGAGGGCCTGGCCGAAAAGGGCCTCCCGGCGGTCGAGGCGCATTACGAAAACGTCTCGAGAACGCTGGGCTGGCCGGTCCCGGTGACGGAGGGTGCGATCAACGAGCTGGGCTACGCGGCTCTCTCGCAACGGAAGGTCGACGAAGCGATCGCCCTGTTCAGACGAAACGCCGACGCGAACCCGAGCTCGGCGAACGCCTGGGACTCGCTCGCCGACGGCTACGAGGCGGCGGGGCGGTGGAAGGAAGCGGCGGGCGCGTCGGACCGCAGCGTCGAGCTGGCGACGTCCGCCGATCACCCGAGCCTCGTGGACTTCCGGCGGCACGCGGCGAAACTGCACGACCGCGTGAAGCGGGACGCAGAAGGGGCCGGCCGATGAGGGCCTACCTCCTCGTGTCCGGGACGATCTTCGGTCTCTTCGCCGCCGTGCACCTTTTCATCGCGTACGAGCACGCGCAGATCGCGCGCCCGGAGCGCGAGTCCGTTCTCGCGCCCGCGGCGATCTGCCTCGCGAGCGCCGGGCTTTCCGGCTGGGCGTTCCGGCTCGCGCGCCGGGCGAAGCCCGGGTGAGCGACGGCGACTTCGTCGTCACGTGCCCCTACTGCGGGGAGGACGTCGAGGTGCGCATCGAGGAGGACGTTCGCGGCACCCTCGTGCAGGACTGCGAGGTGTGCTGCAACCCGTGGCTCCTGCGCGTCGAGGGCGGGGACGAGGACGGCGAGGGCCGCACCTTGACGGTCACCCGGGCCGACGGCTCCGAATGAGCTGGATTCGGATATCGGATTTCGGATTTTCTGAGAAGGGTGAGCGAGCGATGCGCAGACCGCCGCGCTCCGGCTGAGGGACTCGCGCGGGCTCATTCGAAGCAATCTTCTCTTTCTCCTCTTTTTTCCATCGCTCTTTCTTGACAGACGATCTTTCGCACATTATCTTACCGAGCGGTTATGGAACCTTTCGGTTATGGGAAATCCCCCGCCGGCCTCGACGCGACGTTCTTCGCGCTCGCCGACCCCACGCGGCGCGCGATCCTCGCGCGGCTCGCGTCGCGGCGAGGCCTCGGTCGCGGAGCTCGCCGAGCCGTTCGACATGACGCAGCCTGCCGTCTCGAAGCACCTCCGGGTGCTCGAGCGCGCCGGCCTGATCGTGCGCGGCCGCGACGCGCAGCGGCGCCCGAGCCGCCTCGAGGCGAAGCCCCTCGAGGACGCCGTGGAGTGGCTCGAGAACTACCGCAAGTTCTGGGAGGGTCGCTTCCAGCGCCTCGACGCCCTGCTTCGACGAGATGAAGGCCGTTCAGAAGAAGAAGCGCCGCCGCCCGTCCCGCTAGAGGAGGTCCCATGCCCGTCCCCTTCGTCGGCACGCTCGAGATCGAGGCGCGCGGAGATCGCGAGATCGTGATGACGCGCATGTTCGACGCCCCGCGCGCGCTCGTCTTCGACGCGTTCACGAAGCCGGAGCTCGTGAGGCGGTGGCTCCTCGGCCCCGACGGCTGGACGATGCCGGTCTGCGCGATCGACCTGAAGGTCGGCGGCGGCTATCGCTACGAGTGGAGGAAGGGGGACGACGGCACCACGATGGGCATCCGCGGCGTCTACCGCGAGATCGCGCGGCCGTCCCGGCTCGTCCACACGGAGCGGTTCGACGAGTCCTGGTACCCGGGCGAGTGCGTCGTGACGACCGTCTTCGAGGAGAAAGGCGGACGCACGCGGGCGACCATGACGCTCCTCTACGACTCGCCGGATGCCCGCGACGGCGTCCTGAAGTCCGGGATGGAGCGCGGCGTCTCCGTGAGCTACGACCGCCTGTCGGACATCCTCGACGAGCCGCACGTCCTGCAGACGGCCGCGCAGGACGTCGCGCTCCTGCGCGTCACGGTTCCGCGCGACGAGATCCAGAAGGTCATGGGGCCCGGCCTCCAGGAGGTCATGGCCGCCGTCGCCGCGCAGGGCGCGACGGTCACGGGCCCGTGGTTCACGCACCACCTCCGCATGGACCCCGGCGTCTTCGACTTCGAGATCGGCGTCCCCGTCTCGAAGCCGATCTCCCCGGCCGGCCGCGTGAAGCCCGGCACGTGGCCCGCGACGAGGATGGCGCGCACCGTCCACAAGGGCGGCTTCGAGGGCCTCGCCGCCGGATGGGGCCGGTTCGACGCGTGGATCAGGGCCGAGGGCCTCGCGCCCGCCGGCGACCTCTGGGAACGTTACCTGAAGGGCCCGGAGTCCGGCCCCGACTCGGCGGAGTACCGCACGGAGTTCAGCCGGCCGCTGATCGGCTGACGCGAGCGCTACGGGCCGGGCGCGGCGCGCGTCAGCCGCTCGAGCACGAAGCGGTCGCCGTCCCTGCGGTGGTAGTAGAGGGAGCGGCCGTCGGGCGCGAGCGTCGGCGCCTCGACGAAGCCCGTCGCCGCCGCGATCCGGCGCGGCCGCCCGAACGGCACGTCGACCGCCGCGCGCGAGGCGACCCAGAGAGACGGCGGGGCGGAAACGTCCGCCGGGAGACGGGTGAAGAAGAGCTCGAGACCGCTCGCCGAGAGGCCGGCCGCGTACGTGAGGCCCTCCCAGGAGAGGTTCGCGAGGACGGTCTGATCGGCCGGTCTCTCGAATCCCTCCCCCACCCGGCGCGCGAGGACGAGGTGCGCTTCGCGCGGCACGGAGCCCCCGTCGTAGAGGCCGTCCGAGAGGACGAGCGTGTCGCCGTCCGCGGAGACCTCCACGTCGAACGTCACCCGGCCGGGCACGAGGCGCGACGTGCCCGCCACGAGCGCGACGTTCGAGACCTCGCCCGCGCTCCAGCTTCCGCGGTAGACCGTCGAGAGGGTCTGCCCGTAGCTCCGGGTCGAGACGAAGTAGAGGCTGCCGCCAGCGTCGAGGCTCGGCGTCCCCTCGATCGCAGGCGTGTTGACGCCCGCGACGAGGCCGCGGTACCGGAACGTGACGTCGTCGAGCCGCTCGGCCCAGTGCAGCTTCGTGTCGTTCGGCGCGGCGTTGAGGTCGTTGAAGAGAAGGTGCGTGCCGTCGCGGGAGACGAACGGCTCCATCGCGTCGCCGGCGTAGCCCTCGATCGTGACGCGCTCGGGGTTCCCGAAGGTCGTGTCGAGGCGTTCCGGGCGCTGCGCGGGGGCCGCCGGACCCGCGCTCACGGGCGCGTGGCGCCGGGGAACCGCCTGCGACCACCCCCGCGCGCCGCAGGCCGCGAGAGCAACTGCCGCCGCACAGAGGGCGACGCGGGTGTTCGAGCGCAGCGGCACACGCCTTCCCATGGCGAAGAGAACGGATTCCCGTACATTCCGGTTCCGCGCAAGGTTCGAAAGAGAAACGAATTCTTCCGGAGGGTCCCGAGCCGTGCGCCACGCCGGAGCGTTTCCGGAGAGCGCATCGCTCTCTCCACCTTCTAAGAAAATCCGAAATCCGATCTAGGCGGGCGCCGGCGCCTGCGCCGGCGCCCGCCGCCGCGCGCGGAAGCGCGCGCCGAGGGACTCGAACGCGAGGTAGACGACGGGCGTGATGTAGAGCGTCAGGACCTGCGAGACGAGGAGCCCGCCGATGACGGCGAGGCCGAGCGGCTGGCGGGACTCTCCCCCGCGCCCGAGGCCGAGCGCGATCGGGAGCGTGCCCGCGAGCGCCGCCATCGTCGTCATGAGGATCGGCCGGAAGCGCGTCGTCGAGGCCGTGAAGATCGCCTGCTCGGGCTCCATCCCCTGGCCGCGCTGCGCCTCGAGCGCGAAGTCGATCATCATGATCGCGTTCTTCTTCACGATCCCGATCAGCATGACGAGGCCGAAGAACGCGTAGACGTTCAGGTCCTTGTGGAAGAGGATCAGCGTGAGGATCGCGCCGACGGCCGCCGACGGCAGCCCGGACAGGATCGTGAGCGGGTGGACGAAGCTCTCGTACAGGATGCCGAGGACGAGGTAGATCACGAGGATGGCGACGACGAGGAGGACGGACATTCCCTTGAGCGACGACTGGAAGACCTGCGCCTGCCCCTGGAAGCTCGTCGTGATCGTGCCCGGCAGCGTCTCGCGGGCCAGCTTCGAGACCGCCGCGGTCGCCTGGCTCAGCGCGACGTCCTTGGCGAGGTTGAAGGAGATCGTCGCGGACGGGAGCTGGCCGAGGTGGTTCACGAGGAGCGGCCCCACGCTCCTCGACGACGTCGCGACCGCGTTCAGGGGCACGAGCGTCCCGCTGCTCGAGCGCACGTAGAGAGACGCGAGGTCCGCCGGGCCGCGCTGGTCCTGGGGCTTGACCTCGAGGATGACCTGGTACTCGTTCGTCGCCGTGTAGATCGTCGAGACCTGGCTCGTGCCGTACGCGAGGGCGAGCGCGCGCTGGATCTGCCCCGCCGTCACGCCGAGCGCCGAGGCCTTCTTGCGGTCGATCGTGATGTCGAGCTGCGGGTTCTTGATCTGGAGGTCGCTCGTGACGTCGCGGATGATCGGGATCCCGTGCATCTTCCGCTCGAGGAGAGCCGCGTTGGAGTAGAGGGCGGCGGTGTCGGTGCTCTGGAGAGTCAGCTGGTACTGGCTGCGCGTGTTCTGTCCCCCGACGCTGATCGACGGCGGGTTCGAGAGGAAGAAACGCAGCCCGGGGATCTTCGCGAGCTTCGGGCGCAGGCGGTCGATGATCTCGTCGGAGGAGACGCGTTCCCCGCGCGGCTTGAGGGTGACGAACATCGAGCCCGAGTTCGAGGACGAGTTGGGTCCTCCCGCCCCGACCGACGACTGGACGGACTTGACGCCCGGGTCGGACCTGACGATCTCGGCCGCCACCTTCTGTCGCTCGCGCATGTCGTCGTACGAGATGCCCTGGAGGCCCTCGACGCTCGCCCTCAGGAACCCGATGTCCTCGTTCGGGATGAAACCCTTCGGCGCGACCCAGAAGAGGAAGCCCGCCAGCACGGCCATCAGGACGAGGGTCGCCAGCGTGACCCGCCGGTGCCGGAGGACGACGTGGAGCGTCCTCTCGTACGCGGCGAGGATGCGGTTGAACGCGCGTTCGAGGGCGTTCGCGACGCGCCCGTGGGCCCCGTTCCCCGGCTTCTCCTGGCGGAGGAGGCGGCTGCAGAGCATCGGCGTGAGAGTCAGCGACACGAACCCGGACACGAGGATCGCGGCGCTGATCGTCACCGCGAACTCCTGGAAGAGCCGGCCGAGGAGGCCGCCCATGAAGAGGACGGGGATGAAGACCGCGACGAGCGAGATCGTCATCGAGAGGATCGTGAAGCCGATCTCCTTCGAGCCGCGCAGGGACGCGACCGCGGCGCTCTCCCCTTTCTCCATCCGCCGGACGATGTTCTCGAGCTGGACGATCGCGTCGTCCACGACGAACCCGACCGAGAGCGTGAGGCCCATGAGGGAGAGGTTGTCGAGGCTGAACCCGAGGACCGCCATCACGGCGAACGTCCCGAAGAGAGACGTCGGGAGCGCGATCGACGGGATGAACGTCGAGCGCACGTTCCTCAGGAACAGGAAGATCACGAGGACGACGAGGAAGACCGTGAGGAGGAGCGTGAGCTGGACGTCGCGCACGCTCTCGCGGATCCCCTGCGAGCGGTCGAACATGACGTCCATGCGCATCGCGGCCGGGATCTGCATCCGGAACGCCGGGAGAAGGGCCTTGACGGCGTCGACGACCTGGATCGTGTTCGAGTCCGGCTGGCGCGCGATCGCGAGGACGATCGACCGGTTGCCCTGGAACCACGCGGCCTGCCGGTCGTTCTCGACGCTGTCGACGACGTTCGCGATCTCGCCGAGCCGCACGGGCGCGCCGTTCCGCCAGGTGACGATGAGGGGCCGGTACGCGGCCGCGTTCAGGAGACGGCCGTTCGTCTGGACCGCGAGCGCCTTGTCGGGGCCGTAGACGATCCCGACCGGCTGGTTCGAGTTTCCCGTGGCGATCGCGGACGCGACCTGGTCGATTCCGATCTGCCGGCTCGCGAGGACGCCGGGATCGACCTGGACGCGCACGGCGTACTTCTTGGCGCCGTAGACGTTCACCTGCGCGACGCCGCTGACCGTCGAGATCCGCTGGGCGAGGACCGTCTCGGCCCACTCGTCCACCTCGTACATGGGAAGCGTCGGCGAGGACAGGACGATGAAGAGGACCGGGAACGCCGAGGGATTCACCTTGTGCAGGTTCGGAGGCGTCGGCATGGACGGCGGGAGCTGCGAGAGCGTCGCCGCGATCGCGGTCTGCGCGTCCTGTGCCGCCGCGTCGATGTCGCGGTCGAGGGCGAACTGCAGCGTGATCGACGTCGAGCCCTGGCTCGACGTCGAGTTCATCGAGTCGATCCCGGCGATCCCCGAGAACTGCCGCTCGAGCGGCGTCGCGACGGCGGAGGCCATCGTCTCCGGGCTCGCGCCCGGGAGGCTCGCGCTCACGTGAATCGTCGGGAAGTCCACCTTCGGGAGGTCCGCGACGGGGAGCGAGACGTATCCGATCGCCCCGAAGAGGAAGAGGCCCGCCATGACGAGCGTCGTCATGACGGGCCGCCGGATGAAGAGGCCGGAGACGTTCGCCTGGACCGGCCTGAGCGCGCCGCCCCGGCTCACGTCGCGGGCTCCGGCTCGCCGTCCTCCGGCAGGTCCGGAAGCGGCGCGGGGGTCAGCTTCGCCTGGAGCGAGTCGAACGCGATGTAGACGACCGGCGTGAGGTACAGCGTCAGGACCTGCGAGACGAGGAGGCCGCCCACGACCGCGAGGCCGAGCGGCTGGCGCGACTCGGCGCCCGCGCCGATCCCGAGAGCGATCGGAAGCGTCCCCATCAGGGCCGCCATCGTCGTCATCATGATCGGGCGGAACCGCACGATCGCGGCCTGGCGGATCGCCTCGGCCGGGCCCTTGCCCTCGGCGCGGGCGGCCTCGATCGCGAAGTCGATCATCATGATCGCGTTCTTCTCGACGATGCCGACGAGCATGATGAGCCCGACGAACCCGTAGACGTTGAGGTCCTTTCCGAAGAGGAGGAGCGTCACGAGGGCGCCGAGGCCCGCCGAGGGCAGCCCCGACAGGATCGTGAGCGGGTGGATGAAGCTCTCGTACAGGATCCCGAGGACGAGGTAGATCACGAGGATCGCGATCACGAGGAGGAACGCGAGGCCGCCCACGGACGACTGGAAGACCTGCGCCGTCCCCTGGAACGTGGCCGGGATCGTGAGCGGGAGGATCTCGGTCGCCGCCTTCCTCACCCGTGCCGTCGCGTCGCCGAGCGCGACGCCGGGCCGCACGTTGAACGAGAGCGTCGCGGACGGGACCTGCCCGAGGTGGTTCACGGCCAGCGGGCCGGCGTTCTCGTCGAAGCGCGCGACGGAGGAGAGCGGGATCAGCGTTCCGGCGGCGTTGCGGACGTAGAGGAGCGAGAGGGCCGAGGGATTCGTCTGGTACTCCGGGAGGAGCTCGAGGATGACCTGGTACTCGTTCGTGGGCGTGTAGATCGTCGAGACCTGGCGCGTGCCGTAGGAGTTGTTGAGCGCGTCCTCGACCTGGGAGGCCGTGAGGCCGAGCGCGGACGCCTTGTCGCGGTCGATCGTGACCGCGAGCTGTGGATTCCTGTTCTGGAGGTCCGTCGTGACGTCGACGAGGCCGGGCAGCGTCTTGACCTTCGCCTCGAGGGCCTCCGTGTACCGGGCGAGCTCGGCGCGGTCGGAGCCCTGGAGCGTGAGCTGGTAGGGGCTGCGCGTGACCTGGCCGCCGATCGAGACGGACGGCGGGTTCTGCAGGAAGACGCGGATCCCGGACACGGACGCGAGCTTCGGACGCAGCTCCTCGATGACCGCGTCGACGTCCTGCTTGCGCTGACTGCGGGGCTTGAGGAGGACGAGGAGGCTCCCGGAGTTCCCCGCCGGGCTCGCGTCGCTCGCGCCGACGGTCGACGAGACGCCGCGCACGGCGGGCTCCTTCCGGATGAGGTCGGCGACCTCCTTCTGGTGGCGCGCCATCTCCGCGAACGAGACGCCCGGCAGCCCCTCCGTGTAGCCGATGAACTGCCCCGTGTCGTCGCTCGAGAGGAATCCCTTCGGGATGACGACGAAGAGGAGCCCGGTGACGACGAAGAGGACGCCCGACACGGCCAGCGTCTCCTTCTGCCGCGCGAGGATCCACCCCAGCGTGCGGTCGTAGAGGCCGAGCCAGGCCGTGAAGATCCGCTCCGTCGCGCGGAAGAAGCGCCCCTCGTTCGCGACGTGCGAGGCCTTCAGGAAGCGGCTGCAGAGCATCGGCGTCAGGGTCAGCGAGACGAATCCCGAGACGAGGATCGCGACGCTGATCGTGACCGCGAACTCCTTGAAGAGCCGCCCGAGGAGCCCGCCCATGAAGAGGACGGGAATGAAGACCGCGACGAGCGAGATCGTCATCGAGAGGATCGTGAAGCCGATCTCCTTGCCGCCCTTCAGCGCGGCCGTGAGCGGATCCTCCCCGCCCTCCATGCGGCGGACGATGTTCTCGAGCATGACGATCGCGTCGTCGACGACGAAGCCGACCGAGAGCGTGAGCGCCATGAGCGAGAGGTTGTCGAGCGAGAAGTTCAGGAGCGACATCGCCGCGAACGTGCCGACGATCGAGGCCGGGACCGCGAGGCTCGGGATGAGCGTCGCGCGCACGTTGCGCAGGAACAGGAAGATCACGAGGACGACGAGCGCGATCGTGAGGACGAGCGTGAACTCGACGTCGTGGACGGACTCGCGGATCGGGACGGAGCGGTCGAAGAGGACGTCCAGCCGGAGCGCGCCGGGGAGCTGCGCCCTGAGCGACGGAAGCTTCGCCTTGACGGCGTCCACGACGGCGATCGTGTTCGAGCCCGGCTGGCGCTGGATCGCGAGCGTGATGACCTGCCGGTCGTCGTACCAGTTCCCGATCCGGTCGTTCTCGACGCCGTCCACGACCTGCCCGAGGTCGCCGAGCGCGACGGGCGAGCCGTTTCGGTACGCGACGATCATCGTCCGGTACGCGGCCGCGTCGAAGAGCTGGCCGTTCGCCTGCACCGTCAGGGACTGGTGCACCCCGTAGAGCGTCCCGACGGGCAGGTTCGAGTTCTGCCGCTGGATCGCGGTGGCGACCTCGTCGATCCCGATTCCGCGGATCGCGAGCTGGGACGGGTCGAGCCTGGCCCGCACCGCGAACTTCTGCGCGCCCGTGACCTGGACCTGCGCGACGCCCGAGATCGTCGACAGGCGCTGCGCGATGAGCGTCTCGGCGACCTCGTCGACCGCCGTGAGCGGCATCGTGGGCGACGAGAGGACGAGGTAGAGGACGGGCTGGTCGGCCGGGTTGACCTTCTTGAGCGTCGGCGGCGACGGCATGCCCGGCGGCAGCTGACGGGCGGCCGCGGCGATCGCCGTCTGGACGTCCTGCGAGGCCGCGTCGATGTTGCGGTCGAGCGCGAACTGGAGCGTGACCTGCGTCGTCCCCTGCGAGCTCGTCGAGTTGATCGAGTCGAGGCCCGCGATCGCCGAGAACTGCCGCTCGAGCGGCGTCGCGACCGAGGCGGCCATCGTCTCGGGGCTCGCGCCCGGGAGGCTCGCCGTCACCTGGATCGTCGGGAAGTCCACGTTCGGGAGGTCGCTCACGGGCAGCGAGCGGAATCCGATCGCTCCGAACAGGAGGATGCCCGCCATGACGAGCGTCGTCATGACGGGCCGCCGGATGAAGGGTTCGGTGATGCTCATCCCTTGGACTTGAGCTCGACCTTCGCGCCCGGGAAGAGGCGCAGCTGCCCGTCCGTGACGACGCGCTCGCCCGCCGCGAGGCCCTTCGCGATCACGACGACGCCGTCGGCGGTCGGCCCGGGCTTGACCGCGCGCGGCTCGACGGTGAGGTCGGCCTTCACGACGTAGACGTACGGGCCGTCCTGGCCCGTCTGGACGGCCTGCGAGGGGACGACGAGCGCGTTCGCCTCGACGCCCGTCGTGAGCATGACCTTCACGAACTGGCCGGGCCAGAGGCGGCGCTCGGGGTTGTCGAACGTGGCCTTGAGCCGGATCGTCCCGGTCGTCGTGTCCACGGCGTTGTCCACGAACGAGAGGACGCCCGCGACGGGGTGCGCCTCGTCGCTCGGGAGCGCGGCGTCCACCCGCACGGGTCCCGCGGCGCGCGCGCGGTTCACCTTCGCGAGCTCGCCCTCCGGCACGGCGAACGTGACGTAGATCGGCGTCGCCTGCGTGATCGTGACGAGCGGCGTCGTGTCGTTCGCCTTCACGAGGTTCCCCTCGTAGACGAGGAGGTTGCCCGCCATCCCGTTGATCGGCGAGCGGATCGTCGCGTAGGAGAGCTGCACCTTCGCGTTCTCGACGGCCGCCTCGTCGGCCGCGACGAGCCCCGCGGACGTGTCGGCGCTCGTGCGGTACTGGTCCCAGTCCTCCTTCGAGGCGATCCCCTCGTCGAAAAGCTTCTTGTAGCGGGCCGCGAGGGCGCGGGCGTTCGCGAGCGTGCGCCCTGTCCTTCGCGAGCGTGCCGACGGCCTGGTCGAGCGCCGCCTGGAGCGGCCGCGGGTCGATCGTGAAGAGGAGGTCGCCCTTCTTCACCTCCTGACCCTGCTTGAAGTGGATCTTCACGAGCTCGCCGGTGACGAGGGCGCGGATCGCGACCGTCGAGAAGGCCTCGACGTTGCCGATCGCACGCGTCGTGAGCGGGATCGACTTCTCGGCGACGATCGCGGCCGCTGACGGGCACGATCTCCGCGCGGGGGCCGCCCTTCCCGCCCGTCTTCACGAGCGCGCGCGCCGTCGCCGCGGCCACGATCACGACGACGGCGATGACGACGACGATCCTGAGGCGGCTCCGCCTCGCCGGGGCGGTCCCGGCCGGCGTGTCCGGTCCCTCGTTCATGGAGCCTCCAACGGAGCGCGGGGAGCGCCCGGGAGACTAGGCTACGGCCCGCGGGGGCCACGCTCAGAGCATGGACATGCGCCCCGCCGGCCGCCTCAGATGATCCGGTCCTTGAGACCCTTGCTCACCGCGGCGGACTTCGACGTGACGTGGAGCTTCTCGTAGATGGACCGCACGTAGTTCCGCACGGTGTTGATGCTGATGCCGAGCCTGTCGCCCGCGGCCTGGTAGCTCGCGCCGTCCGACAGGAGCTTCAGGAGCCGCACCTCCTGCGGCGTGAGGTCGTGGTCGGGCCGGCCGGCCGGCACGGCGTCCCGGAAGGCGCTGATGACCTTGCGCGCGATCTCCGGCGAGATCGGCGAGCCGCCCTCCTTGACGTCGCGGATCGCGTCGAGGAGCTTGCGCGGGCGCGGTCTTCTTCAGGAGGTACCCGGACGCGCCGTTGCACAGCGACGCGAAGATCTGCTCCTCTCCCTCGTACACGCTCAGCATCAGGACGGCGACGGAAGGATGCGCCTCGCGCACGTCGCGCACCGCCTCGGAGCCCGGCATGCCGGGAAGGTGGATGTCCATGAGGAGGACGTCGGGCGGGCCGCCCGCGGAGGCGCCGAGGCGCTGGAGGGCCTCCTCGGCGGAGCGATAGCCCCCGACCCACGCGAACCCGCGCGTGCCCCCGATGAGGAGGCGCAGGCTCTCCCTCAGACCCGGATCGTCCTCGACGACGGCGACGCGGATGGGTGCGGGGCCGGGCACGGCGCTCACGACCCCCCGAGCGTGCGTCGGGATCCGGCGCTCAGGCAGAGCATGTTCATGTCCTCGCGGCTCCGGTTCCGAACGGCAGGGGAAGGGCCGCGACGGCGAGGCGCGTCCCCCCGCCGGGCGACGAGACGATCTCGAGGGTTCCCCCGAGAGCCGCGGCCCGCGACCGCATGTTCTCGAGGCCCCGCCCCTGCGCCTCGGGCAGGTCGCGCGCGGAGGCGGCGAACCCGGTTCCGTCGTCCGAGACCTCGACGGAGAGCGCGCGTCCCTCGAGGTGGAACGCGATCGTCACGGACCGGGCCCCCGAGTGGCGCGCCGCGTTCGTGACGGCCTCCTTGAGGAGGAGGAAGAGGTGGCGCCGCGGCTCCGCGGGAAGGTCGACGCCCGGGGCCCCGGCGGGGACCTCGATGCGGCACGTGATCCCGCGGCCCTCGAGGAGGTCGGTCGCGAAGTGGCGGAGGCGGTCCGCGAGGCTCTGGAGGTCGTCGTGGCGCGGGTCGATGGACCAGATCGCGTCTCCGAGCGCGTCGATGACGCCTCGCGACGTCTCGCCGATCTCCTCGAAGAGGCGCGCGGTCTCGCTCGCGGGGTCGAGGTCCCGGCGCCCGACCTCGGACAGGATCGAGATGCGCGCGAGGCTCGACCCGACGTCGTCGTGCAGGTCCGTCGCGAGGCGGGTCCTCACGCGCTCGACCGCGACGGCGTGCCGGACGCCCTGCCGGTGCACGAGAAAGACGCCGAGCGCGGCGAGGGCGAGGACCGACAGGAGGAACTCCGCGCGCCTCCAGAAGGGCGCCCGCAGGCGGAACGACGCCGTCGCCTCCGGCCCGGGGAGCCCGTCCGGGGAGAGCGCGCGCACGGCGAGCCGGTACGCGCCGGGCGCGAGACCCACGTAGCGCACGGTCGGGTCGGGCGTGGGCGGGCTCCACTGGAGGTCGAGGCCCTCGAGCCGGGTCTGGAAGAGCAGCCGGCCGCCCGGCGTGAAGCTCGGTGACGCGAAATCGACGCGGATGCGGTTCTCGTCGGGCGCGAGCGCGATTCCGGTCAGCGCGGCGGTGCCGAGCTCCGGAACCGGCCGGAGGTTTCCGTTCACGCGGAAGGCGGCGATCACGGCGCGGGGAGGCGCGAGGGGCACCTCGGGTCCCGGGACGAGGCGCGAGACGCCTTCGGGCGTGCCGAACCAGAGCGCACCGTCGGCGTCGCGGGCCGCCGACGTGACGAGGTTGTTCGCGAGGCCGTCGGCCGTCGTGAAGTGCGCCTGGCGCCCCGTCGCGGGGTCGAGACGCACGACGCCGCGCGTCGTCCCGACCCAGATCCGCCCCGCGGCGTCGGCGACGAGGCAGAGCGCGCTGCCCGCGACGGCTCCGCTCTCGATGGGGACCGGCCGCGCGACGAGACGGTCGGCCGCGGGGTCGTCCACGCGCAGGAGGCCGACGTTGCCGTTCGCGACCCAGAGGCGTCCCGACCCGTCGAGGAGAAAGTCGTGGACGAACCCCTCCGGCGCGCCGCTCGCGGGGTCGAGGCGGTCGGCGCGGCCGCCCTTCAGGCGCACGGCGCCGCCGATGCCGAAGCCGATCCAGAGACCGCCTCTTCCGTCCTCGAGGAACGCGAGCGGCGCGCCGGGCGGCAGGCCGCCCGTCACGTTCGCCGCGACGAAGCGACCCTTCGCGGCGTCGAACCTCAGGAGCGGGTCCGCGGCGTCGTACAGACCCGCCCAGAGCGTCCCGTCCGCGGCCTCGTAAAGAGCGGAGATCTCTCCCGACACCCCTTCGGCCGGCCCGTAGGTGCGCGGCGTCGCGCGTGCGAGCGCGTCCCCGAAGTCGAGGGCGGGCAGCCGGAGGACGCCGCCGGGTGAAGCGACCCACCAGGCGCCGGACCGGTCGCGCAGGACCGAGCGCCCCCAGATGAGGCGCCCGAGAACGGGCGCGGCGGCGCGCGGCCAGCGCACGGAGTGGAAGCGCTCCCCTTCCCGGCGCGCGAGCGCCGTGTTGCCCCGGGACGCGACGTAGAGGGCGTCGCCCCGGCCGCGAAACACCGCGGCGACCTGCGCGTCGAGGAGGCCGTCCTCCTCGACGAAGGACGTGAACCCCGAGGGCGTCACGCGCAGGAGCCCGGTGCTCTGCGTCCCGATCCAGAGGTTGCCTTCGGCGTCCTCGAGCATCTCCCCGAGGATGCCGTCGCCGAAGCCGTGCTCCCGCCCGAACAGCTCGAGGCGCGAACCGTCGACGACGGCGAGGCCGGCGGTCGTCGTGAGGACGATCCGCCCGCTCCTCTGCTCGAGGATCCGCTGCCAGGCCGAGGGGCCCGCGCCGGGGATCGCGTCGAGGGTGCGCCATTCGCCCGGCCGCTCCGGGAGGACCAGTCGGCCGCCGGAAAGCAGGGCGCCCGCACCCTCCGCGTCGCCCTTCTCCCAACCGCGCGCGCCGACGAAGAGGCGCGCGGGCGTCGTGACCCAGAGACGGCCCGAGCGATCGATGAGGACGCCCCGCACGTCCTCCCTCGCCTTGCCCCCCGTGAGGTTGATCCGCTCCGTCCGCCCGCCCGGAACGACACGGAAGAGGCCGCGGGAGGTCCCGGCGAGGAGCGAGCCGTCGGGCGCCTGCCGGAGGACCCGGACGACGGCGACCCCCGACGAAGCGGCCGCGAGACCCGCGGCGCGCGCGGGCTTTCCCCCGGAACCCTCCTCGAAGAGCTCCCCTCCCGTCGCGTACCAGATCGCGCCCGCGCGGTCGGCCCAGACGAGCTCGACGGGCCTTCCGTTCGCCGGCCCCGCGGGCTTGAAGACGGGGCGCGTCGACGGATCCGTCGCCCCGATCCGCGCGAGGCCGCCCGAGGTCGCGACCCAGACGGAGCCGTCGGCGGCCTCCGCGATCGCGAAGATGCGCGGCTTCGGGAGTCCGTCCCCGGCGCCGTAGACGCGGAAACGTTCGCCGTCGAACCGGCTGAGACCGTTGAGCGAGCCCACCCAGAGATAGCCGCGCGAGTCCTTCAGGAGCGCCGTGACGGTCTCCTCGGCGAGGCCCTCCGCGACGCCGTGGCGCTGGACGGGCAGGCGCTCGGCGCGGAGCGGACCCGCGAGCGCCGGGAGGAGCAGGAGCGCGGCCGCCGGGAGCCTCATCGTCCCCGCATTCTGGGCCGCTCAGGCCCCGAGACGCTTCGCGATCCGCTCGGCGCCGTCGCGGAGCTTCGCGACGACCCGCCCCTCGGCGTCGAGGAGGACCGGGATCTCGAGGCCGAACCGCGCGGAGAGCCCGGGATCCGAATCGACGTCGACCTCGGTCAGCGCGCCGCCGAGGCGGGCGACGATCGGGGCGACCCTCGTCTTCATCTCGTCGCAGAGATGACAGCCGGGGCGCGTCAGGAGGCGCAGCGCTGGCGGCGCCGCACCGCGGCGCCGGAAGAGCCGGCCGGCGGGGCTCATGGGGCGGCCGCGGCGGCCGGCGGGTGCGGGCCGCGCGGGAGCTGCGTGACGACCCGCCACGAGTAGTGAAGGGCCGAGACGGTCGCGAAGGCGGCGACGAGCCACATGCAGACGGTCGCGACGACGGGCTCGAGGCGCCCCACGTTCGCGAGCAGGATCGCGGTGACCGTCGAGACCTCGAGGAACGTCGTGAGCTTTCCCAGCACCGACGGCGGGAAGGACCGGATCCCGAGCGCGAGGAAGAGCACGAGGCAGGTCACGAGGATGAGGAGGTCCCGGAAGATCGTGAGGACGAGGAGCCAGATCGGGATCCGCACGGACGTCGGAGTCCCCGGGAGCGCGAAGACGACGAAGGACGAGACGAGGAACAGCTTGTCCGCGATCGGATCCAGCCACGCCCCGAGCGGAGACCCCATCGAGAACCGGCGCGCGAGGTATCCGTCCACGATGTCCGTGACGGCGGCCGCGAGAAAGATCACGAGCGACGCCCACGCGCGGCCGTCCAGGATCGCCATCACGAGGAACGGGAGGGCGGCGAGCCGCGCGAACGTCAGGAAGTTCGGCAGCGTCCAGGGGCGAAGCTCCACGGGCTTCCCCTCAGGCGGACGGCGCCACGCCCGCGTCGCCCCCTTCGAGCCTGACGTACACGGCCTTGCCCTTCGGGACGATGAGCTGCTCGACCGCCATCTGGGACATCGTGCGCGAGACGGTTTCGCGGGACGAGCCGATCGTGTCGGCGATCTCGCGCTGGGACGGCCGCACGACGACCGACCAGCCGCCTCCGGCCTTCCGCCCGCGCGTCTCGGCGAGCTCGCGGAAGTAGCGGGCGAGGCGGGCCTTCACGTCGAGCGAGGCGAGTCCCTCGATCGTCGCGTTCGCGCGCCTCAGCCGGGCCGAGAACGCCCCGAGGAGGCCGCGCGTGAGGACGAAATTCGACTTCAGGAGGTCGAAGAAGACGGTGCGCGAGAGGATCGCGAGCTCGGACTTCTCCTGGGCGATCACGCTGGCGGACCGCGGGGCGTCGTCGAGGAGCGCCATCTCGCCGAAGTGGTCGCCCTCGCCGAGGGAGTTCAGGACGACCTCGCGGCCGTCGGGGGCGACGATCGCGACGGCGACCCGGCCCTTGACGATCACGTAGAACGCGTCGCCCGGCTCGCCCTGCTCGACGATCGTCTCGCCGCGCCGGTACGTCCGGAGCGCCGCGGCCTTCGCGAGGGCGACACGGTCTTCCGGCGCGATCCCCTCGAAGAGTGGGACCTTGGAGAAGAGCTCCGTGACGTTCATCGCGATCCTCCTGGGCGGGCCATCCGCAGGGTCGCCTCGATCGCGGCCACCGCTTCCCGCCCGCTGACCTGCCGGGACCCTTCCGGAAGTATGCCGCACTCGGCGAGAGACGCGGCGCACGGGAGCTCGCCGCCCGCCAGCGCGGCGAGCCTCCTGAGATGAGACGCCATCTCGGGGCGCGAGACGGGAACGTCCGGGCCGACGAGGTGCGTGTCCCGCGACACCGGGAAGAACCCGAGCCCGATCGTCCGCACGAGGGCCGCGCGCTCCGGCCGGTCCACGACGTCCACGGCGACGTCGGCCCCCGGCGGGATCCCGGCCTCGCGCACCTCCGGCGAGAGCTCGACGAGGAGCGCCGCGAGCTGGGCGCGCGTCAGGCGCGGCGAGAAAGCCGCCCTCCGCGCCGGCGCCGGAAGATTCTGGACCCGGAACTCGAATCCGGCGGCGGCGGCCTTCTCGCAGAACGCCGGATCCGTCCTGCCGAGCTCCGTGTAGAGCGACTCGGCCTCCGCCCAGCGCCCCGTCTTCGTGGCGAGACGGGCGAGGGACTCCGTGAGCGCGGCATCCGCGGGATCGCTCTCGTGCGCGCGCTTCGCGGCGGACCAGGCGTCGTCGAGGGAGCCCTCGGCTTCCGCCGCCTTCGCGAGCGCCCGGTACCCGGCCGCGGCGTGCGGGTCGACCTCCAGGATCGAGAGCGCGGCGCGCCGGGCCGCGGCGACGTCCTTCCGTTTCAGGGCCTCGTCGGCCTCCCGGGCCCGGCGGACGACGATCTCGTCCCGCAGCTCCTTCTCGCGCGCGGCGTAGCGTGCGTCCGACGGAGCGAGGCGGCCGGCCTCACGGTACCCGTCGAGCGCGTCGCGAAGCCGGCCCTCGGCGGCCGCGGTCTCGGCGCGCGCCGCGGTCTCGCGGGCGCGGACGACCACCGGATCCTCCCTCGGCGGCGCCGTCGCGCACCCCGCGGCCACCCCGACGAGGACGGCGAGCGCGAAGGCGAGCCGGCGCGTCAAACCGCGGGAGTCCGGACGGGCGGGGGCACGGACGGGACGTTCGTCCCGGTCGAGGCCACCGACGCGATCGCGTGCTTGTAAATCATCTCCTCGCGGCCATCGACCTCGACGACCACGGCGTACTTGTCGAAGCGGCGGATGCGTCCGATCCGCGTGCGTCCCGAGAGCAGCGTCACCTCGACGACGGTGTTGTCCTTCCGGAGCTGATAGAAAAACCCATCCTGGACGTTGATGGGCGGTTTCGGCGGTCCGATCATGCAAGGCTCCCTTCGCTCCCCGGAGAAGAAGCAAGAAGCGGGCGCGCGAGGCGCTCCGCGAAATCGACGAGGTCGGGGCGCTTCGCCGACACCGGCAGGAGGCCCGGTTCCCTTCGGAACCAGGTCTCCTGTCTCCTGGCGTACCGGCGCGTGTCCCTCAGGATCCGCTCCTTCCACTCGGCTTCCGAGAGCGTTCCTTCGAGGAACGCAGCGGTGTCACGATACCCGATGGCCGAGAACGCGGGCGCCGAGACCGGCACGCCGGCGGCGAGCAGACCCTGGACCTCATGCGGGAACGCGGTCACAAAGCGTGTTCGGAATCGCTCCGAGATTCTGTCATGGAGGTCCGCACGCGGCAACGTGAGGAGGAGCTTCACCGCCGGCCGCGTCCACGCCGCGCCGGGCCGCTCGCGAAAGAGCCGGGACGGGCGGACGCCCGAGAGGAACAGGATCTCGAGCACGCGGATCGCCCGGGAGGTGTCGGCGTCCGCGAGGCGAACGGCGGTCTCCGGGTCGAGGAGCGAGACCATCCGCCGGAGGGAGCCCGGCCCGCGCCGCGCCGAGACGGCCTCGAGGGCGCGGCGGACGGCGTCGTCCCGGCGCGGGCCCTCGAAGAGGCCGCCGAAGAACGCGCGAACGTAGAAGCCGGTTCCGCCCGCGAGGATCGGAAGCCGACCGCGTGCGAGGATCTCCCCGCAGAGCCGCCGGGCCTCGGCGGCGAATTCTCCCGCGCTCCAGGGCTCCGTGGGCTCGCGCGCGTCCACGAGGTGGTGCGGCACGCGCGCGCGCAGCTCGGGCCCCGGCTTGGCGGTCCCCACGTCGAACCCGCGGTAGACGGCGAACGCGTCCGCCGACACGATCTCGCCGCCGAGCCGCTCGGCGAGGGCGACGGCCAGCTCGGATTTTCCCGTCGCCGTCGGGCCGAGGATCGCGAGGACGCCCCCGGGCCCGCTCACGGACGCACCCGCGCGACGGACTCGGGGAACGCCGGCAGAATGCGTCCCGCCGCGAGCGTCAGCGCGACGTCCCCGTCCCGGTCCGTGCGGAAGACGCGCACGCCGGCGCGGGCGAGGCGCGCCAGGACGTCGGGCGCGGGATGGCCGAACCGGTTTCGCCGGCCGACCCCGACGAGCCCGATCCGGGGGGACACGCGGGCGAGGAACTCCGGCGTCGTCGACGTCCGGCTCCCGTGGTGCGGGACCTTCAGCACGTCGGCCGAGAGGTCCGCGCGCGACGCGACGAGATCGCGCTCGGCCGCGGCCTCGACGTCGCCCGTCAGGAGGAGGGTCCGCCCCTCGACACGGGCCCTCAGGACGAGCGAGCCGTTGTTCTCCCGGGCGCGGGCGTACGCCTCGTCGGGCGGATGCAGCACGTCGAAGGCGAGGCCCGCCGCCTCGAAGCGTTCCCCGGCGCCGAGCCGCTCGAGGACGAGGCGCCGCCTCGTCGCGACGGCGAGGAACTCGTCGAGGAACACGTTCCGCGGCGCGGCGCGCGGCAGGACGACGCGGCCGACCGGCAGCGACGACAGGACCGCGAGAAGGCCGCGCGTATGGTCCGGGTGAGGGTGCGTGAGGATCACGGCGTCGAGCGCGACCGCGCCGAGGTCCGCGAGCTTCGGGATGAGGCGCAGCCGCCCGAACTCGTACGCCCGGTCGGGGCTGCCGCCGCCGTCGACGAGAACGCGTCCCCGCGGCGTGACGAGCAGCCAGCAGTCCCCTTGTCCGACGTCCACCGACCGGAGGACGGCGGTGCCCTCGGCCGCCGCGGCCGAGGACGCGCCGACGATCGTCCCGACCGCGAGAAGGCCGCCCGCGAGGGCCGCCCGGCGGACGGGCCGGGCCGCGGCGAGGCCCGCGACCAGGAGGAGACCCGCCGCCGCCACCGCGAGCGCGAAGGGCGGCGTCGGGACGACGCGGACGGCGTGCAGCCGGTCCAGCGCGTCGAGGATCCCGAACTGCAGGTCCGAGAGCAGGCGCAGCGGGACGATCGCGGAGGAGGCCACGGCGGGCGACACGAGGAGAAGCGGCAGGAGCGCGAGGCCCGCGAGAAGGAAGACGCCCGAGAGGGGCACGATGAACGGATTCGAGAGCAGGGCGACGAAGGGAACCACGTTGAAGACGAAGGCCTGGATCGGCAGCACCGCCAGCTCGGCCCCGAGCGTCGCCCCGATCGCGTCCGCGACGGGCGCCGGCACGCCCCGGTTCCGGAGCGCGACGACGGCCGGCGCGCCGAATTCGGCGAGACCGAAGACGGCCGCGAACGTCAGGAGGAAGCCGACGTCGAAGAGGGCCGACGGGTCGGCGAGGAGGATCGCGCACGCCGAGAACCCGAGGACGTGCTCCGGCGAGGTCGGCCGTCCGAGGAGGCGCGCCGCCAGGTAGAGGCCGATCATGAGCGCGGCCCGCCAGACGGGCGGCCGGCCGCCGGCGAAGATCGCGAAAAGGAGAGCCGCGCCGAGGACGATCGCGTCGCGCGCCCGGAGCGAGACTCCCGCCCTGCGCGCGAGAAAACCGAGGAGCGCCGCGACGAGCGCGACCTGCAGGCCCGAGATCGCGACGATGTGGGCCACGCCGCCGTCGCGGAACGCCCCGACGGCCGCGAGCGGCAGGTCCTGCGTCTCGCCGAGGACGAACGCGAGGAGCAGGGCGAGGGCCGTGCGGTCCGCGTCGGGCGCGCCCGCGAGGTTCGCGCGCAGGCGGCGCTTGACGGCGGCGCGGGCGCGCTGCACGGCGGCGAAGGGGCCGGAGGGGCCGGAGATCCTCTCGATCTGGGCGCCGCTCTTGAGGAGCAGGTGAGGCTGGTCCGGCAGGTCGACGGGCGCCCGGCGGGGGCCGCCCTGCTCGGGCAGGCGCAGCGTCCCCTTCACGCGGACGAGGTCCCCGACCTCGGCGATGGGCGACGGGTCGGTCTCGCCGGCGACGACGAGGGCGACGGGCGCGTCGAGCGCGAGGGGCTTTCCGCCGCATTCCGCCGATTCCACGTCGAGCCGGGTCCGGCGCTGGGAGCCGCTCGGCGACCACGGCGCGTCGACGCGTCCGACGACCTCCACGAGCGCGCCGCCCGCCTCCGCGTCGCGGGCGAGCGCCTCGGCGATCGCGGCGCGGGCCGAGGCCTCCGCCCGGCCGGCGGGGAGGAGCCAGCGCGCGCGGGCCGACCAGAAGCCCGCGGCCGCAGCGAGGACGAGGCCGCCGAGAGCCGCGGCGCGGCCGTGCGCCCGTCCCGCGGCGATTCCCGCGAGCGACGCCACGAGCGAGCGCGCCGCCGGCGAACGGCGGACGGCGGGACCGCGAAGGAGACGGCCGCGGCGATGCCCGCGGCGATCGCGAACGCGGCCGGCAGCGAGGGCGCGCCCGCCCCGGGCGACCACGAGCGCCTCATGCGCGGCTTCTATCCGATCGGACGCGCGGCGAGCAAGGCCACCGTCTCGACGTGGTGGGTCTGCGGGAAGAGGTCGAGGAGCGTCAGGCGCGTCACCGCGTAGCGCTCCTTCAGCGCCGCGAGGTCGCGGGCGAGCGTCGGCGGGTCGCAGGACACCATCAGGACGCGCGGCGGCGCGAGCCGCAGGAGCCCCTTCCGCACCTCGGGCGACAGGCCGGCGCGCGGAGGGTCCGCGAGGAGAAGAGAGACCGAAGATTCGGATTTCTTCGAGTGGAAGAAGGATTCAGCGGAGGCTCGGATCGAGCGCGCGAGGGGCAGGCCCTCCTTCTGCCAGGCCTGAAGATTCTTTGAAAGTGAATGGGACGACGCCGGGTCGATCTCGACGGCCGTCACCTCGCCGCCTCCCATCTCGGCCGCGAGCTCCAGGAGAGGGCGCGTCATGAACCCGACGCCCGCATAGAGATCCACGGCGCGCAAGCGCGCGCCTCCCCCCTCTTCCCTTCTAGGAAAATCTTCTCTTCTCTTCCGGCGCGAAGCGCCGTCCGGATCTCCTCGAGGAACGAATCGAGGAGAAAGAGATTTCCTTGAAAGAAGGAAGACACCGGCACGTCGAACGAGGCGCCGCCTGCCTCGATGGAAAGCGACGAGGGACCGTCCGAGGCGAGCAGCCGCCCACCCGCATCGACGACGCGAAACCCGTCGAACGGCCCTCTCCCTCTCTCTTTCACCTTCGAAGAAATTTGCAGACCGTCACCCGCCGAGAGCCGCAACTCGCCGAGCAGGGTCTTCCCGTCGCGCGACTCCAGGGTCAAGAGCTCCCCTTCCATCGGCCCCATCGAGCGAAGGTGGTCCCGGAGCGCCGGGAGCCGCTCCAGGAAGGGCTTCGACACGATCTGGCAGCCCTCGAGGTCCGCGACCGCCTTCGAGCGGGGCGCGAAGAAGCCGAGGCGCCCCTCGCGGTCGAGGTGCAGCCGGTTGCGGAGGCGGTAGTTCGGCGGGGAACCCAGCCAGCGCGGCTCGGGCAGGTCGGCCGCGGTGAGGCCGCCGAGCCGCCGCAGCGCGTCGAGGACGAGCTCGGTCTTGAGCGCGCGATGGTGCTCCGGCCGCGCAGCGGGCCAGTCGCAGCCGCCGCAGGCGCCGCTCCGCGCGAGGCCGCAGACGTCGGCGTCCGGGCGGCGCGCCTCGCCCGCCTCGAGAATCTCCTCCGCGCGACCCCGGATGAGGCGGGGAGACGCGTCCTCCACCCGCAGCCGGACGCGGTCCCCCGGCAGGCCGCCCGCCACGAGCGTCACGACGCCCTCCGTTCGCGCGAGCCCCTCGCCCCCGGGCACGACGCGCTCGACGAGAGCCTCGAGGGCGTCGCCCGGGCGGACCTCAGCCATGGAGGAGCGTGAGGGCCGGCAGGCCGAGGAGCAGGCGCACCTCGCGGCGCGTGAGCGCCCGGCGCATCCGCTCGACGACCGCGGGCGACACGCCGGCGACGTCGCCGAGGGCGGAGGACACGCGGGATTCGACGAGAGCCTGCTGCTCGGACGGCAGGACGCGGAGGGCCGACTTCACGAGCGACGCCTCGATCACGGAGAGCTTCTCTTCGGATTCTTCGAATGAAAGATCGCGCGGCAGCGCCTCGATCTTCGAGGCGGCGGAGCTCAGCGACTTTCGGAGGGACGAGAAGAGGGGGATTTCTTCGAAGGTGTTTGGGGCGCCCTCCGCTCGAGGAGCCGCACCGGCGCTGCCCGCCGCCCCGGCCCCACTCACCCTTCTAAGAAGATCTTCAGCGCCGTCCATGGTCGCGAGAGCGTCGCTCATCGCGCGCAGACGATCCGAGAGCAAAGCAAGAGACTTCTCTCCTCTCGCGGGCGCGTTCGCGCCCGCCGGGGGGGCCTCGTGGGCCTTGCCCACGAGGCCCCGGCGCTCCATCTCCCAGAGCTCCTCGACGGCGTTCGCGCAGTACGCGATGGACGAGATCTTGCCGGCCTGGCCGCGCGCGCGCCGCTTCTCGAACGCCTCCCGCACGGCCCGGACCACGGTGTCCACCGGGATCCCGCCCTCGCGCCAGCCGCGGATGAGCGTCCAGTCCTTCGGCGAGAGGAGGAAGGGCGTGCCGCGCTCGGCGATGAAGGCGTCCTCGACTCTCGTCGCGTACGTGGACTCGTCGAGCTCCGGGGCCTCCATGTCAGAAGAGGACGACGTCCCCCGACACGAGCGTCTCGTCGCCGCTCTCGGTCGCGAGGCGCAGGAAGCCCTCGGGCGAGACGCCCGCGAACGCCCCTTTGCGGGTCCGGGTGCCGTCGTCCACCGTGAGGCTGTCGCCGGGCGCGTGGGCCGAGACGGCCGCGAACGCCTCGGGGAGCGGGTCGGTGCAGGGCTCGCCGATCCCCTCGTCGAGGATCGTGAGCACGGCGTCGAGCGGCTCCTCGCCCTCGAGCAGCGTGGGCGCGACGCCGCACGCCTCGAGCGACGTCGCGTCCGTCAGGCCGCGCGCGTCGAGGTCGGCTCGCGTTCCGCGGACGTTCAGTCCGAAGCCGACCACGGCCCAGCCCTCGCCCTCGTCGTTCGACCGCGCCTCGACGAGGAGGCCGCCGATCTTCTTCCGCCCGACGAGGAGGTCGTTCGGCCACTTCACCCTGACCTCGATCCCGAACGCGGCCGCGAGGCCGCGCGCCAGGAGGATGCCGGTCTCGATCGGGAGCCGGACGCGCCCGGGGCCTTCCGGCCAGGGCACGATGGCGGAGAGGGCGAGCGCGCCGGGCACGAACGTCCACGGCCGGCCCGCGCGCCCGCGCCCGGCGGTCTGCTCGCCCGCGACGATCACCGTGAGGCGGATCTCCTCGCTCTCGGCGAGCATGCGCTCGACGATGATCTTCCCGAGATCGTTCGTGGACGGCGTCGTCCGGACGAAGATGAGATTGTGGAGACGCACGAAGCGCCTCCCGCCGAGGGGAGCGAGCGACCCGAGAGGGGACGCCGCGGGCGGGACGGGAGCGCCGCCGCCGCTCACCGGTCCGGAGTCCCCACGAGGTTGCCGGAGAGCCGCGCGATCCGTTCGGAGATTTCTTCGAGCTGCTGCTTCGTCTTCGCGACAACGGGTGCGGGAGCGCGCGCGAGGAAGCTCTGGTCGGCCAGCCGCGCTCTGATCTTCGCCGCCTCGGCGCGCAGGCGCTCCACGTCGCGCTCGCAGCTTCTCCCTGTCTTCGGAAGAAATCTCTCTTCGAAGGCAATTCGACGACGATCCCGATCTCCGCGACGACGTCGCGATGCGCTCCGGGCCAATTCCACCTCGAAGAAATCTCCACGGCGCTGAGCCGCGCGAGATGGCTCAGGAGCGGGACGTGACGCCGCATTTCCCTCTGAAAGGGGTCCTGCGGGAGCTCGAGGCCGACCGCGAGCGCCTCGGTCTGCGCGAGGCCGTGCTCGGCGCGCAGGTTCCGGACTCGCGTCACGATCGCCCGCAGGAGTCTCGACCACCTCACCGCCGCGTCGTCCTTCCAGTCGGGGTCCGGCTCGGGGAACTTCGCCGTCGCGAGGCCGAGGCCGTCCCCGTTCAGCGCCTCGCGGATCTCGCAGGACACGAACGGCATGAACGGATGCAGGAGCGCGAGCGAGTCGAGGAGCACCCGCTTGAGGACGCCGCGCGTCCGCGCCTTCTCGGCCTCCGGCACGTCGGCGCCGCGGAGGACCGGCTTGATCATCTCGACGTAGCCGTCGCAGAACTCGGACCAGAAGAACTGGTAGAGCGCGTGCGCCGCCTCGTCGAAGCGGCAGGCCTCGAGGGACGCGCCCACGCGGCTCGCGGCGTCCGAGAACCGCGCGAGGATCCAGCGGTCGACCGTGGAGAGGGAACGGAACTCGAGCGCGTCCACGCACGCTCCTTCCGAGATCAGGGGCAGCGCGAAGCGCGCGGCGTTCCAGACCTTCGTCGCGAAGCCGCGGTAACCCGCGACGCGCGACTTGCCGAACGGGAGGTCGCGGCCCGTGCCGGACAGGACGGCGAGCGTGAACCGCACGGCGTCCGCCCCGAACTCGTCGCACATCTCGAGCGGGTCGACGACGTTGCCCTTCGTCTTCGACATCTTCTGGCCCTTCTCGTCGCGCACGAGGCCGTGCAGGACCACGTCCCGGAAGGGCGCCCGCCCGTCGAACCAGGTGCCGGCCATGATCATCCGGGCCACCCAGAAGAAGAGGATGTCGAAGCCCGTCACGAGAACGCTCGTCGGATAGAAGCGCTCGAAGTCCGCCGTCTTCGCGGGCCAGCCGAACACGGAGAGCGGCATGAGCCACGACGAGAACCACGTGTCGAACACGTCCGGGTCGCGCACGAGGGCGGCCGAGCCGCACGTCGCGCACGCCGTGGGGTCGTCCGCGCCCGGCTTCGGGACGTTCACGTGGCCGTCCGGGCAGTACCAGGCCGGGATCTCGTGTCCCCACCAGAGCTGGCGCGAGATGCACCAGTCGCGGATGTTCCGCATCCACTCGTCGTAGGTCTTCTTCCAGAGCTCGGGCGTGAAGGTCGTCTCCCGCCTCTCCGTCGCCTCGACCGCCTTGGCGGCGAGAGGGCCGATCTTCACGAACCACTGGATCGAGACGAGCGGCTCGACGATCGTGTCGCACCTCTGGCAGCGCGCGAGCGGCACGAGGTGGCTCTTCTCGCCCCGGCGCAGGCCCTGCGCCTCGAGGTCCCGCAGGACCTTCTTGCGCGCCTCGGCGCGTTCGAGGCCCGCGTACGCGGCGCCGGCGGCCGGCGTCATCCGGCCGTCGAACCCGATGACGGTCACGAGGTCGAGCCCGTGGCGCCTGCCCGCCTCGAAGTCGTTCGGATCGTGCGCGGGCGTCACCTTGACGATCCCCGTCCCGAACTCCCTCTCCACGAAGGAATCGGCGATCACCGGGATGGTCCGGCCCGTCAGCGGAAGCGTCACGCGCTTGCCGACGAGCGCCGGCGTAGCGCTCGTCGTCGGGGTGCACGGCGACCGCGGTGTCGCCGAGCATCGTCTCGGGCCGCGTCGTCGCGACGACGACCTCCCCGCCGCCCACCACGGGGTACGCGATCGACCACAGGTGCCCGGACGTCTCGACGTGGTTCACCTCGAGGTCGGAGAGGACGGTCGCGCAGCTCGGGCACCAGTTCACGAGCCGCTCGGCGCGATAGGCGAGGCCCTGCTCGTAGAGCGTCGTGAACGCGAAGCGGACGGCGCGCGAGCGGATCGCGTCGAGCGTGTAGTACTCGCGGGTGAAGTCGCACGAGCAGCCGAGCCGCCGGATCTGGTCGAGGATGTCTCCGCGGCGCGCGTCCGCCCACTCGCGGCAGAGCGCGACGAACGCGTCGCGGCCGAGGTCGTGGCGCGACTGGCCCGTCCGTTCCCTCAGGTCGCGCTCGACGACCATCTGCGTCGCGATGCCGGCGTGGTCGACGCCGGGGACCCAGAGGACGGCGCGCCCCTGCATGCGGCGCCAGCGGCACAGGACGTCCTCGAGCGTCCGCCCGAGCGCGTGACCGACGTGCAGCCGCCCCGTGACGTTCGGCGGCGGGATCACGATCGTGAACGGCTCGGCGTCCCGGCCGGCGGACTCGGGACGGAAGACACCGGCCTCCTCCTGCGCCTTGTACCAGCGCATCTCGAAGGTGGACGGGTCGAAGGTCTTCTCGAGCTCCTTCACAGGCTGCCGAGGATATCGGAAAGGAGAATTTCTTCGAATGAGGGGAGGAAGAGGGAAAGCGAGGACCCGAGGATTGCTTAGAAGGTGAAGAGGGATCGAGGCGGCCGAGTGACCGCCGCGCCGGCGGTCGAGCCGCAGCCCCACTCACCCTTCTAAGAAATCCGAAATCCGAAATCCGAAAGCCCCGGAGCGCGGCCTGCGGCCGCGCCTCCCGTGTCAGTCGGCCTTCTCGAGCTCCTCGAGGCGCTCCCTGACGAGGCGCTCGGCCAGCTCCGGGACGACGTCCCAGGCGATGCGGCGCACGACGCGCTCTCCGCCGAGCTCGAGCACGCGGCGCGCGATGCGGTCGATGTCCGCGTCCGAGAGCGGCCCGGCGGAGGATCCGGCCGGAGACGCCATCGGCGCCGAGTCGGGGATCAGGCTCTTGAGGTCCGTGAGGCTCGCCTCGGCCGCGAGCGCCTCCAGCTCCGAGTGGGCCGTCTCCGGCGACGGCGTGCTCTCCGCGGGCGCGGCGAGGGTCTCCCACGCTTCGGGCCGGCGCGTCTGGCCCCGGTCGGACTGCTCGAAGGCGGCGATGTCCTCGTCGAGATCGCGGCGCTGGGGCTCGGGCGTGTCGTCGAGGCCCTCGAGGTTCATCTCGTACCCGCGCTCGCCCGCGAGCGGCGGGGGCGGCGGCGGAACCGGAGAGATCGGCTCGGTCGGAGGCTCGAACTCGCCGCTCGCGCGGGGAGCAGGAGGAGGAGTCGCCTCGATCCCGGAGAAGACGGGGATCGCGGTCGTCGAGAAGATGTCCTCGACCGGCGCCGGTGTGGGAGGCGGTGCCTGCACCGCCAGGGGCGCCGTGTAGAACGGCTCGGCGCCCGAGAACGTCGGGTCCGTGTTCTCCCCCACCTCCGCGTCGGGCGGAGGAGGAGGAGGCGGCGGCTCGGGAGCGGGGGGCGGCTCCGGGGGAGCGGACGCCCGCGCCTCGCCCGCGCGGCGGACGAGATCCCGGACGAGGGCCGCGAGGCCCTGCGAATCGAACGGCTTCGTGACGACGGAGTCCGCGCCGACGCGCTCCGAGCGCGGCTTGTCGAACGGCTCGAACGTGCCGGTCAGGAGGACGACGGGCACGAAGCGCCCGCCCGGGCGGCGCTTCACCTCTTCGCAGACTTCGTATCCGGTCCGGCCGGGCATCACGGCGTCCGCGAGGACGATGTCCGGCTCGAAGTCGGCGAGGAGGGCGACGGCTTCGTCGCCGTTGCCGACCGCCTTGAGCTCGAACTCGCTGCCCGAGAAGGTCAGCTCCACCACCTTGCGGATGGTCAGACTGTCGTCCGCCAGAAGGATGCGCGAGGGCATGGTTGGCGAGGAGTTTACACCGGGCGCCGGGCCGTTGCCGCTTCGAGGGCCTGGAACACGCGCGAGACGGGACGCCTCCCGGTCGACGCGGGCGAGGGCCCGCGACGCCTCCGCGACGGCCTCGAGGTCGACGCCGGTCTCGTACCCCATCCGCTGGAGGAGCCACAGCAGGTCCTCGGTCGCGACGTTTCCCGCCGCGCCGGGCGCGTACGGGCACCCGCCCAGCCCGCCCGCGGACGAGTCGAAGATCCGGACGCCCTCGCGCAGGCCCTCGACGACGTTCGCGAGAGCGGTCCCCCGCGTGTCGTGGAAGTGGAGCGCGAGGCGGTCGACGGGGAACGCCCGCCTCCACGGTCCGCCCGACGACGTCCGGAACCTGCGTCGGGACGCCGATCCCGATCGTGTCGCCGACGGAGACCTCGGCGCAGCCGATCCGGAACAGGCGCGCCGCCACGCGCGCGACGGCTTCCGGGGAGACCGGACCCTCGTACGGGCAGCCGAACGCGCACGAGACGTAACCGCGCACGCGCATCCCCCCCGCCGCCGCCCGGGCGAGGACCGGCGCGAAGCGGGCGAAGGACTCCTCGATCGAGGCGTTCACGTTCCGGCGGTTGAACGTCTCGGAGGCCGCCGTGAAGACCGCGATCTCGCGCACGCCCGCGGCCTCGGCGCGGTCGAGACCCTTCTCGTTCGGGACGAGGACCGGATAGCGGACGCCGGGCCGCTTCGCGATGCGCCGGAAGACGTCCTCGCCGTCCGCGAGCTGCGGGATCGACCGGGGCGAGACGAACGCCGTCGCCTCGATCACGGAGAGGCCCGAGGCCGAGAGCGCGTCCACGAACGCGACCTTCACGTCCGCCGGGACGACCGCGGCCTCGTTCTGGAGACCGTCCCGCGGTCCCACCTCGACGACGGTGACGAAGCCCGCGCTCATGTGACGTCGAGGAGAACGTCCCCGAGCCCCACCATCTTCCCGGGCTCGGCGGCGAGTCGCGCGACGATTCCGGCTCGCGGGGCCCTCACGGCGTGCTCCATCTTCATGGCCTCGAGCACGACGAGGACCTCGCCCTTCTCCACGGCCTGCCCGTCGGACACGCGCACGGCCGAGACCCTGCCCGGCATCGGAGCGGTGAGGGCGTGCTCCTCCTCCGCCGCGCGGGCGGCCCGGGCCGGCGCCTTCGAGATGCGCCACGTCTCGCCGCCGAGGAAGACCCACGCGACCTCGCCGTCCCGCGCGGCGAAGGCTCCGCGCGGCATCCCGCCGGGACGGACCTCGCGCGACGCCCCCGTCGCCGCCTCGCGGAGCCTCACGCGCCGCCTCCGGTCCGGAACCGGCCGTCGAATGGGTCGGCGAGGACGGGACCGCCGGGACCGGAGGGCGCCGCTCCGGACGAGCGCCGCCGCGGCCGCCGCGAACGCCTCGTCGGGCGGCGCCGGAGGCGCGGGCACGGGGAGAGTCTCGAGGAGGCCCGTGTGGATCGCCCCCGCTGCGACCTCGGGCGTCTCGAGGAGCCGGCGCAGCCACGAGACGTTCGTCGAGACGCCGAGGATCACCGTCTCCCCGAGAGCGCCGACGAGGCGCCGCCGGGCCTCGTCGCGCGTCGCGCCGGAGGCGACGACCTTCGCGAGCAGCGGGTCGTAGTGGACGCCGACGTCCTGGCCCTCGGCCAGGCCGGACTCCACCCGCACGCCGGGTCCCGAGGGCTCGCGATAGAGGAGGACGCGCCCCGCCTGAGGCAGGAACCCCGCCTCGGGATCCTCCGCGTAGACCCGCGCCTCGATCGCATGGCGGATCGGGACGGACGGGAGAGGCGGCAGCTTCTCCCCCGCCGCGACGGCGAGCTGGAGGAGGACGAGGTCCACGCCGAAAGCCTCCTCGGTGACCGGGTGCTCGACCTGCAGGCGCGTGTTCATCTCGAGGAAATGGAACTCGCCCGAGGGCGCGAGGAGGAACTCCACCGTCCCGGCGTTCACGTAGCCGACCGCCTTCGCGGCGTCGACGGCGGCCTTCAGGAGGCGCGCGCGCAGCTCCGGCGTCACGGCCGGAGACGGGCACTCCTCGACGACCTTCTGGTGACGCCTCTGGAGCGAGCACTCGCGCTCGCCGATCGCGACGACGTTGCCGTGCCAGTCGCCGAAGACCTGGACCTCCACGTGGCGCGGATTCTCGAGGTACTTCTCGACGTAAACGGTCGCGTCCCCGAACGCCGCCGCCGCCTCGCGGCGGCAGGAAGAAATGGCTTCGGAGAGTTCCGCAGACGAGCGGACGACCCTCATCCCCTTGCCGCCGCCTCCCGCCGAAGCCTTGACGACGACGGGAAGACCCAGAGAGAGAATTTCTTTGAAGGAAGAGGAAGAAGAAGAAGAGATTTCTTTGAAGGTGCCAGAGGTTGCGGGCTGCCCCGCCGCGCGCCGAGCGGCGCCACCGCGCGCCCCGCCCTCTTTACCATTCGAAGAAATCTTCTCTCTCTCTTCGTCCTCTTCGAACCCGGCGATGAGCGCGCCGGGCACGACGGGGACGCCGGCCGCTCTCATCCGTTCTCTCGCGATGCGATCTTCGCTCCCCATCGCTTCCATCGCCTCGGGCGGAGGGCCGATCCAGACGAGCCCCGCCTCCTCGACCGCGCGCGCGAAGTCCGCGTTCTCCGACAGGAAGCCGTAGCCGGGATGCACGGCGTCGCAGCCCGTCGCTCTTCGCCGCCGCGAGGAGCCTCGGGATCGAGAGGTAGCTCTCCCGGGCCGGCGCCGGGCCGATCTCGACGGCGTCGTCGGCGAGCGCGGCGTGGCGCGCGTTCCGGTCCGCCTCGGAGTACACGGCCACCGACGCGAGGCCCGCCGCGCGGCAGCCGCGGACGACGCGCACTGCGATCTCGCCGCGGTTCGCGACGAGGACGCGCCGGAAGGGCCGCCCGCGCGTCACGAGCCCTTCGTCGTCCAGCTCGCGGGCCGCTTCTCGAGAAAGGCCTTCAGGCCTTCGAGGCCCTCGTGCGAGCCGCGCCGCTCCGCCATCCGCTGGACGGCCCAGGCGGTCGCCTCGCGCAGGGGCAGGGTCGACACCGTGTGGACGAGGCGCTTGGCCTCGACCACGGCCGCGGGCCCGCCCAGGAGGATCGCGTCGATCACGGCCTTCGTGGCCTTGCCGAGATCCTGCTCCGGGACGACGTGGTGGACGAGGCCGACGCGGCGCGCCTCCTCGGCTCCGACCCGCTCGCCCGTCAGGAACCACGCGCGCGCGTGCGACGCGCCGATCTTGCGGACCACGTAGGGCGAGATCACGGCCGGGATGATCCCGAGGCGCACCTCCGTCGTCCCGAAGACCGCGCCCTCGGCCGCGACGACGACGTCGCACGCGGCGACGAGGCCGGTCCCGCCGCCGAGCGCGGCGCCCTGCACGCGCGCGACGACGGGCTTGTCGAGCTCGTCGAGCGCCCGGAAGAGCTGCGCGAGCTCCGCCGAGTCGCGCCGGTTCTCCTCCATCGTGAAATTCGCGACACGCTTCATCCAGTCGAGATCGGCGCCCGCGCAGAAGGCCGGCCCCTCGCCCGAGAGCTCGACGACGCGCACGGACTCGTCCGAGGCGAGGTCGCGGAGCGCGCGCTGCAGCAGCGAGACGGTCTCGCCGTCCCAGGCGTTGCGGGTCTCGGGCCGGTTGAGGACGAGGCGCGCGACGCGCGGGTCGGAGGGCGACTTCTCGAGCAGGATCTTCGGGGCGCTCACGGCACCACCTGGATCGCCCCGGGGAGGTTGAGCGGAACGGTCATGACCTGGTCCTTTCCGACCTTCACGGAGATCGTCGCGACGAGCCGTCCCTCGACGCGCCCGCCCGAAAGGGCGGCGCCCGCGAGGGCGGCGGCGAGGTCGGCATTGCCCGCGACGACCGGGAGGTCGACGGAAGTCTCGCGGCCGGGGTAGATCCGGATCCCGTGGCGCTCGCCGGACGCCACCCTGCGGTCGCCGGCGCGGATCTCGTACACGAGGTCCTTGACGTCGAGCGCGAAGGACAGCGGGTTGTAGATGACCACGGACGCCTCGCCCTGCGTCTCGGCGAGGGAGATTCCGCGCGAAGCGCACGCCGGAGAACCTCGCGAAGTCCTGGCCGACGGGGCCCACCGCCCGGATGTCGTTCGTCCCGACGCGCAGGACGCCGGCGGCGCACACGGGGTGCGGCGTCGCGCCGGCGGAGGTCCGGAGATTTCCTTCGAGCGTGAAATCGAGCGCGGCGGAATGGAGTCGTGCGACGAGCTCGGCGGGAACCCGGGACAGCTCGAGATCGACGAGGAAGACGGCCTCGTGGCCCTCCGCAACGTGCTGCACGAGCAACGTCACCGGCTGCCCGACCGGCAGGATCGTGTTCGCCAGCTCGATCTTCCCTTCGAAGAAACTCTTCGCGCCGGCGGGCGCGTCCGGAAGTTTCGTCCGGAGAAAGGCGGTGACCCTCGTCCGCGTCAGGGACGTCACCTCGAGCGCGTCGACCGTGCCGCACGTCACGCGCGTCTGCGCGGAGGCGGGAGGCGGCGAGGAGGAGCGCGGAGGCGAGGAGAGCGCGTTTCATCGGTCTACATCCGGAAGACGCCGAACCGCGTCTCCCCGCCCGGCGCGCGGAACGCGGTCGCGAGGGCGAGCGCGAGGACGCGCCGCGTCTCTGCCGGGTCGACGATCCCGTCGTCCCACAGCCGGGCGGTCGCGTAGTAGGGGTTCCCCTCGGCCTCGTACTTCTCGAGCGTCGGCCGGCGGAACGCGGCGCGCTCGGCGTCGGTCATCCGCGGACCCCCTTCGCGGACGCGCTGGTCGTCCTTGACGGTCGCGAGGACGTCGGCGGCCTGCTCGCCCCCCATGACGCTGATGCGGGCGTTCGGCCACGTGAAGAGGAAGCGCGGCTGGTAGGCGCGTCCGCACATTCCGTAGTTCCCGGCGCCGAAGGAGCCTCCGACGAGGAGCGTGATCTTCGGCACCGCGGCGTTCGCGACGGCATGGACCATCTTCGCGCCGTCCTTCGCGATCCCGCCCTGCTCGTACGCGCGGCCGACCATGAAGCCCGTGATGTTCTGGAGGAAGACGAGCGGGACGCCGCGCTGGCAGGCCATCTCGACGAGGTGCGTCGCCTTGAGGGCGGACTCCGAGAAGAGGACGCCGTTGTTCGCGAGGATCGCGACCGGATAGCCGGAGACGTGGCCGAAACCCGTCACGAGCGTGGCGCCGTAACGCGGCTTGAACTCGTGGAACCGCGACCCGTCGAGGACGCGCGCGAGGATCTCGCGCACGTCGTAGGGCCGCCGCGTCTCCTTGGGGACGACCCCGTAGATCTCCTCCGCCGGGTAGCGCGGCTCCTCGGGCGCGATGCGGGCGGGAGGCGGCGGGGGCGGCGCGGCGAGGTGGGCGACGATGCCGCGCACCTTCTCGAGCGCGTCCGCGTCGTCGTCCGCGAGGTGGTCCGCGACGCCCGACAGGCGCGTGTGGACGTCGCCGCCTCCGAGCTCCTCGGCGGTCACGTCCTCTCCGGTCGCGGCCTTCACGAGCGGCGGCCCCGCGAGGAAGATCGTCCCCTGGTTCTTCACGATGACGGTCTCGTCCGACATCGCCGGAACGTACGCGCCCCCCGCGGTGCACGAGCCGAGCACGGCCGCGATCTGCGGCAGGCCGGCGGCGCTCATGCGCGCCTGGTTGTAGAAGATGCGCCCGAAGTGATCGCGGTCCGGGAAGACCTCGGCCTGCAGCGGGAGGAACGCGCCGCCCGAGTCCACGAGGTAGATCGCCGGAAGGCGGTTCTCGAGGGCGATCTCCTGCGCGCGGAGGTGCTTCTTGACCGTCACGGGGTAATACGTGCCGCCCTTCACGGTGGCGTCGTTCGCGACGATCATCACCGCGCGGCCCTCGACCCTGCCGATGCCCGTCACGAGGCCCGCGCCCGGGGCGGCGCCGTCGTACAGCCCGTGGCCCGCGAGCGGCGCGATCTCGAGGAACGCCGTGTCGGGGTCGAGGAGCCGCTCGATCCGCTCGCGCACGGGGAGCTTGCCGCGCGAGACGTGCCTCTGCCGCTCCTTCTCGCCTCCGCCCTCGCGCGCCTTCGCGAGCTCTTCCTTCAGGCGCGCCGCCAGGGCCCGGTGATGGGCGGCGTTCTCCTGGAACTCGCCGTCCGACGGCGAGAGCTTCGAGACGAGGGTCTCGCTCACGGACGGATTGTACGGGCCCGGCGCGCCCGGCCCGGGAGGCGCGCGGAGGCGATCAGGACGCCGCGGCCCGTTCCGCCACGAGGCGGCGGATCGCGTCGACGGTGGCCGACGTGCTCGTCCCCGGCAGGAAGACCTCCCGCACGCCCTTCGACTTGAGCGGCGCGATGTCCTTCTCGGGGATGATCCCGCCCACGACGACCGCGATGCCCTCGCCGCCGCGCTCCTCGAGCGCCGCGAGGACCTCCGGCACGAGGACGTTGTGCGCGCCGGACAGGATCGAGAGCCCGACGACGTCGACGTCCTCCTGGACGGCGGCCGCGGCGATCTGCTGCGGCGTCTGGCGCAGGCCCGAGTAGATGACTTCCATCCCCGCGTCGCGCAACGCCCGGGCGATGACCTTGGCGCCGCGGTCGTGCCCGTCGAGACCGGGCTTCGCGACGAGAACGCGGATGGGACGCTCGCTCATGGCGGCGATTCTACGCGTCCTCGGCGGTGTAAACTTTCGTCGAGAAACATTCGCATGCCGCGTCTCGGGGACCTCCTCGTCGAGAGCAAGCTCATCACCGAAGAGCAGCGGCAGCGCGCCGTCCTCCGGCAGGGCCGGCTGCGCGGGCGCTTCGGCACGGCGCTCCTCGAGGAGGAGACCTCGGAGGACGTCGTCGCGCACGGCCTCGCCGTGCAGAGCCGCGTGCCTCCGGCCGTTCCCGAGTCCCTCGAGTCGATCCGCTCGGACGTCCTGAGGCTCGTCCCCGGGCGCGTCGCCCAGCGCCTGCACGCCGTGCCGTTTCGCAAGGAAGGGCGCGTGCTTTCCGTCGCGATGCGCGACCCCAAGGACCTCCCCGCCCTCGACGAGCTCGCCGCGCTGACCGGCTTCCGGATCGCGCCCCACGCGGCCCTCGAGGTCCGGATCTACGCGCTCCTCTACCGCTTCTACGCGGCCGACGTCGAGCCGCGCTACCTGTCGGCCGCCGCGTACCTGCGCGAGGTGGGGTCCCGGAAGAAGGACGACACGGACGAGCCGACGCAGCCGAAGATCGGGCGCGCGAAGAGCAAGCCCGACCTCCGGGTCGTGCCGGCGCCGCCTCCGCCGCCCGAGATCCTCTCGCCCTATCCGCAGCGCTTCCGGCGCATGGACGAGGGCGACCCGTGGCAGGCCGAGGGGGCGACCCTCGCGGCGTCCGCGCTGCGCCGCCGGGCGGAGCCCGAGATCTTCGAGGACCCGCTCGAGGTCCTGGACCCGCAGCCCGAGTCCATGGAGTTTCCGGAGCGCCCCGAGCCCACCCCTGAGGCCGCGGCTGAGGAACGCCTCCTGTCGCGGCTCTCGGCCGCGCGCCATCGCGACGACGTCGCCGACGCGATCCTCGACGACGCGCTCCGGCACGTGAAGCGTGCGGCGCTCTTCATCGCGCAGCCGGCCCACGTTTCCGGATGGGCCGCGAAGCCCGCGCCGCACGAGAGCTTCGGCCGCTTCCGCCTGCCCGACACCGAGCCGTCCGTCTTCGCGACGCTCCGCAACACCGAAGGCTTCTACGTCGGACCGCAGCCCGACCTGCCCGGTACGGCCGCGGCGCTCGAGGCCCTCGGCTCGGACGGCCTCGGCCTCGTGGCCGTGGTCCCGGTCAACCTCAAGGGGAAGACGGTCGTGTACCTCTACGGCGAGGCCGCCGAGGGCGCCAAGGCCCCGTCGGTGCCCGCCCTCAAGCGGCTGGCCTCGATGGCCGCGACGGGGCTCGAAATCGTCCTTCTCAAGAACCGCCTGAACCACCTCTGACGGTGCTAACGGGCTCGATTTGAACGAGATGGGCGGGACCGGGTAGACTCCGCGGACACGTGATCAAGAACGACATCATCAACGGCGTCGCCGAGGCGGCCGACGTGCCGCGGCAGAAGGCCACGCTGGCCGTCGAGACGATCATCGACGTCATGCGCCAGGCCCTCACGCGCGGCGAGCGCATCGAGCTCCGGGGCTTCGGCGTGTTCCTCGTCAAGCCCCGCAAGCGCGGCATCGGCCGCAACCCCAAGCGCCCGACCGAGGAAGTCCAGATCCCGCCCGGCTTCACGATCCGCTTCAAGCCCGGCAAGGAGCTCCGCGACATGACCGGGCCCGCAGAACCGGAATCGAAGGAGCCGAGCCACGACTCCCCCGCTCCCGCCGCCCGCTCCTGAAGTGCCCGTCGGTCCGTCCGGGGCGGCGGCACCCGCGCCGCGGCGCCGCGAGCGGTGGTGGCTGCACGTCCTCCTCTTCGTCCTCACCTTCGGGACGACGACGTACGTCGGGGCGAACTTCGCGGTCAACTTCCGGCCCAGCCTCCTCGCGCCGGGCGGCGACACGGCCGCGACGCTCGGCGCCCTGTTCCGCGGGGCGATCACGTTCTCGGTTCCGCTCCTCCTGATCCTGCTCTCGCACGAGATGGGGCACTACCTCATGTGCCGCCGGTACGGCATCGACGCGTCGCCGCCGTACTTCATCCCGTTCCCGTCGCTCGTCGGCACGATGGGCGCGTTCATCCGGATCCGCGAGCCGATCCGCAACAAGGCCCAGCTCTTCGACGTCGGCGTCGCGGGCCCGATCGCCGGGTTCGTCGTCGCGCTGCCGCTCCTCGCGTGGGGAATCGCGCACACGCGCCCGAACCCCTCCCCCGTCCTGTCGGAGGGCACGATCCTGTTCCGCTACCCGATCCTCGTGACGCTCTTCCAGAAGCTCGTCCTCGGGACGACGTTCACGAGCGCCGACGCGATCGAGCACCCGGTCTTCATCGCGGCCTGGTTCGGCCTGTTCGTCACCGCCCTGAACCTCCTTCCGCTCGGGCAGCTCGACGGCGGGCACGCGATCTACGCGGTGTTCGGCCGCTGGCAGCGGACGATCGCGATCCCGCTCCTGATCGTCCTCGCGTTCATGGGCCTGCACTGGCCGGGCTGGTGGATCTGGGTCGCGTTCACGCTCTTCACGGGGCTCCGGCACCCTCCCGTCCTCGACGAGGACGCGCCGCTCGACTTCCGCCGCAAGCTCGTCGCCGCCGCGGTGCTCCTCATCTTCGTCGTCTGCTTCGCCCCGATCCCGCTCGAGCTGATCTGACGGGCTCCTGACGCGCCGCCTTTGCTCCGCCGCGTCATCGGGATTTCCGTTGAGAGAGAGTCTTGCTCTCTGTTAGCGTACAGGTCCAGCAAGCAACCGGGGCCTCGGTCGGGGTACTCGCTGCCCGTCCGTCGAGCCAATTCACGGCGAGATACCGGTCCGTTCAGGAGGAGATTCCATGAAGAAGGGGCAGATTCCAGTCCTGGCCCTCGTGGCGGCGTTCGCCCTCGCGGCCGCGCCCGCGTTCGCGGAGGACGTGCGCGCCGTGAGTGGCGACGCGGACACCACCGTGGCCGCATCGGACGTGGAGGGCGCGCCGACCGACGCGCCGACGGTCATCTTCCTGACGCGCGAGGAGCACGCGAAGGCCGCCGGGCGGCAGGCGCTCAGGAGGCCCGGAGGCGGCGGATCGCCGAACATGACCTGGCACAACGGCCCGATCATGGTTTCCTCGGCCGTCGAGAGCATCTTCTGGGGGCCGAGCTGGAACGTGGGTACTTTCGCGGGTGACAAGGTCACGGGCCTCGACTCGTTCTACCAGGGTTTCGGCGGGAGCAACTACGCGAAGACCTCCACCGAGTACAGCGGGAGCAACGGCCAGGTGACCGCGGCGTCCCAGTTCAACGGCCGCCATCTCGACTTCTCGACGGCGACCGGGGGCAGCCGGACCGCACCGATCCTCGCAGAAGTCTGCAAGACGATCTCGAGTCCCGTGGCGGAACGGCTACTACCCGGTCTACACGGACGTCAAACGCGGGCACGCCGGATATTGCGCGTGGCACAGCTGGGGAAGCTGCAACGGCGTTCCGATCCAGTTCGCGTTCTTCTTCAACCTCGACGGCGACGCCGGTTGCGACCCGCAGGACACGACGACGACGCATTCGCAGGGTCTCGCGGCCCTCGCGAACGTCTCCGCGCACGAGCTCTCCGAGGCGATGACCGATCCCCGCGGCACGGGCTGGTTCGACTCCTCGGGCGCCGAGAACGGCGACAAGTGCGCCTGGACGTTCAACGTCCCGTCGGTCTCGTTCTCGGGCGGCACCTCGTGGAAGCTGCAGGGCGAGTGGTCGAACGCGGCCTACACGGCCGGCACCGGCTACCCGAACAGCAGCGGCCAGAAGGGCTGCCTCGACGGGCACTGATCCCCGTTCCCTCTGATCCCCGACGCCCGCCGGTCTCGCCGGCGGGCGTTTTCGTTTCCCGCGTCAGAGATCGCGGGGATAGAGCTTCGGCGAGCCCTTCAGGGCCACGGCGCCGAAATCGCGCACGTCGAGGGTGGCGATCGCGTTCGCCTTCAGCCTCTCGGCGACGGCCATGACGGTCGCGTCGACGAGCCCGAACTTCAGCGCCCGGTGGCGCGCGCAGATCCGGCGAGCTTCCCGAAGATCGTCTTCGTCCCCCCACGCGACCGCGAAGCGCCCCTCGGCGAGATCCTCGAGAAACTCGTCCTCGACCTTCTGTCCGAGGCGTTTTCCCACCAGGTAGTCCACCTCCGGAAGGATGGCCCACGGCAGGACCCAGGCGTCCGGATCGGACTCGAAGAGCCTTCGAAGGACGCGGTGATGGCGTTCCCTCGAATCGACGAGCGCGTACACGGCCCCCGTGTCGGCGACGATCATCAGGAACGGCCGAATCCGGCGAGGTGCTCCTCGGCGCGGGTCCCGCCGTCGTCGGTCGCACCGCGTCCGGCCCCGAGGCTCTTCGGCAGGCGCCTGCGTCCGTGGCGCCTCGCGTACTCCGACACGGCCTCGCGGACCATCTCCGCGGGAGCGCGGCCGGCCTCCCGCGCGATCGCCTTCAGCCTCCGGTAGTCGTCGCTGTCCAGGTAGACGGTCGTCTTGAGCGTCGCCATATGGCAACCATATAAGGCGGCGGCGGGACGGTCAAGACGGCACCCTCTTCCGCCCCAGGGCGCCGAGCGCCTCCCCGACCTCCGGCGCGCGGAGCAGCGCCGCGAACGCCAGGAACGCCGCCGCGCCGAGCGCGGCCGCGCCCGCGACCCAGCCCGCGCGCGCGAGGAAGACCCACCGGAAGTCGTACGGCACGAGCCGGTGCGCGAAGAGCCACACGACGCCCCCCATCCCGAGGCTCGCGAGGAGAAGGCGCGCGAGCGCCGCGATCACGACGCGCCCGCCCAGCGACCCGAGCCGCCGCCAGAGGAGGGCGAGGAGGAGGAGGAAGTTGATCCAGAACCCCGCCGACGTCGCGAGGGCGACGCCCGCGTGCTGCATGGGCTTCGCGAGCCAGACGCACAGCGTCCAGAACACGGCGAGGTCGAACGTCGCGACGACGACCGGCGTCCGCGTGTCGTGGAGCGCGTAGAAGGCCTGCGTCACGATCTTCACGCCCGCCGCCGCGTAGAGCCCGAGGGCGAAGAACACGACCGCGAGCGCCGTCTTCGTGACGTCTCCCTCCGCGAACCGCCCGCGCCGGAAGACGACGTCGACGATCGGCGCGGCGAGGAGCATGAGGCCCACCATGGACGGGATCGTCACGAACCCGATGAGGCGCAGGGCGAACGCCACGGTCGCCTTGTAGGCCGAACGGTCCTTCCCGAGCGCCTGCTCGGACAGGGAGGGAAGGACGGTGCGCGTGAGGGAGACGACGAAACCGCCGAGGACGAAGTCCACGAGGCGGAAGGCGCAGAAGTTGTAGGTCACGAACGCGTCGCCGAGGGCCGCGAGCGTGCGGCTCGAGACGAGGAACGAGAGCTGCCCGACCCCGGCGCCGTAGAGGCGCGGGGCGATCCGGAGCGCCGTGCTCCGCACCTCCGGGTCCCGGAACGGCGATCCCTCGAACCGCAGGCCGAGCCGGCGGACCGCGGGCCCCTGCAGCGCGGCCTGCATGGTGCCCCCGACGAGGACCCCGGCCGTGAGGGCCGTGAGCGGCGGCACGCCCGCGGGCGCGAGCAGCCACGCGGCCGCCACGATCGAGAGGTTCCACGCGATGGGAGTCGCGGCGGAGAGCTGGAAGAACCCCTTCGAGTTGAGGTAGGCCTCGAACAGCGAGGCCACCGAGACGAGGAGGACGTACGGGAACATCCACCGCGTCAGGAGGACCGTCAGCTCGAACTTGCCGGGTGTCGACCGGAAGCCGCTCGCGAAGAGGGCGACGATCGGCTCGGCGAGGAGGATCCCGACGGCCACGAGCCCGACGAGGACGCAGCCGAGGAGGAGGAGCATCCGGCCCGCGTAGGCGCCCTCCTCGCCGGGGCGCTCGCGCTCGACCTTCTTGGCCATGGGCACGAAGGCCCCCGGCAGGCCCCCCTCCCCCACGATCGCGCGGAAGGTGTTCGGGATCCGGAACGCCGTGTAGAACGCGTCCGACGACGCCGAGGCCCCGAGGAACCGGGCGATCGTCGCGTCGCGCAGGACGCCCGCCAGCCGGGAGAGCACCGCCCACGCGGTGATGCCCCAGGTCGACCGGACGAGGTTCCGCGTGTCGCTCAAGCCGGGGGGATTGTAGGATCCGGGCCCATCGGAGGAGCCATGGCTGGTTCTGTCAACAAAGTCATCCTGATCGGCCACCTGGGCGCCGACCCCGAGATGCGCGCCACGACCGGCGGCGTCCCCATCGCGCGCCTGAGGGTCGCGACGACCGAGACGTGGAACGACCGCGCCAGCGGGCAGAAGCAGGAGAAGACCGAATGGCACACGGTCATCGCCTTCGACAAGCTCGCGAGCATCTGCGAGCGCTACCTGTCGAAGGGCCGCCTCGTCTACATCGAGGGCTCGCTGCAGACGCGCAGCTGGGACGACAAGGAGTCCGGGCAGAAGCGCTATGCGACGGAGATCAAGGCCCGCGACATGAAGATGCTCGGCGGCCGGCCCGACGCGGGCTCCAGCTCGGGCGTCACTGCTGCGGCGCCGGAGGCGCCGGAGGGCGGCGACGCGGACGACGACGTCCCGTTCTGAAGAGAGAAGAAGAGAAGATTTCTTCTGCTATCGGCGGCTGCATGCGCAGCCGCCGCCGAGGAAAGATGGGCGCGCGGCGCGCTGTCAAGGGCCTTCGGCCGCTACGCGGCGCGCGAAGCGCGCCCTTGACAGCCCGGCGCGCGCACAGATTCGTTCCGGAGCGGCCGCGAGAAGCGGCCGCTCTTAGCAGAAGAATCTTCCTCTTTCCTCTCTTCTCCCTTCTAAGAAAATCTTCCGAAGTCTTCGTCTCTTCTCTTCTCTCTCGGCTTCGACATCAACTCCCCGAACGCTGCCGCCTCTTCCGCGAGCTTCGCCCAGGCCTCCTCGGTGAACCGCGGGCGCGGGGCGCCCGCGACGCGGCGGCGGAGGGCGTCGAGACGCCCGGCGCGGGCGGCATCGGGGCCGAGGGCGTCCACGCGGGCGACCGCCTCGGCGTAGGCCTCGAACGTCCTCGAGAGGATCACGACGTCGCAGCCGGCGGCCGCGGCGCGCTCGGCGCGCTCGGGCAGCGTCCCCTCGAGAGCGTTCATCTCGAGGTCGTCCGAGTAGACGACGCCCTCGAAGCGGACGGGTCCGCGCAGGATTCCGTGGATCCGCGGCGAGAGCGACGCCGGCACGATCGCTCCGTTCTCGAAGCCGGGGTACGCCGCGTGGCCGACCATGACCCCGTCGGCCCCGCGGCCGAGCTTCGCGAAGGGCGCGACGTCCGTGACCATGAGGTCGACGTCGTGCGCGTCCACGACGGGCAGCTTCGCGTGCGAGTCCACCGCGCCGCGCCCGAGACCCGGGAAGTGCTTGACGCAGGTCGCGAGGCCCGCGCGCGCGAGGCCGTGGAGAAAGACCATCCCGCCGATCACGACGTCCTCGGCGTGGAAGCCGAAGCACCGGCCCTCGAGGACGACCGCGCCCGCGCCGGGCTGCCCGAGGTCGAGGCAGGGCGCGAAGTCCACGTCGAATCCCAGGAGGCGCGCGGCCCGGCCCATGAGGTACGCGTTCTCGTGCACGCGGTCCGTCCCGGCCTCCGCGCAGGCCGCGGCCGACGCGAACGGAACGCCGAGGAGCGGGCCGATGCGGTCCACGGTCCCGCCCTCCTGGTCCACGAAGAGGAGCGGGGCGGGAGCGGCGCCCGCGGAGGCGGGCGCCGCTCCCGCCCCCCCGAGCCCTCGCAGCTCCTCGATCAGCGACACGACTTGTGAGGGCGATTGAAGATTTCTCTTGAACAGGAGGAAGCCGAGAGGCGGATGCGCCGAAAAAAAGGCCCTCTCCTCCGCATCCAGCGCGGGGCCGTGCAGGCCGAACACGAAACGCGGGGCGCCCGACTCAGCCACGCCCCTCTTCACCTTCTAAGAGAATCTTCTTTCTTCTTCCTTCGTCGCTCTTCGGACGTCCCACGCAAGGTCAGTCCTCCCCGCGGAGCCGGTGCTGCAGGGTGGCCAGCAGTTGCAGAGCCGCGAGCGGCGTCATGGAATCGATGTCGGCCTTGCCGATCGTGTCGAGCACGAGCTCGCCCTGCCCGCGGAAGAGGTCGAGCTGCGTGTCCTTCTGGGGCGGCGCGCCCGCGTGCTCGGCGAGAACGGGGCGCCCGCCGACGTCGAGCTGGTGGCGCTCGAGGTTGCCGAGGATCTCGCGCGCCCTCGCGAGGACCGGCTCCGGGATGCCCGCGAGCCGTGCGACCTGGACGCCGTACGAGCGGTCCGCCGTCCCGTCCGACACCTTGCGCAGGAAGACGACCTCGCCGTTCCACTCCTTCGCCGTCATCGTGCGGTTCACGACGTCCGGCTTCACGAGCGCCATCTCCGTGAGCTCGTGATAGTGCGTCGCGAAGAGCACGCGTCGCACCCCGGCGTCGTGGAGGTGCTCGGCGATCGCCCACGCGAGCGAGAGGCCGTCGAACGTCGAGGTTCCGCGCCCGATCTCGTCGAGGATCACGAGGCTGCGCCCGGTCGCGTGCCTCAGGATGTGCGCCGTCTCCGCCATCTCGACGAGGAACGTCGACTCCCCGCGGACGAGCGAGTCCGACGCGCCGACGCGCGTGAAGATGCGGTCGCAGAGCCCGACGCGCGCGGAAGCCGCGGGGACGAACGAGCCGGCGTGCGCGAGGAGGACGAGAATCGCGTTCTGCCTCAGGTACGTCGACTTGCCGCCCATGTTCGGGCCCGTGAGGACGACGACGTGCGCGCCCTCTCCTCCCAGGGAGGCGTCGTTGGGAACGAACGGCTCGCGCGGGCGCAGGGCCTCGACGACGGGGTGCCGGCCTCCCTCCACGTCGAGGACCGGCTCCTCGACGAGGCGTGGCCGCGACCAGCCCGCGCCGCGGGCGACGCGCGACAGCGAGACGAGCGCGTCCAGGAGCCCGAGGCGCGCGGCCGCGGCGAGGATGCGGCCCGACGCCTCCACGACCTCGCCGACGAGCTCGAGGAAGAGCTCGAGCTCGCGCGCGGCGAGGCGCGCGTCCGCGGTGCGGAGCTTCTCGTCGACCTCCACGAGCGCGGGCGTCGCGTAGCGCTCGACGCTCGCGAGCGTCTGGCGCTTGAGCGCGCCCTCCGGGATCCTGGCGCGGGCGGCGCCGGGAACCTCGAAGACGTGCCCGAAGACCTGGTTGAACTTCACGCGCAGCGTCGGGATCCCGCGCGCCGCCTTCTCGTCGGCCTCGAGCGCCGCGAGGACGGTCGCGGACTCGCGCCGCAGGGTCCGGATCTCGTCCACGAGCGCGTCCACGCCGTCGCGGAAGAGGCCGCCGTCCTTCGCCGTCGGCGGCGGCTCGGCCACGAGGCGTGCCGACACGGACTCCCCCAGCCCGAAGGGCACGCCGTCGGGCGAGGCCTCACCGCCCGGCGCGAGGAGCGCGCAGGAGACGCCGTCGAGCGTCCCGGCGAGGCGGCCCGCGCGGACGAGCCCCGCCGCGAGCGCGGCGAGGTCGCGCGGTGTCCCCGCGCCGACCGCGAGGCGCGAGACGAGGCGCGGGAGGTCGGGGATCTCGCGGAATCCCTTCGCGAGCGCCTCGAGGCGGGCCGCGTCGGCCATGAGCTCCTCGACGGCGTCCAGCCGCGCCTCGATCTCCGGGATCTTTCCGAGCGGGCGCTCGAGGAGGCGGCGCAGCGTCCTCGCCCCGAAGGCCGTCCCGGTCCGGTCGAGGAGGGACACGAGTGTGCCGTTCGCGCTCCCGTCGCGCGCCGAGCGAAAGAGCTCGAGATGGCCCGCCGTGACCGAGTCGACGACGAGCCCCTCGCCCTCGGTCTCGTGCCGCAGCGAACGCACGTGGTCGCAGTCGGAGCGCTGCGTCGACCGCGCGTACGACAGGAGAGCCGCGGCCGCATCCACGGAGGGGCCGCCTTCGCCGAGGCCGAACGGCTCGAGCGTCGCGGTCCGGAAGTGGCGCTTCAGGAGCTCGGCGGCGCTCGCGCCGCGGGGCGACTCGGCGGCGAGCGCCGAGAGCGCCGGGGGCTCTGCCCAGCCGGAGCGCAGGGCTCCGAGGAGCGCCTCGGCCCGCTCGCGGTCCGAGGGGAAGACGACGAGCTCGCGCGGGGCGCGGCGGAGGAGCCACTCCGACAGCGACCCGGCGTCGCGCAGCGGCAGGACGGAGAAGTCGCCCGTCGAGAGGTCGAGGGACGACACGGCCGCGCCGTCGCCGTTCCAGGCGACGGCGGCCATCTCGTTCGGCCGGCGCGCGTCGAGCCGCTCCGGGTCGACGATCGTCCCCGGCGTCACGACGCGGACGATCTTCCGCGCGACGAGCGTCCGCCCCTTGGCCGCCGCCTCGGTCTGCTCGGAGATCGCCACCTTCTTGCCCGCTCCCACGAGCCGGGCGAGGTACGTCTCGAGGGCGTGCTGCGGGATCCCGCACATCGGCGCCTCGATGTCGCTGTCCTTGTGGCGGGCCGTCAGCACGAGGCCGAGGAGCGGCGCCGCGATCTCGGCGTCCTCGAAGAACATCTCGTAGAAGTCCCCGAGGCGGTAGAGAAGGATCGCGTCCCCCGCTTCCCGCTTCAGTGCCCAGTACTGCTCGAGCATGGGCGTCGCGCGCATCGGAAGGCGGGGATGCTAGCATCGAGGGACACCTCGCCGATGCGCGTCCTCTCGCTCGATTCGGCCTCCCCCGGTCCCGCGCTCGCGGTCGCGGACGAGGCCGGCCAGGGGCGTGTCCGCCCGCTGCCCGCGGCGGCCGCCGAGGCGCTGCCCCGGGCCGTCGCCGAGGCGCTCGGCGACGCGGGACTCGGGGTCGCCGACCTCGACCGCGTCGCGGTGCTCTCGGGTCCGGGCTCGTTCACGGGCCTGCGCGCCGGGATCGCGTTCGCGCGGGGACTCGCGCGCGCCCGGGGAATCCCGCTCGTCCTCGTCCCGACGTTCCGGGCCGCCTCGGCGGCGCTCATCGAGCCCGCCGACGTGCTGTTCGTCCTGGACGCGGGGCGCGGGGACGTCCACGCGGCGCGCCGGAACGCCGGGAGGCTCTCGGAAGAGCCCGCGCCTCGTCCCCGGGACGCCGTCCTCGCCGAGGCCTCCGCCGCGGGGATCCCCGTCGTCGACCTCGCCCGGGCGGGACTTCCTCTCGCCTCCGCCGCCGCGCGCCTCGCCGCCGCGGCCAATCCCGAGCCGGGCCGCGTCGCCTACGGCCGGCCGAGCGCGGCCGAGGAGAAGCTCGCGGCCGCCCGCGAGGCCCTCCGATGAGCGCGCTGGCCGAGTCCGTCACGACGCGCGACGCGGACGCGATCGACCTCGACGCGATCGCCGCCCTCGAGCACGCCGCGTTCCCGATCCCGTGGAAGCGCGAGTACTTCGCGGTGGAGGTCGGCGCCGCTCACCGGCTCAACCGCGTCGCGATCGGGCCGAAGGGCGACCTCGCGGGCTACGTCTTCTGCGCGTTCGCGGCGGGAGAGCTGCACGTCAACAAGATCGCGGTGGCCGAGCGGCACCGGCGCCGGGGCGTCGCCTCGCTTCTCATGGACGAGGTCCTTTCCTTCGCCGCCCGCACCGGCGTCGAGGAGATCTTTCTCGAGGTCCGCGTTTCGAACCGGTCCGCGCGGGCGTTCTACGCCGGCCTCGGCTTCCAGGAGGCCGGCCGGAGGAGCCGCTACTACCTGGACGGCGAGGACGCCCTCGTCCTCGTCCGGAACATGAGGCATTCGGCGCCTTGACGGCGCACGGGCCGGGATTACAGACTCACCGCCCCGGGCACTCCGGGGCACCGTAACTTGAGGAGGTGGCGATGACGTCCTTGACCGACGAGATCAAGCAGGAACTGGCCGGCCACAACGACGAGTTCAAATCCCTGCTCCGGAACCATCACGAACACGAACGGCGGCTGGCCGAGCTCGCGACCAAGACCTTCCTCTCCACGGACGAGGAAGTCGAGGAGAAGCGGCTCAAGAAGGAAAAACTCCACCTGAAGGACCGCATGGAAGAGATCGCGCGCGAGCACCGGGCGCGGATCTCGGCGCACTAGGAACCCGGTTGGGCGACCCCCCCTCGTCTCCCCCGCGGCGCGGGGTGCGCCGGGGAATCTACGTGCTGCCCGCGCTGTTCACGGCGGGTAACATCTTCTGCGGTTTTCTCTCGCTCGACGCCTCCGCCAGGGGGGCCTTCGAGTACGCGGCGATCCTCATCTTCGCCGCGGCGTTCTTCGACGGGGTGGACGGGCGCGTCGCCCGCATGACCGGATCGACCTCGGCGTTCGGCGAGCAGCTCGATTCCCTCGCGGACGTCGTGTCCTTCGGCGTCGCGCCCGCCTTCCTCGTCTACCACTGGGCGCTCTCCGGGTTCGGCCGCGCCGGCCTCCTCGTCTCGTTCCTCTTCGCCGTGTGCGGCGCGATGCGCCTCGCGCGCTTCAACGTGCAGATCCACGTCGTGGACAAGCGCCACTTCGTCGGGCTCCCGATCCCGTCGGCGGCGGGCGCCCTCTGCGGCGCCGTCTGGGCCGTTCCGTCCGAGTGGCTCACGGACACCGTCCGGGGCGTGTTCCTCGGGGCGACCGCGGTCCTCGCGTTCCTCATGGTCTCGACGTTCCGGTACCGGTCCTTCAAGGACGTCGACTACAGGACCCGGCGCGGGCGGTTCTACTTCCTCCTCATCGTGGTCGTCCTCGGGCTCATCTACTGGCTCCGGCAGTACGCGCTCGCCGGGCTCCTCGTGACCTACGCCGCCTCGGCCCCCCTCGCGCGGCTCGCGGGACTCCTGCGCGGCCGCCCGAAGGACGCCGCGGCGTGAAGACGGCCCCGCCCGGCGTTCCGGTCGCCCTCGTCGAGCCGACGACCCTCCTCGGGCGGGACCTGCGGGCCGCGCTCAAGGAGCGCGCCTTCCCCGCCTCGAAGATCCACCTCTTCCACCAGACGCCGCAGCCGGGCGGGATCCTGACGGAAGACGACGACGAGGTCGCGTTCGTCGCTCCCCTGACGCCGGATGCGCTCGACACGTGCGCGGTCGCGTTCCTCTGCGGATCCGCCGTCGACACGGAGCGCTTCCTCGCCACCCGGACGGATTCGTGTCTCGCCCTCGACCTGTCCGGCGCGCGCGGCGCCGGACCGCTCGCCGTACCCTCGGGGGACGGCGTCACGCGCGCGCTCCCGGCCGGGAACGTCCTCGCGCTGCCGCACCCCGTCGCGTTCGTCCTCGCCGAGGCGATCGCGACCGTGGACACGCTCGGGGCGGTCGCGGAGGCGACCGTCGCCATCGACCGTCCCGCGAGCGAGCTCGGGAAAGCCGCGCTCGACGAGCTCTTCGCGCAGGCCGTCGCGCTCGCGGCGTTCCGGCCGGTCCCGAAGGAGGTACCTCGGCACGCAGAGCGCGTTCAACGCCTTCGTGCCCGCCGACACCGAGCCCTACGAGCGCCGCATCGTCGACGACGTCTCCGCGCTCCTCGGCCGCCCCCTCCCCCTCGGCCTGCTCTCGGCCCGCACCGGCGTCTTTCACGGCCACTTCCTGAGGGTCGAGCTGCGCCTCGCGTCCGAGGCGCCGGCCGCGGCCGCCGTCCGCGCGGCCTTCGGCGCGAAGAAGAGCGCCTTCGACGTCGTCGATCCCGAGGACCTCTCGGGCCCGGTGGAATCCGCCGGGCGGGACGAGACGCTCGTCCTCGACGTCGCGTCCTCCGGACGCCGCGTTCGGCTCACCCTCGCGGCGGACCACCTGCGGCGCGCCGGCGCGCTGCTCGCGGTGCGGCTCGCCGAGGACCTGCTCCGCGCCGGGCGAATCGGTCCCTAGCGTCGCCGGGAGGCCGGGGCCTTCGGAGGGGCGGTCACCGCGACCTCGACCTCGGGTCCGTGGCTGACCTTGCCGTCCGGCGCCGTCAGGTGCCAGCTCGCGTAGACGCGCGGATGCGCGCCGGCGACGCGAATCGGGCCCGAGAGATCCACCTCGCCCGGCGCGAAGAGGTTCTCGAAGAGGCGGCAGACGACGGCCCGGCCGGGGAGCGTCGGCCGGTAGCCGTCGGCCTGCGACGTCAGCTGCTCGTAGCGGTCGAAGTCGCCCACGCGCACGGAGGCCACCGTGCCCCCCTCGACGCGCAGCTGCACGTAGCTGTTGTAGTGCGAGAGGTCGGTCGGCGACGGCCCGGTGTTCGTCGACTTCACGGTGATCTCGGCCCAGCCGTGACCCGCGCCCGCGGGCTCGACCTCCACCGACAGGCGCGGCTCGATCGGCTTGCCCGTGAGGAGAGCCCGCACGGCGGCGTATCCGAGCAGGAATCCGTCGTTCGGGATGCCGCCGACGAGAAAGACGTTCCCGAGATAGGTCGGGGCGGTCCACCGCGACGCCGTCGCGAGCGCGCGCACGCACTCGGCCATCGTCGGGATCTGGAACCGCGCCCAGCCGCCGTCGGCCGTGAGGGACGAGTGCCCCCCGGGACGCGGCTTGAACGTGTAGACCGTGCCCGGATCCGCCGAGAAGACCTGCTGGCCGAACTCGAAGTCCAGAGCGCGGTCCTCCGAGAGGTCGTCGATCTTCCCGTCCTGGAGGATCCTTCCGTCGAACGCCCGTCCGTCGCCCGTGCGCCCGTAGCTCCCGAGCGCCACGAGCAGGCGGAACGGGATCGGGAAGAGCGTTCGCGGACTCCTCGGGCATCTCGCTCACGATCCGTCCGCCGAGCTCGGAGCGCCGTCCGAACGCGAAGACGAGCGCCTCGTCGGCGGCGCCGCGAGCGGCTTCCAGGCCGTCGGGCTCGCCCGAGGCGGGAAGCGTGACCGAAACCGGGGCCCCGCCGATCGACTTCTTGAGCGTCGGCCAGCGCGGTCGCGAGGTCCTTCGCCTGCTCGGGCGACGGCCAGATGTGCACGTGGACGCCCGCCGACCCGGCCCCAGCTCTCCGGAATCGGAGAGCACCCGCGCGACGGCGCGGGCCCACTCGGCGCCGGTCTCGGCGCCCCGGCCCGTGAGCGTCGAGGCGGCGCCCTCCTCGCCCATGAGGACGAGGACGATCGGACGCTTCAGGGGCGCCGGGGGCGGCGGCGCGGGCGTCGCGCGGCCGTCCCGGCCGAGGGTCGCGGCGACGACGTAGAGTCGCGCGATCCCCATCGCCCCGAGCTCGGTCTCGGCGTCGTCCGGAACGAACGCGGGCGCCTCCGAGAGGAAGAGGGCGTCCGTCCGCGCGGCCCCGGGCGTCGGCGGGGGCGCGCCCGCCGGCTCGCGCCCGCGGCGGCAGCCGCCGGACGCGGAAGGGCGAGCACCGCGAGAGGACAGGGCGATGCCCGTCCGGAACGCGGCGCGCACGCCGCGGCGTCGGATGCCGCTCTCACGGAGGCGATGATAGCGCGGGGAGCGTGAAGCCGATCACGAGCCCGCGGGCCGGGCGCGGCCTCCGCGAACACCGCGCCGCCGTGCCGCTCCACGGTCCGGCGCACCGCGGCGAGACCCATCCCCGAGCCGCGCGCCTTCGTGGAGAACGCCGGCTCGAAGAGGCGATCCGCGAGGCCCCCGGGCGCGCCCGGGCCCGTCGTCGGCGCACGCGAAGCGCACGCCCGGGGCCCCGCCGGGCAGCGGGGCGTTGATCGCCGACAGGACGACCGAGCCGCCGCGCTCGGCCAGGGCCTCGGCCGCGTTCACGAGGAAGTTCGTGAGGGCGTCGCGCAGGAGAAGCCGGTCGGCCGCGAAGGGACGCAGGTCCGCCGCCGCCTCGACCGACACCGAGAGGCCCTCGTGCGACCGGAAGTCGGCCGCGACCTCCTCGAGGAGCGCGCGGACGGCCGCCGCGTCGAGGCGCTGGCGGTCGAGCGCCGCCGGGATCGCCGAACCGGCCGAGCCTCCCGATGCGCTCCGTGAGGATCCCGACCTGCCGCAGGATGTTCGACGAGATCTCGGCGAAGGCGCCGGGAGGCGCGGCGTCGCGGCGCTCCTCGAAGCGCCCGAGGCGCTCGGCGGCGAGGCGGATCGGCGTGAGCGGGTTCTTGATGTCGTGCGCGATCGCGCGCGCCGCGTCCACCCACGCCGCGAGCCGGTCGGCGCGCGTGAACTCGGTCAGGTCCTCGAGGAGCAGGATCGCCCGCCCCTCCTCCTCGCGGTCCTCCGGCAGGGTCACGATCGCCACCCGGAAGAGGCGCTCCCGCGAGGGCCGCCGACCGGCGACCCGCGTCTCGTACGGCGACGGCCGTGCCGCGGCCGCGTCGAGCGCGGCCCTCAGCGGCGCCCACTCGGGGCCGCCGATCCGCTCCGCGAGGCCCCCGCCCGGCAGGATGCGGTCCGCCGCCTCGTTCGAGAGGAGGACCGCGCCGTCCCGGCGCCGGAAGAGGACCACCGCCGCCGTGAGGTTCGCGAGGAGGCCGACGGCCGACGCGCGCTCGCGCGCGAGCGACTGCGTGCGCTCCTCGACGCGTGCCGACATCCGGCCGAACGCGTCGACGAGGCGCGCGAGATCGGCGTTCTCCGGGCGCTCGAGCGGCGGCAGCGCCTGCCCCTCGCCGACCTTCCCGGTCGCCTCGAGAAGGTCCTCGAGGGGCTGTCCGAGCGCGAGGGCCGCGCGACCCCCGAGGCCGAGCGCCGCGAGCGCGACGGCGACCGAGAGCAGGACGAGCCCGTCGGCCGCCGAACGGAGCGCCTCGTCCTCACCGACGACGACCGCGAGGACGTCACGGCCGTCGCGGGAGAGGGCCTCGGCGGCCTCGACGACGCGGGGGGCGCCCGGGCGTGCTCGTGCGCCGTGCGGCCGACGGCCGACGGGCGCCCCTCCGCGAGGCCCTGCGCGACCGTCGCCGAGAGACGCTCGCGCGCGATCGACGCCGAAACCGGGCAGCGCCCGCGAGGCGGCGACGAGCGTGCCGTCGCGGTAGCGCAGGAGATCCGTGCCGATGACGGCCGCGGCGCGGTTCAGCTCCCCTTCCGGAGAGGTCGCGAGTCCCTCCTCGCCGCTCTGGAGGACGCGGCGCCCTTCCATGACGAGGTCGCGCGCGCGACGACCGGTCTCGCGCGTCGCGTGGTTCGCGAGCGCCACGCGCACGAGGACGACGCTCGCGGCGAGCGGCAGGGCGCCGAAGAGCACGACGAGCGCGACGAGCCGCGCGCGGAACGTCCCGAAGAACCTCGGCCGCGCGCGCCGGCCCCGCCGGGACGGGCCGGAACGCGAAGAGGACCGGCACGAGGAGGACGAGGGCGGCCTCCCCGGCCGCCACCGCCTCGCCGGCCGAGGTCAGGGGCGGATTCACGGGCGCGGCGAACCCCGCGAAGCCGTCCGGAGCGGACCTCGACGTGGACCCGCCGCGGGCCGTCGGGCGTGTCCGCCACGCCGACGGCCTTCCCCCTGCGGCGCGCCGCCGCGAGAAGGGACGGCGGCAGCTCGACGCTCTCGCCCCGCGGGCCGGACGGCCGGCCCGCCGCATCCCACTCCAGCCGCTCGGCCGCCACGCGGTCCGGGACGTCGCGCGACGCGACCCACGACAGGAGCGGATCCCGGTCCGACTCGCGCGGCCACGCGACGTGCAGGAAGGTCGCCGGGAAACCCGGACGGGATGGACACGGGCCGCACGGCGTCCGGCGCGCGGCTCCCGGGACGCATGACGCCGAACGACGACGTCGTCGCCTCGAGCGGGCTGCGGATCGTGAGCATGTCGCCGAGCTCCGGGAAGTCCGCGTCGGCGCCGCGCACCCAGAGGGCGCGCGCGAGGTCGTCGTTGTGGGTCCGGTCCGCGGCGGGCAGCCAGGGCTCGAGGTCCGGGTCGCCGACCCGCGCCTCCCACCGCGCGATCGACGCGTTGCCCGACTCGGCGCGCATCCCCCGCCGCCGCGCGCTCGGCCCTGAGAAGGGCGCGATCGACGAAGCGCCTGCCCCCGTCCGCGAGCCCCGCGCCGAAGAGGAGAGTCGCGGCCCCGACGACGAAGACCGCCGTGGAGGCGCGGGCGAGGAGGTCCTCGCGCGCCGACGGAACCGCGCGGTGCGCCAGCGCGGCGGCGGCCAGGACGGCGGACGCGAGGCCGAGGGGCGCGGCAATCGGCCCGCCCGACGCCAGGAAGGCGGCTCCGGCGACGGCGACGGCCAGGGCGGCGATCGCGCCGTGGCGCCGGCGCGGCAGCAGCCGCGAGAGGAGCGCGCCCGCCGCGAGGAGGCCGGCGGCGGAGAGCGCGATGAGGCCCGTCTGTTCCGCGAATGCGGCGGCGCCCGCGGGAACGACGCTCATTCCCTCGAACAGGCCCGGCCGCTCCGATCCGGCCCAGCGGCCCGCGAGCCACGGGAGGCAGGCCAGCGGCGCCGCCAGGAGCGCGGCGGAGCCGAGGCGCCGGGAGGCCGAGGCGGCGCGAGCGAGGGCGCCCGCGGCCGCGGCGGCGAGAAGGCCCGTCAGGAGGACGTCCGCGGGGGTCGAGAAGAGGCCGAGGACGGACCCTCCCGGCGGGATCGGCGCGAAGAGCTCCGAGACGCCGCGCGGCATGCCGAGGAGAAGGGCGAAGCGGGCGGCGGCGAGACCCGTCACCGGCCGGCGCGCCACCACGCCGAGCGCCACGGCGAGCGCCCCGAGGACGAGAGCCGCCGGGAGGGCCCGCCGGCGGGCGACGTCGTCCGCCGCGACTCCGGGGGCCGGCGGCTCGATGAAGAACGTGAAGAGCCGGTCGCGACTCTCGGCCGAGCGCAGCCTCAGGCGGAGGGGCGAGGGTCCGCCCGGAAGGCCGAGGTACTCGATCAGGTCGGGCCGGATGATCCCGGTCGGGTAACGCCGGGTCACGACGAGCGTCCCGCGCGCGCCGTTCTCGCCACGCGGCGAGACCCATCCGACGAAGACCCGCGTCACGTGATAGGAGACGACGACACCGCTGGTCGCCGCCCCGCGCTCGGCCTCGAGCCCGGCGGCATCGCCGGCCCACGCGACGGGCCGTCCGGCCGGGTCGAAGAAGACGGCCCCCCAGCCGCGCCCGGGAGGCAGGGCGTTGCCGAGCAGCGTGAAGAGGCGCGCGGGCCGAACCTCGGCGCCGCCGCCGTCCACGATGGCCGCGAAATCCCGCGAGGCCTGGAGGCGCTCGGCCGTCCGGCGCAGGTCCGCGAGGTCGCGCTCGAGCTGCTGCTCGGCGCCCGCGCGGAAGCCGTCCTCCCGCGCCCGGACGGCGTCGCCGCCGACGGGCGCGAGCCGCAGCGCCATCGCCGCGACGAGCGCGAGGCCGGCCATGGCGCCCGCCGCGAGCGCGAGGCGGCGCCGGGGCCGGTCGCTCAACGGCGCATCGGGACGGGGATGCCGTTCCTCTCGGCGCAGGCGATGGCCTCGGGATACCCCGCGTCCGCGTGGCGGATCACGCCCGTCCCGGGGTCCGTCGTGAGGACGCGCTGCGAGCCGCACGGCGGCCGCGTCCGTGCCGTCCGCGACGACGACCATGCCCGCGTGCAGCGAGTAGCCGATCCCGACTCCTCCGCCATGGTGGATCGAGACCCACGTCGCGCCCGCGGCCGTGTTCAACATTGCGTTCAGGAGCGGCCAGTCCGCGATCGCGTCGCTCCCGTCCCGCATCGCCTCCGTCTCGCGGTTCGGCGAGGCGACCGACCCGCAGTCGAGGTGGTCGCGCCCGATCACGATCGGAGCCTTCACGCGCCCGGTCCTGACGAGCTCGTTGAAGGCCAGGCCGGCCTTCGCGCGCTCGCCGTAGCCGAGCCAGCAGATCCGCGCCGGCAACCCCTGGAACGCGACGCGCTGCCCGGCGAGGGTGATCCAGCGGCGGAGCGCGGCGTTCTCCGGGAAGAGGTCGAGGATCGCCCGGTCGGTCGCGGCGATGTCGGCAGGGTCTCCGGAGAGCGCGGCCCAGCGGAACGGGCCCTTGCCCTCGCAGAAGAGCGGCCGGATGTAGAGCGGGACGAATCCGACGATCTCGAAGGCGTCCGCGACGCCGGCCTGGACCGCGCCCGCGCGGAGGTTGTTGCCGTAGTCGAAGGTCACGGCGCCGCGCCGCTTGAGCGCGAGCATCGCCCTCACGTGCGCGCCCATCGAGGCGATCGCGCGGCCGCGGTAGGCCTCGGGATCGGCGGTCCTCAGCTTCAGCGCCTCCTCGTACGGGAGTCCGTGCGGGACGTAACCGTTCAGCTCGTCGTGGGCGGAGGTCTGGTCCGTGAGGACGTCCGGGACGATCCCGCGCGCGAGGAGCCGCTCGAGGAGATCCACCGCGTTAGCGCGGACGCCGATCGAGACGGCCTCCTTCGCGTCCCGGGCCGCGAGGGCCCGGTCGATCGCCGCGTCGAGCCCGTCGAGCCTGAGGTCGAGGTAACGCGTCGCGAGGCGCTTGTCGATCCGGGCCGGATCGACCTCGGCGACGAGGGCCGTGCCCCCGCACATCGTGACCGCCAGAGGCTGGGCGCCGCCCATTCCCGCCGAGGCCGGCCGTGACGGCGAGGCGGCCGGCGAGCGAGCCGTCCGCCGACCCGAGGTCCCGCCGCGCGGCCTCCGCGAACGTCTCGTACGTCCCCTGGAGGATCCCCTGCGTGCCGATGTAGATCCACGACCCCGCGGTCATCTGCCCGTACATCGTCAGGCCGAGCGCCTCGAGCCGACGGAATTCGTCCCATGTGCCCCATTTCGGCACCAGATTCGAGTTCGCGATGAGGACGCGCGGAGCGTCCGCGTGCGTCCGGAACACTCCGACCGGCTTGCCGGACTGGACGAGGAGGGTCTCGTCGTCCCCGAGGCGCCGGAGCTCCCGGAGGATCGCCTCGAGGCACTCCGGGTTCCGCGCCGCCTTTCCCGAGCCGCCGTAGACGACGAGGTCCTCCCGGCGCTCGGCCACCTCCGGGTCGAGGTTGTTGAGCAGCATGCGGTAAGGGGCCTCCGTGAGCCACGACCGGCAGGACTTCTGCGGTGCCCTTCGGCAGGTCCGGAGGTGCGTAGGGAGGGGCGGCGGCGGGTGCGGACATGGCCGGGATGTTAGCCCGCGGGCCGCGGAATGACGCGTTGCACAATTTCCCCTTGACAAGACATTACGCGACGCGTTATCTTCACGTCCATGAGCGACGTGAGACGAATCGTCCGCTACCGGAACCGGAAGCTCTACGAGGCCAAGGAACGCCGTTTCGTGACGCTCGAAGACCTCGCCCGCGCCGTCTCGACCGGGGTCCGCCTGGAGGTCATCGCAGCCGACACGGGCGAGGACATCACCGCCCGGGTCCTCTCCCGCGCCCTCGCGTCGGGCAAGTCGCCCGTGACCGCGTCCGCGGACACGCTCGCGCGGATCCTGAGGGCCGGCAGCGAGGCCGCCGAGACCGTCGCCGGCGCCGCCGAGCGCGTCGGGGCGACCGGCGTCGCCGAGAGCCTGCGCAAGGCCGCCCGCCCGGAGAACCTCGGCCAGACGCTCGCTCCCCTGACCCGGAAGATCGAGGACGCCCGCCAGGACATCGAGAAGATCGTCGGGGGGCTCGTCGAGAAGGGCCGCGTGACGTGGGAGGAGGGCGCCCGGCTGCGCGACGACGTCGGACTCGTCTTCCGCGAGAGCCTCGCGGACCTCACGGGCAGCGTCCGGGACCTCGGCAGCCGTCTCGGCGGCCAGCCTGAGCTCGCCCGGGACGTCGCCCAGATCAAGACGCGCCTCGCCCAGCTGGAATCGCTCGCCAAGAAGTCGTTCCCGGAAACCAGCGCGCGAGCGCGCCGCGGCCAAGCCCGGCCGCGCCTCCGCGTCCGCCAAAGGCAGGAGGAAAAGCCGATGAAGACCACCACCCGCAAGACGGCCCCGAAGCTGCCCTTCGAGGTCCCCACCCCGGTCAAGCAGGCGCTCAAGAACGCCGGCACGGAGTTCGACCGCCTCGGCGCGAAGGCGAAGACCGCCGCCGTGAAGGCCGAGAAGACGGTCCGCGTCGCCGCCCGCGACCTCGCCAAGACGGGCGAGTCGTTCGCGAAGGCTCCCCGCGCGTTCGTCGAGGACGTCGTCGAGTCCGGCAAGGACCTCGGCGAGAAGCTCACGAAGGACGTGAAGACGCGCGTGCAGAAGGCCAGCCAGCAGGCCGCCCGCCGCGCCGAGGACGTCACGAAGATGGTCGGGGACAAGGTCGGCACGGCCGTCGAGAAGGGCCTGCACCGCCTCAACGTCCCCACCCGCCACGAGCTCCGCAACCTGGCCGCGAAGGTCGACACCCTCGGAAGGAAGATCGACACGCTCAAGTCGAGGAAGCCGGCCGCGAGGACCCGACGCGCCCGCTGATCGGCCGGAACCGGATCGGATACACTCGGGGCGCCCATCCAAACGGCGCCCCGTTTCGTTTTTGAGCCATGAGCATCCACCGCGAGAGACCCGGGTTGCCGCCCGACCATGCGTCGGGCGAGCGCTTCCGTCCCTTCCCCGCTCCGATCACGAAGAAGCTCGGGCTCGTCTGCGCGGGCGGTGGCGTCACGGGCGCCGTCTACGAGATCGGCGCGCTCGCGGCCCTCGAGGACCGCCTCGAGAACGCCTCGCTCACGGACTTCGACGTGTTCGTCGGCGTCTCGGCGGGGGCCTACATCTCGGCGCTCCTCGCGAACGGCGTGACGCCCGCGCTCCTCTTCCGCAACGCGACGCGCTCGGCGGAAGCGCGGACCGACATCGACGATCTCGCCCTCTTCCGCGTGAACTTCGAGGAGATCGCGAGCCGCCTCGCGAAGGCGCCGTTCACGGTCATGGACGCCGCGTGGGACTACTACAAGAACCGCCACGAGACGACGCTCACCGACCTCGTCCAGGCCCTCGGCCAGCTCCTGCCTTCGGGCATCTTCCACAACGAGGGGCTCGAGGCGTGGATGCGCGACTGGCTCACGAAGGACGGGCGCACGAACGACTTCCGCAAGCTCGGCAGGACGCTCCGGATCGTCGCGGTCGACCTGGACTCGGGCAACACGGCCGCGTTCGGGTGCGCCGGCCACGAGGACGTCCCGATCTCGCAGGCGGTCGCGGCGTCGTGCGCGATCCCCGGCCTCTACCGCCCCGTGCAGATCAACGGCGTCGACTACATCGACGGCGGCGTCAAGAAGACGGCCCACATCTCCCTCGCGATCCGCGAGCGCTGCGGCCTCACGGTCTGCGTGAACCCGCTCGTGCCCGTCCGCTTCCACCCGGCGCGACGCGAACGGGCACGGCGACGGGCTCTCTTCGGCGCCGCGGCCTCCCGACGATCCTCGACCAGGTCTTCCGCGTCACGCTTCACTCGCGGCTCAAGTACGGGCTCGGGCGCTACCGCCGCGAGGCCCCCGCGGCCGACGTCGTCGTCTTCGAGCCGCGCCCGGAGGACCTTCCCGCGCTACATGCGCAACATCATGCGCACGTCGGGCGCATCCGCATCGCCGAGTACGCGTACCGCTCGACGATGGCGACGCTCGACGCGGACTTCAAGCGGCTGCAGAAGGTCTTCGCACGCCACGGCCTCGTCCTGAGGCCGGCCTGCGCGCGCGACCGCTCCCGCGTGAAGAGCCACCACGAGCGGACCGCCGACGCGCTCCCGACGACGCGCCTCGCCGCGTCGCTCGCGACGCTGGAAGCCGACCTCGACCGCATGACGGCCGCCCGCGGCCGCTGACCCGGCGCGCTACTCCCCCGTGAAGACGTTCCCGCGGCGCGAGAGGCGCGAGTCGATCATCGTCTGGAGCGTGGTCCGGACGTGGTCCGCGAACTCGTTGACGATCATCGGGCGATCGGCGACCTCGGGCCCGTGATTGAAGGGGATCGGCCGGCCGACGTCGATCCACCATTTCGTCGGCAGCGGGATCACGCCCGAGGGGGCCGAGGGCCGGGAAGAACGGCGTGATCGGGAAGTACGGCAGGCCGACCGGCCGGCCGATGATGTCCATCCGGAAGAGGTTCGGGTAGATCTCCTCGGCGCCCACGACCGTGACCGGGATGATCGGCGCCCCCGTCCGGAGCGCGAGCCGCACGAAGCCGCCGCGCCCGAACCGCGCGAGCCGGTAGCGGTCGCGGAAGAGCTTGCCCACGCCCTTGACGCCCTCGGGGAACACGCCCACGAGCTCGCCGCGGTTCAGGAGCCGCTCCCCGTTCTCGGGGCAGGCGCGGACCTCGCCCTGGTGCCTCAGCCACGGCTGCAGGAAGGGCAGCGTCGTGAACATGTCGAGGATGAGCATCCGCGCGTCGCGGTGCGCCGGGTGCTCGCGCATGATCCCGTGCTTGACCATCGCGCCGTCCCACGGCAGGACGCCCGAGTGGTTCACGACGAGGAGCGCGGGGCCGCGCGGCGGGATGTGCTCGACGCCCGTGAGCGTCACGCGCCACCACACGGCGTAGAGAAAGTCGTAGAGCTCGTGCCAGGGCTTCGCCGCGGCCTCGTCGTAGCCGAAGTCGTCGAGCGAGAGGGTCCGGTTGCGGTGGCGGAAGAGGTTCCAGAGGTCGGCCGCGGCGCGCGGCCCCTTCAGCTCGCGGTGCGCGTCGAGGAAGCGGGCCGCCTCCCCGAGCAGGGCCTGCGAGGAGGTCGTCCTCCTTCTTCGGAAGGAGGGAGGGCGCGAACCCGCCCGAGGGCCGGCGGCGCCTCGGCGGCGGGGACGAACGGCTTGACGGGAACGGTCCTGCGGGCGCTCACGACGCCGCCCTGACTTGCGGGCGATGCGACTCGCCTGGGATGCACGCGGCGCTCGTAGGCGAAGTCGGCGGCCCTGGCGGCGTCGGCGAGGACGTCGAAGTCGACGAGTCGGCCGTTCCCGAACCGGGCGCGGGCGGTCTCGAGGACGCAGTCCAGCGTCGTGCGCCGCGGCGCGAAGCCGAGGACGTCCCGCGCCTTGTCGTTCGAGACGACGCAGAGATAGCGGAGATAGTGCGCGTGGACGCCCGGCATGACGCCGATGCCGGCGAGCCAGGCGGCCTCGTAGAGCGCGTACGCGAGCGCCGTGCGGCACCGGGATGCCGAGCGAGCCGAAGAAGAGACGCACGGTCGAGAGCGGGAGGATCCCCTCGGGGGCGACGTTGAAGACGCCGCGGACCTCGGGGCGGTCGAGCGCGTGAAGGAGAGCCTGGACCGCGTCGTCGGGGTGGAGCGCCTGGACGAGCGGGTCGTAGCCCATGAGCGTCCACGAGACGGGCGACGCGAACAGCTTCGTCCGGTAGTCGCGGACCTCGGGCGAGAGGAGCGGCACGAAGCGGAGGATCTGCACGGCCGGTCTCGGGATGCCGCCGGACGTGCTCGCGCGCGTGCGTCTCGGCCTCGACGAAGTCCTTCACGAACCGGTCCTGGGGGTCGGGCCGGAGCGGGTGCTCCTCGGTCAGGAAGTTCGGGTTGTCGCCCCGGGCGCCGTAGACGAGCGACGTCGACCCGAGGATCACGCGCGGCACCTTCGCCTCGCCGGCCGCCGCGAAGACGTGGAGCGCGCCGATCGAGTTCAGCTCGTGGGCGTACGTCGCCTGGTGCGACGGGCTGCGGAGCTGGGCGAGGTGGACGATGACGTCGGGCTTCTCCTCGAGGAGGAGCTTGTAGAGCGTCCCGTCCGCGAACGGCAGGTTCAGGTCCAGGAAGCGGTGGCGGACGTCGACCGGCATCTCGGCGGGCGGGACGAGGTCGAAGACGACGACCTCGTGCTCCCCGCGCAGGAGGAGGGACCGGACGAGCCGGGCCCCGAAGAAGCCCGCTCCGCCCGTCACGACGACCTTCGGCCGCCGCGCCGGGGCCGCGCCGGCCTTCGGGAACGTCACGACGCGCCCTCCGGCGCCGCTCCGGCGGGCGCGAGGCGTGCGCGGTGCCGTGTCCGTCATGGCCGTCCGCCCACCTTCTTCCGCGCGGCCTTCGTCGCCGGCCGGGCCCGGAGGGCCTCGAGCTCCTTCTCGAGCTCGGCCACGCGCGCCTCGAGCCGGTGGAGGTCCTTCTTCGTGACGACGTTCATCGCACGGAGCCCCTCGGCCACCTTCTTGTCGACCTCTTCCTTCGCCGCGACGCCCTTCTTGAGGACCTCGACGAACGCCGGGTTCGCCATCAGGTTGTTCGAAACCTCGGTCAGGAAGCTCTCGCCCCTGGCCCGGATCTGGTCGAAGAGGGAATCGCCCATTTCGCTCGCCTTTCGCGGGGCGCCACTCGGTCCGGCGCCACCTGCTAGAGTGAACGATTATGTCCCTTTTTCGAGGGGAGAAGGAATTCCGGGAGGGAGTCGCCTGAACCCGGGAGGGCCGTGAGCGCGCCCGATCTCCTCCGGGGCCTCGCGTCCCGAACCGTCCTCGTCGTCTCGGGGAAAGGCGGCGTCGGAAAGACCACCGTCGCCGCCGCTCTCGCCGCCCTCGCCGCGCGGTCGGGCCGCTCGGTCCTCCTCGTCTCGACCGACGGGCGCGGCGACGCCGCCGTTCTCTTCGGCCGCGAGGACCGTGGGTACGACGAGGCGCCGCTCGCGGAGGGACTCCGAGGGATCACGACGGACTTCGACGCGCTGCTGACGGACTTCGTCCACGCCGTCGCACCGGTGCGCCTCCTCGGCGACCGGATGCTCGCCCTCCCCGTCTTCCGCTTCTTCACGCGCGCGACGCCGGGGCTGCCCGACCTCCTCCTGCTCGGGAAGATCCGCGAGATCCTCAAGCGGACGCGCGGCACCGCGCACGGAGCCGCGCTACGACCTCGTCGTCCTCGACGCGCCCGCCACGGGCCACGCGCTCTCCCTCCTCTCGCTCCCCCGCACGATCCTGAAGACCGTCCCCGCCGGCCCGCTCCGCAAGCTCGCTCTCGACGTCGACGCCCTCCTCTCCGACCCGGCGAAGACCGCGCTCGTCGCCGTCGCCGAGCCTGCCGAGCTCGCCGCGACCGAAACCGAGGAGCTCGTCGCGGGCGCCAGGGGCGCGGCGGGTGTCGCGACGGCGCTCGTCGTCGTGAACCGGGTCGGACGGGGAGGAAGAGAGGAGATTCTGCCGAAGAGGGAGACGGGCGTTCCGATGGTCGAGATGCCCGAGATCGACGAGGAAGCGGCCGAAGAGCAAGAAGAGGAGAAGGAAGAGGAAGAGAAGACTTCTTCGAATGGTCCCGTGCGCGGTGCGGGCGGCAAGCACAGAGGCCCGGTCGCCGCGGCGGCATCGCCGTTCTTTTCGACCTTTCTAACCACCTTCGAAGAAAATCTTCAATCGCCCGAGCCCTCGCGATCCGCCCGCCCGAAGCGCTCCGGCCGCGCCTCCGCTCGGGACCCTCTCAGCAAATCTCCCTCTTCCTCTTCCTCTCCTCTCTTCTTCCCCCCGAACCAGCCGCACCTCGACCTCCGCCCCTGGCTCGACGGAGAGAAGCTGATCGTCCTGACGGGCCCCGGCGGCGTCGGGAAGACGACGCTCTCGGCCGCCGTCGGGCTCGCCGCGGCGCGGCGCGGGCGGCGGGCGCTCGTCCTGACCGTGGACCCGGCCCGCCGCCTCGCGCAGGCGCTCGGTCTCGACGCCGCCGATGCGAGGAGCGGCGAGCCCATCGCGGTGCGCGTGCCGGGCCTGCCGCGCGGCGGGAGCCTCCGCGCCCTCCAGATCGACCCGAAGGCCACGTTCGAGCGCCTCCTCGCGCGCGTCGCGAGCCCGGAGGCGCTCGGGCGCATCCACTCGAACCGCCTCTACACGGGCCTCGTGGACTCGCTGCCCGGCGTCCTCGAGTACATGGGAGTCGAAGCGCTGCACGAGCACGCGGCCGACCCGGAGGTCGACCTCATCGTCCTCGACACGCCGCCCGCGGCGCGGGGCCTCGACTTCCTCGCGGCGCCGGCGCGTCTCGTCGAGCTCCTCGAGAACGACGCCCTGCGTTTCTTCCTCCGCTCGGACAGCCTCCTCGGCAAGGCGCTCTCGGGCGCCTCGCGCGGCGGCGCCGCCGTCCTCCGCGCGGCGGACAAGGTCCTCGGGTTCGGCTTCCTCGCGGACCTCGCGGACTTCTTCCGCGCGTTCGACGGCCTCTACGACGGCTTCCGGGCGCGCAGCGCCGAGGCGGCGCGCCTCCTCTCGCAGGGCCGCTTCCTCGTCGCCTCGTCGGCCGACGCCTCGTCCCTCAGGACGGCGGCCGAGGTCGCGGCCCGCCTCGCCGCCCGCGGCGTGGGAGCCGGGCTTCTCCTCAACCGCGTGGCCGAGAAGCGGCGCCGGTCCCTCGCGCTTCCGGCCGGCCTCGCCGTCCTCCCCGCGCGGGCGCTCCTCGAGAGCGCGGCGCCGCCGGACGAGCTGCCGTCCGCGCTCGCGGACGCGCTCGCTGGGCTGAGGATCAGCCGAGCGTCGCGAGGAGCGCTCCGAGGCCGCCGAGAGCGGCCCGCGCCCCCTCGATCGCCGGCGCCGCCTCGCGGTCGCGTTCCCAGAACGGCACGCGCGCGCGCAGGACGCCGGTGCAGGTCCTCGAGCGGGCGGCGACGAGACGAGCGGGCGCCTCAGGTCCAGCGCCTGGCCGGCCGCGAGGAGCTCGATCGCGAGGACGGTCTCGTAGAGGTCGACGTTCCGCGCGAGCTTGCGCGCCGCGATCGGCCCCATCGAGACGTGGTCCTCCTTGCCCGCGGACGTCGGGATCGAGTCCACGGACGCCGGGAACGCGTTCGCCTTCGCCTCCGACACGAGCGCCGCCGCCGTCACGTGAATCATCATGAGACCCGAGTTCAGGCCGCCGTCCCTCACGAGGAACGCCGGCAGGTCGCCCGAGAGCGACGGGTTCACGAGCCGCTCGACGCGCCGCTCGGAGATCGACGCGAGGTCGGCCACCGCCGCCGCCAGGAGGTCGCAGACGAGGGCGACCGGACGCGGCGTGGAAGTTGCCGCCGGAGACGAGCTCGCCCGTTTCGGCGAAGACCATCGGGTTGTCCGTCGCGGCGTTCATCTCGATCTCGATCACGCGGCGTGCGTGCGCGGCCGCGTCCCGCGCGGCCCCGTGCACCTGCGGCATGCAGCGCAGCGTGTAGGCGTCCTGCACGACGCCGCAGTGGCGGTGGCTCTCGCGCAGGGGCGACCCCGCGAGGAGCGCGCGGAGGTTCGCGGCCGACGCGATCTGGCCCGGATGCGGCCGCGCCGCGTGGATGCGCGGGTCGAAGGCCGCGTCCGTGCCCTTGAGGACGTCGAGCGTGAGGGCGCCGACGAGGTCCGCCGCCTTGAGGAGGTCGAGAAGGCGCGCGAGCGCGAGGGCGCCGAGGGCCGTCGTGAGCTGGGTCCCGTTGATGAGGGCGAGGCCTTCCTTCGCCTCGAGAACCGCGGGCGAAAGACCCGCCTCCCGCAGCGCGTCGGCGGACGGCATGCGCCGGCCGCGGAATTCGGCCTCGCCTTCCCCGACGAGCGCGAGCGCCAGGTGCGCGAGCGGGGCCAGATCGCCCGACGCGCCGACGGAGCCCTGCTCCGGCACGATCGGGTGGACGCCCGCCTCGAGGCACGCGAGGAGGAGCTCGAGCGTCGAGCGCCGGATTCCCGAGAACCCCTTCGCGAGGCAGTTCGCGCGCAGGAGCATCACCGCGCGGACGGCGGGCGCGCCGAGCGCGGCGCCCGTCCCCGCCGCATGGCTCCGCACGAGGTTGAGCTGGAGCTCGCCGAGCTTCTCGCGGGGGATCACGACGTCGGCGAACCTGCCGAAGCCCGTCGTCACCCCGTAGACGACCCGGTCCTCCGCGACGGCCCGGTCGATGACGGCCCGCGCGGCGTCCACGCGCCCGGCGGCGCGCGGCGCGAGCGCCGCCGACGCGTCGCCGGAGGCGACGCGGGAGAGATCTTCGAGTGAAAGAGAGTCCCCGTCGAGAATGAATGGTCTGATCGCACGAGCGAGCATTGTGCACCGGGTAATGGAGCTGGGGATTTTTCTCTTAGATGCGACGGCTGCGAATGCAGCCGCCGATAGGCCGGAAAGCTGAGCGCGGTCCGGCCGCTGTCAAGCGGTCTTCGCCCGCGAAGCGGCGCTCCGACGCGCCCTTGCTCCGGCCGGCCGCGACTGCATCCCTCGTTCTCCCCTCTTAAGCAGAAATATTCATCTCTTCCTCCGGTACAATTCGAAAGTGACACACATCAAGGGCTCCGCCCTCGCCATCATCGGCGGGCAGTGGGGAGACGAGGGCAAGGGCAAGGTCGTCGACCTCATCTCGCCGTCGTTCGACCTCGTCGCCCGCTACCAGGGCGGCCACAACGCCGGCCACACCGTCCGGTTCGGCGACCGCCACTTCGCGCTCCGCCTCATCCCCTCGGGCATCTGCCGCCCGGGCGTCACGAACGTCGTCGGCAACGGACTCGTCATCGACCCGCGCGCGATGCTCGCCGAGATCGACAGCCTGCGCGCCGCCGGCGTCCGCATCGAGGAGAACCTCCTGGTCTCGGATCGCGCGCACGTCATCCTGCCGACGCACGCGCTCCTCGACGGGGCGCGCGAGAAGGCGCTCGGCGGCGCGAACATCGGGACGACCTCGCGCGGCATCGGCCCCGCCTACGAGACGAAGGCGAACCGCACCGGCCTGCGCATGGCCGACCTCGTCGACGCCGAGCGCTTCCGCGCGCTCGCGCGCCCGGTCCTCGCGCACCACGACGCGGTCCTCTCGCACTTCTACGGCGTCGAGGGCGCCCCGATCGAGGAGACGCTCGAGACGTACGTCGAGTGCGGGAAGAAGCTCGCGCGCTTCGTGACGGACACGAGCGCCTGGCTGAACGCGCAGCTCGCCGCCGGCAAGAAGCTCCTCTGCGAGGGCGCGCAGGGCGTCATGCTCGACGTCGACCACGGGACCTACCCGTTCGTGACGTCCTCGTCCTGCGCGGCGGGCGGCGCCTGCACGGGCCTCGGGATCCCGCCGTCGGCGCTCGGCGCCGTCGTCGGCGTCATGAAGGCCTACACGACGCGCGTCGGCTCCGGCCCGTTCCCGACGGAGCTCCACGACGACGTCGGCGAGCGGATCCGGACGCGCGGAAACGAGTTCGGCACGGTCACCGGCCGGCCCCGGCGCGTCGGCTGGTTCGACGCGGTCGTCGCGCGGACCTCCGTCCGCGTCTCGGGCCTCGACGGCATCGCGCTCACGAAGCTCGACGTCCTCGACGACCACGACGAGGTCCGCATCGCGACCGGGTACACGATCGACGGCCGCGCCGCGAGCGAGATCCCGGCGCGCGCCGACCACTACGAGAAGGCGCAGCCCGTGTACCGGACGTTCCCCGGCTGGAAGACGCCGACGGTCGGCATCGAGAGCTGGGACGCGCTGCCCGCGCGCGCCCGCGAGTACGTCACGGCGCTCGAGGAGATCGTCGGCGCGAAGGTCGTCATCCTGTCGACCGGCCCGAAACGCGAGGAGACGATCATCCGCGGCGGCACGATCCTCGACTCCTGGCTGAAGAACGTCCCCGTTCCCCAGCGCGGCTGACGCCTCTTCGGACGTCCCCCGCCGTCGGATAGACTCTTCCTCCCGTTGGTGCGGGCCGTTAGCTCAGTCGGTTAGAGCACCTGCCTTTTAAGCAGGGGGTCGTCGGTTCGAGTCCGACACGGCTCACCATTTTCAGGTCACCAGTGAGGGGCGGTCTTCCAGCCGGGAAACGTCCGGTCTCGAGCTTCCAGCCGTTGGGCGAACTGGCGTCGGACACCGCGCGAACGTTGGTGAAGGTGCGAAGCGTCGCGAGGAAACTCCTCATGGCTTCGCTTGTGCGGTGGAACTTCCTTCATGTCGGGGACGGGCCAGAGGCGGACGGTCTGGTCGTCCCCCGCCGAGGCGAGCCACTTGCCGTCCGGCGAGAACGCGAGCTGTTTGACCCCGCCCTTGTGGCCGAAGAGGAGATGCGGCTCGCCGCCCGAAATCGGCCCGACCTGGATGGTGCCCTCGGCTCCGGCGCTCGCGATGATGGTCTCGGTCGGATCGAGGGCCAGCGAAGCGAACCCTCTCGCCTGATACGGCAGCGGGACCGGGGCGCTCCCGTCGAGGCCAAACCGGAAAACTTCGAGCGAAGGGCTCTTCCCGTCCCAAGCTGTTCCGACCCCGACTCGCCCGCTCCGTCCCATGGCAAGGCCGGCGTTGATGGCAGGCGCGAGGACCTTCCCTTTCCCGTCGCGCAGGTCGAAGAGCATCAACCCGTTGCCAATGACGGTGGCAACAATCCGGTCATTGTCCACGAACGAGAGCCCGGTGAATCCGCCCTCCAACCAGTCATCGGCTTTGGGGACGGGCTCCAACACCTGCAGGGCGCCGGTCTGGAGGTCCCAGACATGGATCCTCTTTCCCTTCATGGGGCCCGTGAAGAGAGCCGCGCCGGCCCGGCGCCCGTCGGGGGAGATCGCAACGGCCCCCCAAAAAGCCCCCTCCTTAGGAAATCCATCCAGCTCCCGCGGCACGCCTCCGTCGATCGGCATCACCCGGACCTGCCCCCGTGCGGCAGCCACGACGACCTCTCCTCGGGTGGGACTGGCGGCGATCATGGGAACGGCGCTGTTCATGGCAAACGTGTCCATTTTCGGAAGGACCTGGAACGCCGACGCTGACTCTGCGGAGAGTGGCCAGGCGCGCAGCTGACCCTCTTGCGCGGCGGCGACGAGGGTCGACCCGTCCGCCGTGAAGGCGACGGACCAGATCGGGCCCTCGCGCCACTCGAACACGCGGGGCCGGGAGGGCGGCAGGTTCCAGAACAGCGAGATCCGTGTCGAAGACGACCGTGCATCCGCGGTCCAGCGGATCCATGGCCCAAGCCTGAGAGTTGTAGAGCCTCGTCCGGAGGACGAGCGGCCCCGCCCCCGACGGCGCCGTCAGATCCCAGAGGCGGAAGAGCGCACGGCCCTGCTCCGCCGTGTCGCTCATGACCCATCGGGCCGTGCCGTACAGGACCGAGCTGGTCCCCGCGGGCGCCATCACGGCGGGTGCCGGAAAAACGTGCAGCGGGCCGCTCGACGCCGACGCCGCGTCCCAGATCCGGATCTCGCCGGACTCTTCCACCGCCGCGAGGCGCCGGCCGTCCTCCGAGAAGGAGACGTCCATCACCTCTGTCGGATGCTCCCCGAGGAAACGCGGCGGAGAAGACCATTCGTCTGGATGACCTCACATAGATCCTCCGGCCGAGCGCGTAGGCCATTGCCGTGAGGTCTCCCGCGAAGTCGACTATTCCCCGAGAGGAGAGGTCCAGCGTCCCGATCGGCTGCTGTTGCCCGAGGTCCCAGGGCCGCCTGAAGAACGTCCAGCGGTTGCCTTCTCTCTTGCCTGCGATCCGGCAGGCGCGTCTGAAGGACATGATTCAAGTCGTCGGTGGACACCGAGTACTTGACGCGTCCGATCTGACGGCCGTCGGGTATCGACAGAAGCCGGAGTTCATCCCGAAAGCCGACGGCGAGGACCTTGTTGTCGCGTCCGAATTCGAGCGCCTGGACACTCGCCTGGAGAAAGCTCGCCGGGGTCGATCGTGACGGGCTGCCGGCCATCCTGATTCAGGAGAAGGATCCTCGTGCTCCTGCGCGACCGCGAGCCATTCGCCGTTCGGGCTGAACGCCGGCGCCGCCACACCGTGCAGCTCGCTCGCGACCGGCGCCGTCTGCAGGAGGCGAAGGGCGAAGAACCGGGCCGCCTGCGTGTCGTCCAGCTCCACGCTCTTCGTGACGTACGCGAGCGCCGCGGCAGGGTCGGTGTCGACGTCGAGCTGGGCCAGCGCGAGGAGCTTGCTCGCCTCGGCCCTCCTTCTGGCCGCCTGGCTCCGGCCCCAGAGCGCCGCCATGACGCACGCCACGACAGACATCGCCACGAGGACGGAGCCGAAGGCCACGCGCTTTCTGCGCCTCGTCCGCTCCGCCAGGGCCTTCATCGACCCCGAGAAGTCCTCCTCGAGCGACGACAGCTTGCCCGGGTAACGCGCCCGCCAGGCCCGGTAGTCGAGGTACGACGTCCCGGTCCAGAGCAGGTCGTCGGCCTTTCCCCTCTCCTCCCACAGGTGCGCCGCCTGCCGCAGCTGGTCCCTCAGCTGCGCCCCGTCGGCGTCCTGCGTCTGCCAGCGCACGAGGCGCGGCCAGGCCGAGAGGAGCGACTCGTGGACGATCTCGATCTGGTGACGCGCCGGCTGGCCCTCGGCCGCCTCCGTCTCCCACGAGGTCAGGAGCCGCGCGTCGATCAGCTTCGTCAGAACGGCTTCCGCCGCCACCCGGTCGGTCACCGCCGAGAGGAGCTCCTCGCGGTCCAGCACCGCACGTGTCCCCTGGGCGGTCGTCAGATTCCGGAAGACGCTCGCGGACGGTCTTCTCCATGTCGAGACCGATCCGCTCCTGCGTTTCCTCGGCGTGCCGGGCCAGAGCGCCGGCCACGCCGCCGATCTCGACGTATGCCTCGCGCGTCAGGAGCTTCTGCTCGGGCTTCCGTCTCTCCCACAGTCTCGAAACGGCAAAGGCCAGGAGCGGCAGGGCGGTGCGCGCCCCTTCGACCTCGCCCACCATCTCGTCCACGAGCGCCTCGTCCTCGAATCGGTAGCCCTGCCTCAGCGCCGGCTCGACCAGCGCCCTCTTCAGCCCTTCGCGCGTCATCGGGCGGAGCGGCGTCAGCTCCCTGAAGACGGGCGCGAGAGCCCCGGGCTCGAGACAGCGCATCAGGAAGTCGTCCCGGAAGGAGAGGAGGACGTGGACGCCCGCTTCGTTCGCGAGCCTGCCGAGAAGCGAAGCGAGTCGCTCCTGGGTCTCGGGAGGGTTGAGGGTGAAGAGCTCCTCGAACTGGTCGACCACGACGAGGGCCTCGTCGTGATTTCTCCTCCAGCGCGACAGAAGCCGGAAGGCCGTCTCGCCGTCCTCGAAGGCCGCGAGCTCGCGGAGCGCCTCCGGGTCGTTCGCGAGGTGGGGGCCGAGCGCCCGGCCGAGCTCGCGCAACGGAGAGACGCCCGGCGTCGTCACGATGGCGGCCCAGCCCTCCGGCCGCGCGGCCGCCACGCCCGCGCGGACGAAGGACGTCTTGCCCGCCCCCGAGGGTCCGATGACCGCGAGGAGGTTCCGCTCGCGCAGCCTTTTCCAGAGCGCGGCGACCTCCGCCTCGCGGCCGAAGAAGCGCGCGGCGTCCTCCTCGGTGAAGGACAAGAGCCCCGGATACGGGCTCTTCTCCTCGACTTCGCCGAGCGCCGCCGCCGCTTTTCCCCCTTCCAGCGCCGTTTCGAGAGCCGTCGCGAGGTCGCGGGCCGACTGGAACCGGTCCTCCCGCTCTTTCTCGAGGCACCGGCCGACGATCCTCTCGACGGCCGGTGGGAGCCCCGGCTGCCTGACCGAGAGCTCGAGAGGTGCGTCGTGCAGGATCGCCGTTAGCGTGGCCGGGACAGACGGGCGCCGGAAGGGGTGCGCACGCGACAGCAGCTCATAGAGGACGATTCCCAGCGAGAAGAGATCGGAGCGGTGGTCCACCTCCCCGGCCTCCACCTGCTCGGGCGACATGTAGGCGACCGTCCCCAGGATCTGTCCGGCCTGGCTCAGGCCCGTCGCCGTCCCTCCTTCCGTGCCCGCCGTCGGAGTGACCAGCTTGGCGAGGCCGAAGTCGAGGATCTTGAGGCGGCCGTCCGTCGTCAGAAACAGGTTTTCCGGCTTGATGTCCCTGTGGACGATTCCCTTCTGGTGCGCGGAGGAGAGCCCCTGCGCCGCCTGGAGTCCCCACGAAAGCACTTGTCGTGTCGTCGGCGTTCGGTGGGTCAGCACCTCCCGCAGGCTCTCGCCCTCGAGAAGCTCCATGGAGAGGACGTGCCGCGCCGCCGGAGACGCAGAGGAACCCGAAATTTCCTCGAACGAGTAGACGACCGCGATGTTGGGGTGGTTCAGGCTCGCGAGCAGCCTCGCCTCTCGCTCGAACCGCTGCCTCCGCCCTTCGCCCTCCCGGAAGATCTCGGGCAGGATCTTGAGCGCCACCGTCCTCCCGAGCCGCGCGTCCGTCGCAATGTAGACCTCTCCCATCCCGCCTGCGCCCAGCTGGCTCTCAATCTCAAACGGCCCGAGCTTCGCGCCGGCGGAGAAACTCATCGGCGTGCCGTCAGAAGCTGGCCCTCGCCAAGAAGGTAGCGTGCCGGGCTTTGCATGGTGCCAACGCCCTCCAATTGTTCACTGAATCAAATGCATCCGCCGCTCGCGCACGCTACGCGACCGACGGGAGGCCCATCCGGCCCAGGAGGTCCTTGTAGCGCCGGTCCCCGTGCAGCGCCGTCAGGCGCGGGTCCGTGTTCACGTACGGCATGAAGCCGGATTCCTCGTCGCAGGCCTTGTTCAGCCAGTCGAAGGCGCGATCGACGTTCCCGAGGCCCTCGTGGACGACCGCGATGTCGTAGGCCGAAACGTACTTGCTCCTGGACTCTTCGAGCAGTCCCGAAAGAAGCTGCTCGGCGCCGGAGCGGTTTCCGGATCGGGCCAGCACGTGGGCGAGGGCCGCCGTTCGCAGCTGCAGGAGGTCCTTCCCCGTCTTGAAGGTCGAGAGGGCCTCCGGATACCGTCCGAGCTGCTCGTAGCCCCATCCCATGACGACGAGCGCCCACACGTTGGAGGCGTCGAGCGCCAGGGCGCGGCGAGCCTGTTCGACCGCTCCCGGGAAGTTACCGGCGAGGAGCTCGTGCCAGCCGAAACAGCTGATGGCCATCGAGTCGAAGGGGGCGTGCTCCACCGCCCGCCTGCACTCCTCGGCCGAGTCCCGCGTTCGGCCGAGGCAGAGCAGGAAATGGGCGTATTCGTGGCGCACGTGGGCGTTGCTGGGCTCGAGCTGGACGGCGCGCTGAAAGTCCTTCTCGGCTTCGCGCCATCTCCCCTGCGTGTGAATCTCGGCAAGGGCAAGAGAGGCGTAGGGATCCGCGAGCGTCGGGTCGAGCTCGATGGCCCTCCGGGAGGCGCGCCGCACTCTCTCGAAGATCTCCCGTGGCGGGCCCGCTCCGAACAGGCCCTGGTAGTAGAGGCTTCCGGCCAGACCCGCGTACGCGGGCGCGTAGCCCGGATCGATGGCGATCGCCTTCTCGTCCTCTCCGCGCAGATGGGCCTCGTAGGCCTGCGGGCTCACGGGCCGTGCCAGCGCGAGCCGGACCTGCGGGCTCGGCCTGAGGGTCCGCTCGATCCCCTGGGCGACGGACTGGGCGACGTCGGACTGGAGGGCGAGGATCTGGACGAGGTCGCGGTCGTACGTCTCGGCCCAGACCTGCACCTTGTCCTCGACGCGGATCAGCTTCGCCGAGATCCGGACGCGGGTGCCCTCCCGGCGCACGCTGCCGTCGACGACATAGGTCACGTGGAGTTCCCGCCCGATCTGGTCGATTCGCTTGTTCGCTCCCGTGTACTGGCGCACCGAGCTGCTTCCGATGACGCCGAGGCGGTCCGGGTAGAGCCGTCCGACGACCGAGATGAGCTCCTCGTGCAGCCCCTCGGCGAAGTAGGCTTGCTCGGGATCCTTCCCGAGATCCTCGAGCGGCAGGACGGCCACCATCACCCGGCCGGGAGTCCAGATGAGCCTCCGGCCGAGGTACGCGCCGGCCGTGAGCGCCGCCGCCGCGGCGCCGGCGCTCACGACGATCCAGCGCCGGGTCTTGAGCGCACGCGTCCGTCGAAGCTCCGAGAGTGTCTTGTGAATCTCGGCGGCCGACTGGTATCGCAGCGCCGGGTCCTTCTCGAGGGATTTCAGAATCACGCGCTCGAGCGCGGGCACGATCTGACAACCCGAGGCCGTGGGACACGTCGGCTTCCCCGTCCTGATCGCCTCCAGCACGGCCTCCGCGCTGTTGCCCCGGAACGGCCGGAAGCCCGTCGCCATCTCGTAGAGCACGACCCCGAGCGAGAACAGGTCGGTCCGCGCGTCCACCGCCTCGCCTCGCGCCTGTTCCGGCGACATGTACGCGATCGTGCCCAGCGTCGCGCCGGGGAACGTCAGCAAATCGGACCCGGCGAACGCCGCCTCGGGCGGCTTTGCGGCCGCCGGCGCGCCCGGCCGCGGCTCGGCGATCAGCTTGGCGAGCCCGAAGTCGAGCACCTTCGTCTCGCCGTGAGTCGTCACGAAGATGTTCGCCGGCTTGATGTCGCGATGGACGATGCCCCGGGCGTGCGCCGCGGCAAGCGCGTCGGCGAGCTGGATGCCGACGCCGATCACGTCGTCCGGCGGGCGCGGGTCCGGCCCCGATGCGATCCTTCAGGGTCATGCCTTCGAGCCGCTCCATGACGAAGAAGGGCCGGCCGCCATGGTCACCGACGTCGTGGATCGTGCAGATGTTCGGGTGATTCAGGGACGAGACGGCCCGCGCCTCCCGCGCGAAGCGTTCGAGCGCGTCGCGATCGTCGGCATAACGGACCGGCAGGAACTTGAGGGCGACGCATCGCCCGAGACGTTCGTCGCGCGCTTCGTAGACCTCGCCCATTCCTCCCCGGCCCAGCGGACGCTGGATCACGTACGAGCCAGCCCGGGTTCCCGGAGGAAGCGTCTCGTCGAAGGACGGTCCCGCCGCCCCTGTCGCGGTCGGTTCTCCCGAATGGGCGCCGAACCGTCCGGCGGTGTCGGGAAGCGATTCGGGGCTCGGGGTCGTGTCTGTCTTTCGCGTCGTCGGAATTCACGCCACCCTCCTCTGGAGGACTCGAAGAGCCGTTCGCAGCGGCGGCGCAAGGGCGCTTTCCGTCAGGCCGATAGGCATTGGCAGTCTATGGCCCGTCGGTCTCTCGGATCAGGGATCGCTCGAAGCCTCGCGTTCTGGCACGCAGGCGATCAGACCTGATCCGCGCGGGCGCAAAAGGGCCCGCATGGATCGAACACGGATGACTTGTACACGGCTTCACTTGGAGCATGCCTGGAAGGTCTGCGCGCCTCTGATTCACGTGCATCATGGCGGCGTCGGCGCGGCACGACCGTCGCGATGATCCTGCGAGCCCGGCCCGACGTGCGAAGAGACCGCCTGCCCGGGCGGTCTCCTCGAATCGTCAAACGGGAATGGCGCCCCGCGAGGGCGGCTCTTTCGGGAGATCCAGGCCCGAGGCTCAGGGCATGCGGACGGCGGAGACCAGCGTGCCGTCGTTCGAGACGTTGTCCACGTTGACGCCGTAGCAGTAGACGCCGAGCGGGCCGCCCCCCGACGTCACGGTGAAGAACGCGAAGATGTCGTCTCCCGGGATGGGAACGGCCTCCTGTCGCCACCCCGACGGGCCCAGGGGCAGGTCCGTGGCCGCCGCCGCCGGTGCGCCGTCCGTGATCGCGCTGAAGTCGACCCGAACCGTCGCCGGAACCGGGTCGAGGTTGGAGCAGCCGAAATTCGCCCGCGTGGCGGCGTTGACCCGCAGGCCCGACACGACCGACGTCGCGCCGCTCGCCGCAACGGCCACCGCGTCGCCGCCGTTGAGCCCCGCGAGCGGAATGGAGAGCCTTCCGGCGGCTCCCGCGGTGTAGACCTCGGCCACCGCGACGAAGGGAGTCGACGAGGCGTCGAACAGCGAGATCCCGGCGCCGCCCGTGTAGCCGAAGACCTCCTCGAGGAAGTTGTCGTACGTCCTGTAGGAGTTCGCGGGCAGGACGATGGACTTCGAGGCCGATGCGCCGGACGGCGTCATCAGGCCCGCCGAGATCGTGATCTCCTGCGAATTCAGGTTCAGGAGATTCATGCTCGTCCTGTAGAACGCGCCGTGCATGCCCGCGACGTTCGCGGCAGCCGGGAAGACGTAGCCCGTCAGCTTCGTGCGCGTCGTGACCCAGAGGTCGACCCCGCCGGAGCCGCCGGGACGGTTCGAGTGGAAGTAGAGAGCCGTGCCGTCCCAGGAGAGCGACGGGCGCGCGTCCGTGGCCGAGCTGTTCACGACCGGGCCGAGGTTCACGGGGGCCGACCAGGGGTCGGAGAGGCTCGCCCGCGTCGACGTCCACAGGTCCGGTCCGCCGAGTCCCGGCGCCCGGTTCGAGTCGAAGAAGATCTCGAGTCCGTCCCGCTCCCGGACGTTCGGACGCTGTTCGTTCGCCGCCGAGTTGAGCCCGGCGACGACGGTCGGCGGCCCGAACGTGCCGTCGGCCTGCTTCCGGCTCACGTAGATGTCCGACGTGCCTTCCGGGCCGGTTCCGCCGGAGCGGAGGCTGCTGAAGTAGATGTACTCGGTCCCGTCCTCGCCCTGGAAGGGCGAGACCCGGTATTCGGCCTTCGGGCTGTTGACCTGGCAGCCGAGGTTGACGGGCGCCTCCCAGCCGAAGTTGTCGTGCGTGTCACGGCGGAACGAGACCCACATGTCCGTGCCCCCGCAGCCCCCCGCGCGGTCGCTGATGAAGTAGAGGGCGTGCAGGTCCGCGGAGAGGGTCTCGCAGAAGTTGTTCGAGCCGGGTGTATTGACGGTCGCCGGGAGCTTCTGCGGAGCCGCCCACGGAGCGTCGAGGCTCGGACGCTCCGTGAACCACATCGTGAGCTCGCCCGGGCCCTTCGCGAAGTACAGGGTCAGCCCGTCCCTCGAGATGGAATCGCAGGTGTCGTCCCCGGAGGAGTTCACGACGGGTCCGAGGTTGACCGGCGCCGACCATTCCGAGAATTTCTGCGCGCGGGCCGGCAGGGCGAGCGCGGCGGCGAGGATCGAGGCACCGAGACAGGAGATCGCAAACCGTCCAGTGGCGTTCTTCACGTCAGCACTTCCTTTCCTGTTCCGAAGCGAAACGAGCAGAAGGAGGGCGCGATGCCGCGGGACCTCCAGCGTCGATGAGTGGATCGGCTACGGGATGACGGTGATCGTCCCGCTCATCGTTCCCATCGAGAAGGGCAGTAATAAGTCCACACGCCGCTGCCCGTCGGGGTGAACGTCACGGTGCAGGGATGCGTCGCCGTAGATGGCTGTCTAGGGGCTGTCCGTCATCGCACGTCAGCACGCCGAAGCCGCCCAGCCCGGCGACGCCGTGCGCCCGGTTGTCTGGATCGTCCACGTGATCTGGCACGGCACGCCGACCTTGCACGTCACGTTTGCGGGGGTGAAGACCCGTACCATGTCTCGCCGTCGCGCTAACAGAGAAGACATACATTCTCGCGGCCGACACGACGACGTCCTTCGTAGCACCCGCGACGCCTCCGGCATTCGTCACGAAGTGCGCGATCGTGTACGTCCCGGCGGCGGCGTACGTGTGCTGCACGGTCGCTCCGGAGAGCGCCGTCGAGCCGTCGCCGAAAGCCCAGAGCTGCGTCGTCGGCGAGTTGGAAGATGTGTCCGTGAAGGTCACGGCCTGGCCCGGCGCCGGATTGGCCGAGACGGTGTAGCTCGCGACCGGGGCAGCCGCCGGTTCGTCGGGCTCGGCGCTCATGACGACGGCGTAAGGGTCGCCCGAGGCGTTGTTGATGACCGACGCGAACGCGACGACCGGCTGGTCGCTCGTGAACTCGAGCCAGAGGTTCGTGTCCGTGGTGCCCGCCACGCCGGGGAAGGCGGCGCCGTCGTCGATCGGTCGCTGGATCAGCCCGTTCGGCTCCACCGAGAACGTCCCGGACGAGAGCTGGCTGCCGTCGCCCCGGCGGATCTTCACCGCGACGTGGGCCGTCGCGCCGCCCGGGTTCATGAAGTCGACGTTCGAGCGGTATCCGGTCGCGCCGCCGGCGCTGGCCGCAAGCTGCACGAGGGTCCCCGCCCGGAGCGCCTGCCCGGTGTCCATTCCCGGGATGAACTGGCCCGAGACCGAGCCGTTGCCGCAGCCGTTCACGTTGTTCGTGCCGGACGAGACGAGGATCGGAGCGTTCGCCACGAAGCGGATCGGGCCGAAGACCCCGAGCGGCTGCCGGAAGAGGCTCTGGAGCACGTTGTCGAACGAGACCTGCTCGCGCGGTCCGACGGCGAACGCCGGCTCGCCCACCGTGTTCACGACGTTGCCGTTGACGTCCGACTGGTAGAAGAAGGGCGTCACGAGCACGGGCGACGTGCTCGACGGGTTGAACACGCGAACGTCCGTGTGGAACTCGGCGGCGTTCCGGCCGGCCGAGAACGCGGAGGACGGAATCACGACGTCCGCGGGCGCCGCGAGGGCCGTGAGGAGGGCGAGCGGGACGAGGAGAGTGCGCAGGGTGCGGCGACGCATGGGACCTCCGTTTTCTGCCCGGATCGGCGGTGGACGCGTGAAATCGATAAACCCGCAGACAAGGTGGCTCCGGAGGGGGCGCGAAGTCCTAGTAGACTGATGAAGCTTTTCTGAAACCGAGATGAGGCTTCGCTTCGGCGACGTGACCTTCGACTCGGGCCGCCGGGCTCTCTTCCGCGGTCCCCGGCGGATCCGTCTCTCGCCGAAGGCGTTCCGGCTCCTCGAGCTGCTCCTCTCGAAGAGGCCCGACGCGGTCTCGAAGGCCGAGATCCTCGAATGCGTCTGGCCCGACGTCGTCGTGAACGAGGGAAGCCTCGCCGCGCTCGTCAAGGACGTCCGCAAGGTGCTCGGGTACGGGGCGGACGAGTCGTCGCTTCTCCGGACCGTGCACGGCTTCGGCTACGCGTTCGACGGCGAGGTCCACGAGGTCCCGGACGGGGTGCCGGCCTCCCGCCGCCACGTCCTCGTCTGGGGAACGCAGGAGATGCCGCTGACCGAGGGAGAAAATCTGCTCGGCCGCGAGCGCTCTTCGAGCGTCTGGGTCGGTCACGCGTCCGTCTCGCGCGAACATGCGCGCCTCGTCGTCTCGGGCGAGAAAGTCGAGATCGAGGACCTCGAGAGCAAGAACGGCACGTGGCTCGGCAGCCGCCGCGTCGAGGGCCGCCTCCGTCTCGCGGACGGCGACGAGATCCGCGTCGGCGAGGTCCGCCTCCTCTACCGCGGGCCCGAATCGGGGGCGTCCGGCGTGACGAAGAGCGCGCGGTAAGGGGCGGACCCGGGCGACCCATCGCACCCGTCGGATCGAGTCCGACACCGGCTCACCATCCCTCCGCTGTCTCTGTCCCCGTCTTGACCGGAGATGGGCGTCTGTGTCGTAACATACCTGTTGAAGCCGTTCGAAGAGCCCCGTTCTCGCTCCCGGAGGACAAGCCATGGTCATTTCCCCGGCGAAACGCAGTCTCCGCCTGCGCGCGGCAGCGGAGGCCTTCGAGGTCCTGCGCGACGAGCAAGAACCCGAGGATCTCGAACGCCGAGCTGCTCAGGCACTCGGTCAAGAGCGACCACGAGCCCCACCCGCGCGTCGTGCGCGAGGTCCACCAGGCCCTGAAGGAAGTCCAGGCCGCGCAGCCCAAGGCCCAGCCCTCGGTGCTCAAGAAGATCTCGGGCGTCTTCTCGCGCAAGCCCGAGACGAAGCCGACCTCCGTCGAGGAGATCGTGAAGCGCTTCGAACAGGCGTTCGTCCTGCCGGACTGACGCGCGGGCCAAAAGCCGCTAGAATCCGCCGTTCCTCGGGTGCCCCCATCGTCTAGCGGCCCAGGACGCCACCCTTTCAAGGTGGAGATCGAGGGTTCGAATCCCTCTGGGGGTACCACTCCTTCCGGGCCCTTTCCCTTCATCTGCATCAGGCGCGCGCGCCGCGCGGAGTAAGGTCGGACGACCGTCTCATGAAGGAGGGCTGGCGCATGCCGCTCGCAGTTTCCCGTCTCGCCGTCGCCGTGACCGTTCTGCTCGTCGCCGCTCCCGCGGCCGCGCAGGCCCCGCCCGCTTCCAACCCGTTCTTCGAGGAGTGGACGACGCCCTTCGGGATGCCGCCGTTCGAGAGGATCAAGGCCGAGCACTACAGGCCGGCCTTCGAGGCCGGGATCGCCGAGCGGAAGAAGGAAGTCGAGGCCATCGCCTCGAACCCCGCGGCCCCCACGTTCGCGAACACGGTGGAGGCGCTCGAGAACGGCGGGCTCGCCCTCGCGAAGGTGAGCGACGTCTTCTTCGCGCTCACGGGCGCCGACACGAACGACGCGCTCCAGGCGATCAACAAGGAGATCGCCCCGAAGCTCTCGGCCCTGCGCGACGACGTCCTCCTGAACGAGAAGCTCTTCGCACGGGTCAAGGCCGTCTGGGAGGCGCGCGAGAAGCTGACGCTCTCCGTCGAGCAGAAGAAGCTCCTCGAGGAGACGTACAAGGACTTCGTCCGCGGCGGCGCGAACCTCGCGCCCGAGCAGAAGAAGCGCTTCCGCGAGATCAACCAGGAGCTGTCGGTCCTCGGCCTGAAGTTCGCCGACAACCTCCTGAAGGAGACGAACGGCTTCAGGCTCGTGGTCGACCGCAAGGAAGACCTCGCCGGCCTTCCCCCGGCCCTCGTCTCCGCGGCGGCCGACGCCGCGAAGGCCGCGAAGCTCGAGGGCAAGTGGGTGTTCACGCCGCAGGCCCCCTCGATCTTCCCCTTCCTGACGTTCGCCGAGAACCGCGACCTGAGGAAGAAGATCCTCGACGGCTACACGTCGCGCGGCGACCACGGCGACGCCCACGACAACAAGGCCGCCCTCTCCCGGATGGCCGCCCTTCGCTCCGAGCGCGCCCGCCTCCTCGGCTACAAGACCCACGCCGACTTCGTCCTCGAGGAGAACATGGCGAAGACGCCGGCCGGCGTCTACGGCCTCCTGGACCGGGTCTGGTCCCCGTCGCTGCGCGTCGCGAAAAAGGAAGCGGCGGACCTGCAGGCCGCGATCAAGGCCGACGGAAAGGACTTCGCGCTCGAGGCCTGGGACTGGCGGTACTACGCCGAAAGGGTCCGCAAGGCGCGCTTCGACCTCGACGACCACGCCCTGCGCCCCTACTTCCCGATCGACCGGGTGCGCGAGGGCGTCTTCTACGCCGCGAACCGGCTCTACGGCCTCACCTTCACCGAGCGGACCGACGTGCCGAAGTACCACCCGGAGGTCCGCGTCTTCGAGGTCAAGGACGCCGACGGCACGTTCCTCGCGCTCTACACGGTCGACTACTACCCGCGGCCGGGCAAGCGGAGCGGCGCCTGGTGCGGCCGGATCCGCCGCGGGTGGGTCCGCGACGGCAAGGAGATCCGGCCCATCGTCACGAACGTCACGAACTTCACGCGCCCGGCCGGCGACGCCCCCGCCCTCCTTTCCCTCGAGGAGGTCCGGACCCTCTTCCACGAGTTCGGCCACGCGGTGAACGGCTTCGTCTCGAAGGTCACGTATCGCTCGATGGGGTCCACCTCGCGCGACTTCGTCGAGCTGCCGTCGCAGATCATGGAGAGCTGGGCGCTCGAGCCCGAGGTCCTGAAGGTCTACGCGAAGCACTGGAAGACCGGCGAGACGATGCCTCTCGATCTCGTGAGGAAGATCGAGAAGGCCGGGACGTACGGCGAAGGCTTCCGGACGACGGAGTACCTCGCGGCGTCGTACCTCGACATGGACTGGCACACGCTTCCCGAGCCGAAGGAGATGGACGCGGCCGCCTTCGAGAAGGCCTCTCTCGGCAGGATCGGCCTGATCCCGGAGATCGTCGTGAGGTACCGGAGCCCCTACTTCCAGCACATCTTCGGCCCCGGCGGCGGGTACTCGGCCGGCTACTACAGCTACATCTGGAGCGACGTCCTCGTGGCCGACGCCTACGAGGCCTTCCGCGAGAAGGGGATCTTCGACAAGGCGACGGCGACGTCCTTCCGGAAGAACATCCTCGAGAAGGGCGGCACCGAGGACGCGATGACGCTCTACAAGCGCTTCCGCGGGCGGGAGCCCGCCGTCGAGCCGCTCCTCGTCAAGCGGGGCCTCGCCGAATCGAAGCCGTAACGCCGCCGCTCTTCCCGCTGGACGCGATCTTGCATCGGGCCCCTCGAGCAGGGGCCCGGGGCCCCTTACATCGTTTGGAAAAAGGGGGCCTCATGCGGAAACTCTTCCTTCTCGCGCCTGCTTTCATGTCTCTCGCGGCACTGTGCGCACAGCCCGCGGACTGGCCGCGGCGGCCTCTGAGCGCCGAGGACCGCGCTCCGGCGGGCCGGACCGCCGAGGCGACGCCGCGCCCGAACGCCGTGGGCGCCGTGTCGCATCTTCTTCTCCCGACGTCCGCGAACCTGAGCGGCCAGTTCGGCGCGTATTACAAGACGAAGGTCAGCATTTTCAACGCGGTGAACGCGAGCTACACGATCCGGGCCGGGCTGAGCGACGCGACGGGCGAGATCGCGCACGCCTTCATCACGATCGATCCCGGTGAGACCGTCACGTTCAACAACTTCCTCTCGGAGGTCTTCGGCTACTACGGCGCCGGCGCGATCGACCTCGACAGCGGCGACGTGAGCCTGCAGTTCGTCGTCAACTCCCAGGTCTACGTCGACACGGTCAACGGGCGTTACACGACCGCGGTCCAGTTCGCGGACGACCTCGGAGCCATCACGCCGAGCCGGCCCGGCTACGTCGTCGGCATCTCGGTGAACGGGTTGCGCCGCACGAACGTCGGCTGCGCGAGCAACTCGGGCAATCCCCAGACGATCTCGTTCCAGGCCTTCGACTTCGAACAACTTCGCGGTCGGCAACCCGGTCGTCTTCACCCTCGCGCCGTACGCCTGGAGTCAGTATTCCTACTCCGGCTCCCTGACGAACGGCGGCATCTACGTCACGTCGAGCACAGAACGCCGTCTGCTACGCGGTCGAGGTCGACAACGCCTCGAACGACGGGACGTTCCAGCTCGCGACGCCGTTCTAAGGAGGCGGGAGGCCGTCCCGCCCGGTGCCCTTGCGGCGCGCCGCCGAGTTATCCTTCGTCGAACCGGAGGCGAGCGGATGGCCCTATTCGGCAAGAGCGGCGGCGCGAGCGGCGGCCTGAAGGCGGGCTTTCGCGAGATGAAGTGGGGCGACGCGCCCCGCAAGGAGATGGAGGTCCTCGACGAGGTCGGCGAGGAGAAGTTCTGCCGGCTCGCGACCGACGACCTCACGTGGAGCGGCGCGCCCGTCGACAAGATCGTCTACCAGTACTGGACCAACCGCTTCTCGGACGTCTACATCGAGATCCCGCCGCCTCTCGGCGGACCGCATCCTCCGGGACCTCCAGGACGGCTGGGGCCGCGCCGAGCAGCCGAACAAGTTCATCGAGGACTTCCTGTGGCGCAACAAGGGGATCGGGCCCGAGGCGAGCGAGGCGCTCTTCAGCCGCAACCCGAACACCCGCGGCGCGACGCTCGTGATCTCGAGCAGCTACATCAAGGCGAAGAAGGCTCTCGCGCGGGCCAAGCCGCCCGCGCCCGCGCGCTGACGCCTACCGGCCGCAATCCTCGGAAGCGCTCGCGATCGTCGCCTCGGTCCCGCCGAGGAGCTTCCAGTCGCCGCCCATCGTCGTCGACCCCTCCGTCGTGTCCTTGCGGTCGGGGTTCGTCCGCGCGCCGCGCACGCCCGGCGGCGCCTGCACGAGCGTATGGAAGCTCACGACGTCCCCCGGGGGGATCACGGCCACGTCCGGCGAGGCCTGGCCGGACGAGAGGTAGAGACCCCGGCTGTCGAGGAGCTTGACCTCGATCGAGGACGTTGCAGGCGTTCCGGGATCCCATGTTGCGGACCGTGCCGTTGACGCGCACGGCGCCGACGCCGTCCACGATGCCGTCGTTCGTGACCGACGAGACGCGGACGCTCGCCGTCGACCCGACGGGCTCGGGCGTCGCCTCGGGCGTCGCCTCGGGTGTCGCCGCCGCCTCCGGCGTCCCCTTCGGCCCGGCCGACGCCGTCGAGGGGCCGACGCCGAGCGTCGAGACGCTGCCCTTGCCCTTCTTCCCTCCGCCCAGCCGCAGCTCGCGGGCCACGTCCTGGAGCGTGCGGGGACCGGCGGTGGCCGGGCGCGGTGTCGGCGTCGGCGTGGGCCCGGGCGACGGGGTGGCCGCCGCGGCCTGGAGGAGGACGAGGCGCGAGCGCGAGCGCGCTCATCGGCAGTCCTCCGAGATAGTCGAGCACCTCTCCCTCCACGCGAGAGACGACCTGCCAGTTCGTCCGCGTCGGACCCTCCTCGAGGACGTCGGGCGGCCGCTCCTCCGAGCCGCGCACGCCCGGGGGCACCTTCAGGCGCCCGCCGAACGGCACCGCCTCGCCCGGCGCGACGACCTTGAGGTCCGTCGTCGTCTCGCCCTTCGAGAGGAGGATCCCGTGCTCGTCGAACGCGCGCAGGAAGAGGCGGACGCGACAAGCCGGAACCGCGCCGGTGTTGCGCACCCTGCCGTAGACGGAGAGGAATCCGCCGGCGACGGCGCCGTTGTCCTGGAGCCTCCTCGACGCGCAGCGGACCCTGCGGCTCCGGCGCGGACGCGTCCGACACGTCGCCTTTCAGGGGGACGAGCTTCCGCGTGCGGGCGATGTCCGCGAGCGAGCGCGGCTCTCGGGGCTGCAGCCGGCGTCGGCGTCGGCGTGGCCGTCGGCGTCGGCGTGGGCGTCGACGCCGCCACGGCGGCGAGGAGCAGCGGGAGGAGCATCCGCCGATTATCCGACAACGGCCCGCGCGGCGAGCTTGACGCCGAACACGTTCTCGAAGAGCTTGCCCTTCTTCCTCACGGCCCAGAGCTCGAGGTCGCAGGCCGCGCGGGCCCCGAGCGTCAGGTGCGCCTTCTTGCCGCGGAGCGTGACGCGCACCCGCGTCACGAGGCCGCGGTGCGTGCGGTCCAGCGCGTCCGCGACGCGCAGGAGCGCGGCGAGCTTCTCGACGACCGGCTTCTTCCACGGGTCGAGGGCGCGGAACGCCTCGTGCGACGGGCCGGGAGGCGCCTTGCGGTGATAGCGCGCGACGAGCGCGATCACCTCCACCTCGTCCTGCGTGAAGCCCTTGAGGTCGCCGTGCAGGATCAGGTAGTGGGAGTGGTGGTGGTGCCGCGCGTAGGCGACCGAGAGCCCGAGGTCGTGCAGGAGGGCGGCGTGCTCGAGCCACTCGCGCTCGAGGGCCGTCAGCTGGTGGAGGGCATGCGTCTGGTCGAAGAGCGCGAGGGCGAAATCGCGCACGCGCTCGGCGTGGCGAGGGGGCACGCCCGAGCGCGTGGCGAGCCGGCGCACGGACTCGCGCCGGACGTTGCGCTCGCCGGGGCGCCGGCGGGCCGGGAGCGGGGACTCGAGGACGAGCGCGTCGCGCAGGGAGCGCTCCGACGCGAGGAGCGTGTCGATCCGGAAGGCCCGGAAGAGCTCCTCGAGGAGGATCGCGCCGGCCGTCACGATGTCGGCCCGGTCCGCGTCGAGGCCCCCGACGCGCGCCTTCTGCTTGAGCGTCGTCGAGGCGAGGAGCTCGACGACCCGGCGGAGGTCCCGCCGCGTGATCGACTTGTGGCCGCCGCCCGAGCCCGCGCGGCCCGCGAGGTGGGCCGTGATCTCCGCGACCGCGAGGATCGTGCCCGACGTTCCGACGGCGGTCTGGATGCGCGCCTTCGCGACGGGCTTCTCGAGCCGCTTCAGCCGCGACCGGACCGCCTTGCGCAGGGCCTTCTCGTCCCGCGCCGAGAGCGGGTCCGACGAGACGTGGAGGTCCGTGAGCCGCACGGCCCCGAGGTCGAGGCTCTCGGCGAGGAGGACCTTCTCGCCCGTCGCGACGACGACCTCCGTCGAGCCGCCGCCGATGTCGAGCACGAGCAGCGGGTCGCACGACGGCGGCAGGTCCGCCCGGACGGCGCGGGTGATGAGGCGCGCCTCCTCCTCGCCCGAGATCACGGCGAGCCGGACGCCGGTCTCGCGGCGCGCGCGCCGGACGAACTCGCCGCCGTTCGAGGCCTCCCTCACCGCGCACGTGGCGACGGCCGCGATCGACTCGGCCCCGGCCGCGCGCGCGAGGGCCGCGTACCGCGCGAGGCAGTCGAGCCCGTCCTCCATCGCCTCCTCGGAGAGCGCGCCCGAGGCGAGCGTCTCCTGCCCGAGGCGCACCATCTCCTTCTCGCGCAGGACCTCGACGACGTGCTCGGGATCCTCGCGGGTCGCGCCGCGCCACGAGGAGCTTGATGGAGTTCGACCCGACGTCGATCGCCGCGAGAACCTTCCCGGTTCGCCATTCGCGGGCGACCTTATCGCAGCCCCTGTAATCTCGGATCGAAGATGGGCGTCTTCCCTCTGCAGGACCGGCCGCGCCTCTGGGGCGTCGCCGTCTCGCACTACCAGGTCGAGGGCGGCGACCCCTGCGACTGGACGGCGTGGGAGGCGGCGGGCCGGACGAAGGGCGGCGCCTGCGGGCGCGCCGCCGGCTCGTGGGAGCGCTACGAGGAGGACGCCGGCCTCGCCGCGGCGGCCGGCGCGAACGCCTTCCGGTTCTCCGTCTCCTGGAGCCGGATCGAGCCGGCGCGCGGAACGTACGACGACGCGGCGCTCGCGCGGTACGGCCGGCTCGTCGACCGGCTCCTCGCCCTCGGGCTGGAGCCCGTCGTCACGCTCCACCACTACACGCACCCCGCGTGGTTCCACGCGGAGACGCCCTGGACGTCTCCGGCCGCCGTCGACGCGTTCGCACGCTTCAGCCGACGCGTCGCGGGCGCGCTCGCGCCGCGCGTGAGGGTCTGGATCACGCTGAACGAGCCCCTCGTCCTGCTGCTCGGCGGGTACCTCGACGGCCAGATCCCGCCCGGCCTCGCGGACGGGCGCGCCGCGAACCTCGCGCTCGGGAACCTTCTGGCGGCGCACGCCGCGGCGGCCGCCGCGATCCACGACGTCATCGCCGCGCGCCGCCGTCGGCCTCGCGCACAACATGATGGACTTCGCCCCGGCGCGGCCGGCCTGGCCGCCCGACCGGCTGCTCGCCGCTCACGCGCGCCGCCTGTACAACGGCGCCTTCCTGGAGGCGTTCGCGAGCGGGGCGTGGGACCTCTGGATCCCCCCGTTCACGCGCCTGAACGGCCGCCTTCCCTCGCTCCGGAACTCCCTCGACTTCGTCGGCGTGAACTACTACTCGCGCCTTCACGTCGCGTGCCCCGCGCGCGACGCGCGTCCTGACCCGGTTCGAGTACCGCGATCCGCGCGGCCGCGGCCTGACCGACAACGGCTGGGAGATCTCGCCCGATTCCTTCGGCCCGCTCCTGCGGGAAGCGGCGGCGGCCGGGCTTCCCGTCCTCGTCACGGAGAACGGGCTCGCCGACGGGAACGACACGCGGCGCGGCGACTTCCTGAGAGAGCACGTCGGGGCCCTCCTCGAAGCCGAGCGCGCGGGCGTGCCGGTGGCGGGGTACCTCCACTGGTCGCTCGTGGACAACTTCGAGTGGCTGGACGGGTACGGACCGAAGTTCGGCCTCTACGAGCTGGACCGCGAGACGCTCGAGCGGCGGCCGCGGCCCTCCGTCGGCGTCTTTCGCGAGCTCGGGAAGTCGTTCCTCGCGGCGGGCGTGCCGTCGGAGCCTGCACAGAAATCTGTGCACATTTAACAGGGCCCGAACAGCCGATTCATCCGCTCCCCACCTGCCGGGCCCATCTTCCCCGGGCAGGAGGGCTCCTCATGCTCCTGGCCGACTTCCACATCCACTCGACCTGGTCGGACGGGCGCCTCCCCATCCCGGAGATCGTCGACCTCTTCGGGCGCGCCGGCCACGACGTCATCGCGATCACGGACCACGTCGTCAACGAGGACTCCCTTCTCGGAAGGATCGCCCATTCCTGCAGGCTCTCGATCACGAAGGACAACTGGGACGCGTATCGCGCGGAGCTCGAGCGCGAGACGAAGACGGGCCTGGGACGCGTACCGGATGGTCGTCCTCCCCGGCGTCGAGCTGACGCGCAACGCCCTCACCGGCAGGCGCTCCGCGCACGCCCTCGCCCTGAACCTCGACCGGTTCGTCTCCGCGGACGGGCCCGTCGAGGACATGCTCACGCGGGCGCGCGAAGCGGGCGCCGTCACGGTCGCCTGCCACCCGAACGAGCAGTCGGACTGGTTCGCGAACACGTTCTACCTCTGGAACCGCCGCAACGAGGTCGCCGAGCTCGTCGACCTCTGGGAGCTCGCCTGCCGCTGGGACCTCTTCCCGCAGGTCTCCCGCGCGCGCCTGCCGTATCTCGGGAACAGCGACTTCCACGACCGGCCGCACCTCTGCGCGTGGAAGACGCTCATGGAGTGCGAGAAGACGCCCGAGGCCGTCGTCGCGACGCTGCGCTCGGGCCTCGGCCTCGGCGTGACGCGCCTCCTCGCGCCCGTGCCCGTCGCGGCCCGCGCACGCCGAGCGAGACGCAGCCCCACGTGCCCTGCACCGTCATCCCCGGCTTCGTCGAGCCGGCGACCGCGTGAGGCCCGCATGACGCTCACGCTCGCCCTCCTCGCCCTCGCCGCCGCCGGCGGCCTCGTGACGACGCTCCAGACCGGCATCGTCCTGCGTTTCCTCCGGAGAAAGCGCCCTTTCGCGCCGGGCCCGCGCGAGCGGGCCGCGAGCGTTTCCCGGCCGGCCGCTTCCACGGGGACGCCCCGCGTCTCCATCCTCAAGCCCCTCTCCGGGCTTGACGACGGCCTCGAGGAGAACCTCGCGTCCTTCGCCGCGCTCGAGGGCGTGACGTACGAGGTCATCCTCTCGGCCGCGCGCGCGGACGACCCCGCCGTCGCCGTCGCCAGGCGCGTGATCCGGCGGTTCCCGGGGACCGCGTTCCGCCTCGTCGTCGGGCGGCGGGACCGGGCTCGCCCTCGCGAACCCGAAGGTCGACCGCCTCGTCGCCGCCTCGCGCGAGGCGCGCGGCGAGATCCTCTTCGTCTCGGACTCGAACGTGCGCGTGCGGCCCGCGGACGTCGCCCGGATCGTGGCGGCGTTCGACGACCCGGACGTCGGGTGCGTCTCGAGCCTCTTCACGGGCGCGCGGGCCCGCACGTTCGGCGCCGTCATCGAGAGCCTGCATCTCCTCACGTTCGTCCTCCCGGGCGCCGTCCTCGCGGCGTGCGGAGGCGTCCCGTGCGTCGTCGGCAAGTCGATGGCGCTCTCCCGCCGGGCCCTCGAGGCGATCGGCGGCTTCGCGGCCTTCGTCGACGTCCTCGCCGAGGACCAGGCGATCGGCTGCGCCGTCGAGGCCGCGGGCTTCCGGCTCGTGCTCAGCCCGGTCGTCGTCCGCAACGTCACGACGCACCGCCCGCTCCGGCGCGCCCTCGCGCGCCAGGCGCGCTGGGGCAAGATCCGCTTCGCGTTCTCGAAGCTCACCTACACGGGCGAGCTGCTCCTGAACCCGTTCCCGATCGCACTCCTCGCCTGCGCGGCGCGCCGCCCTCCTCGCCCCGCGAGCCCTCCCCCCCGCGGCTCTCCTCGCAGGCGTCCCTCCTCCTCCTCCGTCTCGCGCAGGGCGCTCGCCCTCGCGCGGGCGACGCGCGCCGACCACCCGGCGTGGCAGCTCCTCCTCGTGCCCGTCAAGGACGTCCTCCAGCTCGCGACGCAGGCCGTCCCGTACGTGTCGAAGGAAGTCGACTGGAACGGCCACCGCGCGCGGCTCGGCCCCGGGACGCTCCTCCTGCCCTCCCGCCGCGCAACCGCCGCGGCCTGAGAAGGTCGCCGGCGGGGCGCGGCCGACCCGCGCCCCCGCCGACGGTCAGGGGTCACCAGACGACGCGGAGTCCGAACTGCACCTGCCGCGGGTCGCCGAGGCCGCTCTGCACCGTGCCGTCGAAGTTGAAGAGCAGCGCGCGTCGACTCGGGCTTCTTGAGGTTCTTGCTGTTGAAGAGGTTGAAGACCTCGACGATCGGCTCGATCGAGATGGCCCCGACCGGGAAGGCGCGCGAGATCGCGGATGTTGAACGAGTTGTACTGGTTGTCCTTGCGGCCGAGGTTGCGCTGCGTGACGCGTGCCGTCCGGGTTGATCCGGTCCTGCGGCGTGTTCGCGACGGCCCCCGTCGCCGTGATGGACTGCGGCTGCGCCGAGCGGTACTGCCAGCTCGCGTTGACGTTGACCTCGGCCGGCGACCCGTCCAGAGGACGTACGCGTTCACGCGGTGGCGCTGGTCGCGGTCCGAGTAGCCGTATTCGGCGTCGAGGTCGGTGACCTTCGCGTACCGGAACGTGAAGGGGTCGCGCTCGTTGTCGTCGTCGGACTTGTCCCACGAGAGCGTGTAGAAGCCCTGGAACTCGAGTGTTGTTCGTGTAGCGCTTGACGACGCCGAGCGTGATGCCGTTGTAGACGCTGTGCGCCGACGACTCGACGACCGTGAGCGTCCCGACGCCGTTCGCCCGCCGGGCGAGGCCCGTCGACCACGGCCCGGCCGACCCGAGCAGCGGGTCGTTGCGGTTGATGAAGCGCGTCGATGTTCACCGTGTGCGCGTAGTTGTACTTGAGCGAGACGGCGACGTCCTTCACGACCTCGCGCTCGATCGCGACGCTGCGCCGAGTACGTCCGCGGGTTCTTGAAGTCCTTGCTCGAAGACGTAGACGCCGGGCTGGAACGGCGTCGACGGGAGCTGGGACAGCGGGATGATGTTCGGGTAGGCCGGGACCGGCCCGAGGATGTTCGTCAGGGAGCTGTCCCGGTAGACGTCGTAGCCGAGGCTGCCGTTCGTCGAACGGGTCGACGCGAGGTTCAGGCCCGGGACGCGCGCGGCGAAGATGCCGCCGTTCGCGCGGACGACGGTCTTGCCGTCGTTCGTCGGGTCCCACGTGATCCCGAAGCGCGGCTGCCACATGCTCTTGTCGGACGGGATCGTCCCGTCGGACGGGAACTCCTGCCCGTATCGACGTCTTCCCGATGAAGCCCGCGAAGAAGACCTGGTCGGGCGGGGTGATCGGGTCGGGCTCGATCTGCGCCTCCCAGCGCAGGCCGAAGCTGATCGTCAGGTTCGGGAGCGGCTGCCACTTGTCCTGGATGAAGACGGCCGGCTCCTCCTGGACGATGCTCTGCGTGCCGGCCTGGTCGATCGTGAGGCCGCGCTCCCGGCACGTGCTGGAGGTAGAGGACGACGGGACCCGTGATCGAGGTCCCCGCCGGGCAGTTCCCGGTCGTGTTCGACGTGCCGTCCGAGCACTCGACGTAGCTGCTGTTCTTCGTGAAGTTCAGGAAGCCGTTGACCGAGCCGAAGATGATCGCGGCCGTTCCCGAAGCCCGCGGAACGTCTGCGTGGCGTTCGTCCGGTTGTACTCGACGCCGCGCCTTGATCGTGTGGTTGCCCGTGAGGAACGTGACGTTGTCGTTGAACTGCAGGCGCGTGTCGTAGTAGTCGACCGGGATGAAGAACGGCTCGCCGAACCGGTAGCCGCTCCGCGAAGTCGACGCCCGTGTCCGGGAAGCGGCCGGCCGCCGCCGGGGACCTGTTCGGGCCGTCGTACGGGCGCGGCCGGTCCTCGCGGGCCCACTGGAACCGGAACTCGTTCAGGATCGAGTTCGTGAGCGTCGAGATGGAGCGCGCCGCTCACGGCGTTCGAGTGGTCGTCCTCGATCGCGTTCGAGCTCGTGGCCCACGGGTCGACGTCGAACGTCCCGTTCTTCTGCTCGGACCACGTGTAGTTGTACCGGACCGTCGCGAGGTGCTTCTCGTTGACGGCCCAGTCGATCTTCCCGAGGAAGACGCGGGCGTCGTTCGTGCGGTCGATCGGGCCGTTCTCGCCGGGAGCCCCGACGCGACGCGAAGTACGTCGACGAGCGCCGGGTCGATGCGGTTCGGGTCCGTCTGCTTCGTCGAGCGGCCGCGCTGGTAGTCGAACGCCGTGAAGAAGAAGAGCTTGTCCTTCACGAACGGCCCGCCGAGCGTGAAGCCGGTCTGGAGCTGGCTCGAGTCGAACTTGTCGGCCGACGAGCCGTCCGCCTTCACGGGCGCCGACGACGAGGCTGTCGTTCTTGTAGAAGCCGTGGACGGTGCCGTGGAGCTCGTTCGTGCCCGACTTCGTCACGACGTTGACGAAGCCCGCCGACGCGCGCCCGAACTCGGCGTTCGCCCCGTCCGACGACGACGACGACCTCCTTGACCGCGTCGAGGTTGAACGTGAACGGCGGGCCGCTGGCCGCCGCGCTGCTCGCCGAAGAACGGGTTGTTGAAGTCGGTGCCGTCCACGGAGACGTTGTTCTGGATGCCCTTCTGGCCGTTCACGGTGAGCTCGTCGCCGTCGGGGCCCTGGACGATCGTGACGCCGGGCGTCAGCTTCGAGAAGTCGAGGAAGTTGCGGCCGTTGTTCGGGCAGGCCCTGGATCGACGCGTTGTCGATCTGGACGGCGCCCTCGGTGCGCGTCGTCTCGACGACGGGCGCGGCGCCCGTCACCGTGATCGCCTCGGCCTTCTGGGAGAGCGCCAGCGTGAGCGTGAGGTTGATCGTCTGGCCGACGCCGAGGTCGAGGCCCTCGCGCACGAGCGTCGTGAAGCCCTGCAGGCTGCGCCGTGACGCGGTACGGGCCCGAGCGGGAGCGCGAGCCCCCGGAAGCGGCCGTCCGTTCCGGTGACGGTCGTCTTCTCGTAGTTCGTGGCCGTGTTCCGGATCGCGACCGTCGCGCCCGGCAGCGGCGCGCCCCCGCTGTCGGACACGATCCCTTCGATCACGCCCGTCGTGGCCTGTGACTGGGCGAACGCGGCGCCCGCCATCCCCAGGGAGAGCGCAACGCCGAGCACACGGAGAACGCTTCGCGGTGAGTGCGCCATTCGAATCCTCCTAGCCGAGAAGAAAAAGATGAAGAGAAGAAGCCCCTGCGAATGAGACGGACACCGAGTCGCCGATTGAGTTGGGGAGAACCTAACGGCGCGCCCTCTCGAAGTCAATGTAAAGCGGCGTCGAAGATTCGATGAAGCAGCGGGTCCACTTTCCGGGTGGGCCATCGGGCCCGGGCGTCTGCCCGCTTCACAGAGGATTTACACGGCGCACGCGCGCCTTTGATCGCGCTCCCGGAGAGTCCGCGCCGTAAAGGAGGACTCTTCATGCCGAAACGCCCGATCGGCGCCCGGCGCCCCGGTCTCGCGATCGCGATCGGGGCCCTCATGGCCGCCCTCTCGCCAGCCGCCCTTTCCCAGGTCACGCCCGCCGCGGGCTACGTTCCGCCGGACGACAAGCCGTCCCTCAAGGTCGGGTTCACGCTGTTCGCGGACTACACGTACACGGACTCCCCCACCGCGAAGAACGCCGACGGCTCCGAATACAACCCGAACGCGTTCAACGTCTCGCGCGCGTACCTCAACTTCACGGGCCAGCTCCACCACCTGCTCTCGTACCGCATCACGACCGATCTCGTGCGCGTGACCGACGCGACCGGCACGCTCTCCGGCAGCTACGCGGTGAGGGTCAAGTACGCCTTCGCGCAGCTCAACATGGACGACTGGCTGCCGAAGGGCTCGTGGGTCCGCCTCGGCCTCCAGCAGACGCCGTACATCGACTACGCCGAGGGCATCTACCGGTACCGCTTCCAGAGTCCCGACCATGGTCGACCGCGACGGCTTCCTGACGTCGTCCGACCTCGGTCTCTCCGGACACGTCAACTTCCCGAACAACTTCGGCGACGTCCACGTCGGCTTCTACAACGGCGAGGGCTACAACAAGGCCGAGGCGAACGACCAGAAGGGCTTCCAGATCCGCGGCGTCGCTCCGGCCGCTGCCCGGGATCGCCGTCGCGAAGGGCTGGAGGATCACGGGCTACTGGAACACCGACCACGTTGCGAAGGACCAGAAGCGCGACCGCTGGCTCGTCGACACGACGTTCGAGCACCCGTACGTCAACTTCGGCTTCACGTACATCGAGGCGACGAACCAGGCTTCGCCCGGCTCCGCCGAGGTCAAGCCGAAGGACTGGTCGATCTGGGTCACCCCGCGCACGCCGTTCGGCCTCGAGGGCCTGATCCGCTACGACGAGCTCAAGCCGAACCAGAACACCGACCAGAAGCAGAAGCGGACGATCGTCGGCGTCGCCTACTGGTTCAACTTCGGCCACGGCGTCGTGTCCGCCCTCATGGCGGACTACACGCAGGAAGTCTTCGACAACTACACTCCCGCCAAGCCCGACAACAAGTTCTACGCCCTCCACACCCTCTTCAACTTCTGACGAGGAAGACGAAGAGAAGAAGAAAAAGAAATTCCTTCGAATGAACGAGTTGCGGGCGAGCTTCACGCGAACTTCATCCGCATCTCACATCGTGAGGCCCACGAAGGAGGCGGCTGACCCGCCGCGACTCCAGGAGACGAAAGCAGTCATGAAGACCACCTTCAAGGAAAATCTTCGGTCCCTCCTCCCCGCTCTCCTCGGAGCCTTCCTCGCCGCCGCTCCCGCGGCCGCCCAGAAGGTCCAGATCAACGGCGCGGGGGCCACGTTCCCCTTCCCGATCTACTCGAAGTGGTTCGACGAGTACCACAAGCTGCACCCGGACATCGAGATCAACTACCAGTCGATCGGCTCGGGCGGCGGCATCAAGCAGCTGTCGAACGAGACGGTCTTCTTCGGCGCGTCCGACGGGCCGATGACGAACGAGCAGCTCGCCTCGGCACCGGGCGCGGTCCTCCACTTCCCGACCGTCCTCGGCGCCGTCGTCCCCTCGTACAACATCCCGGGCGTCACCGCGAGCCTCAAGTTCACGGGTCCCGTCCTCGCCGAGATCTACCTCGGCAGGATCACGAAATGGAACGACCCGGCCATCGTGAAGCTCAATCCCGGCGTGAGCCTGCCGGCGACGGAGATCGCGGCGGTCCACCGCTCCGACGGCTCGGGGACGAACTACATCTTCTGCGACTACCTCTCGAAGGTCTCTCCGGAGTTCAAGAAGAAGGTCGGCGTCGCCACGTCGGTGAACTGGCCCGTGGGCGTCGGCGGCAAGGGGAACGAAGGCGTCGCCGGCCTCGTGAAGCAGACGCCCGGCGCGATCGGCTACGTCGAGCTCATCTACGCGCTCCAGAACAAGATCAGCTTCGGCGACGTCCAGAACCACGACGGGAAGTTCCTGCGCGCCTCGCTCGAGACCACCACGCGATGCGGCCGCCGGCGCCGCGAAGGCGATGCCCCCGGACTTCCGCGTGTCGATCACGAACGCGCCCGGCGCGGACGCCTACCCGATCTCGTCCTTCACCTGGATGCTCTTCTACGAGAACCCGAAGGACAAGGCGCGCGCGAAGATCATGGTCGACTTCTTCAAGTGGGCGCTCACGCGACGGGCAGAAGTACTGCGCCGACCTCGGCTACGCGCCGCTCCCGAAGGAAGTCGTCGACCTCGAGATGAAGGCGCTCGGGAAGATCAAGCTCTAGGAGAGCGCGATGTCGAAGAGCCCGGCCCCGCGGCGGAGAGGCGACGATCTCGGTTTCCGCGCGGGGACGGGCTTCTTCGCGGCGCTCGTCGTCCTCCTCGTCGCGGGCATCGCGTTCGTTCTCTGGCGGGAGTCGCGCCTGTCGATCGCGAAGTTCGGCTTCTCGTTCTGGAAGACGAAGACCTGGGATCCCGTCTCCGGGGACTTCGGCGCGCTTCCCTTCATCTGGGGCACGCTCTATTCCTCGTTCCTCGCCCTCCTGATCTCGACGCCGGTGGCCCTCGGGATCGCGATCTTCCTCTCGGAGCTCGCGCCGCGCTTCCTGAGGACGCCGCTCGCGTTCCTGACCGAGCTGCTCGCCGCGATTCCCTCGATCGTCTACGGGCTCTGGGGCGTCTTCGTCCTCGTCCCGCTCGTCCGAAAGCTCGAGCTGCTGACCCCCGCCTGGGCGCGGAGCCTCCCGCTCTTCACCGGCCCGCCGCTCGGCGTCGGAATGCTCTCGGCCGCCCTGATCCTCGCCGTCATGATCATCCCGTTCACGTCCTCGGTCGCGCGCGAGGTCCTCAAGGCCGTGCCGGCGACGCAGCGCGAGGCCGCCTACGCGCTCGGCGCGACGCGCTGGGAGGCGATCCAGGTCGCCATGCGGTACGGGAGGACCGGGATCCTCGGAGCCGTCATCCTCGGCCTCGGCCGCGCGATCGGCGAGACGATGGCCGTCACCATGGTCATCGGGAACAGCCCGACCATCACGGCATCCCTCTTCGCGCCGCAATACACGATGGCCGCGGTCATCGCGAACGAGTTCACCGAGGCCGCGGACAACCTCTACACGTCGGCGCTCATCGAGATCGGTCTCGTCCTCTTCGCGATCACGCTCCTCATCAACGCGGCGTCGCGCTTCCTGATCTGGAACGTCAACCGCGAGATCAAGGCGCAGGCCCCGCAGGCGGCCCCCGCGCCCGCCCGCGAGGCCGCGTGAAGGCGAGGGCGATGAGTCGCACGCTCCGCCGCAAGCTCGTCTCCGGCCTCGTCGTCGGGCTCTGCGGCGCGTCCGTGCTGCTCGCCCTCGTTCCGCTCTTCTTCGTCTTCTTCTACGTCCTCAAGCAGGGCTTCTCGGCGCTGAACTGGGACTTCTTCACGAAGATGCCGAAGCCCGTCGGCGAGACGGGCGGCGGCATGGCGAACGCGATCGTCGGGACGCTGATCCTCATCGGGCTCGCCTCGCTCCTCGCGGTCCCCGTCGGCCTCGTCTCGGGCATCTACCTGTCCGAGTACCCGAAGACGAGGCTCGCGACGGCCGTCCGCTTCACGGCGGACGTCCTGAACGGGATCCCGTCCATCGTCATCGGGATCTTCGCGTACGCGCTCGTCGTCCTCCCGGTGAAGCACTTCAGCGCGCTCTCGGGAGGCGTCGCCCTCGGGTTCATGATGATTCCGATCATCACGCGCACGACCGAGGAGCTCCTGAACCTCGTGCCCCCCACCCTCCGCGAGGGCGCGCTCGCCCTCGGCGCGTCCCGGTCGCGTGCCGCCTTCACCGTCGTGCTCCCGGCCGCGCTGCCGGGGATCATGACCGGGATCCTCGTCTCCCTCGCGCGCATCGCGGGCGAGACGGCGCCGCTTCTCTTCACGTCCTTCTCGAACCGCTTCTGGTCGACGACCCTCACCCAGCCGATCGCGTCCCTGACCGTACAGGTCTACACGTACGCGATCTCCCCCTACGACGACTGGCACCGGCAGGCGTGGGCGGGAGCGCTCGTCCTCGTTTCCCTCATCTTCCTGTTCTCGGTTCTCGCCCGCCTCGTCACGAGGCGCCTCGAGAGGATGCACCGCACATGATGGAGACCGCCGTGACCGAAAGTGCCGCCGACACCCTCCCGAAGCCGTCCACGGCCGCCGGCCCCCGGCCCGCCGCGGACTCTCCCTTCCCGGTCCGGATGGAGGCGCGGAACCTGAACTTCTTCTACGGCCGCGTCCAGGCGCTCCACGACATCTCGATCCCGATCCGCGAGAAGACCGTGACGGCGTTCATCGGCCCCTCCGGCTGCGGCAAGTCGACGTTCCTGAGGTGCCTGAACCGGATGAACGACATCATCCCGGACACCCGCGTGGACGGGGACGTCCTCCTCGACGGGCGGGACGTCTACGGCCCGGACGTCGACGTCGTCGACCTCAGGCGGCGCGTCGGCATGGTCTTCCAGAAGTCGAACCCGTTCCCGAAGTCGATCTACGACAACGTCGCCTACGGCCTGAGGATCAACAGCGCGCTGAGCGGCACCGAGCTGACCGAGCGCGTCGAGTCGGCGCTCGTGCGCGCCGCGCTCTGGGACGAGGTGAAGGACCGGCTCAAGACGTCGGCGCTCGGCCTCTCGGGCGGGCAGCAGCAGCGCCTCTGCATCGCGCGGGCCCTCGCCGTCGAGCCGGAGGTCCTGCTGATGGACGAGCCCTGCTCGGCGCTCGACCCCATCGCGACCGCGAAGGTCGAGGAGCTCATGTTCGACCTCAAGGAGCGCTATACGATCGTCGTCGTGACGCACAACATGCAGCAGGCCGCGCGCGTCTCGGACGAAACGGCCTTCTTCATGCTGGGAAAGCTGATCGAGTTCGACAAGACCGAGACGATCTTCACGAAGCCGCGACAGAAGACGACGGAGGACTACATCACGGGGCGGTTCGGATGACCGGCCGCCCTTCCCGCACCGCCCCCGCCCGCGACGCGGCCGCCTCGCCTGCGTCCGGGCCGACGCGGCACCGGATCGCGGTCGTCGAGGACGACGAGGATCTCGCGTTCACGCTCGTCTACAACCTGAAGAAAGACGGGCGTTACGACGTCGAGCGTTACGCCGGCGGACTCGTCGCGATGGACGAGCTGCTCGTGCGCCCGCCGGACCTCGTCGTCCTCGACCTCAACCTCCCGGACGTGGACGGCCTGACGATCTGCCGCGAGCTCAAGAAGCACGAGGAGACGCGGCGGATCCCGATCCTGATGCTCACGGCGCGGGCCGAGGAGCGCGACAAGCTCCTCGGCTTCGAGCTCGGCGCGGACGACTACGTCACGAAGCCCTTCTCGATGAAGGAGCTCATGGCTCGAATCGCGGCGCACCTGCGGCGATCGGCCTCGCCCGAGTCTCCCGACGACGTCTACGAGGACGGGCGCCTGAGGGTCGACCGCGCCCGACACTCCGTGCACGTGGACGGGGCACCGATCCACCTGACGAAGAAGGAATTCGACCTCCTCTGGCTCCTGATCCGGAGCGGCGGCCGCGTGGTCTCGCGCGAGACCATCCTCTCGCGCCTCTGGGACTACGCGGCCGACATCGAGACGCGGACGGTGGACGTCCACATCCGCTCGCTGCGCAGGAAGGTCGGCGAGGACGTGATCGAGACCGTCGTGGGCGTCGGATACAAGTTCGCGAAATGAACCGCTTCCTCCGCCGCGCCGCCCTGCCCGCCCTCGCCGGCCTCGTCCTCGGCGCCGTCTTCGCGTTCGTCCTCGGGCGCGTCCTCGACGACGCCGTCCGCGAGCGCGGCCGCCGGGACCTCGTTCTCAGGCTCGAGCGCCTCGCGCCCGAGTTCGAGGCCGACCTGAAGGCGCGCTCCACCTCGCCCGAGCGCGTGGGCCTCGCGGCGCGCCAGGCGGGGGCGCGGCTCACCCTCATCGAGGGCGACGGGACCGTGATCGCCGACAGCGAGGTGCCGCCGGACCGGATCGACCGCGTCGAGAACCACGGGGCGCGCCCCGAGGTCCTCGCGGCCCGGCACGGCCTCGTCGGGTTCGGCGCCCGGGAGTCCGCGACGGTCCTCCAGCCGTTCGTCTACGTCGCCCGGCGGGTCGGCGACGAGGCGGCCCCGCTCGGATACGTCCGCCTCGCGATCAGCCAGAACGACCTCGACGCGCTCGAGGAGCCGTTTCGCCGGACGCTCTTCCAGATCTCGTTCTTCACCGGCTTCATGGTGGCGATCGTCGTGGCCTTCATCCGGCAGCGCCACGCGCGCGACCTCGAGCGCGTCCGCGCGGGCGTCGCCGACGCGGCCGCCGGGCGCCACCCCGAGCCGCCCGCCGGCGGCTCGGAGGAGACGCAGGAGGTCTTCCTCGCGCTCGCGCGCTTCGCGCGCCTCGTCTCCGCCGAGCGCGAGGGCAGCGAGAAGGCGCGGCTCCTCGCGCGCACGGTCTTCGAGCAGGTCCCCGTCGGCCTCCTCGTCGTGGACCGCTCGCTCGCGCTCCTCGACGCGAACCCGGGCGCGCTCGCGCTCTTCCGCGTCCCCGCGGGCGCCCCCCGCGCCGCCCTCGTCGACCTCGTCCGGCACCCGGACGCGCTTCGCCTCTTCGAGGCGGGGGTCGCCGCCGGCTCCCCCGACGCCGCGCCTTCCTCGGCGGTGCTGCGCTTCGGGGGCGAGCTCACGCCCGAGCAGGTCCTCGAGATCACCGTCCGCTCGGTACCGCACCGCGGCTCCCCCGGCGAGCCCGCCGCGATCGGCGTCGTCCGCGACGTCACCGAGCGCGAGCACATGGAGACGATGCGGCGCCGGTTCGTGTCCGACGTCTCGCACGAGCTCCGCACGCCGATCGCCGCCATCCGCGCCGCCGTCGAGACGCTCGCCGGCGAGGACGAGCTCCCGAGCGACCTGGCCCGGCTGCTCGGCATCCTCGAGCGCCAGTCCTCCGAGATGGAGGCGCTCGTCTCGGACCTGACGGACCTCTCGCAGATCGAGTCGGGCGCCGTGACCCTCCAGCCGGAGCGGATCTCGATGAAGTCTCTCCTGACGTCGGTCGTCCGCGATCTCCAGGCCTCCGCCGACGCGCGCGGCGTCGCCGTCGTCGTCGAGGTGCCGGACGGGCTGGCCGTGGGGGGCGACCGCCGCCGCCTCGCCCAGGTGTTCCGGAACCTCGTGGACAACGCGGTGAAGTTCTCGCCACCCGGCGGGCGCGTCGACGTCCTCGCCGAGGCGGGCACCGAGGTGCGCGACGGCCTCACGAGCTGCGTCATCCACGTCGTGGACCGCGGGATCGGCATCCCGCGCTCCGAGCAGGCGCGGATCTTCCAGCGCTTCTACCGCGTGGACCCCTCGCGCGCGAAGTCGGTCCCCGGGACGGGGCTCGGCCTCGCGATCGTCAAGCACCTCCTGATCCTCCACGGCGGGTCGATCCGCGTGGAGTCCGAGCCCGGCAAGGGCAGCCGTTTCACCGTTTCGCTTCCCGCGGGGACGCCGCACGACGTCCCCGCCGCGAAGATCGAGGAGCCGACATGAAGGAACACTTTTCCGAACGCCTGGAGACGCTGCGCCGGCAGCTCATCGCGATGGGCGCGCGGGCCGAGAGCCAGATCGCGTCGGCGATCGAGGCGCTCGTCGCCGGGGACGCGGAGCGGGCGCGCGCCGTCATCGACGGGCGACAAGGCGATCGACCAGATGGAGATCCGGATCGACGAGGACGCGATCGACCTCCTCGCGACGCAGCAGCCCGTCGCGGGCGACCTCAGGCTCCTCGTCTCGGCGCTCAAGATCAACACGGACCTCGAGCGGATCGGGGACCACGCCGTGAACATCGCCGAGGCCGCCGAGCGGATGTCGCGGTTCCGGCCCTTCAAGCCCTGGGTCGACATTCCCTACATGGCCGAGATCGCGCGCGGGATGCTCCAGGACTCGCTCGACGCGTTCGTGCGCCGCGACGCGGCCCTCGCGCTCGCCGTCTGCAAGAGGGACGACATCCTCGACGAGAAGAACAAGTCGATCATCCGCGAGCTCCTCACGTACATGGCCGAGAACCCCTCTCTCATCACGGCCTGCCTCGAGATCATCGGCGTCTCGAAGAATCTCGAGCGCGTCGGCGACCTCGCGACGAACATCGGCGAGGAGACGATCTACATCGCGCAGGGCGAGATCATCAAGCACCACATGGGGACCCGCCCGGAGGACGCCGGGTCCGGGACCTGAGGCGCCCCGGCCGGGGATGCGCCCGGCGCCCCGCGGCCCTACCATTTCCCCGGGATGAGCGGCCTCAAGTTCTCCGTGGTCCCCGGGACCTACGCCATCTGCCGCCTGCCGGCGTCGGCTGCCCTGCCCGCCTGGGCCGGCCGGGCCTTCACGTCCGTCACGAGGACGGCCGACGAGCTCTCGATCGTGTGCGAGGAGCGCCGCCTCCCGGCCGACCTCGACGGCATCGACCTCCAGGTCGACCGCGGCTGGGCCCTCCTGAAGCTCCGCGGCCCGTTTCCGCTCGACGCGATCGGCGTCCTCGCGTCCGTCGCCAGGCCGCTCGCGGACGCGGCGATCAGTCTCTTCACGCTCTCGACGTTCGACACGGACTACGTCCTCGTCAAGAGGATCCACGAGAAGCAGGCGATCGCGGCGCTCACGCTCGCGGGCCATCGGCTCGTCGAAGGCTGAGGCTCAGGAGCCCTTCCGCGCCTTCAGCTCCCGAAGGACGCGCAGGTCCTCGACGTCCTTCGGGCGGCCAGCCGCCGCCTTCATCGCGATGAGGTCGTCGAGCGACGCGAAGGGCGCGGGCGTCTCTCCGATCGCGGACGCGACCCGCCGGTCCCAGACCCCGGCGAACGTCACGCCCGCGGCGTACGGGTGGACGTCGGTCTGGAGCCGGAACTGCCGGAGGAGGACCTTCTGCGTGAGCAGGTCGTCGGCGGTCAGGTCGGAGACGTCGTAGCCGAATTCCGCGAGCGCGGCGCGGAAGCCCTCCGCGTTGCCGCGCTCGGCGTCGATGAGGAAGTCCACGTCGAGCGTCGCCCGGGCGTACCCGTGCACCGGGAAGGCCGCCGAGCCGATCACGACGTAGCGGACGCTACGTTCGTTTAAGGATCGAAGCAGGCGCTCGATTTCCATTCTTCTCCAGCGCCTCCGCCATCTGGCGGGACCGCTCGAACATCATCTCGAACCGCGCCTGGGTGGTCAGGCCGAGAAGAAAATCCAGCTCGAACTTCAGCTCCCGATCCTCGGGAGACAGGCCCGGCTCCGTCTTCAGGATCAGCGTCTCGGGCAGGACCGGGTCGACGAGTCCACGCGCGGAGAATAGCAGCGCGCCACGGGCGGCGAGCGCTAACGTCTCGAGCGAAAGGAGTTCCCCATGCCCTTCGTCCGCATCTCCCTCCGTGAAGGCACGTCCCCGGCATACCGAAAGGCCGTCGCCGACGGCGTGTACGAGGCCATGCTCGCGACGATCAACGTGCCGGCCGGCGATCGCTTCCAGGTCATCACGGAGCACTCCGCCGACGGCCTGATCTACGACCCCGGCTACCTCGGCATCCAACGCACCGACGGCGTCGTCTTCATCCAGGTCACGCTGAATCAGGGCCGGAGCCTCGAGCTGAAGAAGGCCTTCTACGCGCGGATCGCGGAAAACCTCGCGAAGAACCCCGGATTGAGGAAGGAGGACGTCTTCGTGAACCTCGTGGAAGTTCCAAAGGAGAACTGGTCGTTCGGGAACGGCCTCGCGCAGTACGCGGAGTGAGACGCCATAAAGACACCAAAACGCGCGTATAGACGCGCGAAAACACCCGTCACTAGGCCGGGTCAGCCGGACAAAATAGGCGAAAGTGGGTTAGGTACTCAGCCGCCGATAGGAGCGCTCGTGCCGCATGTTACAGCCGCCGATCGGCGCACTAGTGCCGATGTCACAGCCGCTGTCGTCGGCCCTGAAGCCAACCCAGCTGAAGAAGAGATCGAGCATGAAGTGCATTTCCGTCCTCCTACGCCGCCCGACCCCTTCGGGCGGACAACAATTGGTCGAAACTAGGTTCCTCTAACCGTGGGCTATATATACGGACAGACGGGGGCACACCTTTGACCCCCCTCTCGAAAAGATTCTTTTGAGGCACCCGATTCATGGCACCCCGCCCCCTGACTAATGAACGTTGTCTAGAGAAAGATCAGATGCCGTTCGCCACCAGCTTGAACGGCCTGTACTCAGTCTGAACGCCGCGATCGCGCGCCTCGAAATAATCGACGACGTGGGCGACCAACTCGCTGGACAGGTCGTGCTTCGTCGGCCTGGGCGAAGAGCTCGCTCACCGGGCGGGTCGAAGGCAACCGAGAGACCCTCGAGGGATCGCGACGAAGGGCTACGAACACGCGTGAGCATTTCTTCCTGGTGTCCGAGCCGCCCGAGGCACTCCGCAATTCGAAGCTCGGAGACGAGCACTCCCTGTTCGTGGCCCTGCTCGCTCGCGCTTCTCTGAGACCTTCCGGAAAGAGTTCAGCGCACGAAGAACCTGGCCCTGCTTCAGTTCGATCGAGGCTAGGCCGTACCGAACGTTGAGCACCGCCGTCCTGAGGTTGAGGCGCCGCGCGAATCCCAGGGCCTTTGCGTATGTCGCCTTAGCCGCAGCGAGGCGCCCGACGAGGAGAAGCGAACCAGCCCTGTTCATGAGGGTGTGCGCGTAAGCCGCCTCGTCGAGGGAGGGGTGGAGATGGAGCAGCGCACCTTCGAAGAAGTGAAGGGCCGACTCGTTGCGGTTCTTGTTCAGCAGAAGAGTCCCCAGCGCAGCCTCTGTGCGTCCCGCCCAGTTCTCCTGCCCGTAGAGCTGGAACTCCCCGAGCGCCTGCCGGAGGAGCTTCCACGCGGCGCGTCCAGTCGCCTTCGAAGCTCGCCGCCGAGCCTTCGAAGTAGTCCACGAGGGCCAGCGCGAAACTATCCTCGCCCGCCTCGACGAAGCTGACGCGCGCAGTCTGTGCGACTGTGCGCGCCTCGGCGCACTTGCCGAGGTAGTTCAGCGCGTTCGACTCCAGAAGCTGCGCCTCGCCCATGACCTGCTCGCGGCAGACCGGCTGCGCGGGGCCCTTGTCCTTCAGGAACGGGAGGCTGCGCGACGCGGAGGCGATCGCCTTCGCGAGCTCGACGTACATCGCCGGGTCGCTCGAGACCTTCGGCATCGCGAGCTGCGCCGCGTACAGCAGGGCGTAGCCGCGGGCCGGGTCGCCCTCGATCGCGGCGAGGCGCGCCTTCGCCGCCTCGATCCCCTGCTCGCCCGCGAGCGTCACGATCTCGGCCGCGATCTGCCGGCCGTCGAACGACAGGCGGCCGAGGCGGTCGGCGGGGCGGCTCTTCCTCTTGAACTGCGACAGGAACTTCTCGCGCTCCTCGACCGGCGCGTCGTCGGACGGCAGCTCGTCGAAGAACGCGTCGAACTCGTCCTTCATGACGCGCGCGCGCTCGATCGTCTGGATGTCGGAGAGCTTCGCGCTGCACGCCGTGCAGCCGGCCTCGACGTGCTGCTTCACGTGCGCGTTCAGCTCCGTCGAGCCCTCGGTCACGAGCTCGAAGAGCTGCCAGTGCTCGGGGCAGGCGGCGGCGGTCGGCTTCGCGCTCACGCGAGCACCTTCCGCATCTTGTCGAGGCAGCCCCAGATGCGCTTCCACACGGTCTTCTGCGAGTAGCCCGTCGCCTTCGTCATCTCGGCGAGGCTGTACTCCTGGCCGAAGTAGAGCCGCACGATGCGCTTGCACTTCGGCCCCGCGCTGCGGATCGCCTTGTTGACCATGCGCACGGCCTCGAGGCGCGCCGTGACCTTCTCGCACGCCGGATCCGCGACGTCCATCTCCTCGGGCATCTGCTCGACGCGCCGCTCGCGCGACGTCGCGATGTTCAGGCAGGTGTTGAGGAACGCGATCTTCACGTAGCCGATCGGATCCTTCACGCGCGGGTCGCGCGCGAGGACGCGCATGTAGACCGTCTGCACCGCGTCTTCCGCTTCCTCGCGGCTGAAGCGGTACTTCCGCATCGCGAGGCTCACGAGCTTCGGGCGGAGGACGTTGTTCAGCGCGTTCCAGTCCCACTCGCCCGGCGTCGTGCCGATGGCCTCGGAGGCGACGTCGTCGTTCGCCGGAAGCTCGTCGGAGAGAACGGCGCGCAGGACCGCGGCCTCGGACAGGCTCCCACCGCCCGCGAGCGCGGGTTGCATGCCGTCCGTGGGGTCCCATGCAGCCATGAGAACCTCTCCAAGTGAGCTTCGCCCGCTACACCGCGGGATGCTCCCGGTTGAACCTGGCGGAATTCTGTCACAACCGGGGCCTGTCAAGAGGAAAATCCGATCCGGTGACTTTTCTCACCCTCTTCCTCGGGCTCGTCAGCGGGGCCGGACGGTGGCCTCGGTGATCGGGGCGTTCGGCCGCATGACCTCCCAGGTGGTCTATAATGTTGATTTTGGTGATCCACCTAAACCACATGACCTCCCCTTTCCCTAAAATTTGCCTTCCTCTAGCCTTTTTCTCCTTTTTATCTTCTCCTCCTTTCTCCTCTCCTTTTCCATGACGTCGGGCTTTCCGCTTCGGCTTCGGGCCTGACTCTCGTACGCTGAGACGATGACCGCGACGCTTCTCCTCGTCCTCGCCCTCGGCCCGCGCCGCAAGCCACGCTCACGCCGACTCCGTGCGCCGCGACGCCCGGTCCGTCGACGGTGGACGTGAAGGCGGGCGCGCGCCTGCGCGGGCCGCCGACCGATCGGTGGCCGTGATGGACGCGGACCCCCGATGCCGCGCGCGGTCGCGCGGCCCGCGCGCGATGCGGCCGCTCGGGAGGGACATCCGCCTCGGACCGTGGCGCGCTCGTGACGGACGTCGCCGGCGGTGAGCTGACGGGCCTCGACGCCGTCGCCGCCCGTCTCGCGGACGCGTACGCGACGCGCTACGGCGTCGCGGCGGCTCCGGGCCCGGACCAGGCCGTCGCGATCTTCGCGAGCGACGTCCGTTACCGCGCGTTCGCGGAAGCGGACGGCGGCGCGCTCCCGGGAACGCGAGGCCACGCCGGGGCCGGCCTCGCGGCGTTCTCCGTCGGGCGGAACCCCCTCGAGACGCGCGTCCTCCTCGTCCACGAGCTCACGCATCTCCTGTCGCGAAACGCCCTCGGCGACGGGGTCCCCGTCTGGCTGGACGAGGGGATCGCCGAGGACCTCGCCTGGTGCCGCACGGACGCCGGACGGGCGCCTGCTGCCCGACACGTTCGACGTCTCCGAGACTCTCGCACCGCGGCGGCTCGACGACGGCGATCGAGCGGTCCGGCCCACGCGTGAGCGCCGACGAGTGGATCGAGCGCGCACGCGTCGGCCGCATCCCGCCGCTCTCGCGCTCCTCGCGCCCGGCTCGCGCCTCCTCACGGACCCGGGCTCCCGCCGCGACGCCTCGACGGCGAGCGCATGCTCGTGCGGTGGTGCCTCGCCGACGCCGCGCGGGCCGCGCGCTTCCGCGAGTTCCTCGGGGCCGTGTCCCTCGGCGCGCCGGGCGACCTCCCCGCCCTCGCGGCGGCGCTCGGGATGGAACCGCCCGACGTGCAGAAGGAGCTCCTCGCAGTGGGTGGAGGGCCTCTGAGGCCGCACGATCTGAGATCGGCTCTCGACGGCATAGAATGCCCGCTCCCGCAGAGGAGGTGCCGCATGGCCCCTGACACGACGACCACCGCGGAACGCGCCGCCTCGAGCGGCTCCGCATCGGGCACGGCTCCCCTCCTGCGCGACTTCGTCGGCGGTGCGTGGGTCGACTCGCGCGCGACGTCGTCCGTGGACGTCTACAACCCCGCGACCGGCGCGGTCATCGCCCGCTCGCCCCTCGGGACGCGGGCCGACGTGGACGCCGCCGTCGCGGCCGCGAAGGCGGCGTTCCCCGGCCTGGCGCGCCACGCCCGTGGTCGAGCGCGCGCGCGCGATGTTCGCGTTCAAGAACCGCCTCGAGGAGCACTTCGACGAGATCGCACGGATCGTGACGACCGAGCACGGCAAGACGCTGGACGAGTCGCGCGGCTCCGTGCGCCGCGGGATCGAGGCCGTCGAGGTCGCGTGCGGGATGCCGTCGATGATGATGGGCTACGGCCTCGAGGACATCGCGCGCGGGCTCGACTGCGACGTCCACCGCCAGCCGATGGGCGTCTTCGCGGCGATCGCGCCGTTCAACTTCCCCGCGATGGTCCCGCTGTGGTTCCTCCCCTTCGCGGTCGCGACCGGGCAACACGTTCGTCGTCAAGCCCTCCGAGCTCGTCCCGCTCTCGCAGAAACGCATGCACGAGCTCCTCGCCGAGTGCGTGCCGCCCGGCGTCGTGAACCTCGTGAACGGCGGCGTCGACGTCGTGAACGGCCTCTGCGAGCACCCGGACGTGAGGGGCGTCTCGTTCGTCGGCTCGACGCCCGTCGCGAGGCACGTCTACCGCACGGCCTCCCACGCGGGCAAGCGCGTCCAGGCCCTCGGCGGCGCGAAGAACTTCATCGTCGTGATGCCCGACGCCGACCTCGACAAGTCGATCGGCATCGTCTCGGAGTCCTGCTACGGCTGCGCGGGCGAGCGCTGCCTCGCGGGCTCGATCGTCGTGACCGTCGGCGGCGCGAGCCAGCACGCGGCCGTGCGCGAGCGCCTCGTCGCCGCCGCGAAGGCGATCCGGGTCGGCGACGGCCTCGAGCCCGGCGTCACGATGGGGCCCGTCATCCGCGAGGCGGCGCGCGAGCGCGTCGTCTCGTACGTCGAGAAGGGCCTCGCGGAAGGCGCCGAGCTCGTCCTCGACGGCCGCGGCCACACCGTGAAGGGCCGCGAGAACGGCTTCTTCCTCGGCGCGACCATCTTCGACAGGGTCTCGCCGAAGTCCTCGATCGGCCGCGAGGAGATCTTCGGGCCCGTCCTCTCCCTCATGAACGTGCCGGACCTCCCGCGGCGCTCGCGCTCCTCCACGACCACCCGCAGGCGAACGCGACGTCCATCTTCACGGAGCAGCGGCAAGTCCGCCCGGACGTTCGCGTCGCAGGCGCCGCCCGCGATGGTCGGCGTGAACGTCGGCGTCGCCGCGCCGATGTCGTTCTTCCCGTTCGGCGGGCTCGAAGGAGAGCTTCTTCGGCGACGTGAAGGCGCACGGCCGCGACGGCATCGCGTTCTACACGGACCAGAAAGTGGTCATCGAGAGGTGGTTCTAGGAGAGAAGACAAGAGAAGGTCCCTTAGAAGGTAAAGAGAGCGAAAGAGGCAGGGAGCGCATGAGGAAGGTCACCGTCGGCCTGATCCAGACCCACAACCCCGTCTCGGACCCGCGGGCGTCACTCGCGAAGGTGCAGAAGGCCGCGATGGACCTGCACCTGAAGCTCCTGAACGAGGCCGGCAAGGCCGGGCGTGCAGATCCTCTGCCTGCAGGAGATCTTCACCGGGCCGTACTTCTGCGCCGAGCAGGCCGCGCAGTGGTACGACGCGACCGAGGCGATCCCCGACGGCCCGACGACGAGCTCATGCGCGAGCTGGCGAAGAAGCACGAGATGGTCATCGTCGTCCCGATCTACGAGGAGGAGTCGACCGGCGTCTACTACAACACCGCCGCCGTCATCGACGCCGACGGCACCTACCTCGGCAAGTACCGCAAGAACCACATTCCGCACGCGTCGCCGGCTTCTGGGAGAAGTTCTACTTCAAGCCCGGCAACCTCGGCTACCCGGTCTTCAAGACGCGCCTACGCGACGGGTCGGCGTCTACATCTGCTACGACCGCCACTTCCCCGAGGGCGCGCGCGCGCTCGGGCTCGAACGGTGCCGAGATCGTCTTCAATCCGTCGGCGACCGTCGCCGGGCCTCTCGCGAGTACCTCTGGAAGCTCGAGCAGCCGGCCGCACGCGGTCGCGAACGGCTACTTCGTCGGCGCGATCAATCGCGTCGGCACCGAAGCGCCGTGGAACATCGGCCAGTTCTACGGCCAGAGCTACTTCTGCGACCCGCGCGGCAAGATCGTCGCCCAGGCGAGCGAGCGACAAGGACGAGCTGCTCGTCGCGCGACCTGGACCTCGACATGATCGACGAGGTGCGCACGACCTGGCAGTTCTTCCGCGACCGGCGGCCGGAGACCTACGGCGCGCTCGTCGCCCTCTGACCCTCGCGCGGCTCGCCGCCGCCCATCCCTCCTCGTCTTCCAGGAGATTCTTCTCTTCTCCTCTTCTTCCCTCCCGGCGCTTCCCGTTGGAGCCTGACACTTCCCTACGGAAAGTGTGTCCATGAAGCGGGGTCCGGGCGGTCGGGCGGGGCGTGTCCTTGCGGCGGCCGTGCTGGCCGTCCTCGCCGGCATCGCCGCCCGGGGCGCCTCCCCCCAGCGCGGGGCCAACGGCCTGCGCGGCGCGCTCGCGGGGCCCATCGTCGACCTCCCGGGAGAACGCGTCGGGGAGCGGATCGAGTTCGAGCCCGACCTGGCATCCGCCCTCCTCGCACGGGCGCCGGAAGAGCCCGTCTCCGTCCCGGACTGGCCCGTCGCGCCGGGTGTGCGCCGGACGATCCGCGTCGCGCGACACGAGGTCTACGCGCCGGGGGCACGGACGATCCGGGTGGACGCGGGCGGCGAGACCGAGGTCCCGCGCTCGCGCCTCGCCTTCTTCTGGGGCGAAGACGACGCGGGCGGACGCGTGATGGTGTCCGTGGATCCCGAGACCCACGCGGTGCGAGGGCTCTCCGGAAGTAAGGACGGCCTCTACGGAGCTCGCTCCCGATCCCGCCGACGGGCGCGGGCGGCTCCTCCTCGCGCCCGGCTCTCCGCCGGGGGGCGGACGCGACGGGCAGCCGCGCTTCACGTGCGCGCAGGAGGACTCCACTGAGACCTCGTTCGCGCATGCGGCCGCCCGCGACGCGCTCGGGCGACGCCGGCGAACCTCTCGTCGCTCCACACCGCGACCGTGGCGTTCGACACCGACAACGAGTACATGGCGTACTGGAGCGACAACGTCACGAACGCGACGACCTACGTCGCGATGCTCGTCGCGAGCGTGAACGTCATCTACGAGCGGGACCTCGACCTGCGCCTCCTCGTCGGGACGACGTTCCTGCGCGTCTCGACGACTCCGGATCCGTGGACGCAGAGCTCGACGGGCAACGCCGACGGCGCGAAGCTCAGCGAGTTCTCGAACTACTGGGCGACGAACGAGGGCGGCGTGACGCGCGCCCTGACGGCCCTCCTCTCCGGCAAGCAGGGCAGTTCCAGCTCCGCGTCGGGCATCGCGTGGCTCACGAGCCTCTGCAACACGTCGTACGGGTATAGTTTCAACCAGCTCTTCAAGATCAACTACCTCTCCGGAGACACGCTCATCCTCGGCCACGAGATCGGGCACAACCTCGGGTCACCCCACACACACTGCTATCCCACGCCGCGCCCGGACCAGTGTTACGGCAGCGAGACGGGGTCGAACTGCTACAGCGGCGCGACGTCGTGCCCGGGCACCCTCGTCATCAACGGCGTCACCTCGAACGGCACCCTCATGAGCTACTGCCACCTCCTCGGCTGCGGCGCGACGACGCTCGTCTTCCACCCGCAGAGCGTAAACAACTACATCGGCCCGCAGCTCTCGAGCCACGTCGGCGTCTGCGTGTTCCCGTTCGGTGGCGCCACGCCGACACCCACGCCGACCCGGACGCCCACTCCGACGCCGACGCAAACGCGGACGCAGACGCCGACGTCCACCGCCACACGTACGCCGACGGCCGTCAGTCCCACCCCGACCCGCACGCCGACTCCTTCGGCAACTCCGTCGCGGACGCCCACCCGGACACCGACCGCGACCCGGACGCCGACGGTCACCTCGACCCGCAGCGCGGTGCCCACCGCCACACCCACCGCCACGCCCGCAGGGCCGCCGCCGACGCCCACCCGGACTCCGACGGCTACGCCGACGGCCACGCCGACGCCCACGTTCACGCCCCCCGCCGGATCGCGCTTCTTCGCACTGTCGCCCTGCCGCGCGGTGGACACCCGGAACGCCGCGGGACCGCTCGGCGGGCCGGCCGTCGCCGGCGGCGCGTCGCGGACGTTCGCGCTCACGGGCGTGTGCGGAATTCCCGGCGGCGCCCGCGTCGTATCCGTGAACATCACGGTGGTGAATCCGGGCTCGGCCGGCGACCTCGTGGTCTACCCCGCGACGCTCGCCTCTCCCCCGCCCACCTCGACGATCAGCTTCCGGGTCGGCGTCACGCGCGCGAACAACGCGCACCTCTTCCTCGCGTCGGACGGCACGGGCCGCGTCGTCGCGAAGAACAACGCCCCGAGCGCGGTCAACGTCGTCGTGGACGTGAACGGCTACTACCGGTAGCGACGCCCCGCGGCCGCGGGAGAGGTCCCCGGCTTTTCTCGCGCCCCGGAAGATGCCATCCTTGCCGCCATGAACAGGCTCCTGATCAAGGGCGGCCGCGTCGTCACGGCGGTCGACGATTACCCCGGTGACGTCCTCGTCGAAGGCGACAGGATCTCCGCGATCTTCGCGCACGGGCAGACACCCGCGATCGACGCGCCGGTCCTCGACGCTTCCGGCAGGCTCGTGATCCCCGGCGGCATCGACGTCCACACGCATCTCGACATGCCCTTCGGCGGGACGACGTCGGCGGACGACTTCGAGTCCGGCACGATCGCGGCCGCGCACGGAGGGACGACGTCCATCGTGGACTTCGCGACCCAGTACAAGGGCCAGGCGCTGCGCGAGGCGCTCGACGCCTGGATGAGGAAAGCCGAGGGCAAGGCCGCGATCGACTACGGCTTCCACATGATCATCACGGACCTTCCCGACGCCGTCGAGAGGGAGATGGACGCGATCGTCGCCGAGGGCGTGACCTCGTTCAAGCTCTTCATGGCTTACCGCGGCGTCCTCATGCTGGACGACGGGTCGATCTTCCGCGCGCTCCTGAAGACGGGCGAGAACGGCGGCACGATCTGCATGCACGCGGAGAACGGCGACGTGATCGACGTCCTCGTGAGGCGCGCCCTCGCCGAGGGCCACACCGCCCCGAAGTGGCACGCGCTCACGCGCCCGCCGCGCGCGGAGGCCGAGGCGATGCACCGCGCGATCGCCCTCGCCGAGATGGCGAACGTCCCTCTCTACATCGTCCACCTCTCGGCCGCCGAGGCCCTCGAGAAGATCGCCGAGGCGCGCGACCGCGGGCGTCCGATGGACGCCGAGACCTGCCCGCAGTACCTCTTCCTGTCGTACGAGAACTACGAGGAGCCCGGGTTCGAAGGGGCGAAGTACGTCATGTCGCCGCCGCTGCGCGCGAAGGGGAACGAGGAGGCGCTCTGGCGCGGCCTGAGGATGAACGACCTGCAGGCCGTGTCGACCGACCACTGCCCGTTCTGCATGAAGGAGCAGAAGGAGCTCGGGAAGAGCGACTTCTCGAAGATCCCGAACGGCGCGCCCGGGATCGAGACGCGGATGTCGCTCCTGTGGGACGGCGGCGTCGTGAAGGGCCGGATCTCGCCGAACCGCTTCGTCGAGCTGACGTCCACGTCGCCCGCGAAGATCTTCGGGCTCTTCCCGCGGAAGGGCACGATCGCGCCCGGCTCGGACGCCGACCTCGTCGTCTTCGACCCGAACCGCAAGGTCACTTTCTCCGCCAAGACGCTCCACCAGCGCGTCGACTACACGCCCTATGAGGGGCGCGTCGTCCAGGGGGCCGCGGACGTCGTGATCTCGCGGGGCGAGGTCATCGTGAGAGACGGGAAATTCGTCGGGAAGGCGGGAAGAGGGAATTTTCTGCGAAGGAAGACCCGCTCCTAAATGCAAGCGTCCGAGGTCTGCAAAGCGCGCGGAGCATAATCCCCCTTCCAAGAAATACGGCCTTGCCGCCTGCTCCTGCGCCGCCATTGAAGGGAGCCCCTCCCATGAGCACGATTTCCGAAGCGAAGAATTCTTCCCCCGTCTCCTCGGCCTCCGTCCGCGAGAAGCACAAGGAATTCCTCTTCCCCTCCGTGACGAACTACTACAAGGAGTCGATCGTCCTCGAGTCCGGCAAGGGGATGTACCTGACCGACGCCGACGGGAAGAAGTACCTCGATTTCTTCGGCGGCATCCTGACCGTCTCCGTCGGGCACGCAAACGACAAGGTGAACGCGGAGGTCAAGGCGCAGGTCGACCGCCTCGGCCACGTCTCGACGCTCTACCCGACGCTGCCGATCGTCCAGCTCGCCGAGACCCTCGCGCGGATCACGCCTGGCCGGCTCCGCAAGTCGTATTTCACGGGCTCGGGCACGGAAGCCGACGAGACGGCCGTGGTCCTGGCGCAGGTCTACACGGGCCGGCTCGAGATCATCGCGCTGCGCCACGGCTACTCCGGCCGCTCGATCCTCGCCCAGTCCCTCACGGCCCACGCCCCGTGGCGCGCCGTGCCGACGCAGGTCGCGGGGATCAAGCATGCGCCGTCGCCGTACTGCTATCGCTGCCCCCTCAAGCTCACGTATCCCTCGTGCGGCGTCGCGTGCGCGAAGGACCTCGAGGAGCTCATCCGGACGACGACGACCGGGCAGGTCGCCGGCTTCCTCGCCGAGCCGATCCAGGGCGTCGGAGGGTTCGTGACGCCGCCGAAGGAGTACTTCGAGATCGCGGTCGGCATCGTGAGGAAGTACGGCGGCGTCTTCATCTGCGACGAGGTCCAGACGGGCTTCGGCCGCACCGGCACCCACTGGTTCGGCATCGCGCACTGGAACGTGGAGCCCGACATCATGACGATGGCCAAGGGCGTCGCGAACGGAGTGCCGATGGGAGTCACGATCGCGACGCCGGAGGTCGCGGACGCGTTCAAGGCGATGACGATCTCCACGTTCGGGGGGAACCCGGTCTCCTCGACCGCGGCGAACGCCACGATCGCCGTCATGGAGGAGATCGACGCCCCGGAAGCGCGCCGCCGAGATGGAGCGCGCCTGAGGGCCGGTCTCGACGGCCTCAAGAAGAAGTACCCGAAGACGCTCGGCGACGTCCGGGGCATGGGCCTCATGCAGGGCCTCGAGCTCGTCGCGGACGAGACCGTGCAGGACCGCACGCCCGCGCCCGAGAAGGCCGTCCGGCTCTTCGAGGAGACGAAGAAGCGGGGGCTCCTGATCGGCAAAGGCGGCCTCTACGGCAACGCCATCCGGATCTCGCCGCCCCTGATCGTCTCGGCGTCCGAGGTGGACGACGCCGTGAGGATCCTCGACGAGTCCCTGGCCGGCTGGGCCTAGATTCCGTGTAACCCGCGGGGGACGCGAGCGCGTCTCACCGGGAAGGACCGTCGGACGGGAGGGGTCGCCGTGATCTCGAAGAAGGCCTCGAACATCCTCCGCGTGGCCTTTCGAGCGCTCGCGCGCAACAAGCTGCGCTCCCTGCTGACGGCCCTCGGCATCATCATCGGCGTCGCCTGCGTCGTCGCGGTCGTCGGCATCGGCGAGGGCGCCCGCATCCAGAGCGAGGATCGGCTGAAATCCCTCGGGACGAACTTCCTCATGGTGCTCCCGGGCAGCGTGACGTCCGGGCGGCGCCCGCGCCGGCTTCGGGGCGAGCTCGAAGCTCTCGGAGGACGACGTCGAGGCGATCCGGAAGGAGGTCTCGACGGTCTCGTACGTCTCGGCCTCGATCCGGACCGTCGCCCAGGTCATCTACGGCAACCAGAACTGGTCGACGTCCATCCAGGGCGCGGAGGCTGGAGCTGGCCGCTCGTGCGCTCGTGGAACATCGAGAAAGGGATGTTCTTCACGGAGCAGGACGACCACGCGGCCGCGAAGGTCTGCGTCCTCGGCCAGACCGTCGTGGCGAACCTCTTCGGCGACGAGGACCCGATCGGAAAGACGATCCGCATCAAGAACATCCCGTTCCGCGTCGTCGGCGTCCTCGAGTCGAAAGGCGGATCGACGATGGGACAGGACCAGGACGACCTCGTCGTCGCTCCGTACGAGACCGTCCGCAAGAAGGTCATGGGCACGAACGCCGTCGGGCAGATCCTCGTCTCGGCGACGACGAACGACCTCGTGGGCCGCGCGCAGGAAGAGATCGAGCCTCCTCCGCCAGAGGCACCGGATCAACAAGTCCGCGGGCCAGGACGACGACTTCATCATCCGGTCGCAGACGGAGATGCTCGAGCAGGCCGAGGCGCAGAACCGCACGATGAGCGCGCTCCTCTGGTCGATCGCGGGAGTCTCGCTCCTCGTCGGCGGGATCGGGATCATGAACATCATGCTCGTCTCCGTCACGGAGCGGACGCGCGAGATCGGCGTCCGCATGGCGATCGGCGCCAAGGCGGCGCGACATCCAGGCGCAGTTCCTCGTCGAGGCCGTGGCGCTCGCCGTGACGGGCGGCGCCGTCGGCGTGGCCGGCGGGCTCGGGATCCAGCGCCTCGTCGCGCGCCTCGCCGGCTGGCCCGTCGCGATCCAGCCGCAGGCGATCGTCATGGCGGTCGTCTTCTCGGCGGTCGTCGGCGTCGGCTTCGGCTTCTACCCGGCGCTGAAGGCGAGCCGGCTCGACCCGATCGAAGCGCTCCGGTACGAGTAGCCGCAGCCCGCCGCCCGCGGGCGTGCTTTCGGCCCTCTTACTCTCCGAGAAATCCGAAGGATCCCAGGAAATCCTCGCTATGATCCCGCGCATCAGTCTCAAACAGATGAGAAGCGTCTTCCCGACGTGATCGGCACGAAGCTCGCCGACCGATACGAAATCCTCTCCGAGCTCGGACGGGGCGGGATGGGTGTCGTCTACCGCGCGAAGGATCCCGTACTGAACCGCGAGGTTGCGGTCAAGCTCATCCCGCCGGGCAACCTCACGAAGGACTCCGAGGAGCGTTTCCAGCGCGAGGCGCAGATCGTCGCGCAGATGGACCATCCGTCCATCGTCCCGATCTACGACCTCGGGCGCCACGAGGGATCGCTCTTCTTCGTGATGCCGGTCCTCGCGAACACGAACCTCAGGCAGCTCCTTCGCGAAGGCTCGCTCCGCCTCGGCGACGTCCTCGACGTCGGAACGCAGGTCGCCGACGCGCTCGACTACAGCCACGCCCGCGGCATCGTCCACCGCGACATCAAGCCCGAGAACATCATGACGTCGCGCGACGAAACGGGCCACGTGAGGGCCCGCGTCATGGACTTCGGCCTCGCGCTCGCGACGAGCGAGGACCGCCTCACGAAGACGGGGACTCTCGTCGGCACCGTCGTGTATTTCAGCCCCGAGCAGGTCACGTCGCGGTCGTTCGACGGCCGCTCGGACGTCTACGCGCTTGGAACCGTTCTCTACGAGTGCCTCGCGGGCGAGCCGCCGTTCGCGGGCGAAGTGCAGTCCGTCCTCTACCGGATCGTCCACGAGCTGCCGCAGTCGATGCGCACCCTCGGCGCCGACGTGAGCGAGGAGCTCGAGGCCGCCGTCCTGCAGTGCCTCGCGAAAGATCCCGACAAGCGTCCGAAGCGCGCCGGGCACCTCGCCGAGGCGCTCCGGCGCTACCGGGGCAAGCTCCGCGAGGAGGACTTCGGGAAGTCCGTCGTCTTCACGGCCAGCCGGATGCTGCCGCGCCCGGCCGCGGCCGCGCCCTTCATCGGGCGCGAGAAGGAGATGGCCGAGCTGCAGCGCCGGCTCCACGCCGCCGTGGCCGGCGAGTGCGAGTTCGTCGTCCTCGCGGGCGAGCCGGGCATCGGCAAGAGCCGCCTCGTGGACGAGATCAAGAGCCTCGCGCGGGCCCGCAGGATCCGGGTCCTTTCCGGACGCTTCGTCGAGCACGACCGCGCCTTCGCGCACCAGGGTCTGCGAGCTGATGCAGGACTACTTCCGGTCGAAGGACACGGGCCTCTCGGAAGCCTCCCGTCCCGACTTCACGGACCTCGCGGGCGACCTCCTCGCCCTCTTCCCCGTCCTTTCTGAGATCGGGGAGCTGCGCGCCGCGGCGAGCAGCGATTCGGGCGCCGTCAAGGCCGGCGACGGGCGCAAGGCCGAGGACAAGATCGCGATCTTCGAGCTCATCGCCCGGACGATCACGCGGATCGCCGGCGGCAAGCCGCTCGTCCTCGCACTCGAAGAGCTGCACGGGGCGCGGCTCTCGATCGAGGCGCTCCAGTACGTCGCGCGACGTCTCGGCCCGACCCCGACCCTGATCGTCGGAACCTACCGGCAGACCGAGGTCGACAAGCGGCATCCGCTCGTGAAGATGCTGGAGTCGTTCCGCGGCGATCCGCGGTTCGCCGCGCTCACGCTCGGCCCCCTCACACCCCTCGGAGCACCGGGCGCTCGTGGAGCTCTCGGCGGGCGGCGGCAAGCTTTCCGACGACCTCGCGGGTCGGCTCCTCGCGGCCACCGAAGGCAATCCCCTGTTCACGAGGAACTCGTCCGCTCGCTCCTCGACTCGGGCGGGATCGCGCGGGACGACTCGGGAGCCCTGAACCTCTCCGGCGCGACCGGCATCTCCTCGGACGCGCTGCCCGAGACGATCCAGCAGGCCGTCGAGGCGCGGGTCGAGCGCCTGCCGGAAGAGGTGCGCGACGTCCTCTCCGTCGCGTCCGTCCTCGGCAAGAGCTTCGACTTCAAGGACCTCGAGACGCTCTCGGACGACGCGAAGGGCCTCGACGAGGCGATCGACCGCCTCCTGAAGGACGGGCTTCTCGAGGAGGAGCGCGAATCGCGCGGCGACCGCCTCGCGTTCGCGAGCGGCATCGTGCGCGACGTCCTCTACGGCGGCGGACTCTCGCGCCGCAAGCGGCGGACGCTCCACCGCACGTACGCGGATCTCCTCGAGAAAAGGCACCAGGGCCGGCTCGACCGCGTATATCCCGAGCTCGTCCACCACTTCTCCGAGGGTGACGTGCCCGAGAAGGCCGTGGACTACAGCCTGAAGCTCGCGAAGAAGGCGCTCGACGCCTTCAGCCCGGACGAGGCCGCGCGGGTGGCGAAGACCGCCCTCGACTACCTCGAGGACGAGGATTGGGAGGGCGAAAAGGCGCTGGAGGGCGAAGCCCGGCTCCTCCTCGCGCAGGCGTCGCGCATGTCGGGTCACTCCGAGAACGCAGTCCGCGAGGCCGAGTCGGCCGCGAAGATCTTCGACCGCGAGAAACAGCCGGGCCGGGCCGTCGAGTCGCTCCTTTTCGCGGCCGAGTCCGCATGGAACTCCCGCAAGGTGGACGAGGCGCGGCGACTCGTCGAAAGGGGCCTCGAGGCCGCGGCGTCCGCGCGCGACACCCTCCACCTGCCCCGCCTTCTCTCGCTGGCGGCGACGGTCGCGAACCTGCGGGGCGACTACGCGCGGGCGGCCGCCTACGGCGTGCAGCTCGAGCGGCTCGGCGGCGAAACGAAGAAGGCCACCGAGGTCATCGCGTCCGGCGGCCGCCTCGTCGTCGCGATGACGAACCCCATCACGGCGACCGAGCCGGCGATGCGCCACATCGTGGAGGAGACCGAGATCCTCTCGACGGTCTTCGAGACCCTGCTGACGACCGACGCCGACGGCCAGCTCGTGCCGTCGCTCGCCGACGAGTGGTCGCTCGGAGACGGCGGACGCTCCGCCCGGCTGCGTCTGAGGAAAGGGGTCCTCTTCTCGGACGGATCGCCCCTCACGGCGCAGGGCGTCAAGGCGTCGCTCGAGCGCGCGATCCGCGTGCGGCCGGACAGCATTCCCGCGGCGCTCGCCGCGGTCCGGGGGGCCGAGGATCACCGCAAGGGCGCGGCCCCCGACGTGCCGGGCATCCGGGCCGAGGCGGACGACCGCCTCGCGTTCGAGTTTGTCGAGCCGCTGCCGGTCTTCCCCGCTCTCCTGCCCGACGTCCTGACGGCGATCGTGAAGATCGTGACCGCCAACGGAGGCGAGACCGCGATCGGCACGGGACCGTTCGTCGTGGCGCGCCGCGCCGCGGACCGCGTCGTCCTCGAGCGCAACCCCCACCACTGGAAGGAGCCCGCGCGGCTCGACGCGATCGAGTTCCGGACGGGAATGAGCGCGTCGGCGATCGGCGCGGGCCTCCGCGCCGGCGAGATCGAGCTCGCGCGCGACCTTTCCCCGCAGGACCTCGACGCGCTGCTGAGGGACGCGCGCCTGCGCGCGGGCCTCGTGGAAACGCCGAAGAAGGGGACGTACTTCGCGCTCTTCAACACGCAGGGGGCGCTCGGGAAGAACGTCGCGCTCCGTCGCGCCCTCGCCGGCGTGACGCGCAGCCAGGATTTCGTCTGGGCGACGCTCGGCCGCTTCGCCGTGCCCGCGACGGGCGTCCTCCCTCCGGGGATCCTCGGCCACGACGCCGGCCGCCGGCGGCCGCTCCTGTCGAAGGACGAGGCGCTCGCCCTCCTCGAAGGAGCCGGCCTGATGCCGCCCATCAAGGTGACGGCGGCCGTCCACCCGATCCTGAAGGACCGCCACAAGGCTCTGACGGCAGCCCTCTTCGCGATCTGGGAGGAGCTGGGCGTCGAGGTCGAGGTCGTGACGACGGACATGAAGTCGTATCTCGACGAGCAGGCCCGCGGGAACGCGGACCTCCTCATCGGGCGCTGGATGGCGGACTACGAGGATCCGGACGACTTCACGTACGCGCTCTTCCACTCGGCCGGCGGGCACATGCGGACGTTCTTCTCGTCGCCGGAGACGGACCGTCTCGCCGAGGACGCCCGTATGGAGAGCCGCCCCGCGGTGCGCGAGGGCCTCTACCGGAAGTTCGAGAACTTCCTCCTCGACGCCGGCGTCTTCATCCCGCTCTTCCATGAGGTGGACTACCGCATCGCCGCCGCGGGCGTGCGCGGACTCGCGCTCAGGAGCAGCCCGCCGTTCGTCAACTACCCCGAGATCGGAAAGTCGGAGACGGGCGCAGCCCACGCGGTCCACGACTGGGGAGGCGGCGTCATCCACGTCCCGATCGGCGGCGTCTTGAACGACTTCGACCCCGCCACGATGGCGATCCTCGAACAGGCCGAGACGATGCCGCTCGTCTTCGAGACGCTCACCCGGGACCTGGAGGGCGGCCGCGTCGTCCCGTGGCTCGCGTCGGAAGTGATTCCCGAGGAAGGGGGCGCGCGCTTCCGCTTCCGCCTCCGGCGGGGCGTACGCTTTCACGACGGACGGGCGGTCTCGGCGCGCGACGTCCGCTACACGTTCGAGCGCGTCCTCCAGGCGGGTACGAGCGCAGGCCGGTTCCTCCTCGCCCCGATCCGCGGCGCCCAGGGCCTCATCGACGGGAAGGCCTCGGATCTCGAGGGCTTCCACATCGTCAGCCCTTCGGAGTTCGTCATCGAGCTGGAGAAGCCGCAGTCGTTCTTCCCGGTCCTCGTGTCGTACCCCGGCGTGGGCATCGTGCCCGAGGGCACGACCGTGATCGGAGACAGCTGGCGGAAGGGCTGCATCGGGACGGGGCCGTACCGCCTGGCGGCCTTCGAGCCGGGCAAAAGGCTCGAGCTCGAGCGGAACCCCGCCTACTGGCGCGAAGGCTTCCCGAAGAACGACGGCGTCGTGTTCCGCTTCGGTGTGCCGCCCGAAGAGATCCGCAGCGAGTTCCTCGCGGGGCGCTTCTCGATCGCGTCGGACCTCCTTCCCGCCGACGCCGAGGCGCTGCGCCAGGACCCTCGCTTCCGTGCGACGTACCGCGAGAGCCCGAGCCTCGTGACCTATTTCGTGACGTTCAACATTCACAGGGGGCCGTTCGCGGACGCGCGGGCGCGCCGGGCGGTCGCCCAGGGCATCGACGCCGCGGGGATCGTCCGGCGGACGCTCGGCCGGCACGCGATTCCGGCGAACGGCCTCATCCCGCCGGGACTCCTCGGTTACGTGGCGAAGCCGAGGAGCCGGCCGCAGGTTTCGGGGCAGGTTTCCGGCGCCCATACCGTGTCCCGCGAGACCGCCGAGGTCACGGCGATGGCGAATCCCATCCTGTTCGGAGAGTTCTCCGCGTTCACGAAGGAGCTCATGCAGGCATTTCGCGAGATGGGTTATTCCATCCGCGTCGTGAACAAGACGATGGCGGAGTTCGTCGAGGCCCAGCACAAGGCGCCGAGCGACCTCATGATCGGCCGCTGGATCGCCGACTACCCCGACGCCGACACGTTCACTCAGGGCGTCCTGCATTCCCGCGAAGGCATCAACGGGCGCTACTGTGGAATCCCGGAGATCGACGCCCTGACGGAGCGCGGCCGGGGCGAGATCGACCCGCGCACGCGCGAGTCGATCTACCGCGAGGTCGAGGACATCATTGCGCGCGAGGCGCTCCTGATCCCGCTCTTCCACGAACAGGTGTACCGGTTCGCCCGGCCCGAGGTCGAAGGCCTCGCCGTCGGCTTCGGCCAGCCGATCGTCCTGTACGAGAACCTGTCGATCCGCGGGTAGGCAAAGCGGAATGACATCCGGCGCCATCGACGCAGCGCAACGCCGGGCAGCGACCGTTGTCGGATGGTCTTATCTGCTTGCGCTGCCGCCGGCGATCTTCGCCGAGTTCTACGTACGTACCCGCCTGATCGTCTTCCACGATGCGGCGCAAACGGCGCGGAACATCCTGGCGCACGAACGGCTCTTTCGTCTGGGCACGGCGAGCAACCTCACCGTCTTCGCGATCGACGTCGCATTGATCACGGCTCTCTACGTCGTGCTGGGGCCCGTCAATCGAGGCCTCGCCCTGATGGCCCTGGGCTGGGGGCTCGTCGAGACCGCGATCCTGGTCGTCGTGACGCTCAGCGACTTCGACGTTCTGCGGGTCCTGGGCGGTGCGGACTATCTGCATGCCTTCGATGCGAACCAGCTGCAGGCCCTCGCGAGGCTCTCGCTCGGCGCGCATGGCGCCGCGTACAACGTCGGCCTGGTGCTCGCCGGCCTTCGGAGTACGCTCTTCTGCACTCTCTGGCTCGAGTCCCGCTTCATCCCCAGGGCCCTGGCGGCGTGGGGAATGCTCGCCTCCTTTCTGATGGGAGCGAGCGCGTTCTCGTTCATCGTCTTCCCGGAGCTCGCAAAGGTCGTCCCCGTCGGGATCTACGGAGCTCCCATCTTCTTCTTCGAGCTGACGATGGGCTTCTGGCTCCTGCTGAAGGGATTGCCACGCTCCGGAGCTGCGCCCGATGGAGTGCGGGAGTCGGCATGACGCGCGCCACGAACGCGCGAATCGCCGGGTTCACGTACCTCTTCTACGCCGCGATCGGTATTTGCAGCGAGCTGCTGATGCACCAGGCGAGGGGAAGAGGCGGTGACGCCGCGACACTCGCGCGCATGGGCCGGTACGCGACGAACGTGCGCCTGACGATCTTGATCGTGCTGCTCGAAAGCCTCTCGGCCATCGTCCTTGGTGTGACGCTGTACGGGATCACGCGCGTTGTGGACCACGAGCTGGCAATGCTGGGCCTGGCCTGTCGCGTGGCTGAAGGCATTCTCGGTACGCTCAGCATCCCGAGCTACCTGGGACTGCTGTGGCTCTCGAAGGCGGGCGTCGGGACGGGTGCCCCTGACATCCCCACGACGAGCGCGCTGCGCGCCTTTCTGCTGATGCCGGGCCCGAGCGTCCCCATCGGTTCGATCTTCTTTGCCGTGGGAAGCACGATCTTTTCCTGGCTCCTGCTGCGCGGACGGGTAGTGCCTGTCGCAATCGCGGGGCTGGGCGTTTTCGCGTCGGGACTGCTCGCGGTGGCACTGCCGCTCCAGCTCGCCGGCTTTCCCACGGGACCGTTGAGCGGCTACTCCCAGTGGGTGCCGGCGCTCCTGTTCCAGGTCGCGCTCGCGCTTTGGCTGCTCGTCAAGGGTGTCGCATCACCGGCGACGAAGCGACCGCCCTGAGGTCACGACCGCGCCGGGGCGAGGTTCAGACCTTCTTCGACAGCTCCGGCGCGGCTTCCGGCGCCGCGTAGCCCTCCGCCTCGTGGCCGCCGTGGTATTCGCCGGGGTTCGGGCGGCGGATCTGCGACTGCGGGACGACGCGGTCGCGCCTGCAGGCCCCGGAAGTCCTCGAGCGACTTCCACCCGCGGTGCGCGTTCTTCTCGAGGAACGCCGCCATCCCGTCCTTGAGCGTCCGGATCACGTTCGGGCCGATCGCGTGATCGAGCATCGCGGCCGTGCAGACCTGCACCGTGCCGCAGCCGAGGAGGAAGTAGTTGAGGGCGTGCGAGAAGTCGGAGATGCCGCCGATGCCCGAGAACGACCGGTCCGGGAACGCGTGCGTGAGCTGCGCCATCTTCGCGAGAGCGAGCGGAAGGATCGCCGGGCCGCCGAGGCCGCCCGAGGACGTGTAGCCGTCCACGTTCATCTCGAAATCGAGCGTCTCGGGGTCGACGAGCGGGATCGACGGGAACGTGTTCGACGACGTGATCGCGTCGGCGCCGCCCCGGAACGCCGCGCCGGCCTCGACCGCGATGTCGGTCGTCGACGGCGTGAGCTTCGCCCAGACGGGCACCTTCGCGACCTCCTTGACGGCCTTCGTGACGTCGACGTCAGGCCGCTGCTCTTCCCGATGTTCGAGCCCATGTCCTCGCGGTCCATGTGCGGGCACGAGAAGTTCAGCTCCAGGGCGTCGACGCCCTCGTCCTGACACGCCTTCGCGAGCGCCTGCCAGTTGCGCGAGCTCCTTGTCGTTGCCCGAGCCCGCCATGATCGACGCGACGAGGACCTTCGTCGGATGCGCCTTCTTGATGCCGCGAGAGGCGCCCGACCCACCAGTCCATCGGCTTGTCGGAGATGAGCTCCCAGTTCCACGACGAGTGGAGGACGGAGTCCGGGCGCGCCTTCATCGAGATGCGCGGGGAGTGCGCGTCGGTCCTCAGGAACTTCGTCTTCGGGCCGGCGACGTTCGTGACCGGGTGGAGGCCGATCGTCTTCGTCACGACCCCGCCCCAGCCCGCCTCGAAAGCCCGCATGATGTTCGTGTCGGACTCCGTCGGCGGCGCCGACGCGAGGAGGAACGGGTTCTCGAACCGGATGCCGGTGAAGACGGCGGAAAGATCGGCGGCCATCGCGTCCTCCCCTGAATTCCCGCGAAAGGGTGAAACCCCAGCATAGGACGATTGAGTCTCGAACGCGAACCGCTGGTACGATCGGAGCCACGCAATGGCCGGAAAACCGGGAGAGATCGTCCACGCCGACGGGCGCGTGGAGCTCGCGGACGCGTCGTCCCTCGCCGGGAGCCCGCTCTGGAACGAGGACCTCGCGCCGGTCCCCGTCGCGCGCCGGAACTGGACGACGTACAACTACGCCGCGCTCTGGATCTCGATGGCGCACTGCATCCCGACGTACATGCTGGCCTCGGGCCTCATGAACTCGGGGATGGACTGGAAGCAGGCGCTCTTCACGATCCTCCTCGGGAACACGATCGTCCTCGCGCCGATCCTCCTGAACTCCCATCCCGGCACGAAGTACGGCATCCCGTTCCCCGTCTTCGCGCGGGCGGCCTACGGGACGGCGGGCTCGAACCTGCCCGCCCTCATGCGCGCGCTCGTCGCGTGCGGCTGGTTCGGCATCCAGGCCTGGATCGGCGGCGAGGCCCTCCACACGTTCTTCGCCGCCGTCATCCCGGGCTGGCCGACGCTCCTCGGCGCCGGGTTCTCGGGCCACACGACGACGGAGTGGCTCTCGTTCCTCCTCTTCTGGGGCCTGAACGTCTTCGTCATCTACCGCGGGATGGACCTCCTCAGGAAGGTCGAGAACTGGGCCGCGCCGTACGTCCTCGCCGTCACGCTCGTCCTCCTCGTCTGGGCGGTGAGGGAGGCGAAGGGCCTCGGGCCCCTCCTCGCCCAGCCCGGGAAGTTCAGGACGTTCGCGGAGTTCTTCCCGGTCTTCGTGCCGTCGCTCACGGCGATGATCGGCTTCTGGGCGACGCTCTCCCTGAACATGCCGGACTTCACGCGCTTCGGCCGCAGCCAGAAAGAGCAGATCGTCGGGCAGGTCGTCGCGCTCCCCACGACGATGTTCGCGTTCGCGGCGATGGGCGTCCTCATCACGAGCGCGAGCGCCATCATCTTCGGCGAGGCGATCTGGGACCCCGTCAAGCTCGTCGGGAAGTTCTCGCACCCCGTCGTCGTCGCCGTCGCGATGTTCTCGGTCGTCGTCGCGACGCTCGCGGTGAACATCGCGGCGAACGTCGTCTCCCCCGCGAACGACTTCGCGAACGCGATGCCGCGGCTCATCGGCTTCAAGACGGGCGGCCTCATCACCGGTCTCGTCGGCATCGCGATGCAGCCCTGGCGGCTCCTCGCGGACCCGAAGGGCTACATCTTCACGTGGCTCCTCGGGTACTCGGGCGGCCTCGGGTCCATCGCGGGCGTCCTCGTCGCGGACTACTGGATCGTGCGGAGGAGGACGCTCGACCTGCGCGCGCTCTACCTGAAGGACGGCGCGTACGGCGGGTGGAATCCCGCGGCCGTCGTCGCGACGTTCGCGGGCTGCTTCCTCGCGTGGGGCGGCCTCGTGATCCCCCCGATGAGGCCCCTCTACGACTACGCGTGGTTCGTCGGCTTCTTCGCCGCGGGCGGCCTCTACGCGCTCCTCATGCGCGTGAGGCCGCCGGAACCGCCCGACCGGCTGACCCCCTCGAATCGCGGTGCGCCCATGATCACGTTCCTGACGCTCTTCTCGGGATCACGACCGGCGTGAGGCCGTGGAGATCGCCGTCGGGCCATCTCCAGAAGGTCTTCGACGCCTCGACTCACTCGCCTCGCGGCGACCGAGTGAACGGAGCGTCAGCGGTTCATCGCCGCGATGAGGCGCAGGCCGTCGAGCGTGAGCCACGGGGCGACGGTCGTCAGGACCTTCGTCTCCTTCGCGACGAGCTCGGCGTAGCCGCCCGTCGCGATCACCTTCATCTTCGGCCCGAGCTCGGCGCGGAAGCGCGCGACCATGCCCTCGACGAGGCCCGACGTAGCCGAACAGGAGCCCCGACTGCATCGCGTGCTCGGTGTTGCGGCCGATCGCGGCCGGCGGGCGCACGAGGTCGACGCGCGGGAGCTTCGCGGCGCGGGCGTGAAGCGCCTCGGCGGCGATGCCGATGCCGGGCGCGATCGCGCCGCCGAGGTACTCGCCCTTCGCGGAGAGCGCGTCGAACGTCGTCCCCGTCCCGAAGTCCACGACGCAGGCCGGCCCGCCGTAGCAGCTCCTTGACGGCGACGGCGTTCACGATGCGGTCGGCGCCCACGGCCTTCGGGTCGTCGTACAGGACCCGCACGCCCGTCTTCACCCCCGACCCGACGACGAGCGGCTCGAGCCGGAGCGTCCGGCGGCAGACCTCGGTCCAGGTGCCCGTGAGCGGGCGGCACCACGGAGGTGAGCGCCGCCCTGCTCACGTCGGCCGGCGAGAGCGACGCCGTCGCGAGGAGCGACGAGAGGACGAGCCCGTACTCGTCGGCGAGACGCGTGCGGACGGTCTCGAGGCGCCAGCGGGGGCCCGGCGTCTCGCCGTCGTAGAGGCCGAGCGTGATCGTCGTGTTGCCGATGTCGATCGCGAGGAGCATCGTTCCTCCGCTCAGAGCTCCCCCCCGCGGGGCAGGAGGACGTTGTCGAGGAGGCGCGTGGCGCCGAAGCGCACGGCCGTCGAGATCAGCAGCCGCCCGGCCTCTCCCTCGATCTCGGCGAGCGTCGCCGGGTCGGCCGCCGAGACGTAGTCGGGCCGCGCGAGGGGCTCGGCCGCGAGGACCGCGAGGGCCACCCGCCGCAGGGCGTCGCCGCGCCTCTCCCCCGCGTCCCAGGCGGCCGACGCGGCCGCGAGCGCGCGCGCCACGACGGGCGCCGCCCGCCGCTCCTCGGGCGACAGGTACGCGTTGCGGCTCGACATCGCGAGGCCGTCCGCCTCGCGGACGATCGGGCAGACGACGACCTCGGTCGCGAAGTCGAGGTCCCGCGCCATGCGCCGCACGAGGACGGCCTGCTGCGCGTCCTTCTGGCCGAAGTACGCGCGGTCGGGCTCGAGCGCGTGGAAGAGCTTCGCCACGACGGTCAGGACGCCGCGGAAGTGTCCGGGCCGCCGCTCGCCCTCGAGACGCGCCGCGAGCGGCCCGGGCTCGACCCAGGTCTCGAAGCCGGGCGGGTACATCGCCGCCGGCTCGGGGACGAGGACGAGCGAGACGCCTTCCTTCTCGAGGAGCTCGAGATCGCGCTCGAGCGCGCGGGGATACGAACCGAAGTCCTCCTTCGGGCCGAACTGCGCCGGGTTCACGAAGATGCTCGCGGCGGCGGTGTCGTTCTCGTCGCGGGCGCGGCGCACGAGCGAGAGGTGCCCCGCGTGGAGCGCCCCCATCGTCGGGACGAAGCCCACCGTCCCGCCCCGCGCGCGCCGGGCCGCCCGGGCCTCGGCCGGGCCGGAGACGATCACCACGCGAGGGTCTCGCGGCGGCGCCCGGCCGGCGGGCGGGCCGCGAGATCGGCCTCGAGGCGGGCCCACTCGGCGTCCGCGATCGGGTACGCGTGCTCCGCCGCCGGGAAGCGGTGCGCGCGGACGTCCGCCGCGTAGGCGCCGAGCGCCTCCCGCGCCTCGCCCGCCATGGCGGCGTAGCGCTTCACGAAGCGGGGCGCGATCCGGTCCTCCCAGCCGAGGAGGTCGTGCCAGACGAGGACCTGCCCGTCGCACGCGGCTCCCGCGCCGATGCCGATCGTCGGGATCGAGAGCCTCCCCGTGACGAGGGCCGCGACGCGGTCGGGGATCGCCTCGAGGACGAGCGCGAAGCAGCCCGCGTCCTCGAGCCTCAGCGCGTCGTCGAGGACGCGGCGCGCGGCCTCCGCGGTCGGCGCCCTGGACGCGGTATCCGCCGAGCGCGCGGATGGACTGCGGCGTGAGGCCGAGGTGCCCCATGACGGGGATGCCCGCCTCGACGATCGCGCGGACCGTGCCCGCGCGCTCGCGGCCGCCCTCGAGCTTCACGGCGTCCATCCCGCCGTCCGCGAGGAAGCGGCCCGCGTTGCGGACGGCCTCGGCGACGTCGGCCTGGTACGAGAGGAACGGCAGGTCGCCGATCCGGAGCGCGGCGGTGCGCGCCCGCGCGACGGCGCGCGCGTGGTGGAGCATGTCGTCCATCGTGACGCGCAGCGTGTCGTCGTAGCCGAGGACGACCATGCCGAGAGAGTCGCCGACGAGGATCGCGTCGACGCCGGCCGCGTCCGCGGCCTTCGCGGACGGGTAGTCGTACGCCGTGACCATGACGACGGGCTCGCCGCGGGACTTCTTCGCGTGGAGGGTGCGCGGCGTGACGCGCGCCGCGGGGGCGGGGACGGTGCTCATCGCTGTCTCCTTCCGTCGGAAGTGAGAGGCGTTGCCGGGGGCCGGAACCGTGAACGACGCGCGTGCCCGCCGGGTGCCGGTCGGGCCGCCGGGAGATTCTATCGCGTTGCCCGGCGGCGGATTCCAGCCGATCATTGGCCCGCACCGTGACACTCGAAACCGGGATGCGCCTCGGTCCCTACGAAATCGTCGCCCCGCTCGGGGCCGGCGGCATGGGTGAGGTATACCGCGCGCGGGACACGAGGCTGGAGCGCGAGGTCGCGCTGAAGATCGTCGCGGGCCGGCACGGCGACGACCCCGAGGCCCTCCGGCGGTTCGCCCGCGAGGCGAGGATCGCGGCCCAGCTCACGCACCCGAACGTCTGCACGCTCTACGACGCGGGATGCGAGGGGGACGTCGCCTACTTCGTCATGGAGCTCCTCGAGGGAGAGACGCTCGCGGCGCGCATCGACCGCGGGCCGCTGCCCGAGCCGGAGGTGCGCCGCATCGCCGCCGGGATCGCGCGGGGCCTGGCGAGGGCCCACGAGCTCGGATTCGTGCACCGGGACCTCAAGCCGCTGAACGTCTTCCTCACGTCCGAGGGGCCGAAGATCCTCGACTTCGGTCTCGCGCGCACCGGCCCCCGCGGGCGGCGCCGGGCTCTCGCGGGTCGACACCGCGTCGGCCCTCACGGGAGCGGGATCGACCCTCGGCACCGTCGGCTACATGTCGCCCGAGCAGGTGCGCGGCGAGCCGGCCGGACCCGCGGCGGACGTCTGGGCCTTCGGCTGCGTGCTCTACGAGATGCTCGCGGGGCGCCGCGCCTTCGCCGGCCGCAGCGCGACCGAGACGCTCGCCGCCGTCCTCACGGGCGCGCCCGACTGGAGCGCGCTCGCGGCGGACACGCCGGCGGACCTGCGGGATCTCGCTGCGCGCTGCCTCGACAAGGACCCCGCGCGAAGGCCCCGGGACGTCGCGGCGGCCGGGCGCGCGCTCGCGAGCGGCCCGGGCCCGCTCCCGGCCCCGGAGACGCCCCTGCCCCCCGTCGCACCTTCCCTCCCGGCCCCGCCCCGCGCATCCCGTCGCCTCCGCGCCGCGGTCGCGGGTGGCGTGCTGCTCGCCGCCGCCGCGGCGGCCGCCGCCCTCTACGCCACGCGACGGGCCTCCGCCCCGATCGAGTCCCTCGCCGTCCTCCCGTTCTCGAGCACCGGGAGCGACGCCGAGGTCGCCGACCTCTGCGCCTCGCTGTCCGACTCGGTGATTTCACGCATCTCGGAGGCGCCGAACCTGCGGGTCATGGCCTCGAGCGCCGTCGCGCGGTTCGCCGGGCCCCCGGGTCGATCCGCTCGCGGCCGCGCGCGAGCTCAACGTGCGGGCGATCCTGACGGGTCGCGCCGTCGGGAAGTCGGGACGCGTCTCGATCACGGTCGAGCTCGTGGACGCACGGGACGGCCGGCACCTGTGGGGAGAGCAGTACGAACGCCCGCTCGACAGCATCGCGTCGCTGCCGGCGGAGATCGCCAGCGCGGTGGCCACAAGGCTCCGCCTCCGCCTTTCGGGCGAGGACCGCGCGCGCCTCGCCCGGAAGGAGACCGGGAGCCGCGAGGCCTACGAGGACTGGCTTCGAGGGCGCCAGCTCTGGGCCAGCGGGCGGAGAGAGTCCGATCTCGACAAGGCCCTCGAGTATTTCCAGAAGGCGCTGCTGGCGGACCCGCGGGTACGCGAGGGCCTGGACCGGGATCGCCGAGACCTGGGACGTCCTCGGCTACACCGCACCGCCGCCCGGTCCCGGACGCGTTCGAGAAGGCGAAGGCCGCCGCGCGCAAGGCCCTCGAGCTCGATCCGGACCTCGCCGACGCCCACGCGGTCCTCGCCCACGTGACGATGCAGACCGGCGACCCGCGCGCGGCGGAGCAGGACTTCCAGCGCGCCCTCGAGCTCGACGCGAACAACCTCGACGCCCTCCACTGGTACTCGCACCTCCTCATGGGCGAGAAGCGCTGGGACGAGTCGCTGGCCCTGAGCAAGCGTCTCCTCGAGCTCGACCCCCTCGGATGGTGGAACGTCCACCTCGGCGAGCATTACCGCGCCAAGGGCGACCGCGCCCTCGCCCTCCAGCACTTCCGCCGCGCCGTGGAACTCGACCCTGACAACGCCGCCGCGCGCTGGCAGCTCGGGCGGGCGCTCCTCGAGGACGGACGGACCGACGAGGCGGTCTCCGCGCTCGAGGCCGCGCACCGGCTGGACCCGGAGTCGTCCGACTACCGGCGGACGCTCGCCGACGCCTACGAGAAGGCCGGCCGCCCCGCGGACGCCGCCCGCCTCCGGGCCGAGGCCGGCGGGCCGAAACCCTAGGGCGCGGGGCGGCCTTCGGCTCGAACGTCGCGTCCGGAAGGCTCGCCTTCTCGTAGTCGAGGTATTCGACGACCGTCTTCCCGGGCCTGAGCTGGTCCACGATCGTCATCTTCGACAGGGAAAGGATTCCGTGGACGACCCGGTACGCGTCGAACGTCGTCTCCTTCGCCGTCTTGCCGGATGCGACGAGGAAGACGGCCTTGCGGTAGAGGCCCTCCTTGCCGTCGATCCAGACGCGCGCGACGGGGTACGTCGGCGACCGTCCCTTCCGCGCGGTCAGGCGCAGCACCGAGCACTCCCTCCCGTCGAGGACGTCCGTCCGCTCGAGGACGGCGTCGTAGTCCTCCGCGAAGCGCGTCTTCGCCATGTCGGCCGCCGAGAAGCCTCCCGCGAGGCGCTGGCTCTTCGGGATCCGGATCGGGTTCCGCGTGCCCGGCAGGATCAGCCACGAGTCGTCGCCCTTCGAGACGACGGCCTTGCCGGCGTCGGCCGGGTCCTGGAACGTCACCCGGGAGTCCCGGCCCTTCGCCTCGACCCGGACCGTCGCGACGGTCGGCGGCGCGCCGGGCTTCGTCGTCGTGACGCGGAGCGTGATGACGACCTCGGGCCACGCGTCCTTCACGCGGTCCGCGCGGCGCAGCAGCGCCGCGGGGTCGTCGGCGGCGCGCAGCGCCGACGACGACCCCGGCCAAGAAGAGAAGAGAAGAGAAGAAGATTTGCCTAGAAGGTGAAGAGAGGAGGAACGGCACGGCCGCCGGGCGGCGGCCCCTCGCGCGAAGACCGCAGTTCGGCGACGCCGGCACTCTGCCCCTCTTACCCTTCTAAGAATCTTCTCTTCTCTTCCTCTTCTTCCTCTTCCTCTCATCAAACATGCCCGAGCGCCTCCACCGGGTTCAGCCGCGACGCGCGGCGGGCGGGCCACCACGCCGCGATGAGGAGCGTCAGCGACATGACGGCGAAGCCGATCCCGTAGGCGAGCGGGATGAAGTCCACGTGGAGGACGTTGCCGCGCGTCGCGCCGGGGGGCGGCGGCAGCATGATCCCCGACGCGTTCAGCACGAGCCGGAGGACGAGCGAGAGGAAGGCGCCGACGCCCGAGCCGATGAGGCCGAGGAGGATGCCCTCGAGCAGGAACAGCGTCCGGACCGACCCGCGCTCCATCCCGATCGCGAGAAGCGTCCCGATCTCGCGCGTCCGCTCGAAGACGGACATCGTCATCGTGTTCGCCGTCGCGAGGATCACGACGACGGACAGGACGAGCCCCATGAAGAAGAAGATCGCGATGTAGAGGAGCTTCACCTGCTTGTAGAACGTCGCCGTGTCGAGCCACGTCTTCACGACGACGGGCCGCCCCGCGGCCGCGAGCGCCTTCGACAGCTCCACCGCCTCGCGCGCCGTGTCGCGGTCGTCCTTCAGGAGGACGACGACGGAGTTCGCCTTGCCCTCCGTCTTCAGGAGGCGCGCCGCCGGGCCGTACGGCATGAACAGGATCCGGTCGTCCAGCTCCTTGATCGGGTAGCCGAGGATCGCCGCGACCGTCGCGTCCACGGCGTTGATGCCGCCGTCGGGCGTCGTCGTCATGACGGTCACGAGGTCGCCCACCTGCGCCCCGATGGCGCGCGCGAGACCGCCGCCGAGCATGACCTCGTTTGCCTCGGGGTCCGCGAGGAACTTCCCGGACTGCACGGTGTCCGCCGCGAGCGACGCCTGCTTCTCCAGCGCCGGGATCGTCCCCGTGCCGAGGTAAGCGGCGCTCTTGTCGCCCTTCACGACGAGGCCGAAGAACGACAGCTTCGGCATCGCCTGCACGACGTGGGGATCCCGGGACAGGAGCTCCGCCAGGCCCGGCCAGTCGTCGAGCAGGATCGACGCGGCCTCGTCGTCGGTCTTCCCCGCCGCGCGCGGGTCGAGGATGCGCAGGTTTCCGCCCACGCTCCGGATCGTCGCGCTCCGGAGGGAACGAGAACGTCTGCGAGACGAACCCCGCCGTCATCGTCACGGCGACGAACCCGACCACGACGATGGAGCCCGTCAGGACGGTGCGCCGGCCGTGCCGCAGGAGGTTGCGCGCGGCGACGACGACCCAGCGCCTCACGCGCCCGCCCCCGCGGTTGCCCGCTCGTCGGCCGCGATGCGCCCGTCCGAGAGCCGGAGGCGCCGGCTCGCGCGCTCGACGATGCGCGGATCGTGGCTCGAGAAGAGAAACGCCACGCCGTGGTCCTCGTGGATCCGCGCGAAGAGGTCGAGAAGCCTGCCGGCCGTCTCCGAGTCGAGCGACGCCGTCGGCTCGTCCGCGAGGACGAGCGCCGGCTCGCCGACGATGGCGCGCGCGACGGCGACCCTCTGGCGCTGTCCGCCGGAGAGCGAATCCGGACGCCGCGCCTCGAGACCCGCGAGCCCGACGGCCGCGAGCGCGGCCCGCGCCCGGGCGCGGCACTCGTCGTCCGGGAGCTTCCGGATCCAGAGGGCGAGCGCGACGTTCTCCTCGGCCGAGAGGACCGGCACGAGCTGGTGGGCCTGGAAGACGAACCCGAGCCTCTCCCGCCTGAGGCGCGCGCGGCCGCGCTCGTCGAGCGTCGCGACGTCGGTTCCCTCGAAGACGAGCGTCCCCGCGTCGGGCGTGTCGAGGAGACCGAGGAGGTTCAGGAGGGTCGTCTTCCCGCTGCCCGAGGGACCCGCGAGGACCGCGAAGGCGCCCTTCTCGAGCGTGAGCGACGCCTCCATGACGCCGACGACGTTCTCCTCGCCGAGGTGGTAGGTCTTCGTGAGGCCGCGGGCCTCGAGGATCGGCACGCGCCGAGTATAGGCAACGTCCCCGTCAGCGTGCCGCCGCCCTCGCGTCGGCCGTGAGCGCCTTCACGTCGATTCCAGCGCCGTAGTAGCGGGCGACGATCCTTCCCTCGCGGTCGATCACGGCCGTCTGGAAGCCGTGGAAGATGTCGCCCTTCTCGTCCCGGCCGACGTTGACCTCCCAGTCGCGGACCGTCTTCTCGACCGCACCCTTGCCGCCGGTCAGGAAGACGATCTCGGACCGCTTCAGCCCGTTCTCCTTCATGTGCTCGCGGAGGCGCTTCGGCGTGTCGACGGCCGGGTCGAAGGACACGGCGACGACGAGCGGCCGGTCCTTCGCGGGGCGGCCCGCGGCGGCCGCGCGCGCGGCCTGGAGGCATTCCTCGACGACGTAGGGGCAGGCCCCCGGGCAGCTCGTGAAGATGAACGTCAGGAGGAGGGGCCGCCCGCGCCCGTCCCTCGCGAGCGTGAAGACCTTCTCGTCCTGCGTCAGGAGCGTGAAGTCGGGGGCCTTCTCGCCGCGCCCGTCCTTGCGCGTCGCGGGGGTGACGGACTGCGCGGCGGCGCCCCCGGACAGGAGGAGGACGGCGGCGAGGGCGAGCGTCCTCGCGTTCACGGTGCGGCCTTCGGCGCTTCGCCCGCGGCGGCCTTCCGGAGGTCGCCGATGACGTCCGGCGGCTCCCAGTCGTTGCCCCGGCGGATCGAGAAGACCTTCCCGTCCGGGGTGACGACGGCCGTCGCGAGGCTGTGGACGTACTGATCCCCCGACTTCAGGTACGTGAGCCCGAAGAACGTCGCGAACTCCTTGATCCTCTCCGGCGTCCCCGTCGCGAACGTCCAGTGCGACGGGACCACGCCCTTGACGCCCTTGAGGAAGCGCTCGCGGTACTCCCTGAGGACGGCAGGCGTGTCGTGCTCCGGGTCGAAGCTGACGGAGAGGAGCTGCGTCTTCCCGTAGAAGGCCGGGTCCTTCGCGAGCATGGCCTCCATCTCGGCGAACTGCGAGTTCATGCGCGGGCAGAACTCGGGGAGCGGGCAGCGCGTGAAGATGAACGTGAGCGCGACGGCCTTGCCCTTGAAGTCCGCGAGCGAGAGCGGCTTGCCGTCCTGTCCGGTCAGGACGGTCCCCGGTGCGGCGTCGCCGGGCCTGCCGTAGGGGCCCTGCTCGGGGATCGTCTGCACCGCCGGGGCCGTGCCGTGGCGCGAGACGACGATCCCCTCGAGGCGCGAGGACTTCTCCCCGACCACGAGCTTCGCCTCGATCTCGTCGCCCGGCCTGAGCTCCGTGAGCATCTTCGGCTCGGCGACGTTGAAGGGCATGGTCATCGCGTCCATGTAGCCGGGGATCTCCTCGTGCCGGACGACGACCTTCGAGGCGGCCGTGTCGACGGAGACGACGACGCCCTTGAGCGGGTACGGCTTTTCCGCGGCACCGGGAGCGGCGGCCTTCGGAGCCTCGGAGCGGCCGCAGCCGAGGGCGGCCACGAGGCCGAGCGCGAGCGCGAACCTCCTCACCATCCGAGCACCATCGCGAAGACGAGGGGCGCCACGATCGCGGCGTCCGACTCGATGATGAACTTCGGCGTCGTTCCCGCGAGCTTGCCCCACGTGATCTTCTCGTTCGGGACGGCGCCGGAGTAGCTGCCGTAGCTCGTCGTCGAGTCGCTGATCTGGCAGAAGTACGCCCAGAGCGGGATGCCCTCGCGGCGCAGGTCCTGGTGGAGCATCGGGACGACGCAGATCGGGAAGTCGCCCGCGATGCCGCCGCCGATCTGGAAGAAGCCGACCGGGCTCTTCGGGGCGGTCTTCGTGTACCACTCGGCGAGAGACTGCATGTACTCGATGCCCGTCCTCACCGTGTGGACGTTCTTGACGTCGCCCTCGATGCAGTGCGCCGCGAAGATGTTGCCGAGCGTCGAGTCCTCCCAGCCGGGGACGAACGATCGGGAGGTTCTTCTCGGCGGCCGCGAGGAGCCAGGAGTCCTTCGGGTCGATCTGGTAGTGCTCCTTCAGCTTCCCCGAGAGGAGGATGCGGTAGAGGAACTCGTGCGGGAACCGGCGCTCGCCGGCGCGGTCGGCGGCCTGCCATTCCTCGAGGACGGCCTTCTCGATGCGGCGGATCGCCTCCTCCTCGGGGATGCACGTGTCCGTCACGCGGTTGAGGTGCTTGCCGTGGAGCGCCTCCTCCTCGGCCGGGCTCAGCTGGCGGTAGTGCGGGATCCGCACGTAGTGGTCGTGCGCGACGAGGTTGAAGACGTCCTCCTCGAGGTTCGCGCCCGTGCACGTGATCGCGTGGACCTTGTCCCTGCCGGATCATCTCGGCGAGCGAGAGGCCGATCTCGGCGGTCGACATCGCGCCCGCCATGGTCAGGAACATCTTGCCGCCGCCCGCGAGGAGGCCGTTCCAGGCCTCGGCCGCGTCCACGACGGTCGCGGCGTTGAAGTGGCGGAAGTGGTGCTTCACGAAGGAAGTGATCGTCATGGTCCGGAGCATAGGAAGAAGGGGTGAAGTTGCCAAGCGAGATCCCGTAGGATCGGGGGCGTGACTTCCGACACGCTTCTCGTCACGGGAGCCGCGGGCTTCATCGGCTCGAGGTTCGTCGACTCCTGCAACGCCCGCGGCATCCCCGTCGTGAGCGTCGACCGCCGCGGACGCCTTCGCCTCCCGCCCCGAGCACCGCCGGCTCGACTTCGGGAAGATCCTCGACATCGAGGAGCTGCCCGGCTGGCTCGCGGACGGCCGGCCGGAGCTCGGAGGCATCGTCCACATGGGCGCGATCTCGTCCACGACGGAGCTCGACGAGACCCTCCTGAAGAGGCTCAACGTCGACTATTCGAAGAATCTCTGGAACGAGGCCCGGCGCCTCGCGGTCCCTTACGTCTACGCGTCCAGCGCGGCCGTGTACGGCGACGGCGCGCTCGGCTTCGACGACGACGACGCCCTCGCGCCGCGGCTGAAGCCGCTCAATCCCTACGGGGAATCCAAGCGCCGCTTCGACCTGTGGGCGCTGGAGGAGTCCGCCGCGGGCCGCACGCCGCCGGCGTGGGCCGGCTTCCGCTTCTTCAACGTGTACGGCTTCGGCGAGCGCCACAAGGGCCCGCAGGCGAGCGTCGTCCTCCACGGCTACGACCAGGTGAAGGCGAAGGGCGAGATCCGCCTGTTCCGTTCCCACAGGGACGGGGTCCCCCACGGCCACCAGGCGCGGGACTTCGTGGACGTCTCGGACGCCGTCGAGGCGATGTGGTTCGCGCTCAAGCGGCCGATCGCCGCCGGGATCTACAACGTCGGGACCGGGAAGGCGCGCACGTTCCTGGACCTCGCCAGGGCCGTCTTCGCCTCGCTCGGGGTCGAGGAGCGGATCACGTTCATCGACACGCCGGAGGGCATCCGCGAGCGCTACCAGTACTTCACCGAGGCGAGGATGGACCGCCTGAGGAAGCAGGGGTTCGCGCGCAAGCCCGTGGCCCTCGAGGACGGCGTCGACTGGTACGTCCGCCGCCTCGAGAGCGAGAGGGCCTGACCCGTCAGCGGGCCGGCGGCGCGGCGATCGTCATCCCGTGCCGGCGAAAGACCTCGACCATTCGGGCGGCGTCCGGCGGCCCTCCGGCGGCGGCTTCCACGACGTCGCGGGCCTCCCGGAAGTAGGCCGGACCCATGATCGCCGGCGCGACGACCACGAGCTGTTTCGCGTCCTGGGTCCCGAAGTTGTCGAAGCGGTGGACCGCCCCGCGCGGGATGCACACGGCCTCGCCGGGCCCGACCGCGAAGGCCCTGCCGTCGATCGTCCACGTCAGCACGCCCGCGACGCCGTAGAGCGTCTCCTCGTAGGCGTCGTTCTTGTGGGCCGGGGCCGCCAGCTTCTGCCCGGCCGGGACCGTCATCTCGAAGACGGAGACGCTGCCGTTCGTGTCCTCGCCGGTCAGGAGGAAGCGGATGCCGAGCGGACCGATCCGGATGGCCTCCTCCGAGGGATTGACCCGGGCCTGCGTTGCCATGGGAGCCTCCTTTTGGTAAACTTCGTTTACCTCGCTAAAGGTACATGGAGTTTACTAAAGTGTCAAGGGTGCCGCTTCCCGAAAATCCTCTGATCGGGGCCCTCCTCAGACTGCCGGCCCAGGCCGTCCATCGCCGCATCGTCGCCGGGCTGAACCGGGCCGGCTTCCGCGATCTGCGCCTCCCGCACATGGGCGTGCTCCAGTACCCGGGGCCGGACGGCTGCCGCCCGAGCGAGCTGGCCGAGCGCGCCGGGATGAGCAAGCAGGCCATGAACCAGCTCCTCCAGAGCCTCGAGCGGCTCGGCTACGTCGAGCGACGCGACGCCAGGGAGGGCCAGCGGGCGCGCATCGTGCACTTCACACGGCGCGGGCGGGCGGCCTGGGCCACGGTCCACGAGATCCTGACGGACCTCGAGGCCGAATGGCGGAGCACGCTCGGCGACCGGGACTTCGACCGCCTGAAGGCGCTGCTCTGCGCCGTGTGGGTATCGGACCTCGTCCCCTGAGACGCTCCGGGCGGAGTGGACGTTTTGCTTCGGGCGAACCCCGATCGTCCGTTCCGCGAGACCCTCCAGTCGTCCGGCGCCGCGCCGCCCGGCCTGCCCCCTGCCCTCAGCTCAGGCCTTCGGCAGGTTCTTGAGCGCGAAGTCCCAGTTCAGGAGATTGTCGACGACGGCCGAGACGTAGTCCTTCCGCCGGTTCTGGTAGTCGAGGTAGTACGCGTGCTCCCAGACGTCGAGCGTGAGGAGCGGCGTCGCGGACGTCGTGAGCGGGGTCTCCGCGTTCGGCGTCTTGACGACCTTCAGCTTTCCGCCCTCGGAGACGAGCCACGCCCAGCCGCTCCCGAACTGCCCCATCGCGGCGGCCGAGAACTGCTTGACGAACTCCTCGTGGCTCCCGAACGAGGCGCCGACGAGGTCCGCGATCTCCTTGGGGACCTTCGCGTCGCTCTTCGGGCGCAGGCTGTTCCAGTAGAACGTGTGGTTCCAGATCTGCGCCGCGTTGTTGAAGACGGCCGTCTGGTCCGGCTTGCCGGCCGAAGCCTTCACGATCGCCTCGAGCGAGTGGTCGGCCTCGGGCTTGCCGGCGACGAGGGCGTTGAGGTTGTCGACGTAGGCCTTGTGGTGCTTGCCGTAGTGGAAGCCGATCGTGTTCTTCGAGATGAAGGGCTCGAGGGCGTTCTCGGCCCAGGGGAGCGGCGGGAAGGCGTGATGGGGGTGGCGCCCTTCGCGATCGCGGGGGCCGCGACGTCCTTGAGGGCAATGCCGGCGGCCGCGACGGCGGCCGTCTTGACGAAATCCCGGCGGTCGTTCTTCTGGTCGGTCATGAGGTCCTCCGATCCCCGATTCTGCTCCTGCTACGCTTCCGGCGTGCGCCCGCGGCTCCCGAAAAAGCCTCCGCAACCCGACCAGACTTCCGACCTGCGCCGCGCGGGCCTTCGCGTGACCCCGGCGCGCCTCGCCGTCCTCGCCGCCCTGCGCGGCCGCACCGCGCCCGCGAGCCACGCGGATCTCGCGTCCGCGCTCGGGGGCGCCGTCCCGGACCGCGCGACGGTCTACCGGAACCTCGTCGAGCTCGTGAAGGCGGGACTCGCCCGCCGGCGCGACCTCGGGGACCACGTCTGGCGCTTCGAGGCGGCCGGCGCGCGCCCCGGCGGCAAGGACCACCCCCACTTCCTCTGCACGGCGTGCGGCTCGCTCGCGTGCCTCGACACGCTCCGGGTCTCCCTGCGCCGGGGCGCGCGCGTGCCGCGCGCGCTGAAAGAGGACGCCGTGGAGATCCTGGTCAAGGGACTCTGCGACGAATGCCAGGAGAAGAGGGACCGGAGAGAAGAGAAGATTTCCTAGAAGGTGAAGAGGGAAAGCCCGCGCGGCAGCGCCGACTTCGCCCACGGGCGGGACCTCGCCCAGCCCCATGACCATTCGAAGAAATCCCCGCCTGCCTCGCCCATGCGCCGCCGTCCCCCGCGCGGGCCGCCTCGTCCCGCCTCTTAACCATTCTAGGAAATTCTTCGTATTCTCCTTCCATGAAGAGAACCCCTGCCGCGCTGGTCCGGGTCGTCCTGATCCTCCTCGTCGCGTCGCTCGCCCTCTCCTCCCCCGCCCCCGCCCAGAGCTTCGCGGTCGAGAAGTACAAGCTCCCGAACGGGATGACGGTGATCCTCTACCCGGATCACACCCTGCCGGTCGCCGCGATCAACATCTGGTATCGCGTCGGGAGCAAGGACGAGCCGGCCCACCGGAGCGGCTTCGCGCACCTCTTCGAGCACCTCATGTTCATGGGCACCGAGCGCGTCCCGAACGGCGAGTTCGACCGGATCATGGAGGCCGAAGGGGGCTCGAACAACGCCTCGACGGTGGCGGACGGCACCCACTACTACTCGTCCGGCCCGGCCTCGCTCCTCCCGACGCTCCTCTGGCTCGACGCCGACCGCCTCGAGGAGCTGCCGCGGACGATGGACCAGAAGAAGGTCGACCTCCAGCGCGACGTCGTGCTCAACGAGCTCCGCCAGAGCTACGAGAACCAGCCCTACGGCCGGGCCGACCTCGCGATCCAGCAGCTCCTCTATCCCCCCTCGCACCCGTACCACTTCCCGACGATCGGGACCGCCGAGGACCTGAAGGCGGCGGTCGCGTCGGACGTGAAGGACTTCTTCGCGACGTACTACGTCCCGAACAACGCGAGCCTCGTCGTGGCGGGCGACTTCGACCCCGCCGCGATCAAGCCGCTCGTCGAGAGGCTCTTCGGGACGATTCCCCGCGGCGTCGAGCCGCCGCGCAAGCCCGTTCCGTCCGCGGCGCTCGACGGCGTGAAGCGCGGGGCGATGTACGACAAGGTCCAGCTCCCCCTCGTCTCCTTCGCGTATCACACGCCGCCCGCGCTGACGCCCGGGGACGCGGACTGCGACCTCCTCGCCTCGGTCCTCGCCGACGGCAAGAGCAGCCGCCTCTACAAGCGCCTCGTGATCGACGACAGGCTCGCCTCGTCCGTCTCGGCCTCGAACGCCAGCCAGAAGCTCGGGTCGTACCTGAGGATCGACGTCCAGGCGCGGCCGGACGCGGACCTCGACCGCGTCGAGAAGGCCGTCGACGAGGAGATCGCGCGGCTCCTCACCGGCGGCATCCGCCCGGACGAGCTCACGCAGCGCAAGGAGACGACCGAGCTCGCGAAGCTCTCGGCCCTCCAGCGCCTCGAGACCCGCGCCGACCTCCTGAACTACTACGAGGACGCGTGGGGCGAGCCGAACGGCTTCAAGCGCGACCTCGACCGCTATCGCGACGCGACGCCCGCGTCCGTGCTCGCGACGGCGAGGCAGGTCCTGACGAAGGACGCCCGGGTCGTCTTCCGCGTCCTCCCGGAGCAGCCGAAGATGGCCCCGTCGGCCCGGGACACCCGGCCCCCGGACGGACCCGCGGCGTCCTTCCGGCCCACGCCGCCCGAGCGCTTCAGGCTCGCGAACGGGATCCCCGTCGAGCTCTGGAAGACGCCCGACCTGCCGCTCACGCGCGTGGCCGCCGTGTTCCGTCCCGACGGTGCGCTCGACGCCTCCCCTGCCCGTGCGGGCCTCGCGTCCTTCGCCGCGGGCATGCTCGACGAGGGCGCCGGCACGCGCGACGCGCTGGCGTTCGGCGAGGCCGTGGCGAGCCTCGGCGGAAGCTTCTCCTCGGGAGCGTCGCGGAGGTCCGTGCAGGCGAGCCTGACGATCCTCTCGCGCAACGTCGCGCAGGGGCTGCCGCTCCTCGCGGATGCGGTCCGGCGGCCGCGTTTCTCGCCTCCGGACTTCGAGCGCGTCAAGCGCCTCACGCTCGACGAGATCGCCCAGTCCGACGACGAGGCTCCCGCCGTCGCCGACCGCGTCGCCGCCCGGGCGCTCTTCGGCGACGCCCACCCGTACGCATGGCCGGAAGACGGCACGGCGGCGTCCGTCGGCTCGTTCACGCTCGACGACGTGAAGGCCGCGTACGCGGCCCTCGTCAGGCCCGAGACGGCGACCCTCCTCGTCGCGAGCAGCCTGCCCCCCGCGGAGGTCAGGGCGGCGCTCGAAAAGACGCTCGGCGACTGGAAGGCCGCGGGACCCGCGCCCAGGCCGCTCCCGATCCCGGCCACGTATGCGGCAGGCGGCGCGGGGCTCCGCGTCTTCCTCGTGGACCGCCCCGACGCCCCCCAGACCACCGTTCGTTTCCTCGCGCCGTCGCCGCGGTTCGCGGATCCCTCGCGCGTGCCCCTGCGCCTCCTCGGCACGATCCTCGGCGGCAGCTTCACGAGCCGGCTGAACCAGAACCTCCGCGAGAAGCACGGGTACACGTACGGGGCCGGGGCCCGGTTCTCGCCGGGGCCGGTGCTCGGGACCTTCTCCGCCGGAGCCGAGATCACGGCGAAGGACACCGGGGCGGCGCTCAAGGAGTTCCTGAAGGAGTTCGCGCGCCTCACGACGGGCGACGTGACGGACGCGGAGGTCGGGAAGGCCCGCGGCCTCGTGAAGAACGGTGCCGTCGGCGCGTTCTCCGGCCTCTCGGGCATCGTCGGGACCGCGGCGGCCTACGTGGAGATCGGCGCGCCGTTCGAGACGCTCGGCGAGGACCTCGCCGCGATGCGGACGACGACTGCCGCGGCCCTGAACGCGGAGGCGAAGACGGCGCGTGCCGCTCGACCGCGCGGTCCTCGTCCTCGTCGGCGACAAGGCGACGATCCTTCCCCAGCTCAAGGAGGCGGGGCTGCCCGGCGCCGGTCGAGGTCGACAGCGTGGGGGGCGAAGAAAGAGAAGAGAGAGAAGAGAAGAGAAGAGAAGAAGATAGATCTTCTTAGAAGGTGAAGAGGGACGGGGCGCCAGCCTCGCTCGCGACAGCGCGCCGCGGTCGTCGCGCGCCGCGTCCAGCGAGATGCCCGAAAAAAGCGCCGGGGTCATGCCCCGGCGCCCTATCTAAACCTTCTAAGAAATCCGAATCCGAATCTCCCGAATCCGAATCTTCGTCTTCGTCCGAAGCCTAGATCTTCGACTCCTTGAACGCGACGTGCTTGCGGATCTTGGGGTCGTACTTCTTCACTTCCATCTTGTCCTGATGGAGCTTCTTGTTCTTCGTGATCGTGTAGAAGTACCCGGTGTTCGCCGTCGAGACGAGCTTGATCTTCTCGCGCATGGGCTAGACCTTCTTCCCTTCGCGGCGCATGCCGGCGACGACGGCGTCGATGCCCTTCTTGTCGATCGTGCGGAGAGCCGCCGTCGACACGCGCAGGCGCACCCAGCGCCCCTCGCTCTCCACCCAGAACCGCTGCGTGCGCAGGTTCGGCTTGAAGAGGCGCTTCGTCTTGTTGTTCGCGTGCGAGACCTTGTTTCCCGATCTCGCCCGCTTCCCCGTGACTTGACAGATTCCGGACATCTCGAAACTCCTTCGACCCAGAGCCGATGAGCCTACCAGAACCCCGCCCCCCGGCGCAACCTCATGGATTCTCAACGGCTTGCGTCGCGGGCGAAAGGAAGCGCTCCCCGAGGAGCGGCAGCGCGACGAGCGTGGCGAGCGTCGACACGAGGAGCCCCCCGACCACCGCGATCGCGAGCGGCCGCTGCAGCTCGGAACCCGCTCCCCAGGCGAAGGCGAGCGGCAGCAGGCCGAAGACCGTGCAGAGCGTCGTCATGAGGATGGGCCGCAGCCGCCGGCGTGCCGCCGACGCGAGCGCCACGGGACGGGGCCTCGCCGGTCTCGATCAGGTCCTGCGCCTTCTCGACGAGGAGGATCCCGTTCTTCACGACGAGGCCGACGAGGAGCACGAGGCCCATCACCGACGAGACGTTCAGCGGGACCCGGCAGACGAAGAGCGACAGGACGCCGCCCGAGAGCGCGACCGGGACGAGGAGGAGGACGAGGAGCGCCGCCTTCGCGGAGCGGAACTGCGCGACGAGAACGGCGAAGACCGCGAGGACGCCCAGCCCGAGGACCTGCGCCAGGTCGCGGAAGGCGCGGCCCTGGCTCTCGGCCCGGCCGCCGATCTCGGATCGGTAGCCCTGCGGCAGCGTGAGCTTCGAGAGCCGCTCGGCGACGGCACGCGCGGCCGCCGCCGAGGTCGCCGCCCTCGACGTCCGCCGAAGCCGGGACGACCGGCGAGAGGTTCTCGCGGTAGAGCACGCTCGCGCCGCTCTGCTCGGAGGAGGGCGCGAGCCGCGAGATCGGCAGGGTCGCGCCCGCGACCGCGACCGGAAAGGCCCCGGCGGCCTCCGGCGAGAACCGCACGGCGTCGGGAAAACGCACGCGCACGGGGACGAGGCGGTCCAGGCGCGGCAGCGAGCCGACGACCTTCCCCTGCAGGGCCGTCGCGAGGTCCTCGGAGACGTCCGAGGCCGTGAGCCCCGCGCGCACGGCGGCCTCCCCGTCCACGGTGAAGACGCGCAGCGGCACCTGCCCTTCCACGCCCGAGTAGACGTCGACGAGGGACGGCACCCCCGCGAGGCTCCCGGACAGCCGGCCCGCGAGCTCGCGCAGGACGCGCTCGTCCGGCCCGAACAGCTTGACCTCGAGCGGACGCGGCGCGCCCGAGAGGTCGTTGAGGACGTCCTCCAGGATCTGCACGAACTCGACGCGCACGCCCGGAACCTCCGCTTCGACGCGCTCGCGCAGCTTTCCGATGATCTCCTCGGCGTCCTTCCTCCGCCCCCGCGGACCGAGGCGCACCGCGATGTCGCCGCGGCTCATGAGCGTCGCCGTCACCGGGCCCAGCTCCGCGCCGGTCCGGCGGCTCCACGTCTCGACGCCGGGAGTCGACGCCAGCATCGCCTCGAGCTTCAGCGCCGCCTTCTCCGTGTCGGCGAGCGACGTTCCCGCCGGCATGAAGTAGTCGAGGACGAACGCGCCTTCGTCCATCTCCGGAAGAAAGCCCGACGGCATCCGCCGCGCGACGACCGCACCGGCGAGGACGAGGAGGCCGGTGGCCCCGGCCACGGCGACGCGCCGGCTCCCCGCGGCCCCGAGGAGCGCCGCGTGCGCGCGTTCGAGGCGCGCGGGGCGCCCGGCGTTCCGGCCTCCGAGCCGCACCGCGAGGAGCGGGAGGACGAAGAGCGCGAAGAGAAGCGACGCGAAGACCGCCGAGGCGAGCGTCAGGGCGAGGGCCTTGAAGAAGCTCCCGACGAGGCCCGTCATGAGCGCCAGCGGCAGGAGCACGACGATCGTCGTGACGGTCGTCCCGACGACGGGTGACGTCATCTCGCGCAGGCCCTCCGCGACGGCCTCCCCGGGAGGCGCCCCCTCCTCGCGCCTCTTCACGATCGCCTCGACGACGACGATCGCGTCGTCGATCACGAGGCCGATCGCGATCGCCATCCCTCCGAGCGACATGAGGTTCAGCGTCTGCCCGGCCAGGGACATCCCGAAGAAGGTGGAGACGAGGGCGACCGGCACCGAGAGCGCCGCGAGCAGACCCGCCCGCGCGTCGCGCAGGAAGAGCGCGAGGACGCCCACCGTCAGGAGGATCCCGAGCACGATGGCATCGCGGATGCCGAGGATCGACTCGTGGATGAGGCCGCCCTGGTTGTAGACCTCCCGGAGCGAGAGCCCCTCGGGGAGCGGGAGGGTCCGCGCCGCCTCCTCGATTCCACGCACGACGTCGGGCGCGGAGGCACCGAGCATCCGCGAGACGCTGACCTGCACCGCATCGCCCTCCGGGCCGTGAACGGCGAGGACGCGATCCGGCGCCCCTTCGAAGACCTCCGCGAGCGAGCCGAGGCGGACGCTCCCCTGCCGGCTCGCCGCGACGGGCAGGTCGACGAGCCTTGCCGGGTCGAGGGAGGGAGGGTCCGCGAGGACGGTCGTCGTCTGCCGGAACGAGTCGAAGCGTCCGACGGCGCGCCGCGCGAGCCCCTCGCCGACGCGGCGCGCGAGCTCCGCCGGCCGGATGCCCGCGGCCGCGAGGCGCGCCGGGTCCGCGACGACCTCGATCTCGCGCGGGTCGCCGCCGACGACCTCGACCCGCCCGACGCCGCTCACGCGCGAGAAGACGGGCCGGACGAGCTGCTCGGCGGCCTCGCGCCGGACCGTCGCGTTCCCGCCGACCAGGTTGTACGAGAGGATCGGGAAGTCGGCGGGCGTGACCTTCTGCGTCTCGGTCTCGACGCCCGGCGGGAGGTTCCCGCGCGCCTCGGCGGCCGCCGCGTCCACGAGCTGCAGGGCCCGCCACATGTCCGTCCCGTCCGCGAACTGCAGCGCGAACTCGGCCGCGCCGCGGATGATCCGCACGCGCAGGCGCCGGAGCCCGAGGACGGTCGCGAGCGACTCCTCGAGCGGGCGCACCACGGCGGCCTGCATCTGCTCGGGCGGAAGGTCCGCGGCGCGCGCGACGACGACGATGCGCGGGAACTCGATCTCGGGGTAGATCCCCGTCCCGAGGCGCCGAGAGCGCCGCGAGGCCCGCGAGGACGACGCCCGCGGTCGCGACGAGAACGAGCGAGCGCTGGCGCGACAGCCGGGCGAACAGCGTCAACGCTCGATCTCCAGCGGCGCGCCGTCCGCGAGGCCGAGCGGGTCGTCGACCACGACGGCGTCGCCGGCCTTCAGCCCCGACCGGACGGCGACGAGACCGCCGTCCTCGGGCCCGAGCGTGACGGGTGTCGCCTTCGCCTTCCCGCCGACGACCGCGACGACCTCCGGGGCGCCCTCGGCGCTCCGCCGCACGGCGCGCTTCGGGACGGCGACCGCGCCCGGCAGGCGCTCGAGCGTCAGGCGGACGTCGACGGGGGTCCCGAGCGCGAGCGCGGGCGCGGCGCCGCCGAACCGGAGCCGCACGCCGCCGACGAGCGAGGCGGCGTCGAGCGCGCCCGCGACCCGCGTCACCCGCGCCGGAAGCGGCGCGCCCGTGCCCGCGGTCACGGCGGCCTCGTCGCCGACGTGCAGCCGCTCGAGAGCCTCGGGGGGCACGTCCAGCGAGACCTCGAGCGGGTCGAGCCCCGCGACCTCGACGATCGGCGTCGCGGCCGTCCCGTCGACCTGCTCCCCGGGATGACGCAGGACCCGCACGACGACGCCGTCGAAGGGCGCCGCGACCTCGGCCCACCCCCGGTTGCGGCGCGCGGCCGACAGGGCCGACGTCGCCTCGACGACCGCGGCCTCGGCGGCCACGGCGGCGGACGCGTCGGCGTCGGCTTCCTGGCGCGCCACGACGCCCTTCTCGTAGAGGTCCTGCGAGCGCTTCGCGACGTCGTGCCGGAAGGTCGCGTCGGCCTCCGCGCGTTTCAGCGACGCCTCGGCCGAGCGGACCGCCTCGTCGAGTGGGCGCGTGTCCACCCGGGCGAGCACGTCGTCCTTGCGCACGCGCTGGCCCTCGCGGGCGATCACCTCCTGAACGCGCCCCGCGACCGGGGCCGAGACGGAGGCCTGCCGGTCGACCGGCGGTGCGACGCGGCCCGCCACGCGGAGCGTCACCGCGAAATCGTGCGCGCCGCGCTCGCGACGCGAACCCGGACGGGCCGCGCGGCGGGCTCGCCGGCGTCGCGGGCGCCGCAGCCCGCGAGCACGGCGGCCGCGAGGAAGCGAGGCCGCACGTCCGGAATCTCAAAGCCTTCCTCCCACGAGCCGCTCGAGGCTCGCCCGTTCCGTTCCCCAGAGCACCCACGTCTCCACGCGGCTCACGCCCGCGTCCAGAAGGGCACGCTCGCTCTCGAGCAGCCGGAGGAGATCCAGCCGGCCCTCCCGGTACGCGATCCCCGCGAGCTCCGCGGCCTCCCGTGCGGCCGGAAGCGTCGCGGCGTCGAGCGCCGCGAGCCGCTGCCGGGCGGCCTCGGTCCGGTTCCACGTCGCGACGATCTCGGCCTCGATCGAACGGACGAGCCGCGCCCGCTCCGCGGCGGCACGCTCGCGCTCCGCGCTCGTGACGGCGACCGCGGCGCGCGCTCCGACCGGAACCGTGAGGCCGAGCGAAACGTGCTTGTCGGTTCCCGGCGAGCGTCGGGTCGTCGACGTCGACGCCGCCCTCCAGCGTGAGGGCGGGCAGGCCCTCGCGTCTCGCCCTCTCGATCCGCGCGTCCGCGGCACGCCCCCGCGCCTCGGCGGCCCGCAGGTCGGCCGCGCCGGAGGCCCGAGACTCGAGAGACGCCAGGTCCGGAAGCGGCTCCGGAGCCGGGCCGCTCTCCCGCCGCGGCGAGATCCGTTCCGGGCGCCTCGCCCACGAGGTAGGCGAGCCCGGCGGCCGCGGCCCGGCGTTCCGCGGCAGCGGTGAGGACGTCCGCCTTCGCCGACGCCGCCTCGGCCTGCGTGCGGACGACGTCGAGCCGCGGAACGCGTCCCGCGTCGAAGAGCGCCTTCACCGCGTCGGCCGTCCTCTCGAGACGTGCCGAGCGCGTGCGGGCGATCTTCTCGAGCTCCTCGTCGCCGGCGAGCCGGAACCACGCCGCCGTGACGGCCTCGCGCGAGCGGTCGGATGCCGAGGCGGTCTCGGCGGCCGCGGCGTCCCGCTCGGCGCGCGCGACGTCGAGGGCGGTGCCGCGCTGGCCGCCCCAGCGCACGGGCACGGAAAGGGCGAGAGACAGCCGCGCGACTTCCGTGTGCGTCCCGGCCGTCAGGGCCGGTGACCCGGGCGCCCGGACGACGTCGATCCCCCGCTCCGCGACCGCCTGCGCCGCCCGCGCGACGACGACGTCGGGCGCGGCCTCGGCACGCGCGAGCGCGGCCTCGAGCGTGATCTCGCTCCGCGGGCCCTGCGCGACCGCCGCGGTCGCCGCGAAGGCCGCGAGACCGAGCGCGCGCCGGATCAGCGCGGCCCCACCACGAGGATCTCGAACGAGCCCGGCTCGATCGCCGGGCGCGGCCGTGGAGCGCCCGGGGACGGGGACGGCGGCGGGCCGAGCTTCGCCGCGGAGAGGTAGAGGCGATGCGTCTTCCCGTCCAGCGCGATCGTGCGCGCGCTCCGCTGGGTCGGGACCGTCTGGACGGCGGCCCAGGTGCCCGGCGACGTCTCGCGCACGACGGTGATCGTCCCCTCGCCGTTGGCCGCGAAGACGAGTCCGGTCTCCGGGTCGAAGGCCACGCCGTCGCACCCCCGGCCGATGGGCGGAGTCCCGAGGACCTTGCCGTCCGCCGTGCTCAGGACGGCGAGAAGCCTGTTTCCGCAGCCCGCGAAGAGGCGGCCGTGCTTCGCGTCGATCGCGAGGCCGGTCGGCTCCTCGCAGGGCGCGAGGGACCAGCGCGCCTTCACCGTGAGGCTCGCCGGGTCGATCGCGAGGATCTCGGCCGTGTCCTCGACGTTCACGTACACGCGGCCGGACCCGTCCGAGACCGCGAACTCCGGCTTGCCGCCGATCGGGATCGTCCCGGCGACGGCTCCGCTCGCGGCGTCGAAGGCCGTCGCGTTCTTCCCGCGCCCGTTGAACGTGAAGAGCCTTTTCGTGACGGGCTCGTAGAGGATCGCGTCGGGGTTCTCGCCGGTCGTCTTCCACGTGCCCGTGACGGAGAGAGACGGGAGCGCGAAGACCGTCACGGTCCCGGCGCGGCCGTTGCTCGTGAAGCCCCTGCCGAGAGCGGGAGCGAGAGCGATCCCGTGGACGCCCTCGGTCCCGGGCACGTCCCCGACGACCTTGCCCGAATCGGCGTCGACGACGGCGACGTGCGTGGCCCGCGAGACGTAGATCCGGCGCCCGGCGGCGTCGACCGTGAGGTAGTCCCAGCCTCCGTCGCCGCCGACGGGATACCGGGCCGTGACCGCGAACGACGGCTCTGATGCCGGCGGTGCGGGAGGCGCGGCCGGCGCGGGACGGCCGAGGAGAAGGGCGGCGCCGAGGAACGCGGCCGAGCTCGTGAGGATGCGGGCCATCTCGACCTCCTCCGGGCCCTCAGCCCGGAAACAGCAGGAGCCCTAGTATGCCCGCGATCGCGACGACGAGCGGCTCGGGCGTCCTCGTCTTCCACACCGTCAGGAAGGCAGAGGCCGCGAGAAGGGCCGTCGGGACGTCCCGGATCGCGCCGCGCGCGATCACGACGCCGGCCCCCGCGAGCGCGCCCGTCGCCGCCGCGGTCACGCCGAGGACGAACGCCGCGATCGTCGGGCGCGCCGCGAGCCGGCGCACGTAGGGCGCGGGCAGGACCACGAAGAGCCACACGGGCAGGAAGACGCCGAGCGCGGCGGCCGTCGCCCCGGCGACGCCGCCGACGAGATAGCCGATGAAGGCGACCGTGATGACGACCGGACCCGGCGTGATCATCGCGACGGCGACCGCATCGAGGAACTGCCTCTCGTTCAGCCACCCGAGGTCCTTCACGACGCCGCCGTACAGAAACGGCACGATCGCGAGGCCGCTTCCGAAGACGAAGGTTCCGGCTTTCGCGAAGAAGAGGAAGATTCTTAGAATGAGTCGAGAGTCCGCGGCTCCGTTCAGTCCTGACAGGAGTCCTGCAGGCAGGCCGATGGCGGCCGCGAGAGCGACTCGAGGGCCCGGGGCGGCCTTGAACACCACCGCCAGGGCTCCCGCGGCGAGGACCAGCCAGACGATCTCGCGGCCCGTCGCGGCCGTCACGGCGGCGAGCACCGCGAAGATCCCCCACGCGAGCGCGTCCTTCTTGAGCGTCGTCCGCGTCAGCCGGGCGGCGCTCTTCGCGATGAGCCCGATGACCGCCGCGCCGATCCCGTAGAAGAGCGCCTGGATCGGCCGCAGGCCGCCCCAGGCGACGTACGCCGCCGAGAGGCCGAGCACCATCAGGAACGACGGCAGGACGAACGCGACGCCGACGAGCGTCGCGCCGAGGACGCCGCCCCGGACCCACCCGAGGTAGATCGCGAGCTGCGCGGCGAGCGGCCCCGGCGCGAGCTGTGCGAGGGCGAGGCCCTGGACGTAGTCCTCCCGGTCGATCCACCCACGCTCCTCGACGAGGTCGCGCTGCATCGCGCCGGCGAGGGCGATCGGCCCGCCGAATCCGAGCGCACCGAGGCGCAGGAAGTACAGGCAGAACCGGCCGAGGCCGGGTGGCCCGGCGCCGGCCCCGGGGGCGGGCGTCACGCGAGGAGGTCCACGTCGAGCCCCCGGCCGCTCCGCCGGGCGGCCTCGAACGCCGCCGCGGCGGCCGCGACGTCCTGGAGCGCCATGCCCGTGCTGTCGAAGACGATGATCTCGCCTTCCGACGTGCGGCCGGGCTTCACGCCAGCCACGATTTCGCCGAGCTCGGCGTGGACGTCGCCGGAGGCCATGACGCCGGCGAGGATCGCGTGGTGGAGGTCGCCGAAGGCGGCGCACTGCGCCGTCACGTCCGTGACGACCTTCGCGGACGCCAGGAGCGCCGGGTCGATCTCCTGCTTGTCCTCGGCGTCGGCGCCGACCGCGGCGATGAAGGTTCCAGGGCGAGGAGAGGAAGAGGTGGAAGAAGAGGACGAAGAATAGGAAGAGAAAGAAGAGATCTCTTAGAAGGTGTACAGGTCACCACCACGTCGCTCTCGACCAGCGCCTCGGCGAGGGTGAGGGTCGCACGCACCTCGAGACGGGACGCCCCCTTCCCCCCTCCCTCCCTCTTCCCCTTTCAAAGAAAAATCCGAAAAATCTCTGACGAAGCTCTCGGCGCGCTGGGGGTCCTCATCGAAAGCGAAGGCGCGCGTGAAGGGCAGGACGCGAGCGAGCGCGCGCAGCTGAGCGCGCCCTTGCACCCCGCAGCCGCAGATCGTGACCGTCTGTCGAGTCGGCGCGCGCGAGGAACTTCGCCGCCACCGCCGTCGCGGCAGCCGTCCGCAGCGTCGTGATGGAGGCCGAGTCGAGGATCGCGAGCGGCGACCCGTCCCCGGCGTCGCAGAGGACCACGACGCCCTGGATCCGCGGCAGGCCGAGGCGCTCGTTCTCGAAGAAGTTCCCGTTCACCTTCGCCGCGAAGTACGTCCGCCCGCCCTTCCGGAGGATCCCCGCCTTGACGTGGAATCCTCCTCCCGCCGCGGGCACGCCGAGGACGCCGGGCCTCTGCGCTCCACCGTCCCCGTGCTGGCGGAAAGCGTCCTCGACCGCGGCACGGCACGAATCGGCGTCGAGAAGCGCCTCCACGTCGCCGCGGCGCAGGAGTCGCGTCGCCCGCCGGGCCACGGTCGCTCCTAGGCTCGCCGCCCGCGGGCTCTGCGCTCCGTCGAGGTCCGGAACGACGCATAGAGGTCGTCGAACAGCGCGAAGCCCCGCGCCAGCCTCTCGTCGTCACCCGCGTGAGCCGCGACGATCCCCTCGACGATCTGCCGGACTCCGTCCGTCTCCGGCCGGGAGAACCTGCCGTCCTTGAGGTCGACGTCGTGCACGATCTCCGCGACCGCCGCGAGCGCGGGGTCCTTCGACCCGGTCCTCGCGAGGAGCGTCTCGAGCGTGCAGCGGTCCCCCTCGTGGGTGAACTCGCCGCCCGACATGTCGAAGCGGAGCTCGCCGGCGCGGGGCGCCGACGCCTCGGCGTCCACGAACCGGAACCGCGCCGACGCGTCGACGAACCGCCGCACGAACCACGCCGACGCGATCCGGTCCACCTTGACGCCGCGCCGCGTCACCCAGACCCGCCCCCGCAGCCGGATCGCGGCTCGCGCGGAGCGCGCCGGAGAATCGTCCCGATGAAGGCCTCGTTCACGCGAACGGAGCATGGCCTCGACCTCCTTCCGTCGCTTTCCTTCGAAGAAATCCACCGCGCGAATCTCGGAAAAGCGCTTCACGGCTCGAGCGAGGGCGGCGGCGCCATCGGCCTTGCCACGCCCGGCCTTCGCGGGGGCGAAGTCCGCCCGCAGGCCGGCGAGAAGCGTCTCGTACTCGGCGTCGCGCTCGCGCCGGAAGCGGGCGACGAGTTCCTTCGCGGACACGCCCCCGACGAACGTCGCGGCGCAGACGAACGCGTCGCCGCCGCCGGCCCGGGCCTCCTGGGCGATCCACGCGAAGTCCTCGCGGGCGTCCTCGGTGTCGGGCAGGACGTAGACGGAGTTCTTGAGGGCGATCGCCCCCACCTTCACGAGCCGCTGCCGGATCTTGGCGCGCAGGTAGAGCGGACGCGGAGGAAGCTGATGGACGAGAAGAAGCCAGGCGGCAGGGGCGGGTGCCGGCGACACAAGAGAGATATAGCAACTGCTATATCTCTCTGTCAACTGAGATCCGCCGGGGTTCTACGCCTTCGCCTGCCGCGCGACCGCCTCGGCGGCCTTCCGTGCCGCCTCGGGATCGCCGAGGTAGCGGCTGTCGACCTTCCGGAAGGACGCGTCGAGCGTGTAGACGAGCGGGATGCCCGTCGGGATGTTCAGCTCGGGGATGTCCTCGTCGGAGATGCCGTCGAGGTGCTTCACGAGGGCGCGCAGGCTGTTGCCGTGCGCCGCGACGAGCACCTGCTCGCCGCGCGCGAGGCGCGGGACGATCGCGTCGTACCAGTACGGAAGAAAACGGTCGACGACGATCGCGAGGCTCTCCGTGGCCGGGAGAATCTCCGGAGGCATCCCCGCGTAGCGCGGATCGAACCGCGGGTGGCCCGGATCGTTCGCATCGAGGGGCGGCGGCGTGACCGCGTAGCCGCGGCGCCACTTGAAGAGCTGCTCGTCGCCGTACTTCTGCGCCGTCTCCTTCTTGTTGAGCCCCTGGAGAGCCCCGTAATGGCGCTCGTTCAGGCGCCACGACCGCTCGACGGGCAGCCACAGCTGGTCCATCTCCTCGAGGACGATCTGGAGCGTGAGGATCGCCCGCTTCAGGACCGACGTGAAGCAGCGGTCGAACGCGAATCCCTCGGCCTTCAGGAGCCTCCCGGCCGCGTGCGCCTCCTCGACGCCTTTCGGCGACAGGCCGACGTCCACCCAGCCCGTGAAGCGGTTCTCGAGGTTCCACGTGCTCTCGCCGTGGCGGACGAGAACGAGCGTGTTTTTCGGCGCGTTGCTCATATGCACGGGAGCATAAACCGCCCGCTCAGCGGCGGCGCGCCCGGCCGGCGATCAGCGAGGCGACGAAGAGGACCGTCCCGACGAGGATGATCGCGGCCCCGGGCGCGACGTCGATCGTGACCGAGAGGAGCAGGCCGCCGACGACCGCGACGAACGCGACGGCGATCGAGCCCGCGAGAAGGGCGGGCCAGCGCGCCGCGAGGGGACGCGCGGCGGCGCCCGGCAGGACGAGGAGCGCCGACACGAGGAGGATCCCCACGACCTTCAGCGCGACGACCACCGTGATCCCGACGAGAACGAGGACGAGCAGCCGCATGGCCCCCGTCCGGACTCCCGCGACCTGGGCGCCTTCCTCGTCGACGGAGGCGAGGAGGAGCGGGCGGAAGAAGGCGGCGAGCGCGACGAGGACGGCCGCCGTCGCGGCGCCGAGCACGACGAGGTCTCCCGGAGCGACCGTGAGGATGTTGCCGAACATGAGGCCGAAGAGGTCGACGTTCGTCCTCACGAATCCGAGCGCGACGACGCCGAGCGCCATCGCGGCGACCGTGAAGACCCCCACGGCCGAGTCCTCGCTCACGGAGGTGCCCTCCGACGCCCGCGCCGTGGCGCCCGCCACGAGGAGGGCAGCCGCGAGGCCGCCCGCCAGCGGCGGGTAGCCGAAGAGCGTCGCGACGGCGACGCCGCCGAACGCGGCGTGCGCGACACCGGAGCCGACGAACGCGAGGCGCCTCAGGACGACGAAGAACGAGAGCGCGCCGCACAGGAGCGCCGTGAGGGCTCCGGCCAGGAGCGCCCGCTGGAAGAACGGATAGGAGAGGAACTCGATCACGCGTCCACCGGCTCCTCGGTGACGGCGCCGTCCACCCGGAACACGGCGTCCGCTCCGCCCATCGCGTCGCTGTCGTGCGTCACGTAGACGACCGTGCGGCCGGCCGCGGTCTCCTCCGCGACGAGGCGGCGCAGCGTCGCGAGGCCCTCGGCGTCGAGCGCCGTGTCCGCCTCGTCGAGCACGAGGAGCGGCGGCGCACCCGCGATGGCGCGGGCGAGGAGGACGCGCTGGCGCTGCCCGCCGGAGAGCAGGCCGACCGGGACGTCGAGGAGACGGTCGTCCAGGCCGGCCCGGAGAAGCGCGGCCCGCGCCTCCTCGCCGGCCGGCGCCCCGCGCCGGAATCCGGCCTTCGGCGAAAGGGAGAACGCGACGAGGTCGATTGCGGAGAGCGGCGCGTCGAACGCGAGGGTCGAGCGCTGGGAAAGGAAGCCGATCCGGGGACGCGGGATCTCGCCCGTCCCGTCCTCGAAGAAAACGACCCGGCCCGAGTCGGGGCGCAGGATTCCGAGGAGGGTCCGGACGATCGTCGTTTTCCCGCCTCCGTTCGGCCCGACGAACGCCGTTCGTTCCGCCGGGCGGACTTCGAAGGAAGCGCGGCGAAGGACGGGGCGGCCTCCCAGGGTGACCGAGACGTTCTCGAATCTCAAGCCCACGCTCACCGCAGCCCCTCCCGGAAGGCACGCGCGTCGAAGCGGAGGAGCTCCGCGTACGTCTCGCGTCCGGGGACGCCGCCCTGCGCGTCCGCGAGGACGAGACGGATGCCGGCGTCGCGGGACACGACGCGCGCCGCCGAGGGCGGGAACTGCGGCTCCGTGAAGAGCGCCGGGATCCGCCGCGCGCGCACGAGGTCGATCAGGTCGCGCAGCTGGCGCGGAGTCGGCTCGCGCCCGGGGACCGGCTCGATGGAGCCGCCGTTCACGAGCCCGTAGTCGTGAAGGAAGTACGTCCACGAGTTGTGGGTCGACACGACCGAGCGCCCGCGCAACGGCGCGAGCATCGCCGCGATCTCGGCGTCGAGCGCCTCGAGCGACCGGGCGGTTCGCGCCGCGCGCGCCCGGTAGCCCTCCGCACCGGCCGGGTCGAGCCGCGCGAAGACCTCGGCGAGCGGACCGAGCGCCGCGGCCGCGAGCCGGGGGGAGAGGAACCAGTGCGGATCGCGACCGATCTCGCCGTCGTGGTCGTGCTCCCCCGCCGGCCCGGCCTCCGCCCGGACACCGACGCTGGCGCCCGCGTCGTGGACGACGGCCTTCGCCGCGCAGGCCGCCACGAGCCGGGCCGCCCACGCGTCGTACCCGGCTCCCACCGTCACGACGAGTCGCGCCTTCGCGAGGCGCTTCACGTCGCGCGGGCCGGGCTCGAAGACGTGCGGCGAGACGCCCGGCGGGATGACGGTCACGACGTCCCACCCGCTCCCCGCGACGTCCGCGACGAGGCTCGCGAGCGGAGCGACGGTCGCGGCCGCGAGCGGGCGGGGCTCCGCAGCCGAGGCGACCCGGGCGAGAGCCAGCGCGGCGACGGCCGCGGTCATGCAACGCAGTTGCATCTGTGCGATTATGCCACGGTTGACCGCGCCCCCCGAGAGCGAGACGATGCGGGCATGAGCTGCCCGGAGCACGGAAAGCACCCCCACCGGCACGGCGAGGGCTGCGGCCACAAGGCCGTCCGGCACGGGGATCACGCGGACTACCTCCACGACGGGCACCTGCACGCCCCGCACGAGGATCACGCGGACGAGCACCGCCTCGACGTCGACCGGCGGCGGCCGGGCGCCTGCGCGCCCGTCGAGTGCACGTGCGCGGAAGGGCACGCGAACGCCGGACACGCGCCGGTCCCGCACGGGAACCACGTGGACTACGACGTGAACGGCGCGCTCCACCACCCGCACGCCGGCCACTGCGACCTGCACGGGAAGCTCTGAGAGAGAACAAGAAGAAAAAGATCTCTTAGAAGGTGAAGAGGCCAGGGGCCGCCGGAGCCGAGCCGGGGCCGACTGCGCCCGTCGATGACTGCGCTGTAGGTTCACGCCGGGCCGGAGCCGATGCTCCGCGCCGCCGCCCCTCTTACCCTTCTAAGAAAATCTTCTTGTCTTTCTCCCGCTTGCCTTCCCCTTCATCCCCTCTCGTCGAAGATCCGCGCGAGGTGGAGGCGCAAGGGGCGCTCGAACGTCCAGGCCGTCGTCTTCTGCAGGCCGTGCTCGGCCGCCGCCGAGGCGTTCCACGCGTCCAGCGCGCTCAGGCGCTCCTTGAACCACGCCTCGGTCACGCCGCCGTTCTCCCAGAGGCGGAAGAGGCGCTCGCGCTGGAGTCCGACGTCCCCGATCTCGGGGTGGTGGTTGACCCCCCAGACGCGCGGGAGCGCGCTTCCCGGGAGGTGGGCGAACTCGAGCATCGTGACGGCCTCCCCCGGCCGCGTGCACCCCGGCTCGCACTCGAACGCGAGCGGGCGCGCGAACCCGTTCCCGGTCGGGAGCAGGTCGTAGAGGCGCGAGTCGAGAACCTTGACCTCGGGCCCGCCGTTCTCGGCGAAGTAGTCGTTGAAGAACGGGTGCGCCCAGGCCTCGTCCGTCAGGACGTTCGTGACGATCCCCGCGCTCTTGCCGCCCTTGCGCTCGGAGCGCAGCTCGGAACGGGCCGCGCCCGCCCAGCGCGACAGGATCCCGAACGAGTGGCAGATCCCGAGCAGGGCGTTGCCTTCGGCCCGGATCACGGCGTCGAAGAACCGGAAGAGCGGCGCTTCCCAGCCGGGATCCTCGTCGACTCCCTGGGAGCCCGGCGAAACGCCGTCGTTCTCGCGCGGGTCGAGCGCGCCCGGGCCGCCCGTCCCGACGACGAGCGGAAACCGCTCGACCGAGCTCGGGATCGCGTGGCCCGCGCGCACGTCGTAGCTGAGGACGCGCACGCCCGGGGCATTCCCGTTCCGGCGCGCGCGCTCGTCGTGGGCGTAGTTCAGGAGGCTCTCGACGATCGACGCGTGGCCGAGGTTCGCGTACCCGTGGTGCATGTCGAGGACGGCGACGTCCACGAGGCCGGGCTCGGGCGGCGGCTCGTCGGCCGGCGTCCGCACGCGCGTGTAGAAGAGCGACAGGCCCTCCGGGACGACGATCTGCGTGCCGGGCGCGGGCGGCCTCTCGGGCGGGAGCCTCACCTCGTTCAGGACTTCTCCTCCTTCAGGGAACGCGTCATGAGCCGCCGCACGGCGTCCGCCGGCGACGTCTCTCCCGCGAGGATGCCACGCACCATCTCGGAGATCGGCATCTCGACGCCCGCGGCCGCCGCGAGCTCGAGGAGGGCCGGCGCCGTCGCGACGCCTTCGGCGACTTCCCCGCCGAGCGCCTCGATCGCCTCGGGCAACGTCTTCCCCGTCGCGAGCGCGAGCCCCACGCGGCGGTTGCGCGAGAGGTCGCCCGTGGCCGTGAGGATGAGATCGCCGACGCCGGCGAGGCCGGAAAACGTCTCCGCCTGGCCCCCGAGCTGCGTGCCGAGGCGGCGGATCTCCGCGAGCGCCCGCGTGAGCATCGCGGCGCGCGTGTTGTGCCCGAGCTTCAGGCCGTCCACGAGGCCCGCCGCGATCGCGATGACGTTCTTGGCCGCGCCCGCGATCTCGACGCCGACGACGTCGGTCGACCGGTAGAGGCGCAGCGTCGGGGAGGACAGCAGTCCCTGCAGGAACCGCGAGACCTCGGGCTCGGGCGACGCGACGACGGCCGCGGCCGGAAGCGCGCGCGCGACCTCGGCCGCGAACGTCGGGCCCGAGAGAGCGGCCAGGCCCGACGTCCGCCCCGTCACGAACGTCATGATCTCCGTCGTCCGGCGGTGCGTGCCGATCTCGATGCCCTTGGACGTCGCGACGAGGGGCGACGGCGGCAGCGCCTCCTTCAGGCGCGCGAGCTCCGCCGCCGTCGCCTGGACCGACACGGACCAGAGCACGGCCGCCGCCCCCGGGAAGACGTCGGCAGGCTTCGTCGTGATCCGGACGCGTTCCGGGATCGGCGGCGCGCCCTTGAGCGCGGGATGCTGGCGGGTCGTCCGCAGCCGCTCCACGACGTCGGCGCGGCGCCCGAGGAGCCGGACGTCGTGCCCGGCACTGGCCGCGTGCATGGCGAGCGCGGTGCCCCACGCGCCGGTGCCCACGATGGCGATCTGCGTCACGAGTCCCTCCGTCCGAGGCGGCGTTCGGACCCGTCGACCAGCCGCTGGATGTTGGCCCGGTGCGAGAAGACGAGGAGAAGAGTCGCCGCGGCGGCCGCGACGACCTCGGCGTCGGGGGCGTGGAACAGGACCCGCATCGCGAGCGGCAGGAGGCACGCGGCCGTGATGGACCCGAGAGAGACGAACCGCGTGGTGGCCACGACGAGGACGAAGGCGACGACGACCGCGAGCACCGCCCAGGGCGCGAGGACGCCGAAGCTCCCGATCGCGGTCGCGACGCCCTTGCCTCCGCGGAAGCCGAACCAGACCGGGAAGACGTGACCGAGGATGGCGGCCACGGCGGCCGCACCCAGCCACCGGGCGTCGTACGTGACGGCCTTCATGAGCGACACCGCGGCGATTCCCTTGCCGACGTCGAGAAGCATCGTCCCGATCGCGAGCCCCTTCCCCGCGGTTCTCAGGACGTTCGTCGCGCCCGCGTTGCCGGACCCCTGCGTCCGCACGTCCACGCCGCGGAAGAGACGCACGAGGACGATCGCGAACGGCACCGAGCCGAAGAGATACGCGGCGGCGAGCGCGAGGACCTCGCGCGTCACGGCCGCCATCCCGTCGTCCCGAGGAGATGGTGGCGCAGCATCGAGAGCGCGGCCGAGGTGCTCCAGCGGCGGATCAGCGCGCGGTCGCCCGGCATGAGGAGCTTGTGGTGCAGGCGCGTCCCGTCCGCGTCGTCGAGCGCGTAGTGGACCGTTCCGACCGGCTTCTCCGGCGTGCCGCCCCCCGGGCCCGCGATGCCCGTGACCGAAAGGCCGATCGAGGACCCGAACCGCCGCCGCGCCCCGAGGGCCATCTCGCGGGCGGTCTCCTCGGAAACGGCGCCGTACCGCTCGAGCGTCGACGCCGAGACGCCCACGAGGTCGGCCTTCGCCGTGTTCGCGTACGTCACGGCCGAGCCGAGGAAGTAGTCGGACGAGCCCGCCACGTCCGTGAGGCGCCCCGCGAGAAGGCCGCCGGTGCACGACTCGGCGAGCGCGAGCGTCTTCTGCCTCAGGCGCAGGAGGTCGCCGATCGCGCCCTCGAGCGTGTCGTCGTCCCGGCCGAAGATCTCCCCGGAGAGAGCCTTGTGGAAGTCGGCCTCGATCCGGTCGAGGAGAACGCCGGCCTCCTCGGCCGTGCCGCGCGCCGCGAAGTGCAGCTGGACCTCGCCGGGCGCCGCGAGGATCGTGATCGGCACGTCGGGATACGCCGCGTAGACGGGCTTGATCAGCGTCTCGACGACGCTCTCGGGCATCGCGGCCACCTTCAGGATGCGCCGGTGCAGGCCGGCCGCGGCCGTACGCGCGAGCAGAGGGGCGACCTCCTCGTCCCACATGGCCTTCAGCTCGTGCGGCACGCCCGGCAGGAGGACGACGGTCTTCCCGCCCTGCTCGACGAGGAAGCCCGGCGCGCTCCCGCGCCGGTTCACGAGAATCGTCGCGCCCTCGATGACGTCGGCCTGCTTGACGTTCACCTCGGGCATCTCGTAGCCGCGCTTGCGGAAGCGTGCCTTCAGGCGCAGCAGCATCTCCTCGTCGCGGACGAGCGATCTGCCGAGGACCCTCGAGACGGCCTCCTTCGTGCGGTCGTCGTCCGTCGGGCCGAGGCCGCCGGACGTCACGAGGAGCGGCGCGCGCTCGAGAGCCGCCGCGATCTCGGCCACGAGGTCGTCCCAGCCGTCCCCGACGCAGGCCTTGCGGACGGTGGCGATCCCGAGGGCGTCCATCCGGCCCGTCAGGAAGAGGGAGTTCGTGTCGAGGCGCGTCGTCCCGAGGAGCTCGCTCCCGACGGCGAGGATCGAGGCCGTCCGCGGGCCGGGAAGGACGGGCGTCACGCGGTGACCCCCGCCCCCGCCTCGAGCTTGCGGGACGTCTCCTCCCAGTCCCAGAGCTTCGCCTCGAGCGCCTTCTTCGCCGCGTCGCGGGCGGCCTTCACGCCGCGGGTCCTCTCGCCGTCGCGGTAGACGTCCGGGTCGGCGAGGGAGAGGTCGAGCGTACGGATCTCCTCCTCGAGCTTCGAGATCGCGTCCTCGAGGTCGGAGAGGATTCTCTGGTTTCGGAGGCGCCGCCTCTCGGCGGCGCGGTCGGAGGAAGACGAAGGGAAGAGGAGAGAAGAGGAAGATTTCTTAGAAGGTGTGGGGGCGGCCGCAGCGCCGGGTCGCGTCCCGCGGTGCGGGCTGCGCCGGAGCGCGCGCCGGCGTCACGGGAAGCGCCGCCCGCCTCTTCCCCTTTCAAAGAAATCTTCTCTTCTGTCTTTCTCTCTCTCTTTCTCCTTCTTCCTCCGGACCATCTCCGAGTAGTTCCCGTCGTGCACCTCGACCGCGCCGCCGGGCGCGATCTCGAGGATCTGCGTCGCGATGCGGTCGACGAACCAGCGGTCGTGGGAGACGAAGACGATCGCGCCCTCGAACTCGAGGAGCGCGTCCTCGAGCGCCTCGCGCGCGTCGAGGTCGAGGTGGTTCGTGGGCTCGTCGAGGAGGAGGAGGTTCGCGCCGCCGAAGACGATGCGGGCGAGCGAGAGACGCCCCTTCTCGCCGCCGGAGAGCGTCGCGATCTTCTGGTAGACCTCGTCCCCGCGGAAGTCGAAGAGCGCGAGGAAGTCGCGCGCCTCGCCCTCCTTCATGGACGGGTCGAGGTCCATCACGACGTCGAGCGCCGAGGCGTTCGGCGAGAGGTCGGCCATCTCCTGGTCGTAGTACCCGATCAGGACGCCGACGCCCGGCGCGACCGACCCCGAGAGCGGCGGGAGGACCCGCGCGAGGTTCTTCAGCAGCGTCGTCTTGCCGCAGCCGTTCGGCCCCCAGAGCGCCATGCGGTCCCCGCGGCGCAGGAGGAACGAGACGGGCTGCGTGAGCGGGCCGGTCTCCGGGTAGCCGGGGACGACCTTCTTCGCCTCGAGGACGCGCCCGCCCGAGACGCGCGCCTCCTCGAAGCGGATCGAGACGTCGTTCGCGTCCTCCTGCGGCGCCTCGATCCGCTCGATCTTCGCGAGCATCTTGCGCCGTCCCTGGGCCTGCTTCGTCTTCTGGCCCGCGATGTTGCGGCGGATGAACTCCTCGGTCCGCTCGATCATCTGCCGCTGCTTCTCGGCCTCCTTCGCCCGCACGCGGTCGCGTTCGGCCTTGAGCTTGCGGTAGGTCGCGTAGTCGCCCGGGTAATCCTCGAGCCGCCCGTTCGCGACCTCGACGATGCGGTCCGCGACGGCGTTCAGGAAGCGCCGGTCGTGCGAGACGACGAGCGCCGAGAGGGCGACGGAGGTCTTCCGCTCGACGAGCCAGCCCTCGAGGAACTCCATGCCCGAGACGTCGAGGTGGTTCGTCGGCTCGTCGAGGAGGAGGACGGACGCGTCCGTCAGGAGCAGGCGCGCGATCTGCGCGCGGTGCTTCTGCCCGCCCGAGAGCTCGCCGACGGGCCGGTCCCACAGGGCGCGCGGCAGGCCGACGCCGTCGAGCACGCGGTCGATGCGCGAGTCGGCCTCGTAGCCGCCCGCGCGCTCGAAACGCTCGCGCTGCTCGTCGTGCTCGTGCAGGAGGTCCTGGAGCTCGTCCGCGTCCCCCGCGGCGCCGTGGGCCGAGATCGCCTCCTCGAGGCGCCGCATCGAGCGCTCGAGCTCGAGGAGCGGCTCCTGCGCCCGGGCGACGAAGGCGCGGAGCGGCTCGTCGCCCTCCGGCTCGACGGCCTGGTCGAGCGACGCAAACGTCGTCCCGCCCGCGAGATAGCGCTTCCCGCCGTCCGGCTCGAGGGTGCCCTGGACGATCTTCAGGACGGTCGACTTCCCCGCCCCGTTGCGGCCCACGAGACCCACGATCCGGCCGGGATCGTGCTGCCACGTGGCGTCCACGAGGACGTCCTTCGTCCCGAAGCTCTTGCGGACGTTTTCGAGGCGGTACAGCACCGCCGGGGAGGATAAACGAAGGGCTACTTCAGACCACCGAAGACATAGAGATCGCCAAGTTGCCGTGTATACGAGTACGCATAGGAGCTGCCGTCCGGCGTGATGCGGACCGGGTGGATTCGCCAGATTCCCGCCGGATCGGCTGGCAACATCTCTCGAAACACCGTCAGCGCTCCCGTCGCGACGTCGAGTCGGTAGATGCGGCCCGGGAGGTCGGTGATCCGATAGGAATAGAGCGCTCGTCCATCCGAGCCCAGCCGATCAGCGTGTGTCCGGAAAAATCGCCCGGCACCGTTCGCAGCGCCGTGCCTTCAGCCGAGAAGAGGCGCACCGCGCCGTCGCTCATCAGGGCCAGACTTCGCCCGTCGGGCGACAGGACGAGCCCGTCGGCGCCCGTGATGTCTGTCGTGATCGATCGCGGATTCTCCTCGGAAAGATCCTGCCGGTAGATGCGCACCCCTTGGCCTTCTTGCCGGCCAAGGAAGAAGATCGTTTTCGAGTCGTGCGTCCAGAGCACCGAGTTGACGGCCTCAAATCCCTTGAGCGCGAGTTCCCGGGGAGCGCCGGCTCCCGTCGGCACGAGAGCCACCCGGGCCTGAGATCCCGCCATCGCGGCGGCTACCCACGCTCCGTCGGGTGAGAGCGCCATGGGACCAAGCCAAAGCCGCTCCCGAGGCGCACGGCCGCGGAGCCGTCGGTCTTCCTTAGATAGAGGACACCTGCCGTCGGTAAACACGACCAGTCTGCCGTCCGGAGACAGATCCCCCAGGAACGACAAGCCGAGCCACGAGAGATCGCGCTCGGTCGAGGCGCCGGGTGCGTGAACGACGACTCCAGGACCTTCCACGGCATGGCTCACGAGCACGCGTCCGTCCCGAGCCACGTCGAAGAGTTCGAGCGACCCGGGCATCCTGGCGACGACTCTCGCCCGCCCGGAGAGATTGACGGCTTGAACCGTAGATCGCGCTCGGTCTCCAGCGGCGGTGAACCAAATCTCCCGCCCGCTCGGCGCCCACGCCAACCCGACGGAAGAGATTCCCCAACCGTCAGACAGAACCTTTCGACCGCTTCCATCACTGGAAACGACGACAACTCGCGCGCTGGAGTGCGCGTACTCCCAGAACGCGATGTGACGGCCGTCCGGCGAAAAGCGCAGATCGCCGAGGATTCGCCTCCGACTCGAGGATGGCCTTTCCGGGAGGAAACTCGAGCTTCGCTTCGTGCGCTACGGCGAGCTCCTTGCCCGTCCGGACTCCAGTCGGCAGCATTGACGTCCGCGAGGACCTCGCGCGCCGCACCACCGGCGAGGGACGCGCGCGCGAGAGTGCCCGGGTGATTGAAAGTGAAGATGAAGCTGGGGCGGAGAGCGATCGCCATCTCTCCAGCCCGCGAGATCGCCAGGATGTTCCCGGGCTCGAATCCGAGAGCTCGCGACTCGGTACCGCCGACACGCGTCTCGAACAGTTCGACCGGTTTGCCGTCCCAAGCGGCTCCATAGATGACCGATTCGGCCGTCCGGCGTGAAACGGGCCGACCAAACGACACCTCGACGGAACGTCAGACGTTCGAAAGTGAGTTGGGAGAGTGTCCCGGCCCCCTTCGAAAAGAGCCAGGCTCCGGCCATGAGAAGGGCGCCAGCAGCGGTGAAAGCGATCCATAGGGCGCGAACGTGTCGCTTCGCGACAGCCGGGCTCCCGACCTGCGCGAGGCCACCCGACGCGGACCCCTTCGCGATCGAGTCGAGGGCGAACGCGAGATCCTCCGTCGACTGGAAGCGCCGCTCCTGTCTCTTCTCGAGGCATCGGACGGCGATCAACGAGAGCGACGGCACCTCCGGAAGAGGCGGAGGCTCCTCCCTGAGGATGGCTGTCATCGTCTCGGCCTGCGTCTCGCGACGGAAGGGATTCTTCCCGGACAGCATCTCGTAGACGATCGTGCCGAAGCTGAAGATGTCCGAGCGATGGTCCACGGGCTCGCCGCAGCACCTGCTCGGGCGACATGTATCCGACCGTCCCGAACACGGCGCCCGCCTCGGTCAGGGCGGACACCGTCTCGGCCTGCGGCCTCTTCCCGCCTCGAGAGCTTCGCGAGGCCGAAGTCCAGGATCTTCACCCTGTCGTCCTTCGTGATGAACACGTTCTCGGGCTTCAGGTCGCGGTGGACGATCCCCTTCTCGTGTGCGGCTGCCAGCGCCTTCGCCATCTGGACGGCGACGTCGACGGCCTTGCGCACGGGCAGCGGGCCGCCCCGCAGCCGCTCGCGGAGCGTCTCTCCTTCGAGCAGCTCCATGACGAGGATGTGTCGAGAAGAAGACGCAGAAGAAGAGACTTCTTCGAAGGAATGGAGAGTGGCGATTCCCGGATGGTTGAGACTCGCGAGCAGGCGAGCTTCCCGCTCGAACCTCTTCCGCCTTTCTTCACTTTCGAAGAACTCTTCCGGCAGCACCTTCAGGGCCACCGCTCGGTCGACGCGCACATCCCGCGCCCGCCAGACCTCTCCCATCCCGCCCGCGCCGAGGAGCGACAGGATTTCGTACGGGCCGAGACGAGCGCCGGCGGCGAGAGCCATCGGCTACCTCAGCCCCTCGACCAGGTAGAGGTCGGTGAGCGAGCTCTTGTAGCCGAACGCGCACCACCGCGCGTCCGCTGACAGGCGAACGACCTCGCTCTGGCCGAGAAGTCCCGCCTCGCCCCCCGGGCGGGGAATCTCCCGCACGAGCGTCCGGGCGCCGCTCGTCGCGTCGAGGCGATGCACTCGCACGCGCCTTCCTTCGAAGTGCGCCAACAACAGCGAGCGTCCGTCCGCACTCCACCGAAAGTCGTCGGGCTCGGGTCCGGCGTCGAGGCTTCGCCGCCGCTCGCCCTCTCCCGTCACCAGAATCACCTTCTTCTCTTTCTCAGACCAGGACGCCACCCATCGGCCGTCCGGAGAAACGGACGGCCACGCGAGTCCATCGTGTCCGAAAGGCCGCGGGAGGCCACCTTCGAGGTCCTGGACGAAGAGACCCTGCCGCCCGGCCTTGTCCGTCCCCGAAAAAAGAATCCTCCTGCCGTCCGGGAAGAACACCGCACCGGAAAAGACCGCTTTCTCCACGTCGCCGCGAGGCAGCGCTCGCTCCTCTCCCGAACCCGTCGGAAGCACGGCGAGGAAATGAGCCGGAGGCTTCCCGCGCCCAACCAGCGCCCAGCGCCCGTCGGCCGACAGCGCGATGGCCCCGCCCTCTCCGAGCCGTACGGCCGGCGAGCCGTCCGTGCGCCTGAGGTAGGCGACGTACTTCGCCCCGGTGCCTTCGCCAAACTCGGTGAACAGGATCCTCTCCCCGTCCGGCGAAAGGTCGCCCATCCCTGACCAGTCAAACCAGGAGAGGTCGCGTTCGCCCGTCGGAAAGGAACCCGTGATCCCGAGGCGGACGTCATTCCGGCTCAGGAGCGCACGTCCGTCGCGGGCGATGTCGTGCAGGATCCAGAAGCCTCCCAGGCTCGCGACCAGCCGCTCCTTCCCCGAAAGGGTGACCGCGTAGAGCGCCTGGTCTCTCCCGCTTCTCGACGCGGTGAACCAGATTTCATCCCCCGAGGGCGACCAGGCCATGCCTCGCGCGTTCCGCCAGTTCGTCGAAAGGGTCCTCTTTCTCCCCGCCCTGTCGACCACGGCGACCGAGCCTGCGTCGTCCCACAACGGGTGATCCAGAAACGCGACGAGGTCTCCTTTCGGCGAGATCCGCGGCTGCGCGATCCGCCCGGCGGACTCGAGAAGAAGCTTGCCCGGGGGAAGCTCCAGGACGGAGCCGGACTCCCGGGACGCCGGACGCCGCACGACGGCAAGCTCCGTTCCGGAAGGTGCCCAATCCGCCTCCAGCGCTCCCTCGACGACCTCTCGGGGAGCGCCGCCCGTCATCGGCGCCCGCCCGAGCGTGCCGCGCCACGTGTAGCCGATGTAGTCGGGCTTCAGGGAGAGCGCCATCTCCCCTTTCGACGAGATCCCGAGCAGCAATGCGCGGGGAAGCGGGAGCGGGCTCGCCTCCGGGCTCCCGGCGCGGGTCGTGAAGACTTGCGTGGGATCCCCCTCCCAGAGGGCGCCGTACAGGATCGTCTGGCCGTCCGGAGCGAAGCGTGCCTCGTTCACGTGGCCGCGGCGGAAGGTGAGGCGTTTGAACGCGGGAGGCTCCGTGCGTTTCGTCCTCGTCCCGATCAGGTACCCGCCGGCCACAGCCACCAGAACGGCGGCCGCGACAAGAAAGCCGACGGTGGGCGAACGCCGGACTGCCGTCGGCGACGGGGCGACGAGACCGGACGTGAGGCCCTCGAGCGCGAAGCCCAGATCCCGCGTCGACTGAAACCTCTCGTCGGGCTTCTTCTCGAGGCAACGCGTGACGATGCGGGCGAGGCCGGGCGAGAGGCCCTCCGGAAGCTGCGGCTCCGCCTTGAGGATCGCGGTCATGCTCTCGGGCGCCGTGGGCGCGCGGAACGGGTTCGTTCCCGAGAGCATCTCGAAGATGATCGTGCCGAGGCTGAAGATGTCCGAGCGATGGTCCACGGCCTCGCCGCGCACCTGCTCGGGCGACATGTAGCCGACCGTCCCGAACACCGCGCCCGACGCCGGTCAGGGCCGTCGCCGTCTCGGCCTCGGCGACCTCCTCCCGCCTCGACACCTTCGCGAGGCCGAAGTCGAGGATCTTCACCCGCTCGTCCTTCGTCATGAACACGTTCTCGGGCTTCAGGTCCCGGTGGACGATCCCCTTCTCGTGCGCCGCCGCGAGGGCTTTCGCCGTCTGGACGGCGACGTCGATCGCCCTCCGCACCGGCAGCGGACCAGCCCTCAACCGCTCGCGCAGCGTCTCGCCTTCGAGCAGCTCCATGACGAGGATGTGTGCGAGGAGAAAAGGCAGAAGAAGAGATTTCTTCGAAGGAATGGAGAGTGGCGATTCCCGGATGGTTGAGACTCGCGAGCAGGCGAGCTTCCCGCTCGAACCTCTTCCGCCTTTCTTCACTTTCGAAGAACTCTTCCGGCAGCACCTTCAGCGCCACCGCTCGGTCGACGCGCACAGTCCCGCGCCCGCCAGACCTCCCCCATCCCGCCCGCGCCCAGCAGCGACGAGGATTTCGTACGGGCCGAGACGCAGCGCCGGCGGCGAGAGCCATCGGCTTACCTCAGCCCCTCGACGAGGTAGAGGTCCGTTATGGACCGCGTGTACGTGGAGACGAAGAACTTCCCGTTCGGGGTCATGTTCACGTAGAAGGATGCGAACCCGTCCCGGCTCGACCCGCGCAAGAAGCCGGCCGTATCCTGTGAACTGATCTCCCGCCAGACTGCGCGCCGACCCGAAGCCAGCTCCAGCCGCACGATGATCATCGTCATTCCCTGTCTCTGGCGAAGAAAGACGGAACGGCTGTCCTCCCCCCAGCAGATAGGAAAGTCGCCCCGTTCGATCACGACCCTCTGCTCGAGCTGGCCGTCCGCCGTGTACACGAGGAGGGCGCTCTCCGTTTCGTAGTCCTTTGCAGCCGCAATCCGCTTCCCGTCTGGCGAGACCATTGGGTTGTAAGGGCGATCCTCCCCGAAAGGCCTCGGAAGACCGCCTTCGACGTCCTGCAGGAAGAGGCGACGCGGCTTTCCGTCCTCCGCACCCCCGAAGACCAAGCGCTTGCCATCCGCAAAGAATGCGGCCGTGAAAATGCTTCTTGCCGCGTCGTATTCGGCAATCGACCCCCGGGGAAGGACCTTCTCCTCGCCCGCTCCGGTCGGCACGAGAACCAGGCTCGGCGCGGGCCCGCCGCGATAGACGAGCGCCCAGCGTTTGTCCGGCGAGAGCGCCGCGGCGGCCCCCTCGCCCAGCCGCACGGCCGGCGAGCCATCCGTCCCGCGGACGTACGCGACGCGGTGGGCGCCGACGGCATCGCCGGACTCATCGAAGAGAACCAGGCTTCCGTCCGGGGAAATGTCACGAGCCGTCGACTGGTCGAGCCAGCTCAACTCGCGTTCTCCCGACGGGGTGGTAACGATCATTGACGTCTTGCTTTCGCCGGAGGTCAGAAGCGCGCGGCCATCCGGCGACACGTCGTGGAGAGTCCAGGAGCCGCCCCAGGACCCGACCGCCCTCTCCCGGCCCGAGAGGGTCACAGCTCGGAGAGACATGGCCCGGCCGGACTTCGAAGCAATGAACCAGACTTCGTCTCCCGCCGGCGACCAGGCAAGGCCCCGCACCCTCGTCCAGCCCGAGGAGAGAATCCTCTTCCGGCCTTCCCGGTCGATGACGGCCACAGAGCCCTCCCCGACGAAACCCGGAACGTCCAGAAAGGCGAGGAGCCGGCCGTCCCGGGAGATGCGCGGCTGGGCCAGTCGCCCGGGCGATTCGAGAAGCATCGTCCCGAGGGGAAACTCGAGGCGTGACTCGCCCGGCGGCGTGAGCCAGCGCACGGCCGCAAGAGACGAGCCATCGGGAGACCAGTCGGCTCCCTGTACGTCGTTCGCGACCTCGCGGGGCGTCCCGCCCCCCAGCGGGGCGCGCGCCAGAGTGCCGAGCCAGCCCAAGGCACCGAAATAGCGGGGGTTGAGGGACAGGGCCAGCTCCCCCTTGGAGGAGACGCCCAGGAGGACAGCCTCCCGACCTCCGAGAGCGGTCGTCTCCGGATTCCCCTTCCGCGTGGAATAGAGCTGGACGGGAGTCCCCTCCCACCCCGCCGCGTAAATGACCGACTGCCCGTCCGGCGCGAACCGGGCGGTGGTCACGTAGCCCCGGCGGAAAGTGAGCCGCTGGAAAATCGGCGGAGGCTTCAGGCCGGCCCTCTTCCCCGCGAGAAACGCTCCGGCGACCGCGGCAGCGACGACGGCGAGGGTGCCCGCGAGAACGAGCGCACGCCGCGGACGGCCCACGGTGCGTTTCTGCACAGGCGCGGCCGCCGGCGAGGAAGCCGGAGCAAGCGTCTCCAGCGCGAAGGCCAAATCCGCCGCCGAGTGGAACCGCATGTCAGGCTCTTTCTCCAGGCAGCGCCCGACGATCGAAGAAAGTGCCGGCGGCATTTCGACCCCGCCCCCGGAAAGCGGCGCCGGTTCCTCTCTCAGAATCGCCGTCATCGTCTCGGCCTGGGTGCCACGGCGGAAAGGGTTCTGTCCCGACAGCATCTCGTGAAGGACCGTGCCAAAACTGAAGAGGTCCGAGCGGAAGTCCACGGGCTCGCCGCGCACCTGCTCGGGGGACATGTAGCCCACGGTCCCGAAGACTGTGCCCGCTTCGGTCAGGAGAGACAGCGTGCCAGCCTCCGTGATCTTCTCTAGAGACTGTTCGCGCTGCGAAAGCTTCGCGAGACCGAAGTCGAGGATCTTCACCCGATCGTCCTTCGTCAGGAACACGTTCTCCGGCTTCAGATCCCGGTGGACGATCCCCTTCTCGTGCGCCGCGGCGAGGGCTTTCGCCATCTGGACAGCGACATCGATCGCCCTCCGCAGCGGCAGCGGTCCAGCCCGCAGCCGCTCGCGGAGCGTCTCGCCCTTCGAGCAGCTCCATGACGAGGAGGTGACGAGGGGAAGAAGGAGAAGAAGAGGAGATTTCTTCGAATGAATAGAGGGTGGCGATCCCAGGATGATTGAGGCTCGCGAGCAGCTTCGCTTCCCTCTCGAACCGCTGCCGCCTCTCTTCACCTTCTAAGAAATCTTCCGGCAGCACCTTGAACGCGACCTCCCTGTCGACGCGCGTGTCCTTCGCCCGCCAGACCTCCCCCATCCCGCCTGCACCCGAGGAGCGACAGGATTTCGTACGGGCCAAGCCTCGTGCCGGGCTCGAGCGTCAAGTTGAGAACGATTCTAGCCCCGCGTCATCGCGGCGAAGATGACGGGCTACTTGAGGCCCTCGACCAGGTAGAGGTCGTTGAGGGCGCGCAGGTAAGTGCAGACGATGGACTTTCCGTCCGGGGAAATGTTGGTGGTGTAGAGTGCCCCTGACGAGGCCGGCCGGATCCTGCGGCTTGATTTCCCGCCAGAGCTGGACGCCGACCCGACTGAAGATCCAGCCGAGAGTATCCGCACGAAGCATCTTCTCTCTCCGGCGGAGGTAAAGGGAGCGGCTGTCCTGCCCCCATCGGATGGGATACGTCGCCCTTTTCGAGCGCCACTTTCTGCCTCAGCTGACCCTCCGACGTGTAAATGAGAAGTGCGCCCGCCTTCTCCGAGAGAAGCGCGCCCGTCTTCTCGTTAGACGTAGGCGAGTAGGTCGCGATCCACCGTCCATCCGGCGAGACGAGCGGGACGAGAAGGCTATCCTCCCCGAAAGGGCTTGGAAGACCCCCTTCGACGTCCTGGAGGAAGAGGCGATGGGGTTTTCCGCTCTCGGCCCCGCGGAAAAGCACGCGCTTGCCGTCGGGAAAGAACGTCGCCCCGTACAGGAACTTTTCCACGTCGTATTCGGCGATCGTCCCCCGCGGAAGAACCTTCTCTTCTCCTGCTCCCGTTGGGACAACCACCAGGCTCGGCGGCGACTGAGCGCGATAGACGAGCGCCCATCGTCCATCCGGCGAGAGTGCCGCAGCGCTTCCTTCGCCAAGGCGCGAGGCTGGCGCCCCGTCCAGTCGGCGGACATAGGCCACATGGCGGGCGCCGACACCCTCGCCGGACTCGTCGAAGAGAACCAGGTTACCGTCTGCGGAGATGTCGCGAGCAATCGACGAGTCGAGCCAGCTCAACGTCGCGCTCTCCCGCCGGGGTTGTCCCGACCATCGTCGTTTCGAAACCCCCGACGGTCAGCAGACGCACGACGATCCGGCGATACGTCGTGGAGGTTCCAGGAGCCACCCCAGCGGCCGACGAGCCTCTCCTTTCCCGAGAGGTTCACGGCCCATAGAGCCTGAGCCCGGCCGGACTTGCGACGCTGTGAACCAGACCTCGTCGCCCCTGGGCGACCACGCCAGACCGCGCGCGTTCGCCCAGCCCGAGGAGAGGATCCTCTTCTGCCTCTCTCGATCGACGACGGCCACTGAGCCGTCAAGATCCTCGATGCCGGGATGGTCCAGAAAAGCGATGAGCCGGCCGTCCCGCGAGATGCGCGGCTGGGCCAGCCGTCCCCTGCGATGCGAGAAGCATCGTGCCCAGGGGAAACTCCAGGCGGCTATGACCCTCCATCGAAGCGCGCACGACCGCGAGAGACGAGCCGTCCGGAGACCAATCCGCCTCCTGGACGTCGTTCAGGACCTCGCGGGGCGCGCCGCCGGCCAGAGGGGCGCGGGCGAGCGTGCCCAGCCAGGAGAAGGCGACGAACCCGGGTCTGAGCGACAAGGCCAGCTCCCCTTGGAGGAGACACCGCAGAAGGAGGGTCTCCGGACTGCCGAGTGCAGTCGTTTCCGGATTTCCCTTCCGCGTGGAATAGAGCTGGACCGGCGATCCCTCCCACGCCGCCGCGTAAATGATCGACTGGCCGTCCGGCACGAACCGGGCGGTGTCCACGTAGCCCCGGCGGAACGTCAGCCGCTGGAACGATCGGCGATGGCGTCTGGCCGGCCTGCTTCCCCGCGAAATACGCTCCGGCGACCGACCGCCGCGAGCACGACGAGGAGAACGAGCGTGCGAGCGGGGCCGGCTCCCGGCGTTCTCCCGTGCCGGCCGTTCGCCAGCCGGCGAGGAAGTCAGGCGCGAGCGTCTCCAGCGCGAAGGCGAGGTCCGCGGCGGAGTGGAACCGCATGTCGGATCTTTCTCCAGGCAGCGCCCGACGATCGAAGAAAGTGCCGGCGGCATTTCGACCCCGCCCCCGGAAAGCGGCGCCGGTTCCTCTCTCAGAATCGCCGTCATCGTCTCGGCCTGGGTGCCACGGCGGAAAGGGTTCTGTCCCGACAGCATCTCGTGAAGGACCGTGCCAAAGCTGAAGAGGTCCGAGCGGTAGTCCACGGGCTCGCCGCGCACCTGCTCGGGCGACATGTAGCCCACCGTGCCGAAGACCGTGCCCGCCTCGGTCAGGAGCGACAAGTCCGTCTCCGTCCTCGGCGACCTCCTCCCGCCTCGAGAGCTTCGCGAGGCCGAAGTCGAGGATCTTCACCCGGTCGTCCTTCGTCAGGAACACGTTCTCCGGCTTCAGGTCCCGGTGGACGATCCCCTTCTCGTGCGCCGCGGCGAGGCGCCTTCGCCATCTGGGCCGCAACGTCGACGGCCTTCCGCGCGGGCAGCGGCCCGGCCCGCAGCCGCTCGCGCAGCGTCTCGCCCTCGAGCAGCTCCATGACGAGGACGTGACGGGCCGGGGAAAGAAGGAGAGGAAGAGGGATTTCTTCGAATGAGTAGATGGCGGCGATGCCCGGATGGTTCAGGCTCGCGAGCAGCTTCGCCTCCCGCTCGAAGCGCGCCTTTCTCTCTTCACCTTCTAAGAAATCTTCCGGCAGGACCTTGATCGCGACGTCGCGGTCGAGGCGAGGGTCCCTCGCCCGGTAGACCTCCCCCATCCCGCCCGCCCCGAGCGAGGAGAGGATTTCGTACGGGCCGAGCTTCACGCCGGGCTCGAGCGTCAAGTTGAGAACGATTCTAATCCGCGCTCAGCGGCCGCAGCGCTTCGCCACCTGCCGGGTGATCTCCTCGCTCGTCGGCGGATCCTCTCCGAGGCCCAGCGCGTGGAGCATCTCGTGGATCACGACATTCGCCGCGAGGCCCGGGTCATCCGCCTGCACGCGGGCGAAGGTCTCCTTGCACACCGCCACGATAGGGACTCCCGAAGTTCGCCCCGGCCGCGACGTTTCCGCCCGCGCAGCGCGACGCGGCCCGGCCGTCGACGAAGACGAGGCTCGCGAGGAACTCGCCTGGACCGATGGCGCGTTCTTTCAGGACTTCCGAGAGGCGTCGCCCGGAGCCGTCCCGGAAGTCCGTGAGGACCTCCCGGCATTCCGGCCTCCTGAGCTTCTGCCGGCCGCGCGGTCGGAGGCGTTCGCGACGAGAGCGCGTGCGGACATCCTCGCGGCCGCGTCGCGTCCGAGCGGGGCGGCGCCGGCGGGCGAAAGCGACGCCAGCGAGAGGAGGAAGGCAGCGATGCACGTGGCGCGGCGGCTTCGACCTTCCTGCATGGCAGGAAGGTCGTTTCGGGGGGCACCTCGAATCCTTCCGGATTCGTGGCGGAAATCTGCCTTTTCGCCCCGATAATCAGGAAGCCAGCCCCATGCGCCTGAGATTCGGTGAGGTCACGTTCGACCCGGACGCCCGGCTTCTCCTGCGCGGGCCGGACCCGGTTCACCTCGCCGCGAAGGCCTTCGACCTCCTCGCTCTGCTCCTGAAGGAGCGCCCGCGTGCGCTCTCCCGCGAAGAGCTCATGGACGCCCTCTGGCCGGACGTCCTCGTCACGGAGTCGAACCTGACGAGCCTCGTCAACGACGTGCGGTCCGCGATCGGCGACGACGCGAAGCATCCGGCCTTCGTCCGGACCCACCACGGGTTCGGCTATTCCTTCGCGGCGGACGTCGTCTCGGAGCCGTCCGCCACCCGGGGTCGGGGAGGAGTCCGCGCCTGGCTCGTCTGGGGGCTCAACGTCCTCGACCTGTCGGAAGGCGAGAACGTGCTCGGACGGGATCCCGACGCCGGCATCTGGATCTGCGACCCGTCCGTCTCGCGCCAGCATGCTCGCATCGTCGTCAGCGGCGGCGACGCGACGCTCGAGGACCTGGGCAGCAAGAACGGCTCGTTCCACGCCGGCCGCCGCCTCGAAGGCCCCGTCCCGCTGCGCGACGGCGTGACGATCCGGATCGGCTCGGTCGATCTCGTCTTCCGGTCCGCGTCCGTCTCGGCCTCCACGGCGACGGCGCCCTGACCGGCCCCGGCACGCGCCCGCGAGCTGCGCGGACCGAGAACCAGTCGCTCCGGCTGGTACCATCCTCACGGCAGCGTCGTGTTTCGATACGATCGAGGAGAGAAATGGACCGGCACGTAGCCGTCACAGGAGCGTCTTCCGGGCTGGGCGAGGCGATCGCCCGCGCCTTCGGCGCCGCCGGCGACCGGCTCACCCTCGTCGCGCGCCGCGCGGATCTCCTCGAGGCCGTCGCTGCCGCGTTTCCCGGGCGCGCCCGCGCCGTTCCGCGCGACCTGACCGCCCCCGACCCGGCCGCCTGGCTTCCCGGGGCCGAAGCCGCCTTCGGACCCGTGGACGTCCTCGTCAACGCCGCCGGCTGCCAGATCATCGCCCCCTTCGCGGACGTGCCGTCCGCCGCCGCCGGCGAGATGACCGCCGTGAACTTCCGCGCGCCCGTGAGCCTCGTCCGGGCGGTCCTGCCCGGCATGCGCGCGCGCGGCGCCGGCGCGATCGTCAACGTCGCGTCGATCGGGGCCGCCGCCCCCCCGCCCTACATGAGCGACTACGTCGCGACGAAGGCCGCGCTCGCCGCGTTCTCCGAGTCCCTCGCGGCCGAGCTGCGCGGCACGGGCGTCCACGTGCTGACCGTCTACCCCGGGCCCATGGACACGCCCATGGGCGCCGCCGGGCTCCGCACGTACGGCAACGTGCCGTCCGCGCGGCTGATGCCGATGGGCGCGCCCGCGGACCTCGCGCGCGCCGTCGTGCGTGCCGTCGACGGGCGCCGCCCGCGCCTCACGTACCCGCGCGGCTACGCTCTCATGCGGTGGCTGCCCGTTCCCGCCGCGTTTCTCGTGGGCCGGTTCGGACCGCGGCCCGTCCCGGTCGGAGGCGCCGTGAGCCGCGACGAAAGCGATCCTTCCGAAGAAGAAACCTTCGCCCCGACGCCGGACGGGACGTCCCCGAGCGCGCCCGCGCCGGTCGCGGCCGGCGCCGACGCGCCCCGGGACGCGTCGGGCGCGGTGCGCTACGAGATCGAGGGGCTGATCGCCGAGGGCGGGATGGGCTCGGTGTTCCTCGCCCGCGATCCTTCCCTCGGGCGCGAGGTCGCCCTGAAGGTCGCCAAGGGAGACGACCCCACGCGCCGGGCGCGCTTCCTCGACGAGATGCGCATCCTCGGCCAGCTCGAGCACCCGAACGTCGTGCCGCTCCACGCCCTCGTCCTGGCCGACCGTGCCCCGTTCTGCACGATGCGGTACGTCCGCGGCCGCACGCTCGCCGAGGTGCTCGGCGATCTGCGCGGGGGCGACGCCGAGGCGATCGCCCGCTACTCCGATCACGCGCCTCGTCCAGGTGCTCCTGCAGGTCACGCAGGCGATCGACTTCGCGCACTCGCGCGGCGTCCTCCACCGCGACCTCAAGCCCGCGAACGTCATGCTCGGCGAGCACGGCGAGGTCCAGGTCCTCGACTGGGGTCTCGCGAAGGTGATGGAGCGCGGCGACGGGAACGATCCTCGCCTCCGGCACGGATCACACGCGCGTCGGAGAGGTCGTCGGGACCCCGGGGTACATGTCGCCCGAGCAGGCGTCCTCCTCGCCGGTCGACGAGCGCTCGGACGTCTGGGCGCTGGGCGTCATGATGTACGAGGCGCTCACGCTCGAGCGGCCGTTCTCCGGCACGAACCCGATCGCGACGCTCGCGGCCGTCCTGCGCGACGACCCCCGGCCCCCGCGCGAGCGCGCGCCCGGCCGCGAGATCCCCGTCGCACTCGAGCGCACGTGCCTCAAGGCCCTCGCGAAATCTCCCGACGCGCGCCACGCGTCCGTGCGCGAGCTGCAGGACGAGATCCAGGCGTGGCTCGAGGCCGAGGCCGACAAGGTCAAGCGCCAGGAGAGCGCCGGCCTCCTGGCGCTGCGCGGCCGCACGATCCTCGGAGACTACCGGCGGGAGAAGGCGGAGATCGCGGCCCTCGAACGCGAGGTCGAATCGCTGCGCGGCAGCTTCCAGCCCTGGCAGCCCGTCCGCGAGAAGGCGCCGCTCACCTCGGCCGAGGACCGCCTGCGCGACGCGCGCGCCCGCCTCGCGACGACGGGCTCGAACCTCGTCATGACGCTCGCCGGCGCCCTCGGGCACGACGAGAGCCACTCCGAGGCGCGCGCGGTCATGGCGGACTACTTCTTCGAGCAGCTCCTCGAGGCCGAGGAGAAGCACGACACGAGGAACGTGCGGTACTTCGGGCAGATCGCCGCCGCGTTCGACGACGGGCGCCACGCCGCCGCGCTGAAGGGCGACGGCTCGCTCGCGCTCGAATCGGACCCGCCGGGCGCCGACGTGTGGCTCTACGAGTTCGTGGAGAAGAACCTCCGGCTCGTCCCCGAGAACGAGCGCCTGCTCGGAAAGACGCCGCTCGCCCCGGTGCCGCTTCCGATGGGGAACTACCTCGTCGTCCTGAGGGCGCGCGGGCGCGCCGACACGCGCTATCCCGTCTTCATCTCGCGGTCACGCGCGTGGACGGGCCGCGTGCGGATGCTCGCGCCCGCCGGGATCGGCGAGGGGTTCGTCCACGTCCCCGCGGGACCATACGTCCTCGGCGGCGACGCCGCGCTCCCGGGCTGGGGGCTCCCCGGACGGATCGCCGAGAGCGAGGACTTCTGCATCGCCGTGCACCCCGTCACGATGGGCGAATACGTGGAGTTCCTGAACGACCTCGTCGCGACGGACCCCGCGAAGGCCGCGCTCCATTCCCCGAAGAAGGACGTCGGCGGCAGCACCTACCTCGACGTGGACGAGAAGGGCGCTTCTCGCTCCCGGCGCGCGACCTCCTCGGCGAGGAGATGCACCCCCGCCGGCCCTGCGTGAGCATCACGTGGCATTCCGCCGTCGCGTACGCCGAGTGGCGCTCGGCGCGCGACGGGCGGCCGTACCGGCTTCCGACGGAGTTCGAGTGGGAGAAGGCGGCGCGGGGCGTGGACGGCCGCGCGTTCCCGTGGGGGGACCGTTTCGACGCCAGCTTCTGCAACTCGGGCGAGAGCAATCCGGGACGCCCGCGGCCTCTCCCCGTCGACTCGTACGAGACGGACGTCTCCGTCTACGGCATGCGCGGCGCCGCGGGCAACGCGCGCGACTGGACGGCCACGCTCCTGACCCTGGGCTCCGGCGACGCCGCGATGGTGTCGAGCGTCATCCGCGGCGGCGCCGCGGAGTTCGCGGGCTCGACGGAATTCAGCCACATGAGCCGCGCGGCATTCCGCTACGTGATCCCCGCGTTCTATCTCAATCCCGCGATCAGCTTCCGGCTGGCGTTCACGCCGGAGCCCGCGAAGGGGGCCGACCGATGACGTTCGCACCGTGGACCGACGCCATGCTCGCCGCGACGCGCGGCATGGGAGACCCCCTCGCCGACGCGGCCGTGGCCGCGCTCTACGAGGAGGCCGGCGGCGGCCGGGACGGGCTGAAGAAGCTGAACGACTTCCTGTTCGGCCTCACGTTCGAGGACCAGTTCACACACGCGAACCTGCCCGGCCCGGTCCACGCGTTCGCGGTCGCGAGCGCGGATCCGCCGCCGTGGGCGCAGCCGGAGCTCGTGAAGGCCGGCCAGGACTTCTTCTACCGGAACGGCTTCGGCGCGACGGTCCTCCTCGTGTGCGCGAGCCTTCCCGAGTGCTACGTGATGAGGAACGGCATCCACGTCCTCGGCCTCACGACGTACCTCAAGGACCGGCCCGGCCTGCGCATCCTCGAGACGTCGCAGATGGTGCGCGACGCCATGCTCCCCGGCGGCCTCGCCCCGGGCGCGAAGGGCATCCTCTCGGTCCAGAAGGTGCGCCTCCTGCACGCCGCCGTGCGGCACCTCATCCTCACGACCGCCACGGGCGCCGGGCCACGACATGGGCAAGGTCTACGGCGAAGCCCGCTGGGACCCGGAGTGGGGCCACCCGATCTGCCAGGAGGACATGGCGTACACGCTCCAGACGTTCGCGTACGTCGTCCTCCGCGGCCTGAAGACGATGGGCGCCGAGGTACACGCCCGAGGAGGCAGACGCGTTCATCCACTGCTGGAACGTCGTCGGCTACGTCCTCGGCGTCGACCGAGCCTCCTGCCCGAGCCCGAGCCCGGCGACGGCGGCCCGTCGCGTTTCGCGCGTGCCGAGATGCTCTACGACGCGATCCGCGCGCGCCAGGCGGGCCGCACGGACGACGGCGTCGCGATCACGCGCGCCCTCGTCGAGTTCGTCGAGAAGCTCCTCGGGGACGCGCGTGCTCGCCGACGCTCCCGCTGAAGTTCCTCCGCGCCTCGGACCTCGCGCGGCTGCCGCGCCTCGTCATGCGCGACATCCTCGGGCCGGACACGATGAAGCTCCTCGGCGTCGAGCTCTCGGGAAAGCCGGGCCTGGCCGCGCTCACGGAGGAGCTTCGGGCTCCTCGTGCCTCCGTTTCGTCTACGACGTCCTCCAGCGTTTCTCGGGCGGCGCCTTCCTCGCGCGCGCGTCCCAGTCGCTCCACATCGCCCTCACCGAGGAGCTCTCGAAGCTCCCGCCCGGGTACAAGCAGACGTTCCTGCCGGCCTCGCTCCGGCGCACGGGCCCCGGCGCCCCGCCGGACCCGGTGGACGCGTGACGCGGCGGCGTTTCATTCCGATCGGTGCCGCCGCGCTCGCGCTCTCGGGCGCCGCGCTCGCGCAGCAACCCGAACCCACGCCCGTTCCGGCACCCGTCTCCTCGCCGACGCCCACGCCCACGCCCACGCCGACTCCGACCCCGGTGCCCGAGCACACCTACGCCGAGACGATGGTCGTCACGGCGAGCAAGACGGCCGAGACGGTGCGCGACGCTCCGGTCGCCGTGAGCGTCGTCGGGGCGGACGAGATCCAGAAGTCCGCCATGACGGAGAGCTACGCCGACCTCCTCCGGACGGTCCCGGGCATCAACACCGCCCAGACGTCCGCACGCGACGTCAACCTGACGCCGCGGCTCGCCACGGGGCGCAACGCGAGGGCGACGCTCGCGCTCCTCGACGGGCGCACGATCTACCAGGACTACTTCGGGATGGTCCTGTGGGACCTCCTCCCGATCAACTTCGACGAGGTCAAGCAGGTCGAGGTCGTGCGCGGCCCGGACTCCGCGATGTGGGGCGCGAACGCGATGGGCGGCGTCGTGAACATCCTCACGAAGGATCCCGCCGAGATGCTCGGCGTGTCCGGGAAAGATCCTCGGCGGCACGCTCGACACGCGCGAGGCGAGCGCCCTCTACGCGGCGCAGTCCGGCGCCGCGTCGTACAAGGTCAGCGGGTCGTACTTCACGCAGGACGCGTGGGAGCGGCCGACGACGCTCCCGGACGGCACGCCGCTGCCCGCCGTACGAGAACGCCGGCACGAACCAGTACCGTCTCGACGCCCGCCTCGACCTCGACCGGCCCGACGGGCGCAAAGTGGAAGTTCGGCGCCGGGTTCGCGTCCAGCGACGGCGCGATGCTCACCGCCCTCGGCCCGTACGACGCGGAGAACCTGTACCAGGGCGACGCCACGGCCGAGTACCGCAAGGCGGACTTTCACGCCGCGGCGAACGTGACCCTCCACGACGCGCAGTACGTCGGCTTCCTGTCCCCCGACGTCGTCACGATGAAGAACCAGGCGATCGCGGCCGAGGCGGGCGACCGGCACCTCTTCGGCGAGAAGAACCTCGTCACGTGGGGCGCGACGGCGCGCTACAGCCACTTCGACCTGAGCCTCGTGCCCGACGTCCATCAGCGCACGGACCTCGGCGTCTACGCCGAGGACGAGATCTTCCTCACCGACGCGCTTCGCGCTGAGAATCGGCGCCCGGTACGACTGGTCGGACACGTACGGCGGCGCCCTCTCCCCGCGGACGGGCCTCATCTTCGAGCCCCACAAGGACCACACGTTCCGGCTGAGCTGGAACCGGGCGTTCATCGCCCCGTCCCTCGTCGAGAACTTCCTGTACTTCCCGAGCACGCGCGATGGCGCCGCTCCCGACGGGCCCGTTCGTCTTCCCGATCCTCGCGACGGGCAACGAGGGCCTCGACGCCGAGACGATGAACGCGTTCGAGGTCGGGTACACGGGCACGTTCGCGCAGCGCCTGACCGTCACCGTCTCCGCGTACTACAACGTCTCGAAGGACCGCATCTTCTTCGTCCCCGCCGAGTACTACACGTCGTCCGCGCCGCCGCCCGGCTGGCCCCTGCCGCCCTCGGCGCTCGACCAGATCCCGCTCCCGAAGACGTTCACCTACCGCAACCTCGGGCGCATCGTCGACCGCGGATTCGAGATCTCCGCCGACGTGCGCCTCACGAAGGAGCTCACGGCGTTCGCGAACTACTCCCTGCAGGCGGACCCGGACGTGAGCGAGCAGGGCGCCGGGACGATCCCCGTGAACCTGCCGTCGCGCCACCGGATCAACGCGGGGCTGAGCGCGACGGCCGGCCCGTTCTTCGGCTCCCTGTCCGTGAACTACACGTCGGCGGCCTACTGGACGGACGTCCAGCCGTACGTCGGGTGGACCGCGCCCTACACGCTCTGGAGCGCGGCGGCCGGCTGGACGATCTCGAGGAACGTCGCCGTGGCGGTCCGCGCCGTGAACCTCACCGACGCGCGCGTCCAGCAGCACGTCTTCGGCGACATCCTCCGCCGGCGCGTCACGGCCGAGCTGCGCTTCCACTTCTAGCCCCCGAGGAGGCTTCGATGGTGCAGATCGACATTCCCGTCGCGTTCGCGCTCGGCTCCCTCCACGCCGACGCGGCCGCGCACGCAGATCGCGGCAGGAGGCCGCGACGCCGTCTGGCGGACGCTCGCCCGGGACCTCCTCTTCTTCGGCGTCTTCGCGAGCTGGCTGCCGGTCCACCTCCTCGTGCGGCACTTCGGCTTCGAGACGTCGCACATGTGGTGGCACGAGGACTCGGTCCTCGCGTACCCGCTCTTCATCCCCGTGTTCATGACGCTCTACCTCGCGACGAACGTCGCCGGCTTCGCGGCGGGCGTCGCGCTCGTCCGCGCGGGACGCGTGGCCCTGAACAGGCTCGTCATCGCCGCCTGCTGGCTGTTCGCGACGGCGTGGGTCCTCGTCCAGAAGGTCCCGAACCCTCGTCCTCGGCACCTACCGCGAGTGGCTCGCGGGCGTCGCGCCTCCGATGTCGTCGGACCCCGGCACGGTCCGCCTCCTCGTCGTCTTCGGCGTCGTCTTCACGGTCGCCCTCGTCCTCTGGTACCGCAGGATCCGGCGCGAGGCCTGAGCCCCTACTTCCCGACGGCCGCCGGCCAGTTCACGACGACGTTCAGGGCCCCTCGTCCGCAATGTATTCCGGCACGATCGCGAGGAAGCGCGTGCCGTCCGCCGAGACCTCGAAGCCCTGCCAGGGCGAACGGCCGGCGATCCGAAAGAGGGGCTTCGGAACGCCCAGCTGGAGCGATGGGGACGTCCGGACCGGCACCGACATGAGTTGCCCGTCCCCGGACACGTAGAAGAGCTCCCGTCCGTCCGGGCTCCAGCGCGCGGAGGTCGGCGCCCTGCGTGGACACGCGCGTCTTCTCGCCGGGCCCCGGGAAACGGCATGACGTAGGCCTCGGCCTGCCCCGACTCGCGCGACGTGATCGCGAGGAATCGGCCGTCCGGCGAGAACCGCGCGCTCGAGTTCAGAAACGTCCCGTCCAGCGAGCCGCCGCGGCGTCCCGCCGCCCTCGAGCCCGACCTCCCACAGGTCGAAGGCGCCCTTCGCGGTCCTCTCGAAGTAGACCAGGTGTTTCCCGTCCGGCGAGATGTCGCCGGCGACCTGAAAGCCGCCTTCCGCGAGCACGATCTCCTCCTGGCCCGTCGCGAGGTCCCGGCGCACGAGGCGGGGGTTCGACCCGCGCACGACCGAGTAGAGGAGGCTCTTGCCGCCGGGCAGCCAGATGGGCGAGAACTCGCTTTCCGGCGACGACGTGATCCGGGTCTCGACGTTTCGCTCGGCGTCGAAGGACCAGACGTCGAACGTGCCGAGATCGCCCTGGGCGCGGTCGAAGAGGATCGGGCGGCGGTCGCGGGAGATCCGCGACGCTGTTGACCTTCGCGGGCACGCCGATCGTCCCGGTCTCCCGGCCGGAGCGGTCGAACCAGACGAGACGATGCGTGTCGTCCTGCGGCTCGTACGCGAGCGAGCCGCCGCGCGACGTCGCGAACGTCCCGATGCCGGTCGACATGAAGTACCGGACGCGCTCGGCGATCGAAAAGGGCACGCCCGACGTGCGTTCCGCTCTTCGCGTCGAACCGCTGGGCGAGGAGACTGCCCTCCTTCACGAAGACGAGATAGCCCGGGTCGGTGTACTGGGCCATCGAGGCGGCCTGGAGCACGGGTCGCGGCGGCTTCCCCGGCTCCGCCATCATCACCTTCCCTCCGCCCTCCGACGCGCACGTAATAGAGGAACCGCTCGCCGTCCGGCAGGAACCAGGGCCAGACGACCCGCGTCTCGCCCGCTGCCTTGTCCGGCTTCAGGACCACGCTCGGCGCCCCGCCCGAGGCCGAGACGCGGTAGATCGCGTCTCCCTGAATGCTCGCGTAAAGGATGTCTCCATGCCCCCACGTTCCCGACTTGCCGCCTCCGCCGGCGACCTCGCAGATCGACACCGGCGCGCCTCCCGCGAGCTCGAGGCGTTTCAGCTTGTTCCCCGCGAAGAATCCGAGCGACAGCCCGTCCGGCGACCAGAAGACCGACAGGCCCCCTCGGTGCCCGCGAGCGGCCGCGCTTCGAAGCCGGAGAGCGTCCGAAGCAGGATGCGCCGCCCGCCCTTCGGATCCGACGCGACGTAGGCGAGCTGCGACCCGTCCGGCGAGAAGGCGATCCCGGGCCGACTCGACGCGGTTCGACGAAAGCGCCGTTCTCGGGGGGCTGGATGGTGAAGCGGACCGGACGCGCCGGCAGCGGCGGGCGCCGTCCTTCTCAGGAGGAGACATGCCCAACGCGCCCAGGACGAGCCCGGCCGCGCAGGCGGCCGCGAGCGGCCCAGCGGCCGCCGGCCGCTTCGGCCGGGCGCGGGCGCGGCGACGGCGGCCGCCGCGGGCCGACCCCGAGGAGTTCTCGAGGGCGAACGCGAGGTCCTCGGCCGACTGGAAGCGCTTCCCGGGCTGCTTCTCGAGGCAGCGTGCGACGACGGCGGAAAGCGCCGGCGGGACGCCCTCGGATGCGAGCGGGGGCGGCTCGTTCCGGAGAATGGCTGTCATCGTCTCCGCGGCGGTGGCCGCCCGGAACGGGTTTCTGCCCGCCAGCAGCTCGTAGAGGAGCGTCCCGAGCGCGAAGATGTCCGAGCGTCCGTCGACGGGCTCCCCGCGGACCTGCTCGGGCGACATGTAGCCAACGGTCCCGAAGACGGCGCCCGCCTCCGTGAGGAGCGAACGCGTCCCGGCCGAGGTGAGCTCGTCGACCGGCTCCGGCCCGGGGCGAGAGCTTCGCGAGGCCGAAGTCGAGGATCTTGACGCGGCCGTCCTTCGACACGACGACGTTCTCGGGCTTGAGGTCGCGGTGGACGATCCCCTTCTCGTGAGCCGCCGCCAGGCCGCGCGCGATCTGCGCCGCCGATCTCGAGCGTCTCGCGCGCGGACAGGCCCCCCGCCTTCATGCGCTCGCGCAACGTCTCGCCCGCGACGAGCTCCATGACGAGAATGTGCCGGGAGGGAGAGGAAGAGGAAGAGGAAGAGGGGATTTCTTCGAAGGAGTAGATGGCGGCGATTCCGGGATGATTGAGCGCTGCGAGCAGGCGCGCCTCCCTCTCGAACCGCTGCTCTCCTCTCTTCACCTTCAAAGAATTCTTCCGGCAGGACCTTTACCGCGACCTCTCGACGCGAGGCGAGGGTCCCTCGCCCGGTAGACCTCCCCCATCCCGCCCGCGCCGAGCGGACCGAGGATCTCGTAGGCGCCCAGGCGAGATCCGATTGCGAGACTCAATCTGTCGAGAGTTTAGACCGCCGCGCCGCCCCGCGGACGCCCGCCCGTCAGAGCGTCCCGACGACGAACGGGAGCGATTCCACGGGAGGTCCCCGCGGGAGCGATCGTCCAGCAGGCGGCGAGCCGCTCGAAGAAATCCGGCTTCGGCTTCGCGGTCGGCCCGAGCTCGGCGACGAGGAGCGGCTCGCCCTTCTCCACGGTGTCGCCGGGCTTCTTCTTCACGCGGAAGCCCGAGGCCGGGTCGATCACGTCGTCCCTCTTCGAGCGCCCGCAGCCGAGCTCGATCGCGAGGAGGCCGACCTCCCGCGTCGCGATCCGCGTGACGATTCCGCCCTCCGGGGCGGGCACGTCGCGTCGCGCCACGGGCTGCGGCAGGCGGCCGACGTCGTCGCAGACGGTGGCGTCGCCGCCCTGCGCCGCGATGAGCCTCGCGAAGACCTCCAGCGCCCGCCCGTCCGAGAGCGCCGCGTTCAGGCGCCGCCGGGCATCCTTCGGGCTCGTCTCGAGACCCGCGGCGAGCACGAGGTCGACCGCCGAGGAGGAGCGTGTTCTCGCGCAGGTCCGCGGGGCCCTCGCCCCCGAGCATCCGGATCGACTCCGCGACCTCGTTCGCGTTCCCGACGGCCTCGCCGATGGGCCGGTCCATCGCGGTGAGGTAGCCCGAGGCCTTGCGGCCCGTCGCCCGTGTCGTGTCGACGAGCGCCCTTCCGAGCCGCTCGGCGTCCTTCGGATCGGCCATGAAGGCGCCGTTGCCCGTCTTCACGTCGAAGACCACCGCGTGCGCGCCGGTCGCGAGCTTCTTCGAGAGGATCGAGGCCGTGATGAGCGGAATCGACTCGACCGTGCCCGTCACGTCCCGCAGCGCGTAGAGCCGCCGGTCGGCCGGCGCGATGGAATCCGTCTGGCCGATGAGCGCGCAGCCGACCGTGTCGAGCAGCCGGTCGAAGTCGGCCTTCGGGAGGCCCGTCCGGAACCCCGGGATCGCCTCGAGCTTGTCGAGCGTGCCGCCCGTGTGGCCGAGGCCGCGGCCCGACATCATCCCCGCCTTGACGCCGACGGCCGCGAGGAGGGGCGCGAGGACGAGCGTGGCCTTGTCCCCGACGCCGCCCGTCGAGTGCTTGTCCGCGACGAAGCCGTGGCGGGAGAGGTCCCAGGTCTCGCCCGAGCGCATCATCGCGAACGTGAGCGCGGCCGTCTCCCGCGTCGTCATCCCGCGGATGCAGACGGCCATGAGGAACGCGGCCGCCTGCTCGTCCGAGATGGAGCCGGAGGTCACGCCGCCGACGAAGTCGGCGATCTCCCCTTCTCCGAGCTCCTGGCCGTCGCGCTTCTTGACGATCGTCCGGACGAACAGGCTCATTTCGTGGCCGCGCGGGCGCCGCGAGCGACGCCGCGATCTTCTTCCGCCATCTCGTCCGCAGTCCCGGATGACCTTCGCCTCGTCCAGCGTCCTCACCCGCGTGCCGTCCCACAGGACGCGTCCCTCGACCATCGTCAGCGAGACGTCGCTCTCCTTGACGACGTAGACGAGGGTCGAGTACAGGTCCCACACCGGGTGCGTCCCGGCCCGGACGAGATCGACCGCGACGAGGTCCGCGCGCTTTCCGGCTTCGAGGGACCCGATCCGGTCGTCCAGCTTCATCGCCCGTGCGCCCTCGATCGTCGCCATCCGAAGGAGGTCCCGCGCGGGCGAGGACCGTCGGGTCGCTCGGCGACACCTTGGCGAGCTTCCCGGCGAAGTCCATCGCCTCCCACATGTCGAGGTCGTTGTTCGAGCCCGCGACGCCGTCCGTGCCGAGGCCGACGGCGATGCCGACGCGCCGGGCCGCGACGACGGGCGCGACCCCCGACGCGAGCTTCATGTTCGACTCCGGGTTGTGCGCGATGCCGACGTGCCGCTCGGAGAGGAGGCGGAGGTCGTCCGCGTCGCACCAGACGCAGTGGGCCGCGAGGACGTTCGGTCCGAGGAAGCCGATCGACTCCAGCCACTTCGTGGGAGTCGTCCCGTACTTCTCGGCGATCTGCCTCTGCTCGTCCCGCGTCTCGGAGAGGTGGATGAGGAGCGGCGCCTTGAACTCGAGCGCGAGATCCCGCGCCGCGAGGAGCGACTCCTTCGAGTTCGTGAACGGCGCGTGCGGGGCGACGGCCGGGATGATCCGCGGGTGGCCCTTCCACCTCTCGAGGAAGGCGCGCGTCACCGCGATCGACTCGGGCGAGGTCCTTGTGGTCGGGCACCGGGAAGTCGAGCCACGTCTCGCCGAGGACCGCCCGCATCCCGCACTGGTCGACGGCCGCGGCGACGTCGGATTCGTAGTAGTACATGTCCGCGAACGTCGTCGTGCCGCCGCGGACCATCTCGGCGCAGGCGAGAAGCGTCCCGGCCTTCACGAAGCCGGGCGACACGTTCTGGGCTTCCGCCGGGAAGATGAACTTCGTGAGCCAGTCCATGAGCGGCAGGTCGTCCGCGATGCCGCGCAGGAGGTTCATCGCCGCGTGCGTGTGCGTGTTGACGAGCCCCGGCAGGACGACCGAATGGGGACGGGAAATCTTCTGCTTCGGAGAATAGCGGGAGAGGAGCTCGGAGGGCGTCCCGACCGCGACGATTCCGCCGGCCTTGATCGCCACGGCGCCGGGAGAGAAGACGCGGTCCGTGCCGTCCATCGTCAGGACGTGCGCCGCGGTGACGAGGGTGTCGACCGAGGAGACCGAAGAGGAAGAGGGAGATTTCTCTAGAAGGCGCGTGAGCGGGCTCGGCTGCGGAAGCCTGCGGCGCCGCGAGGCAGGCGGCCATCGCGAGGACGAGCCCGCGGCTCCGGCCCTCTTCACCTTCAAAGAAATCTTCTCTTCTCTCTTCTCTTCTCTTTCCTCTCTCCAACGGCTCCCCCTAGAACTCGAACGCCATCGGCAGGAGCGTCGAGAGGCGCGTGCGCGTCGCCACGCCGCGCGGCGTCGCGATGACCACGTCGATGTCGCGGCACTGGTCCCAGAGCACCTGCCGGCAGGCGCCGCAGGGCGAGGCCGGCGGCTCCGCGTCCGTCACGACGGCGACCGCCCGGAAGGCCTTCGCGCCCTCGGAGATCGCCTTGAAGACCGCCGTGCGCTCCGCGCAGACCGTCAGGCCGTAGGACGCGGACTCGACGTTGCAGCCCGTGAAGATCCGTCCGTCCTCGGCCAGGAGAGCGGCGCCGACCCGGAACTTCGAGTACGGCGCGGCGGCGTGGTCGCGCACGGCCGCCGCGGCCGCGACGAGCCGGGCCTCCTCGTCCGCCGTGAGCGGCGGGGCGCTCATCGGCGCGCCTTCCCCTTCCGACGCAGCACCTTCGCGAACCCCTTCCGCGGCGCGAGGGCGTCCTCGGTCGCGCCCGAGCGTCCCTCGCCGAGGGCGCGGACGAGCGCGGTCAGGAGCCTCACGAACTCGCCCTTTCACGCGCTGGGTCGTCTCGAGGACTTCCGCGTGGACGAGCGGCTTCTTCAGGACCCCGGCCGCCATGTTCGTGATGCACGACAGGCCGATGACGCCGACCCCCATCTGGTTCAGGGCGATCACCTCCGGCACGGTCGACATGCCCACGGCGTGCGCGCCCCAGCGGCGGAACGCGCGGATCTCGGCCGGCGTCTCGTAGGACGGGCCGTGGACGCCGACGTAGACGCCCTTCTTCAGCGTGACGCGCTCTCTTCTCGCGACGGCGAGCACCACGGCGCGGAGGTCCCGGCGGTACGCGTCCGACATGTCCGGGAAGCGCGGGCCGAGGTCCTCCTCGTTCGCTCCGACGAGCGGGTTCGTGCCGAACGCGTTGATGTGGTCCTCGATGAGCATCAGGTTCCCGGACCGGAACGACGTGTCGATGCCGCCCGCCGCGTTCGTCACGATCACCGTCCGGCAGCCGAGAAGACCGAGGACGCGCGCCGGGAAGACGACGGACGACATCGGGTGGCCCTCGTAGAAGTGCACGCGGCCCGAGAGGACGACGGTCGGGACGCCGTTCACCTTGCCCGCGACGAGCGCGCCGGCGTGGCCGACGACCGCGGAAGCCGGGAAGCCCGGGATGTCCCCGTACGGGAAGGTCACCGCCTCGTCCACGCCCGACGGCGAAATCGCCGAGGCCCGAGCCGAGGATGACGCCGACGAGCGGCGGATGCGGGAGGCGTTCGCGGAGCCACTCCGCGGCGGACGTGAGCCTGGGATCCATGCGCGTCGCTCTCCTAGCTCATCAGGATGCCGGCGATCGCGGCCGTCATGAAGCTGACGAGCGATCCGGCGAGGAGGGCCCGGAAGCCGAGCCGGGCGAGGTCGGACTTGCGCGTGGGCGCGAGGCCGCCGATGCCGCCGATCTGGATGCCGATCGACGAGAAGTTCGCGAAGCCGCAGAGCGCGAACGTCGCGATGATCTTGCCCTTCTCGGTGAGGGAGCCGACCACGTCCTTGAACATCGAGAAGGCGAAGAACTCGTTGATGACGGTCTTGTTCGCGATGAGGTTTCCGATCGTCGCGGCGTCCTGCTTCGGCGCCCCGAGGATGCGGGCGAGCGGGCCCATGACCCACCCGAAGACGGTCTGGAGCGTGAACGACGGATAGCCGAAGAGGCCGCCGGCCCAGCCGAGGAACCCGTTGATCATCGCGATGAGCGCGACGAACGCGATGAGCATCGCCGCGATGTTCAGGACGAGCGTCATGCCCTGCGAGGCGCCGGTCGCGGCGGCGTCGATGAAGTTCGCGTCCTTCTTCTCGACCTGCATCCGGACGGTCCCCATCGTGACGGGAGTGTCCGTCTCGGGCCACATGATCTTCGTGATCAGGAACGTGCCCGGCGCCGCCATGACGGACGCCGTGATGAGGTACTTCAGCGGCGCGCCCATGAGGACGTACGCGAGCATGACGGCGCCCGAGACGTGCGCCATGCCGCCGACCATCATCGTGAAGAGCTCGGACGTCGTCATCGTGGCGATGTACGGCGCGATGAGGACCGGCGCCTCCGTCTGCCCGATGAAGACGTTCGCGGCGACGCACAGCGCCTCGGCGCCCGAGACCTTCATCGTCTTCTGCATGACCCACGCCATGCCCTTGACGATGATCTGGATGATCCCGAAGAAATAGAGGATCGAGAAGAACGAGCAGATGAAGATGATGATCGGGAGAACCTTGAACGCGAAGATGATCCCGCGGAAGCCGAGACCCGTCTTCTCGCCGAGGGCGTCCATCGGGCCCGCCAGCCAGCCGAACAGGAACGACGAGCCCTGGTCCGCGTACCCGATCGCGTGCGAGACGCCGTTCGAGAACGACTCGAGGCCCTGCTTGCCCGGCTCCCAGTAGAGGACGAGGACGCCGAACACCATCTGGAGCGCGAACGCCCAGCCGATCGTCCGCCAGCGGATCGCCTTGCGGTTCTTCGACAACAGCGAGCGCGACGGCCCAGCACCACCGCGAGTCCGATCAGTCCGATGAATCGCTCCACGAAGCCTCCATTCCCAGGGGATGAGCCCGGAAGAATACCCGATCCGGGACGCTTCCCTCGGCGAGACGCCACGCCCGGCGGTCGGCCGTCACCGGCCGCTGGCGAGCGCCTGCGTCCAGTTCGTGACGACGACGACGCCGTCGGGCTCCACGCCCGTCGCGCGGCGGATCACGAGAAACCGCTCGCCGTCGGGCGACACGCCGTACGGCAGCAGGTGCCACGGCAGCTCGCCGCTCAGGTCGAACTGGAGGGGGAAGAGCGGCTGCGGCTCCCCGGCCTCCAGCTTGCTCCCCTCGGGGCGCAGCGCGACCGACATCAGCGTCCCGTCCTGCGCGGCGTAGAAGAGCTCGCGCCCGTTGCGGTTCCAGACGGGCATCTGCCCGCCGCCGACCGAGACCTGGCGCTTCGGGCCGTCCGGCAGCGGCTGCACGTAGACCTCACGCCCGCCGGACTCGATCGAGTCGAAGGCCGTCCACCGGCCGTCCGCGGAGACCGTCGGATGCTCCTCGGAGAACGCGGAGTCGGCGCCCGAGGTGCACGACGTCCTTCGGATCGTCGAGGGACAGGATGGCCCGGACGTACCGCGGCGTTTCGATGACGTTCGACGAGGACGTGCCGTCCGTCGGGGAGGACGGTCGGGAACGTCTTGTCCCGCTCGGACCGGAAGAGGACCTTCTCGGGGCCGCCGGCCGCCGGCCGCTCGAAGAGGTTGTAGAAGCCGAACCGGTCGGAGACGTACGCGAGCCGGTCCGCCGTCCGGGAACCACGCCGGGTTGAAGTCGTCGTTCGGCCCGGACGTGACCCTCTCGGGCGTCCCGCGCGCGGCGTCGAGGACCCAGATGTCGCCGTTGCCGCCGCGGGCCCGGTCGCGGATCGCAACCGCGACCTTCCGGCCGTCCGGCGAGATCCGGACGTCCGCGTAGCCCGCGACTCCCCCGAGCGTCCCGATCTCGCGCCCCTTCCGGTCCACCCAGACGAGCCGCCGCTTCAGGGACCACGACACGTACGCCACGCGATTCCCCGCCGCCGAGAGCGGACAGGAAATCGTCCCAGCTCGCCCAGTGGACGTTCTCGAACGCCGGGAACGGCTCTCCGACGAGGCGAAGGCTCTTCGGGTCGAACCGCCACGCGAGGACGGCGTCGTCGCGCGCGAAGATCAGGTACCCGGGCTTCGGCGTAGACGGCGGAGGAATCCGAGTCGAAGAGAACCCGGGTCTCCTTCGAGCCGAGCGAGCCGAGCCGGATGCTCTTCTTCGACATGTCCGCGTTCGCCGAGAAATAGACGTAGTGCCGGCCGTCGGGCAGGAAACACGGCTGGTTCTGGTGGACCTCACCCGCGGCGGCATCGAGGGCCGTGGCGGGCGTGAGCGTCCCGCCCGACGCGGGAACGGCGTACAAGCGGCCGCCGAAATGCGTCGCGAAGAGAATCGTGCCCTCGGGGCTCCAGGCGCCCCACACGGCCCCGCCGCTGTCGCAGACCGACTGCGCCGGCCCGCCGTCCGCGCTCATCCGTTTGAGCTTCCCGTCCGCGAAGAACGCGACCTCCCGCCCGTCGGGCGACCAGAATCCCCCGCGCGTGTCGTCGGTCCCCGGGAGGATGCGCACGTCGAGGCTGTCGAGAGACCGGACCGCGAGCCGGTTCTTTCCGCCGTCGTCGCGCAGCTGCATGAGAAGCCGCCGGCCGTCCGGCGAGAGCATCGCAAAAGCCAGGACGTTCTGGCCGGGGGAGGGAGAATCTTGAAGCGGGTGAGCTCGGGCGTCGGCGGTGGCCGGCGACCGAGGAACGAGAGCGCACCGAGCAGGACGGCCAGCGCCGCAACGCCCCACGCGAGGCGCTCGCGGCCGGGGGATCGCACGGCGAGCGGCGACGCCGCGACCTTCTCCTGCGCGACCCACTGGAGCTCCCGCGCGACGTCGGCCGCGCTCTGCCACCGGTCGTCGGGGTCCTTCGCGAGGCACGTCCTCACGACGCGGTCCAGCGCCGCAGGGCTCGCGGGCCGGACCGACGTGATCGGCGCGGGCTCGGCGGTCAGGATCGACGCCGCGAGGCTCGCGGTGTTCACGCCGTGGAACGGCCGGCGTCCCGCCGCCATTTCGTAGAGCGTCGCACCGAGGGCGAAGATGTCCGTCCGGGTGTCGGCGGGCCGGCCCTCCACCTGCTCGGGGGCCATGTACGGCAGCGTTCCGACGACACGCCCCGTCGACGGTCAGGGACCTGTCCCGGGTCGTCAGCCCCGACAACGCGTCTTCCGTCGGTTCCGGAGCGATTGCCCGGGCGAGGCCGAAGTCGAGGAGCTTCACGCCCGACTTCGTCAGCATGACGTTCGCGGGCTTGAGGTCCCGGTGGACGATCCCGCGGCGGTGCGCCGCGTCGAGCGCCCGGGCGATCTCCGCGCCGTAACGCAGCGTCTGCTCGAGCGGCAATGGCCCTCTCGCGAGTCGCGCCTGGAGCGTCTCGCCTTCGATCAACTCCATGACGAGGATGTGGCGCGTCGAAGACGAGGAGGAAGCGGGAGAGGGCGAACCGGAAATTTCTTCGAACGAATAGAGGGTGGCGATCCCGGGATGGTTCAGGCTCGCGAGCAACTTCGCCTCGCGCTCGAAGCGCCCTCTCCTCTCTTCGCTTTCAAAGAATTCTTCCGGCAGTACCTTCAGCGCCACCGCCCTGTCGACGCGGGTGTCCCTCGCCCGGTAGACCTCCCCCATGCCGCCCTTGCCGAGCGCGGCGAGGATCTCGTAGGCGCCGAGGCGGGTTCCGGGGTTCACCCGCCGCAAGCATACCGATCCTGCGTCACGGCCCGCGGCGGGCGTTTACGCGTTGATCTCGAACGTCAGGTCCTGAGATTTCGCGCGTCGCGCACCCTCCCCCGCCACTCGTTCCGGTGCAGGACGCCGTTGACCCAGGTCGACTTCGCGAAGATCCACGTGAGCGCCGCGACCCAGAGCGGGATGGCACGCGGCGGACACGATCCCGAGGCGCAGGCGGAGATCGCAGGCCGCGCGCACGACGAACGTCGCAAGAACGACGAGGAGACCGAGAGAGATTTCTTTGAAAGTGAAGAAGGCAGGGGTTGCGGCGGAGCCGCGCCGCCGAGCCCCAACCGGACGCCGCTTCGAGTGCACCGCCGATCAGGACCGCTCCGGCCAATTCACCTTCCAGGAAGAACAACATGAGGACGAGCACCGCGATCGGGACATTGCCGAGCAGCCCGAAAAAGCCGTTCTTCTCCAGCCCCTTCGACGATCTCCGGCGAAGCCGTGGTACATGCGCAGCGTGATCGAGTCGAGCGCGAGCGCGATCCCCGTCCGGCCGCCCGCCTTGCGCGCGTTGCGGCCGAGCTGGATGTCGTCGACGACCGAGGCCTTGAGCGCCTCGTGGCCGCCGATCCGGTCGAAGAGGTCGCGCCGGATCAGGTTGAAGACCCCTCCCCCGCCGCCGAACGCACGGGCCGACGGGACGTTCATGAGCCAGCCGGGCAGGTAGCAGAACGCCGCGGCCGGGATCGTCGGCACCATCAGCCTCTCGCCGAAGCCGTGCGCCTTCATCTGCGGGAGGAGAGTCAGGAAGTCGAGCTCGTGCTTCCCGGCGTGGGCGAGCGCCCTGGCGAGGAGATCCGGCGCGAAGACGACGTCCGCGTCGGAGAAGACGAGCCAGTCGCCGGGTTGCACGGCCCTCGCCGCGCGGGCGCCCGCATGAAGCGCGTGGGGCTTCCCGAGCCAGTCCGGCAGGCGGCTCGACGCCGTCCACGACGCGGAGGGTCTCCGGGGATTCGGCCTCGAGCCGCCGCAGGATCCCCCGCGTTCCGTCCGACGAGCGGTCGTCCACGACGACGACCTCGAACGCCGGGTCGTCCTGCCGGCACTTGCTCCGCGTCGCGGCCTCGACCGCGCGCTCCTCGTCGCGTGCGGGGACGACGATCGAGACGAACGGCGCGCCTTCCTTCCGACGGGGCGCGGGCGCGAGCAGAGGGACGAGGACGAGCGAAAGCGCCGCGTTCACGGCCCGCACGAGCCATACGGCGAGGACGACCTTCAGGAGAATCACGAGCACGTGACGTCCCGAAGGCGGCCGGACGCCTCGCGCCCTCCGAACGCCGCCCGCGTCATGGCCGAGTGAGCGCCGCAGTCCAGTTCGTGACGAGCGTGAGGGGATGCCGGTCCTGGGCCTTTGCCTCGACGAGGAAGAGGAATCGATTCCCCCGGACTTCGTAGGAGGCGCTCTGCCCCTGCGCGAGGTCGGAGCCGAAGACGCGCGAGGGCACGTCGAAGAGACGCGTGGCCGGCCGGACGTCGAGCGCGCCCCCTCCGCCGGGCCTCAGGATCGCCGACATGAGGGTATTGCCGGGTGTCAGGAAGAAGAGCTCCCGGCCGTCCGCGCTCCAACGGGGCGCCTGCCCGCCGCCCGACGAGATGCGCACGTGCGCCCCGGGCTTCGGGAAGGACGTCACGTAGACCTCTTTTCGCCCCGCCTCGGAGGATTCGAACGCCACCCAGCGGCCGTCGGGCGAAAAACGCGCGTTCTCCTCGTTGAACCCGGACTGGAGGTACGGGAAGGGAGGGCCCGGAGGCGAGAGCGGCAGCATCCAGACGCTCTGGTTCGCCACCCCGAAGGCCAGCGTGCGGCCGTCGGGGGAGACGTCGGTGGGCTCCTTGTCCTTGTCGGTCCTGAGCAGAAGGGCCTTGGCGGCACCGCCGTCCAGATTCTTCTCGTAAAGGTCGAGGAGGCCGCCCTCGCGCGTGCGAAAGATGACGCTCTTCCCGTCCGGCCGCCACAGCGGCATCGAGCTGTCCGTCTTCCCCGACGTCAGGCGCTCCGCCACGCCCCGCTCGACGTCGAGGACGAAGACGTCGAGGCGGCCCGACTTCGGATCTTCGGCGGACAGCGCGACCCGCCGGCCGTCGGGCGAAAGAGAACTCTCGTAATAGGGACCCGGCTCGCCGACCGCCCCCGTTTCGCGGCCGCCACGATCGAACCAGCGGAGCACCATGTCCGGGCTGCCCGACCCGCGGTCGTAGACGAGCGTTCCCGCCCGCGAGGCCGAAAAGACCGCGAGGGAGGCCGCCGGCAGGACGTGCACCTCGTCGCCGATCACGACCTCTTCGCCCTCGGGCTTCAGGTTCTCCGGGTCGAGCCGCCTCGCCACCAGGGCCCGGTCCCGCACGTACAGCAGGCGCCCCGACACGAACGCGGCGTTCGCCGGCGACTTCACGAGCGGCTGCGGGTGCCCTCCGTCGAGGGAGCCGACCATGACCCCGTCGGCCGCCCCCTCGCCGGAGGTCCGGACGAAGAAGAGAAAGTGCCGGCCGTCGGGAAGGAACTGCGGGAAGCGATGGCTGTTCTCGTGCCGGGCGCGGTCGAGCGTCGTCACGTCCGTCGCGGGGCCGCCCTCCGCCGGAATCCGCTGCAGCCCCGAGTCATAGCCCGGAGCGAACAGGATCGTGCCTTCCGCGCTCCAGGTCGCGCCCTTTCCGAAAGGCGCGTCGCAGAGGGTGAGGGGCGGGCCGCCTCCGGCGTCGACGCGCTTCAGCTTCCCGTCTGCGAAAAAGCCGATCGATTTTCCGTCCGGCGACCAGAACGGATAGGAGCCCTTCTCCGTGCCCGGCAGCGCCGCCCAGGCGTCCGAGGCGAGCGAGCGGACCCAGAGCTGCGTGCTGCCGTCCTGACGCCGCGCCGCCGAGACGATTCGGGTTCCGTCCGGCGAGACGCTGGGCGGACCCGGCTGTGTGCCTCCGAAGGAGAACGTCGCGCCGTCCGGAGGCAGCAGCGCGGACCGTGCGAGGAGCCGCGCCGCCTGCGGGGCGCGAGCGCGCAGCGCGAGCGCCCCCGCCGCGGCCGCGAACGCGGCCGCAAGCACCCAGGGGAGGAAGACCGAGAGAGACTTCTTGCTCCCTCTCTCACGACTCGCCCGCGCCGCGCTTGCTGCAGTGGGGCTTGGCAACGCCGGATGAAGATTTTCTTCGAAAGGTAATTGGGCCGAGGCGCTCGCTGCACTCGCGGTGCTCAACTCCTCGAGTTCGAGCCGCGCATCTGCGATGTCGTGGAGGCGTTGCTTCGCCTCCCGCCGCAGACACCTTCTAAGCAAATCTCTTGTCTTTGCCGGCGTCTGCTCCGGCAGCGCCGCCCAGTCCGGCTCTCTCGTGAGGATGGCGGCGAGGACGTCCGTGACGGTCTCGCCTTCGAAGGCGCGCTGGCCCGTCAGCATCTCGTACAGCACGCACCCGAACGCCCAGACGTCCGTGCGCTTGTCGACCGGCTTGCCTCTGGCCTGCTCCGGAGACATGTACGCCGCCGTCCCGAGGATCACGCCCGCCGTCGTCGCCCGCGCGGTCAGCGTCGGCGAATGCGAGACCGAGGGCGCCGAGCCCGTTCCCGAGTCCCCCTCGAAGATCTTCGCGAGGCCGAAGTCGAGGAGCTTGACCCGCCCGTCCGGCGTGACCTTGACGTTCGCGGGCTTGAGGTCGCGGTGGACGATCCCCTTCTCGTGTGCGGCCTCCAGCGCCTCGGCGATCTGCCGGGCCAAAGAGAGGGATTCTTCGAGTGGAAGAGGACCGGTGGCGATGCGCACCGCGAGGTCGTCCCCTTCGACCAGCTCCATCACGAGCAGGTGGCGCGACGAGGAGGAAGACGAAGAGGAAGATGGGACTTCTTCGAATGAGTAGATGGCGGCGATTCCGGGATGATTGAGCGCTGCGAGGAGCCGCGCTTCCCTCTCGAAACGCTGCCTCCTCTCTTCACCTTCGAAGAATTCTTCCGGCAGGACCTTGACCGCGACCTCTCTCGCGAGTCGCGGGTCCCTCGCCCGGTAAACCTCTCCCATGCCCCCCGCGCCGATGGGCGCGAGGATTTCGTACGGACCGAGGCGGGTGCCGGCGGCGAGCGTCACGACTTCCCTCCCGCCGGCGCCAGGCGCCTGAGCTCCTCCGCGAAGTCCGAGGCGAGCGTCACGTGGTTGACGTCCGGCGTGTTCGCGGCGCCCTCGCGCAGCAGCGCGAGGAACTTCTGGCCGTCCTGGGAGACGTCCCAACCCGCCACGACCTGGCTCCCGGCCTCGAACGAGGAGAGCCCGAAGAGGCGCTCTTCCTTCCCGAAGACGGGAGCGCCGCCCTCCGCCGTCACGCGCGTCGCGACGACGGAGGCGTCCTCGCGGCGCACGAAGTAGAGCGTCCCGTCACGACTCCATCGAGGGCTGGAGCCCATCTCGTCCGAGACCTGCCACTTGACGTCTCCGCCCGCGGCGTTCCGCAGGTAGACGTACCCGAGCCCGCCGTCCGTCACCTCGTAGGCGAGCCAGCGGCCGTCGGGAGAGAAGACGCCGCCGGCCTCGTTCGTGGGGCCGGCCAGGATCATCTCGGGCTTTCCGTCGGCCTCGCCCCCTTTGAGGCGGATCACCCCGACGTCCGTCTGGGTCTCCACCCGCGTGGCCTGGAACGCAAGCATCCGTCCGTCCGGAGAGAACCCGGTGGGCGCCAGGGTCCCCTCGAACTTGAAAAGGAGGTGCGCCGGCCCCGAGCCGTCCGCGCGTTTTCCGTAGATCCCGCGCACGGTCGACGCCGAGCCTCCCGGCCGCGCGACCAGCTCGCGGTCACGATCCGACGCGAACACGACGTCGTGCCCGTCCGGGCTCCAGACGGCCCCCACGTTGTCGCCTTCGAACGTGAGCCTGGAGAACGCGTCGCGCGCGATGTCGTAGACCCAGATGTCGGACTGGCTCGGCCCGCTGATCTGCATGGCGGCGCGCGTCCCGTCGGGCGAGAAGCGCGTCCACGCATACCCTCGCGGCGGGTTCGTCTTGCGAATGATCCCGCCCTTGCGGTCGACGATCGCGAGCGTGAAGAGCGTCTCGGGCTCCCCCGTGCGATAGACGCAGACGCCCGAGGCCGAAACGTCGATCTGCGCGCTGCCGTCCGAGGGCGCCTCGCCGCCCGTGGAGGAGAGGACCTTCTCCAGCACGGGAACGGGGCGGCCCGTGAGGCTTGCCCGCGCGACGTCGAACGGCGCCGCATAGATCGTCCCCTTCCGGGCGAAGAGGACGTGGCCGGACGGCGACCAGCGCGGGAACGAGCCGCCCTTGTGGACGACGGTCCGCTTGCCGGTCGCGAGGTCCACCATCTCGATGATCCCGTCGTCGTAATCGCTGCCGGAGAGCTGCGTCGAGAACAGGACCGCCTTGCCGCCGGGGAGGCCTGCGGGCCAGCGGTGGGAGCGCTCGCGGGCTCCGACATTCACCTGCGTCAGGACCTTCGGCTCGCCCCCGGAGGCCGCCACGACGGCGAGGCCGCCCACCGTGCGGGGCGCCAGGACGATCGTGTCCTCCGAGACCCAGGCGCCCCCCCGGGGGATGGGCGCGGAGCAGATCGTCACCGGCGCGCCGCCCGACACCGGCGCCTTGCGCAGCTTGCCTCCCGAGAAGAACGCGACCCATTTCCCATCCGGGGAGAAGAACGGGTTGACCGCGCCGTCCGACTCCGGCACCTCGACCGGCTGGAGGCGGTCCAGTCGCCTCAGGTAGGAGCCTCGGACGGGCGACCCTGGGTCACGTACGCGAGCCGTGTCCCGTCAGGCGAGACCACGACGGCGGCGCCGACCCCGTCCATCAACTCTTCCTGCGAGAGCAGGATCTGCGCGCGGACCGAGGGCGCAGCCTGCGGGGCGCGAGCGCGCAGCGCGAGCGCCCCCGCCGCGGCCGCGCACGCGGCCGCAATCGCCCAGGGGAGAAAGAGAGAGAGAGACTTCTTGCTCCCTCTCTCCAGTCTCGTCTCCGTCGCTACGACCTACAGTGGGGCCTGGCAACGCGCGGTCGATTTTCTTCGAAAGGTAATTGGGCCGAGGAGCTCGCCTGCACGCGGCGAGCTCAACTCCTCGAGGTCGAGCCTCGCATCCGCGATGTCGTGGAGGCGCTGCTTCGCCTCCCGCCGCAGACACCTTCTAAGCAGATCTCTTATCTTCGCCGGCGTCTGCTCCGGCAGAGCCGCCCAGTCCGGCTCTTTCGAGAGGATCGACGACGAGCGATGTCGCTGACGGTCTCGCCTTCGAAGGCCCGCTTCCCCGTCAGCATCTCGAACAGCACGCATCCGAACGCCCAGACGTCCGTCCGCTTGTCGACCGGCTTGCCCCGCGCCTGCTCCGGAGACATGTACGCCGCCGTCCCGAGAATCACCCCCGCCGCCGTCGCCCGCGCCGTCAGCGTCGGCGAGTGCGTGACGCCCGCACTCGACCCCGCGACCGAGTCCCCCTCGAACATCTTCGCGAGGCCGAAGTCGAGGAGCTTCACCCGCCCGTCCGGCGTGACCTTGACGTTCGCGGGCTTGAGGTCCCGGTGGACGATCCCCTTCTCGTGCGCCGCCTCCAGCGCCTCGGCGATCTGCCGGGCGAAAGAAAGAGATTCGTCGAGTGGAAGAGGGCCGGAGGCGAGGCGCACCGCGAGGTCGTCCCCCTCGACCAGCTCCATCACGAGCAGGTGGCGCGACGACGAAGAAGAAGAAGAAGAAGAAGAAGGGATTTCTTCGAATGAGTAGATGGCGGCGATTCCGGGATGATTGAGCGCTGCGAGGAGCCGCGCCTCCCTCTCGAAGCGCTGTCTCCTCTCTTCACCTTCGAAGAATTCTTCCGGCAGTACCTTGACCGCGACGTCGCGCGCCGAGGCGCGTGTCCCTCGCCCGGTACACCTCTCCCATCCCGCCCGCCCCGAGGGGCGCGACGATCTCGTAAGCGCCGAGCCTCGTGCCAGCCGCGAGCGTCACGGCGTCGTCGCTCCGCGCACGCGTCTTGCGACGATGCCGTCGACTCCTTCCGCGAGGAGGAGGCCGGTCGCGACCTGGAATTCGCTGATCGTCATGCGCGAGCCGTCGGGCGAGAAGCCGAAGGACTCGGTCAGCGAGTCCGCGCTGAAGCCGGCCACGGGCCGCCGCGTCGCAGCCGTGTCCCTGCCGGGGACGAAGGCCTGCGCCATCAGGCCGAACGTCTCCTTCCGGTCCGCCGTGAGGTAGACCAGCGTGCGGCCGTCCGGCGACCAGCGGTGGCGGCCGCGGTTGGAGATCGCGCCCGTGACGCCGGCCTCGAACGGGACGGGCGCGCCGTCCTCGAGGCGCACGGCCGAGATCGTGCTGTTCGCGCCGCCCGCGACGCTCGTCGTCCCGTCCGGCCCGCTCACGGTGACGAACGACACGACCCGGCCGTCCGGCGAGATCTCCGGGAGGATGACGGGACCCGGGACGAGCCGCGTCGCGTTCGTCCCGTCCGCGCGGATCTTCCAGATGCCGCGCTTGTCCGGGTTGCCCGAGGCGTACACGATCCACTTCCCGTCGGGCGTGGCGGACGCGTTCTCGGCGTCCATCCCGTCGTCGGTCACGCGGCGCGCGCCGCTGCCGTCCCGGGACGCAATCCAGATCTCGAAGTGCCCGCCGCGATTCGAGCTGAAGATGAGGCTCCTGCCGTCGCGCGTGAACGACGGGTCGAAGTCGTCGGCGGGATCCTCCGTCAGGCGGCGGACCGCGCCGGTCTTCGTGGACAGCTCCCAGATGTCCTGGTTTCCGCTCCGGTTCGACGAGAACGCCACCCACTCGCCGTCGGGCGCGTAGACCGGCTGCCGGTCGATGCTCCCGCCGCGCGTGAGCCAGCGTCCGGGACCGGGCGCCCCCGCGGGCGAGATCTCGCGCAGGTTCGACCGGCGCGTCACCGTGACCAGGACGAGAGCGCCTTTCCCGAAGACGTCCACGCCTCCCCCGAAGTCGATCCCCGAGAGCACGGCGCGCGACTCTCCCGTCCGGACGTTCTTGACGAAGACCCGCGCCGTCCGGGTCCGGCTCGAGGCGTCCGACGAGCCGCCCAGGAAGACGACGTGCCGGCTGTCCCCGTTCCAGGCGAAGCCCAGGACCGCACGCGTCTCGGGCGTGTCGAGGCGCCGCGGCGCCGTGCCGTCGAGCGGAAAGAGCACGAGCTTCGGTACGGCCGTTCCGGTCCCCGGGCTCTCGAGGGCGGCGATCGTCATCCCGTCGGGCGACCAGCGCGGCAGCGCCAGGAGCCGGCCGGGCACCGTGGCGACGACGCGCTCGTTCGTGCCGTCCAGCGCGATGCGCCGGAGGGATGAGTCGATCGTCCCGCCCGCGGCGCTCGAGCGCAGGAAGACGATCTCCCTGCCGTCCGGCGACCAGTCGGCGGCGGCCGCAGGGCCGCGCGATCCGTCGCGCCTCGCCGCCCACGAGCGACGCGCGGTAGACCGCCGTCTCCGCCGCGGTCGCCCGGACGAAGAGGACGGAGGAGCCGTCCGGCGAGATGCGCGGCAGCGTATCCGGACCCTCGGTCAGGACCGCCTCCGCGCCCCCGGCGACCTGCTTGATCCAGATCCGGCTCTTCCCGTCGCGCGACGAGACGAACGCGATCGTCTTTCCGTCCGGCGACACGGACGGCCATCCGTCGCTTCCCGAGTACGTGAGGACCTGGAATTCGGGCGGCTCCGGCGACTTCGGCCTGTAGAGGGCGCGCGCGCCGAGCGCGCCCAGGAGAACGCCGGCCGCCAGTCCGGCCACGAGGAGCACGGCGCCGCCCGGCGCGCCGCCCGGTCCGCCACCCGGCGGCGGACGGGGCCGCGGCTCTCGCGCCGGAAGCTCCCGTCACGGACTCGAGGTCGAAGGCGAGGTCGTGGGCCGAGTGGAAGCGCTGCTCCGGGTTCTTCTCGAGGCAGTGGGCGACGAGCCGCTCGAGCCCCGGCGGCACGTTCTGGTTCGTCACCGTCAGGTCCGGCGGGTCCTCCTTCAGGATCGCCGAGATCGTCTCGGCCGCCGTCTCGCGGTGGAATGCCCTCTGCCCCGAGAGCATCTCGTACAGGATCGCCCCGAACGAGAAGATGTCGCTCCGCGCGTCCGCAGGCTTGCCCTTCACCTGCTCGGGCGACATGTACCCGAGGGTGCCCATCACGACGCCCGGCTCGGTTCCGCGCGTGGCGGTCGGCAGGTTCGTGACGTCCGGGCTCTCGTCGGCCTGCGCGAGCTTGGCCAGCCCGAAGTCCAGGATCTTGACCCGCCCGTCCTTCGTCACGAAGACGTTCTCGGGCTTCAGGTCCCTGTGGACGATCCCCTTCTCGTGCGCCGCCGAGAGGCCCTGCGCGATCTGCCGCGCCCATTCCAGCGCCTTCTTCGTCGACACCTTCGCGCCCGCGAGCGCCGCGCGCAGCGTCTCGCCCTCGAGAAGCTCCATCACGAGGATGTGGAGAGTCGAGGAAGAAGAAGAAGAAGAAGAAGAGAAAGAACCGGGAATTTCTTCGAATGAGTAGACGGCCGCGATTCCGGGATGGTTGAGCGCTGCGAGGAGCTTCGCTTCCCTCTCGAACCGCTGCCTCCTCTCTTCACCTTCTAAGAACTCTTCCGGCAGCACTTTGATCGCGACATCCCTCGCGAGCCTCGGATCCCTCGCCCGGTACACCTCCCCCATCCCGCCCGCCCGCGCCCAGCGGGCCGACGACCTCGTACGGGCCGAGCTTCGTGCCGGGCGCGAGCGTCACGTCAGCGTCCCAGCTCCGCGTTCCAGTTCAGGACGACGGTCGTCGGCGTCATCGCCTCGCGCCCGAGCGGGGCGACGACGAGGAACCGCTTTCCGTCGCGCACGGGGGTGTAGTGCTCGCGCGCGACACCGGTGTCGAACCGCCCCTGGAAGAGCGGCTGCGGCGTGCCGGCCGTCACGGTCGCTCCCGCCGTGATCTCGACCGCCATCAGCTTCTGGTCGGGCGCCCGGTAGTACAGCTCCTTGCCGTCGCCGCGCCAGTGCGGCTCGATGCCGCCCGCCGTCGAGATCTGCCACTTGCCGCCGGGGCCCGGGAAGCTCTGGACGTAGATCTCGGCGCGGCCTGACTCGCTCGACTGGTACGCCACGAAGCGCCCGTCGGGCGAGAAGACGGGCCGCATCTCCACGAAGGACGACTTCACGAACGGGACCGGCTTGCCGTCGCCGGACGTCGGCAGCATCCAGATGTCCCAGTTCGTCTCCTTGCCCTGGCTCGAGTAGGCGACGTACTTCCCGTCGCGGGACCAGTCGCAGGCGAACTTGAGCTCGTCCGACTTCAGGAGAGGCTTCTCCTCTCCCAGTCCCTCGGACGCCTTGACGAAGAGGTCGTTCCCGACGGTGTAGACGATCTGCTTGCCGTCCGGCGACCACAGCGGCGCGAACGCGTCGTCCGTGTCGAACGTGAACCGGGAGCTGACGCCGCGCCTGAGGTCCCGGATCCAGATGTCGGTCTTCCCGCGGCGCGGATCCGCGAGGTCGTAAGCGAGCCGCTCGCCGTCCGGCGAGAACGCGGGATTGCGGCTGTCCCCCGCATCGCCGACGGCCTCTCCTTCCTTGCCCGACCGGTCCATCCACACGAACCGGTTTCCGCTCTCTCCGGTCCGGTAGACGAGCGTCCCGTTCCGCGAGACCGAGAACCGCGCGAGCCCGACGTTGTCCGTCCCGATCTGCTCGGCGAGCGGGGTGGGCTCGCCGGTCGTCTTGAGCGCCTTCGCGTCGAACGGCTGCGCGACGAGCGTCCGGTCGCGCACGAAGAGGAGGTATCCCGGCAGGGCGTACGAGACGAGCGTCTGCGCGGGCGCCAGGGTCTTCGAGTCCGGCGAGTCGAGAGACCCGATCCGGTACACGCTGTCCTCCGGCTTGTCGCCGGTCGCCATGTAGAGGAAGTGCCGGCCGTCCGGAAGGAACTCGGGCCAGGCGACGGTCCTCTCCTTCCGCGACGCGTCCTGCTTCACGAAATCGACGGCCGTTCCCCCGGAAGCCGGCACACGCCGGATCGGCTGCGGGCCCGTGCCGTCGAACAGGATGACGCCGCTCGTGCTCCACGTTCCGTCGGAGCCCCCCGGGGCGTCGCAGATCTTCTGGGGCGGTCCGCCCGTCACGTCGATCTTCTGGAGCTTGCCGGCCGAAACGAAGCCGATGAAGCGGCTGTCGGGCGACCAGAACGGCCGCGCCGCCCCGTCGGTGCCCTCGAGCGCACGCGCCTTGAGCGCGTTGAGCGCGCGGATCCAGATCCGGTTCTTCCCGGACGAGTCCGTCGCGTTGAACGCGAGGATGCGCCCGTCCGGCGAGATCCGCGGCGCGTCGATCGTCGTGATCTCGGGAGGCGTCGGGATCTCGAACCGGACCAGCTGCGCGCGCGCGGGCGCGCGCCGGACGAACCCGATCGCGAAGCCGGCGGCGACGAGAGCCGCCGCCGCCGCGAGGCCCCACGCGAGCTTCTCGCGGCTCTTCCGTCTCTGGGCGACGGGCGCGGGCAGCCCGGCCTGCGACCCGCCCTCGGCGATCCACTGGAGCTGCAGCTTGACGTCGTGCGCCGTCTGGAAGCGGTTCTCGGGGTCCTTCGCGAGACACGTCGCGATGGCGCGGTCGAGCGCGGGAGGCGTCATGGGCGCGATCGACGAGACGGACGGAGGGTTCTCCTTGAGGATCGCCCCGATGAGGCTCGCCTGGCTCTTTCCTTCGAAGGCCTTCTTCCCCGTCGCCATCTCGAAGAGGACCGCGCCGAGGGCGAAGATGTCGCTCCGGGCGTCGGCCTCGCCTCCCTCGAGCTGCTCGGGCGCCATGTACTGGAACGTCCCGAGGATCGTCCCCTGCTGCGTGAGGTGCTGCGGCGAGGCCATCGTCGGCAGCGACGTGAGCTGCGTCTGCGCGGCCTGCGGCGCGAGCGTCTTGGCGAGGCCGAAATCGAGCAGCTTCACGCCGCCCTTCGTGAGCATCACGTTGCCGGGCTTGAGGTCCCGGTGCACGATCCCCTGCCGGTGGGCGCGGTCGAGCGCGTCCGCGATCTGGATCCCGACCGGAATCAGCTGCCCGAGCTCCATCGGCCCCTTCGCGAGGCGGCTCGCGAGCGTCTCGCCCTCGAGATACTCCATGACGAGGTACTCGGTTCCCTCGTGCGAACCGACGTCGTAGAGCGCGCAGATGTTCGGGTGGGAGAGCTGGGAGATCGCCTTGGCCTCGCGCTCGAAGCGCTGCTTCATCTCCTCGGACGTGGACTCGGACGGCCGCAGGATCTTGACGGCGACGTCCCGCTCGAGCCGTGTGTCCCGGGCCTTGTAGACCTCGCCCATGCCGCCGGCACCGAGGGGCGAGACGATTTCGTACGGGCCGAGGCGTGAGCCGGTCGCGAGCGTCATCGGGCTCCCTCCACGAGAAAGAGATGTGAAGAAGTGCGCCGGCAGGCGTAGGCGTAGCTCTTCAAGTCGTCGGTGAAGGCGAACGGCCCGATGCTCAGGACCCCGGTCAGATCCGTGGGCCCGACCGTGCGCAGAGGCTCCCGCTTCCCGGTCGCAACGTCGAGCCGTTCGATGCGCGCAGGCACCTCGCCGCTGCGGGATACGAGCAGGGAGCGGCCGTCCGCGCTCCACCGGATGACCGCGTCGCCGGGAGTCGCGCCGGGCACGGGCCGCGCCTCGCCCCCGTCCACCGGGTAGAGAACGAGAGAGCCACCGCTCGCCGTGACGAGGATCTGCCTGCCGTCGGGCGACACGAATCCCTGGCTCGTGCCTTCCGGCGTCACGGGGCGCGGCTTGCCGCCCGAGACGTCCTGCACGTAGCACCGGACGCCTTTGCCCTCCTCGTGGCCGCAGGCGAGGACCCTTCGGGCGTCCGGGAAGAACTGCCCGGACTCGTAGCTCACGAGGCCGCCGCGGTCGAGCTTGCGGGGCTCGCCCGCTCCGGTGGGGTACAGCAGGAGCTGCGGAGGTGTCGTCGGCACGGCCGCGAGAGCCCACTTGCCGTCGCGGGAGAGGTCGAGAGCGGCTCCTTCGCCGAGACGCACGACGGGCGAGCCATCCGTCTGCCGCAGGCACACGGCGTAGTTCACGCCGACGCTCCCGCTCTCCTCCATGAAGAGCAGCGTCTTGCCGTCCGGCGTCAGCGCCGCCGGATCGGACAGATCGAGCCAGGAGAGATCCCGTTCGCGCGCCTGGCCGGGCGCGAGGACCTGCATTTCGCGGAAGAAGTCGTCCCGCGTCGTGAGCCAGCGCCCGTCGGCGCGGATGTCGTGAATCGTCAGGCCGCCCGCGCTCTCGAGCGCGACCCGGCGCTTGCCGGCCAGGCTCACCGCGTAGACACGGAAGTTGTTGTAGGCGTTCCCCGCGGAGAACATGACCTCGTCGGCCGCCGGCGACCAGGCCAGGCCCTCCTCTCCCCAGTAGCCCTCCGAAAGAACGGTCTTCTTCCCCGCGAGGTCCACGACGGCGACCTCTCCGCGGTCGTCGAACTTGAACGGGTGCTGGAAGAACGCGATGCGGTCGCCACGCGGCGAGAAGCGGGGCTCGCTGAAGTAGCCGCCCGTCTCGGCGAGGACCTTGCCGGCCGGGAATTCCAGCCGGTCCTTGCCGCCGACGTCGCGAATCACCGCGAGCTCCGATCCATCGGGGGTCCAGTCGGCCTCGCGCACGCCGTCCAGGACTTCCCGGGGCGCGCCGCCTTCCAGCGGCATGCGCGCGAGCGTGCCCTCGAAGAGGCTGTGCCCCTTGTACCGGGCGCGCGTGAGGAGAGCGAGCTCTCCCCGCGACGAGATCGAGAGCAGCTGGCCGGTGCCCAGGGAGCGTGGGCTCGCGCCCGGGTAGTCGGAGCGAAGCGAGAAAATCTCCGGGGCGTTTCCGGAGGGAGCGGCGCTGTAGACGACCGTCTTGCCGTCCGGGGCGAGCCTGGCCTTGAAGATCGGCTCCTGCCGGAAGGTGAGTTGCGCGAAGGACGCGACGGCGGCGACCGAGCGCTTTCCTTTCCAGAGCCCGACGGAGAAAGCCGCCGCCACCGCGAGCACGCCGACTGCGACCGCGGCGGCGGGCGCCCATCGACGCCCGGCACGAGCCGCCGCCGGAGCGGCCGTCCGACCGCTCGCGGAGCTGCCGCCGAGCGCCTCGAGGTCGAACGCGAGGTCACGGGCCGACTGGAATCGTTCGGCCGGATTCTTCTCGAGGCAGTGCCGCACGAGGCGGTCGAGCTCGGACGGGATCTTCGCGCCCGAGACGTCCGGCTCCGCGGGCTCCTCCTTGAGGATCGCGTTCATCGTCTCGATCGCCGAGTCGCCCTTGAACGCGCGCCGGCCCGTGAGCATCTCGAAGAGGACGCACCCGAACGCGAAGATGTCCGAGCGGGCGTCGGCCGGCAGCCCCCGCACCTGCTCGGGCGCCATGTACCCCACGGTCCCGAGGAGCGTCCCGGCGTCCGTCGCCTTCGCGAGCGTCGGCGACTTCGTGTCCTCCCCCGCCGTGACGGAGCGCTGCTTGGCGAGGCCGAAGTCGAGGATCTTCGCGCGCCCGTCCTTCGTCAGGACGATGTTCTCCGGCTTGAGGTCGCGGTGGACGATGCCGCTCTCGTGCGCCGCCGCGAGGCCGCGCGCGATCTGGGCTCCGAGGTCCACGGCCTTGCGCTGGGGCAGGGCTCCCGCGGTGATCCGCTCGCGCAGCGTCTCGCCGTCGACGAGCTCCATGACGAGAACGGAGATCGAAGAGGAAGACGAGGAAGAGGAAGAGGAAGAGGAAGAGAAGAGGGGATTTCTTCGAATGAATAGATGGCGGCGATTCCGGGATGATTGAGCGCTGCGAGTAAGCGCGCTTCCCGCTCGAATCGCTGCTTTCTCTCTTCACCTTCCAGGAAATCCTGCGGCAGTACCTTTATCGCGACCTCTCGATTGAGGCGAGGGTCCTTGGCCCTGTAGACCTCCCCCATCCCCCCCGCGCCCAGAGGCGCGAGGATCTCGTACCCGCCGAGCTTCGTGCCGGCGGCGATCACTTCAACCCCTCCGCCAGATAGAGGTCGGAGAGAACCCGGGAATAGATGAAGAGGATCGTCTTGCCGTCGTCGGAGAGGGCCGCGGGCTGCAGCAGGGTGATGCCGGCCGGATCGGAGGGCGTGAGCTCCTTCCACATTTCCCGGCGGCCGGTGACGAGGTCCAGCCGGAAGACTCGCGCGGGAAATGCCCTCGAGCCGTCTCGAAAGAACAGGTGGCGGCCGTCGGCGGTGAGTTGCAGTGGGATGTCGCCGGCCTTGAGGCCCGGGATCGCGCGCGCGGCGCCGCCTTCCAGGCCGGCCATGGAATGATTTCCGTCCGGCGCACGGATCACGAGCGTCGTGCCGTCCCTGGAGAGGAGTATCCCCTCGACCCCTTCCGCGGTGACGGCCTTCGCCGCCCCTCCCGCGAGATCCTGGACGAAGACGCGCGGCGGCCGCCCGGGTTCGTTGCCGTTGAAGACGATCCGCTTTCCGTCCGGAAGGAACGCCCCGAAGAACCCGTTCGCATGCTCGATCTGGTCCTTCGGAAACGGCCTCGGCTCTCCGGCTCCGGTCGGAAGGAGCACGATCTGCGAGGGCGTCGAGCCGACGAGTGCGGTGAGCACCCATTTCCCGTCCGGAGAGATCGCAAGGGGTGCTCCCTCGCCCAGACGCACGGCCGCCGATCCGTCCAGCTTTCGCAGGTACACGGAGTAACCCGCACCGGCCGCTTCCCCCTGCTCCGAGAAGACCACCGACTTCTCGTCGGCCGCCAGGATCGGCGAGAAGGACCATGAGGGACCCGAGAGGTCGCGCTCCTTCGCCTCGCCGGGGAGGAGTCCCAGGAACCCGAGGCGCGCATTGCTCTCGACGAAGAGCACGCGCCCGTCGCGCGAGATGCCCTGAAGCGTCATCCCGGAAGGCGTGGCCGCGATCGGGCGCTGGCGTCCCGACCGGGTGACGGCGTAGAGAGCGCGGGAGTTGCCGGCCCGCGCCGCCGTGAACCAGATCTCCTCGCCGGAGGGCGACCACGAAACGCCTTGCATGCTTTCCCACCCCGTCGAGAGGGTCTTCTTGTTACCTGAGCGATCCACGATTGCGACGGAGCCGCGGTCATCGCCGAAGAGGGGATGGTCGAGGAACGCCACCGCGTCTCCCTTCGGGGAGACCCGCGGGAAGCTGATCCAGCCGGTCGTCTCGTAGAGGACCTTGCCCGCCGGGTACTCCAGCCGGTAGCGCCACTGGGGCGCACGCACGACGGCAAAGGAATCGCCGTCCGCCGACCAGTCGGCGTCGCCCACGTCCTCGAGAAGCTCCCGGGGCGCGCTCCCCGAGAGGGGCGTCTGGGAAAGCGTGCCGACCCGCGCGTAGCCCGCCGAGAACTTGAGCAGGTCCAGCACGAGCATCTCGCCCTTGCTGGAGATCGAATCGACCCGGCCCGTCGGAAGCGCGAGACGGAGCGACTCGGGGCTTTCGGCACGAACGGAGTAGAGCTGCGGCTTCGGCGCGCCTTCCCATGACGCCGCGTAGACGATCATCTGGCCGTCTGGAGCGAACCGGGCAGATTGGACGGGCCCCCGGCCGTACGTGAGCCTCTTGAAGGAAGGCGGGGCGTCCGGCGCCTTCCTCCAGATCGCCCGGCCGGCAAAGAGCCCAACCGCGAGCGCGGCCGCGACGAGACCGGCGAGCCGGAGTCTTCCGATGCGAGGGGCGGGCCGGCCGCCGGCCGCCCCGCGGAGGCAGCGCTCGCTCCCGACGCGCCGGACAGGGCCTCCAGGTCGAAGGCGAGGTCGTGCGCCGAGTGAAAGCGCTGCTCGGGGTTCTTCTCGATGCAGTGCCGCACGATGCGGTCGAGGCCGGGCGAGATGCTCTGATTCGTCGACCGAGAGCTCCGGCGGGTCCTCCCGCAGGATCGAAGAAATCGTCTCGGCGGCCGAGTCGCCGTGAAACGCCCTCTTCCCCGAGAGCATCTCGTACAGGATCGCGCCGAACGAGAAGATGTCCGACCGCGCGTCGGCGGGCTTCCCCTTGACCTGCTCGGGCGACATGTACCCGAGCGTCCCCATGACGACGCCAGGCTCCGTTCCCGCCGATGCCGTCGGCAGGTCCGTCGCCTTGTGGCCGTCTTCAGCCTTGTTGAGCTTGGCCAGGCCGAAGTCCAGGATCTTGATCCGGCCATCCTTCGTCACGAAGAGGTTCTCGGGCTTGAGGTCCCGGTGGACGATCCCCTTCTCGTGCGCGGCCGCGAGGCCGTGCGCGACCTGCAGCGCATAGTCGATCGCCTTCCGCTGCGACAGCTTCCCGCCCGCGAGTGCCGCCCGGAGCGTCTCGCCCTCGAGCAGCTCCATCACGAGGATGTGTCGGGACGGGGAAGAAGAAGACGAAGAGGGGATTTCTTCGAATGAATGGAGAGTGGCGATCCCCGGATGGTTCAGGCTCGCGAGCAACTTCGCCTCGCGTTCGAAGCGCCCTCTCCTCTCTTCACTTTCAAAGAATTCTTCCGGCAGTACCTTCAGCGCCACCGCTCTGTCGACGCGGGTGTCCCTCGCCCGATAGACCTCTCCCATCCCCCCTGCGCCCAGAGACGCGAGGATCTCGTACGAACCGAGCTTCGTGCCGGCGGCGAGCGTCATCGGCGCGACTCCTCCTGCTTCGCGAGGAGCCGCGTCCAGTGGACGAGCAGGCTGAGGGGAGGCGAGCCCTGCTCGTCCGGGACGGTGTTGACGAGGAACCTCTGGTGGTCTCCCGTGACGTCGTACGCCGATCCGTTCAGGCTCGGATGGATCGCGAACAGGAGCGCCGGCGGCCCGGCGTGAAATCCGGAGGTCGTGTTGATGGGGACCGCCATGAGCTTGTTCTCCGGGGTGAGAAAGGTGACCTCCTTGCCGTCGCGGCGCCAGTGAGGCTGGCTGCCGCCCGCCGTCGAAATCTGCCAGCGGCCGCCGGGGCCCGGGAACGGCCGGACGTAGACCTCGAATCGTCCGGACTCGTCGGAATCGTAGGCGAGCCATCGACCGTCAGGAGAGAACCGGCTGTCCCCCTGGAAGTTCGCTTCCGTCGCGAACGGACGGACCTTCTTCTCTCCGGCCGTCTCGACGATCCAGAGCTGGTTGTTCCGCTTACCCTGAGCCGGGACGGCGTCGATCGACAGAGATTTCCCGTCCGGAGACCAGTCCTCCGGCCACCGGCTGTCGGGTGATTCGAAACAGGCATCTCCTCGGCGCTCCCGTCAAGGGACTTCGTCCAGAGATCCATCCGCGACCCCTTCGACTTCCGGTCGGACCCGAAGAGAATCCGGTCGCCGTCGGGAGCCCACACGGGACGCGAAGTTGCTCCCGTTGCTGAACACGAACTTCGTGCCGGCTGCCTCCGGCCGCGTCGTAGAGCCAGATGTCGGTCGTGTTCCGGCCGAGATCGAGCACGCCGACCGCGATCTTCCGGCCGTCGGGCGAGAGGCGCGGGCCGACCCAGAGGCCGGGCTCGCCGACCGTCCCGGCCGGCCGGCCGTTCCGGTCGAACCAGGCGAGCTGCGACGGAATCGCGAAGGCCGGGATCGTGAGAAGGAGTTCGTCCGAGGCCGTGAACTGGACGTAGCCGTACCAGTTCGTGACGTTCAGGCGCTGCGCGACGGGGACGGGGTCTCCCTGCACTTCGAGCCGCGCGGGATCCATCTTCACGGCGAGGAGCGCCCCTTCGCTGGGATAGAGAACGTGTCCCGCGACGAACGACGGATTCGAGGCGATCCCGGCGACCACGGCCTTGTCCGTCTTCCCGTCGAGCGAGCCCGCACGAATCGAGTTCGCGGGATCACCCGTGTTCCCGGACAGGTTGGCGGCCATGTAGAGGAAGTGCCGTCCGTCCGGCAGGAACACGGGGTATCGATGCGCGGTGACGTGCAGGGACGCGTCGAGCCGCGTGACCGGCTCCGGCTTGCCGCCCGAAGAGGAGACGCGGAACAGGGGCGACGTCGGCGTCGGAGCGAAGACGATCGTGCCGTCGCGGTTCCAGGTGCCGCCGACGCCCCGCGCCGCATCGCAGACGGTGAGGGCGGGCCCGCCGGACGGGTCGATCTTCTTCAGGGATCCCTGGGCGAAGTAACCGATGAACCGGCTGTCGGGCGACCAGAACGGAAAGCTGGCTTCCTCGGCGCCGGTCACCGGGTGCGCCGCGGGGGAGCCGAGGGTCCTGATCCAGAGGCCGGGCTGCGCGCCCGCTTTCCCGGCCGTGAACGCCAGCGTCCTCCCGTCGGGAGAGAGCGCGATCGACTCGACGAACGTCTTCTCGGGAAGCGGGATCGCGGCGAAGATCGGCGGGGAGACTCGCGGAGCGCGGCGCAGGAATCCGACCGCGAAGACGAGCGCGGCGATCGCCGCCGCGGCCGCGAGCGCCCACGCGAGCTTCTCGCGGTTCTTGCGCCGGGCGGCGACGGGCGCGGGAAGTCCGGCCTGCGAGCCGCCCTCGCCGACCCACTGGAGCTGGAGCTTGACGTCGTGCGCCGTCTGGAGGCGGTCCTCCGGGTCCTTCGAGAGGCAGGTGGCGATCAGGCGGTCGAGCGCCGGCGGCGTCATCGGCGCGATCGACGACGCGGGCGGCGGGTTGTCCTTCAGGATCGAGCCGATCAGGCTCGCCTGGCTCTTGCCGTCGAAGGCCTTCTTCCCCGTCGCCATCTCGAAGAGGACCGCGCCGAGGGCGAAGATGTCGCTCCGGGCGTCGGCCTCGCCTCCCTCGAGCTGCTCGGGCGCCATGTACTGGAACGTTCCGAGGATCGTCCCCTGCTGCGTGAGGTGCTGCGGCGCGGCCATCGTGGGCAGGGACGTGGCGCCGGAGTTGTGAGGGGTCGGCGCGAGGACCTTGGCGAGGCCGAAGTCCAGGAGCTTCGCGCCGCCCTTCGTGAGCATGACGTTCCCCGGCTTGAGGTCGCGGTGCACGATCCCCTGCCGGTGCGCCTTGTCGAGCGCGTCGGCGATCTGCATCCCGATCGGAAGGAGCTGATCGAGCGCCATCGCGCCCTTCGCGAGGCGCGCCATGAGCGTCTCGCCCTCGATGCAGCTCCATGACGAGGATGTGCCGCGTGGCCGAGGAGACGAACCGGACGAAGACGAGGAAGAGGGAGACGGAAATTTCTTCGAATGAATAGATGGCCGCGATTCCGGGATGGTTGCAGCGCTGCGAGCAGCTTGCGCCTCCCGCTCGAAGCGCTGCTTGCTCTCTTCACCTTCTAAGAAATCCTCCGGCAGTACCTTGACCGCGACATCGCGGTCGAGGCGTGGGTCCCTCGCCCTGTAGACCTCCCCCATCCCGCCGGCGCCGAGCGGCGAGAGGACTTCGTACGGGCCGAGGCGCGTGCCTGGCGTGAGCGTCACGATTCCTCCCCGATCACGATCGAGTCCCCGTCCATCGATTCGATCCTCACGAGCGCCTCGACGGGTACGCCGAGCGGGGCGACCGCGGCCCGCCCGCCCTCGAACGCCTTCTCGACGAGCGCGCCGACGCCGACGATGCGCGCGCCGGCCGCGCCGGCGAGACGCGCGAGGCCGAGGATCGTCGCGCCCGAGGCCAGAAAGTCGTCGATGATGAGGACGCGCTCGGAGGCGCCGAGGTATTCCGGCGAGACGATGAGCTCGACCGTCCGCCCCTTCGTGTGCGACGGCGCGAGCGTGAGGAAGACCTGATCCGGCATCGTGATCGGCTTCGTCTTCCGCGCGTACACGACGGGGATCCCGAGGTGCAGGGCCGTCGCGACGGCCGGCGCGATCCCGGAAATCTCGGCCGTGAGCACCTTCGTCGCGCCCTCGGGCGCGAAGCGGCGGGCCAGCTCCATCCCGCACGCATCCATCAGACGCGGGTCCACCTGGTGGTTGATGAAGCCGTCCACCTTGAGGATGCCGCCGCCGAGATTGCGGCCGTCGCGACGGATCCGGTCCGCGAGGAGCGCGTGCGCGTCGGTCACCGGCGGTGCCGCCCCTCGTAGTTCGCGCACAGGTAGTGGATCCCGACCATCATGACTTCCTCCCACGCGGTCTCCACTTCCGGGAAACACTCCGGATCGCAGACGCGCACGGTCTCGATCAGGCTGTCCAGCCAGAGATCGTAGAGGTGGGCCCCGATCGCGAGGTGGCCGGCTCCGTGGTGGACGGCGACGTCCTCGAGATAGGGATCGGGCCCCTGCTTGGAGTCGCGCGCGACGAGGAGCAGGTGGTGAAACGAGGTGCGGAGGAGCTCCTTCTGGCGGGCGAAGTCGGTGTGCGCGAACTTCTCCGGCCACCTCGGGAGACGAGGCCAGGAACCTCTCGTAGAAGATGTCGAGGAAGTCCGGGCGCGCCTCGCAGCGCTTGAGGCTGGCCTCGAAGACGGCGAGCGTGATCGGGCTCATTGTTTCCCCCTCAGCTCCGCCGTCCAGTTCACGACCAGGGTCAGCGATCCCGTGTCCCGCGTCTGGTTCGGCCGGATCAGGATGAACCTCTTCCCGTCTGCCGTCGCGTCGAAGCGCGACGCGATCCCCGCGAGAGGCGGCGTCGCCACGAAGAGCGCCGTCGCTTTCCCGAAATCCGGCGCGTCGCCCTTGAACGCCACCGGGACGGAGAAGACCCTGTTCGTCTGCAGCTCCTGGTAGAGGATCTCCCTTCCACCTTCCCGCCACGAGGGATACGCGCCCCCCTGAACCGAGACCTGCCACTTCCTTCCCGGACCGGGAAACGGGGTCACGTAGACCTCGGTCCGCCCCGATTCGTTCGAGTTGTAGGCGATCCACCGGCCGTCCGGCGAGAAGGCGGCGTTGGCCTCCGCGAAGCTCGTCTTGAGGAACGGATACGGCTTGCGGTCGCCCGTCAGCGGCAGGATCCAGATGTCGAAGTTCGTGTCGGTCCCGAGCTCGGTGTAGGCGAGAAGCCTGCCGTCCGGCGAAAAACCGTTCGGAAGCTTGACGGTGTCCGACGTGTACAGCAGCTCCTCGACGCCGGTGCCCCCGATCTGCTTGCGGTAGAGAACCTGCTGGGTCCCGCGCGTGGAGACGTAGGCGAGCGATCGGCCGTCCGGGGACCAGCGCGGCGTGAGCTCCTCGCCCGGCTCGAACGTGAAACGCGTCTTGAGGTTTCGCTCGACGTCGCACAGCCAGACGTCGTGCGTGCCCGCCTTCAGGTCGATGGCCGAGACGGCCACGGTCCGGCCGTCCGGTGAGACGCTGACCTCGTCGTACGCCGCCCGGTCACCCAGCGTGCCCAGCGTCTTGCCGGCCCGATCCGTCCATTCGAGCTGGGCCCCGAGGACGACGGCCGCCCCGATCTGGGCGACGAGGATCCCGTTCTGCGAGGTGGAGAAGAGCGCCCGTCGCCGCGCCCGTGAGCATGCTCACGTTCTCCGCAACGGGGTGCGCCTCGCCCTCCAACGTCAGACGCGATGCGTCGAAGCGCTGCGCCATCAGAGCCCTGTCGCGCAGGAAGAGGAGACGGCCCGAGGCGTACTCCGCGGCCGCCGGCGATCGGACGATCGGCCTGGGCTCGCCGCCGTCCACGGAGCCGACGAGGACCTGGCTCCCTTCGGCCGGCTGCGCGTTCGACAGACGCGCGAGGAACAGGAAGTGTTTTCCGTCCGGAAGGAAGAACGGCATCCGGTGGGAGTTGTCGCCTCTCTTCGAGTCGAACTTCGTGATCGGCTTCGACTCTCCCCCGTTCTCGGAGACGATGTGGAGGGGGCTGCCGGCCCCCGGCGCGAACACGATGACGCCCGCCGGGCTCCACGATCCGCCCTTCGGGAAATCCGTCGTCGTGCAGAGGGTCGACGGCGGCCCCCCCGAGGCCTCGATCCGCTTGAGCTTCTGGTCGGCTCCGAAGGCGATGAAGCGGCTGTCGGGAGACCAGAACGGATACTGGGCGCCGTCGGTCCCCGCGAGCGGCTGCGCCTCGGTGGAGTCCAGCGCCCGAACGTACAGCCGGACCTTGCTGTCGGCTCCACGGGCCGTGAACGCGAGCTTGCGTCCGTCCGGCGAGAGGACGGGCGGACCCGGCTGCGTCGTGTCGAAGACGAATGTCGTTCCCTCGGGTGGGTCGATCGTCGCGCGGTAGACGTGGACCTCCGGGGCGCGAGCGCGCAGCGCGAGCGCCCCCGCCGCGGCCGCGCACGCGGCCGCGAGCGCCCAGGAAAGATAGAGAGGGGTTCTGCTCGCTCGCGCAGCACGTGCGGACTCGAGTGGACCTCCGGCACGCACTCCCGAACTTCCCGCCATCGTCCTTTCGAGGGCGATGCGCGATTCGCCGATCGCCTGCAGGCGCTGCTTCGGGTCGCGCTCGAGACAGCGCTCGAGGAGCACGCGCACGGACGGCGGCGTCGAGGCCGGCAGCTGCGCCGAAGTCCACCGGTTCGCGCAGGACGGCCGCGAGCGTGTCGCTGACCGTCTCGCCCTGGAAGAGCCTCTTGCCCGTCAGCATCTCGAAGAGAACCACGCCGAACGCCCACACGTCGGCCCTCTTGTCGACCGGCTTGCCCGCGCGCCTGCTCGGGCGACATGTAGGCCGCCGTCCCGAGGATCACTCCGGCCGCCGTCGCGCGCGCCGTCAGCGTCGGCGAGTGCGAGATCTCCGGCGACGACCCGTTCTCGTTCTCGAACGCCTTCGCGAGGCCGAAGTCGAGGAGCTTGACCCGTCCTTCGTCCGAGACGACGACGTTCGCGGGCTTGAGGTCGCGGTGGACGATGCCCCGCTCGTGCGCCGCCTCCAGAGCCTCGGCGATCTGCCGGGCGAGAGAAAGAGATTCTTCGAGGGGAAGAGGGCCGGAGGAGATCTTCTTGTCGAGGCTTTCGCCTTCGGCGAGCTCCATGACGAGGAGATGCCGGAGAAGACAGAGAGGAAGAGGGGACTTCTTCGAATGAGTAGATCGCGGCGATGCCCGGGTGATTCAGGCTCGCAAGCAGCGCGAGCTTCCCGCTCGAAGCGCTGCCTCCTCTCTTCACCTTCGAAGAGATCTTCCGGCAGGACCTTGACCGCGACTTCCCGATTGAGGCGAGGGTCTTTCGCCCGGTAGACCTCCCCCATCCCTCCGGCCCCGAGGAGCGAAAGGACCTCGTACGGCCCGAGGCGCGTGCCCGCCGCGATCGTCATCTCGACCCCTTCGCGATCGTCCAGTTCACGACGAGGTCGACGAGCGGGTTCGGTTTCTGCCCCTCGCCCACGACGAGGAATCGCTGGTGGTCGGACGTCGGAGAGAAGGACGGGCCCGTGGGGTTGGGCCCCGGGGCGCGGAAGAGCGCGCGGCCCTGCCCGATCTCGAGGCTTTCCCCCCGGGCCGAAACGGGGACCGCCCAGATCATGCCGCTGAGGTCGTGGTAGAGGATCTCCTTGCCGTCCGCGCTCCAGAACGCGTAGGCCCCGCCGTTGGTCGAGATCTGCCACTTCCGTCCCGCGTGCGGGAACGACGTGACGTAGACCTCCCATCGGCCCGACTCGTCCGTGCTGTAGGGCAGCCACCGGCCGTCGGGGGACAGCGGCGAGGTCACCTGGCTGAATTTCGTCCTGGACCAGGGCTCCGGCTTTCGGGTGCCGTCGAGAGCGAGCGTCCGGACCTCGATTCCCGCGTCCTTGCCCGTCTCTTCGAAGATGAGGGAGCGGCCTCCAGCCGCCCAGGACACGGGGTACTTGTCGGCGTCCGACGTGAGGAGCGCCTCCTCCTCCGAGGATCCGTCGAGCGCCTTGCGGTAGAGGTCGTAGTGCCCCTTGCGGTTGGACGCGAAGATCAGGGCGCTGCCGTCCGGCGACCAGAGAGGCGCGTCGTCCTCGCCGGGATCGAACGTGAAGCGCGTGCGCACGCCACGGGCGATGTCGAAGATCCAGAGGTCGTGCGTCCCGGTCGCCTGGTCCCGGATCGTCACCGCGGCCTGCTTGCCGTCCGGCGAGAGAAGCGCCTGCCCGAAGTCCGCGGGCTCGCCGAGCGTCCCGTCCGGCTTTCCGTCCCGCGTGAACCACTGGAGCCGCGACATCATCTCGCCGCGCGCGGTCTGGTAGGCGAGGACGCCGTTCTGCGAGGCCGAGAAGACCCCGATCGCCGTGCCGAGCGCCGGCATGAGGATCTTCTCGGCGACCGGAAAGGCCTCGCCCGTGAAGGTCAGTCGCGCGGCGTCGAAGGGACGTGCCATGAGGGTCGTCTCGCGCAGGTAGAGAAGGTATCCCGACGCGTACCCCGCCGCGGCGGGCGAGCGCAGAAGCACCTTCTCCGGTCCTCCGTCGAGGGAAGCCGCGACGACGGCGTTCCCCTCGGGCCCGGCCTTCGCCGAGCGCGCGACGTAGAGAAAGTGTCTTCCGTCCGGGAGGAACCGGGGATGGCGGTGCGAGTCGTCTCCGCGGGACACGTCGATCTTCGTGATCGCCGTGGCCTCGCCTCCCTTCTCGGAGACCTTGAAGAGAGGCGCGTTCGGCCCGGGCGTGAACGACGATCACCCCCGCCGGGCTCCAGGCCCCTCCCTTTCCCTCGGGAGCGCCGCAGATCGTCTGCGGCGAGCCGCCCGCGGCCTCGATCGTCTTCAGCTTCCCGGCCGTGAAGAATCCGAGCGAGCGGCCGTCCGGAGACCAGAAGGGGTACATCGCCCCTTCGGCGCCCGAGAGCATGCGGGCCTCGCGGGCGTCGAGGGCGCGCACGTAGAGGTTGACCTTCCCGGCCGCGTCGGCGGCCGTGAACGCGACCTGCCGGCCGTCCGGGGAGACCACGACGGGTCCGGGTCCGTTCGCCTCCAGCCAGAAGCTCGTCCCTTCCGGGGGCGCGAGCGCGGACCGGATGACGCGCTCCTCCGGGGCGCGAGCGCGCAGCGCGAGCGCCCCCGCCGCGGCCGCGAACGCGGCCGCGATCGCCCAGGGGAGAAAGACGGAGAGAGACTTCTTGCTCCCTCTCTCACGACTCGCCCGTTCCGCGCTTCGACCTACAGTGGGGCTCGGAACCGCCTGTTGAAGATTTTCTTCGAAGGTGAATGAGCCCGTGCCGGACGCTCCGGCCGAGCCTTGCCGCGCCCCATTGCCTCCTCGAGGTCGAGGCGCGCATCCGCGATGTCGTGAAGACGGGCGCGTCGCGTCGCGCTGCAGACACCTTCTGAGAATTCTTCTTACGCTGCCGGCGTCTGCTCCGGCAGCGCCGCCCAGTCCGGCTCGCCCCTGAGGATCGCCGCGAGCGTGTCGCTCACCGTTTCCCCCTCGAACGCCCTCTTCCCCGCGAGCATCTCGTAGAGGACGCACCCGAACGCCCACACGTCCGTCCGCTTGTCGACCGGCTTTCCCCGCGCCTGCTCGGGGCTCATGTACGCCGCCGTCCCGAGAATGACGCCCGCCGCCGTGCCGCGCGCCGTGAGCGTCGGCGAGTACGAGATCGACGGCGACGAGGCCGTGCCTTCGCTCTCGAAGATCTTCGCGAGGCCGAAGTCGAGGAGCTTGACCCGCCCGTCCGGCGTGATCTTCACGTTCGCGGGCTTGAGGTCCCGGTGGACGATCCCCTTCTCGTGCGCCGCCTCCAGCGCCTCGGCGATCTGCCGGGCCAGAGAGAGAGATTCTTCGAGCGGAAGAGGGCCGCGGACGACCTTCGCGTCGAGGCCCTCGCCCTCGACGAGCTCCATGACGAGCAGGTGGCGCGTCGAAGACGAGGAGGAGGGAGAAGAAGGAGAAGAAGAACCGGGGATTTCTTCGAATGAGTAGATGGCGGCGATTCCGGGATGATTGAGCGCCGCGAGCAATCGCGCTTCCCTCTCGAAGCGCGATCTCCTTTCTTCACCTTCGAAGAACTCTTCCGGCAGTACCTTGACCGCGACCTCTCTCGCGAGCCTCGGGTCCCTCGCCCGGTAGACCTCCCCCATCCCCCCCGCCCCGAGCGGCGCGAGGATTTCGTAAGGCCCGAGCCGGACTCCCGCGTTGATCGTCACCTGTTTGATCGGATTCTATCCGCGAAAGAGTCGCAGGTGCGCGGTCCCCGCAACTGCGAGATGATCCGGAGAGATCTCCGACAGGAGGCCGTCATGCCGCTCCCGATGTCCCGCCGCGCTTTCGCCGGAACCCTCGGTGCCGCCGCCGGTGTTGCGATTCTCGACACCCCGCTCGTCAGCCGCGTCGCCGACGCGGCCGCGCCGAAGCACGCCCGGCCGGCCGACGCGGTCATCCTGAGCTCGAACGAGAACCCCTACGGACCCTCTCCGAAGGCGCTCGAGGCGGCCGCGAAGGCCGCCCCGAACCGCTATCCCGACGGCCTCGAGCACGAAGTCCGCGAGGCGATCGCGAAATACCACGGCGTCGCCGTCGACCAGGTGCTCCTCGGCTGCGGCTCCTCGGAGATTCTCCAGATGGCCGACGAGGCGTTCAGCGGTCCGGGCCGCAAGGTCGTCGCCGCCGAGCCGACCTTCGAGGCCGTCCTCGCGTACGCGAAGGTCGTCCGGGCGGACGGAGTCAAGGTGCCGCTGACGGCCGATTTCCGCCACGACCTCCCGGCGATGGCCGCCGCGTGCGGGCCCTCGACCGGTCTCGTGTACGTCTGCAACCCGAACAACCCGACCGCGACGATCGTGACGGGCGACGAGATGGCCGCGTTCGCGGCGAGCGTCCCGCCCTCGGCGACGATCCTCGTGGACGAGGCCTACCACCACTTCGTCGAGGATCCGCGTTACCGGAGCAGCTGCGAGCTGATCGCGAAACACCCGAACGTCGTCGTCGCGCGCACGTTCTCGAAGATCTACGGGATGGCGGGCATGCGCCTCGGCTACGCCGTCTCGTCGAAGGAGACGATCGCCGCGATGGAGCCGCACGCCTCGTGGGCCGACACGAACGCGGCCGTCCTCGCGGCCGCCGCGGCGAGCCTCGCCGACCCCGAGCTCGTCCCGCGCCAGAAGAAGCTCCTGAACGACACCCGCAAATGGCTCGTCGCGGAGCTGACGAAGAAGGGCTACCGCACGATGCCGTCCGAGGCGAACTTCGTGATGGTGGACGTGGGCGGCGACGTCACCCCGGTCATCCACGCCTTCCGCGAGAAGAAGATCCTCGTCGGCCGGAAGTTCCCGTCGCTCCCGAACTGGCTGCGGGTCACGGTCGGCAAGCGCGACGAGGTCGGGGCCTTCCTCGCCGCGCTTGGGGAGATCGTGCCCGCGCCCGTGCGGGCGGCCTGAGGAGCGTCAGACCTCCGGGTGTCGCGGAAGGGCTCACGGTCGCTGGCTTCAAGTGCGCCGATCGGATCCGTTCGCCCGCTCGATCATCTGCACCACGCTGCGGGGGCACCTTCGAGTCGGGCACCTCGTTGCGGATCGGCGGAAGGGTCTGAAGGAACGCGAAGACCGCGCGCAGATCCGCGTCGGACCAGTGCCTGATCATGTCCCACGGCATCGGCGGGAGGATCGTGCGCCCGTCCGGGATGGCGAGCCTTCCGGAACATCGGCCAGGAACTTGATCTTCCGTCCACTTCCCGGTCCCGGTCTCGAGGTCCGGCGTCAGGTTCTTCGCGTACACGACGCCGAACGGCAGCGCCATGCTCGTGAACGTCGGCCCGAAGATCGCCGCGTCCTCGTGGTCCGAGCTTGCCCTGCGGATCGGGAGCGCCTTCCGGATGGCCGGAGAGCATGCGCGTGAAGTCCGGAGCGGGCACGCCGAAGCGTTTCGTTGAAGACCCAGGGCGTGTGACAGACGTTGCAGGCGCCCCGACATCACGATCGCTCTTTCCCTTCGCGACGAGGTCCGCGGGGTAGCTTCCGGCCCGGATGACTTGCCGGCCTGCACCGGGCTTGAGCGTCGAAGGCCGGCGGCCGGGGCCCTGCCGGCGCCCTTTCGACCTTCGCCGCGGGGTTCGTCTGCAACGCGATGATCTTCTGGTTGATCGCGATGACGAAGTCCGACGACCGGCGGCGGGATCTTCTCCGTCGCCGGCATGTTGCGGAGCGGCGGAATGGATCTCAGGTACGCGAAGATCGCCTTGAGGTCCTGATCCGGCATCCGCGCGGTACCAGTCCCACGGCATCGGGCGGATACACGGGCCGGCTGTCACCTCCGAGGTGCCGACCCTTGCGGAAGATGTCGAGGAACATCTTTTCCGTCCACGACCCGTCCCGGTATCGATGTCCGGCGTCAGGTTCACGGCGTAAGTCGTCCCGAACGGGAGCTTGAAGCTCGTGAAGGTGGAGCTGATGAGCAGGGCGTCTCCCGGGCCCAGCTCTCCCTCGGGGTCCGGCGCGCCCTCGGGGTGTCCCGACAGCATCCGCGACCAGTCGAACGCCGGCATGCCGATCTCCGGATCGAAGACCCGCGGCGTGTGGCAATCGTTGCAGCCTCCGGACATCACGAGCATCTTTCCGCGCGCGATCGCGCTTCTTCGAATACGGGTTCGGGGGCGCCTTTCCGGCACGGACCGGCTTGAGCACGATCGGCGCCGGCGCAGCCCCCCCGGCCGGCTGGGCGAGGGCGATGCCCCCCGGAACGCCTCCCAGAACGAGCAGAGCCGTCCAGACGAAGGTCCTCATCAGAGTCTCCTTTCAGGCCCGGGATCGTCGTTTGATTGACCGGATTCTAGCCGCAAACGAGTCGCAGGCGCGACTCCGGCAAGAGGAGACCTACCTCCCGGCGAGCTCCGCCGGCCAGTTCGCGATCAGCGTCAGCGACCCCGACGAGCCGCCATCGGCCGGCAGCGCGACGAGAAGACGTTTGCCGTCCGGCGATGCGGCGACGGCCCGCGCGTTCGCGAGCGCGGGACCGCCGAGGAGCGGACGCGGCACCCCGGGACGTCTCTCGCGAGTCTCGAGTCCCTTCCCCGGTAGACCTCTCCCATGCCGCCGGCGCCGAGAGGGCCGACGATCTCGTAGGGCCCGAGCTTCGTACCGGAGGCGAGCGTCACTTCAGCCCTTCGACGACGTACAGCGTGCTGCGCTGGAGGATGTAACGCGCCGCCATGCGCTTGCCGTCGTCGCTGAACCGGATCGTCGAGCAGTCGACGCCCACGTAGCCGGCCGGGCTGACCGTCTTCCACGGCTGTCGCTTCCCGGTCGCGGGGTCGAGCGTCCACACGTCGACGGGAAATGCGCCGGGCCGGGTGACGAGCAACCGGCCGTCGGGGCGCCACTGGGTCAGGACCTCGCCGTCCTCGAGGCCGGCGACTCGCCTCGTCGGCGCGTCCGGCTTCGCGAAGTCGAAGATCGCCCAGCCACCCTTCTCGCGGGCGAGGAAGGATTTTCCGTCCGGGCTCAGGAGCGGCCACGTCTCGAGGCCGGTGACGCCTTCCAGCGTGAGCGGTTTCGGGGCATTCCCGTCGAGGCCGAGCGACCAGACCCGGTCCTCCTTCTCGCCCTCCTGCCCGATGAAGATCAGGCTCTTGCCGTCTCTCGAGAACGAAACGGACTTGATGCTGCGGATCCCGTGGGCCGGGATCTCGCGCGGGGCGCCCGTCCCGGTCGGATAGAGGACCCACCGGGGAGCCGGCCTGGCGAGCCACGCCACGGCGAGCGTCCCGTCGGGAGAGAGCGCGCCGTAGCCCGCGCTCTTTCCGAGAGACGTCGCGTGGCCGCCCGACGTCGGCCTGAGGAACAGGTCGTAGCCGGCGGGATCGCCCTCTTCTTCCTCGAAGAGCAGCGTCTTCCCGTCGGCCGAGGTGTCGAGAAGGTAGCTCCACGTCCTCCAGGAGAGGTCGAGCGGCTGCTGCTGCCCTTCGACCAGCGAGACGAGCCCGCCGCGCATCTCCTCGCGGCTCATGAGGACCCGGCCGTCGGACGCGACGTCGTGGAGGTGGAGGCCGCCGGCCTGCGTGAAGACGCCGCGCTCCTTCCCCGAAAGGTCCACCGCGTAGAGGGCGCGGTTCAGGATGTGCGTGCCGGCGGTGAACCAGATCTCCTGCCCCCGCCACGCGAGGCCCCGGAGGGTCCCGAAGTCCGACGACACGATCCGCGTCTTGCCGGATGCGACGTCGAGGACCGCGATGCGTCCCGCATCGTCGCCGGCGGCGGGATGGTCCACGTACGCGAGGAGCTTCCCGTCGGGAGAGAACCTCAGGTCGCCGATCCACCCCGCGGACTCGACCCGGACCTTGCCCGGCGGGTAGTCGAGGAGGGAACGACCGCCCGTCGCGCGCACGACGGCGAACTCGGACTTCGGCGCCCAGGCCGCCTGGAGGACGCCGCCGAGGATCGCCTTCGGCGCGAGGTCCCCGCCGAGCGCGGACCGGGCGAGCGTGCCCTCGAATTGCCACGTGTCCGCGACCTTGCTCTTGAGCCTGAGCACGAGCTCTCCCGCGCGGGACAGGTCGAGGAGCTGGACGTCGGTCTGGCCGAGCGGCCTCTCCTTGGGGTCGACGATCGGAGTCGCGAAGAGCTGCCACGGCTCTCCCTGCCAGCTCGCGTCGTAGACGACGTCCTGGCCGCCGGGCGCGAAGCGCGCCTTCGCGATCCGCCCCTGGCGGAAGGACACCTGGTGGAAGACGGGCTGCGCGTGGCGGCCCACGTGCACGGCCCCCGTCGCCCACGCGGCGAGCCCCGCGAGAACCGCGGCCGCGAAGCCGGCCGCCACCCACCCGGCGCGCCCTCTGCGCGTCCGTCCATGGACCTTCCCCCCGTCCACGGCGGAGATCGACGAGAGCGAATTCAGATCGAACGCGACGTCCTTCATGGACTGGAAGCGGTTCTCGGGCGCCTTCTCGAGGCAGTGGAGGACGACGCGCTCGAGAGCGGGCGGCATCTGGCCCTTCGTGACCACGAGCTCGGCAGGATCCTCGTTGAGGATCGCGTTCATCGTCTCGACGCCGCTCGTGCCGTCGAACGCCTTCCGCCCAGCAGAGCATCTCGTAGAGGACCGCGCCGAAGCTGAAGACGTCGCTCCGGTGGTCCGCCGGCTCGCCCCTGACCTGTTCCGGGCTCATGTAGCCGACGGTTCCCATCACGACGCCCGCCTCCGTCCGGGCACCCGAGGGGGCCTCGGTCGGGAGGTTCGTGTGCGGGCCACTCTGGCCGGCCCACTTCGGGAGCTGCTTCGCGAGGCCGAAGTCGAGGATCTTCAGGCGGTCGCGCGTGAGGAAGACGTTTTCCGGTTTGACATCGCGGTGCACGACGCCGCGGGTGTGCGCGGCTGCCAGCCCCTCCGCCAGCTGCGTCGCGAGCTCGATCGCCTTCTTCGGCGGCAGCGGCCCGGCGCGCAGCCGGTCACGCAGCGATTCGCCCTCGAGGAGCTCCATCACGAGGAGCCCGCGGACGCGTGCGGGAGAAGAACCGGGGATCTCTTCGAATGAATAGATGGCGGCGATGTTCGGGTGATTCAGGGAAGCGAGGAGCTTCGCCTCCCGCTCGAACCGCAGCTTCCTCTCTTCCCCTTCGAGGAAATCTTCCGGCACGACCTTGACCGCGACTTCTCTCGCGAGCTTCGGGTCCTTCGCCCGATAGACCTCACCCATCCCGCCGGCGCCGATCTGCGCGACGATCTCGAAATTCCCGAGCCGGGTTCCGGCGGCAAGCGTCATCTGTGGTCGTCCTCCTGTCCGAGGAGCTCCCATCCGAGGAGCGAGAGCGGAACGTTGCCGTTCCGGTAGACGAAGTCGTGGAACGCGCGGAGCCGGAACGCGTCGCCCTGCGCGCGCTTCGCCTCCGCGAGGAGCCGCAGGACCTGGAGCTTGCCGATCTGGTAGCTGATCGCCTGCCCGGGCGAGGACGCGAACGAGGCCGCCTCCCCGCGGGCCGTCTCGGCGTCCATCGGGACGCTCGTCCTCAGGTACTCGGCAGCCTGCGGGATCGTGAACGTGCCGAGAGCGAGCCTCACGTCCACTTCCACGCGCAGCGCCCTCAGGCGCATGTAGTTCGCGACCATCTCGCGCGCCTTCGGCGCGTCGGCGTAGAGCCCCGCCGTGAGAAGCAGCTCCTCGGAGTAGAACGCGAGCCCCTCGATCGGGCCCGAGTCGTAGAACGCGCGGCGAATCTCGTCCTCGTGCCGCGACGCGAGGGCGAGCTGGAACGCGTGGCCGGGAATCCCCTCGTGCGACATGTGCGGCCGGCGGTCCCTCGCCATCGAGCCGGCGAAGTAGCCGAGCCTCGGCGACGGTTTCGGGATCCACCGGATCGACGGCTCGCCCGGCCGGGCCGTGTTGGCGAAGAGCGTCCACTCGCCGAAGCCGTCGAGCGCCTCGAGGTACGGCGGGACGGGCATGTCCACGTAATGAGGAAGGTCGGGGGGCACCGTCAGGATCCCCTTCTCCTCGAGGAAGCGGCGGATCTCGGCCTCGGCCCGGCGCGTCATCGCGGACTGGGCAGCCTGGTCCGGCGCCATCGGGAGCTCGGGCACGCCCGCGTTGCGCTGCCGCTCGACGGCCTCGAGCGCGACGGAGCGGTCGTACTCCTGCCGGCCCATCAGGAGAATCTCCTCGGGCGTGAACGGCACGAGCGCGACGTTCCGGAGGAAGAAGAGGTAGCCGTCCCGGCCGACGGGCGTGCGGTCCGGCGAGCAGCGGCAGCCGGGCCTCGAGCCAGACCCGGAAGGAGTCCAGCGCGGCGACCGCCCTTTCGGTCGCCGGCGCGACGCGCCCGCGCGCGCCGGGCGCGAGAAGCGGCGAAAGCGCCGCCATGGACGCGCGCAGCTTCGGCCCGATTCCCCGGAGATCCTCGATCGCGAGCTTCGCGAACGGCGCGGCGGCCTCGTCGAGCACGGCCCGCGCCTGGTCGAGGGTGCGCGGGATCGACTCGAGCCGGGCCGCGACGTCCTCGCTGCGCGCCTCCTCGAACGGGGGCGGCGACAGGAGTGCATCGACCAGGACCGGGAGCGTCTGGTCCACCCAGAACGTCGGGTCGCGTCTCCACGAGCGCTTCACGTCCAGCTCCCAGCGCACGCGCGCGAGAGCCGAGCCGATCAGGCGCCGGTCGACCTGCCACGGGACCGGCCGCGCCGGATCGGCGAGCGCCTTCAGGCGCTCCTCGAAGAGCGCGAGCGTCCTGCGCCGGGTCTCGATGGACTCTGCCGACCAGTCGGGAGTCCAGCCGTGCGGCCGGACGACGCGGTTCACGTCGTCGCGGTCCATCGGCTTCGTGACCGCGCGCCACGCCCAGAAGTCGCGGGAAAGGGCCAGAAGGTCGTCGGCCGCGGCCGGCGCCGCGAGCGAGAGCACCAGCGCGATCAGCACGGATCTCATTTCGCCTTCACCGTCGCGGTCCAGTTCTGAACGAGCGTCAACGGAGTCGACGCCTTCTCCGTGACGACCGTGTTCACGACGAAGCTCCGGCCGTCCGGGAAGACGTCGTACTGGGGGATGTTCGTGCGGCGGCTCGCAACCTGGAACAGTTCGTGCGGCGTCCCCTTTTCGAACGAGGCTCCCGTCCTCACCGGAACGGCGGTCAGACGGAAACCCGTCGCGAGATAGAAGAGCTCGTGCCCGTCCCGGCTCCATTTCGGCTGGGTGCCGCCGCGCGTCGAGACCTGCCACTTCCCGCCGGTGGCCGGGTAGGAACGCACGTAGACCTCGGGGTTTCCGCTCTCGTTCGAGAGGTAGGCGATCCAGCGGCCGTCCGGCGAGAACGCCGTGTCGCGCTCGGACGCGGGCGTCCGGAGCAACAGCCCGCCCTTGCCGTCCGACGGCGACACCAGCCACATGTCGTCGGCGGTCTCCCGCGTCGAGCCGTTGAAGGCGATGAAACGGCCGTCGGGCGACCAGTCCGTCAGGAACTTGGAGCCGGACGTCGTGAAGATCTCGGGACCCGAAGGCGTTCCGGTCGCGGGCGGCCGCGCGTCGGGCGACGCGGCGAGGAGGCGCTCCTCGTCCGACCCCTCGAGCGTCTTTTCGTAAATGAGCCACGACCCCTTCCGGTACGACGCGTACGCGAGGCGCTTGCCGTCGGGCGAGAAGACGGGCGTGTAGTCCTCGCCCGGGTCGAACGTCCGGCGCACGGGCGGCTCGGCGCCCACGGCGTCGAACGTCCAGACGTCGCGGTTGCTGCTCACCGGGTCGATCACCTCCACGGCCACGAGCTTGCCGTCGGGCGACACGTGCGGCGTCCAGTAGTTGCCCACGTCGGCGATCGTGCGCAGCGCTTTCCCGGAGCGATCGTACGCGACGAGCTGCGAGTTGCCGATCGTTCCGCCGGCGGCGTAGACGAGGAGCCCCCCCGCGGACGCGGCGAAGATGCCGGTGCCGCCGTCCGCGAGGAACTGGACGTGCGGCGCGACGACGAACGGGTCTCCGGTCACTTCCAGACGCGCGGCGTCGAAGGGCTGTGCCATCAGGGAGCCGCCCCGTGCGAAGAGCAGGTGGCCGGGCACGTAGACCGCGCGGGTCGTGGACTTCAGGAGCACCTTGCGCTCCGTCTCCCCGAGAGCCTGGACGCACAGCTCGCTCTCGTTCCGGCGGGTCAGCGGGTCGACGCGCTGGACGACGTACAGGAAATGCTTCCCGTCCGGAAGGAACTGCGGCCACTGGTGGGCGCTCTCCCCGCGGGACTCGTTCAGCGTCGTCACGGGCACGCGTTCCTTGCTCCCCGGCGACACGCGGAAGATGGAGCTCAGAAGCGCCGGCGAATAGAGGATCGTGCCGTCGGGACCCCAGGTGCCTCCCCGGCCCGGTCCGCTCGCGGCACGGAACTCCACCGCGCCACCGGATGCGGGCACGACGGCCAGACCCGTCGTCTGGGCGAAGAAGGCGATGACCCGGCCGTCCGGCGACCAGAAGGGGTTCCGCGCCGTCTCCGTGTTGGGAAGGACCTGCGACTCGCCCGTCGCGAGCGAGCGCACGCAGAGCTGGCTCCTCAGCTTTCCGTCGGTCACGACGAACGCGAGCCGGGTCCCGTCGGGCGAAAGGACGGGCGGGCCGCTCAGGGAGTCGAAGCTCCAGCCCTCGGGTGCAAGCAGCGACGCCGTCAGGCTCGGGGCCGCCGGCGCCTGCGGGGCGCGCGCGCGAAGCGCGAGCGCCCCCGCCGCGGCCGCGCACGCGGCCGCAAGCGCCCAGGGGAGAAAGACGAGAGAGAAACTTCTTGCTCCCTCTCTGCGGCTCTCGTCCCGTCGCTTCGACCTACAGTGGGGCTCGGCGCCGCGGTCTTTTCTTCGAAGGGTGAATGGCCGGATGCGCTCGCCGGCGCGCTCGACCTCTTCGAGGTCCAGCCGCGCATCGGCGATGTCGTGGAGGCGCTGCTTCGCCTCCCGCCTCAGACACCTTCTCAGAAGATCTCTTATCTTCCCGGGCGTCTGCTCCGGCAGCGCCGCCCAGTCCGGGTCTCTCGTGAGGACGGCGGCGAGGACGTCCGTGACGGTCTCGCCCTCGAAGGCTCTCTTACCCGTGAGCATCTCGAAGAGCACGCACCCGAACGCCCAGACGTCCGTCCGCTTGTCGACGGGCTTGCCCCTGGCCTGCTCCGGAGACATGTACGCCGCCGTCCCGAGAATCACGCCCGCCGCCGTCGCGCGCGCCGTCAGCGTCGGCGAGTGCGTGACGCGACGGAGCCGAGCCGGAGCCGCCGTCCCCCTCGAAGATCTTCGCGAGCCCGAAGTCGAGGAGCTTCACCCGCCCGTCGGGCGTGACCTTGACGTTCGCGGGCTTCAGGTCCCGGTGGACGATCCCCTTCTCGTGCGCCGCCTCCAGCGCCTCGGCGATCTGCCGGGCGAAAGAAAGAGTCTCTTCGAGTGAAAGAGGGCCGGAGGCGAGGCGCACCGCGAGGTCGTCCCCCTCGACCAGCTCCATCACGAGGACGTGGCGGCGAAGAAGACGGAAGAAGAAGAGGGGATTTCTTCGAATGAGTAGATGGCGGCGATCCCGGGATGATTCGAGCGCTGCGAGCAGCGCGCCTCCCGCTCGAACCGCTGCCTCCTCTCTTCACCTTCAAAGAATTCTTCCGGCAGTACCTTGACCGCGACGTCTCTCGCGAGTCTGGGGTCCCTCGCCCGGTACACCTCTCCCATTCCTCCCGCCCCGAGGGGCGCGAGGATCTCGTACGAGCCGAGCTTCGTTCCGGCGGCGATCGTCACGCGTTGGACAGATTCTAGCCGCGAACGAGTCGCCGAAGCCGGGCGTTACTTCAGGCGCTCCCGGAGAAACGCGAGAGTCGCCGGCCAGGCCTTCTCGGCGGCGCGGCGGTTCGCGCCGTCGCGGCCCGCCTGCTGGCGGAGGAAGCCGTGCCCCGCGCCCTCGTAGACGTTCGGCACGTACCGCTTGCCGAGCTTCTTCATCGCCTCCTCGGCCCGCGGGATCGTCGCGTCCACGCGCGCGTCGTCGCCGCCGTAGAAGCCCATCACGGGCGCGCCGATCTTCGCGTAGTCCCCGGCGTCCTCGGGCGACGTTCCGTAGTAGACGACCGCCGCGTCCAGCTTCGGCTGGGCCACGGCGTAGGCGAAGCTCGTCGTGCCGCCCCAGCAGAACCCGATGCCGCCGACCTTCCCGTTCGCCGCGGGGAGCTTCAGCGCGTAGGCGCGCACGGCGTCGAGACGCGCGGCTCGCCTCCTGAGGGGCGAGGTTGCGGATGACCTTCGTCGCGTCCGCGCCGAGAGAGTCCGTTCCTCCCCCGTTCGGGCCCATGCCCGAGAGCAGGTCCGGCGCGAGCGCGATGAACCCGTCCTTCGCGAGCTGGTCCGCGACGCCGCGCACCCAGTCCGTGAGGCCGAAGATCTCGTGGATCACGATCACGGCTCCGGCCTTCTCCTTCTTCTCGGGGTAGACGACCCACGTCAGGAGCTTCCCGCCGCCGGGCAGAGCGACGTCCACCCACTCGCCGTGGCGCGGGGATTTCGCGAGCGCGTCCTTCGCCTGATCGGCGTCCGGGGGCAGCTGGGCGGACAGAGGGACGGCGGCGAGGAAGGCAGCGGCGAGAAGGGCGCGGCGGAGCGCTTTCATCGGATTCCCTCCACGAGGAAGAGATCGGACAGGATGCGGTGGTAGCTGTACGCGTAGGACGCGACGTCGGGCGTGAGGACGACCGACACGATCTCGACGACTCCGGCAGCGTCCGGCGGCATCAGCTCCTGCGAGGGGTACTTCTGACCCGTCGCGAGGTCGAGCCGGATCACGTGAGCCGGAAGCTCGCCGCGCCGGTATGCGAAAAGGGACGTGCCGTCCGGAGAGAACCGGATCGGGCGATCCTCGGCGACGAGACCGGGGATGTACTCCGGGTCCCCGCCCTCGATGGGAAACCCGTAGAAGAGTCCGTCGGGCCCCTGTGCGGCCACGATTCGCGCGTCGGGGGACACGGGGAAGAACCCCATCGCGATGCCTTCCCCCGTGATCGGGCGGGGCGGTCCCCCCTCGAGGCCCTGCACGAAGAGTCGAAGCCCTTCACCCGGCGCGTTCGCCGCCGCGAGGATTCTCTTCCCGTCGGGAAGCCACCAGGCCCGGTGGACGCGCAGGTCGTCCTTCGGAAGGTCGCGGCGTTCGCCGGCCTTCGTCGGGAGGAGCGTGATCCGGCGCCCCTCGGTCGCCATGCTCTGTGACGCGACCCACCGGCCGTCCGGAGAGAAGTTCCCGGCCCAACCGTCGCCGAGATGCACGGCGGGCGTACCGTCCGTGCGGCGCACGTAGACCGCATGGCGGGCCCCGCCTCCCTCTCCGCTCTCGTCGAAGAGGATGAGCTTCCCGTCCGGCGAGATGTCGCGCACGAGAGACCAGTCGAGAAGCGACAGGTCCCGGTCGCGGTCCGTGCCCGGCGGCCGGCCGATGACGCCCACCTTCCCGTTGTCGCTCGTCATGAGGAGGCGGCCGTCGGCGGACGCGTCCTGGATCGTGAGCTCGCCCGGGGTGCGGACGAGCAGCCTCTCCTTTCCGTCGAGCGAGACGGACCAGACGGAGCGTGCGACGCCGACGCGGGTTCCCGTGAACCACACGGCCTGGCCGTCGCCGGACCACGCGAGGCCGTACGCCGTGATCCATTCCTTCGAAAGCACCGTGCACTTTCCGGTCCGGTCGACGACGGCGACGCCGCCCTCGTCGTCTCCGAGCGTCGGGTGGTCGAGAAACGCGACGAGGTCGCCCTTCGGAGAGACGCGCGGATGGCTGATCCACCCGCCGGTCTCGTAGAGCACCTTGCCGATCGGGTATTCGAGACGCGTCTTCCCCGCGACCGAACGCACGATCGCGAGGTGCGCGCCATCCGGGCCCCAGTCGGCCCAGTGGACGTTTTCGAGGAGCTCCCGCGGCGCACCGCCCGCGAGCGGCACCTGCGCGAGCGTGCCGCTCCAGATGAAGCGCCCCGCCCAGTGGCGCTCGAGCGCGATCGCGAGCTGGCCGGTGCGGGAGATCGCGAGGATTTCGGCGTCGGGAAGCATGAGAGGGCTCGACTCCGGGCTCTCGGGCCGCGTCGAGAACAGCCGGCACGGCTCGCCCTCCCACGCGGCGCCGTAGATGACCGTGCGGCCGTCCGGCGCGAATCGCGCCGACAGGATCGTGCCGCGGCGGAAGCTGAGCCGCTGGAACGTCGGGTGCGAGGGCGCCTCCTCCGCGACGCCCGCGGCGACCTCGCCGGAAAGCTCGGACAGGTGGTCGCGCAGGCTCGCGAGGTCGCGGGCGAGGTCCCGCGTCGAGGCGTAGCGCTGGTCGACGTCCTTCGCGAGGCAGCGCTCGATGATCCAGCGCAGCGGCGCCGGCACGCGCGGGTTCAGCTTCGCGATCGGCTCGGGCTCCTCGCGCATCACCGCCACGATGGTCTCGGCGCTGGTCGCCCGCTGGAAGGCGCGGCGTCCCGTCGCGAGCTCGTAGAGGATCGTTCCCAGCGAGAACTGGTCGGACCGGAAGTCGACGGGCTTGCCGACCGCCTGCTCGGGCGACATGTAACCGACGGTGCCCATGACCATTCCCGGCACGGTTCCCGACGCCGTCGCGGCCGCCGACAGCTCCTGCGAGCGCGCCTCCGTCAGCTTCGCGAGGCCGAAGTCGAGGATCTTCACCCAGCCCTCGCGGGACACCATGACGTTCTCGGGCTTCAGGTCGCGGTGCACGATGCCCGACGCGTGCGCCTTCGCGAGGCCCTCGGCGATCTGCGCCCCGACCTCCAGGATCCTCTTCGTCGCCGCGGGCTCCGGAGGGAACGCGTGGCGCAGCGTCTCGCCCTCGATCAGCTCCATGACGAGGATGTGCCGCGAGGCGGAGGAGGAAGAAGAAGAAGAAGAAGAGGAAGAAACACCGGGGATTTCTTCGAATGAATAGATGGCCGCGACGTTGGGGTGGTTCAGCGCTGCAAGGAGACGGGCCTCCTTCTCGAATCGCTGCTTTCTCTCTTCACTTTCTAAGAAATCTCCCGGCAGAACCTTGACCGCGACTTCTCTTGCGAGACGCGGGTCCCTCGCCCGATAGACCTCTCCCATCCCCCCCGCTCCGAGCGGCGCGAGGATCTCGTAGGAACCGAGAATCGTTCCCTTCGCGAGCGTCACGGCGCCTCCTCCGTGAGGGACTGGTAGACGAGCGTCCGGAACCGCCTGTGGAGATCGTAGTCGCCGGCCGGGATGAGCTGGGTCAGGAAGAACGCGACGAGCTTTTCCCGCGGGTCGACGAAGTAACGCGGGTAGTACGCGCTGCCCCACCCGTACGCCCCCGGCGAGTCGAGGCGGCCGGCGGGGCCGACCTTCTCCGTCACCTCGAAGCCGAGGCCGAAGCCGAGGCGGCCGTCGTCGTAGAGCGTTCCGACGAGGTCGGACGTCGCGAGGGCGACCGTCTTCGGCGAGAGAAGCCGCATGCCGTCCAGTTCGCCGCCGTTCAGGAGCATCTGGAGCAGGCGCCCGTAGTCTGCGGCCGTCGAGAGGAGACCTCCGCCGCCGGAGAAACAGCGTCCGCGGGCCGTCGACGTAGGCGCCCTGTCCCGCCCATCCGCCCTCCGGGGCGCGCACGATCCTCCCGGCCCCGGACAGTCCGTAGACCGTCGCGAGGCGCGCGCGCTTTTCGGGCGGCAGGAAGAAGGACGTGTCCGGCATCCGCAGCGGCCGGAAGATCCGCTCCTCGAAGAACGCGTCGAGGCTCTTCCCGGAGACGACCTCCACGACGCGTCCGAGGACGTCCGTCGAGAACCCGTAGACGAACCGCTCGCCCGGCTGCGCCTCGAACGGCAGCGTCGCGAGGCGGTCGACGAACGACGCGATCGTCTCGTCCTTGTCCGCGAGGTACCACCAGTACGCGTTGGCGGCCTTGTACCTCGCTTCGAGAGCCCCCGTGCCGTAGGAGATCCCGGACGTGTGCGTCATGAGGTCGCGGATCGTGATCGGACGCCTCGCCGGGCACGATCCGTCGGCGGCGTGCCCGGCGGGCGCGTCCTTCGGCGGCGGGCACGAACACGGTCGTCTTCGCGAACGACGGGGATGTACCGCGACACCGGCGCGTCGAGCGTGAGCCGGCCCTCCTCGAAGAGCATGAGCGCGGCGACGGTCGTGACCGCCTTCGACATCGACGCGATCCGGAAGATCGTGTCCTTCCGCATCGGGATCTTCTTTTCCACGTCCTGCCAGCCGACCGCCTCGAAGTCGACGGCGCGGCCGCCGCGCGCGACGAAGACGACGGCGCCCGCGATCTTTCCGTCCGCCACGGCCTCGCGGAACGCGACGTCGAGGCGCGCGAGGCGCTCGGGCGCGATCCCGGCCGAAGCGGCGGCGCCGGCGGCAGGCCCTGGGCGAGGGCGGGGCCGGCGAGAACGGCGGCGAGAATCGGCGCCGCGAGACGCCGCCTCACCGGGGGGAAGCTCCCATCGAGGCCCAGTTCAGGACGGCCACGGCGGGCTGCTCCTGCCGGTCCTCGGCCGTCGCGAGGACGAGGAACCGGGTTCCGTCCGGAGAGGGGATGTACTGCGAGCGGTTGTCGGAGATCCCGTTGGCGGGCACGCGCACCGGGAAGAGAACCCTCGGCACGCCCACCTGCACGTCGCCCGCGAGAGACACCTCGACGGACATGAGCTTGCGGTCGTTCGAGAGGAAATAGAGCTCTTTCCCGTCAGCGCGCCAGAGCGGCTGGTCGCCGCCGTCCGTCGAGATCTGCCACTTCCCGCCCGAAGGCGGAAACCTCTGCACGTACACCTCCGCGCGGCCCGTCTCGTCGGAAGAGTACGCGAGGAACTTTCCGTCGGGCGACCCGGACGAGTGGGCGGTCGCCGCCTGCGGCATCGCGAGGAGAAGCGACGGCTTGCGGTCGCCGCCGAGCGGCAGTCTCCAGAGCTCCGCGCGGCCGGAGCTGCCCGGAGCCTCGTACACGAGCCACGCCCCGTCCGGGGAGATGAAATCCCCGTAGTTGTCGAGGGTCGTGGCAAGGAGCGGCTCGTCTCCTCCCGTCCCGTCGAGCGGGCGGCGGAAGAGACCCATGCGCTCCTGCCGGTTCGAGGAAAAGTACAGGTACTTCCCGTCCGGCGACGCCATCCCGGTGTTGTTGGCCTTCGGCCCGAACGTGAGCCGCGTCCACGTGCCGCGCGCCAGGTCGACCTGCCAGAGGTCCGGGAGGTCGGTGCGCCGGTCGGTCACCGTGATCCCCAGGCGCTGCCCGCCGACGAGCCAGAACGGCTCCGACATGACGGCGGCGTCCCCGACCGTCCCGAGAGACTTCCCGGAACGGTCGAACCAGGTCAGCTTCTGCCGGGGGTTCGCGCGACGCCTGTAGACGAGCGTGCCTTCGGCGGCCGAAAAGGCCGCGAGGCCCGTCCAGCCGCTGTCGCCCTCGACGACGATCCCGTCGACGACGAGCCCGGGCTCGCCGGAGAGCTTGCGGCGCCCCGCGTCGAACGGCTGCGCATAGAGGGCGTTCTCGCGCACGTAGAGGAGGCGGCCCGCGTCGTATTCCGCCTTGCCGCGGGTGGCCACGACGAACGTGTCCTCGGTGGAGTCGAGGGAAGCGACCCGTATCCCCGCTCGAGCGGCGTCGTCGCTCAGCGAGAGGTAGAGAAAGTGGACGCCGTCCGGAAGGAACCTCGGCCACCGGTGCGTGTAGTCCTTCGGACCCAGCGTCGTCGCCCGCTCGGGGATTCCCCCCGACGCGTTCACGCGGTGGAGCGGCACGCGGATCCCGGGCGCGAAGACGATGACGCCTCGCGGAGACCACGTGCCGCCGCGGCCGTCGGTGACCGGGCAGATCGTGAGGACCGGGCCTCCGGCCGTGCTCACGCGCGCGAGCCGGTCGCCCGTGAAGAAGGCGATGTTCGCTCCGTCCGGCGACCAGAAAGGAAACCGCGCGCCCTCGGTGCCGGGCAGGAGCTGGACGCCGACGGAGTCGAACGAGCGCACGTAGAGGCGGTCGACGTCCTTCTCGTCGGTCCCGACGAAGACCAGCCGGCGCCCGTCGGGCGCGAGCGCCATCGAGTTCCCGAACGACGCCCCCTCCGGGACACGGACCTCGAACTGGACGACGCCGGTGTCCCGCCGCGGGGCGCGAGCGCGCAGCGCGAGCGCCCCCGCCGCGGCCGCGCACGCGGCCGCGAGCGCCCAGGGGAGAAAGACGAGAGAGACTTCTTGCTCCCTCTCTCCACTCTCGCCCGAGCGCTCCGACCTGCAGTGGGGTTGGAGACCGGGAGTTGAAGATTTTCTTCGAAGGGTGACTGGCCGGAGTGCGCTCCGCGGCAGCGCCTGCGCCTCCTCGAGGTCCAGCCGCGCGTCCGCGATGTCGTGAAGACGCGCGTGCGCATCGCGCTGCAGACACCTTCTAAGAGTCTTTTTCACGGCGGCCGGCGTCTGCTCCGGCAGCGCCGCCCAGTCCGGCTCGCCCCTGAGGATCGCGGCGAGCGTGTCGCTCACCGTTTCGCCCTCAAAGGCTTTCTTCCCCGCGAGCATCTCGTAGAGCACGCACCCGAACGCCCACACGTCCGTCCGCTTGTCGACCGGCTTTCCCCGCGCCTGCTCGGGGCTCATGTACGCCGCCGTCCCGAGAATGACGCCCGCCGCCGTGCCGCGCGCCGTGAGCGTCGGCGAGTACGAGATCGACGGCGACGAGACCGTCGCCTCGCTCTCGAAGATCTTCGCCAGGCCGAAGTCGAGGAGCTTGACCCGCCCGTCCGGCGTGATCTTCACGTTCGCGGGCTTGAGGTCCCGGTGGACGATCCCCTTCTCGTGCGCGGCCTCGAGAGCCTCGGCGATCTGCCGGGCGCAGAGAAAGAGATTCTTCGAGTGGAAGAGAGCCGCGAGGCGACCTTCGCCGTCGAGGCCCTCGCCCTCGACGAGCTCCATGACGAGCAGGTGGCGCGTCGAGAGGAGGACGAGGAGGAGGAAGAGGAAGAACGGGATTTCTTCGAATGAGTAGAGACGGCGATGTCCGGGTGATTGAGCGCTCGCGAGCATTCGGGCCTCGCGCTCGAAGCGTCCCCTCCTCTCTTCACCTTCAAAGAACTCTTCCGGCAGTACCTTCAGCGCGACCGTCTCTGTCGAGCGCGCGGTGTCCCTCGCCCGGTAGACCTCCCCCATTCCCCCCGCCCCGAGGGGCGCGAGGATCTCGTAGGGACCGAGGCGAGCGCCCGCGTTGATGGTCATCCGAGGATGCGTCGCAGTATACGGACGGGCCGCCTCGGCCGCCCGCGGCGTCAGCCGCGCAGGATCGCGGAGAGGAAGCTCGCGCCGCCGAGCGGAGGGACGCCGAGATGCTCGGCGACCGTCGCTCCGAGGTCCGCGAACGTCGAGCGCGTCCCGACGTCGACTCCGGCGCGCACGCGGGGGCCCGCGGCGACCATCGGCACGAACTCGCGCGTGTGATCCGTCGAGACGTCCGACGGATCGCCGCCGTGGTCGGCGGTCAGCATCAGGACGTCGCCCTCGCGCAGTCCCGGCGAGGAGGGCCGGGACGAACGAGTCGAGCTCCTCGAGCGCGCGGGCGTAGCCGACCGGGTCGTTGCGGTGGCCGAACTTCGTGTCGAAGTCGACGAGGTTCGTGAAGACGAAGTCGTCGTCGCCTCGACGCGAGCGCCGCGACCGTCTTCTCGAGGCCGTCGCGGTTCGACTCCGTGTGGACGGCCGGGCGACGCCGCGCCCGGAGAAGAGGTCCTCGATCTTCCCGATCCCGTAGACGCGCCGCCCGGCGTCCTGGAGCGTGTCGAGGAGCGTCGGACCGTCCGGCGGGACCGTGTAGTCGTGCCGCCGGTGCGTCCGCGTGAACGCGCCGGGCTTGCCGACGAACGGCCGCGCGATGACGCGACCGACGCGGTGCCGTCCGACGAGGATTCCGCGCGCGATCTCGCACCAGCCGTAGAGCGTCTCGACCGGGACGACCTCCTCGTGCGCCGCGATCTGGAAGACGGAGTCGCCCGAGGTGTAGACGATCGGCCGGCCCGTCAGCATGTGCTCTTCGCCGTACTGCTGGATGACCTCGGTCCCCGAGGCCGGCAGGTTGTGGAGCACCTTCTTCCCGACGGCCTTCTCGAAGGGCTCGACGACCTCGGGCGGGAAGCCGTGCGGGTACAGAGGGAACGCGACCGGGACGGTCAGCCCCATGAGCTCCCAGTGGCCCGTCGTCGAGTCCTTCCCCGCCGAGGCCTCGGCGAGCCGGCCGTACGCGCCCGACGGCGGGGGCAGGCCGGCCGGCGCCTCGGCGTACATCGTGTGGAGGAGGCCGAGCTTCGTGAGATGCGGGATGACGGGCGCGCCGTCGCGCACGATGTGCTGGAGCGTCCTCGTGCCGACGTCGCCGAACGCCGCGGCGTCCGGAGCCTCGCCGACCCCGAGCCCGTCACAGACGAGGACGATGGCCCGTCGCTTCACGTTCTCTCCTCGTTCTCCTCCGGCGCGGAGCGGGTCAGGGAGAACCCGAGCCCGGGTTCTCCCTGGACATCAGAGGCCGGCCAGCTTCTGCTGCGCTTCGGCGCGCAGCGGCGAGTCCGGGAAGTCCGTCACGAGCCGCTGGTAGAAGCTCTTCGCCTCGACGTTCTGGCCCGTCTTCTCGTAGAGCTTCGCGACGGTGTAGACGAGGACGTCCTTCGGCAGCGGCGCGTCCGAGGAATCGAGGTACTTCTTGGCGGCTTCGAGGGCCTCCTTCGGGCGGCCGGCCGCCGACTCGGCGTCGAGCGCGGCGACCGCGGCGACGCCTCCGGCGACGGTCCCCTTCTCGCTCCGCGCGAACGAGCGGGCCGCGTCGAGGTTCGCGCCCGTCGCGGCGGATCCGCCGTCGAGCCCGAGGAGGAGCACCGCGGCCGCGCGGCCGGGCGTCGAGGACGCGCTGTCCTTCACGAGGTCCTGGAGCGCCTTCCTCGCGGCGGCCGTCCGCGCCGTGGCGTCCTTGTAGATCGTCGCGCCCGGAGCGGGGCTGGGGTCGGACGCGAGCGGCGCGTCGAAGATCGCGAGCGCCTGGGAGAAACGCGCGGCGGCCTGGTTGCTGCGCCAGGTCAGGAATCCCCAGACCGCCGAGAACGACGGCGACGAACGCCACGCCGAGCGCGACCCAGCGCGTGGTCTCGTTGCGGTGGCTCGACACGTAGTCGCGGGCGTCGGTCAGGGCGTGCTGGAGCTGATCGGTGCGGAGCTGGTCCTTCGTGAGTCTGGCCATGACGGGTTCGGGGCCGCGCGTCAGCAGAACGCGGCGAACGCCGCATCCGGGTGGTCGCACCGGAAGCCCTCGGTCTCCTTTTCCGGGTCGTAGTCGATCGCCGCGCCGCCGGCGCGGGACTGAATGGTCGGCTCTCCTAGCGCTTCTTCCGCTTGGCGGTCTTCGTGGCCGTGCGCTTCGGGGCGGTCTTCTTCGTCTTCTTCGCCGGCTTGCGGACCGGCTTCCGCGCGGCCTTCCTCTTCGGCGCCGCCTTCTTCTTGGCCGTCTCTTCGCGGCCTTCCTCTTCGGCGCGGCCTTCGCCTTCCGGGCGGCCTTCTTCCTGGGCGCCGCCTTCTTCTTCGGAGCGGCCTTCTTCCTGGGCGCGGCCTTCTTCGCGGGGCGGGCTTCGGGGCGGAGCCGGCGGCTTCGGCGCCGCGGGCGCGGCCGGCCTGGGCGCGGGAGCCGCGGCGGCCGGCGCCGCGGGTGCGGCCGGCTTCGGGGCGGGCGGCGCAGGAGGCTTCGGCGCGGCCGCGGGAGCCGGGGCGGGGGCGGGCTTCGGCGCGGGCGCGAAGCCCGCTGCCTGGAGCACCTGCTCGGCGTGGTGCTCCGTGTCGACCTTGTCGAACACGTGCTTGACCTTCCCGTCCTTTCCGACGAGGAACGACTTGCGGAGCGGTCCGACGCCCCACGCGGGGTTCGGATTCTGGCCCCAGGCGCCGTAGCTCTCGTGGACGGAGTGGTCCGCGTCGCGTCAGCAGCTCGAAGGGCAGGTTGTACTTGGCGGCGAACGCATTGTGCGAAGCGGCGTCGTCGCGCGAGATGCCGAGCACCTCGATGCCGGCCTTGGCGAGGTCGGCCCACGCGTCACGCAGGCTGCACGCCTCGCGCGTGCAGCCCGGCGTGTCGTCCTTTGGATAGAAGTAGATCAGAACGTCCTTCTGACCCGCGAAATCGTGCAGGGAGATCGTCTTCCCGGAGCGCGCCGTGCAGCGTGAAGTCGGGGGCGGTCGACCCGGCGGTCAGGGGCTGGGAAGCCTTGTTTTCTTCGGACATGCGGGCGATTCCTCCGGCGCCGGAGAATAGCAAAGTAAGCTAGCGGGCGTGGCGCACGCGACGGCCCTCACCCTCCACGCCGCCGACCCGACGGGAACGGGCGGCCTGCAGGGCGACCTCGCCGTCTTCGCCGCCCTCGGGGTCCGGTCCGCGTCCGTGGTCACCGCCGTCGCCGCCCGCGCCGGCCCGGCGGCCGGTCTCCTCCACGAGATCCCCGTCGCGGCCGTGCGCGCCCAGCTGGAGGCCCTCGCCGGGGGTCCCCTCCCGGCCGCCGTGAAGGTCGGATTCGTCTCCAAGACGCCCGTGGTGCGCCTCGTCGCGGCCGACCTCCTCCGCCGGGGCGTCCCGGCCGTCGTGGACCCCGTCCTCGTCTCCCGGTCCGGCCCGCGCCTTCTCCCCGCGCCCTCCTGGTCCGCGTTCCTGAAGGAGCTGCTCCCGGCCGCGGCCCTCGTGACCCCGAACCTCCCGGAAGCCTCGCTCCTCGCGGGCTTCCCGATCCGGGGCGAGGCGGACGCCAAGCGCGCCGCCCGCGCCATCCAGGCGCACGGGCCGCGCGCGGTCCTCATCAAGGGCGGCCACGCCGAGGGCGACGTCCTCGTCGACGGCCTCCTCGACGGCCGGACCTGGCGCGCCTTCGCGTCGCCTCGCATCGGCGAGGGGGCGGTCCCGGGCGCCGGCGACGCGCTCTCGGCGGCGATCACGGCTTTCCTGGCCCTGGGCGAGACCCTGCCGGACGCCGTCGAGCACGGCCTCGCGTTCGTGCGCCGCGCGATCGCCGCCGCCCGGGAGGCAGGACTCGAGGGGCGGCTGCTCGTGCGCGCCGCGTTGTAGATTCGAGGCTCACGGGAGGACTCATGCGAACGAAACGCCTTCGGACTCTCGTCTTCTCGAGCCTGGCCGCGTTCGGCCTCGCCGCCGCGGGTTCCGTTCGGGCCCAGGGGGTCACGCTCTTTCAGGGCCACTATCTGAGCGGGCCGCACCAGGCCTTTTACGACGACGTGCCCGACCTCAAGTACACGCAGTTCGGCAGCCGCCGGGCGGCCTCGATCGCGGTGCCGCAGGGCTGCACCGCCGTCCTCTACCAGTACCCGAACTACAAGGGCCGCTCGACGGTCTTCCGCGACGACGACAACAACCTCGGCAACACGGGAGTCGGCGAGTACGCCGCGTCCTCCCTCCGCGTGAACTGCCGCGGGAACTACCCGGGCTGGCGAGCCGAGCCGCACGAGCGGGAGGAGCGCCCGCCGCACGGTGGCGGATGGAGCGAAGGCTGGGGACACTGGGAGTCCGGCCAGCGCGGCGCGATCCTCTACCGCGACCGCGAAGGGCGGGGGCCGCGCGCCTTCTTCGATCGCGACGTCCCGGACCTCGACCGCACGCGCTTCGGATCCCGGATGGCGAGCTCGATCGACGTCACGCCCGGCTGCATCGTGACGCTCTACGAGATGCCCGGCTACCGGGGCCGCCACACCGAGTTCCGCGAGCGCGACAACAACCTGAAGAACACCGCCGTGGGCGAGGACAGCGTCTCGTCCCTCAGGATCCGGTGCCGTTGAGCCCGGGCGCGGCAGCCCTCAGGCGACGAGCCGGTAGCGGTTCCGCGTCGCGGAGGCGCGCTTCTCGACGCGGCCTTCGTCCTCGAGGTACATGAGGAATCCGAGGATCTCGCTGTACGCGAGGAACACGTTGAGCGTCTTCACGCGCGGGAAGATCGCGTCGACCAGATCGCGCACGGTCGCGGGACCCTTCGCGAGCTCTCGGACGATCTGGTCGACCCGGAGTCCGTAGCGCCGGTCGAGCCTGCCCTTGTGCGCGTGCCAGTCCGGGATCGGCGAGCCGTGGCCCGTGAGGAGGGTCTCGCCGGCGTTCGTCCGGCCGATCTCCTCGAGCGTCCGGAAGTAGCGCGTGACGCTGCGGAAGGGAATCCCCGGCTCGAAGGGGGTCCTCGTCCACGACGGCGTTGGGCGTGATCTCCTTGAGGACCGTGTCGCCCGTGAAGAGAACGCCCGCCTCGGGCACCTCGAACGTGAGGCTGCCCGGAGTGTGGCCCGGCGCCGAGCGGACGCGCACGCTCCATCCGTCGCCCGCCAGCGTCTCCCCGCCCTTCAGCTCGTCCCACGCCTCGAGAGGCTTCGCGAACCGGTCGACGGCGGCGACCGACGCCATGACGGCGAAGCGCGTCGCGATGCCGAAGCCCGAGCGGGCCATGTCGTCGAGGAGGAGCTTCGGGTTGCGCGTCTGCCGGAAGTTGTTGCGGTCGAGGGCGCCGCCCCAGATTCCCGCGCCCGACGCCTCCGCGACCCGCGCGGCGAGGCCGTAGTGGTCGTGGTGCCCGTGCGTCAGGAGGATCCGCTCGACGTCGGCGACGGCGAGGCCATGCGCCGCGAGGCCCGCGGACAGCGCCTCCCACGCGTCGTCCGTCGCCGGACCGGAATCGATGAGGGTGACCGGGTCGCGCAGGATCAGGTGGACGTTGACGGGGCCGACCGGGAAGGGAGTCGGGAAGAGAGAGAGTTTCTATGAATGAAGAAGAGGGCCGAGGCGCGCCGGGCCGACTGTCGCGAGCCCGAGCTCCGCGGCGCGCCCCGCCGCCCACACTCATTCGAAGAAATCCCCTCTTCCTCTCTTCTCTTCTCGCGTCCTCCGTCTTACGCCCAGAGGTCGTACGGATACCCGCCCGCCTCGTAGACCCGGTTGCTGATGGACGTGCAGTCGGCGTCGCGGTTGTGGTCGAGAGCCTTGAGGTTGCCGACCATGCGGTGGCGCGCCTCGTTGCAGAACCACCGGGCGATCTCGATCTCTCCGGCCGCCTTCTCCTCGCCCTTGCGGGCGATGGACGACGTCACGCGCGAGAGCGTCGCGATCTGGGCGTAGAGGTCGATGAGGACGTCGGCGAGGCGCTCCTGCTGGTATTCGCGATCCACGACCTTCTTTCCGTGCTTGCGCAGGATCGTCTCGCACGCGTTCGCGAAGATGCCGGCATACCGGCCGACCTGGTCGGCCTCGGGGGCGAGCGACGGGTGGACCTTCGTGAGCTTGTCGTGGGTGATGACGCCCTTCATGCGCTTGTGGGCGTACTCCGTGAGGATGCCGCGCTGCGCGAGCGGGCTCTTGAGCGCGCTCTGGACTTCCTTGAGAGAGTCCCCGAGCTCCTTCATGCCCGACAGCGCGATCAGGAGGCGGAGGATCTCGTTCGTCCCCTCGAAGATCATGTTGATGCGGCTGTCGCGGAGCGCGCGGCCGTACGGGTACTCGTTCATGAAGCCGTTGCCGCCCGCGATCTGGAGGCCGTCGTTGATGTTCTGCCAGAGGACCTCGGTCCCGAACACCTTGCAGCAGGCGCCCTCGAGCGAGTAGTCGACGTGCCGGTCGACGAGGCTCGCGGTCAGGTAGACCATGGCCTCGAGGGCGTACGTCGTCGCGGTCATCTTCGTGATCTTGTGGCGGATCATCTCGAAGTCGGCGATCCGCTGCTTGAACTGCTTGCGCTGCATCGCGTGCTCGACCGCGAGCCTGATCATCCACTTCGAGCCGCCGACCGAGCCCGCGCCGAGCGACGTGCGGCCCGTGTTGAGCGTCTCGAGCGCGTACTTGAAGCCCTGCCCCTTCTCGCCGATGAGGTTCGCGGCGGGGATCCGGCAGTTCTCGAAGATGATCTGGCAGGTCGACGAGGCGCAGAGGCCGAGCTTCTTCTCCTCGGGGCCGCGGATGAGGCCCGGGAGCGTGCCGTCCGGATTCGTGACGACCGCGAAGCAGGAGACCTCCTTGTGGCCCTCCTTGTCGCCCGAGGGAACGCGCGCGAACACCGCGAAGAACGTCGCGAACCCGCCGTTCGAGATCCACTGCTTGGTCCCGTTCAGGACGTAGGTGTCCGTCGCGGCGTCGTACTCGGCGGTCGTCTTGAGCGAGCCCGCGTCCGAGCCGGCCTCGGGCTCCGTGAGGCAGAAAGCGCCGACGAGCTTGCCGGACGCGATGTCCGGGAGCCACCTCTTCTTCTGCTCCTCGCTCCCGAAGAGGACGACGGGCTTCGTGCCGATCGAGAGGTGGGCGCCGATCACGATCGAGGCCGACGCGTCGAGCGGCGCGACCGTCTCCGTCATCCGGCAGTACGCCGCCGCGCCGAAGCCGCTGCCGCCGTACTCCTCGGGAATCGTCATCCCCATGACGCCGAGCTCGCCCATGGCCTTGACGGCCTCCCGCGGGAAGTGGTGCTCCGCGTCCATCTTCTCGGAGTCGAGGTGCGCCGCGTCGAAGTCGGTCCAGGCGTCCGCGAACGCCCCGACCGTCTCCTTCACGTCGGCCGGAATCTCCGGATACGGGAAGACGAGGTCCTCGGCGATGTGACCCTGGTAGAGCGTCTTGAGGAACGACTCGACTTCGGTCGTGGTCTCGGGTTTCGTCTCTTCTTTGACTGTGGACATTTCGGCTCCTCGGACCAAGATTTTCTTAGAAGGTGAATGAAAGCCGGTGCAACCCGCGCCGGCCGTCGTTGGCGGCATCGCCCGTGCCGCCGCACGGGACCACTCGAAGAGAATCTCCCGGGTCTCTCTCGTTCTCTCTCATTCGAAGAATTTCTTTCCCGTTCTCGCCATCTCGATCAGGAGCGGGGCGGGAGCGAACCGGCCGCCATTTTCCTTGGCGAGTTTCTGGAGGCCCTCGACGACCGCCTTGGCGCCGAGCGCGTCCGCGTGCGCGCAGAGCCCGCCGCGGAACGGCGGGAAGCCCGTGCCGAAGATCATCGCGAGGTCCAGCTTCGCGGGGCTCGCGACGATCGCCCTCGGAAAGGCAATACGCTGCCTCGTTGATCATCGGAAGGATCAGTCTGTCGACGATTTCGGAGGAAGAGAGATTCTTTGAAGGTGAAGAGAGGCCGAGGTCGCGATAGGCCTCGGGATCGGGGCCGCCCCTTCTCTCACCTTCATAGAAATAGAATCCCTTCTTCGCCTTTCTCCCGATGCGTCCCGCCGTGACGAGCTTCTCGAGCGCCGGATCCTGCGGCATGCGGTCGGGCCAGGCCTTCGAGAGCGTCTCGGAGGCCTTCGCGGCGACGTCGATCCCGACGTCGTCGAGCAGCTCGATCGGCCCGACGGGCATCCCGAACGCGCGCATCGCCTTGTCGATCGCCGTGAAGTCGACGCCCTCGAGGACGAGGCGGGCCGCCTCGGCGATGTACGGCCCGAGGATGCGGTTCACGAGGAAGCCCGGCGAGTCCTTCACGACGACCGGCGTCTTCCCCATCTTCTTCGCGAGGTCGAAGATCGTCGCCGTGACCTCGGGGTCGGTCTTCTTCCCGTAGATGACCTCGACGAGCGGCATCTTGTAGACCGGGTTGAAGAAGTGCATGCCGACGACGCGCTCGGGGTGCGCGGCGTTCGCGGCGATGTCCGTGATCGGGAGCGTCGAGGTGTTCGACGCGAAGATCGCGGTCGCCGGGACGACCTTCTCCCACTCGGCGAGGACGGCGTGCTTGACGGCCATCTTCTCGAGGACCGCCTCGATCGTGATGTCGCAGGTCTCGAAGCCGGCGTAGTCGAGCGAGCCGCCGAGGAGCGCCATCTTCCCCGCGAACTCGGCGCGCGTCATGCGGCGCTTCTTCAGCTTCTCCTTCCAGATCCGCGCGGCCTGCGCGTAGCCGAGGGCGAGCGCCTCGGGCTTGATGTCCTTCATGCGGACCGGGAGTCCCCTGTCCGCCGCGAGCTGCGCGATGCCGCCGCCCATGACGCCCGCGCCGAGGACGCCGACGCGCCCGATCTTCCGCGGCTTCACCGCGCCGACGCCGAGCGCCTCGACGCCGGTCTCCTTCTTGACCTCTTCCATCCGGAAGAAGAGGCCGACGAGGCTGCGCATCGTCGGCGTGCCGATGAGGGTCCCGATGCCCTCGACCTCGAACGTCGAGGGCCTTTCCGAACGACGCGCCGAAGCCCTTCTCGACGACGGAGAGCGCCGCGAGCGGCGCCGGGTAGTGGCCCCTCGTCTCCTTCATCACGGAGGCGCGCGCCTTCGAGAAGACGATGCCCTTGCCGGGGCCCTCGAGGAACTTCTCGGCGAGACCGGCCTCGCGCACGCGCGCCGGCCCGCCGCCGGGCCCCGCGTTCGAGCGCTTCTTCGTGCCGATCTTCCTGCAGGGCGTAGCCCTTCGCGACCTCCTCGAGGAGCGCCGCCGGAACGACCTCGTCCACGAGGCCGGCCTTCTTCGCGCGCTTCGCGTCGAGGACCTTGCCGGCGAGGATGACGTCGAGAGCGCCGGCGAGGCCGATCATCCGCGGCAGCCGCGTCGTCCCGCCCCAGGCCGGGAGGATCCCGAGCTTGATCTCCGGCAGGCCGATCTGCGTCTTCGGCGAGTCGGACGCGAGCCGCCAGTCCATCGAGAGAACCGTCTCGCAGCCCCCGCCCACGCAGGAGCCGTCGATCGCGGCGACCGTCGGGAACGGCAGGTTCGCGAGCTTGTTGAACGTGCGGTGCGGCCCGCGCGGAGCATCTCGGGGTCCGTGCCCGTGTCGGCCTTCGCGATCTCGTTCACGTCGGCGCCCGCGATGAAGATGCCGGGCTTGCGCGAGATGAGGACGAGCGCCTTGACGTCGGTCCGCGCCGCGAGAGAGTCGAGGACGCGGTCGAACTCGTGCATGACCGGGACGGGAGTACTTGTTGACCTTCTCGCCCGGCGTGTCGAACTCGAGGACGGCGAGGCCGTCGGCCTCGACGGTGAGACGGAAAGGGGACGCCGCGACCGCGGCGCTCTTCACGGGAACGGATTCTTCGACGACCGTGGACATCACACCGCCTCCAGGATGACCGACGCGCCCTGCCCGCCGCCGACGCAGAGGGTCGCGAGCCCGTGCCGGACCTTGCGCCGTCGCATCTCGAGGAGGAGCGTCAGGATGAGGCGGGTGCCCGTGCAGCCCACGGGGTGTCCGAGGGCGATGGCCCCGCCGTTCACGTTCAGGATGTCCGGGGAGATCTCGCCGAGCTCCTTCGAGGCGGCGAACTCCTTGAGGTTCGCGAGGACCTGCGCCGCGAACGCCTCGTTCATCTCGACGAGCCCGACGTCCTTCATCGACAGGCCCGACCTTCTTCAGGGCGATCGGCGTCGAGCGCGCCGGGCCGAGGCCCATGCGCTCGGGCTCGAGGCCCGCGAAGCCCCAGCTGACCACGCGGCCGATGGGCTTCAGGCCGTGCTTCGCGACGAAATCCTCGGAGGCGACGACGACGGCCGCGCCGCCGTCCGTGATCTGCGACGAGTTGCCGGCCGTCACGGTGCCGTAGCGGCGGTCGAAGACCGGCTTCAGCTTCGCGAGCGCCTCCATCGTCTGGTTCTCGCGCACGCCGTTGTCGTAGCGTGAGGACGCGGTCGTAGTCCGGCGGGACGGGGACCGGCACGATCTCGGCGGCGAGCTTGGCGCGCGCCTCGGCGGCGCGCTGGTGCGAGCGGAGCGCGAAGTGGTCCTGCTCCTCGCGCGTGATGTGTCCTTCCTTCGCGAGGATCTCGGCCGTGTCGCCCATCCCGAGGTCGCAGACGGGGTCGTTCAGCCCCTCCTTGAGGCCGATGACCGGGTTCAGGAGGTCCTTCCACGGCATTCCGGCGAGCGCGCCGACGCGCTGGCCGGCCGTCTTCGCCATCCCCGCCTTCGCGAAGACGCCCTTGACGCTGTCGCGGTAGAGGAACGGGATCTGCGTCATGTTCTCGACGCCGCCCGCGAGGACGACGTCGGCCTCGCCGATCGCGATGAGGCGCGCCGCCTCGACGACGGACTCGATCCCGGACGCGCAGTTGCGCGACACCGAGTGGGCCGGCCTCTCCTTCGGGACGCCCGCGCGGAGCGCGATGATCCGGGCGATGTTCGCGGCGTCGACGGGAGTCGCGATGTTCCCGAAGATCGACTGGTCGACGGCCGACGGGCTCGATGCCGGAGCGGGCCATCGCCTCGACGGCCGCGGTGCGGCCGAGGTCGACCGCCGAGACGCGCGTGAAGTCCGTGCCCATGCGCGCGAACGGGCGTGCGGGCGCCGTTGAGGATGAATGCGGTTCTGCTCACTTCGGGGTTACTCCTGTGCCGAATGGCTGCGTGCTGCGGCCTGCGGTGCGCCTTCGAGGTGAATGCGCGCGGCGAGCTCCCGCCGCCTTCCGCGCCTTCAGAGAAATCTTCTTCTTCTCTTTCTCCGAGAACCCCTCGAGCAGCGTGCCGACGAGCTGCTTCGCGTCCGCGCTCGGCCTCTTGTCCCCGGAGAGCAGCCACTCCGAGAGGATCTCGTCGGCGGCGCCGAAGAGGATCCGCACGGCGAGACGCGGGTCGAGGTCCTTGCGGAACTCGCCGCGGGCGATGCCGTCGCGCAGGACGTCGCCGAGAAGGCGAAAGTGCTCGACGAGCTTGCTCCGGGAGAAGCGCTCGACGAGGCGGGCGCTGCGGCGCAGCTCGATCTGGAAGACCGAGGCGAGGTCGCGGTCCGAGCCGATGAACTGGAAGTGGAGGTCGACGAGCGCGGTCGAGGCGTTCGGCGGCGGGCGCCTCGGAGCGCGCCACCGTACGGCCCTTCTCGAGGACGTCGTCCATCGACTCGTCGAAGACGACCCCGAGGAGGTCTTCCTTGTTGCGGAAGTAGAGGTAAACGGTTCCTTCCGCGACCTTCGCGTCCGCGGCGATGTCGGCGATCCGGGCCTCGTGGAACCCCCGCCGTCCGAACGTCCGGATCGCCGCCTCCAGGATGCGGCGGCGCTTCTCCGGGTCGGCGCCCGGGGACGGCTTCTCCGCGGCCGCCGCGAGGGCGGCCACGTCGACTCCGAATCCGTCGCGGCCCGATGAATGAGCCATCATTCAGTAGGCTATGCCGCCCGCCACCGGCGTGTCAAGCGACTCGCGGCGTCTACTCCGTGAAGAGCGCGAGGCTCTCGGGCGCGGCCCACTCGATCGTCGCGACGCCGTTCGAGACGAGGGTGCCCGCCTCGCCGGCGAGGATCGCCCGGAACGTCCTCGAGGGCGCCGATCGCGGCCGTCTTCCCCGTGCGCTCGGCGAAGTCGCGCGCCGCCTCGACCTTCGGCCCCATCGAGCCCGACGCGAAGTCGAAGCGCCCGATCGCGGCCGGCGACGCGCGGCGGATCGCCCTGCGCGGACGGGCGTGCCCCAGCCGACCGACACCGCGGAGACGTCCGTCGCCATGATGAAGAAGTCGGCGTCGAGCTGCTGGGCGAGGAGCGACGCGACGCGGTCCTTGTCGATGACGCACTCGACGCCGTGGAGCTTGCCGTCCTCCCCGTAGACGGTCGGAATGCCGCCCCCTCCCCCGCAGACCACGATCGTCCCCTTCTCGAGGAGCCACTTCACGGGCCGGATCTCGAAGATCGCGCTTCGGGTGCGGCGACGCGACGACGCGGCGCCAATGCTCCGCCGTCGCGCGCCACGGTCCAGCCGCGCTCTGTCGCGAGACGCTTCGCCTCCTCCTCCGGGTAGACGGGCCCGATCGGCTTGCTCGGATTCCGGAAGGCGGGATCGGCCGGGTCGACCTCGACCATCGTGAGGAGCGTCGCGAACGGCTTCTCGAACGGCAGGAGGTTCCCGAGCTCCTGCTCGATCATGTACCCGATCATGCCCTCGGTCTGGGCCCCGAGGACGTCCAGCGGGAAGTGCGCGGCGTCGAGCCCGGACTCGGCCTGCAGCGCGAGAAGGCCCACCTGCGGGCCGTTGCCGTGCGAGATCACGAGCTCGTGCTCGCGCGCGACCGGCGCGAGCGCCTCCGCGGCCCGGCGCACGTTCGCGCGCTGGTTCTCCGCGGTCATGGGCTCCCCGCGGCGAAGCAGGGCGTTGCCTCCGAGTGCGACGACGACGCGCATCCGATCCCGTCCTGCGCGCCGAGTCTACGCGCCCGCGCCCTCGTACATCTCGTCGATCAGGTGCTTGTAGTGCTGGTCGATGACGCGCCGCTTGACCTTGAGCGTCGGCGTGAGCTCGCCGCTCTCGATCGTCAGGTCCTTCGGGACGACGGCGAACCGGTGGACGAGCTGCTCGTGCGCCTTGCCGTCGTTCCAGCGGTCGATCGCAGACTGGAAGAGCGCGAGGACGCGCGGCTCCTTCACGAGCTGCTCCATCGGCCGGCCGGCGAGGCCGTTCGCCTCGGCCCACGCCGCGAGCTTCTCGAAGTTCGGGATGATGAGGCAGGAGAGGAACTTCCGCTTGTCGCCGATGATCACGGGCAGGGAGATGAAGTCCTGGCTCTTGAGGAAGCTCTCGATCGGCGCCGGGGCGATGTTCTTGCCGTTCGAGTTGACGAGGATCTCCTTCTTGCGGTCCGTGATCGAGAGGAAGCCGTCGGCGTCGAGGACGCCGATGTCGCCCGTGTGGAACCAGCCCTCGGCGTCGATCGCGTCGGCCGTCTCCTTCGGCTTGTTGTAGTAGCCCTTCATGACGTGCGGCCCGCGCGTCAGGATCTCGCCGTCGGGCGCGATCCGGCACTCGACGCCCGGGAGGATCTTCCCGACCGCGCCGAGGCGCCAGGCCGAGGGACAGTTCACCGCGATGACGGGACTCGTCTCCGTGAGGCCGTAGCCCTCGTAGACCTCCACGCCGACCGCCCAGAAGAACTCCGCGAGCTCCCGCGCGAGGGGCGCCCCGCCCGAGACCGCGAATCGGAAGCGCGAGCCGAGGGCCGCGCGCACCTTGCGGTAGACGAGGCGCTCGAAGACGAAGTGCTGGAGCGCGAGACCGAAGTCGGGCGTCTGCTTCTTCGCCTTCAGGGCGACGTGCTTCCTGCCGACTTCGATCGCCTGGTGGAAGAGCTTCTGCTTGCCGGGAGAGGACTTCGCGAGGTTCTCCTGGACGCGCGCGTAGACCTTCTCGTAGACGCGCGGGACCGCGCCGAACAGGTGCGGGTTCACCTCGCCCGAGGTTGTCGCGCAGCTTGTCGATGGACTCGGCGTACGCGATCGTCGCCGCGCGGTGGTAGAAGCAGTACTCGAGCATGCGCTCGAAGACGTGCGCGAGCGGCAGGAAGGAGAGCGCGACCGCCGACGAGTCGAACGGCAGGATCGAGCAGCCCGCGACGACGTTCGAGACGAAGTTCGACTGCGTGAGCATCGCGCCCTTGGGCTCGCCGGTCGTGCCCGAGGTGTAGATGAACGTCGCGAGGTCGTCCGGCTTCCGCGCGTCCGCGCGCCTCTCGAACGCGGCGGGGTCGGCCGCGTACGCCGCCTTTCCCTTCTCGAGAAAGTCCGTGAACGGCTCGACAGCCGAAAGCGTTGACGCGTCGAAGCCGACGACGTGCTTGAGAGCGACCTTCACCTCGGGGGATGCCTCGCGCGCGGCGAGGACCTTCTTCGCCTGCTCCTCGTTCGACACGAACGCGACCGTCGCGCCGGAGTCCTTCAGGAGGTACGCGACCTGTTCGGCCACCATCGTCGGGAAGATCGGGACGAGGACGGCGCCGTAGCACTGGCAGGCGAAGTCCACGATCGGCCCACTCGGGCCGGTTCTCGGAAAGGAGCGCGACGCGTCCGCCCTGCTTGACGCCGAGACCCTCGAACGCGCAGGAGACGGCCTTCACCGTGTCCATGAACTGCGCGGTCGAGACGGGAGTCCACGCTCCGGACTTCTTCACGAGAAGGAGGTCGGGCTTCGGGAGTTGCCTCGAGGTTTCTGAAGATGTCGACCAGCGTGCGGGGCGTCATGACGCGTGCCCTCCGAAATGTGATGCCGGGATCCCGGATTATAGTGACACCGCCGTGGCGCTCGCGCTCGCTCTGCTTGTCCGCGTTCACGCTGGCCGGTCTGGGCCTCTCCGCCTGGTCGGGCTGGGCTCTCTCTCACGCGGGCGGCCTGCACGCGGCGCGGCACATCGCGGTCGCGATTCCGACCGTCCTCTTCTCCCTGTTCACCCAGTCGATGGTCCTCTTCTTCTTCATCGGCACCGGCAAGCTCCTCAAGGAGGCGGCCGCGAAGCGGCCCGACGCGGCGGGTCGCGACTACATCCTGAGGCGTGTCAGGGAGTTCAAGGCCCGCACGTCCTCCGTCGCGACCTTCGCCCCGCTCTCGGCGCTCGGGGCCGGTCTCCTCGGCGCGGGCGCCCACACCGGCGCGACCCCGGCGTGGCTCCACCTCTGGACGGCCGTCCTGGCCGTCCTCCTGCACGTCGTGGCCTTCGGCCGGGAAGTCGTCGCCATGGCCGAGACGAACCAGCTCATGGACGAGGCCGCGACGCTCGTTCCCCCGGGCGCGGGCGGGGAAGGCGCGTGAGGGTCGCCCTCGTCACCGGCGGCGCGAAGCGGCTCGGGTTCGAGTTCGCGAAGGCGCTGGCGAAGAAGGGCTATTCGATTGCCCTCTCCTACAGGAGCGATCCCGAAGAAGCGGGTCGCGCCGTTGATTTTCTTAGAAAGGAAGAGGGAGTCCGCGCGGAGGCGTTCCACTGCCGATCTCGCCGCCGACGGCGCGCCTCTCGAACTATTCGAAGAAATCTTCTCTTCTTCCCTCTTCTCTTCCTCTTCCTCCTCCTCTTCCGATTCCGGTTCTCCCCGTCTCGACGCCCTCGTCCACGCCGCCTCGCCCTGGATCCCGAAGCCGGTCGCCTCCGTCACCCTCGACGACTGGGAGGCCGTGTTCCGCGCCGGTCCCCGCGCCGCGTTCTTCCTGGCGCAGGCGGCGGCGCCCGCTCTCGCGCGCGCGTCCGGATCGATCCTGTTCGTGTCCGACGTCGCCGCGACCCAGGCGTGGCCGACGCACGTGCCGCACGCGGCGGCGAAGGCGGCGATCAACGCCCTCGTCCGCAACCTCGCCGTCGCGCTCGGCCCGCACGTGCGCGTCAACGCGATCGCGCCGGGCGTCGTGATGCCGCCCGCGGAGATGAGCGCCGAGGCCGTGGCGAAGCTCGTCGCGAAGACGGCGCTCGGACGTGCCGTCGCGGTCGCCGACCTGATGGCGATGGCCGTCGCGATCCTCGAGAACCGATCGATGACCGGCCAGGTCGTCACGGTCGACGCCGGTCGCACCCTCGCCGGAGAGTGAGATGAGACGTGCCGACGGTCAGCGCGGCCCGTCCGCGGCGAACTCCGCCGCCTCCGCCCGCAGCCTCGCGGCGAAATCCTTCGCGTAGGCGAGACGCTCGCCCGCGAGACGCCGGCCCGCCTGCCGTGGCGAACCGGGCGCCGTCCATCCTCGCGTCGATCTCGTCCGCCATCTCCGCCAGCGTCATGCGCTCGCGCGCGCCGGCGACGAGAAGCTGCGTCACGCCGTAGGCGCCGACACTCTCGAGGAGCATCGCGTCGTGGACGATCTCCTCCTCCGGGCTCTGCGGCCGGGATTCGACCCGGGAGAGAGAGAGAGAAAGAGAAGAGATTTCTTCGAATGGAATCAGGAGCGACCGCAGGAGCAGGGACTCGCGGCCGTCGGGCGTGATGCGGCGGGCCGCCGGGAGGCCCGCGAAGGCGGTCAGCAGGAAGAGCCGCGCGGGGGACAGTCTACCCGGGCCTCCGCCCGCTGCACTCTCCCTCCCCTCTTCACCTTCTAAGAGGATCTCCGAAATCCTCAATCTTCTTTCGACGAACCCGAAGGTCGTCACGCCGTCGAGGCCGACGGACAGAGGCCTCACGAAGTCGAGGATGCGCGCCTTCGCGTCGGCGTCGAGAGCGAACGGCATGGCATGATCATAAGGAGCCCAGAGGAGGACCCGTGAGACGCCGCTTCCCCCGCCCGTTCGCCGCCTGCGCCGTCGCCCTCCTTCTCGCCTTCGCCGCCTGCGGCCCGGGCGGGCCGAAGGAGTCGCCGAAGCCGCCGGCCCCGGCCTTCACGGTCGCCCTCCTGACGCCGGGGCCGATCTCGGACGCGGGGTGGAACGCGGGCGCGTACGAGGGTCTCAAGGCCATCGAGAAGGAGCTCGGCGCCGGGATCTCGAACGTGCAGGTCAAGTCGCCCTCGGAGTTCGAGGAGCAGTTCCGCGCCTACGCGGCGAAGGGCACGAGCCTCGTCTTCGGCCACGGCTTCGAGTTCCAGGACGCCGCCGCGCGCGTCGCCAAGGAATACCCGAAGACGGTCTTCGTGACGACGTCCGGGTCGCGCACCGCCCCGAACCTCGCGCCGATCGTCTTCGAGCTCGAGCAGGCCGCGTACCTGTGCGGCCTCATGGCCGGCCGGATGACGAAGACCGGCAAGGCGGGCATGGTGGGAGGCGTCGAGCTGCCCTCCATCAAGTCCACCTTCCTCGCGTTCGAGGGCGGCTTCAAGGCGGCCGACCCCGCGGGCACGGCGACGTCCGTGTTCACCGGCTCGTTCGAGGACGTCGCGGGAGCCAAGGCCGCCGCGCTCGCCCTCGCCGACCGCGGCGCCGACTTCCTCTTCCAGAACGCCGACGCCGCGGCGCTCGGCGTCTTCAAGGCGGCCGAGGAGAGGAAGATCGCGGCGTTCGGCACGAACAAGGATCAGAACGCGCTCTCCCCGGCGATCCTCGCGTCCGCCGTGATCGACATGCCCCGCGCGTTCGTCGAGACCGCGAAGCGCGTCAAGAACGGCACCTTCGACGGCCAGCCGCTGCGCTACGGCCTCGCGAGCGGGGTCGTGTCCTTCGTGATCTCGCCGACGGCGAACGTCCCGCAGGCCGTCCGCGACGAGCTGAAGGCCGCGGAAGAGAAGATCCGCGCGGGCACGCTCGTCGTTCCGCGAGGGAACTTCTGAGGAACGAAGATTCTGCAGCGGCGCTGCGCGCCGCGAACGGGAGCGCGCGACGACGCGTTGGGCGGCGTGGCGGCGGGCGCGCGCCTGCGGCGCGCCGTTCTCTTAGAAGGGTGAGTGGGCGGCGTGGCCGGGCCGGGCAGGGCGGTTCCGCCAGCGAGTTGCCTTTTCAACCTTCTAGGAAATCTCCATCTTCGTCCTCGTCCTCTTCTTCTTCTCTGCCTCCCGCGCTCGAGATGCGCGGAATCTCGAAGCGCTTCGGCGATACGCAGGCTCTTTCCGAAGCCAGCCTCGTCGTCCTCCCCGGCGAGATCCACGCGCTCCTCGGCGAGAACGGCGCGGGCAAGTCCACGCTCGTCTCGATCGCGGCGGGCCGCCTGGCGGCGGATGCGGGCGAGATCCTCCGCGGGGGCCGGCACGTCCGGTTCGCGCGGGCGAAGCAGGCGTGGGACGCGGGCGTCGCCCTCGTCCCCCAGCACGACCTCCTCGTGGGCGCCGCGAGCGTGGCGGACAACCTCGCTCTCCTCGACCGGCGCGCGGCGCTCTTCGAGAGCGCCCGGGCGCGGCGCGCGCGCGTCGCGCGGCTCGCGGAAGCGTTCGGCCTCGAGCTGGGAGGCGCCGGAGACCGCGTCGACACCCTGCCCGTCGGCACGCGGCAGCGCATCGAGATCGCGGGCGCGCTCGCGGGCGAGCCCGACGTCCTGATCCTCGACGAGCCCACCGCCGTCCTCTCGCCGGACGAGACGGCGGCTCTCTTCGTGGCCCTGAGGCGTCGCGCGGCCGCGGGCGCCGCGATCGTCCTCATCACCCACCGCCTCGCCGAGGTCTTCGCCGGCGCGGACCGTCTCACCCTCCTGTCGCGCGGGAGGACGGTGAAGACCTGCCCCATCGGCGAGACGACGGCCGCGGAGATCGGCGGGCTGCTGATCGCGGGTTCGGGGGAGGAGGCGAGAGGGAGAAAGAAGGACGAGAAGGAGAAGAGGAAGAGAAGATTTTCTTGGAAGGTGAAGAGCGCGGAGAGCGGGTCGGGGGGCGTCGAGGCGCACCCCGCGGTCCCGACGCCACTCGACCTTCGAAGAAAGCGGCGCGTAGCGCCGCATCCCTCGGTCCCCCATCCTCCGGTCCCCCATTCACCTTCGAGGAAACGCGCCCTGGCGCAAACCTTGACCTCCGTCGCTTCGCCCCGCGCGGCACACAAGGGAAGCAAATCTCTCTTTCTCTTTCCCCCGGCGAGCTCCTCGTCCTCCTCGCGATCGACGGGAACGGCGCCGACACGATCGCGTCCGCGATCGCGGGACTCGTGCCCTTCGCCGGAGAGGTCCGCGGCGGGCGGCGCCGTGCTGCCGCCCGCAGGCGACCCGCTCGCGTTCCGCGCGGCGGGCGGCGCGTTCGTGCCCGCGGACCGCCGCGAGGAAGGCCTCGTCCTCGACCTCGACCTCGCCGAGAACCTGGCGCTGCCCCGCCCGCCGGGGCGCTTCCTCCTCGATCGCGCCGCGATGCGCGAGAGCGCCCGGGCGCGGATCGCCGCGTTCGCGGTCCGCGCGCCCTCGCCGTCGATCCGCGCGGGCGCGCTCTCGGGCGGGAACCAGCAGAAGCTCGTCCTCGCGCGCGAGCTCGCCGGGTCGCCGCGGGTCGTCGTCGCGATCCACCCGACGCGCGGCCTCGACCTCGCGGCTTCCGCGGCCGTGCGCGCGCGGCTCGCCGCGGCGTGCGCGGCCGGCGCATCGGTCCTCGTCGCGACGTCCGACCCCGACGAGGCCTTCCTGTACGGCGGCGCCGTGCGCGTCGTCACCCGCGGGTCCCTCTCGGAGAACGTGCCCCCCGGCACGCCTTCCGCGGCCCTCGGCCGGCTCATGGCGGGGCTTCCCGCGTGAGCCTTCCGCGACGCGCCCTCGCGCCGCTCGCCGCCGCGGCGGCGGCGCTCGCGACGCTCGCCGCCCTCGCGCTCCTCGCCGGCGCGTCTCCCGCCGACGCGCTGCGCGCCCTCGCGCTCCGGCAGCGCGGGCTCGCGCGCCGCGCTCGGCGAGACGCTCCTGCAGGTCCACGGGTGTCGTCCTCACGGCCGCGGGCGCCTGCCTCGCCCTGCGCGCGGGCGTCCTCAACATCGGCCTCGAGGGCCAGTTCCTCGTCGGCGCCGCCGCCGCGGCCGCGGTCGGCCCCGCGCTCGCGGGAGTTCCGTTTCTCGACCGCGCCGCGATTCTCGGCGCCGCGGCGCTCGCGGGGGCGCTCTGGGTCCTTCCGGCCGCCGTCCTCGCGGTGAAACGCGAGGTGCCGGAGGTCCTCTCGACGATCCTCCTGAACCTGATCGCCGCGACGGCCGTCAGCGGGCTCGTGCGGGGCGCGCTGCGCGATCCCGGCGCCGACTACCCGCAGAGCCGCGCGCTGCCGGACGCCGTACGGCTCGCGCCCCTGTTCGCGGGGGACGCGCCACGTCCGCCGTCCTGCTCGCGTTCGCCGCCGCGATCCTTCTGGCGCGTCCTGATCTCGGCGACGCCGTTCGGTCTCAGGCTCCGGGCCGTCGGGCTCGCCCCGGCCGCGGCGCGCGCCATCGGCCTCCCGGACAGGCGCCTGAAGCTCCTCGCCTTCGCGGGCTCGGGCGCTCTCGCGGGGCTCGCGGGCGGGCTCGAGGTCCTCGCGGTGACGGGCCGGCTCTACGACCCCTTCTCGGCCGGCACGGGCTACACGGGCCTCGCGGCCGCGCTCCTCGGGCAGGCGCAGCCGCTCGACGTCCGCCTTCGCGGGCCTCTTCTTCGCGGCGCTCGGCGCCGGTTCGTCCGCGATGCAGCGCGACACCGGCGTCCCGGCCGCGCTCGCGTCGCTCGTCCCCGGCGTCCTCGTCCTCGCGGTGCTCGCCGCGCGCGCCCGCTCCGGAAGGAGGGCGCCGTGAGCGGCTTTGTCGCCGTGACCGTCCTCCTCGCCGCGCCGCTCCTCCTCGCCGCCGCCGGCGAGCTCCTCCTCGAGCGCGCCGGCTCGATCCAGATCGGCGTCGAGGGCACGATGCTGCTCGGCGCGTTCACCGCCTTCGCGGCCTCCCAGAAGGGCGCGGGGCCCACCGAGGCGCTCGGCGCCGCGATCCTCACGGGCCTCCTCGCCGGCGGGGCCTTCGCGCTCTTCGCGGTCGCGGGGCGAGCCGATCCCGTCCTCGTGGGCACCGCGTGGAACCTCGTGGGGTTCGGGGCGACGGCCTTCGGGTACCGTCTCCTCGCGGGCGCGACGGGCTCGGTCCTCGAGATCGCGACGCTTCCGCCGGTCCTCCTGGGCCTGCCGGCCGCGGTCCTCCTCGCGTTTCTCGCGCCGGCGGCTCCTGGAGGTCTTCCTCGCGCGGACGCGGCCGGGACTCGCCGTGATCGCGGCCGGCGAGAATCCCCTCGCGCTGGACGCGCTCGGCGGCTCGGTGGTGCGCGTGAGGTCGCGCCGCGTCGCTCGCGGCGGGCGCGTTCGCCGGCGCCGCGGGCGCGGTCCTCGTCCTGACGGTCTCGCCCACCTTCGTCGAGGGCGTGACGGCCGGCCGCGGGTTCCTCGCCCTCGCCCTCGTCGTCTTCGCGCGCTGGAAGCCGCTCCGCCTGATCCCGGGCGCGCTCCTGATCGGAGGCGCCACGGCGCTCGCCTACCGGCTGCAGGCCGGCGGGACGACGCAGATCCCCTACGCGGTCTTCCTCACGCTGCCCGGCGTCCTCGCGCTGCTTCGCGCTCGCCGTCGCACGCGGGCGGGGCGGCTCCCCGAGGGCCCTCGGCACGCCCGCGCCCTGAGGCCTACTGGGGCCTCGGGTTCGGCTCGGGACGCGCCGGCGGCGGCTCGGACGGAGCCATCTCGCCGCGGCGCTCCATCTCGCCGCGGCGCCGCTCCTCCATCCGCTCGCGGCGCCAGTCCTCGCGGCGCTCGAGAAACTGGGTCCACTGCTGCTGCGTCAGGACCGCCTTCTGGTCGAGGAACATCATCGCCATCGCCTTCCGGAGCTTCATCCGCGCCTGCTCGAGCGCGTCGATCGCCGCGGACACCTTCTTCGGGTCGGCGTCCTTCTTCGCGACGAGCTCCTCGACGTCGATCTGGTTCCTCTCGACGTCGGCCTTGAGGTCGACGAACGAGCGCCGGTTCCGCGCGAAGATCTCCTCGAGCCTGTCCTGCTGCTCGGGCGTGAGCTTCAGCACCTGGACGACGCGCGGGCGCTTCCACCACTTGCCCGGCGGCGTCTCCGGCAGCTGCGCCAGCGGCGGGCACGGCGAGCGCGGCGCCGACGGCGAGCGCGAGGACGAGGCGACTCCTCACAGCGCGTCCTCGGACGCGAGACGCGAGAGGGACGAATCGTCGAGGACGCGGTCGATCGCGCGGAGCAGCTCCTCGTCCGACGCGTCGACGGGCGAGGGGGTCGGGCGCTCGACGACGACCCTCTGGACGACGGGGGCCTGCGAGGCGACGTGCGAGATCGTGGCCGTCGCGACGAGGACGAGGGCGGCCGCGAGGCTCCCGAACGCGAGGAACGGGTGCCGGAGGGCGCGGCGGCGGACGATCCGGACGGCGGCCTTCGGCGCGGCGGACGACCGGATCTCCTCCATCGTCCGCTCCGCCTGCGCCGACCAGAACGACTCGGGGAGTCCGTCCACGTAGCCCGAGACGGCCCCGCGGTCGAGGAGCCACGCCTCGCGCAGCCGCGCGACGCGCTCCTGGCACTCGGCGCAGCCCGCGAGGTGCGCGGGCACGACGGCCGGGCCGCCTTCCTCCGGGAAACACGCGCGCGACGATCTCGTCGGCGCTCAGGTGGGACGTGGCGCTCATCGCAGGTCCTCCAGGCAGACGCGCAGCTTGCGGGCCGCGCGGAACAGATGGGACTTGATCGTCCCCTCGTCGAGGCCGGTCGCTTCCCCGATCTCGGCGATGGACTTCTCCTCGTAGTGCTTCATGACGAAGATCGCGCGCTGGCGCGGCGACAGCGTGACGAGCGCCTCCGCGATGCGCCGCCGGATGTCGCCCGACAGGAGGTCCCGCTCCGGCGACGTGCCGTCCGCCGGGTCGAGCGACGGGCGGGATCTCCGGCCCGTCGTCGTCGTCGGGGTCGCGCAGCTCGGAGAACGACACGACGGGTCGGCGGCGGCGGATGCGGTCGCGCACCGTGTTGATCGCGATGCGCGTGAGCCACGTCTCGAAGGCGGACTCGCCCTTGAAGTCGGCCAGCGCGCGGAACGCCTTCACGAAGACGTCCTGCGCGACGCAGTCGGCCTCCGCCGGGTCGCGCAGCAGCGTGAAGACGAAGCGGGTGATCCGCTTCTGGTACGTCCGCACGAAGTACTCGAAGGCGTCGACGTCGCCGGCGACGACGCGCGCGAGGATCTCCTCCTCGACCCGCAGCTTCTCGGCGCGCGTGCGCGCTTCTTCCTCGAGGCGAGGCTCTTCCGTCACGCTCATGCCTCCGTCCGCCCCGTGCGGGAAATTGAGAACCTTCGCCATCGCGTGCCCGGCCACGGGGGATTGGACGCTCCGGAACCCGCAGCCGGTTTACCAAGGATAAGCCTTTGCGGTCCCGTCACTTCCGCCAGGGCCGGACCCGCGCCTTGAACGCGTCCCAGAGGACGATCCGGCGGCGCAGCGCCGGGACGCCGAGCGCGGCCGCCAGGGGGACGGGATCCGGGTCGAAATACCTGGAGAGCAAGAGCTTGAGGTCCTCCGCCCGGTTCAGGCCGGGCCGGGCGAGGTCCCGGAAGCGGCGCAGGCGCCGAGACGGGCCCGTCGCCGACGCGGGCCCGGTCGAGGTCCACGAGCCAGAGCCGCGGGCCGGAATCCCCGCGCGTGACGAGGACGTTGCCGTCCGTGAAGTCCCGGAAGAAGACGCCCGCGTTCGTGCAGCCTCCGGGCGAGCCGGCGCGAGCGCCGTCACGACCTCCTCGAACCCGTACGGAAGCGCGGGCGGGGCCCCGGAGGCGTCGTCGCGCCGCAGGAACCAGCGGCGGATCTGCTCGGCGCCCTCCAGCCGGCGCGCGACGTACCAGCCCTCACCGCCGACGCGGCCCACGGCGAGAGGCTCGGGCGTGTCGATGCCGCGGGCGCGCAGCGCCTGCGCGACCTCCCACGAGCGGGCGGCCCGGTCGCGGCCGCCCGACGACGCGGACCTTCTTGACGACGGCCGGGATGCGCTCGCCGTCGCGCGCGAACTCCGCCTCGACGACCTCGTGCCGGCCGGGATGGCGGACTCCCGCCGCCGGGAACGTGAGGGAGTCCGGGAGCGCCGTCATGGACGCGCGAGGAGCTGGGCGACGTCGCCGCCGACGCGCTGCCGGTCGACGACGACGAGGCGCGACAGCCGCTCGTCCTTCCAGTACTGCCGCTCGCTCGCGTCCGCGAGGACGAGCGCGCCCGGCGTCCGCTCGACCCAGTCCGCGAGTTCGCGGTCCGTCCTGAAGTGCTCCGTCCTCCGGCGCAGGACGAGGATCGGGTAGCACCGGTAGGTTCCGCCGAAGTACGCGAGCGGCTGGCCGGCCGACGACGAGCGGCCGGATGCGCTCGTAGAAGGGCCGCCCCGTCTTCAGGACGTCGAGCGCGGGCAGGACGGCGGCCCCGGCGGCGGCCTCTCCCGCCGCCACGGCGGCGGCGAGCGCGAGCACGGCCGGCGCCGCCTCGCGCCGGCGGAAGAGGACGAAGAAGGTCCCGGCCGCGCCGAGGCCGAGCGGCAGGGCGACGAGAGGCACGAGCTTCGTGAACTCCGGCGCCCGGCGCGCGACGACCGGACCGAGCGCGAGCGCGGCCGCGAGCAGGATCCCGGCCGACGAGCCCGACGTATCCGCGGACGTACGCGCGCGCCGGATCCCGCCCGTCCGCGGGCCGGTCGGCGCGCCGCCACGAGCGCGGCGACGAGCACCGCCGCGAAGGGATAGGCGACGAGGAGGTACTTCCCCTGCTTGGCCTGAGAGGCCGAGAGGAAGAGGAAGCACACGGCGGCCACGGTCGCCGAGAAGCCGAGCTCCGGCCGCTCGCGGAACAGGCCGCGCCGCGCGAGGACGAGCGGCGCGCCGAGCGCGAGCGCCGTCCACGGGAAGAAGTCGCTCCACATGCTCTCCAGGTAGAACCACCACGGCTGGATGTGGTCGAACGCCTGGAAGAAGCGGTTCCAGTTCTGGTTCACGATCAGGTCGTAGGCGTACGCGGGCCCGCCGGCGCGGGTGGCGAAGAAGTACCAGGGGACGACGAGGAGGACGAAGACGAAGATGCTTCGAAAGGGGTGCAGGCCGAGCAGCGGAGCCGGAGAGCTGGCGCGAGGGCGCAGCGGGCGAGGACGACGAGGCCCGGCGAGGACGACCGCGAGCGGCCCCTTGGTCAGCACGGCGAGCGCGAGCAGAAGGACGTGCGCAGCGCCCAGAGCCATCGCGGCGCTTCGGCGCCTCCCGAGCGTCGAGGCGCTCTTCACCTTCTAGGAAAAACAAGGAGACGAACGCTGACGAACAGGAAGCCGGAGAAGAGCGCGTCGACCTGGACGAACTGCCCCTGCCAGAAGACGATCGGCGCCACCGCCGTCGCCGCGCCCGCGAGGAGCGCCTCCCTCTCGCCGCCGCGCCGCCCCGCGAGCGCCGCCGCGCCGAAGACGAGCGCCGCCGCCGCGAGGGCCGAGGGGACGCGCGTGCCGAAGGGCGAGACGTCCCCCCCCGTGAACGGCGTCGTCGCGGCCATCGCCCAGTAGTAGAGGATCGGCTTCTCCGAGTACGGCTTCCCGTTCTGGTACGGGAGCAGGAGGCTCCCCCGCTCGAGCATCTCCCGCACGTGCTCGGCGAAGTCGGGCTCGTCGGGCGCCCAGAAGTCGCGGCCCGCCGCCGCGAGGAGGCAGAGCGCGGCGGCGGCGGCCGCGAGCCACAGGGGCACGCGCAGGCGGGGCGGAGTCGCGGTCACGGGACGCAACGATACGACGAGCGGCGTTTCGCGCGCCGGGCGACAATGCCGGCCGGAGGCACCCCGGATGGACAACAAGTACCTGCACACGTTCCGCCTCGTCGTGGACGGCCTGCCGGAGCCGGTCGAGTTCCACATGTTCCACGAGCTCGACGACGTCGCGACCGTCACGGACTCCTTCGCGAAGTACGTGGCGCGCCAGGAAGACGACTTCCTGCCGATCGGCGAGGGCGGAGCCGTCCGCGCGAACCGGGTCCTTCAGATCGCGCACGTGAGGAGCGAGCGCACGCCCGACGCCTGAGCCGGCCGCAACCTCCGCGGCCGCCGCGCGTACCTGAGGTGTCGCCAGGGGATCGCCCGGAGGCAACGCATGCACCGCATCACGCGCACGGCCCTCTTCGTCCTCCTCGCCGCGCCTTTCGTCACCCGCGCCGCGACGCCCATCCCCGCCGGCGAGCGCGTCCCGTTCCCGTCGAAGGTCCTCGGAGAGGAGCGGACACTCTTCGTCTCCCTCCCGGACACGTACGCCCGGTCGAAGGCGCGCTATCCCGTCCTCTACCTCACGGACGCCGAGTCGCAGTTCGCCCACGCCCGGGCGACCGTGAACTTCCTCGCCCGCGCGGGCGCGATTCCCGAGATGATCGTCGTCGGCGTCGTGAACACGGACCGGACGCGCGACCTCACGCCGACGCACGCGGACGTGACGGAGGACGGCCGCACGACCCCGGCCCCGACGAGCGGCGGCTCGGACCGCTTCCTGGACTTCTTCGAGAAGGAGCTCGTCCCGTGGACGGAGTCCACGTACCGCGCGGCGCCGTTCCGCGTCTTCGGAGGCTACTCGGCGGGCGGACTCTTCGCCCTCCACGCGATGCGCGCGAGACCCGCGCTCTTCCAGGCCATCGTCGCCTCCAGCCCCTGGCTCGTCTGGGACGAGGGCAAGGAGCTCGAGGCTCTCCGGCCGTTCCTCGCGACGGACGCCGTGCGCACGCGCGCGCTGTTCTTCACGCTCGGCAACGAGGGCCCCGCCATGCGGTCGGCGCTCGACACGCTCGCCGCGGCCCTGAAGGCGCGGGCCCCGGGGCCGCTCCGCTGGGCGACGAAGCGTTACCCGGAGGAGAGCCACGCCTCGGCCGTCCTGAGGAGCTTCTACGACGGCCTGAGGTTCGTGTTCGACGGCTGGATGCTCCCCTTCGACCCGCGCACGGAGAGGCTCCTCGGCTCCGTCGACGAGGTGAAGAAGCACTACGCCGCGGTCGGCGAGCGGCTCGGGATCACCGTGACCCCGCCGGAGGCGGTCGTGAACCTCCTGGGCTACGAGGCGCTCACCCGCGACGAAACCGAGCGCGCGCTCGCGTTCTTCCGCCTGAACGCCGACACGTATCCCGGCTCCGCGAACGTGTGGGACAGCCTCGGCGACGCGCTCGACCACGCCGGGAAGAAGGACGAGGCGCTCGCGAGCTACGAGAAGGCGGCCCGGATCGCGGAGGCCGAGGGCGATCCGCTCCTCGAGGCGTTCAGGAAGAACGTCGCCCGCCTCCGGGGCGCGAAGACGGACGGGCGCTAGGCTCCTTCGGCGGCTCCTCGCCCGGGCCGAGGATCTCGACGCCGAGCGCGTGGCGGCCGGATTCGTCCCTTCCGGCCCGCCGCACGACGCGGCACGTGAACCACTCGTCGGACTGCAGGTTCGTGACGTGCAGATGGGTGCCGACCGAGACGTCCTCCGTGCAGAGGATGAGGGCGCCGGTCGGACCCGCGTCGAGCGTGCAGCCCGCGGAGAGCTTCCGCCGGCCCACGCGGACCCCGATCGGCAGGACCGCCTTCGCGCGCTCGCCGACTCTCCTCTCGTGCTTCATCCGTCGCTCCGGGCGCCCCGGGGGCGCCGCCGGGACCGAGTCTAGCGCCGTCGGGCCCTTCCGGAGACAATCAGCGTCCCCCGGGGTCCGGGCCCGTAGCTCAGTTGGATAGAGCAGCGGTTTCCTAAACCGCGTGTCGCAGGTTCGATTCCTGTCGGGCCCACCACTTCCGCCTCAGGGACTGCGCTGCGTGAGGACCGTCGCGAGGACGAAGGTGCCGCCCGGCCCGCGGCGGATCCGGGCGGACGCGGGCGTGAACCCGCGGTGGCGCGAGAGGTGGTTGCCGAGCACCTCGAGGGCCTCCGGGTCCACGAAGCCGGATCGCGGGAGCGCCGGCAGCGGATCGTCCTCGACGTCGGTCGACGCCGGGACGTCGCTCTCGGAAACGACGAGGCGCTCGTCGCCCTTGTAGAGGACGTCGGCGAGGTAGAGTCCCTTGACCCAGTGCATCTTGTCCAGGGTCGCCGCCTCGACCACGAACGTCGCGTTCTTCGCGCCGTCCTTCGGCCGCGACATCATCGCGACGGCGTCGTTGCCTTCCTTCCACGCGAGGTCGAGGCGGTAGCCCTTCGCGCCCTGCTCGCGGAGCGCCTTCTGGAGCCCGTCGGGGCCCGAGCTCGAACGCACGGCCACATCGCGCGGCGGCGCCGCGCCCGCGCGCTCGACGACGACGAGCCACGAACGCATCTCGGGCACCCGATTGTCGTTCACGGGCGCCGCGGCGACGGGCACGAAGCCTTCGCCGCCGCGCGCGTTGAGGCGCACGAGGCTCTCCTTGTAGTTCTTGAGGACCTCGACGCCGTACCGGACCGGGACGGGCGGGCCGCCTGGCGCGGCTCATCACGGCCACGATCGCGGGGTTCGGCCGATTCCTCCTGAAGCACCACGCCGCAGAGCCGAAACCCCTCGGAACCGGCGCTTCTCGAGCGGCGCCTCGAGGTCGGATCCTCCCCAACCGGCGACGACGACGCGAGGCGACCGGGAGACGCCGCCGCGCCGACCGGCCGGCCGAGGATCACGGCGACCCCGGGCGCGCCGGCGCCCGGGTCCGGCCGCGCGACCGCGACGCACGCGTATCCGTCCTTCGCGGCGGCTTCGAGCCGGCGGCCGAGGTCGCGCGCGGGCGCGTAGACGACACGGTATTCGAGCCGGGGCGTCTCGGCCGGAGCGGCCGAGGCCGCTCCGACGAACGTCGGGGAGACACGCGAGCAAGGCGCGCCGACGTCGCATGAGCGCTCCTAGGGTCTGGCGCCCGCCGCCAGCGGAGGCAGCGCAAGTGCCCTGGCGCCGAGCCCGCTGATCTCTCCCGAGCGAAACGTCTCGGACACGGCGAAGAGCAGGCAGACCTTCTGCGGCGGTCTGATCACCTTGAGGAGGGCGCTCTTTCCGGGCGCGAAGGCGAACCCGACGTCGCCGGTCGACCGCGTCTCCTCGAGCGGCTCGAGGACCCGCCCGTCCCTCGAGGAGACCCGGCGCGATCATGGAGAACTGCGTCGGGTCGCCGCCCCACGCGCTGTCGACTCCGAGGAGCGCGAGCTTCTCCGGGCCGGCCGCGAGGACGACCTTCGTGAGGTCCACGTCCTGCGGCGCGCCGGACAGCGTCGCGGTGACCCAGAGGAAGCGCTTCCCGGCCCCGGGCGAGAGCATCACCCGCTGGTCGTTCTTGACCTCCGCGGCGAGCGCCGCCTTGTCGAGCGTCACGGACGACGCACCGCCCTGGGCATCGAGCCGCCCGCCCGCCACAAGTACGATCGCCGCCGTGAGGGCGAGCCCCGGTGCTCTTTTCATCTGAGACCTCGTCTCGAGTCTAGTCCCGCGGCCCGTGTCCCGGCTACCTGATCGCGATCGGCGCGTCCCGCGTCACCGAACTGCGACGTGGGCCGTTCCGCCCTCGGGCACGGTGAACGGGACGGGCGACGAGCCGGGGCACGTCAGCGTGCCCGCGACCGGCGGGAAATTCGCGAGGCTCGCCGACGACGAGGAGAGCGGGAGCTCTCCTCGGTTTCCCCAGATCCGGAACCCGAGGCGCCCCCGCGGGCCCGTCACGACGCACGCCAGCGGCCCGGCCTTGAGCTTCTCCGGCGCGACGTCGACGTCGAGCGTTCCCCCAGGCGTGAGCGCGACGGCGAGGGCGGGGCCCGGGACGGAGACTCCTTCGAACGTCACCGGCGCGTACCCCGTCCAGCTGCCGGCCACGATCGTGTACGTGCCCGGCTTGAGCGACGGGATCTCGCCGCGCCCCGCGCTGTCGAGCCGGACACCCGCGTTGACGACCTCGGCGCCGCCGGCATCGAAGACGCGCGAGAAGAAGGACGAGAGCGGCGTTCCGAGCAGGCCGTCGCGGCCCGTGACGTCGAGACCGTCGCCGCGCACGAGCTCGATCACGAGATCGTCGGATGCATCGGCCGCGACGGTCCGCGTGTCGACGACGTAGCCCTTCCGCGTCGTCGTTGCGGTCAAGGGACCCTCCTCGAGTCCGTCCAGCCGGAAGCGGCCCGCGTCGTCCGTGGTCGCGTTGTGCGTCACGTTGTTCGAGCGGTCGGACGCCGGGGCCTTCACGGATCACGCATCGCGTCGGCGAGAGGCTGCTGCGTGCCCGAGGCGACGACGCGCCCCGCGAGGCGGCCCGAGGGCAGCGCGATCTCGAGTGTCTGGTCGCCAGCGAGATCGACCCTCTGCTGCGGGGCCTGCGCTCCGGTCGACTGGGAGTAGGCGTTGACCTCGTATTTCCCCGCCTTGAGTCCCGTGAGACGGGCCGACCCGGAAGCGTCCGTCACACCCTGCCCAAGCGTCGCGGTATCGGCCGCCGCCGGCCGTGCGAACACGTACATGCCCTCGGCTCCCTGGCCGTCCTTCACGACGTGGACGGTGAGTGTGAATCCCGCGTCGAACGGCACCTCGACGTCGAGCGTGCCTTCCTCGGGCACGTCGATGGGCCGGGCCACGCTCCGCGCCTGAGGAGCGTCGAAGTTCCCGGTGCGCGCGTAGACCTGCCCGCGGCCCGGGGGGACGTCGCGCGCCTCGAACCGGCCGTCCGGCAGCTCCTGCGCGGCGACGTATCCTCGTCCGCCCACTCCGGCGCTCAGCTGCCGCCTCTCCTCGGGCGAGACGCCCGTGATCGTCATGACGACGGTCGCGCCCCCGCCCATCACGATGCGCACGTCGTCGCGGACCTGGTCGGCCTCGAGCGTCGACGTCGACGGGCTTCGATCGGCGCCCCGCGCTCCCCGCCGTCAGCGTGAAGCGTCCCGGGACGAGGTGGGCGAAGCGGACGCGCCCGTCAGGCCCGCTGACACCCTTCGTGCTGCTCCAGGACTGCCCCGCTGGCGCGAGCGCCACCTCGGCGCCCGGCACCGGCTCGCCTCCGGGCGAGACGACGACCGCGGAGACCGACGCTCCGGGCGACATCTTCAGCTCGACCGTTCCTCCCGCCTCGCCGACCTCGACGGTCTCCGTCGTCGAGACGAAGTCGGGAGACGTCGCCGTCACGCGCACCTTCCCGGGGGCGATGCCGTCGAACTCGAATGCGCCGTCGGAGTCCGCCGTCGCCCGCGACGCCGCGGACTCGGCGATCACCTCCGCGCCTGCGACAGGCGCTCCGCCGCGCGACTCGACGACGCGCCCCTTCAGCGCCGCACCGCGCGCGAGACGCACCTCGACGCCCGTCCGGGACTCGCCCTCCTCGAGGGCGATCCCCCCGACGCGCGCGACCTGGTAGCCCTTCGCGACGACCCGGACCTCGAGGAGCGCGGCCGGGACGTTCTCGAGCGCGAACTCCCCGTTCTCGGACGAGACGTCCTGCCGCACGGCGTTGATCCAGCCCGAAGAGCTGGCCGACCGATCGGACTGAGCCGCCACCTGATAGTCCGTCACGGGACGGCCGCCCGGGTCGACGACGCGGCCCGCGAGGCGGCCCGCGCCCGTGACGACGAGCTCGACGCCCTCGGCGGGCGGGGTCACGGTCGCCTTCGGAGCGTTCGAGCCCGTTCCCCAGACGAAGAGGTTGTAGGCCACGCCCTTCTTGAGGCCCTCCAGCCGGAACGATCCGTCCGCCGCCGACCGGCCCGAGCCGTAGCTGCGAGCGCCGCCGTCGACGGCCTGAGCCGACACGTTCTGCGACGGGACGGCTCCTCCCTTCTTTCCCACGACGCGCCCGGAGACCAGGGCCTCCGGCTCGAGGGCGATCGTGAAGGGATCCGGCCCCCGGCCCTCGGAGACGGCCGTCTCCCGGGCCTCGTGTGCGTAGCCCACCTTCCTGACGTCTACGGAATAGTCGCCGGGAGAGAGGCCGGCGATCCGGAAGTGGCCGTCCACACCCGTCGTCGCGCGCGGCCAGCTCCATTGCGGTCCCGCAAGGGTGCGTGGCGGCGTGCCTTGCGCCGAGCGGGCCGGCGACAGCGAGACGTGAACGGCCGCAAGCGGCTCGCCGCCCGCGGTCACGACGCCCGTGACGACCGCGCCGCGCCGGAGCGTGAGGGCGAGGCCGGTGCGTGCGTCGCCCGGCCTGAGCCCGAGGTCGCCGAGCGTGAGCGGCTCGAAGTCGGGATGGGTAGCGGCGACCCTGAGCGTCGCGGACGCCGGAACCCGGCGCAGCGTGAACGATCCGTCCTGCGCCGTCCGTGCAGTGGGCGGAGGCACGAGAATCGTTCGCACTTCGGGGTCCCACGCCTGCACCCTCGCCCCCGCGACGGGGCGCCGTTGCTCGTCGACGACGCGCCCGGAAAGGGCGGCCGCCGGGCGGAGGAGGACTTCGACCGGCTTGCCGGCAGCCTCCGCCCGCGCGACCGGACGCACCGCCGTCACGTACCGGGGCGCCGTGGAGGACAGCCGGAAGTCCCCAGACGGAGCGGGCTTCAGCGTGAACGAGCCGTCGGCGCCCGCGCGCGTCCAGAACCGGAGCCTGCCGGCGAGGACGTCGACGACGGCCCGCGGCACGGGCCTTCGCGTCACGGCGTCGACGACCCGCCCCGTGAAGCCGTGCGCCGGCGCGAGAACGAGACGCAGTTCCTCGTCTTCCGGCCGCGGGAGCGCGACGCCCGTCGCCTCCCGGACACCGCGTTCGCCGCCGTCCGCGAGGACGGTCACCCGTCCCGGCCCGAAGGCGGCGACGAGGAACCGCCCCGCGGCGTCCGTCTCGGAACTCGCCCGGAACTCCCGGCCGTCGACGCGGACGGCGGCGCCCGCAACGGGCGTGCCGTCGGCCGCGACCACGATCCCCACGATCGGGAGTGCCGGGCTCAGGACGGCGGAAACATCGGACCGGCCGCCGCGCACACCCACGACCTTGACCGTCGTGAAACCCGGCTTCGAGACTTCGAGGTCGTTCCCGCTCTCGGCCGCACCCTCGATGGAGAAGCGCCCGTCCGGCCCGGTACGCACCGAGTCCGGACCCGTCGGGTGGTCCACCTCCGCGTCCGCGACGGGCCGTCCCGCGGCGTCCGCGACGCGGCCCGACAGGGGCATGCCCTTCCGCGCGGTCACCTCGCCGACGTCATCGACGTCCGTGGGATCGTACCGGCCGCCCACCCACGACGACGCGAGGCCCGGCCCGGCGTAGGCAAGGGCGACGAGGCGGTCGGAGGCCCCGGGCAGAGCGTCGAAGGAGAGCCGGAACTCGCCCTTCTTGTCGGTCACGGCCTTTGCGATCGCACCCGGCCTCGGCTCGCGCCGGGCCTCCCGGCGCATCTGCTCGGAAGGGGACTCGACGGGGAGCGCCGAAACCGTGACGCCCGCAACCGGCCGGTCGTCGAACATGATACGGCCCGTGATCTCCCCCGCCGACAGCGCGCGCGCCGTGAGAAGGAGACACAAAGCCAAATTGGCTCTCATGTTTCTTGTGCGATTCTGTCGGGTGGTCCCTCGCCCGTCAACCGGACGTCAGAACAGCTTCATCTGCCGCAGCTCGCGGATCCGGTCGCGCAGCTGCGCGGCCTTCTCGAACTCCAGCTCCTTGGCCGCGACCTTCATCTCCTTCTCGAGGTCCGCGATCTCGCGGTCGAGGGAGGGCGCGTCCTTGGCCTTCGGACGGCGGTCGAGGCGGCTGGGCTCGAGGTAGTCGAGCTCCGCCATCTGGAGGAGCGGCGAGTCGAGCGACTTCACGATCGTCTCGGGCACGATCCCGTGCTCGGCGTTCCAGTCGCCCTGGATCTTCCGCCGGCGCTCGGTCTCGCTGATCGCGCGCTTCATCGAGTCCGTGATCCTGTCCGCGTAGAAGACGACGATGCCGTTCAGGTTGCGCGCCGCGCGGCCGGCCGTCTGGATGAGCGACGTCTCGGACCTCAGGAACCCCTCCTTGTCCGCGTCGAGGACCGCCACGAGCGAGACCTCCGGGAGGTCGAGGCCCTCGCGCAGGAGGTTGACGCCCACGAGGACGTCGAAGACGCCCCGGCGGAAGTCGCCCACGATCTGGACGCGCTCGAGCGTCTCGACGTCGCTGTGGAGGTACCGCACGCGCACGCCGAGCTCGAGGAAGTAGTTCGTGAGGTCCTCGGCCATGCGCTTCGTCAGCGTCGTGACGAGCGTGCGCTCGTTCTTCGCCGTCCGCTCCTTCACGCTCGTGAGGAGGTCGTCCACCTGCCCCTTCACGGGCCGCACGACGATCGGCGGGTCGAGGAGGCCCGTCGGGCGCAGCACCTGCTCGACGACCTCGCCGCCCGTCTCCTGCAGCTCGTACGCCGCGGGCGTCGCCGAGACGAAGAGTCTCTGGCCCGTCCGCTCGAGCCACTCCTCGAACTTGAGAGGGCGGTTGTCGAGCGCGGACGGGAGCCGGAAGCCGTACTCGACGAGCGTCCCCTTGCGCGACTGGTCGCCGTGGTACATCGCGCGCACCTGCGGGATCGTCTGGTGGCTCTCGTCGACGATCGTGAGGTAGTCGGACGGGAAGTAGTCGAGGAGCGTCGGCGGCGGCTCGCCCTGCTTTCGGCCGGAGAGGTGGCGCGAGTAGTTCTCGATCCCGGCGCAGTAGCCGATCTCCCGCATCATCTCGAGGTCGAACCGCGTCCGCTGCTCGAGGCGCTGGGCCTCGAGGAGCTTGCCCTGGGCCTGCAGCTCCGCGAGCCGGACGACGAGCTCGGCCTCGATGGACCCGAGCGCGCGCTTGCGGATCTCCTCGGGCGTGACGTAGTGCGACTTCGGGAAGAGCTCGAAGCGCGGGATCTCGCCCACGTTCCGGCCCGTCACGATCTCGAAGCGGGTGATCCGCTCGATCTCGTCCCCGAAGAACTCGACCCTCAGGCCGAGGTCCTCGTACGACGGGACGACGTCGAGCACGTCGCCGCGCACGCGGAACGTCCCGCGGGAAAGGTCGAGGTTCGTGCGCTCGTACTGCGCCTCGACGAGGCGCTTGAGGTACCACGTCATCCCGTACCGGGCGCCCTTCTCGATCTCGATCGCCATCTTGCCGAACGACTCGGGGCTGCCGAGGCCGTAGATGCACGAGACGGACGCGACGATGAGGACGTCGCGCCGCTCGAAGAGCGCGGCCGTCGCCGCGATCCTCAGCTTGTCGATCTCGTCGTTGATCTGGGTTTCCTTCTCGATGTACGTGTCCGACTGCGGGACGTAGGCCTCGGGCTGGTAGTAGTCGTAGTACGAGACGAAGTACTCGACGCGGTTCCTCGGGAAGAAGGAGCGGAACTCCTGGTAGAGCTGCGCCGCGAGCGTCTTGTTGTGCGAGAGGACGAGCGTCGGGCGGTTCAGCGCCTCGACGACCTTCGCCATCGTGAACGTCTTGCCCGAGCCCGTGACGCCGAGGAGGACCTGCTTCTCCTTCCCCTCGCGGAAGCCCGCGACGAGCTGCTCGATCGCGCGCGGCTGGTCGCCCTGCGGCGTGAGCGGGGAGAGGACCTGGAAGTCCGTCACGGAACTACTTCGCCGGAGCCGGAGGGGGCGCGGCGCCGGACGTGTCGAGCCACATCGTGAGGCTCCGGATCTCGTCTCCCGTGACGCGGCCGTCCGCGATCGCTCCCGACACCTTCGCCTGCCAGGCCTGCACGACCGCGGGCTTCACCGTCCCCGACTTCGCGCGCTCGGCGAACGCGGCGAGGCTCGCCCGGAAGCGCTCCTTCTCGGCGGGCGTCACCTCGGGCGTCGGCCGCGGCGACGACCTGGTCGCCGATCTTCTCGAAGGCGAGGCCCATGAGCTTCTTCGCGTTCGACAGGACGAAGAGCATCCCGACGATCACGAGAACGGACGCCCCGGCGCACCCGACGAGGCCCCACTTCAGGCACCCGGCGCGGCGCGCACGGCCGGCCTCGTCCTCGAACGGCAGGGTCGTCGGAAGCTTCGGGATCTGCGGCGCCGGCACGGGAGGCGGTGAGCTTTCGGGCAAGGCATCCTCCGCGGTCCGGAGACGGTACCACGCGTTTCCCGCGTGCGAGAATGGGCCGTGAGCGCACGCCGCGTCGCGGCCCTCGCCGTCCTTCTCGTCCCCGTCCTCCTCGTCGCGGGCCTCGGCGTCGCCGCCGGGTACGGCCTTTCGCGGGCGATCCGGATCCCGAAGGTCTCCGAGCTCGCGACGTACCGGCCCGACATCGTGACGGAGATCCGGGGCGCCGACGGCTCGACGATCGCGCGATTCGCGATCGAGCGCCGCGTCCTCGTCGACCGCAAGGACATCCCCGACACCATGGTCAAGGCCCTCCTCGCCGCCGAGGACGCCCGCTTCTACGATCACAGCGGGATCGACCTCGTGCGGATCGGAGGCGCCCTCCTGAAGGACATCGCGACCCGCCGGATGTCCCAGGGGGCCTCGACGCTGACGCAGCAGCTCGCGCGCGCCGTCTTCCTCTCGCCCGAGAAGACGATCGCCCGAAAGGTGAACGAGGCGTTCCTGACCGTCGAGATCGAGCGGCAGTACTCGAAGGACCAGATCCTCACGATGTACCTGAACCAGATCCCGTTCGGACACGGGAACTACGGCGTCGAGGCCGCCTCGCGCTGGTACTTCGGCCACGCCGCGAGGGCGCTCACGCTGCCCGAGGCGGCGCTCCTCGCGGGCATCATCCAGCGCCCCGCGTACTACTCCCCCGTGCGCAACGCCCCCGCCGCGAAGGCGCGCCGCGACTTCGTCCTCCGCCGGATGCGCGACGAGGGATACATCTCCGAGGCGCAGCGCGCGGCCGCGGCGGCGACCCCGATCGAGGTCTCGAAGGGGACCCGCGAGTCCACGGTGGGGCCGTACTTCTGCGAGGAGGTCCGCCAGTACCTCGAGAAGCAGTACGGCGAGTCCGAGCTCTACCGCGAGGGCCTGCGCGTCGACTCCACGCTCGACCCGCGGTTCCAGCGCTGGGCCGAGGACGCGCTGCGCTGGGGCCTGAGGCGCCAGGACCGGCGCGCCGGCTTCCGCAAGCCGCGGAACCTCGTCGCCGAGGGCCTCGACGTCGACACGTGGAAGGACCCCTCGTGGTCCGACGGCACGTCGGGCTCCTCGCACGACGTCCTCACGGCGGTGGTGCTGTCGGCCACGAAGGCGGGCGCCGAGGTACGCGTCGGCGACAAGCGCTTCATGCTCCCCGCGTCGGCGTTCGCGTGGACGCGCGCGTCGAGCCCCGCGAAGGCGGTTTCGCGCGGCGACGTGATCCAGATCGAGTCGTTCGTGAACGACGCGGGCAAGCCGGAGACGATCGTCGCGCAGGACCCGAACGTCGAGGGGGCGGCCGTGATCCTCGAGAACGGGACCGGCGCCGTGCGCGCGCTCGTCGGCGGCTACGACTTCAACCGCTCGAAGTTCGACCGCGCCGTCCAGGCCCTGCGGCAGGTCGGCTCGGCCTTCAAGCCCGTCGTCTTCCTGACGGCGATCGAGCAGGGGTTCACGCCCGCCGACACGGTCCTCGACGCGCCGATCTCGATCACGATCGACCCGAAGCAGGAGCCCTGGCAGCCGCAGAACTTCGAGCGCGAGTACCACGGGATCATCACGTACCAGTACGCGCTCGAGCACTCGATCAACCTCGCGACCGTGCGCGTCGACCTGCTCGTCGGGACGAAGAAGGTCATCGACACGGCCCGCCGGCTCGGGATCCGCCAGACCCTCCTCGCCTACCCGTCTCTCGCGCTCGGCGCCTTCGAGGTCACGCCCCTCGAGATGGCCTCCGCGTACGCGTCCGTCGCCGCGGGCGGCCTCGTCTACAAGCCGGCCTTCATCGAGAAGATCCGCAACGCGGACGGGGTCACGCTCGAACAGTGGACCCCCGAGCCGAAGGAGGCGACGTCGCCCGCCTCGGCCTACGTCCTGCTCTCGATGATGCGGGGCGTCGCGCAGCGCGGCACGGGGGCGACGGCCGCGAAGCTCGGGCTGAACATCGCGGGCAAGACCGGCACGACGAACGAGTACTCGGACGCGTGGTTCATCGGGATGACGCCGAAGCACACGATCGCGATCTGGGTCGGCCACGACACGCGAAGGCCCCTCGCGGGCGGCACCCACGCGCAGGGCGCCGAGGTCGCGCTCCCGATCTTCATGAAGATCGTCGAGAAGATGAAGGAGGCGGGCGTCGTGTCGGCGGCCGACGACTTCGAGACGCCGCCCGGCATCGTCCTCGTGCCGGTCGACGAGGCGACCGGCTACCGCGCGACGCCGAGCTGCACGAAGACCGTCCTCATGGCGTTCGTCAACGGGACGCAGCCGACCGAGATGTGCGGCGACCAGCCGCACGCCGTCGCGAACCTCCCGCAATACCTCCAGCGCGCCATCTACGCGCCGAAGCGCGGCGAGACGAAGGGCGAAGAGGTCACGATCACGGACGCCCCGAAGCTCGCGGCGCCGCTCCGAAGCGGCCCCGAAAGACGGCGGCCCGCCGGGCTGACGGCTCACTTCAGGCCTTCGACGACGTAGAGGTCCGACGTGAGGACGCGCCGGTACGTGTAGGCGTACGCGGAGCCGTCCGCGCGCGAACACGAACGCGGGAACGTGCGTGACGCTCGCCGGGTCGGGCGGCGTCAGGTCCTTCCACGGCTTGCGCGCGAGCGTGCTCACGTCGAGCGTGTAGATCTCGCGTCCCTGGCCCCGGGTTCGCGCGGGAGTAGAGCGCCCGGCTGTCGGCGGTCCATCCCGATCACGTCGTCGTGCTCGGTCCCGGTGAGCGGACGAACGGGCCCTCCGTCGATCGGAAGGATCGACATGACGGACGTGTCGGCGGACCAGCAGAGCGACCGATCGGCCGTCGGGGGACAGAAGGTTCGCGGCCCCGAGCATGCCCTCCGGCGAGATCGCGCGCGGAGGAGCCGGCGGATCGACGATCCAGTACCGGCGGCGGCTTCCCCTTCTCGGATCCGTGGAGGAGGATCCGTCCTGCCGTCCGGGAAAGAACGCTCGCGGTCGCGACCTCGGCCACGGGTCCCGAGCGCCACCGGGAGCCGGCGTCCCCGCGCCCACCGGCGCGATCGTCAGGCCGCCGCCCGTTCGCAGGAGGACGCGCGCCGCGTCCGGCGAGAATCGCGAGGGCCTCGCCGTCCGCGAGGCGCACCGCCGGCGATCCGTCCGTCCTTCGGAAGAAGGCCTGCGACCTGCCGCCGAGCGCCTCGCCGCTCTCGTTGAACAGGACCGCGCCGCCGCCCGCGGCCACGTCGCGTGACCTGCGAACCGTCGAACCACGCGAGCTCCGTCTTCCGTCCTGTCGGCCGCCCGGCCGAACATGAGACCGCGCAGGCTCGACCGCATGCTCGAGCAGCATCCGGCCGTCCGGGAAGACGTCGTGGACGAAGAGGTAACCCGTCGACCGGTAAATCGTCCGGTCCGCCCCGAAAGGTCCACGGCGCGAAGCGCGGCGTCCTTCCGGTCCGTTCCTCCGAAGTACCAGATCTCCCGGCCCGACGCGGTCCACGCGAAGCGTCCCGAGAAGACGGCCATCGGCTCCGGCGAGCGTCCGGACCTTTCCCGCGCGGTCCACGACGCGCAGCAGCCGCCTGTCGTCCCCGAACTCGGCGAACGCGACCCTCGAGCCGTCCGGGCGAGACCCGCAGGAGCACGCTCCTCTTCGGCGAGTCGTAGAGGGCCTTCCCGGCAGGCAGCTCGATGCGCCGCCCCCCGCTGTCCGGTTCCGGATCACCGCGAGGTCCTTGCCGTCCGGCGTCCAGTCCGCGTCCGTGACCTCCTCGAGGAGCGGCCGCGGCGCGCCGCCCGAGAGCGGCACCCGCGAGCGAGCGTGCCCCACCTGCCGACGTCGTTCATGTCTTCGCGCGTCAGGATCGCGAGCTCGCCGGTGGACGAGACACGGCAAGGACCGCTGGCGTTCGCCAGGCCGAGAGGCCGCGACTCGGGCCCCTCGGTCCTCACCGTGAAGACCTCGGACGACGCTCCCGCCCCACGCCGCGCCGTAGACGATCGTCCGGCCGTCCGGCGCGAAGCGCGCCGCTCAGGACGTTCCCTCGCCGGAACGTGAGCCGGTGGAACGTCGGCGGCGCGTCCGGCGGCTCTCTTCCAGAGGCAGCCGTCCCCCGAGGACGCCCGCCCCGAGGCACACCGCGGCCGCGAGGAGCGTGCGGGACGAGGCCGCCGGATCGCGATCCGGGGAACCGACGCCGCCGCGGTGCCCGAGGACGCCGTCGAGAGCGACTCGAGGTCGAACGCGAGGTCGTGCGCGGAGTGCGCCCTTTCGTCGGGGCTCTTCTCGAGGCAGTGGCGCACGATGCGCTCGAGCGCGGGCGGGATCGTCCGGTTCGTCGCGGAGAGCTCCGGCGGGTCCTCGCGCAGGATCGCCGACACCGTGTCGGCGGCCGTGTCGCCGCGGAACGCCTTCTTGCCCGAGAGCATCTCGTAGAGGACGGCGCCGAAGCTGAAGAGGTCCGTCCGATGGTCCGCCGGCAGGCCGCGGAGCTGCTCGGGCGACATGTAGCCCGATCGTCCCGAGGACGGCGCCCGGCTCCGTCCCCTTCGACTGCGTCGGCAGGTTCGTCGCGCCGGAGCCGCCGACCGGCTCGACGAGCTTCGCGAGCCCGAAGTCGAGGATCTTGACCCGCCCGTCCTTCGTGACGAAGAGGTTCTCGGGCTTGAGGTCGCGGTGGACGACGCCCTTGCCGTGCGCGGCCGCGAGGCCGCGAGCGATCTGGGCCGCGTAGTCGACCGCTTTCCTCACGGGCAGCGCGCCGCCGGCGAGGCGCGCGCGCAGCGTCTCGCCCTCGAGCAGCTCCATGACGAGAAGCGGGAAGAGACGAAGAGAAGGGGAGGAAGAGGGGATTTCTTCGAAGGAATAGATGGCGGCGATCCCCGGATGGTTCAGGCTGGCAAGAAGGTTCGCCTCGCGCTCGAAGCGCGCCCGCCTCTCTTCACCTTCCAGGAGATCTCCCGGCAATACCTTTACCGCGACCTCGCGGTTCAGGCGCGGGTCCCTCGCCCGGTAGACCTCTCCCATCCCCCCCGCGCCGAGCGGGGCGAGGACCTCGTAGGGCCCGAGACGGGTCCCGGCGGCGATCGTCATGAGAGCGTGTCTCGATCTTACGGGAGCGCCCGGCGGACCGCCAGAAGCGCGACGTCGTCCGCGGGCTCGGCGCCGCGCGCGTGCGCGTCGACCGCCGCTTCGATCCTCGCCACGAGATCCGCCGCGCCCGTTTCGCACTCCGCGACGAGCGCGTCGAGGCGCTCCGGGCCGAACAGGAGGCCCTCGGGGTCCCGCGCGTCGGTCACGCCGTCCGTGAACGCGAGCAGCGTGTCTCCCGGCGCGAGCGTCGCCCGTCCGATGCCGAACACGGAGTCCGGCATCAGTCCCACCGCGCCCGCGGTCGGCTCGAGCCGCTCGAGCGGCCCCGACGTCCTCCGGAGATAGGGCGGCTCGTGCCCGGCGTTGATCCAGACGAGGGAGCCGGTCGCCGGGTCGAGAGCGGCGAAGAACAGGGTCGCGAACATGTTCGTGTCGCCGTGGGTCCGCGCGACGTACTCGTTCGTGAGCGTCACGGGCCCGTGCACGACGCGCTCGGGATCGTCCGGATGGTCGGCCGCGAGGCGCTCGGCCGTCGCGCGCAGGAGCGTGCGCACGAGGGCCACGAACAGGGCCGCGCCGACGCCCTTGTCGCAGACGTCGCCCACCGCGAGCCCGATCCCGCCGCCCGGCAGGACGAACGCGTCGTAGAAGTCGCCGCCGACCCGGCGCGCGGCCTTGAGGCGGGCCGCGATCTCCCAGCCCGGCGCCACCGGAAGGGACCGGGGCAGGAACGACTGCTGGATGTCGTGTCCGATCTCCAGCTCGCGCTCGAGGCTCTTCGCGTGGAGGCGCTCACGGTCCCGCAGCCTCTTCTTCTCGAGCGAGGACCCGACCCGCGCCCGCAGGAGCACCGGGTTGAACGGCTTCGGCAGGTAGTCCTCTGCGCCCGCCTCGAGGCATCGGACGACGCTCTCGATCTCGTTCACCGCGGAGACCATGATGACCGGGAGCGACCGGAGGACCGGGTCCGCGCGAAGGGCTTCGAGGACCTGGTAACCGTCGAGCTCCGGCATCATGACGTCGAGGAGGACGAGGTCGAAGTCCCTGCCGGAGCGCAGGACGTCGAGCGCCTCGCGCCCGTTCACGGCCATCTCGACCTCGTGGCCCTGCTGCGTCAGCCGGCGCGCGAGGAGGTCCCGGTTCGCCTCCACGTCGTCCACGACGAGGAGGCGGGCGGGGCGGCCCGCCGCCGTCACGCCGGTCTCAGGCCGCGGCCCCGCGGAGCCGACGCAGCTGCGGCACGAGCTCCTCGGCTGCCCGCTCGCCCTCCGCGATCACCGCGGGGATCTTGTCGGTGTCGAAGAGGTGAATGGCTTCCTTGAAGACGGGCACGATGGGGAGGATCTCGCTGTGGTGCGCGAGGTTGTGGAACGAGTAGTTCGACCGGAGGAGGTTGTTCGAGTTGATGCTCGAGAGCTGGAACGCGAACCGGAGGATGCCGTTCACCCGCGTCTGGTACGGGCTCTCGAATCCCATCGTGACGATCACGCCCGCGCCCTCGCGGATCGCGACGCCGACGGGCATCGGATCCGAGAGGAACCCGTCCAGGAGGACCCTGTCCCCCACCTTCCAGGGCTCGAACACGTACGGGATCGCGATGCTCGCGCGGATCGCGTCCACGAGCCCGCCCTCGGACATCACGACCTGCTCGCCGTTCCAGAAGTCCGTCGCCGTGAGGTACAGCGGGATCCTCGCGTCCGAGAATTTCTTCTCGCCGAACGCGTCGCGCAGGCGGGCGAGGATGAGGCGGTCGTCGACGAGACCGAACTTCTCCGAGAATCCGAAGAGGCGCGGAAAGAGGACGCGAAACGGGGCCTTCCAGGCGCGCTTCTTCGTGAGCGCCCGCGTCCAGAGCCGCTTCGTCATCTCCTCCGCCTCGCCGACGTCGATCCCGAGGGCGATCAGGGCGGCGTAGAGGCTCCCGCCGCTGCAGCCGACGACGAGGTCGATCGGGATGCCCTCGCGCCGCAGCACCTTCATGAGGCCGAGCGCGGCCGCGCACTTGACGCTGCCGGACCCGATGACGAGAGCGACACCCCTGGGAGTCACCGCGGCCGTCGACACGTTCGGTCTCCCCCGTTCACGCCGCGAAGCTGGCCGCGGCCGCGTCCACGTCCGGAAAGACCTTGAGGATCTTCGTGAAGCCCGAGAGGTCGAGGACGCGGAGGACGTTGGGCTGGACGCTCGCGAGGCGAAGGTCGCCTCCCCGCTGGCGTGTCTCCTTCACCGTCTCGAGGAGGGCCCTCAGGCCGGCGCTGCTCATGTAGTCGACACGCGCGAGGTCGGCGACGAGATGCGAGCCGCCGTTCTCCGCGTGAGTGCGCAGCGACGATGCAAGCGCGACCGCCGTCCCGCTGTCGACGGTGCCCGAGATCGACACGACCGTCACGTCCGTGCGGGTGTCCGCCGTGATCTCCATTGGAATCCCCCTTCAGCCCCTCAGCCGTCGCCCCAGAACGAGACGATTCGCCGAATCGCCGCCGGAATGATACGCGATCTCATCCGTCACCTGTCGGATCAGGTGCCAGCCCAGTCCGCCGAGCGGACGCTCTTCTGCCTCGGCCGCGAGGTCGGGCGCCTCCACGCGCTCGGGCCGGAACGCCACGCCCCGGTCGGTGATCGTCACGCGCATGCGCGTCCCGTCGGACTCGAAGACGACGCCGATGGGCCCCGGCCCGCGGCCCGCGTAGCCGTGCGTCGCGACGTTCGTGCAGGCCTCGTCCACGGCGAGGCGCAGGTCGAACGCCGCCGCCTCGTCGGCGCCGGCGCGCCGGCAGCCCTCGAGCACGAACGCCTGGATCGCCTCGAGCGTCTCGGGCGTCGTCGTCCCGGACATCTCGAGCCGGACAGGCGCGGGGTCCGTCACGACGCCCGTTTGCTCCGGAGCCGCGAGAAGAGCGTCGCGAGCCGCTCGTGGCTCACGGGCTTCACGAAATAGGCGTGCGCCCCGAGGGAGAGCCCGCGGTCCCGCTCGTCCAGGATGGAGACGACGACGACGGGGATGCGCTCGAGCGCGGGATCGGCCTTCAGCGCCTCGAGCACCTGCCAGCCGTCCATGCCCTTCATGACGATGTCGAGGATGATCACGTGCGGCCTGAGCTCCCGTCCGAGCCTGAGGGCCTCTTCGCCGTCGCCGCAGGCGACGACGGAAAAGCCCTCGCGCCCGCAGATCCTCTCCATGAGCTCGCGCTCGACGGGATCGTCGTCGACGACGAGGGCGACCGGCAGCTGCAGCGGCTCCGTCAGGGCGCGCATGACGCCGCTCCCGCGGCGCATGTTCGGCCTCACGCCGGACGCCTCGACGTCCTCGGTCTCGAGGACGGGCAGCCGGACCGTGAACGTCGACCCGCGCCCCGGCTCGCTCTCGAGCGTCACGTCGCCGCCCATGAGCTGGCACAGCTTGCGCGAGATCGCGAGGCCCAGGCCCGTGCCGCCGTACTTCTTCTGCGTCCCCGCGTCTGCCTGTACGAAGGGCTCGAAGAGGCGCGCCTGCGTCTCGGCCGGGATGCCGATGCCGGTGTCCCGCACCCGGAAGACGACCCAGTCGCCGTCGTTCGCCGTCGCGCGTCCCGCCTCGAGCGTGACGACGCCCTGCTTCGTGAACTTCCCCGCGTTCGCGAGGAGATTCAGGAGGACCTGGCGGACCTTCAGGGTGTCCTCGCGCATCTCGCCGATCCCGGGAGGGCACACGATCTCGAAGCGGTTGCCGTTCCGCTCGACGACGGGGCGCACCGTCGTCACGACGTCGGCGACCGCCTGCGCGATGTCGAACGTCTCGAAGTGGAGGCGCGTCTTTCCGGCCTCGAGCTTCGAGAGGTCGAGGACCTCGTTGATGAGCCCGAGGAGGTGGCGGCCCGCGGTCGCAATCTTGTCGAGGTCGGCGACGATCGCCGTCTGACCCGCCGCGCGGGCGTCTTCGGTCAGGATCTCGCTGTACCCGAGGATCGCGTTGAGCGGCGTGCGGAGCTCGTGGCTCATGTTCGCCAGGAACGCGCTCTTGCTCGCGTCGGCGGCCTTCGCGTCCTCGTTGGCGTCGAGCGCCGCCTGGAGCGCGCGCTCGATGATCCGGACCTGGTCGCGGATCATGGCGTGCTGCTCGGCGACCTCCTTGCGCGCGCGGATCACGCGGCGCGTCTGGACGTAGGAGTCGAGACCGAAAACCGACATGAACAGGAAGAGGCAGACGAGGCAGATGCCGCTCGCCACGACCGAAGACCCGAGAGACACCTCGAATCCGGTCGAGAGCCCGACGAGGACCGCCCCGACCAGCACCGCGACGAGCGCCCTGCGGAACAGCGGCGGTCCGCCGACGCTGAGGCAGGCGGTCGTGATGGCGCTGACGATGACGGCCGCCGGGAAGAGGCCGAAGAGCATCTCGGCGGCCCACGCGCCGACGAGAAACGAGTCGATGAGGAGGTTCCGAAGCTCGGCGCGCTTGCCGTCCGGAGAGCGCGACGACACGAGCCAGGCGAGCTGCGGCCACACGAACGCCGTCGCGAGGAGCGCGACCCAGAGGACGGGGCCCGGCCGCTCGGCGCCGATCTGGGCGTACGCCATGACGGCGACCAGCGGCATGCCGATCGAGCGGACGCGGCGGTTCAGCGGGACGAGTGGATGCACCCGGCCGTGCGCGCCCGATTCGTCGGACCCGTAGACGGGCCAGTAGCCGCTTTTCAGCATGAGATCGCGTCGCGATTGTACGGGAGGAGAAGACCGGGGATTTTCGGACCGGGGATTTTCTTAGAAGGTGAAGAGGGGCGGCGCTCGCCACGGACCGCCAGCGCCTGCAGGCCGGCGTTCTCTCTCTTAACCTTCTAAGAAATTCTTCTCTTCGGTCCTCTTCGGACTGCGGTTCACGCCAGTGGTGCAGCGGAAGCACCTCGACGTGACGGCGACCGTCACGTCCTTGTGGATCTTGACGTGCACGGTGTGCGTGCCGAGGCGCTTGATGGGCTCCTCGAGCTCGACGCGGCGCTTGTCGATCGTGATCCCCTTCGCGGCGAGGCCGTCGGCGACTTCCGCCGCCGTGACCGAGCCGTACAGGTGGTCGCCCTCGCCCGCCTTCTTGTGCAGGACGATCTTCGTTCCCTCGACGGTCTTGGCGACCGCCTCGGCCTGGTCTTTCTCCTTGGCGACGCGGGCGTCGTAGCGCTTCTTCTCCTGCTCGAGGCGCTTGAGGTTCCCGGGCGTCGCCGGGTAGGCGAGCGTCTTCGGAAGCAGGAAGTTCCGGCCGTACCCGTCGGCGACGTTCACGACGTCGCCCCGGTGCCCCAGCCCCTTCACGTCGTCGGTCAGGACCACTTTCATCGCGGACTCCTAGGTTCTCTCGGTTCTTCGAGTTCAGTGATTTCGACGGGCCTCAGAAGTCGGGCGGCCCGCCCTCGGCCGGAGGGACCCGGTCGAGCCGCGCCCGGACGTCGACGAACTCGTCGAACAGCCCCCCGAGCGCGAGGAGGAAGGGGAACGGCATCTGAAAGACCAGCGCGTAGACGAGCGCCCGGCCCAGCAGGCCGGCTCTTCCCCGGTCGAGAAGAGCGCGGATTATGGCCAGACCCGCGCAGAAAAAACAAGACGGAGAGCGGCAGCAGGACGTCCACGGCCGGCCGGCGCAGGTCCGGACCGCCGATCGCCGGCGAGGAGGCCGGCCGGGACGAACAGGCCCGCGGCGGCGAGCGGCGTGCGGAAGCGGCTGAAGGAGGGCTCCTCCCAGTCGGCGCCCGGCGATCCCGGACGCGCGCGCGAAGCCGTAGACGACGAGCGCGGCGTGCCCCATCGCGATCGCGAGGACGATTCCCGGCAGCTGGTCCCTCAGGATGACGCGCAGGATCTCGAAGAGCCGCGCGACCGTCGCGACGGACGACTCCCCCCAGCCGCTCGAACGGTAATAGCCGAGCATCTCCGGCACGGCCGCGGCCCAGCGGGCCGCCGCGACCTCGCCGGGATCGCGCCCCGTCGCGACGTCCGCTCCGACGAGCGCCGCGAGCGCGCCGATCCCGGTCACCGCGAAGACGACGAGGAGCGCGCGGTCGCGCCGGAGGCCGCCCTGCCCCGTGACGTAGAGGGCTGCCGCCGGCAGCGACACGAACGCCGTCGCGATCACGAACGCCGGACCGGCGGCGCCGGGCGCGAGGATCGCGCCGAGGACGAGCGCGAGCGGCGGGGCGCACGCGGGCAGCAGGAATCCCCACGCGATGCGCTCCGTCGTGAGCGCGGCGACGCCGAGACGCCCCGCCGCGAACGGCAGCAGGAAGACGCCGAAAGGCGGCGCCGCCGCGGTCACGGCCGCGGCCAGCGCCGCCCAGAAGGCGGAGAACGACTTCCTAATCAGACACGTACGGGAGCAGCGCCAGGTACCGGGCGCGCTTGATCGCCGTGGCGAGCTTGCGCTGGTAGAAGGCGGAGGTCCCGCTGATGCGGCGCGGAAGGATCTTGGCGCGCTCGGGAACGAACCCGGCGAGAAGCTTCACGTCCTTGAAGTCGATGTAACCGATCTTCTCGACCGTGAACTTGCAGACGCGCTTGCGGCGGACGAAGAACTTCTTCTTGGCGGGCTTGCGGACGGGTGCGGCCATCGGAGACTCCTACTCGCGCCCTTCCGCGGCCTCGGGGGCCGCGGGGGCGGGGGGGGCGGCGGGAGGGGCGGGAGGGGCGGACGACGGCCGACGGCGCGTCCGTCATCTCGGGCCGCGGGCGACGGGGCTTCGTGTTCCGCGCGACCTTCAGGCCGTGCTTGACCTCTTCGTCGATGCGGACCGTGAGGTAACGCAGGACGTCCTCCGAGAGGCGGAGCTTGCGCTGGACCTCGGAGACGCAGGCCGACGAGCCGCGGAACAGGAAGTTGTGGTACGTCGCCTCGTTCCTCTTCTTGATCGTGTAGGCGAGCCGGCGGCGGCCCATCGTCTCGTCCTTCTCGATCGTGGCGCCGTTGTCGACGAGGAGTTTGCGGAACTCCTCGACGACGCCGTGGGCGCCGGCCTCGTCCTTCTCGGGGACGACCAGGAAAACCATGTCGTACTGGCGTTGGATGTTCGGGGTGGCCACGGGGTTTCCTCCTTCTGGATCGCGGCGGGTGTTCCGTCGCGAGGCGCGGCTGTGGACCGAAGTCCGGTGCCGAGCCAAGGTTGACGATCAGTTCGCCGGGGACGATTCCTCGGACGGACGGTTGAAACGGTTCATGGCGGCGTCGATGCCGTCGGTGACGATCACGCCGAGGGCGTCGCACGCCGTGTCGATCGCGGCGTCGATGAGCAGGGCGCTCCTTCTTCGAGAATCGGGACAGGACGTACGTGTCGAGCGGCTCGCCCGGCTGGAAGTTCTCCCCGCGGACGCCGAGGCGCAGGCGCGGGAACTCGTTCGTCCCGAGGCAGTCGATGACGGACTGAAGGCCCTTCTGGCCGCCCGAGGATCCGGAGCGGCGGATCCGGATCGAGCCGACGGGCAGCGCGGCGTCGTCCGAGACGACGACGAGCCCGTCCAGGGGAAGGTCGTACTTGACGGCGAGGCCCTTCACGGACTCCCCCGACGCGTTCATGTAGGTCTGGGGCCTGGCGACGAGGACGGGGCGGTCCCCCACCCGCACGCGCCCCGTGAGCGCGCGGCAGTCGAGCCGGTCGAGGCGCGGCGGACCGCCGGCGGCCCTCTCCGCGAACGCCTGGACCACGTCGAAGCCGACGTTGTGCCGCGTCCCGGAGTACCGGTCGCCGGGGTTGCCGAGTCCCACCACGAGGAAGAGGCCGTCCGTTCCTATTTCTTTTCCTTCTTCTCGGCCTTGGGCTCGGCCTTCGCGGGCGCACCCTTCGCGGGCGCGGCCTCGGCGCCTTCCTCTTCCTTCTTGCCCTTCTTGATCACCTCGGGCTCGGTGGTCGTGGCGGCGGCGCCTTCGACTCCCTCGACGGCGACCGCGGCGGGCGCGGCGACTTCCTCGGCCTTCGGCACGCCGACGTGCGCGAGGACGCGGTCCGCGTTCTCGAGGACCTTGATCTTGTCTCCGACCTTGAGGTCGGCGACGCGGAACGAGTCGTGGAGCTCCATGGCGGAGACGTCGATCTTGACCGTCTCGGGAATGTCCGCCGGGAGGCACTCGATGAGGACCTCGTGCGTGACGATGTTCAGGATGCCGCCCGCGTTCTTGACGCCGTTCGGCACGCCCACGACCTCGACGTCGCTCTTGACGCGGAGCTTCTTGTCGAGAAGCACGCGGACGAAGTCCACGTGCAGCATCGCGCGCGTGACGGGGTCGAGCGTGAGGTCGCGGATCATGACGTGCCGCAGCTGGTCCGTGCCCTTGAGCTGCAGCTTGAAGATCGCGTTCCCGTGCAGGCCCTTGTTCAGGAGGGTCGCGAGGGTCTTGCGCGGCACCTGGAGCGACCAGGTGTCCATTCCCTTGCCGCCGCCGTAGAGCACGGCGGGGATCTGGTCCTGGGCCCGGAGGCGGTTCGCGGCGTTCTTGCCGGTGACGTCCCTCTTTTCGACTTCGACGACGATGTTTTCCTGGAGCATGGTTCCTTTCTTCGGGCGCACGGTCCGGGACGGATTTCCCGGGCGTGCGGTCCTGGTCGGGTGGCTAGACGAAGAGCGAGCTGACGGAGGCTCCCTGGTGGATGCGCTGGATCGCCTCGGCGAGGAGCGGGGCGATCGAGAGCGGGGTCAGGAGCGGGCAGCGGGCGAGCTTCTCCTCGAGCGGAAGCGTGTTCGCGCAGAAGATGCGCTCGATCGGGCTGCCGTTGATGCGGTCGATGGCGGGGCCGGAGAGGACGGCGTGCACGCAGCCCGCGAAGATGCGGCGCGCACCCGAGTCCTTCAGGGCGATGACGGTGTTGATGAGCGTGCCGGCGGTGTCGATGATGTCGTCGACGACGATGACGTTCCGGTCCTTGACCTCGCCGATGACGTGCAGGACCTCGACCTCGTTCTTCCCCTTGCGCCGCTTGTCGACGATCGCGAGGCCGGCGCCGAGCCGCTTGGCGAAGGCGCGCGCGCGCTCGACGCCGCCGGCGTCGGGCGAGACGACCGTGAGCGGGTCGAGGCTGGAGTCGCGGATCGCGTCGAGGAGGACGGGCGCCGCGAAGAGGTGGTCGACGGGGATGTTGAAGAAGCCCTGGATCTGCGCGGCGTGGAGGTCGATGCAGAGCGCGCGGTCGGCGCCCGCGGCCGTGATGAGGTCGGCCGTCAGCTTCGCCGTGATCGGCACGCGGGGCTTGTCCTTGCGGTCCTGCCGCGCGTACCCGTAGTACGGGAGCACGGCCGTCACGCGCGACGCCGAGGAGCGCTTGAAGGCGTCGAGCATGATCAGGAGTTCCATGATGTTGTGGTTCGCCGGGGGGCCCGTGGGCTGGACGATGAAGACGTCCGCGCCGCGCACGTTCTCGTCGATCTGGCAGTAGTTCTCGCCGTCGGAGAAGTTGTAGAGCGTGACCCGGCCGGCCTCGCGCCCGAGGTTGCGGCAGATCTCGCCCGTGAGCGCCGGGTGGGCCCGGCCGCCGAAGACCTTCAGTTCACCGTATGCGAAGCGGTCCATCGTCGTTCAGGAGAAATGGCTGGGGAGGGAGGATTCGAACCTCCGAATGGCGGTTCCAAAGACCGCTGACTTACCACTTGTCGACTCCCCATCCGGAAGCCTCGCGTGGATTTTCGCGCAGGCGGGGCTCATCCGCGTTGCGCAAGCCGGACCGGAGCCGCGCGACGCGCGAACTCGGCCCGGGAAACGGTCTTCACGATCGCCATCTCCGCCTTCGTCTCGTTTCTGAGCCCCTCGAGCGATCCCATCGCCCGCGTGGCCTCGTCTTTCGTCCCGAACGTGCCGAACACGGTCGAGCCGCTCCCGGAAAGCCGGGCGCCGCGCGCGCCGGCTCCCGCGAGCGCGGACCGGATGCGGCGCAATTCCCCCCGGAGAGATTCCGCCGCCTGCTCGAGATCGTTCCGCTCCGGCCCGCCACCGGTCTCGGAGCCGGAAACTTTAGTGGCAGAAGGACTTCCCGTCAAGGAGCGGGTCTTCAGTCGGGCGTAAACCTCTGCCGTGGAAAGGGAAAAGGGCGGAAAGACGAGGAGCACCCACTCCTCCGGTCCGTCCGGCAGCGGGGTCAGGACCTCGCCGCGCCCGCGGCCGCGGGCGCGGCCGCCGAGGAGGAAGAACGGGACGTCGGAGCCGAGGGAGGCGGCGATGGCGTGGAGATCGGCGGGAGAAGCGATCGAGTTTCCAGAGAGCCGACAGACCCTTCAACGTCGCAGCCGCGTTCGAGCTGCCTCCGCCCAGTCCACCGCCGATGGGGATTTTCTTCGAAAGGTGAATGCGGGCGCCGGCGCGCACCGCGAACTTCTCGCGGAGGGCGCGCGCGGCCCGGAGGATGAGATTGCTGTCGTCGGCGGGAAGCTCGGCGCCCTCGATGGTCAGCGAGACGGCTGCCGCGCTCCGCTCCCCTCTTCACCTTCTAAGAAGAATTGAATTTCTTCCGTCAGGTCCACCGTCTGGAACACGGTGTCCAGCTCGTGAAAGCCGTCCTTGCGCTTCCCGAGCACGCGCAGGTCGCGGTTGATCTTCGCGAACGACGTGACGCTCAGGCCCTCGCGCGCGTCGCTCACAGCGGCGGGACCTCTTCGCCCGAGGGCCACGGGCCGTAGCTCTCGAGCGTCAGGACGGCTCGGCCGTCCGGCCCGTTCGCCTCGATCCGGTGCGGCACGCCCGGGCCGGGCTGGAGCGTCACGACCTCGCCGTTCGGGAAGCGCATCTCGACGACGCGCCCCTGTTCGTCGAGGACGGTGGAGGGCGACGGCGGTGCGTCCGGCGTGCCCAGAATGCAGGCGATGAGGTCGTCCTGGCGCCAGATGGCCGGGCGACGGGGGAAACGAAACCCGCGTCGCTGTCCGCCCCTCTTCCCTTTCTAAGAAATCCTCCTCTTCCTCTCCCCGCGATCGGAGCCGACGCGCGCCAGGCCAGAGAGCCCGTCGCCCCGTCCCACCACACGGAGAGGTACCCGCGCCCGATGGCGCCGACCTTCGGCGAGACCTCGGCCTTGAACAGAGCCTTGAAGCGGCGGGAGGGATCCCAGGCCTTCGATGCGCGCCCGCTCGTAGGCCTCCAGCTGCGACGGGACGGGAGAAGAAGAGGAAGATTTTCTTCGAAAGGGGAAGAGGGGCGGCCTCGGCGCCGGCACGCGCCGCGGCGCCACTCGGCGCGGGAGCCGCTCGCCCGCTGCCGCATCCACCTTCTAAGAAGAAAACCAGCCGAAACGACAGCCGAACCGGCAACCCGCAGCGCACGGGGGGCCCCGCGGCGCGCGTCCTCACTTCTTCGCGTCGGCGCTTTCGGTCTTCCGGAGCTTCTCCTCGAGGCGCAGCTTGTTGTCGGGATCGGGCTTGAGCGTCAGCGCGCGCTTCCAGCTCTCGCGCGCCTTCTCGAGGTCGCCCTTCTTCTCCCAGAGGTCGCCGAGGTGCTCCTCGACGGTCGCGTCGTCCGGGTTCAGGGTCGAGGCGACGAGGAGGTTCTCCTCGGCCTTGTCGAGCTTGTTGAGCCGGAAGTAGACCCACCCGAGCGAGTCGAGGTAGGCGCCGTTCGACGGCTCGAGGTCCACGGCCTTGCGGATGAGCTCGAGAGCGCGCGGCAGGTTCTCCCCACGGTCGGCCCACATGTAGCCGAGGTAGTTCATGCCCGGCGCATGGTCGGCGCGCACCTTGAGGAGCTCCTCGAACGCGGCCTCGGACTCGCCCGACCTTCTTCTCGCGCTCGAGCGACGCCGCGAGGCGGAACAGGAGCTCCGGGTCTTCCTTGTCGCGCTCGAGGCCCTGGCGCGCGACGGCGGCGGCGCGTCCGAACCGTTCGAGACGCTGCCAGGCGTCCGCGGCGGCCATGACGCCGGCCTTGTCCTCGGAGGCCAGCGCCGTCAGGATCTTCTCGCCCTCTGCCTTGTCCGCGGGCGACGGCCGAGCGCAGCAGGAACTCCGCGTGCGTCGCCCGGACGTTCGGCGTCTTCTTTCCGGCCTTCTCGAAGACCTCGCGCGTCAGGCGCAGGCCGCCCGCCCAGTCCTCCTGGTCGCGCGCGATCTGCGCGAGGAGGTTGAAGGCCTGGGAATTGAGACCGTCGGCGTCCCAGAGGCGCGGCTTCAGGAGCGACGTCGCACCGGCGTAGTCCTTCCTCAGGTACGCGATGTACGCGAGCTGGCCGTCGATCTGCCCGGCTTCGGGCCCGTCCGCCTTCTTGGCGGCGAGGGATTTCTTGAGGTCCTGCGAGGACGCGCTCGGCCTCGGGGAGGCGCCGCGCCTCGAGGAAGTTCATCGCGCGGCGGTAGGCGACCTCGGGATCGTCCGGGTCGAGCGCCTGGAGCTTCTTCAGGATCTCGTCCGCCTTGTCCGTCTCGAGCGTCTCGGACAGCAGGGCCGCGTACATGCGCAGCGCGTCCCGGTTCCCGGGGTCGGCCGCGAGGACCTGCTCGAACGCCTTCCTCGACTCGGCGAACCGCCGCCCGCGCAGGAGAGCCGTCGCGTACTGCGTGCGGGCCGCGAGGTTCCCGGGCTGGTTCTTCATGTACGACTCGAGGAGCGCGGCCTCCTTGTCGAACTGGTGCGAACGGTCGTACACGCGCAGGAGGCCGAGCGAGGCCGCGCGGTCCTCCGGGTCCTGCCGGAGGAGGGACTTGTAGACCTCCTCCGCCTTCGCCGTCTGGCCGTCGCGCTCGAGCGCCTCGCCGTAGAGGAGGAGGAAGGACGGTCCGTGGGCACGGTCCGCGACGGACTCCAGCGCCGCGACCGCGTCCTTCGGCCGCTCGAGCCGGAGGCTGGCCTGGGCGAGCGCGACCGCGCCCTGCGGGTCGGGCGGGCCGATCTGCGCCGCCTTCCCGAGCTCGGCGGCGGCTTCCTCGAGGCGCGGCTTGTCCTTGGCGGTCGCGAGCAGGACCTGTCCGAGCAGGCGGTGCGCCCCGGCGCTCTCGGGCGCCAGCTCCACGGCCTTGCGCGCCTCGCGCTCGGCCTCGGGATAGATCGGGATGTCGCGCAGGAGCTCGCCGTACTCGCGGCGCAGTGCCCCGTCCTCGGGATCGAGGTCGACGGCCTTGCGGAACTCCTTGACGGCCTCCTCGAACTCGGTGTCCTGGGCGAAGAGACGCGCCCGCAGGTAGTGCTCGACGGCCTCCTTGCGCTTCGCCTCCTTCGGGGAGAGCGCGGGACCGGAGGTCTGGGCGCTCGCCGGCAGGGCTGCGACGAGGGCGAGGAGCAGGGCGGCGGTCGTGGAGGCGCGTCGAACCGGCATCATGAGGGAGTCTAACCCGCAAGAACCGGGCCGCGTTCCCCCGTCAGAAGACCGCCGGCTCCTCGTAGGTGGCAAAGACCTCGCGCATGACGTCCGAGATCTCTCCGACCGTCGCGTACGCCTTCACGGCCTCCACGAGGGGCGGCATCACGTTGGCGCCCGTCGCACAGGCCGTCTTCAGGTCGGCGAGCTTCTGGAGGGCGGCCCGCGAGTCGCGCGTCCGCCGGACCTCGTTGAGGAGGCCGACCTGCTCGGCGGCGGTCTCTTCGGAGATCACGAGGGTCGGCACCTCGTCCTCCGGAAGGGACTCCGTGAAGGCGTTCGAGCCGACCATGATCTTTTCCTTCGCGTCGAACGCCCGCTGGAACCGGTACGCGGCGTCCATGATCTCCCTCTGCGGGAAGCCGGCCTCGATGGCCTCGACCATGCCGCCGAAGGCGTCGATCCGCCGGAAGTAGTCGAAGGCCCCCGCCTCCATCCGGTTCGTGAGCTCCTCGACGAGGTAGGACCCGCCGAGCGGGTCGATCGAGTTGGCGACGCCCGTCTCGTGCAGGATGACCTGCTGGGTGCGCACCGCGATCTTCGCGGCGAACTCCGTCGGGAGCGCCAGGGTCTCGTCGAGCGCGTTCGCGTGGAGCGAGTTCGTCCCGCCGAGGACGGCCGCGAGGGACTGGATCGCCACGCGCGCGACGTTGTTGTACGGCTGCTGCGCCGTCAGGGAGACGCCGGCCGTCTGGGAGTGGAAGCGCATCTTCCAGCTCTCGGTCTTCTTCGCGCCGTACCGGTCGCGCATGACCTTCGCCCAGATCCGCCGGGCCGCCCGGTACTTCGCGATCTCCTCGAAGAAGTCGTTGTGCGCGTTGAAGAAGAAGGACAGGCGCGGCGCGAACGCGTCGACGTCCAGACCCGCGTCGATCCCGTACTTCACGTACTCCATCCCGTCGCGGAGCGTGAACGCGAGCTCCTGGAGGGCCGTCGCGCCGGCCTCGCGGATGTGGTATCCGGAGATCGACACGGTGTTCCACCGCGGGACGTGCTGCGCGCAGAACGCGAACTGGTCCGTCACGAGCCGCATGGAGGGACGCGGCGGGAAGATGTACTCCTTCTGCGCGATGTATTCCTTGAGGATGTCGTTCTGGAGCGTCCCCCCGACCTTCGACCACGGCGTCCCGTGCTTCTCGGCGACCGCGAGGTACATCGCGAGGGCGATCGGGGCGGTCGAGTTGATCGTCATGGACGTCGTGACCGCGCCGAGGTCGATCCCGTCGAAGAGCGATCTCGAAGTCGCGCAGCGTGTCCACGGCGACGCCGCACTTCCCGACCTCGCCGGCCGACATCGTGTGGTCCGAGTCGTAGCCGTAGAGCGTCGGGAGGTGGAACGCCGTCGAGAGGCCGGTCTGCCCGTGGGCGAGGAGCTGCTTGAACCGCTCGTTCGTCTGCCGCGCCGTCCCGAAGCCCGCGAACTGCCGGATCGTCCAGGGCTTGCCGCGGTACATCGTCGGCTGCACGCCGCGCGTGTACGGGAACTCGCCGGGCCACCCGAGGTCCCGCGCGTAGTCGAAGCCGCCGAGGTCGTCGGGCGTCGCGAGAGGATTCACCTCGGCCGACGAGACCGTCGTGAAGTCCTTCCGCCACGCGGGCGTCTTCGCGAAGGCGGCGGCGGCCTTCTGTCCGCCACTCCTCCTTCGCGGCGCGGACGCGCTCCTGTTCGGGGGTCAGGGGAAGGGCGGCGGTCTCCGGAACCTTGACGCTCATGCCGGGATTCTAGCGGGCCGCGCGCGCGCGAAGGAGACTCAGCGGCCGACCGTCGCCATCGCCGCCGCCGGGTAGCGCTCCCCCGCCGCGGCTCCCGGCGGGAACGCGGCCTCGAGCTCGGCGAGGTCGGCCTTCGTGAGGTCGACGTCGACGGAGTCGAGGTTCTCCTGCAGCCGGTCGCGGTTCTTCGTCCCGAAGATCGGCACGACGTCCGGGCCGCGCGACAGGACCCACGCGAGAGCGATCTGTGCCGGCGTCGCGCCTCCGGCGGCGCGCCAGGTCGGCCACCTTCGCGACGAGCGCGAGGTTCTTCGCGAAGTTCTCGCCCTGGAAGCGCGGCGCCGTGCGCCGGTAGTCGCCCTCCGGGAAGTCCGCGAGGCTGCGGTACCGGCCCGAGAGGAAGCCGCGGCCGAGCGGCGCGTACGCGACGAAACCGATCCCGAGCTCGCGGCACGCCGGCAGGACGGCCGTCTCGACGTCGCGCGAGAACAGCGAATACTCGCTCTGGAGAGCGGCGATCGGGTGCACGCGCGCGGCCCGCCGGAGCGTCTCGGGCGAGGCCTCCGAGAGGCCGATCCACCGGACCTTTCCCTCGTTCACGAGGCCCGCCATCGCGCCGACGGTCTCCTCGATCGGCGTCGCGGGGTCGACGCGGTGAAGGTAGTAGAGGTCGATCGTCTCGACTCCGAGGCGCTTCAGGCTGCCCTCGCAGGACGACCGGACGTAGTCGGGCTTCCCCGAGACGCCGCGCCTGGACGGATCCGCGGGATCGCGCAGGATCCCGAACTTCGTCGCGAGGACGACGCGGTCGCGCCGGTCCGCGATGGCCCTCCCGACGAGCGTCTCGTTCGTGTAGGGGCCGTACATGTCGGCCGTGTCGAGGAGGTCCACCCCGGCGTCGAGGGCCGCGTGGATCGTGGCGATCGATTCCTCGTCGTCGCGAACGCCGTAGAACTCCGACATCCCCATGCAGCCGAGCCCGAGCTCCGAGACCGTGGGGCCGTGGGTGCCGAGCGAACGAACGTCCATACGGCCTCCCTCGAGCCGGCGATTATCCTCCCGCCGCCTTCAGAAAGGCGTCTTCTGCCGCGCCTGCAGCTCGGCGACGCGCGGCGGGCGCCGCAACAGCGCCAGGCGGCCCTTGCGCACCCCCGCCTCCGCCGGCCACTCGTGCGAGAGGAAGAGCGGCATCGACTCCGTGTACCCGTAGGCACCGGCGTTCTCGAACGCGAGGAGGTCGCCGCGCTGCGGGCATCGGCAGCCGCGCCGCCGGGTGCAGGACGTCGAGGGAGGTACAGAGGGGGCCGGAGAGAACGAGAGATTTCCGAGAAGGTGAAGAGGGCGCGCCGCGGGCGTTCGTCTCTTTCCTGATCAGGCGCACGCGGTGCGGGCTGTCGAGGAGAACCGGCCGCAGGAAGTGGTGGATGCCGCCGTCCACGAGGACGTAGTCGACGCCGAGGCTCCGCTTCGTGCCGAGCACCTCGACGACGTACGTCCCCGCCTCGGCGACGAGGAAGCGTCCGGGCTCGAACACGAGCCGCGCACTGGAGTCGAGAGCCCCTTCGCGCGCGCCTCCCTCGCAACCCGCCTCAACCCCTTTCTAAGAAATCCGAGATCCAAGGGCTCTTCGGACGTTCGGCATAAGGGACGCCGAAGCCGCCGCCGAAATCGACGGAGCGAAGAGAGACCGAGAATTTCTTAGAAAGTGAAAGAGCGAGAGCCAGGACGTTTCGCGTGTTCTCGACGAGGAGCCGCGCGTCGAGAACGTTCGACGCGTTGAACACCTGGAACCCGCAGATGTCGAGATGGGGGAACGGGCTGCGCCCTCGCCCCGCCCTCTTCCACTTTCGAAGAACTCTCTCGGCGGTCCGGATGGTCGAAGCCGAACTTCTTGGCGCCGGCCCCGCCGATGATGACCTTCTTCTCCGCGATCCCCCACGGCGGATTCAGGCGCAGGCCGACGGGCACGCGCCTCTTCAGGCGCCGCGCGATCGCTTCGAGCCGTTCGAGCTCCCACTCCCCTTCCGCGTGGATGATCGACACCCGGGCGCGCACGAGCGCCTCGAGGTCGGCGTCGGATCTTCGCGGGGCCGGTGGAGAGAATCTTCGAAGGCAGGAAATCCCGCCCGTCGCGCGGCCGCGAGCTCGCCTCGAGATGCCACGTCCGAAGAGAGACCGAATCTTCTTAGAAAGTGAAGCACCCCGAGCGACGGGTTCGCCTTGACCGCATATGCGAGGGTGAAGCGCGGGCCGAGGGCGCGCCGAAGCGCGCGCACGCGCGCCTCGACGACGTCGAAGTCGTAGAGATACAGCGGGGTGCCGTAGCGGGCCGCCGCACGACGAAGAACCGATTCCGCCAAAGCCCTATTACCCTTCTAAGAAGATCTTCTTCTCTTCTTCTCTTCTCTTCATCGCAGCGCCGACTCGAGCACCGTCCGCGCGTCCGTCTTCGCGTCGCGGTACTTCACGATCACGGGCGCCGCGAGCGAGAGGCCGTGGCACTTCCCCCACGAGCCCGGCGCCGGCCGCGCGCCCATCACGACGACAGCGCCCTCGGGCACGACGAGAGGACGCTCGGGGGTCGACCGGTGCTCGGTCTCGTGCACGAGATCGAAGAGGACGCTCGAGGCCGTGAGGATCACGCCGGCCGCGAGCACGGCGCGCCTCCTCACGCAGACGCCCTCGTAGACGCCCGCGCCTCCGCCCACGAAGACCTCGTCCTCGAGGACGACGGGAACGGCCCCCGCCGGCTCGAGGACGCCGCCGACCTGGGCCGCCGCCGAGAGGTGGACGCGCCTGCCGACCTGCGCGCACGAGCCCGACGAGAGCATGGCTGTCGATCATGGAGCCCTCGTCGACGCAGGCCCCGACGTTCACGTACGCGGGCGGCATCACGACGACGCCCTTCGCGAGATAGGCCCCGCGCCTCAGCGCGGTCCCGCCCGGCACGACGCGGACCCCCTCGGGGAGCGGCCGCGCGCGGCGGGAGCGTGTCGCGGTCGCGGAACAGGAGGGGACCGGCGGCGGACGGCTCCTCGATTCCCAGCCGGAACGCGGCGAGGATGCCCTCCTTCACGGACGCGTTCGCGGTCCAGTGACCCGTCCGGGCCCGCGCTCGGCCGCGCGGACCTCCCCGCGCTCGAGCGCGTCGAGGAGGTGGAAGACCTCGTCGCGCGTCACGCGGCCACCGCCTCGACGGGACGGCCGGCCGCGTCGAGGAGCCCGGCGGCCGTGAGCGCCTCCTCCACGGCCCCGTGGTGGGCCGGCGAGAGCGGCACGAGCGGGAGGCGGAGCGTGCCGGCGATGAGGCCGAGGCGCTCGAGCGCCCACTTCACGGGGATCGGATTCGACTCCCGGAAGTTCGCCTTCATGAGCGGGAAGGAGGCGGGCCTGGAGCGCGGCGGCGCGCGCGCGTTCGCCCGCGAGGGCGGCCGCGACGAGCTCGACGAGGAGGGCCGGCGCCTCGTTCGAGACGACGGCGATCACGCCGTCGCCGCCGCAGGCGACGATCGGGAGCGCGAGCGAGTCCTCGCCCGAGAGGACCGCGAAGCCCGCCGGCCGCGCTCGGAGGATCTCGCAGGCCTGGTCGAGGCTGCCGGAGGCCTCCTTCACGCCCGCGATGCGCGGGTCCCTCGCGAGCTCGAGCACCGTCTCGGGGAGCATGTTGAGGCCCGTGCGGCCCGGCACGTTGTAGGCGACGACCGGAATCTGCCCCGCGTCCGCCACGGCCGAGAAGTGCGCGACGAGGCCGCGCGGCGTCGGCTTGTTGTAGTAGGGCGTCACGACGAGGAGCGCGTCGGCGCCCGCCGCGCGGCAACGCTCCGCGAGGCGCTGCGACTTCCGCGTGTCGTTCGAGCCGCAGCCCGCGATCACCTTGACGCGGCGCGCCGCGGCGCGCGCCTCCTCGACGGTGATCGCGACGACACGCTCGTGCTCGTCGGGGTCGAGCGTGACCGCCTCGCCCGTCGTCCCGCACGGCACGAGGCCGGCGACGCCGCCGGCGATCTGTCGCCGGACGAGGCGCCGCAGGCCCGGCTCGTCGAGCGCGCCGTCGTCGCTGAACGGGGTCACGAGCGCCGTGTAGACGCCGGAGAAGGGAGACGGGAGATTCGGATTCTTCGAAGGTGAAGAGAGCGGCGGCGCGGGCTGCGTCGTCATGGAGCGTCTCCTCTGCGGCTTGCGTCGTTGAAGAAATCGTCGAAGGTCAGCGGACCCCGGCGGTCCGGACTTGAGCATCCACTCGGCCGCGCGCACGGCGCCCTGCGCGAAGATCGCCCGCGAGCGCGCGCGGTGGACGAGCTCGAGCGTCTCGTCCTCGCCCTTCGAAGAAGAGCGCGTGCTCGCCCGGCGCCCCGCCCTGGCGCAGCGACACGATCGGGACCTCGCGCCGGCCCGGACGCGTGCGCGACGTCGGCCGCGAGCGCCTTCGCCGTGCCGGAGGGCGCGTCCCTCTTCGCCGAGTGGTGCCGCTCGACGATCCCGGGCTGGAACTCGCGGAACGGCGCGAGTGCGGCCGCGAGCGCCGCCGCCGCGCGCCGCATCGCGGCGACGCCGAGGGAGAAGTTGGCGGAGTGGAGGAACGGGACCGAGAGCTCCGTCGCGATCCGCACCGCCTCGGCCGTGTCCCAGCCGGTCGTCCCGGAGAGGACCGGGATCCGGTGCGCGAGAAGGACGGGAACGAGCCGCGGCGCGGCGTCGGGCGCCGTGAACTCGAACGCGACGTCGCATGCGAGGTCCGAAGAGAGACCGGAGATTCTCTTAGAAGGTGAAGAGGGCGGCGGCGCACATCCGCGCGGCATGAGCCTCGCCCGCGGAGGCCGTGCCTTCCGCCCTATTACCTTCTAAGAAATCTTCCTCTTCTCTCAATTCCCGTTGTCCGAATGCGCCCCGCGACGCCGTGCCCGCGCTGGACGAGCACCGCCTCGATCGCCCGTCCCATCTTTCCGTATCCCGCGATGAGCGCCTTCATCGCCCCTCCCCCTCGAAGAACTCCCGGTGCAGCCTCCGGAGCGCCTCCGGCGCGTCCCCGTCGGCGACGACGAACGTCATGTTCGTGTCCGAGGCTCCCTGCGAGATGAGGACGACGTTCACGTCGCCGAGCGCCTGGAAGACGCGTCGCGCGATCCCCGCGGTCGTCCGCAGCGCCTTGCCGACGACCGAGACGACGGCGAGGCCGGGCAGGACCGACACCTCCGCGAACGCGGAGAGGTCCTTCACGACCGCCCCGAGCGGCGCCTTCGCGTCCACCGTGATGGAGATCGAGACCTCGCTCGTCGCGATGACGTCGACCGGGACGGCGTGCCGCTCGAAGACGGAGAAGACCCGCGCCGCGTAGCCGTGCGCGAGGAGCATGCGCGGGTTCCCGACGAAGACCGCCGCGACGCCGGTCCGCATCGCGAGCGCGCGGACGCCGGTCCCGGGCGCCTCCGCGCGCACCATCGTCCCGGGCGCGTCCGGCCGGAACGAGTTCCTCACCGCGACGGGGATGCCGCGGGCCACCGCCGGCCGGATCGTCGCGGGGTGCAGCACCTTGGCGCCGAAGAAGGCGAGCTCGGCCGCCTCGGCGGCGCTGACCTCCGGGACGAGGCGGGCCGCGGGGACGACACGCGGATCGGCCGTCAGGATGCCGTCCACGTCCGTCCAGATCTCGATCGCCCCGACGGCGCGGCCCGCGTCCTTCAGCGCCGCTCCGAGGAGCGCCGCCGAATAGTCCGAGCCGCCGCGCCCGAGCGTCGTCGTCACGCCGTCCGGCGTGGCGCCGACGAAGCCGCCCGTCACGACGATGCGGCCCCGGGCCAGCTCGGGCAGGACCCTCGCGGCGACCCGCCTCGCCGTCGCGGCCTCGTCGGGCAACGCGGCCCCGTGGCCGGCGTCCGTCACGAGGATCTCGCGAGGATCGATCCACACCGCGTCGGCGCCCGCGGCGCGGAGCGCGGCGGCGACGAGGCGGGAGGAGATCATCTCTCCCGACGCTCAGGAGCGCATCCGAGGTTCGAGGAGAGATTTCTTCGAGTAGTGAGATCCCGGTGGAAAGGACGCGCGCGCGACCGAGCTCCTCGTCGATGGAGGCGGCGGCCGAGGCCGCATCGACTGCGGGCAGGTGGAGTTCGTCGAGCGCGGCGCGATGGCGGCGCGCAAGGGCCTCGAGTGCGAGGTCGGCGCCCGCACGCTCTTTACCATTCGAAGCAATCTTCAATTCGACCAATTCGTCCGTGACCCCTCCCATTGCCGAAACGACGACGAGGCACGGGTCTCCCCCCCGCTTCGCGACGAGGCACGCGACGTCCCGGATCCGCTCGGCCGTTCCGACCGAGGTCCCGCCGAACTTGAGGACGTCGGTCAAACGGTCACCGCGCCGGCGCGTGGGCCGCGAGCCGGCCCTGGGCGAGGAGGAGCTCGGCGTTCAGGAGCGCCGCGCCCGCCGCGCCCCGGACCGTGTTGTGGACGAGGAGCGTGAAGCGCACGTCGTAGACGGGATCCGGCCTCAGGCGTCCGACCGTCACGGTCATCCCGCGCCCGGCCTCGACGTCCCGGATCGGTTGCGGCCGGTCGCGCTCGTCGCGCACCGCGATCGGTCGCGCGGGGGCCGACGGGAGCTTCAGGCGCTGCGGCTCTCCGGTGAACTCCTCCAGCGCGGCGCGCACGTCGCCGATCGGACGCTTTCGCCTTCAGCTTGAGGAAGACCGACTCCGTGTGTCCGTCGCGCACCGGAACGCGGTTCACGGACACGCTGATCGGGAAGTCCGCGTCCACGACGCGGCCCGCCTCGAGCCGGCCGAGGATCTTCCTGGGCTCGCGCTCGATCTTCTCCTCCTCGCCGTCGATGAACGGGATGACGTTGGCGTTCGAGTCGAGGGAAGGGACGCCCGGATAGCCCGCGCCCGAGAGCGCCTGCAGCGTCGTGACCGCGACGGCCTCGATCCCGAAGGCGCGGTGGAGCGGCGCGAGCGCCATCGCGAGGCCGACGACGGAGCAGTTCGGGTTCGTCACGATGCCGCCGCCGGACGCGCGGGTCGGCTGGCCGTCGAGGAGCGCGAGGTGGTCGGCGTTCACCTCGGGGATCACGAGCGGGACGTCCGGCCTCATCCGGAACGACTTCGTGTTCGAGACGACGAGCTTTCCGCGGCCGGCCTGGAGCGGCTCGATCGTGTCCGCGACGGCGGCGTCGAGGCCCGAGAGCAGCACCGGCGAGGCGAAGTCCGCGTCGACCTGCGTCACGACGAGGCCGCGGGCCTCCCCGGGAACGTCCCCGGGCAGGATCCAGCGCGTCGCCTCGGCGTAGGTCTTCCCCGCCGAGCGCTCGGACGCGGCGACCTCGGCGAGGACGAACTGCGGGTGTCCCTCGAGCAGCGAGACGAGCCGCTGCCCCACGGCGCCCGTCGCGCCGAGGACGGCCACCGGGATTCGGGAATCGGGTCGCGACATGCCGGGCTCCTTCAAACGAAAGGGCCCGCCGTTTCCGGCGGGCCCTGGTGTCTGCTGATGATCGCCGAGGTCGACGCGATCTACAGAACGCTCCATCGCCCGCCGCACGGCGGCGTCGTCTTCCTCGCGGTCATCCGCTTTCGGGAATTGACGGCGGCGTTCATGTGGCGCGGAGCGTAGGCGGAGTGGCGCCCGGGTGTCAAGAAGCGGCGCCTTCGCCGGACGTGACGGAGACGTTCGCCATCGTCGAGAGGGGCGGGCGCCTCGTCGACGGGCTTCTTGCGGGTTTGACCCCCCCGGGACGGCCTTCGATAATCGCCCTCCGCTCCCCGCTCGCGAGGCGGCCCCAGGACATGACGACGACCCTTCCCCCCGAACGCCTGAAGGACCTCTACCGCACGATGCTGCTGAACCGGCTGCTCGAGGAGCGGCTCGTGAACCTCTACCGGCAGGGGAAGGTGGTCGGCGGCCTGTATCGCTCGCTCGGGCAGGAGGCGACGTCCGTCGCGACGGCGTTCGCCCTCGAGCCCGGCGACCTCCTCGCGCCGCTCATCCGCAACCTCGGCTCGGTTCTCGCACGCGGGATCCCGGCGCGCGACGTCCTCACGCAGTACCTCGCGCGCGCGACGTCGCCGTCCCACGGCAAGGACGCGAACCTCCACTTCTCCGTGCCGGAGAAGGGCGTCTACTCCCCGATCGCGATGCTCGGCACGCTCGTGCCCGTCGTCTCGGGAATGCTTCTCGCCGAGCGGATGAAGGGGAACGCCGTCGTCGGGATGACGTACCTCGGCGACGGCGGGACGTCCGTCGGCGCCTTCCACGAGGGAATCAACTTCGCGGCGGTCCAGAAGCTGCCGCTCGTCCTCGTCGTCGAGTTCAACGGCTGGGCGTATTCGACCCCGTTCGAGAAGCAGTGCGCCGCCGCGACGCTCGCGGACAAGGCCGTCGGCTACGGGATCCGGGGCGAGGTCGTGGACGGCAACGACGCGATCGCGGTCTACGAGGTCGCCCGCGCGGCCGTCGAGCGCGCGCGGGCGGGCGGCGGTCCGACGCTCCTCGAGTGCAAGACGTACCGGATGAAGGGGCACGCCGAGCACGACGCGCAGGCGTACGTCGACCCGCGGGATCTCGCGCAGTGGCGGGAGAAGGACCCTCTCGCGAGGCTCGCGAAGGCGCTCGTCGAGTCCGGGACGATGTCGGGCGCCGAGCTTCGCGCCGCGCACGAGGAGATCGAGCGCGGGCTCGACGCGGACGTGGCGTTCGCCGAGACCTCGCCCTTCCCGGACCCGTCCCTCGCGTTCCGCGGCGTGTGGGCCGACGACGCGATCACCGAGCGCGCCCGGGCCGGCGTCTTCACGGGAGGCCTCTGATGGCCGACCCGCGCGTCGCGAGGGGCGGGGTCACGTACACGCTCACCGCCGACGACGATCCCGGCGTCGAGACGACGTACCTCGACGCCGTGAGGCAGGCGCTCTTCGAGGAGATGGAGCGCGACGAGCGCGTCTTCGTCCTCGGCGAGGACGTCGGCGTCTACGGCGGCGCCTTCAAGGCGACCGAGGGCCTCCTCGCGCGCTTCGGCGCCGCGCGCGTCCTCGACACGCCGCTGTCCGAGGAGGCGATCGTCGGCGCGGCGATCGGCGCGGCGATGCGGGGGCTCAGGCCCGTCGCCGAGATGCAGTTCATCGACTTCATCTCGCGCGCGTTCGACCTCCTGACGAACTTCGCCGCGAAGAACCGCTACCGGACGGGCATCGGCGTGCCGCTCGTCGTGCGCGGCCCCTCGGGAGCCGGCGTCCACGGCGGGCCCTACCACTCGCAGTCGCCCGAGATGTACTTCGTGAAGACGCCGGGCCTGAAGGTCGTCGCGCCGGCGACGGCCGCGGACGCGCGCGCGCTCCTGAAGGCCTCGATCCGCGACGACGACCCCGTCATCTTCCTCGAGCACAAGTTCCTCTACCGCCGCGTGCGCGACCGGCTCGTCCCCGGCGAGGACGCCGGAACGCTCGGGAAGGCCGCCGTTCGCCGCGCCGGGAACGACCTCACGATCGTCACCTACGGCGCGATGCTCTGGACCGCCCTCGAGGCCGCCCCGGCGCTCGAGGTGGACGGGATCTCGCCCGAGATCCTCGACCTCAGGACGCTGCTGCCCTGGGACGAGGACGCCGTGCTCACGTCCGTGAAGAAGACCGGCAAGTGCCTGATCCTCCACGAGGACACGCGTACGGCCGGCCTCGGGGCCGAGATCTCCGCGACCGTCACGGAGAAGGCGTTCGAGTGGCTGGACGGCCCGATCCTGCGCGTCACGGCGCCCGACACGCCGGTGCCGTACTCTCCACCTCTGGAGGAGGCGTTCCTCCCGAACGCGAAGACGCTGCTGGCCGCCGCGCGGCAGCTGGCCCGGTACTGACCCGAGGAGACCAACATGCCGACGAACGTGATCATGCCGCAGATGGGCGAGTCGATCGCCGAGGGAACCCTCACGAAGTGGCTCAAGAAGCCCGGCGACGCGGTCAAGCGCGACGAGCCCCTCTTCGAGATCTCGACCGACAAGGTCGACGCCGAAATCCCCGCGCCCGCGTCCGGCACGCTCCTCGAAATCCTCGTGCCCGAGGGGCAGACGGTCGCCGATCAACACGGTCGTCGCGCGGCTGGCGGAAGCGGGAGAGGATTCTTCGAAGGTTCAGCAGGCGGCTCCCGCCGCGGCGCCGGCCGCGCCCGCCGCACCGCCCGCTCCCGCGCCTTCTGAGGAATCCGAAAATTCCACGAACGAGATGAAGAGCTCCAGCCGCCGCGGGGATGGCGGCGCAGGCCGCTCCGCCCGCTCCCGCGCCTTCTCAGAAATCCCCCTCTCCCTCTTATCCCCCGCTCCGATCGCACCGCCGCAGCCCGGCGAGTCGAAGGAAGAGCTGCTCAAGCGGCGCTCGTCGCCCGTCGTCCGCGCGATCGCGGAGGACAAGGGCGTCGACATCGCGCAGATCCAGGGCACGGGCATCTCGGGCCGCGTGACGAAGCAGGACATCGAGGCGTTCCTGGCCGGCGGCTCCGCCGCCGGCGCGGGGGCGCCGCCTGCGGCGGCGCCCGGGCCGGGAAGAGAAGATTCTTTGAAGGTTGAGCAGCGCGGCAACCGCCGCGGCATCGGCCTGCGCAGGCCTGCTGCGACCGGTCCCCGCGCCTTCTGAGAAATCCCCCTCTCCCTCTCCTTCCCCGGCTCCCGCTCCTCTCGCCGCCCGCCCGATCGAGCGAGCCGACCCGCCGCGCGCGCGCCTCCGCGCTCGCCTTCCCCGGCGGGAACGTCTCGATCGAGCCGATGACCGCGATGCGCAGGAAGATCGCGCAGCGGATGGTCGAGTCCAAGCAGACGTCCGCCCACGTCACGACCGTCTTCGAGGTGGACTACTCGGGCATCGCGAAGCTGAGGAACCGCGTCAAGGCGCGCTTCGAGGAGCAGTACGGCACGAAGCTGACGTACCTTCCGTTCATCCTCCGCGCCGCGATCGCGGCGCTGAAGGCGCGCCCGCTCGTGAACGCCTCGATCGTCGGCGACGACATCGTCTTCCACAGGGACGTGAACCTCGGGATCGCCGTCGCGCTGGACTGGGGCCTCATCGTCCCGGTCATCCGGCGCGCGGACGACCTCTCGCTCGTGGGCCTCGCCCGCGCGGCGAGCGACCTCGCGTCGCGTGCGCGCGCCAAGAAGCTCCTGCCGGACGAGGTGGCCGGCGGGACGTTCACGATCACGAACCACGGCTCCTTCGGCTCGCTCTTCGCGACGCCGGTCATCAACCAGCCGCAGGTCGCGATCATGGGCGTCGGGGCGATCGAGAAGCGCGCGAAGGTCGTCGAGATGCCCGACGGCTCCGACTCCCTCGCGATCAAGACGATGGGCTACGTCGCGCTCACCTTCGACCACCGCCTCATCGACGGCTCCGAGGGCGACGCCTTCGTGAACGTCGTGAAGTCGACGCTCGAAGAGGGGACCTGGCCCGAGCTCGAGTAGGCCCTCTCAGCGTTTCGCCCAGACCGGCGACGACCATGCCTGCTCGCCGTCGGCCTGGGTGACGCGCACGTACCAGCTCGTCTCCCCCGCCGCGTCGGGCGTGTCCGTCACCGCGAAAGAGACGTGCCGCGTGTCCTTCACGGGCACCCAGTCGACCCCCTGCGGGTCCTTCGGGTCGTAGAGAACGTATTCGCCGTCCGGCGCGTCCGGCGTCTGGCGCATCCGGATCAGGGCGAACGTGTCGCGGAGATTCCGCACGATCTCGACCTTGTCGACCGGCGCCGTCCCGTCGACGCGCACGGCGAGGTGGAGCGGGCCCTTCGCGGCGAGGATCGACCCCATCGGCGCGCCGTCCGCCGTGAACTCGAGGACGATGCGCGCGCCCGTCGTGGCGTAGTTCCGCCGGTTGCGGATCGCGTCGAAGATCGACGCGCGGTCGAGCGCTCTCGGCGAGGACCGCCGTGACGCCGCCCTCTCCCGGCGTCAGGTGGTGCGTGTCGCTCGCGCCCAGGACGCCGACGTGGCGGCCGAGGCGCAGGGCGTCCTGGTACTGGTGCCCCGGCACCTGGCGCCTCCCCTCGCGCGGGTTGCCGTAGAACTCGTACCGGCCGTGCCACGAGGCGATCTCGAAGTTCGGCTCGAGCGCATCGTCGTGCGGCGCGGCCGGGTTCCACCGCCCCCAGAGCGCGTTGCCCGTGTGGTGCGGGGACATCACGGCGCCGTGCTCGCGCGCGTGCCGGTAGAGCTCCTCGATCGTGTCGCTCCCCGCGTCCGAGGAGCGCAGCGTGCGGTCCGGCCCGTCGTCCCTGTAGAGGAGGACGCGGTGGCCGAACGCCGACCCCGCCGTCCACTCCCAGCCCGTGAGGCTCACGAAGCGGCCCGGCGCGTCGAAGGCCCCGGCCGTCGCGCGCAGCTCGGCGAATTCCGACGGCTGGAGGAGCCCCATCTCAGAGTGGTCGCTCACGACGTCGAAGTCCAGGCCCAGCCGGTCGCGCGAGAGCGAGAGCAGCTGGTCGGGCAGCCCCGTCTTCGCGTCGGACAGAACGCTGTGGCTGTGCGGGTCGCCGAAGTAGACGTGCCAGCGGCCGCCGCCCGCCGTCGCGGTGCGCGGCTCCGGACCCTTCGCGCGCGGCTCGAGGTCGGGCAGCGCGTCGAAATGGTCGGGCGGCGCCGCCGCGATCTCCCCGGGCGTCCAGCCGTCGCTCGGGCGGGACGAGCGTTCCGACGAGGACGACGTTCGGGTTCGAGTGCGTGTTGTAGGCGTCCACGTCTCCGCCCGTCATGGCCTCGCCCGCCTTCGGCAGCGTCTGCGCCTCCCAGGCGAGGGCGAGGGAGCCGTCCGGGGCGAGCGCGGCCGACGGGAACTCGTCGCGCCCGGGCGAGAACGTCGTGAGGTGGAGCTCCGGGGACCAGCGCTGCCCGTCGTGGACGCGCGCCCAGAGGTCGAAGTTGTGGGCGCCCGTCGCGTCGGTTCTCCACACGACCCACGCGCGCCCCGCGCCGTCGAGAAAGACCGACGGGTAGTTCTGCGTCTGCTTCCAGTGCCAGTAGGGCTCCTCGACGTCGCGGGCCGACTTGTCGGTCATCCCGAAGCTGACCTGCCCGGGCAGAGCGGCCGGCGCCGTGCCGGGAGGCGCCGCGAAGACGCCGTCCCTGTACACGCGGACGAACGCGTCGCCGGAATGCCGGTCCACGCGGAATTCGTCCGCCGAGTGGCCGCGCATGGAGTTCCACGCGATCCAGAGGGCTCCGTCCCGGCCGCAGGCCAGCGAGGGCGAGTCGTCGATCGCGGCGTCGGACGTGACGGCGACCGGCGGATCGAGGCGCGGCGCGCCGTTCCCGGACGCGTGGGCGCGCGCGAGGAAGACGTCGTAGTTCCCGGAGCGCGTGGAGTCCCAGGCGAGCCACACGCCTCCGTCCGGCGGCGCGGCGAGCGCGGGCCGGCGGTCGGTTCCGTCGCTTGACACGTGCGCCGGCGCGCTCCAGCCGGCGCCGTCCTCCGAGACGATCGAGATCGCGAAGCCGCCCCGCTTGAGCTCCTCCCACGCCGCCCAGAGCCGCCCCGCCGAGTCGCGCGCCACGACGGGATGCAGGGCGTCCGAGCCCTTCGGAGAAATCCTCTTCTCCGGTCCCCACGCGCGGCCGTTCCACGTCCGCGAGAAGACCGCCCATGCGCGTCCTCTTTTTCCGTGCCAGAAGGCGCGCAGCCGCCTCTTCCCGTCCAGGACGAGCTTCGCGCCGGACTCGAGGCCCTCCCCGGAGTCGAGGCGCTCCTCCTCCGACCAGGTGCCGCCCTTCCGCCGGCGGACGACGACCCGGTCGTTTCCGCCATCCGTCGTCGTGTGGGCGCACCAGAGGTCTCCGGCCGCGTCGAAGACGACCGACGGGTACTTGTCGAAGCGGCCGGGCTTCGAAAGCGTCTCGACACCCTCGAGCGCCGAGGGCGCCGAGGGGCGCGGGACGAGGCGGCCGCCCACGGGCGGCTCGACGATCGTGACCTCGCGCTCGGGAGCGGGGCCGGCGCAGAGCCGAAGCCGCCGCGAGCAGGCCGACGGCGAGGAGACGCGAGACGGGGCGCAGCGGTTTCATGGCGGCGAAGTGTAATGGGCCGCGCCTGCCCCGGGCGAGTTCTCTACTCGAAGTAGCCGTTCACGTCGACGATGAGATGGGAGCTTCCCGCGGACGCGTTCTGCACCTTGAAACCGGTCGCGTCGACGGCCAGCGGGACGATCGTGGCGCTCGCGCGGGTCTGCCCGGCGGCGAAGCTGAGCTGGCTCGCGAGGGGGAGCGTCCCGTCGGCCGCCCAGAGCGTGAAGTGGCCGGCCGCGGCCGGCGCGGTCACCGTCACGTTCACGGAGAGGGCCGCGGCGGTCGCCGGAACGCGGCACTTCTGCGCCGTTCCCACGGTGCGCGTCTCGCCCGGGCGCGAGCACGGGCGCCCCGGCGTCCGGCCCGGCGGCGTTTCGCGTGTCGATGAGACGGCACGGCGAGAGCGCGTAGAACGTCAGCTGAAGGACGGGCGGGGGGCACGTGACGGCCGAGGTCGACCCGAGGTTGAACGAGCTCGCGTCGCCGGTGTCGCGTCCCTGAAGGCTCACCACGTGGCTGCGGCCGCAGGTCACGCCGAATCCCCACGCGACCCGCGACGGCGTGTACGTCGTCCCGGACGCCGGCGGAGGGTTCGACTGGTCGGGACGCCAGTCGTACACCACCGACCCGTCCACCAGGACCTGGAACGACACCATCTTCCTTCCGGCCGCGAGGTTGATCGTGAACGGTTCGACCACGATCTGGCAGGTCCTCGCGTTGAACGTCTTGCAGCCCGCGTTGATCGGGCTCGCGAAGATCAGCGGAGTACGCGCGGCCGGGGCCGGATCCGCGCCTCGCGCCGCGCCGGCCGCAGCCGCGAATCCGGCCGCGAGCGCGACGAACCGCAGGAGACGAGCCCTCGCCATGACGTCAGGGCACGGTGCTCGGGCAGGTGAACTGCGCCGTGAGGCCGAGGTTGAAGACGTTCACGTCGCCGGTGTCCCGCCCCTGCAGGCTCACCATGTAGCTGCTCCCGCAGGTCGCGGCGAAGTCCTGCGTCACGAGGGACGGCGTGTACGTCGTGCCGGACGCCGGCGGGGGGTTCGACTGGTCGGGGCGCCAGTCGTAGATGGTCGTCTGGGCCCCGGTGCCGCCCTGGATCGCGACGAGCTTGAACAGGGCGACCTTCGTCCCGGAGGCGATGTTGATCGTGAACGGCTCGACGTGGATCTTGCACTGCCCCGGCGCGGCGATGTAGCAGCCCCCGTTGACCGGGCTCGCGAAGACCAGCGGCGCGCGCGAAGCCAGAGGAGAGAGCCGCGCATTCGCTTCGCGGTCCCGCGGCTCTTCCTGGGCCGCGAGACGCGGAGAGGCGGGAACGAGCACGAGCGCGGCGAGTACCACGAGACCTTCGCGTCCGAGCATGAGCACCTCCCGGTTCGTTTCCGCAAGAGTAGGTCAGCCGCGAGGAAAGCGCCACACGGAGACCCTGGAAGCCGGTCGCCCGTCGCGCTGTAACATGCGCCATGCGCCGCACGGACGTCGTCTCGCTCCTCTCCGAGGGCCGCGTCTCGTGGGACGCGGCCTTCGCGCTCCAGAAGGAAGCCGAGGCGCGGGTGAAGGCGGGCGGACCGGAGACGCTCTTCCTCCTCGAGCACGCCGACGTCATCACGGTGGGCCGCAACGCCGGTCTCGGCGAGCTCCTCGTCTCGGAAGCGTTCCTCCAGCAGCGCGGCGTCGCGCTGCGCGTCACGGACCGCGGCGGCAAGCTCACGTACCACGGCCCCGGCCAGCTCGTCGCCTACCCCGTGCTGGACCTCTCCCCCGACCGGCGCGACGTGCGGCGGTACGTCCACGACCTCGAGGAGGTCCTGATCCGCACGGCCGCCGACTTCGGCGCCGCGGCCGGACGCAGCGCCGCGCCGCAGCGCTGGGCCTCGGTCTGGGCGGGCAACGACAAGCTCGCGGCCATCGGCGTCCACCTGTCGCGCTGGGTCACGACGCACGGCGCGGCCCTGAACGTGAAGACGGACCTGGAACGTTTCTCGCTCATCGTTCCGTGCGGGATCGCGGACGGCGGCGTCACGTCGCTCGCGCGCCTCGCACCGGATCGTCCGGCGCCCTCGCTGCCCGACGTCGCGGCACGCTTCGTCGCGCATTTCTCGGAAGTCTTCCAAAGGGAGATGGAAACATGGACACACGGCCTCCTCGCGGAATCTACGAGCTCCTGACGGCGCGCCTCGCTCCGTACGCCGGAGAGGCCGAGGGCGAGACGATCCACTTCGACCGGATCGTGCGCGCGCCCGTCGACGACGAGACCGTCGGCCTCGTCGCCGAGGCCCTCGTGGACGAGGACGCCGAGACGCGGCGCGCCGGACTCTTCGTCCTCGCGGGCCTGCAGGACGACTCGCGAGAGCGGCTGGACCCGTTCCGACCGCTCGCGCCGAAGGTGCGCGAGCTCCTCCTGGACCGCGACGCCGGCGTGCGCTGCGACGCCCTCATGGCCTTCGCCTACTTCGACCCCGACGACCTGCACGTGGCGGTCCACGAGTTCCTCGGGGATCCCGACGGACGCAATCGCCTCCAGGCGGTGCGCATCCTCGACGCCGAGGGCAAGCCCGAGAACCTCCCGACGCTCCTGACGCTCGGCGTCGACCCGTACCACGAGAGCGCCGAGGACGCCCGCGAGTGGCTCGTCGTCCGCGAAGCCGCACGGGGAGCGGTCGAACGCACGGCCCACGTCCGCTTCCCGTCCCCCGTCGCCGAGGAGGAGGTGGAAGGCGTCCGTTGCGTCTACCACGCCTGGGACGCCGTGTGGAAATGGGCGGCGCGCGAAGGGATTCGCGCCAGAGGCTGAGTGACCTCGCGCCTCACCTCGGCCAGAGCCACCCGAAGAAGCCGGCCGTCAGGAGCGCGTAGATCAGGCCGTCGATCAGGACGTTCCGAGCGTCGTCCCCCAGGACTTCTTGTACCAGATCGACGTCCTGCAAGAGCGCGAGCGCGTAGCCGTAGAACGCCGTCGCGCCCGCGAACCGGAAGACCTTCAGGTAATGGGCGCCCAGCGGCCGAGCGCCCGCCCGGAGATGTACGCGGCCGTGATGCCGATGACGACGCGTGTACACGAACCACAGCGACGAGCTGAGCCCCCCATGCCGACGGGCCGCTCGGAGGACCGTCATCATGGCGCGCGGCCGGCCTTGAATTTCTCCTGGAACGCGGGGTCCTTGAATGCCTGCGTGGCTGGTCGGCGCACGGAACCATGTAATCGCCCGGGCGGGATGTCGAACTTCCGGACCGCCGCCATGAACTCGTCCTCGGCGGGAAGCTTCCTGTAGTCCGACCTGTGGTAGCCGAGAACCATGTGGATGACCGAGCTCGCGATGAAGACGGCGACGGCCGACAGCAGGATCGGGAGCCAGAGCGAAGCGATGGTCACCATCGGGGCCTCCTCCTGTGCTGAGATCTGTTCTCCGACCCATCCTATCCCGCCCCGGTACACTCGACGGGTGAGCGTCGACGCCCGCCCCCGCTACGGAATCACGCCGAGGCCCGAATGGCTGAAGGTGCGGGTTCGGGCCACGGGCTCGGAGCCCGAGATCCTGCGTCTCGTCGAGGACAAGCGCCTCAACACCGTCTGCCAGGAAGCCCGCTGCCCGAACCTCGCCGAGTGCTGGGGCGTCGAGCGGACGGCGACGTTCATGCTCATGGGCGACGTCTGCACGCGGCACTGCGGCTTCTGCGCCGTCACGCAGGGGACTCGGCCGCCCTCTGGATCCGGACGAGCCGCGGCACGTCGCCGAGGCCGTGAAGACGCTCGGCGTCGCGCACGCCGTCGTGACGTCCGTGAATCGCGACGAGCTGCCCGACGGCGGCGCCGCCCACTTCGCCGCGACGATCCGGGCGATCCGCGCCCTCGCCCCCGGCGTCACCGTCGAGGTCCTGATCCCCGACTTCCTCGGCGAGCGCGGCCGCGCCTGGACGACCGTGCTCGACGAGGCGCCCGAGGTCCTGAACCACAACGTCGAGACCGTCCCGCGCCTCTACCACCGCGTGCGGCCCGACGCGATCTACGCGCGGTCGCTCGAGCTGCTCGGACGGGCTGCGAGAGAAGAAGGGACGAAAGAGAAGATTTCTTTGAAGGTGAAGAGCGGCGTCATGGTCGGCCTCGGCGAGACGAGAGAGGAGCTCACGTCAACGCTCCGTGATCTGCGCTCGTCCGGCGTCGACGTCGTCACGGTCGGCCAGTACCTCCAGCCGCACGCCCGCCGCCTCCCGATCGAGCGGTACTACACCCCGGCGGAATTCGAGGAGATCCGGAGGGAGGGAGAGGAGATGGGGTTCGGGGTCGTCGAGTCGGGACCGCTCGTGAGATCGAGCTACCACGCGAGAAGGGCGCTCGCGGCGGGAAACGGTCTGAAGAGTTCTTAGAAGGGTGAACGAGCTCGGGGGCCGATTGATGGGCCGCCGCGTTTTCTTCCCCTCTTACCCTCTAAGAAAATCCCCTCTTCTCTCTTTCTTCTATTCCCCGTCGTTTCCGATCGCCTCGACCGGGCAGGAGTCCATCGCCTCCTGGCACTGGGCCTCTTCCTCGGGCGTCGAGGCCTGCTTGACGACGTACGAGTAGCCCTTCTCTTCCTGCCGGGTGAAGTTGTTCGGGGCCGTCACGCGACAGACGTCACAGTCGATACACTGGGTATCGACGTAGAACTTTCCCGGGGCGTTGTCCGCGTAACGGTCGTCCTTGTTCGCCATCGGCGCGAAAGATAGCACGCCCCCCGGGCCGGACGGCCCCCTCCGGATGCATCATGCGCAGGATGCCGGAGCGCCGCCTCGTCCGCCTCTTCCCTCTCCCGAACGTCGTCCTCCTGCCCGAGACGACGCTGCCCCTCCACGTCTTCGAGCCGCGCTACCGGGCGATGCTCGCGGACGCGCTCGACTCCGACCGGCTGATCGGAATGCAGCTCCTGCGGCCCGGCGAGCCCGGCGCGCGAGGACCGGCCGGCGGTCTTTCCCATCGGGTGCGCGGGAGAGGTGGTTCACCACGAGCCGCTCGAGGACGGGCGCTCGAACATCCTCCTGAGGGGCGCGTTCCGCTACAGGATCGAGACCGAGCGGCTCACGGACACGCCCTGGCGCGTCGCCGACGTCACGCCGCTCGCGATCGCCCCGCTTCCGCGCACCGACGCGGACGGCCGGACGCCGCGGGATCTCCGGAGACTCCTCGCCGAGAGCGTCCGCCGGCTCGCCGACTCGGTCGGCCGGTCCGCGGCACGCGAGCTTCCCCGGCGCCTCTCGGACGAGGGGCTCGTGAACGAGGCGATCTGCCGTCTCGCGATCGAGGCGGAGGAGGCCTACCGGCTGCTCGCGATGGAGCGGCTGGAGCAGCGGTACGGGTGGACGCTCGCGCACATCGAGGGCGTCCAGCGGCGGCTGGATTTCCTGGCTCCGTTCCGGCGGCCGGGCGGCGACGCCCGGATGAACTGAAACGAGGAGGCGGCCATGACCCACCCCATGACGACGACGACCTTCACGCTCGACGGCTACCGGATCTCGCGCACCCTCGGCGTCGTGCGGGGGATCACGGTGCGCTCGCGTTCGATCTTCGGGACGATCGGCGGCTCGCTGCAGACGCTCGTCGGCGGGAACATCTCGCTCTTCACCGAGCTCTGCGAGAAGACCCGCAACGAGGCGTTCGACATGATGCTCGCGCACGCGAGGGACATCGGCGCGAACGCGGTCGTCGGCGTGCGCTACGACGCGACCGAGCTCATGCAGGGCGTCACCGAGGTCCTCTGCTACGGCACCGCCGTCGTCGTCGCGGCCGAGGGGGGCTCGCCGCTGCCTCCGCCCCTGCGCTGAGGGCGGCGCCCGGGCGCCGGGGGCTCAGGCCTTCGACGCCGGCATCGCGCGATCGTGCGCCCAGCTCTTGATGCCCTTGATCTGCTCGTCCATCGTCCTCGAGAGCGGGACGGTGTTCGTGATCATCTTCGAGAGGTCGTCCTCGGTGAGCTTGCGACCCTGGCTGTAGGCCTCGACCGCCGAGGCCTGGACGGCGGCCTCGATCTCCGACCCGACGAACCCTTTCGTCGCCTTCGAGAAGAACAGGACGTCGAACAGGCTCGGGTCGGCGCCGACCTTCTTGACGTGAACGTTGAAGATGGACTTCCGTTCGTTCTCGTTCGGGAGATCGACGAAGAAGACCTGGTCGAAGCGCCCCTTGCGGATGACCTCGGCCGGCAGGAGATGGATCCGGTTCGCGGTCGCCGCGACGAAGACGAGGCCCTGCTTCTCCTGCATCCACGTCAGGAAGGTCGAGAAGATCCGCCCGAGCGAGGCGTCGCCCTGGCCCGCCTCGCGCCCGCCCGTGATCGCCATCTCGATCTCGTCGATCCAGAGGAGGGCCGGCGACAGGGATTCCATCGTGCGCAGGGCGCGCTCGAACGTCTGCTCGGGGTTGTCGGTCCCGAAGACGAGGTTCATGTCGAGACGGAAGAGCGGCAGGTTCCACAGCGCGGAGATCGCCTTGACCGAGAGCGACTTCCCGCAGCCCGACATCCCCATCATGAGGATGCCCTTGGGGATCGGGCATCCCGGCGTCGAGCGCCTCCTTCGTGAAGAGGTTCTTGCGCTTGACGAGCCAGTCCTTGAGGTTCTCGAGCCCTCCGATGTCGTCCAGCGAGAACCGCGGCGGGACGAACTCGAGCACGCCCTCCTTGCGCGTGGCCTGCTCCTTCTCGGCGAGGACCTCGAAGTACGTGGACTCGTCGAAGACGGGCCTGCGCGAGAACACCTTCGAGACGACGTGCTCGGTCTCGTCCGCCGTGAGCCCCTTGAGCGCCATCGTGAGCTTCTTCGCGTCCGCGTCCGAGAGGCCCTTCTCGCCGAAGAACCTCTTCCCGAGGTGGCCGAGGAGAAAGAGGATCTCGCCCTCGTCCGGCAGGTCGTAGTCGAGGACGTAGATCTCCTTTCGCAGGTCGTCGGGGACGACGAGGCGCGGCGAGACGAGGACGACGAACCGGCCCTTGCCCCGCAGCGCGCGATAGGCGTCCCTCAGGCGGCGGATGACCTCGGGCCTCGTGAGGTGGACCGTCAGGTCCTTCATGAGGACGAAGCCCGGGCCCGGCTCGGCGAGGAAGGCGTCCAGCGCCTTCAGGGGGTCGGCCGTGTCGGGCTTGCGGTCCGCGTCCGGTCGTCGAGGCCGTCGACGCACGTCCAGACCGAGTAGGGGACGGGCTTCTCGTAGAACTTCTGGGCGAGGGCCTGGATCGCCCGCTCGACGCGGCCTTCCTCCCAGGACACGACGTACAGGAGCGGATACCCTCCGAGGAGTGCGCGTCTCAGGCGTTCGGCGCCCCGGACTGGTGGTTCGGCCATGTACGGAAATCTAGCAGGCTTCGGTAGACTACGGCGCGTGAATCCCGAACATCTCGAGCTTCTGCAGAAACCCGAATGGAACGAGTGGCGCGCCGCCCGGCCCGCCTTCACCCCCGACTTCACGGACATGCGGCTGAACGGCGTGGACCTCACGGGGAAGAACCTCTCCGGGGCGGACCTCTCGCGCTCGAAGCTGGAAGGCTGCATTCTCGAGGGCGCGAACCTCACCCGCGCCCACGTGACCGGCCTCTCGCTCAACGGCTCCAAGCTGGACCGCGCCGACCTCTCCGACACCGACCTCGACTACCTCCTGCTCGATCGGGTGTCGTTCGTCGGCGCCATCTTCCGGAACGCGACGCTCCGGAGCGCGACCGTCCGCGAGGCCGTGATGAAGGCCGCGGACTTCACGGGCGCCAAGCTCGACGGGACGGACTTCACGGCGACGGACTTCTCGTACGGGCGGCTCCTCTACGCGAACTTCCGCGGGCGCCGGCATCGACCGCTGCGTCTTCGAGGGCTGCGACCTCACGCAGGCCGTCTTCGACGGCGTGACGTACAAGGGCGGAAACTTCGACAAGGCGAACCTGACGCTCGCGTTCTTCCGCGACGCGAAGCTCGCGGGGACCTCGTTCAAGGGCGCGAGGCTCCAGCGGACGGTCTTCCGGGGCTCCGACCTCACGAAGACGGACTTCACCGGAGCGGACGCCTCCGAGGCCGACTTCGAGCGCGCCGTCGCTCCAGGGCGCGAACTTCACGGACGCCGTCCTGCAGGAAGGCGGCCGCCCACCGCGCCGACCTCCGCAACGCCGTCGTGGGTGAACGCCCAGCTCGAGGAGACCGACCTCGCGGGCGCCGTCATGGACAAGATGGACCTGAGGTCGCCCCGGCTGAAGCTCGTGAACTTCTCGGGCGCACGGCTCGTCGAGGCGATCGGCGCGCGCGCGAACCTCCGCGGCTCGAACTTCACCGAGGCGGACCTCTCCGGGGCGGACCTCCAGGAGGCGAACCTCGAGGGATGCATCATGCCGAAGGCGAAGATCGCGCGCGCGAACCTGCGCAAGGCGAACCTCAAGCGGGCGCGCCTCTCCGAGGCGAACGCGGTCGGCGCGAACCTCTCGGGCGCGAATCTCTTCGGCGTCGAGGCCGAGAACGCCGACTTCTCGGCGAGCGACCTGCGCTTCGTCGCAGCTCGTCGGCGCCAAGCTCGACGGCGCCCAGTTCAAGCAGGCGAACATCGGGAGCGCCGACTTCACGGAGGCGCGGCTGGGCGGCTCGTCGTTCGTGGGCGCGTTCGGCGAGAACGCGAAGTTCACGGGCCAGCTCCACCTGAAGTTCGTCCTCGCCGCGAGCTCCCTCCTCGGCTCGGCGAAGAAGAAGACCGAGCAGATCGAGAAGGCCAAGGAGGTCGACCGGCTCCAGCGCCTCGCCGCGCTCGAAAAGGCCGCGGACGACCGTGCGCGCGCGCTCGGGTTCCGCCGCGAGGACGCCGAGGGCGCCTCGAAGCCGTCGGTCAGCGACGACCTCGACGCGCCCCTCGCCGGGGCAGTCGAAGAAGACCTGACCCCTACAGGCCGGGCGCGCGCTTCACGAGCCCGCCGGGAGCCGGCGACGGCTCGGGCGTCTTCGCCCGGGCCTTCGCGTCCTTCGGCTTGCCCTCGGCCTCGTCCCGGAGCGCCGCCGCCTCCCGGCGGATCTCGTCGAGGACCGTCCGGTCGACGAGGAGCCGCTCGGGACGGCCCGTGACCTGCGACGGCGACGAGGCCGGGAGCCGACCCGGCGGGCGCCGGATAGAAGGTCGCGGTGCGCGCCGTTCCCTCGTCCTCTCCGGCGACGGATCGACCGTCGCGAGGGCCTTCTCGGGCGCGGCCTTTCCGGGCTTCACCGGGACGAAGCCGCGCCCCTCGGCCCGGCCGAGGACGCGCCGCGAGCCCTTCGGCGTGGAGTGCCGCGACGGCCCTGCCCGGAGGAGCGCCACTGGCCGTCGACCTTGTCGGCGCCCGCGCGGAGGTCGTCGGACGTCGAACGCGACGCGCCGGAGCGTGAACGTGTCGACGGGCGCGACGCGGCTCTCGCGGTAGGCCGAGAGCTCCTTGTCGAGGTCCTCGCGGACGCGGTCGTCGATCACGACGACGAGGGCGCCCGACTTCGCGTACATCCGCCCGCCCGCGCCCTCGGCCTTCTGCGCCCCGAATCCGATCGTCGCGACCCTCTCGGCCCCCTTCTCGAGCACGACCGTCGTGACGGCCGGCGCGAGGCCCACGCGGGCGAGGTCCGCGTTCCGGAAGCGACGGGAACTCGAGGATCCGCGCCCCCGCCAGGTCCCCGAGGAGCCGCTCGACGAAGGACTCGGACGCGAGGTCCGCGACCGGCTTCTCGAGCCGCCAGGCGCCGGCGCCCCGCCGTCGCCCTTCGCCGTCCGCGCGACGACGACCGTGTTCGGGCCGCGCGTCACGCTCACGCGCGTGATCTCCTGCGTCGGCACGTCGAAGAGCTGCTTGCTCCGGTACTCGTCCACGGGCTTCGACAGGGCCGCGAGCGGCGCGAACTTCACGGCGCCGAAGACCCCTCCCGCGGCCGCGGCGACGGCGTCGGTGCCGGGGATCGGGGCGCCGAAGGAGAACACCTTCGACGACTTGTCGGCGAAGGTGACCGTCGCCTTGGCCTTCGGGGCGTCGAGCCCGTACTCCTTCGGGTCGAAGCTCGTGCGGGTCTCGCCGACGACCTCGAGCCGCGCGAGGTCGGACACGAGGGCGTCCGCCGCGAAGCCGTCCGCCGGGCGAGACGGGCGGGTTCAGGACGGTCCAGCGGCCCTTCTCCTTCCGGAGGAGCTCGACCTTCGGGAGATCGGGGCGCTCGATCGTGACGGAGGCGACGTCGTCGCTCTTGAAGTCGGCGAGGCGCTTCGCCGCCCGCGCGCGCTCTTCGGACGTCGGCTGCTTGCGCTCGAAGAAGACGACGAACGCGAGAAGCGCGAGGAAAACGCCCGTCAGGACGAGCAGCTTGCGCGTCGACATCGGACTACCGCCGCCTCCTCAGCCAGATGGCGAGGCCCATCGCGACCGCGGCGGCCGGCAGGAGGAGGAGCACGAAGAAGGCGATCAGCCCGACGTCCCGCCGCGAGAGCGTCACGGCGACCTGGTCGGCGTTCTTCGGCGGGATCGCGACGAGCGCCTCGCGCTCGAGCGCCCAGTTCGCGGCCGACGTGACGAGGAGCCGGTTCGCCGCGTTCGCGATCCCGGCGTTCGAGGCCAAGTCCGAGTCCCCGAAGACGACGACGCGGGCGCGCTTCTTCGGCTCGGCTTTCGTGTCGGCCTTGTCGGCGGCCTTCTCCGGGGAGGCCGACTCGGCCGCGGCCGCGAGGCAGACCGGCCCCTTGACGTCCTTGTCGTCCTTCGAGGGCCGGCCGGACTTCTCGAGCTCCTTGATGTCCGTCTCGCCCCAGCCGTCCGCGGAGGTCTCGACGAGCGGCGTCGCCGTCCAGCCGGGGGCGGGCGTGGCCGCGACGCTCACGGAGCGCGCGAGCGGGAAGACGACGGCCGAGCCGGTCAGGAGCCGCGTCACGGGGTGGGCGCGGAACGACTTCGCGAAGACGGTCTCGGGGCCCATGAGCGGAAGCGCGTTCTTCGGGTCGAGGACGACGTCGCTGTCGAGGTTCAGGCCCAGCCCGGCGAGGAGCGGGTTCAGCCCGAAGTCGGAGAGGCGCGGGACTCCCCGGCGTCAGCTCGACGTCGAGGAAGAAGAGCGCGCGGCCGCCCGCGTCGAGGTACCGCTTGAGCGCGGCGCGCTCGGGCTCCGTGAACGCCGTGCGCGGGCCCGCGACGACGACGAGGTCCGTTCCGGCCGGGACGTCCGCCGCGCCCAGCGACGCCCACTCCTCGACCGTGCAGTTGTCGTTCTTCAGGGACTCGGCGACCTCCGAGAAGCCGTCGCGGGTCGCGCGGCGCGTCGAACGCGCGCTCGCCGTGCCCGGTCGTGAAGACGACCTTCGGAGTCTTCTGCTGCGTGACGGCGAGGATCGCGGACGTGAACTCCTGCTCGCCGCGGAAGTTCTTGACCGTCGGCTCGCCGCCCATCCGCGCGCGCGAGAAGTCGTACTCGACGATCCGGTCCTCGGTGACGATCTTCTTGCGGTCGCCCGCCCGGAAGACGACGGCGAGGTTGCGCACGCCGGTCTCCTCGACGAAGGCCTTCGCCCGCACGGGGTTGCGCGTCGGGTCGAGCGTTTCGACCGTCGAGCATCGGGCACGCGGCCTTGTATCGCTTGAGGAGCTCGTCCACCTCGGGGTAGAGCGGCGTCCCGGGCGTCATGAAGACCGTGACCTTGACCGGGCTCTTGAGCTCCTTGAGGACGTTCCGGGTCTTCTCCGAGAGCGAGTAGAGGCCGCTCGAGGTCCAGTCGAACCGCGACGTAGCGGCGCGAGCCGATGTAGTTCACGAGCCCGAGGATTCCGAGCCCGAGGACGACGGAGAGCGCGAGGGTCGCGCGGAAGGCGTTGCGGGAGGACGGCGTCACGGTCGTCATCTCAGCGCCCCTTGTTCGCCTCGAGGGCGCGCGTCGAGAGGAAGAGGAAGAAGACGACCGTCGAGACGCACGTAGAGGATCCGCCGCGTGTCGACGATCCCGCGGGCGAAGTCGTCCATGTGCTCGAGGAGGTTCAGGTAGGAGAGCGCGTCGCGGTACGCCGGGTCCGTCACGAAGTCGCGGAAGACGCCGACGATGAACACGCCGAGGATGAAGACGAACCCGACGATCGCCGCGACGATCTGGTTCTTCGTGAGGGCCGAGGCGAAGGTGCCCGCGGAGATGAAGAGCGCCCCGACGAGCGCGATCCCGAGGTAGCCCGAGGCGATCGGGCCCCAGTCCAGCGTCCCGAACCGCGAGAGGAGGACCGGGTAGAGGACGGTCGGGAGCCAGAGGAAGAGGAAGAAGCACCAGCCCGCCATGAACTTCCCGGCGACGACGGTCGCCTCGGAGACGGGCGCCGTCAGGAGCGCCTCGATCGAGCCCGTCTTGCGCTCCTCCGAGAGGAGGCGCATCGCGATCACCGACGACACGAGCATCATGAAGATCCAGTAGAAGACGCTCGTGAAGAAGAGCGACATGAGGGCCGTGCGCGGCGTCTCCGGCTGGTTCAGCGCGAGCACGATCAGGTAGAAGGTGTAGCCCTGGATGAGGAGGAACGCCGTCAGCACGACGTAGGCGAGAGGCGAGACGAAGTAGGAGAAGAACTCCCGCTTCACGATCGCGGCGAAGGCCTTGAGCGCGCTCACTGGGGGGCCTCCGTTCCGAGGGCCGGCGTGTCCGTGCTCGAGTCGACGCCCGGCTGCGTGTCCGCCTCGGAGGCGGCGTCGCGCGAGACGAGGCGCACGAAGACGTCCTCGAGGGACGCCTGCCGCGGCGAAAGCTCGAGGAGCGTCCAGCCGCGCGCGAGGACCTCGCGGAACACCGGCTCGCGCAGGTCGCTGCCGGCGGCGCCCGCGAGCGAGACGCGCGTCTCGCCTCCCGCCCCGATGCGCGCCGCGTGCGTGACGCCCGTGAGCTGGCGGAGGACCGCGTCGGCCTCGGAGACCTCGCCCTTGAGGACGACCGTGACGGCCGGCGCCTGCGACATGTCGTGGCGCAGCGTCTCGGGCGTGCCGGAGGCCACGATGCGCCCGCGGTCGATGATGAGGACGCGGTCGCACAGGACCTCGACCTCGGGAAGGATGTGCGTCGAGAGGAGGATCGTGTGGTCCTTCCGGAGGTCGCGGATCAGGTCGCGCACCTTGACGATCTGGCGCGGGTCGAGGCCGACCGTCGGCTCGTCCAGGACGAGCACCCGGGGCCGGTGGACGAGGGCGCCCGCGAGGCCGACCCGCTGCCGGTAGCCCTTCGAGAGGTTCCCGATCGGCGTCGTCGCGACGTCGTCGACGAAGCACTTCTGGATCGCCTCGTCGACGCGCGCCCGCTTCTCGGAGGACGGCACGCCGCAGAGCTCGGCGCGGAAGCCGACGTACTCCCTCACGCGCATCTCCGGGTAGAGGGCGAGAGTCTCCGGCAGGTATCCGAGCTCGCGCTTGGCGAGGAGCGGCTTCTCCGTCACGTCCACGTCCGCGAGGAGCACGCGCCCGGCCGTCGGCGGCAGGAAGCCCGTGATCATGCGCATGGTCGTCGTCTTCCCGGCGCCGTTCGGGCCGAGGAAGCCGAGGATCTCGCCCGTCTCGACGCGGAAGCTCACGTCCTCGACCGCGGGCGTCCCGTAGAACGACTTCGAAAGTCCCTGAACTTCGAGCATCTCTCTGTATGACCTCCGCGAAGGGCGCCGGACCGGGGGCGGTTCCGCCCCGGGGCGTCGGAAGCGCCCCGGAATATAGCAGCCCGTGAGAAAGTCGTGATCGTGCGGCAGGACGCGCGGCGGTCTCTCGCGCTCGCCGGAGCGCTCCTCTCGATCGTGATCTGGGCGGTGAACTATCCCGCCATGAAGGTCGCGTTCCGCGAGCTCTCCCCGCTCGCGTTCACGGGCTGGCGGTTCCTGCTCGCCACGGCGATCCTCCTCGCCGAGGCGCGCCTGCGGCGCGAGCCGGTCGTGCCGCCGCGCGGCGTGCGCGGCCTCGCGGCCGTCCTCGCTCTCTCGGGCGTCGGCGTCTACCAGTGGCTCTATTCCCAGGGCCTCGCGTCGACGACGAGCTTCTCGGCCGCGATCCTGAACTCCATCTCGCCCCTCGTGGCGATGCTGCTCGTCGCGGCCCTCGGCTGGGAGCGGCCCCGGGCCCCCGCCGTCCTCGGCTCGCTCGTCGCCTGGACCGGAGTCGCGCTGTTCGTGAATGCCGCCCGCGGCGCGGGCCTCGGAAGCACCGCCGGCAACCTCCTCTGCCTCGGGGCCGCGACGTGCTGGGGGACGTACAACGTCGCGTGGTCACGGGTCGGGAACCGCATGTCGGCGATGACGGCGCAGGCCTCGACGTTCGCCGGAGGGACGCTTCTCGTCGTCCTCTACGCGCTTCCGGACATGATCCGCCAGGACTACCGGACCGTGAGCGCCGGGACGTGGGCCATCGTCGTCCTGTCCGCGTTCCTTCCTCTCGCCCTCGCCTTCCGCCTCTGGCCCGAGGCCGTGCGGACCCTCGGCGTGGCGCAGGCGACGAGCCTCGGCTTCCTGACGCCCGTCCTCGCGGGCGTCGCGTCGGCGCTCTGGACGGGCGAGCGCTTCGACGCCGGCAAGCTCCTCGCGGCGGGCGTCGTGCTGCTCGGCCTCGCGCTCACGCGCCTCGGCCGCCGCCCGGTCGCCCCCGCCGCGGCGAGGGCTTAGGATCGGCCGTCGAGGAGGCTCGATGTCCCAGCCCGTCGCCCAGGTCGTCGATCTCACGGATCCCTCTCTCACGTCGCTCGGCGGCCTCTCCCTCGAGGAGGCGCGCGCGCGCGTGGCGCGCGGCGACGCCGATGCCGTCGCGCCGGCTCGAGGGCTCCTACGCGCTCGTCGGCGTGGATGGAATCTCGGTGCGCCTCGCGCGCTCGCTGGACCGGCCGCTCCGCTACTTCCTCGCGAAGGAAGCCGCCGGCCCCGTCCTCGTCGTGGCGGACCGGATCGACACGATCGCGCGCTGGCTCTCGGAGCACGGCCACGCGGACCAGTTCCACCCGAGCTACACGCGCATGGTCCCGGCCCACCACCTCACGACGCTGCGTCTCGTCGGATGCCCGGACCCCGCGCCGACCTACGTGCGGACCTTCACGCCCCGGCGGAACGCCCTGCCCGCCGATCCCGACGTCCTCGGGCGCCTCTACGTCTCGGCGCTCGCGGACGAGATCGCGCGCGCGCTCGAGACCGTGCCCGCGAACGAGCCGATCGGCGTCTGCTTCTCCGGAGGGATCGACAGCGGCGCGGTCTTCCTCGTGACGCACCACGTCCTCCTGAAGCTCGGGATGAGCCCGGCCCGCCTCAAGGCGTTCACGCTCACCCTCGGCGAGGGGCCCGACCTCGCGCAGGCCCGCGCGTTCCTCGACGCGCTCGACATGGGCTTCTTCCTCGAGAGCGTCGAGGCGGAGGCCGGGTCGCTGGACCCCTTCGAGGCCGTCCGCGTCATCGAGGACTACAAGCCGCTCGACGTCGAGTCCGCGACGATGGCGATCGCGCTCCTGCGCGGCATCCGCGCGCGCTACCCCGGCTGGAGGTTCCTCCTCGACGGGGACGGCGGGGACGAGAACCTCAAGGACTACCCGATCGAGGAGAACCCCGAGCTCACGATCCGGAGCGTCGTGAACAACCTCATGCTCTACCAGGAGGGCTGGGGCGTCGGCTCGCTCAAGCACTCGCGACACGTACACGGGCGGCCAGAGCCGCTCGTACGCGCGCACCTACGCGCCGCTCCGGACGTTCGGCTTCACGGGCTTCAGCCCCTTCACGCGGCCCCGCGTCGTCGAGGTGGCCGAAGGGATCCCGTTCGGGGACCTCACGCGGGGCAGCGTCGAGGCGCTCTACGCGCTCAAGGGCGAGATCGTCGCCCGCGGCGTGAAGGCCGTCACGGGCCTCTCGATGCCCGTCTTCCCGAAGCGACGCTTCCAGCACGGCGCCGGGGGCGCAGCCGTCCACGCGCAGCGCTTCGGGTACGGCGAGGCCCGGTACCGCCGCGCCCTGCACGAGGCCTTCTCGGGAGCCGCGTGAGCGCCGCGTTCCCGGCGACGCGCGCGGGGCGAGACCGGTTCATCGCCGGGCGCCGGCCGAAGAAGAACGACCTCGATCCCCTTCGCCCGTACGGCTTCTTCGTGGAGGAGGAGCCCGCCGCGCCGGGCGAGCCCGTTTCCGTCGCGACGATCTTCCTGACGAACCGCGAGTGCGCGTACCGATGCACGATGTGCGACCTCTGGAAGAACACGCTCGACGCGCCCACGCCGAAGGGCGCGATCGCCGCCCAGATTCGCTGGGCGCTCGAGCGTCTGCCCGCGGCGCGGCACGTGAAGCTCTACAACGCGGGCAGCTTCTTCGACCGCGCGGCCGTGCCCCCCTCGGACCACGCCGCGATCGCGGACCTCGTCCGCGGCTTCGAGAGGGTCGTCGTCGAGTGCCACCCCGACCTCGCGGGCGACGCCGTCCCGCGCTTCCGCGACCTCCTCGCGGGGCCCGAGCTGGAGGTGGCGGTCGGCCTCGAGACGGCGGACGAGGCCGCGCTCGAGAAGCTGAACAAGGGGATGACGGTCGGGGACTTCGAGCGCTGCACCCGGCGGCTCGTCTCGCAGCGGCATCCGCGTGCGCTCGCTTCGTCCTCGTAGGAGTTCCTTTTCTTCGAAAGGAAGAGTGGCCGGCGGCGACGCGCGCGAGCATCGACCTCTCGTTCCGGGCGGGCGCCGGGATCGTCTCGCTCATTCCGACGCGGACGGGCAACGGGACGCTCGAAGAGCTGCAGCGGACCGGCGACTTCACGCCTCCAGGTCTTCGCGACCTCGAGATGGCGCTGGAAGATTTCTTCGAAGGTGAAGAGGGAGGGGGCGGCGCGCGGGGGATGGTCCTCGCGGACCTGTGGAATGCCGACGCGCTGCGCCGCGCGCCCGCATGCTGCGCCGCGGCTCGCGTGGAGCGCCTCCGCACGATGAACATCATTCAAGGAAATCTTCCTCTTTCTCTTCCTCTCTCTCCCTGTCCCTCCTGCGGTTTTCCCTCTTGAACGAAGCGTTCGACGTCGCGATCGTCGGGTCCGGCTTCGCCGGCTCGCTCCTCGCGCTCGTCGCGCGGCGCGCGGGGCGGTCCGTCGTCCTCCTCGAGAAGGGGGCCCACCCGCGCTTCGCGATCGGCGAGTCGACTTCCCCGCTCGCGAACCTCCTCCTCGAGGAGATCGCCGGGCGCTTCGACCTCCCCCGCCTCCTCCCGCTCTGCGCCTGGGGCTCGTGGCGACGGGCCCATCCGGAGCTCGCCTGCGGCCTCAAGAGGGGGTTCAGCTTCTTCCACCACCGCGAGGGGCGACCGTTCGGGAACGCGGAGGACCGGAGCGACCAGCTCCTCGTCGCGGCGAGCCCGAACGACGAGGTCGCGGACACGCACTGGTACCGGGAGGACTTCGATTTCTTCCTCCTGAAGGAAGCGCAGGCGGCCGGCGTCCGCTACTTCGATCGCGTCGCGCTGCGAGGCGCGGCGCGAGGGAACGGGGGATGGGAGATTTCCTTTGAAAGAGAGGAAGAGAAGACGCCACTCACGATCCGGGCGTCTTTCCTCGTCGACGCCTCCGGGCGCGAGGGCGCGCTCACCGCAGCGCTCGCCGCCGGCGAGGCCGCTCCCGCCGGCCTTCCTTCGACGGAATCCCTCTTCACCCACTTCACGGGCGTTCGTCGCCTCGACGGAATGACCGACTTCGAATCGTCCGGTGCTCCGCCCTACCCCGTCGACGACGCCGCCGTCCACCACGTGTTCCGCGGCGGCTGGATCTGGGTGCTGCGGTTCTCGAACGGGATCACGAGCGCGGGCGTCGCGGCGGAGGATTGGCTGGCGCGCGAGCTCCGGCTCGAGGAGGGCGAACCCGCGTGGAACAGGCTGCTGGCCCGGTTCCCGAGCGTCGAGGCGCAGTTCGAGAACGCACGCCCCGTGCGTCCCTTCGTCCACGCGCCCCGCCTCGGGTTCCGCCGCGCCCGCGCCGCGGGCGACGGCTGGGCGCTGCTGCCTTCGGCGGCCGCGTTCGCGGACCCGCTCCTCTCCACGGGCTTTCCGCTCGCCCTCCTCGGGATCCAGCGGCTCGGTCTCGCGCTCGCGGAGGACTGGGCCACGCCGCGCCTCGCCGCGCGCGTCGCCGCGTACGGCGAGACGACGCTCGCGGAGGCCGACGCGGCCGCGCGGCTGATCGGTGGCCTCTACGCGGCGCTCGACGACTTCCCGCTCTTCGCGGCGCTCTCGAAGCTCTACTTCGCCGCCGCGAGCTTCGCGGAGTCCGCGCGGCGCCTCGGGAAGGTGCACCTCGCGAACTCCTTCCTGCTCTCGAAGGATCCCTCTTACGGGCCCGCCCTGCGCCGGATCTGCGAAGAGGCGCGGACGCCGCTGACCCCGGACGGCCGCGCCCGCCTCCTCGAGGAGATCTCCCGGACGATCGCGCCATTCGACGTCGCCGGCCTCCTCGACGCGTCGCGCCGCAACTGGTTCCCGGTGGACGCGGACGACCTGCGCGCCGCGGCCCCGAAGCTGCGGCGCGACGGCGGACGAGATCGAGCGCCTCCTGGCCGCCTCGGGATTCGGCGGCGTCACCGCCTCTTCCGTGCCGGCTTCTTCTTCGGGGCGTTCGCCGGCTTCGGCGTCGGCTTCGGGGCCGACCTCATGGTGAACTTCGGCGGGACGGGCCCGTAGGCCTCGGGCGGCGGGCCGCCGAAGAACGAGACGAGGCCCGCGGCGAGCGCCTCGGCGAGCGACTGCCGGAAGGCCTTCGTGACGATCAGTGCGCGGTCCTCGTCGTTTCCGAGATTCGCGAGCTCGACGAGCGCACGGTTCGGCACGCGGTTGTACCGCAGGACGGCCGGCACCCACTCGCGCCCGCCGCGGATCACGTGCGTGCGCACCGGCGAGAAGGCGTGCACGGGCAGCCCCGCGTCGCGCAGGGCCGCGACGAGGCCCGACGCGAGCGCCGTCGACGCGCCCTCGGAGGCGATGCGCTCCTTGCGGTTGAAGGAGACGACGGGCTCCTCCCGGACCTCGCGGTACGCGGCGTAGTCCGCCCCCGACTTGCCGTACCGGTCGCGCAGGTAGCGCTCGCCCGGCACGTAGATCATCGCGCCGCGCACGGAAGGGTGCAGCGAGTCCGCGTGGAGCGACAGGAAGACGGTCTTCTCGGGCGACACCTTCGCGCCGTCGGAGGCGGGGCGTCGCAGGAGGCTGTTCGCGAGGTACCAGCGCAGGTTCACGCCGACGGCCGGGTCGTCGAGCGCGTAGGGCGGCCGCGTGAGGAGGAACTGGCTTCGGCGCGGCCGCAGCCTGTCCTGGTTGGGCACCGTCCACCCGATCGCGCCGTCCTTCGTCGTCATGAGGACCTCGGCGCGCGTGCTCTCCGTGAGGACCTTCCGGAGGCGGCACGCGACGTCGTAGACGTAGGTCGCTTCCCAGACGCCGCCGTGGAGCGTCCCCGTGTCGCGTCCGCCGTGCCCGGCGTCGAGGATCACGCGCACGCCCGCGAGGCCGCGCGCCACCTCGGGCCGCGAGAACTGCGCCGTCTCGGCCTTCTCGCGCGCCCTCTCGACGTACCGGGCGTCGTCCTTCGGGAGGAATTCCTCCGAAAGGAACTCGAGCGGGATCTTCACCGGGTAGCCGACGGGGATCGCGTGGACGTCCGCGATGCCGGAGCGCTCCGCGAGCCTGAGCGCGAGGTCGTTCACGTCGGCCGCGTCGAGGCGGCCGGTGAAGCGCACGACGACCGCCGAGTACAGGGCCTCCCCCTTGCGGAGCCGGTAGACGGCGTAGCGCCCCTTCCCGTCCTCGCCGAACACGAGGTTCGGAGGCTCCGTCTCCGGAACCGGCTCGGCGTCGCGGAACGGCGGGACGAGGAGCTCGGCCGGAATCCGGACGGTCGCGCCGGGCGGCACGACGCCGCCCGGGAAACTCGTTCTCGCGCTCGAGGTCCGCGGCGCGGGCGGGATCGCCCGCGAACCACTCCGCGAGCGACGTGAGCGTCTCCTCGGCGACCGCGATGTGGAGCCAGGCCGCGGTCGCGCGCACGTCCGACGGGAAGAGCGCCTGGATGGCGGCGCGTCGGCTCTCGAGCGAGAGCGCGCCCCACGAGAGCGTCGCCCCGCGGCCCGCGAGGGCGCCGGGCAGCGCGAGGATTCTCCGGGCGGTGTCCTCGTCCTTCGCGACGCGCTGCGCGAACTGGATCGCGCTCTCGCCCTCGAGGGGCCGCGCCTCGACCGTGATCGCGCCGTCCTTGAGCTCGACGACGAAGTCGCGGGAGACCTCGACCCTCCGCGGCGCGGCGGCCGAAAGGGACGGGGCGGCACGGAGGACGAGCGCCGCGACGGCCGCGGCGGCGAGCGCCCGCCGACCGCTCAACTCACCGCGCCCGGAGGCCGCCGGTCCCCCGCCCCCAGCGCCTCCTCGACCGCGCGCGAGAGCGCGAAGAGGAGGGGCTCGGAATCGGCGGGGCCGACGAACTGCATGCCGACCGGAAGGCCGTCTCTCGAGAAGCCGGCCGGCACGGACACCGCGGGCAGGCCCGCGAGGCTCGGCGGCACCGTGAAGACGTCCGCGAGATACATCGCGAGCGGGTCCTCCGTCTTGGCGCCGAGAGAGAACGCCGGCTCGGGCGACGTCGGACAGAGGATCGCGTCCACCTCGCGGAACGCGGCCGCATAGTCGCGGGCGAGCAGCGCGCGCACCTTCTGCGCCCGGCCGTAATACGCGTCGTGGTAGCCCGACGAGAGCGCGAACGTCCCGAGGAGGATCCGCCGCTTCACCTCGGCCCCGAACCCGGCGGAGCGCGTGCCCCGGACCATGGACGCCAGGGAGCCCCCTCCCGCGCGCGCACCGTAGCGGGCCCCGTCGAAGCGTGCGAGGTTCGAGGAGGCCTCGGCCGTCGCCACGAGGTAGTAGACCGGCACCGCGAACGCGACGCGCGGCACCGAGACCCGGGTCACGGCCGCTCCGGCGGACCGGAGAGCGTCCGCGGTGAGCGCGAGGGTCTCGGCGACCGCGGGGTGAAGGCCGCCCTCGGCGGACGCGGCCTCCGCGAGGAGCCCGACCCGCTTCCCCTTCACGCCCGCCGCGAGGCCCGAGGCGGCGTCGGGGACGGGCGTCGCGAGCGACGTCGCGTCCCTCGGGTCCGCCCCCGCCATGACGGTGAACGCGCGGGCCGCGTCGTCGACGTTGCGCGCGAGCGCTCCGGCCTGGTCGAAGGACGACGCGAAGGCGATGAGGCCGTAGCGCGAGACGCGTCCGTACGTGGGCTTCCAGCCGACGAGCCCGCAGAGCGCCGCGGGCTGGCGGACCGAACCGCCGGTATCCGTCCCGATCGCGAGCGGCACGGCGCGCGCCGCGACCGCCGCCGCCGAGCCTCCCGAGGAGCCCCCGGGCACGCGCGAGGGGTCCCAGGGATTGCGCGCGGGGCCCCAGGCGGAGTTCTCGTTCGACGAGCCCATCCCGAACTCGTCGCAGTTCGTCTTGCCGACGACGACCGCGCCCGCCGCGACGAGGCGGCCGACGCAGGTCGCGTCGTCCGGCGAGACGAAGCCCCCGAGAATCCGCGAGCCCGCCGTCGACGGCCGGCCCGCGACGTTGATGTTGTCCTTCACGGCCAGGGGCACGCCCGCGAGCGGCAGCCGCTCGCCCGAGGCGATCCGCCGGTCCACGCCCTCGGCCTGGCGGAGCGTCCGCTCCTCGTCGATCGAGAGGAACGCGCCGTAGAGGTCACGCGCCTTCGCGGCGCGCGAGAGCGAGAGGACGGCGACGTTCCGCGCCGTCTCGGCCCCCGAAGAGACCGCCGCCGCGAGAGCGGAGAAAGGGACCGTCGAGGAGCGCCGCGGGCTCCGCCGTCATGCGTCCCTCGAGACGACCCGCGGGACGACGAAGTGCCCGTGCGCGAACTCGGGCGCGTTCGCCTCCACGAGCGGGCCCGGCGAGCCGTCCCGGGGCTCGTCCGGCCTCAGAGGGCTCGGAGGAGCCGGGGCCTCGGCCCCGAGGAGGTCGTCGGGGATCGCGCGGAGGGTCTCGAAGTGCTCGACGATGCGCGTGAGCTGTCCCGAGAGGGCGTCGCGCTCGGCCTCGGTGAGCTCGAGCCCGGCGAGCGACGCCACGCGAGAAACGAGCGCCGGGTCGATTCTCACCGTGAAATTCTAGCAGCCGCCTTGACGCGCCCCGCGGCGGCCCGTACCGTGCCGGCAGACGATCGATGCGGCCGTTTCTCCTCTTCCGGCCGGGAGGCGGAGTCCCGGAGTCCGTGCGGGTCCCGCTCGAGCGGGCCGGCAGCGACGTGCTCGTCGCGGGCACGGTGGACGAGGCCGCTGCCCTCGCGGCGTCCTCGCAGCCCGAGATCGTCCTCGTGATCCCGCCGGGCACGGTGGCCGACGGCGCGGCGCTCCTCTCGCGCCTGCCCTCGGCAGGCGTGCCGCCTCCGGTCTTCGTCCTCGAAGACGAGGGCGTCCCCCACCGGCCCTCGGCGCTCGAGACGATCGCGCGCGGCCCCTGGAGCCGCGCGACGGCGGCCCTCGGCGAGGGCTCGGACGACCCCGCGCCCGCCCTCCTCCTCTCGCGCGTGCAGCTCACGGGGCTGATCGACCTCTGGGAGCAGGTCGCCGAGGGGGCGCCGGGGTTCGCCGAGCACGCCCTCCGCTCCCTCTCGCTCGCGCTCGACGCCTCCCGCGTGACCCTCTTTCGCTGGAAGGCGGGCTCGCCCGAAGCCGCCGTGGAGGGTTCCAGCCTCGGCGCCGGCGTCGTCGGGCGCACGGTCGAGATCGTCCGGTACCCGGAGCTGCGCGCCGCGGCCGCCCGCTCGGGGGCCGTGCTCGTGGAGGAGGTGGAGCGCGACCCGCTCATGGAGGCGGCCAGCCCCTATCTCGCCGGGCAGCCCAAGCGGTCCCTCCTCTGCCAGCTCCTGCCCGGCGACGGCAGCGACCTCTACCTCCACGCCGTGCGCGAAGGGACGCCGTTCGGCCTCGTCGACATCGCGCTCCTCGCCGCGACGGCCCGCGTCCTCCACGCCTCGATCGCCGCGAAGCGGACGCCCGAGCCGCTCGAGAAGGGGCCGGATCGCAAGCGCATGCGGACGGTCCAGCGCATCCTCACGGGCATCCCGGACGCGACCGCGATGGTCGGGCCCTCGGGCGAGATCCTGCTCGTGAACCCTCCCTTCTGCGCGCTCACGCGCCGGCTCGAGTCCGAGCTCGTCGGCCTCGACGTCCGCTCGCTCCTGCGTCCCCTGGCCCCGGAGGACGCGTTCACGACGCTGACGCCCCAGCCCGGCTCGCCGGTCGCGACGACCCGCGCGCGCCTCGTGACGGCGGCCGGGGAGACGATCCCCGTCGAGGTCCTCTCGATCCCGACGCCGGACGAGACGGCCGGCAAGGCCGGCTGGTCCACGATCACGCTCCGCGACCGGCGCCTCGAGGACGCGCGCGAGGCGCGCGAGATGGCGCTCCAGCACGACCTCGAGGAGACGACGCGGCAGGCGGAGGCTCTCCAGCGGAGCGCGCGGGAGGGGGACGTCGTGCGGGCGCGATTCTGGACGGCGGCGGCTCACGAGCTGCGCACGCCCCTCGCGATCGCGCAGAGCTACCTCGAAGTCGTCCTGAGCGACCTCGCCGAGGACCTCCCGGAACGCCCGACGCAGCTCCTGAAGACGGCCTCCGAGAGCCTCACGCGTCTCGAGCGGCTCATCGCGGACGTCCTCGACGCGGCGGTGAGCGGGCGCGCGCGCTCGACGCTCCGCCTCGCCGAGCTGGACCTGGGCGAGGTCGTGCGCGGCCTCGCGCCCTCCCTCTCGGCGACCGCGTTCAAGCGGGGCGTGCGCCTGAACGTCGAGGTCCCCAAGGGCCTCCCGCACGTCGCCGGAGACCGGGAGAAGGTGGAGCGCCTCGTGATGAACCTCGTGGACCACTCGCTGCGGCGCTCGCCGCGCGGCGACTCCGAGGTCCGGCTCCAGGCGACCGTCGAGGACGGACGCGCCTTCGTCCGGGTCGTGGACCGCGCGCCGACGCTCTCGCCCGAGAAGTCGGGCCATCTCTTCGACGACGTCGGCTCGGCGCGCGGAGGCGGCGAGTTCGGGCTCTCCGTCGCGCGCCGCCTCGCGGACGCGATGGGAGCCGAGCTGACGGCGTATCCGGCGCCCGACGGCTCGAACGTGAAGAGCGTGGCGTGGGAGCTCGCCGAGCCGGACGAGCCCGGCCCGAAGGCGTGAGCGCCGCCGCCGCCCGCGCCTGGCGCCGCCTCGCGCGGCGGCCGGACGTCGGCCTCGCGGCCTCGTGCGCCCACCCGCAGGACCGCGTCCGCGCCGTGGGAGGCGCCGTGCGCGACGCGTTCCTGGGCCGCGCCGGCGGCGACCTCGACCTCGCCGTGCCGCCAGGCAGGGCGGAGGCGTTCGCCGCGCGCGTCGCGGCGCGCGCCGGGACGCGCGTCGTCTCCGTCGGGAACGCTCCGCGGAAGATCCTCAAGGTCCCGTTCCGCGGCCGGGAGATCGACGTATGGGAGGAGGAGGGCGGACCGGACGGCGACCTCCTGCGGCGCGACTTCACCGTCAACGCGCTCGCGTTCGAGCTCCCCGCGGGCACGCTCGCCGCGCCGCCCGGGGCCCTGCAGGATCTTCGAAAGAAGGTGCTCCGCGCCCCGCGCCCGGGCGTCTTCCTCGAGGACCCCCTGCGCGTCCTGCGCGCCGCGCGATTCCTCGCGCAGCTGCCGGGCTTCCGCGTCGCCCGGAGCGCCGAGGCGGAGATGAAGAAAGCCGGGAGATTTCTTCGAATGGTTTCGGAGGAGAGACGCCTCGTCGAGCTCGACAAGCTGCTCGCGGCCCCGCCGAAGGACCGTGACCGCGCGCTGCGGTTTCTCGAGAGGGTCGGCGCGCTGCGAACGCTCATTCGAAGCAGCGCGCCGCGAACGCGGCGCGGAATCACTCTTCTTTCCCGCCTCGACTCCCGCGACCCGCGCGTCGCGCGAGCCTTGATGCTCCTGCCGCAGGGTCCGAAGAGAGCCGAAGATCTTCTTAGAGAGTGGAAGACCAGCCGGGAGGAGCAGAGGCTGGCGAGCCGGCTGCTCTCGCTGCCACTCCGCGGCGCGCCCCGCCCCCCCACCCGCCGCGACGTGGCGGAGCTGCTCCGCCGCTGTTCCCCATTCGAAGAAGAATCTCTTCTCTTCCTCCTTGCGGCGGGGGACGCGCGCACGCGAGCCCTCGCGCGCGCGGCCCGGAAGGTCGTCCGCAGCCCCGCCGCGCTCCGCCGGATCCTCAAGCCGGTCCGTCCGCTCGCCCTCGAAGAAATCCGAAGCACCCTTTCCCTCGTCGAGGGACCGCAGCTCGGTGAGGCCCTCGACGCCTTCGACCTCGCTCTGGCCGCACGGGAGATCCGCGGCCCGAACGCCGCCCGCGCGTGGCTCCGGGCCCGGGGCGGGCTTGGAAACCCGCCTCGCGGCTGCTAATCTAAAGAGTCCCCTCAGAGGACATCGAAAAGATGGATCTCACCGAGCTTCTGAAGTTCGTGACCAAGAAGGAGGCGTCGGACCTTCACCTGAAGCCCGGCCGTCCGCCCCTCCTGCGGGTCAACGGGCGTCTCGTCCCGCTCAAGACGGACCCGCTGCAGCCGAAGGAGATCGAGGACATGGTCCTCCCGATCCTGACGCCCTATCAGCGGGACAAGCTCCAGCAGAATTACGCGGTCGACATCGGGTACGGGATCACCGGCGTCGCGCGCTTCCGCGGCAACATCTACCTGCAGCGCGGGACGTGGACGGCCGTCTTCCGCCGCATCCCCTTCCAGATCCCGCAGGTCGCGGCCCTCAACCTGCCGGACGTCCTCGAGACGTTCGCGGACCTCCCCGCCGGCCTCGTCCTCGTGACGGGCCCGACGGGATCGGGCAAGTCGACGACGCTCGCGGCCCTCGTGAAGCTGATCACGGAGCGCCACCCGGTCCACGTCGTGACGATCGAGGACCCGATCGAGTACCTCTTCCAGGACAACATGGCGTCCGTCTCGCAGCGCGAGATGGGCACGGACACGGTCTCCTTCCAGGAAGCGCTCAAGAACGTCATGCGGCAGGACCCCGACGTCATCATGGTCGGCGAGATGCGCGACTGGGAGACGATGTCGACCGCGATCACGGCGGCCGAGACGGGCCACCTCGTCTTCTCGACGCTCCACACGAACAGCGCCGCGCAGACGATCGACCGCATCATGGACTCGTGCCCTCCCGCCCAGCAGAACCAGGTGCGGCGCCAGCTCGCCCTCGTCCTGCGCGCGATCGTCTCGATGCAGCTCATCGAGCGCGTCGACGGCCGGGGCCTCATCCCCGTCGTCGAGGTCCTCGTGAACTCGCCCAAGATCGCGAAGCAGATCGAGACGGGCGAGACGAAGGAGATCCTCGAGGAGGTCGAGTCGAGCGTCGCCTACTTCAAGATGCAGTCGATGAACCAGTCCCTCATCGCGCTGCTCGTGAACGGCGCGATCGACGTCGACGCCGCGATGAAGCTGTCGACCGACCCCGAAGACCTGTCCCTCAAGCTCCGCAAGCTCTTCCCGAAGATCGAGGAGCGCGGCCGAGGAGGAATCATGGCGTCCGCAAACGACTTCTCCGCGATCACCGAGCTCATGGACATCAAGCGGCTGTACGAGGAGCAGGAGGAGAAGTGGCGGCAGCGCGTCTCCGAGAAGGACGAGGTCATCGCCTCGCTCGAGCACGACATCGAGGAGCGCGAGCGGCAGGTCCAGGCGAAGGCCCAGATGGGAGCCGAGGCGGAGGGCGAGATCCAGCGCCTGCGGGCGGACGCCGAGCGGCAGCGTCAGGAGATGGCGACGAAGGTCGCGCAGCTCAACGAGCGCATCCGCGAGCTGAACCAGAGGCTCCTCGGGACGAGCGGGGCCGCGCCCGTGGCGGCGAGCCCGAATACCGGCCAGGGCTTCTTCAAGCGCTGACGGGACCCCCGAGCCAGCGTCGCGCGAGGCGTTTCGCGGCGGGCGCGGCCTTCTCGGCAGGCACGATCTTCCAGACGCCCGCCTTTCGCCCCCCGAGGACGAGCCGGAGGGAAACGAGGCGGTCACGGCGCAGAACGGTCGCCCGGACGCGCGCACCCGGCCGTGTCTCGGCCGCTTTCCTTCGAAGGAAATCTTCCGTGGCCCGGACCTCGTCCACCGCGACGAGCTCGTCGCCCGGGTTCACGCCGCCTCTCTGCGCCGCGCCGCCCTCGCGGACCTCGGCCACGAGGAGCCGCCCGTTCTCGACCTTCGTCTTCCACCCGAAATCGCCGCGCGTCCTCACGGGATCGGCGTCCGTGACGCCTTCCTCGGTCTCGGGGACGAGGTTCATCTCGAGCCCCGCGGCCGGCAGGAGCTTCGCGAGATCGGGCGTCCCCGTGCCGCGCACGTAACGGTCGAAGAACCGGCGCGCCTGCGCGCGCGAGCCGAGGACCCGCGCGGCCGCGTCCTCGACGGCGCCCTCCGGATAGCCTTTCCCCTTCGACCCGAACCGGCGCCAGAGGAGGCGCATGACGTCGTCCAGTCCGCGGCGCCCGCCGGTCTCCCGGCGCACGGCGAGGTCGAGCGCGAGGCCGAGGAGCTGCCCGCGCCGGTAGTAGCTCTCCGCGACGTTCACGGAGTTCTCGTCGGGCCGGTAGAAGCGGATCCACGTGTCGAAGGAGGCCATCTCGGCGCTCTGGACCGCGCGGCCCGGCGTCTCGAGGTGTCCGGCCCACGACGTCATCCACGTCTCGAAACCCTGCGCCGGCGTCAGGAGGCCGGCGCGCACCGCGAGGAGCACCTCGTAGTAGGAGGTGATCCCCTCCATCGCCCAGAGGTCCTTCGTGTGGACCTCCTTCGTGTAGTCGAACGGCCCGAGGGCCTCGGGCCGGATGCGTTTCACGTTCCACGCGTGGAAGAGCTCGTGCGAGAAGAGGAGCAGCGTGTCGCGGTAGGCCTTCTCCGGACGGAAGGCCCACGGGTCGACGGCGACGGACTGCGAGGCGCGGTGCTCGAGGCCCCCGCGCGCGCCGGGCGCGAGGTGCGCGAGGAACAGGTAGCGCTCGTACGGGAGGCCGCCGAACAGCGAGGCCGCTTCCGCGACGAGCTTCTTCAGGTCCCGGACGAGCCGGGCCGCGTCCTCGTTGCCGCTGCCCCAGATCGGCGAGCGTGTGCGGGACGCCCTGCACGCGGAAGTCGAACGTGCGGTGCGTCCCGCACTCGAACGGCGAGTCGACGAGCTCGTCGTACGTCGCGGCGCGGAAGACGTCGCCGCGCGCGGGCAGCGCCATCGAGGTCTTCCATCCCTTCGGGAGGCGGAACACGACCTCCTGCGGCTCGTCCTTGCGCCCGTCGACGTAGAAGAAGAGGTTCGCGCCGTTCCCGTAGCCGTGCGACGCGTCGAGGTGCGACGTGCGGACGGTCAGCTCGTGGGCGTAGACGCGGTAGGAGACGAGGATGGAAGACGAAGAGGAAGAGGAAGATTTCCTAGAAGGTGAAGAGGGACGGGGATCTTCCAGGAGCGTGATGCGCCAGCGGTTCTTCTCCACCTTCTCGACGGAAATACTCCGTCCGCGGCGCGCGCCGCCTTTCTTCCCTCTTCCTTTCGAAGAAATCTCTTCCTCTTTCTCTTCTCTTTCGCAGAAAAATCTCTTACGTGTCTCGAGAATTCACGGACGAGGTACGAACCGGGCGTCCAGACGGGGAGGACGACGTCGAGCGTCGTCGCGCGGCCCGGGTCGATCTCCATCGTGATCTCGTAGAGGTGGGTCTCGGGCCGCGGCATCGCGACCGTGAACCGGGTTGTCTTCATGTCCGGATTCTAGGCGTCGAGGAACGCGACGACGCGCCGCGCGAACGCCACGGGCCGCTCGGTCGGCGGGACGTGGCCGCAGCGGGGAATCACCTCGAGCCGCGCTTGCGGGAGGGCGCGCGCGAGCGCGCGTCCCCCCGCGAGCGGGAAGATGCGGTCGCGGTCGCCCCACAGGACCAGGGTCTCGTGCGGAATCCGCGCGAGGTCTCTCGGGCCGAGCGCGTCCTCCCCCGCCGCGACGGACGCGACGAGCTTCAGGAGTTGCGGCCGATTCCCCCTCCGGCCCTTGTAGACGGCGGCCGCGAGCGCGACGAGCGGGTGCGAGAGGAAGCGGTTGTTGACGCTCGTCGAGAGGGCCCGGCGCACCTCGGCGAGGTTTGCGGGGGCGAACGGGACCGAGGCGGCGAGCGGGTCGATCGCCCGTGCGATCGGAGCCGTCGCCGCGTCCACGAGGACGAGGCGACGCACGAGGCGCGGGTAGCGCCGCGCGACGTCGAGCGCGACGGCGCCGCCGAGCGAGTGGCCGAGGAGGTCCACGCGGATCGGAGCGTCGGGCAGCGCCTCGATCCCGCTCGCGACCGCGTCCGACAGGAGCCGGATGCGGTAGACGACGCCGGGCCCGGAAGGCTTGTCGCTCCTGCCGTGGCCGAGGAGATCGAACGCGAGGACGCGGCGCCGCCGCGCGAGAAGGGGCAGCGACAGCGCCCACTCACCGCGGTCGGCGCTGATCCCGTGCAGGAGGACGAGCGGCGGCGGGCCCCCGGGGCGCGAGGCGCCGGCGTCGAGACACGCGACGGTCAGACCGCCCGGAACGCGCAGCCGACGGAACTTCACCCTTCGAAGAGGATTCGGATTTTCTTAGAAGGTAATGCGGGCGATGCGCAGCAGCGCCGCGCCGCGCCACCGCTCCCGTCGCCGCAAGACGAAAAACCTGCCCCGAAAAACGAAAAACAAGAACCTAGTACTTCCTCATGAGCCCGACGACGACGCCCTGGACCTTCACGTCGCCCTCGGGCGCGTAGATCGGCGCCATCCGGTCGTTCGCGGGCTGCAGGCGGATGCGCCCGTCGCCCTCGTTGTAGAAGCGCTTCAGCGTCGCCTCGCCGTTCACGAGGGCCGCGACCATCTCGCCGTTCGCCGCCTTCTCGCGCCGGTTCACGACGACGTAGTCGCCGTCGTGGATGCCGTCGTCGACCATCGAATGGCCGTTGACGCGCAGGACGTAGTTCTGTCCCTTGCGCGTGAGCGCTTCGGGCACGGCGACGGACTCGCCCTCGGGCTCGACCTCGATGGGCTGCCCGGCCGCGATGCGCCCCGCGAGCGGAATCTCGACGGCCCCCGCGGGGCGGTCTTCCTCGGCCAGCGCGAGCGAGCGGCGCTTGTTCCAGTCGCGTACCAGCACGCCCTTGTCGAGGAGCAGCCGGATGTGCTTCTGGAGGGTGCCGAACGACGAGTAGCCGAACTCTTCGCAGATCTCGCGCTGGGTGGGCGAGACGCCGTTCTTGGAACGGTAGCGACGGATGAAGTCGGCGATTTCTTTTTGTCTGGGTGTCAGCGTAAGTGCCATAAATTATTAGGCTACTTTGGTCATTTTGCCTTATTTTCTTAGAATGATGTACGTTTCGATGCGCTTCTCCGCGAGGTGGAGCGGCGGGCTGGCCCAGCCCTATTACCTTCTAAGAAATCCCCGGTTCTTCTTCTCTCCGACGCAAGATAGGCGTAAATAGAAACGTCGTCAAGCGTCTCTTTTACGCGCACGCGCTAAGATCCGCGTTCGTGCCCGACTCTGAACGGTCTTCCCTCCCATCTTCCCCGGCCGGAGGCTCGTTCATCCGCAGGGTCGGGCGGTGGACGGTCGGGAATCCTCGCGGTCGCCCTCGTCCTCGCCGCCGGCCTTCTCTGGCTCTCCAACCGGAAATTCGCGACCGACCGCGTCGTGATCCGGGCGTCCCGCATGACGTCCGGGAACAGGCTCTTTCCCGTCCAGGTCGCCGTCTTCCAGGACCGCGTCGCGCGCTACAAGCCGAGCTTCCTCGGGCACATGGAAGACTCCATCACCCTCCGGCAGATCGCGTCGGTGAAGGTGCAGGCCGGACCGGTCTTCGCCGACGTCGTCATCGACACCGCGGGCGGCTCGCCGCCCGTCGTGATCCACGGCCTCTGGAAGAAGGACGCCGTGACCCTCAGCGGCGCGATCGCCGCGGCGCAGGCCGCCTCGCCGATGCCGGTGCGGCCCGTCGCGACGCCCACGGCGCCCGCGCCCCCCGCAACGCCCCCGGGTTGACCGACTCCGCCGCGGGCGCGCATTTTCCCGCGGCGTCACACACGAAAGGGAATGGAGGAACCCGAATGAAAAACGTCCTGAAGCTGACTGCTCTCGCCCTCTGCTGCGTCGCGCTCGTCGCGTGCAGCCAGAAGGGCCCCGCGGAGGCCGCGCTCAACACGGCGCAGGCCGCCGTCGACGGCGTGAAGGCCGACGCCGCCAAGTACGTGCCCGATCAGGCCAAGGCTCTCCTCTCGTCCATGACCGCCGCCCGCGAGGCCTTCGACAAGGGCGATTACAAGGCCGCCCTCGCGGCCGCCCAGGCGATCCCGGCCAAGGCCCAGGACGCCGCGACCGCCGTCGCCGCGAAGAAGGACGAGCTCACGAAGACGTGGACCAGCCTCTCGGCCTCGGTCCCCGCGATGGTCGAGCAGGTGAAGGCCAAGGTCGACTCGCTCGCCGCGATGAAGAAGCTCCCCAAGGGCATGGACAAGGCGAAGGTCGAGGCCGCCAAGACGGAGCTCGCCGACATCCAGAAGACGTGGGGAGAAGCCTCCGACGCGTTCAAGGCGGGCAATCTCATGGACGCCGCCGCGAAGGGCAATGCCGTCAAGGCGAAGGTCACGGCGGAGATGTCCTCCCTCGACGTGACGGCCGCCGCCCCCGCCGCCGCTCCGGCCGCCGCCGCGAAGAAGAAGTAGCCTCTCCGAATCCCGGAATCCGAGGGCCCGCGGGAGACCGCGGGCCCTCTTCCTTTCAGCTCCGGTAGTCGGCGTTGACCGACACGTAGTCGTGGCCGAGGTCCGAGGCGAGCTTGAACGCCGAGGCCTTCCCCGCCCCGAGGTCGATCACGACCGGGACGCGCTCGCGGCCGAACACCTTCGCGGCGTCGCTCTCCCGGTACGCGGCCGGCACGCCCCGGTCGACGAGGACGAGCCTCCCGAGGCGCAGGGAGACCCTCTCCGCCGAGAACCGCGCCCCGCTGCGGCCGACGGCGGCGAGAATGCGCCCCCAGTTCGGGTCGCCGCCGTTGAGGGCCGTCTTGACGAGAGGCGACGTCGCGACCGCGTGCGCCGCGAGCCTGGCGTCCGCCTCGCTCCGGGCCCCGGTCACGGTCACGTCCAGGACGCGCGTCGCGCCCTCGCCGTCCCGCACCATCAGCCACGCGAGCCGGCGGCACACCTCGGTGACGGCACGGCGGAAGTCCGGCGCGTCGCCGGGCGACGACATCGCGGGTCCCCCCATCCCGCCGGACGCGAGGAGCAGCACCGTGTCGTTCGTCGAGGTGTCGCCGTCCACGGAGATCGCGTGGAAGCTCGCGTCCGCCGCGGCGCCGAGGACGGACCTCAGGAACGCCGGAGTCGCCGCGGCGTCCGTCAGGACGAACGCGAGCATCGTCGCCATGTTCGGGTGGATCATGCCGGCGCCCTTCGCGACGCCGACGACGCGGCCGCGGCGGCCCCTTCCACGCGAACGAGGCCTGCGCGACCTTGGGCGAGGCGTCGGTCGTCAGGATCGCCCGGGAGGCGGCCTCGACGCCCGAGGGCGAGAGGCGCGCCTTCGGGCGTCGGGCAGCGCGGCGCGGACCTTCCGGTCCGGCAGGACGACGCCGATGACGCCCGTCGAGGAGACGAGGACCTCGTGCTTCGGGACGCCGAGCAGCTCCGCGGCCGCGTCACGCACGCGCCGCGCGGCGTCCAGTCCGGGCTTTCCCGTGACCGCGTTCGCGCAGCCCGCGTTCACGACGACCGCGCGGACGCGGCCGCCGCTTTTCTTCAGGTCCGCCCGGCCGAGGACGACCGGCGCCGCCTGGAAGCGGTTCCGCGTGAACAGGCCCGCGGCGTTCGCGCCGTTCTCGGCGACGAACAGCGCGAGGTCCGGACGCTTCTTCCGGATCCCCGCGCGCACGCCCGAGGCGAGGAAGCCCTTCGGCAGCCTCACGACGCGCCTCCCGAGAGGCGCCGCACGGCCGCGCGGGCCGCGCGGGCGACCTGCCGCGGCGCCGTCCCGCCGGTGACGTCGCGCTTGGCGAGCGCGCGGCGGACGTCCAGCGCCGCGAGGTCCTTCTCGGTGATCTCCCCCGCCGGCCCGAGGGCGGCGAGCGTGACGCCGAGCGCCTCGGCCTCGGCGATGCGGCGGCCGACGATCTCGTGGGCCTCGCGGAACGGGATCCCGCGCTTCGCGAGAGCGTCCGCGAGCTCCGTCGCGAGCAGGCGGTCGTCCGACGCGGCGGCGGCCATCCGGTCGCGGTCCAGGCGCAGGCCCTCGACGAGGCCCGTGAGCGCGCGGAGCGCGACGGGAACGACGCCGCGCACCCGGAACACGGGCTCCTTGTCGAGCTGGAGGTCCTTGTCGTAGGCGAGCGGGAGGCCCTTGAGGAGCGCGAGGAGGCCCGTGAGCTCGCCGATCGTCCGGCCCGCGTGAGCGCGCGCGAGCTCGAGGACGTCGGGGTTCTTCTTCTGCGGCATCCGCGACGACCCGGTCGCGAGGGCGTCCGGAAGCGTCGCGAAGCCGAACTCGTCGGACGTGAACGCGACGAGGTCCTCGGCGAGGCGGGAGAGATGGACGAAGAGGAGCGCGGCCGTGAAGAGATACTCCACGGCGGCGTCGCGGTCGGACACGGCGTCGAGGGAGTTCGCGGTGGGGCGCAGGAACCCGAGGCTCCGCGCGAGGGCCTCCCGGTCCACGGGGACCGGCGTGCCCGAGAGCGCGCCCGAGCCGAGCGGGCACTCGTCGGCCCGCGAGAGCGCCGCGTCGAAACGCGAGGCGTCGCGCCGGAGCATCTCGACGTACGCGAGGCACCAGTGCCCGAACGTGACGGGCTCGGCGCGCTTCATGTGCGTGTACCCGGGCATCGGCGTCGCGGCCTCCGCCTCGGCCCGCCTCGCGAGGGCGAGGGCGAGAGCGCGCGCGGCGGACGCGCCCTCGGCGAGGGCGTCCTTGACGTAGAGCCTCAGGTCCGTCGCGACCTGGTCGTTGCGCGAGCGGCCCGTGTGGAGCTTGCCCGACAGCGGTCCGACCTTCGCGGCGAGGCGCGCCTCGACGAACGAGTGGACGTCTTCGTCGTCCGCGTCGGCGGGGATGCCCGCCTTCGCGGCCTCGGCGGCGACCTCCTCGAGCGCGGTGACGAGCTTCTTCACCTCCGCGGCCGTGAGCACTCCGGCGGCGCCCAGGGCCTGCGCCCAGCCGATCGAACCGCTCACGTCCTCGGCGAGGAGCGCGCGGTCGAACGAGAAGGAGTCGTTGAACGCCTTCAGGGCCTGCGCGGGAGGCTCGGCGAACCGGCCGCCCCAGAGCTGCTTCCGCGTCACGTCATCCCTCTCCCGCGACGACCGCCTGGTACGTGCCCGGCCGCATGTGCTTGCGCCCCTTCGTCGGCAGGCCGAACAGGCGGATGAACCCGGCCGCGTCCGCCGGCGTGTAGCCGCGCATGTCGAACGACGCGAGGCTCGTCGAGTAGAGGGCGTACGGCGACGTCCTCCCGACGACGGACGACGCGCCCTTGAAGAGCTTGAGCGTGACGTCGCCCGTCACGGTCGGCATGAGGGCGTTCATGAACGCGTCGAGCGCCTCGCGCAGCGGCGAGAACCACTGGCCGAAGTAGACGAGCTCGGCGTAGCGCGCCGCGAGCTTCTCCTTCTCGTGCACGCTGTCGCGGTCGAGCGTGAGCGTCTCGAGCGCGCGGAGCGCCTGGACGAGGAGCGTGCCGCCCGGCGTCTCGTACACGCCGCGCGACTTGATCCCGATGAGGCGGTTCTCCACGAGGTCGACGCGGCCGACGCCGTGCTTCCCGCCGATCGCGTTGAGGGACTCGATGAGCGCGACGGGCGCGAGTCTCTTCCCGTTCACGGCGACGGGCAGGCCCGCGTCGAACGAGATGACGACCCGCTCGGGCGCGTCCGGCGCCTTCTCCGGGTCGACCGTGAGCTTGAACATCGAGGCCTCGGGCTCGAAGCCCGGCTCCTCGAGCGGCCCGCCCTCGTGCGAGATGTGCCAGAGGTTCCGATCCCTCGAGTACGGGTCCTTCTTCGTCACGGGCACGGGGATCCCGCGCGCGGCGGCGTAGTCGATCGCGTCCTCGCGCGAGCGGATGTCCCATTCGCGCCAGGGCGCCACGATCGCGAGCTCCGGCGCGAGCGCCATGTAGGCGAGCTCGAAGCGGACCTGGTCGTTGCCCTTCCCCGTGCAGCCGTGCGACAGGGCGTCGCAGCCGGTCTCGAGGGCGATCTCGACCTGCTTCTTGGCGATGAGCGGGCGGGCGGTCGCCGTGCCGAGGAGGTAGTCGTGCTCGTACACGGCGCCGGCCTTGAGGACCGGGAAGATGTAGTCCTTCGCGAACTCGTCCTTCGCGTCGACGAGGCGGAACTCCGACGCGCCGGTCTTCTTCGCCTTCTCCTCGAGGCCGGACGTCTCCTCGGCCTGGCCGACGTCGACGGCGACCGCGACGACCTCGCAGCCGTAGTTCTCCTTGAGCCACGGGATGATGACGGACGTGTCGAGGCCGCCCGAGTAGGCGAGGCAGGCCTTCCTGATCTTCGGCTTCACGCGCGGTTCTCCTTGTCGGCGGGCGTCTCGAGGAGGATCTCCCCGAGCGCCTTGATGAACCCGGTCAGCGCCGGGCGGGGGACGACGAACGGGGGCAGCAGGCGAAGGACCCGCGCGCGCGAGGTCCCGACGACGAATCCCTTCGCGAGCAGCTTCTTCTGCACCTCGGCCGCGTCGCGGTCGAGCTCGACGCCCCACATGAGGCCCCGGCCGCGCACGTCGACGATCGCGCCCCGGCTGCGGCGCTTCGCCGACTTGAGCTTCTTCCCGAACCACTCGCCGGTCTCGCGGATCTTCGGGAGGAGCCCGTCCTGCTCGATCGCCTCGAGCGTCTCGAGGCCGAGGCGGCAGGCGACCGGATTGCCCCCGAACGTCGTGCCGTGCTGGCCGGGCTTCACGAGAGCCGCGATCCTCGGCCCCACGAGAACCGCCCCGAGCGGAAGTCCGCCCCCGAGCGGCTTGGCGAGGAGGACGAGATCCGGCGTGACGCCGAGCTCCTGGAAGACGAAGAGGTGCCCGGTGCGCCCGAGGCCGCTCTGGACCTCGTCGAAGACGAGCGCGGCGCCCACGCGGTCGGCCGCGGCGCGCGCGGCGGCGACGTACTCGGGCGTGAGCGGCACGATGCCGCCCTCGCCCAGGATCGGCTCGAGGAAGATCGCCGACGTGTCCGGCGTGACGGCCGCGTTCAGGGCCGCGACGTCGTTCGGCGGGAGGAAGACGGTCGTTCCGACGAGCGGCTCGAACGGCTTGCGGTAGCCCTCGTTCCCCGTGAGCGCGAGAGCCCCCATCGTGCGGCCGTGGAAGCCGCCCTCGAGCGCGACCATCCGGCTCTTCCCGGGCGTCGCGAGGCGCGTGAACTTGACGGCGGCCTCGGTCGCCTCCGTGCCCGTGTTGCAGAAGAACACCTTCGGGAACCCCGAGAGGGCCACGAGCCGCTCGGCGAGGAGACCCTGCGCGGGGTGGTAGAAGAGGTTCGAGAGGTGGAGGACGTTCGTCGCCTCCTGCTTCATCGCCTTCACGAGGCGCGGGTGGCGGTACCCGAGCGCGTTCACGGCGATGCCCGCGAGGAGGTCCCAGTACACCTTCCCGTTCGCGTCGACGAGCCTGGCGCCCCTGCCCGTCCTCGGGTGGAAGGACGTGCGCTTGTAGGTCCCGAGGATGAACTTCGCGTCGCGCTCCTCGACGGCGGCGGTGTCTTCAGCCGATGTTCGCAAGACGAGTCCCTCCGATTCCCTCGGCGAGAGCCGAGGCGTGCCGGCCCGGCCCGGCGATGACGACCTGGGAGACGCCGGCCTTGAGCGCCTCGAGGCAGGCGACGAGCTTCGGGCGCATCCCGCCCGCGACGGCCCCCGAGTTCAGGAGCTCCCACGTCGCGTCGGGACCGAGCCCGTCGATGACCTTCCCCTGCGCGTCGAGGACGCCCTCGACGTCGGTCAGGAAGACGAGACGCTCGGCCTGGAGCGCGGCCGCGAGCGCCGACGCGGCCGAGTCCGCGTTCACGTTCAGGAGCGTCCCTTCGCGGCCCAGCGCGACGGACGCGACGATGGGCAGGAGCTCGGCCCCGAGGATCGCGCGGATCAGCCGCGGGTTGGAAAACGTGACCCGCCCGACGTAGCCGAAGTCGACGCCGTCGAGGCGCGGGTGGAACTCCGCCCAGAGGGTCTCCCCGTCGGCGCCCGAGACGCCGGCCGCGGTGACGCCGAGGGAGCGCAGCTCGGCGACGAGCGACTTGTTCACGAGGCCCGAGAGGATCGAGACGACGACGTCCAGCGTCTCGGGATCCGTGATCCTCAGCCCCCGGTACGTCTTCTTCGGGATCTTGAGGGCCTGGAGCGACGCGTCGATGCGCTTGCCGCCGCCGTGGACGACGACGACGTTCTCGCCCGACGTCCAGCTCGCGGCGATCGCCGCGAGGGCCCTCGCGCGCGGCTCGGCGTCCTCGAGGATGCTTCCCCCCAGCTTCACGACGATGGGGCGGCCCGGGCGGTTCGCGCTCACGCGAGTCCCTCCGTCTCCGGGAATCCGAAGACACGGTTCATGTTCTGGACGGCCTGCGAGGCCGCCCCCTTGAGGAGGTTGTCGATCGCCGAGATCAGGACCCCGCGGTTTCCGGGCAGCAGGGAGAACCCGATCTCGGCGCGCGGCGTGCCGACGACGCTCGCGAGGTCGGGCAGCTCGCCCGCCGGCCGGACCCAGACGAACGGCAGTCCGTCGTACCGCGCGTACGCGGCCGCGACGTCGGCCGGCCCGACGCCCGCGCGGAAGGTCACGTGGAGCGTCGAGAGGATGCCTCTCACCAAGGGCAGCAAATGCGCGACAAACACGAACGGAGTGTCGGCCGAAAGGCCGAGCCCCTGGCGCATCTCGGGCTCGTGCCGGTGCGTCCCGACGCCGTAGGCCTTGAAGTTGCCCGCCAGCTCGGAGAACGAGTACGCGAGCTCGGCCCTCTTTCCCGCCCCCGAGACGCCGCTCTTGCTGTCCGCGACCACGGCCGCGCCCGGCTCGAGGAGCGGCAGGACGGGCTTCAGCGCGAGGAGGACGGACGTGGGATAGCACCCGGGGTTCGCGACGAGGCGCGCGTTCGCGAGCTCCGGCCCGCACCACTCCGTGAGGCCGTAGACCGCCTCGGCGAGGAGTTCGGGCGACGGGTGGTCGAAGCCGTACCACCGCGGGTAGTCGGCGGGGTTCCGCAGCCGGAACGCGCCCGAGATGTCGATGACCCTCGCGCCCGTCGCGAGGATGGGCCCGGCGAGCTCGGCGGACGTCTCGTTCGGCGTCGCGAGGAACACGACGTCGGGCCGGGAGGCCGCGAGAGCCCCGAGCGTGAACGCCTCCGCGGCGGGCCCGGAGGCGCCGCCGAGCGACGGGTGCAGGCGCGAGAACGGCACGGGCCCGGCGTCCTTCTTCCCGGACGAGAAGACGGAGGCGACCGTGGCGCGCGGGTGGCGCGCGAGGATCGCGCAGAGCTCGCCCCCCGAGTAGCCGGTCGCGCCGAGGACCGAGGCGCGGACCGCGGCGGCGCTCACGGGCGCGGCCGCCGCGGGCGGCGGCCGGCGATCCCGCCCTCGAGCAGGCGGGCGAGCTTCGTGGCGGCGGCGGCCGACGGCGTCGCGAGGAAGATCGTGTCGTCGCCGGCGATGGAGCCGGCCATGCCCTCGAGGCCGGCCTCGTCGACCGCGCGGGCGACCGGGTGGGCGGAGGCGGGAGGGGTCTTGAGGACGACGAGCGTTCCGGCGGTCCTGACGTCGAGGAGCCACTCGCGGAGCGCGCGGTCGAGCTTCTCCATGTTCCGCGCCTCGCGCCCCGCGTCCGGCACGGGCCCGTCCTCGCCGGGGAGGGCGTACCCCGACGGCGTCTTCGCGAGGCCGAGGTCCTTCAGGTCGCGCGAGAGCGTCGGCTGCGCGACCTCGATCCCCCGCCGCGCGAGCCGCTGCTGGAGCTCTTCCTGCGAGTGGACGGCCCCGTCCCTCAGGACCCTCAGGATCTCGTCCCGGCGCCGGAGAGCGGACCCGGCCGCATGAGTATTCACGAACGCGAATATTCATTCATTGCGTCTCCCTGTCAACACAATTCTTTCCGTGACACGGGCGTCCCTTTGGGCCCGGCGACGGCTAGAATGCGCACATGCGCTGCGCAACGGGAATGCGGCGGGGCCGGTAGTGGACCCCTCTCACTTCTCGGACCACTACGAAGCCGAGCTCGGACGCCTCCCGGAGAAGCTGCGCCGCTTCTTCCTCTCGCGCGGGGTCCGGACGGAGGACGACGCCCGCGACCTCGCGCAGGAGACGCTCCTGCGCGTCCTCCAGCGGATCTCGCGCGGCGAGCGGATGGACTCGCACGAGGCCTACGCCCTCGGCGTCGCGAAGAACGTCTTCTTCGAGTACTGCCGGCGCGTCGCGAAGGCGAACGCCCACGACGGCCTCTCGGGGGCGGTGGACCTCGCCGGGGTCGACGACCCGCTCTCGGACGTCCTCATCTCCAGCCAGGCCCTCCGCTTCCGCCGGGCCCTGCAGCTGCTCCCGGACCGGATGCGCGACCTCCTCGTGAAGCGCTTCGTCGAGGAGGTCCCGTCGCGCGCGATCGCGCGCGAGGAGGGCATCACGACGGACGCCGTCGACATGCGCGTCTACCGGGCCAAGCGCGAGCTCAAGAAGCGCATGGACAAGGAGAAGGCGGAGAAGGAGGGGGCGCTGCGCGACGGGCCGCGGACGCCGGGAGGCGGAGGGCCGGATTGAGCGCCACCGCTCCCGGCTCCCCGGAGATCCGCGACTACCTCCTGCGCCGGATGACGGAGACGGCGCGGACCCGCTTCGAGGAGGCCTACTTCCGGGACGACCGACTCCTCGACCGCATCGAGAGCGAGGAGGACCTGCTCGTCGCCGAGTACGTCATGGGGCGCCTCTCCGACGCCGAGCGGCACCTCTTCGAGGAGTCGCTCCTCGACACGCCCTACTACCGCGACCGGGTCGAGACGACGCGCAGCATCAAGCTCCGGCTCGCCGAGGAGCGTTTCTTCCGCAAGAAGGCGGCGGCGACCAGGGGCGCCGGGGGTTCCCCGTCCGGTGCTCCCGACGCGCGCCTCTTTCCGCGCGGGACCGGGATCGGAGTCGGCTTCGGTCTCCTCGTGCTCCTCACGATCGCGTCGCTCGCGTCCGCGTGGTTCCTCAAGAGCGCGCTCACCCGCACCCGCCGGGAGCTCGCGGACCGCGCCCCGCGCGCGGACGCCGCGGCGCGAGCGGGGGTGGTCCCCGTCGCCCAGACCGTCGTGCTGACGCCCGCCGAGGGGACCGGCCCCTCGATCGTGCGCGTGAGGCGCCCGAGAGGCGGCGCGCTCCTTCTCGTCTTCCCGCGCGCGACCCTCGCGCGGGGGGCCCTCGCGTTCGGCGTCGCGCTCGGAAGCGGCGGGCGCACGGCCTGGGACTCGGGAGAGCTGCCGCCCCTGGATTCGGAGGGGGGCGACCTCTCCGTGCGGGTGCCTCCGGGAGTTCCCCCGGCCGGGGCCTATGCCGTGCGACTCCGCTCCCGCGGCGCGATCGGTCCGCCCCAGGACGGCTTCCTCGGGACGCTCGACATCCTCGAGCGCTGAGGGCCGCCCGTCTACTTCGCGAGGAGGCCGGCGAGGAAGAGGTCCGCGAACGCCTCGCCCACGTCGTCCACCGAGGCGCCGCCGCCCGCCTTGTACCAGCGCGCGAGCCAGTTGATGGCGCCGAAGATCGCGAACGTCGCGAGCTTGGGGTCGACGGGGCGGAACACCTTCTTCGCGATCCCGTCGGCGATCACGTCGCGGACGCTGCGCTCGTACGCGTCGCGCGCGCCGACGACGGCCGCGCGCCGCTTCGCGTCGAGGGCGTCGAACTGGAGCGCCAGTGCCGTCCCGTGGAACTTGTCGACCATGACGCGCGCGTGCTCGACGACGATGCGGCGCAACGCCTGGTCCGGCGGGAGCTGCGAGGCGCGGACGCGGCCCGTCACCTCGAGCATCGCCTCCATGGCGGTCTCGTGACAGAGCGCGAGGATCTCTTCCTTGTCCTTGAAGTAGTAGTAGAGGCTGCCCCGGGTCAGGAGGAGCTCCTCGGCGATGTCGTCCATCGACGTGCCGTAGAAGCCCTTCGCGGCGAAGCTCCTCACCGCGCTCTCGAGGATCCGGGCCCTCTTGGCGCGGCGCTTCGTCTCGACGTGCGCCGACGGCGGGCGGCGGCGGGCGAGGACTCCCCCGCCTCGGGACTCGGGACGAATCGGCCGCGTCATGGCGGCCCGATCTTACCGATCGACCGGTCCGGGAATGAAAAACCCCGCTTTCGGGAAGCGGGGCAGACGCGAGAGATGGTCGGGGCGAGAGGATTCGAACCTCCGACCCCACGGTCCCGAACCGTGTGCGCTACCAGGCTGCGCTACGCCCCGAGGAGCGCGGACGATAACACGGGATGTCGATTTCCGGGACCCCCGTTCGACCACAGGGAAAGGCCCCCGAGGGGCCGCGAGGAGGCACACGTGGAATATCTGCTGCTGCTCTACGGGAACGAGAAAGGGTGGGAATCGATGCCGAAGGCCGAGCTGGACGCGGTCTACGGCGAATACATGGCGTTCACCGACTCCATCAAGAAATCGGGCAACTACAAGGGTGGAAATCCCCTGCAGCCGACCCCAACGGCGACGACCGTGCGCGTGAAGGGCGGCAAGACGCTCACGACGGACGGGCCCTTCGCCGAGACGAAGGAGCAGCTCGGCGGGTACTACCTCGTCGATGCGAAGGACCTCGACGAGGCGATCGCGCTCGCGGCCCGCATTCCGGCGGCCCGCACCGGATCGGTCGAGGTCCGGCCGATCCAGAAGATGTAGGCGACGGGCAACGCCGTGCGTGCTCGCAACCCCGGTGCACGGGCGGACGTATCTCCTTCCGCCCGTGGACCTCGACCGTCTCTTTCGCGAAGAGTCCGGACGCATCCTCGCGAGCCTCATCCGGCTCGTCGGGGACTTCGACCGCGCCGAGGAGGCGATGCAGGAGGCCTTCGCGGTCGCGGCCGAGCGCTGGCCGCTCGACGGCGTCCCCGCCAGCCCCCGCGCGTGGATCGTCGGCACGGCGCGGCACAAGGCGCTCGACCGGCTGCGCCGCGAGCGCATCTTCGCGGGCAAGGCGGCGTTGCTCAGGGACGACGGAGGCCGTGGACGCGATCGACTCCGCGGACGGCCCCGAGGAGCTGCCGGACGACCGGCTGCGGCTCGTCTTCACGTGCTCGCACCCGGCGCTCGCGCTCGAGGCGCGCGTCGCGCTCACGCTGCACACGCTCGGGGGCCTCACCACGCCGGAGATCGCGCGCGCGTTCCTCGTCCCGGAGGCGACGATGGCCCAGCGCCTCGTGCGCGCCAAGCGGAAGATCCGGGACGCGGGGATTCCCTACCGCGTTCCGGGACGCGGCGGAGCTCCCGGAGCGCCTCGACGGCGTCCTCGCGACCCTCTACCTGATCTTCAACGAGGGCTACGCGGCGACGGCCGGCGACGCGCTCGTGCGCCGCGACCTCTCGGCCGAGGCGATCCGCCTCGCGCGCCTCGTCGTCGAGCTCCTCCCCGGAGAGCGCGAGGCGCGCGGGCTCCTCGCGCTCATGCTCCTGACCGACTCGCGCCGGGACGCGCGCGTGGACGCGCAGGGCGACCTCGTCCTCCTCGAGGACCAGGACCGCGGGCGCTGGGACCGCGCCGCAATCGACGAGGGCCTCGCGCTCCTGCCGGGCGCGCTCGCGGGCTCGCCGCCGGGACCGTACGCGATCGAGGCCGCGATCGCGGCGCTCCACGCGCGTGCCGCCTCGCCGGAGGAAACCGACTGGCGCCAGATCGCCGCGCTCTACGGCACGCTCCACCGCGTGCGCCCCTCCCCCGTCGTCGCGCTCAACCGCGCCGTCGCCGTCGCGATGTCGGCCGGGCCCGAGGCGGGGCTGCCGCTCGTCGAGGAGCTCGAGCGCTCCGGCGCGCTCGACGGCTACCACCTGCTCCCGGCCGCGAAGGCCGACCTCCTGCGCCGGCTGGGCCGGCACGCGGAGGCCGCGGAGAGCTACCGCGAGGCGCTCGCGCTCGCGGGCAACGGCGCCGAGAGGCGGTTCCTCGCGCGGAGGCTCGAGGAAGCGGAGCGTGCCGCACCCGTGCGAGCACGCTCTGGTTTCTCGCGGCGGACTACTACCCCGGAACGGACGAGCAGATCCGGCGGACCCTCGACCGGATCGAACGATACGGAGACCGCCGCGCCTTCCAGGAGGCGGCGCGGCTCAGGCAATGGCTCTCACGGATCTCCAGCGCGCCGTCTGCCGCGTAATCGCGGAGAACCGCATCGCGGCAGGCGAGAGCTACGTCGCGGGCGGAGCGGCGCTCAACACCGTCATCGACGCACCGCGAACGTCGCGGGACATCGACATCTTTCACGACACGGACGAGGCGCTTCGGACCTGCTGGGACGCGGACAAGCGGCTCCTCGAGACCTCCGGCTTCGAGGTCCGCCCGCTGCGCGAGCGGCCCACGTTTGTGGAGGCCGAGGTCTCGCGCACCGGGGAGTCCGTCCTCGTCGAATGGATGAGGGACAGCGCGTTTCGTTTCTTCCCGCTCCAGCGCCACGCCGACCTGGGCTTGACGCTCCATCCCTACGACCTCGCCACGAACAAGCTTCTCGCCCTCGCCGGAAGACTCGAGGTCCGCGACTGGGTGGACCTCGTCAACTGCAACGAGCGGATCCAGCCTCTCGGGTTCCTCGCGTGGGGAGCCTGTGGGAAGGACGCCGGCTTCAGTCCGCGAGGGCTGCTCGAGCACGCCCGTCGGTCCGGTCACTACACGAGCGAGGAGATCTCCGAGCTCTCCTTCGCAGGCCCTCCTCCGGACGCTCAAGAGATGGCCCGGGAATGGCGACGCATGCTGGCGGAAGCGGACGAGATCGTCTCGGCGCTCCCGCCCGAGGAGGCCGGCACCTGCGTCATCGACGAGCGTGGACGACTCTTCCAGGGCTCCGCCGGCGAGACGCAGATGGCGCTCTCCGACGGCCGGCTACGGTTTCACCGCGGGCGCGTCGGAGGGGTTCTCCCGACGGTCAAGTCGTAGCGCCGAACGGGGACCGCAGCCGGTCACTTCGCCGCATCCTCCGCGGCGCCGGCCGCGCCGTAGCCGCGCGGGTCGGCGGCGGCCGTGAGCGAGCCGTCCTTCTCGAACGCGACGCGTGGACGCGGCCGATCATCCCTTCCGTGTACCGCGAGGCGCGCTCGTAGAGCGTGTGCCCTTTCGCGCGGAGCGCCGCCTTCACGTCCTCGGGAAAGACCCCCTGCTCGAGCTCGATCCGGTCCGGGAGATGCTGGTGGTGGAAGCGCCGCGCCGCCACCGCCTCGCCGAGCGGCTCGCCCCGGCGGCAGTAGTTCAGGTAGACCTGCAGGACCGTCGTCGGGATGACGGCGCCCCCGGGCGACCCGAGCGCGAGGCGCGGGCGGCCGTTCTCGAGGACGATGGTCGGCGTCATGGACGAGAGGGCGCGCGCGCCCGCGCGCACCGCGTTCGACTCGCCCTGGACGAGGCCGTAGGAGTTCGCGGCCCCGGGCTCGACCGCGAAGTCGTCCATCTCGTTGTTCAGGAGGACGCCGACGCCGGGCACGACCGTGTGGTTCCCGAGCGTGTCGTTGAGGGTGTACGTGACGGACACGACGCCGCCGTCGGCCGTCGCCGTCACGAAGTGCGTCGTCTGGTCGGGCTCCCGGCGGCCACGCGCCCCCACGGATCGCGGACGACGGCGTCGCGCGTGCGGGATCGATCGAGAAGCCGAGCGCCGCGAGACGCGCCGGAGCGAGGAGCGCCGCGAGCGGCACGTCGACACAGCTCGGATCGCCGAGGAAACGGTTGCGGTCCGCGTACGCGCGACGCTCGGCCTCGGCGACGAGATGGATCGTCTCGGGAGCGTCGCGGTCGTCGATCGAGCCGTGGACGAAGCGGAGCTGCCCGAGGATCGAGGCGAGGAGGAAGCCGCCGGACGACGGCAGGGGCATCGTGACGAGTCGGTAAGGACCGTCGTCGAAGACGAACGGCGGCCTCCACTCGGGCTGGTAGCCCGCGATGTCCTCCTCCGTGAGGACGCCGCCCGTCGCCTGCACGAAGGCCGCGATCTTCCGCGCGATCTCGCCGCGATGGAAGCCATCGGCGCCGTTCGCGGCGACGGTCCTCGAGCGTCCGCGCGAGGTCCTCCTGGACGAGGAGCGCGTCCGGCGGGCAGCGGCTTTCCGCCCTGTGCAGGAAGAGCCTCGACGCCTCGGCGTCGCGCCCGAGGTCCGCTGCGTAGGAGGCGAAGATCTCCGCGAGACCCGGCGAGACGCGGAACCCCTCGCGCGCGAGGCGCACCGCGGGCGCCACGAGGCGCGCCCACGGGAGCTTCCCGTAACGCCGATGGAGGTCCTCGAGGCCGCGGACGGTGCCGGGCGTCGCCACGGCCAGCCCGCCCGCCGTCGACGCGTGCGGCCGCGCCCTTCCGTCGGGGCCGAGGAAGCTGTTCCGCCACGTGCCCGCGGGCGCCGTCTCGCGGAAGTCGAGCGCCCAGAGCTCGCCCCCGGGGGTCCGGCCGACGGCGAACCCGCCGCCCGCGAGGTTCCCGGCGGACGGGAACGTCACGGCGAGGGCGAAGGCGGTCGCGACGGCCGCGTCGACCGCGTTTCCTCCCGCGGCAAGGACGGCCGCCCCGGCCGCGGTCGCCTCGGGCGTCGCCGAGGCGACCGCGCCCACGCGCGAGCGGGCGACGCGCGCGGGGCCGAACGGGGCCGAGGCGGGCCGGACCGCCCCCGCCTGCGCATCGGAGTTTCGCGGGAACGCGGAAACCGCGACGGCGGCGGCCGCGAGGACGACGGCGGCGAGTCGGGCGCGCATCGCCCTGAGACTACCGCAGCGAAACCGTGAGCTTCTTCTGCGCGCCCACGTCGAGAGTGAGCGTGCGGCCCTCGCCGACGTTCAGCGGGACGACCTGGTACTCGTTCACGCTGCGGTCGGTCGCGATGACCCAGAGCTTGTACTCGCCCGCGCCCGACGGGACCTCCACCTCGCCGTCGAGGCTCCCGCCGCCGGACTTGCGGCCGAAGTCGAACGCGCGCCGCCAGATCTCCACGTCGTTCCGCCGGATCATGACGTAGCCCTGGGCGATCGGGGCCCGGAACGAGATCCTCAGGCGCACGCGCGTGCCGGCGGGCGCCGCGGCGGGGGGTGGAGGCGCGGCGGCGGCCGTCGGCTCGGGCGCCGCCGTCGGCTCGGGCGCCGCCGTCGGCTTCGGCCTCGGCGACGCCTTGAGGTCCCGGATCTGGCTCTCCGCCTTTCTCTGGGCCGCGCGGCTCTGCTTCCGGATCTCCGCCTGCGCCGCCTCGCGGATCTCCTTCGCCTCGGCGCTGGTGGCATCGACCGCGAGCGCGCCGTCGGCCTCGACGATCGCGCGCGCCCAGTCCGACGCCGCGCGCGCGCGCCGCGCCTCGGCGAGGTAGGCCCCGACCTCGGCCGCCTTGCGCTCCTCCTCCTGCTTCTTCGCGAGGAGCTGCTCGGACTGCTGGAGCGCGGTCCGGGCCGCCGCGGACTCCGGCGCGAGGCGGACGAGCTCGAGGAACTTCGCGCGCGCCTCGGCGGGCTGGCCCGCGCCGAGGAGGCGCGTCCCGTCCTCGAGGAGCTTCTTTCTCGCGAGCATCTGCCGGGCCGCCGGTCTCGTCGGCCTCGCGCCCCGCGATCGTGGACGACCGCTGGACGAGCAGCCCGACGATCACGGCCCCGACGATCACCGCCGCTCCGATCACGGCGAGGGCCCAGCGCTTGTTGACGTCCCACTGCAGCGCTTCCCGAATGCTCTTCGGCAGCGTCTCGGAGGCACCGGTCTGGGCGGCGGGCTGAACGCGCGTCGGCGGCCGGGTCCCGATGGGACCCGTGATGTCGCGACCCTGCGGCCGCGGGGCCGCGGCGTTGGGACGCGGCCCGCCCGTGTGCTGCTGGGAGACGGGGGCCGAGACGTCGCGGATCGCGGGCGTTCCCGCGGGACGGGGCGCCGCCGACGACTGGGAAGCGGCCTGGGGCGGCGCCGGCGGCCGGATCGCCGGCACGGTCCCGCCGTTCGGGATCATCGTGGCGGCCGTCGATCCGGGCGGAGGCGGGGGCGCGACGGGACGCGGGAGCGCGGGGACCGGGGGCGCGGGCGTGCGCGGCGGCGCCGGCGTCGGCGACGCCTGCAACGGCGGAACACCGCGCACCGGCGTGACCGGCGCGGACGACGAGTTCGGCGGCGCGAGCGCGGGAACGCCCCGGACAGGGGTCGGGGGCGCGATGACGCGCGGCGTGGCGGGCCCGTTCAGCGGCGCGACGCCGCGCGGGGGCGTCGGGATCGCCGAGGCCGGCAGGGGCGCGGCCGCCGGGGGCCGGGGGATCTCGCCGGTCGAGATCTTCGCGGACTGGGACGCGGCCGACGCCGGCGGCCCGGGGATGGTCTGGATCCGCTCGGTGGGCCGGTTCTCCTCGTTGAAGATCTGCGCCGGGGGCGGCGCCGCGGCGGCCTTCTTCGCCTTCCGGGCCTGGAGGTCCGAGATGAGCGTGCCGGGCGAGGAAGGCACCGGCTCGGCCTGCTCCTTCTCGCGCTTCCGGGCCGCCTCGCGCTCCGCCGGCGATCTCAGCGCGTCCGTGTCGAGGCTCCAGTCGGGAATGGAGCTGTCGAGGTTCGTCGGCGCGGGCCCGACGAGGGCGGGGTTGAGGTCGCTCCGTCCCCTCCGCGCGAGGTCTTCGAGGCTCGTCGCCCCGCCGCCGAGGCCGATGGATCCCACCTTCGGGCCGCCGCCGGCCGCCGGCGTCTGCGCGGGGGACTGCAGCGGCGTCTGCTTGGACTCGACCGCCGAGACGGGGCCGAGGTTCTCGGCCTGCGCGACCATCTCCCCGAGGTCCTTGAGCATCTCCATCTCGGCGTGCCGCGTCCGGAACTCCGCGAGCGCCCCGTGGAAGTCCTTGCCGCTCTGGAAACGTGCGGCCGGGTCCTTCGCGAGCGCCCGGGCGAGGATCGGGTTGAACTCCGCCGGGATCGCCGCGTCGTAGGTCTGCGGCGCCGGGTACTCCTCGTGGACGATCTTGTACGAGATCGACGTCAGGTTGTCGCCGAGGAAGGGCTTCCGTTTCGTGAGGAGCTCGTAGAGGACGACGCCGAGCGAAAAGAGGTCGCTCCTGCCGTCCACGACCTCGCCCGTGACCTGCTCGGGCGACATGTAGTTCGGCGTCCCGAGGAACTGGCCGGTCTCCGTGAGAGAGGAGGCTTCGATCTTCGCGATGCCGAAGTCCGTGATCTTCACGGTCCCGTCGTTCGTGAGGATGATGTTCGCGGGCTTCACGTCGCGGTGGACGATCCCGCGGCGGTGGGCGTAGTCGAGGGCGTCCGCGACGGACATCGCGATCTCGGCGATGCGGTCCCACGAGAACGCGACCTTCTCCTTCAGGAGCTGCTTGAGGTTCTTGCCCTCGACGTACTCCATCGCGATGAAGGACGTCTGGGTCTCGACCTCCTCGCCGACGTCGTGGATCGTGACGATGTTCGGGTGCGAGAGCGTCCCGGCCGCCTGCGCCTCGCGCATGAACCGCTCGTTGAACTCGCGCTGCTCGGAGTCGTCCTCGGCGGTGGCCCGGATCGTCTTGAGCGCGACACGCCGCCCGATGACCGGATCGCGGCCCAGGTAGACGACCCCCATCGCCCCCTTGCCGAGCTCGCGCTCCACCTCGTAACGCGCGAACTTACGCGGCGGGTTCGGCGTGCCTGGTTCGGGCGGCAGACGGCCTCCATGAGCGCGTGGAGCGCAAGCCGGCATTCTATCAGCGGGGCTGCGCGCGATCGGCCCCGCGGGGCCGCCCTCGCCGGGTGTCCCGAAATGAGACAGCCCTTCGGCCCTGATGCACCTTGCGGGGCTCGACCTCGGGCCCGCTCTTCCTATAATCGCCGTCCCTCACAAGGGATTCGGAGGGTTGTTCATGAAGGTCTATCCCGCGTCCGCCATCCACAACGTCGCCGTCGTGGGGCACAACGGCGTCGGCAAGACGACGCTCGTCTCCGCGCTTCTCCACGAGGCAGGCGCCACGCCGCGGTTCGGCCGCGTCGAGGAAGGCAACGCGCCGACGGACTTCGACCCCGAGGAGGTCGAGAGGAAGATCTCGATCGGGCTCGCGGTGGCGTCGCTCGAGTGGAAGAAGAAGAAGATCAACCTGATCGACACGCCGGGCTACGGAATCTTCGTGTCCGAGATGCTCTGCGGCCTGCGCGCCGCGGACGCCGCGCTCATCGTCGTGGACGCGGTCGCGGGCGTCGAGGTCCAGACCGAGAAGGCGTGGAAGGTGTGCGACGAGCTCGGCCTCCCCCGCCTCGTCGTCGTGAACCGCATGGACCGCGAGCGCGCCGACGGCGGCCGCGTGATGGACCAGCTCCAGAAGAAGTTCGGCCGCGCCTGCGTGGCCGTCGAAGCGCCGATCGGCCGGGAGAAGGGTTTCCGCGGCGTCATCGACCTCGTCGCGATGCAGGGCTGGCTCACGGACGAAGCGGGCAAGACCGCCGCCGGCGCGATCCCGGAGGAGTTCGCCTCGGACGCGGCGCAGCTCCACGAGGGGCTCGTCGAGATGGTCGCCGAGGGCGACGACAAGCTCATGGAGACCTTCTTCTCGCAGGGGAACCTCAGCGAGGAGCAGATGAAGCCCGCCCTGAAGAAGGCGATCCAGGAGAAGAAGATCGCCCCGGTCCTCTTCACGGCGAGCGGCAGCCACGAGACGGGCGTCGAGAAGCTCCTCGACGAGATCGAGGACCTCCTCCCGACCGCGGACGCCTTCCGGTCCGTCGCGACCGGCAAGGGCGGCACGGCCGAGGCCCTCGCGCCCGACCCGGCGGGCCCGACGGCCGCCTTCGTCTTCAAGACGATCTCCGACCCCTACGCGGGCCGGCTCACGCTCTTCCGCGTCTACTCGGGCACGGTCAAGGGCGACGGGACGTACTGGAACGGGTCGCGCGAGATCACCGAGCGCTTCGGCCCCGTGTTCTCGCCCCTCGGCAAGACGCTCCAGACGGTTCCCGAGGTCCCCGCCGGCGACATCGGCGGCGCCGCGAAGCTCAAGGAGACGCTCACGGGCGACTCCCTGTCCTCGAAGGACAAGCCCTTCGTCTTCGACAAGATCGGCTTCCCGGAGCCCGCGATCTCCTTCGCGATCGAGCCGAAGGCCAAGGGAGACGAGGAGAAAATCTCCGTCGCCCTCGCGAAGCTCATCGAGGAGGATCCTTCCCTCCACTTCTCGCGCGACGCCGACACGCACGAGTTCCTCCTCGCGGGCGCGGGACAGCTCCACGTCGAGATCGCCGTCGCCCGCATGAAGAGGAAGAGCGGCGTCGAGGTCATCCTCCACCCGCCGAAGGTCCCGTACCGCGAGACGATCACGCGCAGCGCCGAGGCCCACGGCCGCCACAAGAAGCAGACGGGCGGGCACGGCCAGTTCGCGGACTGCAAGATCCGCGTCAAGCCGCTCGCGCGCGGCGCGGACTTCGAGTTCTTCGACGACACGTTCGGCGGCTCGATCCCGCGGAACTACATCCCCGCGATCGAGAAGGGCATCCAGGACATCCGCAAGCGCGGCTACCTCGCCGGGTTTCCGATGGTCGACTTCCGGGTCGAGGTCTACGACGGCCAGTACCACGACGTCGACTCGTCGGAGATGGCGTTCAAGATCGCGGGCTCGCTCGCCTACAAGGACGCGATGGAGAAGGCGCGGCCGACGATCCTCGAGCCGATCATGAAAGTCGCGATCCAGGCGCCGCAGGAGTACATGGGCGAGCTCATGGGCGACCTCACGTCCCGGCGCGGGCGGCCCGCGGGCATGGACCAGGAGGGCGACGACGCCGTCATCCGCGCCGAGGTCCCGCTCGCCGAGATGATCTCCTACGGGTCGATCCTGAGGTCGATCACGCAGGGGCGCGGCAGCTTCCACATGGAGATGGACCACTACGAGGAAGTCCCGCGGCCCATCCAGGAGAAGCTCATCGCCGAGCGCGCCAAGCACCGCAAGGTGGAGGTCGTGGAGGAGTAGCGCTCCGAATCGCATGAAACGACCCAGAACGGAATGAAAGCCGCCCGCGCGTTGCCCGCCAGGGACCGGCGCGCGGGCGGCTTGCTGTTTGCAGGGCCGGAGGCGTGATTTCTCTCGCGATCCTCCTGGCCGCTATTCCCTTCGCGACCACCGGCGACTTCGGCATGGGTCGGTTCGTCGACTACGAGCCGAAGACCCTCGACGTGGCCTGCACGGACGTGCGCCTGCTCGACGTCCGGAACATGACGTTCCGGGTCGAGGACGACTCTGGCGCCGACGTCCTCGAGCTGCGCTTCCGGCGCGGCAAGACGCGGCACGGCATGGCCGACGGGACGGCGCTGAGACGCTTCGCAATCGTCGGAGACGTCGAACGCGCCTTCAAACCCCGCGGCGAACCGTGAGCGCTCACGAAGGAGAACGGGAGATTTCCCAGAAGGGTCGAGTGCGCGGCACCGATGCGATTCGTCACGGCAATGCCTCGGCTGGAGCCTCGCTCACCCTTCGAAGAAGTCCGAGATCCCCGGCGCCCGTCGGCTCTCCGGAGCGTCAGCGCAGGCGGGTGATGCCGGGATACGCGTCGAATCCCCTGTCGAACGTCAGGATCTCGCTCACTCCCTGCTCCTCCATGACCGCAAGGTGCAGGGCGTCTCGAGCCGAGAGCTTCCGGCGCGCAAGGACGATCGCTTTCGCGCGCTCCACCGTCACGGCCTGAGTCGGAAAAACCTCGTCGACGACGCCAAGGAGGGCGTCGAACGCCAGCTGGATCATGTCTCGCCGATCGATCGCCGCGTACCGATGGAGGATCTCCTGAAGGACCTCGGCGTCGGTCACGAGCCGCCGCCGCTCGGCGACGAATTGCTCGACGAGCCGCTGTGCGTCCACCTTGTGAGGATGCGCCGACCCGACCAGGTACATCGGAATGTTCGAGTCGACGAAGATCACTCGCCCGATCCGTAGCCCTTCTCGATTTCGGCGAGCATCTGCTCGATGTCCGCGGTCGGTCCCTGGTGCTTCACGGCCCGTCGAATCGCCGCGAGCTTCTCGGCGACGTCGCCGACTGGCTCCTTCCGCCGCGCGTCCCGCAGGGCTCCGCGCACCCACTCCGCGACCGTCATCCGCTTCGCGCGCGCAGCACGCTGGATTTCGCGAATTTCGGGCTCATCGAGGAGAACCTGAAGACGCTTACTCATCGTGATGAGTCTATCAGACTCACTTGCAGGGATCACTGGTGCACCCATCCCGATCCGGCAGCCTCCGCGGGCGTTTCCCTCCCTGATCAGCCCGCATCATGGCGGCCGGGCGCCCCCGGCGCGACGCTTGCTCGGGGGTGTGCGCATGTCGATCGTCTCGGCCGGGGAGGATCTCCTCGGCAGTCTGATCGCGGACGGCACCATCAGGCGCCGGTCCGCTCCCGCCCCGGAAACCATGTGGAATCAGCGCTTCGCCCAGAGGACGCAGCGCATCACGGCCTCGATGATCCGCGAGCTCCTGAAGCTCACGGAGCAGCCCGACATCATCTCGTTCGCGGGCGGGCTGCCGGCACCCGAGGTCTTCCCCGTGGAGGAGGTCCGCGCGGCGACGGAACGCGTCCTGAAGGACCGCCCGACGACCGCCCTCCAGTACACGACGACCGAGGGCTACCGGCCGCTCCGCGAGCTGCTCGTCCGCCACATGGGCCGTTACGGTGTCGAGGTCGGACCCGACAACGTCCTCGTGACGTCTGGCTCCCAGCAGGCGCTCGACCTCGTCGGGAAGCTCCTGATCAACCCGGGCGACCGCGTCCTCGTCGAGGAGCCGACGTACCTCGGGGCGCTGCAGGCCTTCAACGCCTACCAGGCCGATTACCTCCCCGTCCCGATCGACGACGACGGGATGGACGTCGGCGCGCTGGACGAGCAGCTGCGGGCCGGTCCGAAGTTCGTGTACGCCCTCCCGAACTTCCAGAACCCGGGCGGGGTCACGCTGAGCCTCGAGCGCCGCCGGCGCCTCGTCGAGCGCGCGACGGCGACGGGGATCCCCATCGTCGAGGACGACCCGTACGGCCAGCTGCGCTTCGAGGGCGAGCACCTCCCCTCCCTCGTGAAGCTCGACGCCGAGACGCACGGCTGCGCGAACGGCGAGAAGACCTTCACCGGCAACGTCCTCTACCTCTCGACGCTCTCGAAGACGCTCGCGCCGGGCCTCAGGATCGCGTGGGTCGTCGCGCCCGCGGTCGTCATCTCGAAGCTCGTCCAGATCAAGCAGGGCGCCGACCTCCACACCTCGACGTTCTGCCAGCACGTCGCGTACGAGGTCGCCCGGGGCGGCTTCCTCGACCGGCACGTGCGCCGGATCCGGGCCGTCTACGGCGAGCGTCGCGACGCGATGCTCCGTGCCCTCGACCGCCACGCGCCCGCGGGCGTCCGCTGGACGCGGCCGGGCGGCGGCCTCTTCCTCTGGGCGACGCTGCCCGAGGGCTTCGACACGCTCAGGCTGCTCGACGACGCGATCGCCGAGAAGGTCGCCTACGTCCCGGGGTCCGCCTTCTATCCGTGCGGCGGCGGCGAACGCACGATGCGCCTGAACTTCTCCTACGCGGCGCCGGACGTCATCGAGGAAGGCATCAAGCGGCTCTGCAAGGTGATCGAGAGGAAGATCAAGAGCTAGGGCGAAGAGCGGCGCTTCGCGCCGAAGAATTTCTCTAGAAGGGTGAGTGGGCGGGTCGCCCCTGCGGCGGGCCGCGGCGCGATTCGCGGCCTCCGCCTCTTTCCACCTTCAAAGAAATCTTCCTCTTTCTCTTCTGACCTCTTCTCTTCCTCTCGCCTCCTTCCTCACTCCGGTCACTGCGACTTCGCGAGGCGGAACCCGGTGTTGCTCGAAGGGTTGTAGATCCACGCCGACGCCGCGGTACGCCGACCGGCAGTTGTCGAGAACCTCGAAGTTGCTGCCTCCGCGGTTGACGCGGCTCGCCCCGGACGCGGGCCCCGTGGGATCCGTCACGGCCGTCGTCGGGTACGGGCCGGCCCAGTCCTCGACCCACTCCCGCACGTTCCCGTGCATGTCGTACAGCCCGTATGGGTTCGGCTGCTTCTGTCCCACCGGATGCTCGCTGGTCGAGGCGTTCGCGTTCGCGCACCACCAGACGTATGGGTCCGCGCTGCACGGCCCGCCGCCCTGGCCGGAACAATTCGTGTCGTCGCAGTCCAGGGCGTCGCCGAACGAGAACCGGGTCGTCGTGCCCCCCCGCGCCGCCCGCTCCCACTCCGCCTCCGTCGGGAGCCGGAAGGCCGATGCCCCGCTGAGCCCGAGCGCGGCGTTCAGCTTCTCCAGGAATCCTCCGCTTCCCGCGATGTCGTTCCAGGACACGTTCTCGACGGGGCACGATGCCTCCGCAGCTCGAGAAGTGGCTCGGGTTGCTCCCCATCACGGCCTGCCACTGCGCCTGCGTCACGACAGTCTTCCCGATGTAGTAGTCAGAGGACAGCGTCACCTCGTGCTGAGTCTCGTCGTTGTCGCGGCCGCGCTCCGCGGCCGGCGAGCCCATCAGGAACGTCCCGTGCGGAATCTTCGACGAGGACGAGCGGCACGCCGCCGGGCAGCGTCACGGTCAGCTCCTGGCTGGCGGTGTCCGCCGCCGCGACGATCGCGAAGGGATCGCCCGAGGCGTTGTTGATGACGGACGCGAAGGAGAGGACCGGCTGGTCGCTCGTGAACTCGAGGAAGAGGTTCGTGTCCGTCGTCGTGGAGGCGCCCGGGAAGCCGCCGAGGGAGACCTGTCGGAAGCCGTCGGCGGGGAGCGCCGGGTAGGTCGTCGTCCCGATCGACGACCCGTCTCCGCGCCGCAGGGTCGCCGTCACCGTCGCGGCGGCGGTCCCCGGGTTCATGAAGACGACGTTCGTCCGGTAGCCCGTCGCCGAGCTCGTGCTGAGCGCGAGCTGACCCAGGATCCCACCCCGCAGCGCCTGCGAGGCGTCGATTCCCGGCAGCCACTGTCCCGAGACCGCCCCCGACCCGCACGCGTTCACGTTGTTCACGCTCGACGAGACGATGAGGGCGCCGGTCGCCTCGAGCCGGATCGGCCCGTACGACCCCAGGCTGGCCCCGAAGAGGGACCTGAGGACGTTGTCGAACGACGCCTGACTCCGCGCCGGGATCGTGAACGGCGAGGCCGGCACCGTCGCACCGTCGGCCTGGTCGTAGAACGTCGCCGTCACCGTCACCGCCGACCTCGTGACGTTGAGCAGGCGGACGTCCGAGTGGAATTCGGCTCCTCCCGCTCCGGTGCTGTAAGCGGACGACGGCAGGACATAGGTCGCCGCCTGACGCGGTCGTGCCGCCCGCGAGAAGCACCGCCGCGAAGACGACGGCGACCCGAGCCCGCCGCGCCGCTGTCCGAGCGTCTCGCCTGACATCGCTCCACCTGTTCGATCTCATGGGGCACCTCCCGTCATCCGGAGAAACGGAAAGGGGGGATCACGCGGGATCATCACTTCATGCCGGCAGGCGGTCGCACGTTGGTGTATTCGTAGCGGGTCTTCATGATGGAACCATCCGGCAACGTGAGGGTTTGTCCCAGCAGCAGGCCGGTCGACTTCAAGATGTACACGAGCGAGTCCGTGCCGCTCTCGTTGTCGTGGACCCTGTACGTCGTCACCGATTGACCGTCGACGGTCTCGACGCCGGCATCCGTGCAGGTGTCCGGATGCGTCTTCAGCTTTTCCCGTGCGGCCTCGAGCATGGGTCCCTGGGGCAGGGGGCTGCGCCGCCACTGACCGCCGACCCGCAGGTATTCCACCCCGCCCGTGAAGATCGCTTCGCTGGACTGGACGACCTTGCCGTCTCGCCCGGCCGTCTTCGTCGTGTAGACGTGGTGCGGCATCTGCACCGCCTTGATCCCGGCCTCGTAGAGCGCGTCGCACGTGTTCGCACCGCGTGCAGACGCCGCGAAGACCGTGCCGGCGATAAATGCGGTGATCCATGCGACGAATTTCATGACGCGCTCTCCTCCGGCTCTTCGGTGCGTTGATCCGTTCTCGTTATTCGACGGCAGGTCGATCCGCTCACGACACGGAGGTTCATCCGCCGAGACTCGGCGACTCCAGGACTTTCTTCGCCGCCGCGATCGCGACTCCACGCGGGTCCTTCACGAATTGCGGCTGAATCAGGATGTAGCTGGTTCCCTTACGGACGAAAAACATCCGATGCGCGGTGGTGAAGATGGCCTCCTCGCCGATCCCCGGCACCACCTCGCCGCCGAGGCTCGTGCCGGAGACGCTCCGCGCGGCCTCCATGCTCGCGGAGAGCGCGGCGGACGAATGAACGGCAAAGAGCAGCCGCTCGCCGCCCGGCCCGGCTCGTGCGCTCGGGTCCTTTGCTTCCTCCGACGCGCGCATGGCGCCGGTGAATTGATCGATCATCTTGGACGCCTGCGGATCCGTCGAAATTCCCGGCATGCTCTTGATGGAAACGGCCTCCGGATTGAGCGAGGGATCCGGGATCCCGTAGTAGACGCATGTATCCGACGTCGACTCCGTCCGCGTGACTGCCGTTCCCGCGATCGCCGCGGCGTCTTCCCTGGAGAGGAGGCTGCAGCCGTACGACTCAGGCCTCTTCTCCTCGCGAGCCATCTTCCCCAGGCTGCGAGCCACGCGGCCGACGGCTCCGTCGCCGGAGGCGCTGCCGGCGACGCGAGTTCCGACCGCTCTGACCACTCGACGGCCGACCACGTACACGCCGGCCGCGGCGGCGACCCCGACCACCGCCACGACGGCGAGGACCCAGACGATCACTTTCCCTCCGGCCGACCGTCCCGGCGACCCGCTCGGGATGGCTTGCGGCGGCGCGTTGCCGGCGCGCTCGCCGCAATTCGCACAGAACCAGTCATTCCCGAAGATCGGGGCTCCGCATTTCCGACATTTCGCCAGGTCGTTCACGACGCATCTCCTTTCCAAGGCGACGTCCGTTCGCGACGGGGACCGCTTTGGTCTCGGAGGAACACTCCTGACGGTCGATACCCTCAATTGGAAGGAACGCAAGAGCGGGCAGTCAGGGATCATTCCCGCGATGTCGACGGCCAGAACGCGGCGGGCTCTCTAGCGGGGGGCGCGAGGCGTCCCACGGGCGGAGAGCAGGGCCCGCGCCGTGGGATAGAGATCGACCTCGACCGCCGGCATGAGGCGAAGCGCCGTGCGGACCGCCCGGCCGTCGTCGCTGCCCGGGCCCGAGGGTCGTGCGCAGTGCGCGCGCAGCAGCTGCGCCTCGAGCCGCCAGATCGGGTCCACGGGATGGCGGGCTCCGTCGATCTCGGCGAGCGCGGCGGCGAGCAGCGGCCCGGCCTCGGAGCAGCGGCCCGCGCCGACGAAGAAGTCGGCCAGCGGGATCCTCCATTCGTACGTCGCGCTTCCGCGGGAGGACGCGAGCTGTTCGCCGAGCCGGAGGCCGGCACGGAAGTCCTGTTCGGCGGGGCCCGCTTCGCCGCACAGCTCCTCGGCGACCGCCACCGACCGCAAGGCCACCGCGACGTTGCCGGAGGCCTCGCCTTCGCGCCGCCGCTGCAGATCGAGGGCCTGCCGCGCGAGTCCGAGCGCCTCACGAGGCCGCCCCTCCTGCTCGAGGGTCGCCGCGAGATTCTCCCGGGCCAGGGCTCCCGTCGGCTGACCGTTGTCCTCGCGCAGCTCGGCCAGGACCTCGCGCTCCAGCGATTCCGCCTCGGATGCCTGGCCGGCGTGGAGCAGCGTGATCGCGAGGTTGTTCTCCACCGCGAGCGTGTCGGGATGACCCTTTCCCGAGGCTTGCCGGTATCGGGCGAGCAGCTCCCGGAAGACCGGCACCGCTCCGGCGAAGTCGCGGCGCGAGGTGCGGATGACCCCGAGCATGTTGAGCGCCTCGCCGACCTTCGGATGATCCCCGGGCAGCGCGCCCCGGAGGACCTCGAGCGCGCTCCGGGCGGCCTCCTCGGCGGCGTCGAGGCGGTTCTCGTCGTCGTAGACGCCGGCGAGATCGAGCCGGGTCGCACCGACGAGCGGATGCGCGGGCCCGAGGACCTTCTGCCGGATCGCGAGCGCGCGTTCGAGCGCGGCGGCGGACTCCGGGTACGCGCCCGAGCCGTCGAGGTGAAGTCCGAGACTCTGGAGGGAGGCGGCGACGCCGAGCGCATCCGGGCCGAGCGCCCTCTCGCGGATCGCCAGGGCCCTGCGCAGGAGACCGATCGCCTTCGCCTCGCGGCCGAGATCGGACTGATTCGTGGCGAAGTCGTCCAGGCAGGCCGCGCTCTCCGGGGAGTCCGGTCCGAAGCGGCGTTCGCTCGCGGCGAGAGCCTCGCGGTAAGGCCCCTCGGCGCGCGCGAACTGCCCCTCGTCCTCGTACAGCCGGCCGAGGTGGCCGAGGCTCTGGATCACGGCCGGATCGTCCGGACCGAGCCTCGCGCGACGGGCCGCGAGCGCGTCGCGGAGGAGCGGCTCCGCCCGGGCGAAGTCCGCTTCGAGCCGGAAGATCTCGCCGAGCTGGTCCATGCTCTCGGCAACCTCCGCGCCCGGCGCGGTTGACGTCCGGCGGCGCAGCCGCAGCGCCTCCTCGGCGAGCGGCAGCGCGCGGCCGTAGAGGCCGAGCGCGACGTACGACGCCCCCATGGCGTGGAGCAGACGGGCGCGCACCTCGGGCTCGCCGGCGAGGTCGGACCTCAGGCGGGCGACGCCCTCGTCGAGAAGCTCCTGCGCGGTGAGCGACGCGCCCCGGGCGAGGGTGGGATCCGAGCTCTCGAACAGGCGGACGAGGAAGGAGGTCACCTCCTGCGAGGCGCGCGCCTCGCGCGCCTTGGCGCGCGCCTGCGCGAGCGCGGCCCCGAGCGCCCCGACGAGGGCCAGGAGCAGCGTGGCGGCGACCGCGAGCGTCCAGCGATGTCGGGCCGCGAACTTCCCGGCGCGGTAGCGAAGGCTGTCCGGTCGGGCGCGGATCGGAAGGAGCGCGAGATGCCGCCGGAGATCCTCGGCGAGCGCCGCGGCCGACGGATACCGGCGGTCGGGATCGCTTCGCAGGGCGGTGAGGAGGATGGTGTCGAGATCCCCGCGCAGGGCGCGGCGCCGACGACGACGGGACCGGGCCCCGGGCTCGGCGGTCGGGACCGCCGTGCTGGGCCGGGCCGCTTCCTCGCCGGCCACGGCGAGCGCGACCTCTTCCTGGGCCCCCCGGGCGGAGAACGGCCGGCGCCCGACGAGCAGCTCGTAGAGCACGACCCCCAGCGCCCAGACGTCGGTCGCCGTCGTGACGCGCTCGCCGCGGATCTGTTCGGGCGCCGCATAGGCCGGAGTCAGGTGGCGCCCGTGCGTGCGCGTGTCCTCGTCGCCGCCGCCGAGAAGCTTCGCGATTCCGAAGTCGAGGAGCTTGATCTCGCCGCTCGCGGTCACGAGGATGTTCGAGGGCTTGAGATCGCGATGCACCACGAGCCGGCGATGGGCGTGGTCGACCGCCGCACAGACACCGAGGAAGAGGTCGATGCGCTGCGGAAGCGAGAGACCCTGCGCGTCACAGTAGTCCCCGATCGGGACCCCCTCGACGTACTCCATCGCGAAGAACGGAAGCCCGTCGGGAGTCACGCCGCCGTCGAGAAGGCGGGCGATCCGCGGATGCTCGAGGCCGGCGAGGATCCGGCGTTCGGCGAGAAAGAGCCGGATCGCCTCGTCGCCGGCGAGGCCGAGGCGCGCGACCTTGAGCGCGACACGCTGCTCGAACTGTCCGTCGCAGCGCTCGCCGAGGAAGACGGCCCCCATGCCTCCGAGACCCAGCTCGCGGACGATGCGATACGGGCCGAGCTGCCGTCCGATCCAGCGGTCGAGAGGGATGTCGACACGCTCGAGCAGGCGCTGGAAGCGGCCCCCCGCGCTCCGGTCGAGGGGGGACCCGGCCCTGGCGTCGGCCGCCAGGAGATCGGCGACCTGCCGGCGGAGCGCGTCGTCCCCGCGGCAGGCATCCGCGACGTGGCGGTCGCGCTCGGCGGGCGCGAGATCGGCGGCCTCCTGGAAGATCTCGAGCGCCCGTTTCCAGGCTTCGTCGGGATTCACGGCGAGGAGGGAGAGAGAGCGGTCAGCAGGAATGCCCGCGCGGCCCGCCAGTCGCGCTTCACCGTGGCCGTCGACGCGTCGAGCGCCTCCGCCGTCTCCTCGACCGACAGGCCCCCGAAGAAACGCAGCTCGACGACGCGCGCCAGGCGCTGGTTCGCGCCCTGGAGCTTCTCGAGCGCGGCGTCGATCGCCAGGACCTCGGCCGCGTCGGCCTGGACCTCGGCCGCGACGTCCCCGAGCGTCGCGAACGGGCGCCCGGCGCCGCGCTTCAACGCGGTGTGACTGCGCGCATGGTCGACCAGCACCTGTCGCATGGCCCGGGCCGCGAGGGACAGGAAGTGCACGCGATCGTTCACGAAAGGGCCGCGCGCGAGCTTGAGGTACGCCTCGTGGAGGAGAGCCGTCGTGCGGAGCGTCTCGCCGGGACGCGCACGCCGGATCTGCAGGTGCGCCAGCGCGTGCAGCTCGTCGTACAGCGCCTCGAACGTGAGGGATTCCGGACCCGCGGGACCGGAGGCGGCGGTCGGCTCGCGTTCCATTGCGCCCGGTCGATCGTAGCACCCGCACTCGGGGGAGATTCGGATTCGGATTCGGATTCGGATTTTCTTAGAAGGTCGAGTGGGCGGATCGCATCTTCGATTCGCCACGCCGGAAGTCGCCGCCGCGGCGTCTGTCACCTTTCTAAGAAATCTTCCTCTTCTCTCCTCTCTTCTCGCCTCTTCCCGCTACGGCCCGTGGACGCCTTCCTTGGAGGAGGCGATGAAGTCGCGCAGGAACTTCACGTCGTCGGACGTCGCGGCGAGCGCGTCGAGGCCCGCGAGCATCGCGGCCCTGTCGTGCCGGTGCCTGTGGAGGACCCGGTAGGCCTTCTGGAGGGCCGCGACGCGCTCCTTCGAGAAGCCCTTGCGCTCGAGCCCGACGGCGTTGACCTTGTACGCCTTGACGTCGCGGTCGGTGGAGCTCCAGACGAAGGGCAGGACGTCGCGGTTCATCCCCGAGAAGGCGCCGACGAACGCGTACCGGCCGATCCTCAGGAACTGGCGCACCGCCGCGAACCCGCCGAGGATCACGTCGTCCTCGACCACGCAGTGGCCCGCGAGGGAGGCGCCGTTCGCGAAGACCGTGCGGTTCCCGATCGTGCAGTCGTGGGCGACGTGGGCGTAGGCCATGAAGAGGTTGTCGTCGCCGATGATCGTCGTCCCGTGGCCCGTCACGGTCCCGCGGTGGACCGTGCAGAACTCGCGGAACATGTTCCGGTTCCCGATCACGAGCGTCGTCGGCTCGCCCTTGTACTTGAGATCCTGCGGCGGCCCGCCGAGCGCGGCCTGGGGACAGATCCGGTTGTCCTCGCCGATCGTCGTCGGGCCCTCGATGACGGCGTGCGCGCCCACGGTCGTGCGCGCGCCGATCGTGACGTTCGCCCCGACGATCGCGTAGGGGCCGATGTCGACGGTGGGATGGATGGTGGCCGTCGGGTCGACGACGGCGGTCGGGTGGATCGGCATCAGGCGGCTCCCGGACGGTTCACGAGGCTCGACATGATCTCGGCCTCCGCGCAGAGGACGCCGTCCACGCGGGACTCCGCCCTTATCTTCACGAGGCCGAGTCGGACGTTCACGACCTCGGCGGTCACGACGATCTGGTCTCCGGGGACGATCGGGCGCCGGAAGCGGGCCTTGTCGACGCCCGACAGGAACATGAGCTTGGCGGAAGGATCGGGCTCCTTCGCGAAGAAGAGGCACCCGGCGGCCTGCGCCATGCACTCGACGATCAGGACGCCCGGCATGACCGGGTTCCCCGGGAAATGGCCCTGGAAGAACGGCTCGTTCACGCTGACGTTCTTGAGGCCGACGACCTTCGAGCCGACGACGACCGGACCCGGCGTCATCTCGAGGATGCGGTCGATGAGGAGAAACGGGTAGCGGTGCGGCAGGAGCCGCAGGATCTCGAGAATGTCGGCCTTCGCGCCCGGTTCGGTCATGAGTCCCCTCCCTTGAGGAGCCCGGCCTTCTCCGCGAGGCGGCGCACGAGGCGGGCGGTCTCCGGCAGCCGCCGGAGCTCGATCCAGGACCTCTGGTAGTCGCGGTAGCCGAACGCGGGCGATCCGTGGAGCGCCTGGCCCGGCGGCACATCGGCCCCGATTCCGCTCTGCGCCTGGACCTGGGCGCCGGCGCCCACCCGGAGGTGTCCCGCGACCCCGACCTGGCCGCCGAGGACGACGCCGTCCTCGAGCACGGCCGAGCCCGAGATCCCGACCTGGGCGCAGATGACGTCGTGGCGGCCGACGATCACGTTGTGGCCGATCTGGACGAGGTTGTCGACCTTCGTGCCCGCGCCGACGCGTCGTCGTCTCGAGAGCGGCCCGGTCGACGCAGGAGTTCGCGCCGATCTCGACATCGTCTCCGATCGAGACGTTCCCCACCTGCGGGATCTTCAGGAGCCCGCGCGCGGTCGTCGCGTAGCCGAAGCCGTCGGCCCCGAGGACCGAACCGCTGTGGATCTCGACGCGGTCGCCGAGCGTGACGCGGTCGTAGAGGACGACGTGCGGGTGGAGCCAGGCCGCCGCTCCCACGCGGCAGCGCGCCCCGACGACGGCGTGCGCCTCGACGATCGCGCCCGCCTCGACGCGCGTGTCTCCGGCCGATCACGGCGTAGGGGCCGATCTCGGCAGAGGGATCGACGGACGCGGCGGGATCCACGACCGCGGTCGGGTGGACTCCGGGCCGCGGCGAGCGCCGCGGGTGAAAGAGGAGCAGGGCCGCGATGAGGGCCTGCTGCGGATCGGCCACCTCGACGACCGTCCGGCCCGGAAGGTCGGAGGCCGAGCGCGCGAGGAAGGCCCCGGCGCCCGACGCGGCGGCCCGCCTGAGGGCCTTCGCGTCGGCGACGAAGGAGAGGGACTCGGGGCCCGCGCTCTCGAGCGCGCGGACCCCGGTCAGCCGGGCGTCCCCGTCGCCGGCGACGCGCCCGCCGCAGGCGGCGGCCACCTCGGCGACGGTGAACGAAGCCACGCCGCGCTTACTTCTTGGGCGCGGCGGCGGGCGGCTTGGCGGCGGCCGGCGCCGGGGCGGCCGTGCCCGTGGCCGGCTTGGCGGCGGCCGGCTTCGGCGCGGCGATCTGCGAGTTGAACCTCGTGATGACCGCTTCCGTCAGGTCGACGGACTTGTCGTCGGCGTAGAGGAGCCCGCTGTTGAACTTGTTGAAGACGAGCTGGTAGCCCTGCTCGCGCGCCACGTCGTTGATGACCGGCATGATCCGCTTCTCGAGGTCGCCGAGCTCCTTGCGCTGGGATTCCTCGAGCTCGCGCTGGGCGTCGTCCTGGAAACGCTTGAGCTCGACGGCCTTGGCCTGGTAGTCCTTCTGGAGCTTCTCCATCGCGTCCTCGGACAGGGCCTTGCCCTGGTCCTGGATCTTCTGCTCGAGGTCGCGGAGCTCCTTCTGCCGCTTCGTGAGGTCCTCCTGCTTGGCCTGCTGGAGCTTCTGGACCCGGGCGAGGCTCTCCTTGCCGATGGCCGACTCCTGGACGATGCGCTGGACCTCGATGACGCCGATCTTCGTGGCGGCGGCCGGGGCCGGGGCCGCGGCGGTCTGCGCGAAGGCCGGAACGGCGGCGAGGGCGAGGAGGCCGGCCGCGAACGTGACGATGCGCTTCATGGGATCTGACTCCTTAAGGGTGATGTCCGTGGGGCCGGAGGCCGGCCGAGCGCCGGATGATAGCAATTCGGCAGGAGGTAACGGTTTGCGAGGGTCGACGCTCCCCCTGACTCAGAACGTCGTCCCGATCGAGAACTGGAAGTCCGTCCGGCTCTCCTGGCCGTTCGGAAGGGGGGCGCCGGTGCGGTCCAGGATGGTCTTCGGGTCGAGATTGATGCCGTAGATGAACCGCAGGGGGGCCTGGAAGATCGGCAGGAAGATCCGCATCTCGAGGCCGGTCGAGGCCCGCATCTTGAGGATATTCATCGACTGCCCCTCGATCCACGTGTTGCCCGCGTCGAAGAACGCCGCGATCTTCAGGGGCCCCGCCAGCTGGTAGACGTACTCGAGGTTGAAGACGAGGAAGCGGTCGCCGCCGAGGAGGGCGCCGTTCTGGTCGAAGAATGCCCGGTTCTGGTCGTCGAGCGGGAAGATCCCGCCGTAGTTGAAGCCACGCACGGAGCGGTCGCCGCCGATCCGGTAACGCTCGAAGATCGGGATCGTGTCGTGCCCGGCGTCCCGCTGCGCCTGGCTGTCGTACGGGCGCAGCATCCCGAACTCGAGGTTCACGGCGAAGTTCGACGCCTTCGTGGCCGCGAGGTAGCCCGTGAAGTTGGCCGCGGGCTTCACGAAGGAGAAGTCGCCGCCGAGCGCGCCGCCCGCGATCGTGACGGACGCGCCGTAGCGCATGCCGCGCGTCGGATCGAACGGATCGTTCCGGCTGTCATAGCGGTATCCGGGGGTCAGCGAGGACGTCTTGCCCGTGTAGTCCGCGAAGGCCGGCGGGGTCGTGCCCGAGCCCGGGGGCCCCGGCGGCGGGTAGACCTGATAGCGGCTGGCCGTGTCCGTGAAGCCGTAGAAGATCGACGCGACGTCCCACACCCCGAGGCCGACTCCGAGGGAGAGGTTGACCCCCTTGGAGCGCTGGTCGAGTCCGCCGGCGACGTCGCTGTAGTCGAGCGTGCGGTTGAAGACCGCGCCTCCGACCGACATCCTCTGGTCGAGGAACCACGGCTCCGAGAACGACACGTCGAAGAAGTTGGAGCGGTTGCCGCGCTGGAACTGCAGTCCGAGCGTGTCGCCGCGCCCCAGGAAATTGCGCGTGTTGAACTGGAACTGACCGAAGAGCCCGTCGAGCTGCGAGTAGCCGGCTCCGAACTGCACTTCGTTGCGGTTCGTGTCGGTGCCCTTGATCGTGATGTCGACCGTCTTCTTGTCGTTGTTGACCTTGAAGTCCGGATCCTCTTCCACCTTGAAGTACCCGAGCTGCGAGACCTTCTGGATGCTCTTCTTGAAGGTCTCCATGTCCATGATGTCGCCTTCGTAGAGCTGCAGCTCGCGGCGCAGGACCTTGTCGCGCGTCGTCTTGTTGCCCTGGAACTCGATCCGTCCGAGGCGGTACTGGTCGCCTTCGGCGATCTTCACGGTCACGTCGACGACGTGGTTCGGCTTCTCGGTGTACTCCGGGTTCATGAAGACGTAGATGTAGCCGTGGCCCCGGTAGATCGCCTCGATGGACTTCATCCCGTCCGCGAGGACGGCGCGGCTGAGAGGCCGGCCGGGCCGGTACGGGAAGAACTTCTCCAGGATCTCCGGCTTGTAGACCGTCGAGCCGTCGACGTTGAGCTTTCCGAAGTACCAGCGGTCGCCTTCGACGATCGGGATCGTGATCTTCGCGCGCCGCTTGATCTTGTCCTGCCTCTTCTCCTTCGGGTTCACCACGAAGGTTTCGAGGACGGGGTCCTTCACGACGACGTCCTTGTACCCGGCGTCCTGGTAGACCTTCCGGATGCCCTCGACGTCCTCGTCGTAGCTCGCCTGGTTGTACGTGGACTTGCTGTCGAAGAACCGCCACCAGTGCGCGGTCTTCGTCTTCTTCATCGCGTTGCGCAGCTTCTGCTGCCCGAACACGGTGTTTCCCGAGAACCGGATGCTCTCGATCTTCATCTTGTCGCCTTCGTCCACGTTGAAGACGACGCGACGCTGGGCGGGCGAGACGGTCTCGAGCTGCGCCTCGACGACGACCGAGCGGAAGCCCTCGGCCTTGTAGGCGTCGAGGAGCACGCCCTTGGCCTTCGCGACGTCGCGCAGGGACACGGGAGCGCCGATCCGGATCTCGGCCTTGCCCTCCTTGAGCTTGTCCTTGAGCTGCGACGTCGTGAGCTTCTTGTTGCCGCGGAACTCGAGGTCCGCGACCGTGGGCCGCTCGACGACCGTCGCCGTCAGGATCACGCCCTGGGGCGTGACGTCCTTTTCGAGCGTGACGTCCTCGAAGAGGCCCGAGTCCCAGAGCTTCGAGAAGTTCCGCTTGACGAGCGCGTCGTCGTACGGGTCGCCCGGCTTCAGGCCGAGGTAGAAGCCGACCGTCTCCGGCGCGGTCGTCTTGCCGCCCTTGACGAGGATCTGGACGAGCTTCGGGAGCGCGGCCTTCGCGGCGCTTTCCGGCGCGAGCTGCACCGACGGCGCGGCACCCATGGCGCCCGGAGCATGGGCGACTCCGTCTTCGGCCCGAACGCCGCGTCGGGAGCCGGCGTCGGCGTCGGGGCCGGCGCCTGTGCGGACGCGGCCGGGCCCACGAGCAATGCGGCGCCGAAAAGGCCCGCTCTCGCGAGGGCGTGGATCGAGCGAGCGGCGTTCCCGGCGGGGCCGCCGGAGGGACGTCGGGGCGTCAAGGCGTCTACCGGCCCGTCCCGACGGGCTCGGGGGCCCGGGTCTGGACCTTGAGCTCGTCCCCTTCCACGGTCACTTCGACGCACTCGATCGGCTCTCGGGACGCGATGAGCAATTCCGATACCGCGTCCTCGACGTGCCGCTGGATCGTCCGCCGGAGCGGGCGCGCCCCGGAATGCGCGTCGTGGCCGGAGGCCTTGAGGAGCCAGTCGACCGCGGGCTCGCTCACGACGAGCGTGAGAGACCGGTGCTTGAGCGTCTCGGCGACGTCGTCGAGAAGGAGGCGGCCGATCGCGCGGAGCTCCTCGAGGCCGAGCGGGTTGAAGACGATGATGTCGTCGATGCGGTTGATGAACTCGGGCGAGAACTCCCGCCGCAGCTCCTTGAGGACGAGCTCCTCGACCTCGCGCTTCTCGGGAGCGTTCTTGCCCTCGCCGAAGCCCATGCGGCTGCCCGTCACGAGGTACTTCGTCCCGATGTTCGAGGTCATGATGATGAGCGTGTTCTTGAAGTCGACGACGTTCCCGTAGGCGTCCGTCAGCTGGCCGTCCTCGAGAATCTGCAGGAGAAGGTTCGCGATGTCCGGGTGCGCCTTCTCGATCTCGTCGAGCAGGATCACGGAGTAGGGCTGGCGCCGGATGCGCTCCGTGAGCTGTCCGCCCTCCTCGTGGCCGACGTAGCCCGGGGGCGAGCCGATCAGCTTGGAGACGGCGTGCTTCTCCATGTACTCGGACATGTCGAAGCGCACGAGCGCCTTCTGGTTGTCGAACAGGAACTCCGCGAGGCGGCGCGCGACCTCCGTCTTCCCGACGCCCGAGGGACCGAGGAAGATGAACGACCCCATCGGCCGGTTCGGGTTCTTGACGCCGAGCCGCGAGCGGCGGATCGCGCGGCTGATCGCCCCGATCGAGCGGTCCTGGCCGATCACGCGCTTCCTCAGCGTCTCGTCCATGTGGAGGAGCTTCTCGGCCTCCTCCATCTGGAGCGACGTGACGGGGATGCCCGTCCAGCTCGAGATGACCTCCTCGACGTCCAGGCGGGTCACGTCGACGGCGGCCGACTCGTCCTGGGATGCCGTCTTCGTCCGCTCGATCTCCTCCTTGATCTCGATCTCGCGTTCGCGCAGGAACACGGCGCGCTCGAAGTCCTTCTCGGAGATCGCCTTCTTCATCTCCTTGACGATCTGCCGGACCTCGTTCTCGAGGCGGCGGAGGTTCTGGGTGTCCGCCGTCTTGCGGAGCTTCACCTTGGCGCCCGCCTCGTCGAGGATGTCGATCGCCTTGTCGGGGAAGAAGCGGTCCGGGATGTAGCGGTTTGCCTGGTAGACGGCCGTCTTGATCGCGTCGGCCGTGTAGCGCACGCGGTGGAACTTCTCGTAGCGCTCCCGAACGCCTTCGAGGATCTGCAGCGTCTCCTCCTCGTCGGGCGGGGCGACCGTGATCGCCTGGAAGCGCCGCAGGAGCGAGCGGTCCTTCTCGATGTACTTGCGGTACTCCTTGAGCGTCGTGGCGCCGATGCACGAGATCTCGCCGCGCGAGAGGGCGGGCTTGAGGATGTTCGCGGCGTCCAGCGAGCCCTCGGCGGAGCCCGCGCCGATCAGGGAGTGGATCTCGTCGATGAAGACGATGAGGTCCTGGTTCTCCTTGAGCTCCTTGAGGATCCCCTTGAGGCGCTCCTCGAACTGGCCGCGGTACTTCGTGCCCGCCACGATGAGGGACAGGTCGAGGGCGAGGATCTTGCGCTGCGCGAGGAACAGCGGGACGCCGCCCTCGACGATCTTCTGCGCGAGGCCCTCGACGATCGCCGTCTTCCCGACGCCCGGCTCGCCGAGGAGGATCGGGTTGTTCTTCGTGCGGCGCGAGAGGATCTGGATGATGCGCTCGACCTCGGCGTCGCGGCCGACGAGCGGGTCGAACGAGCCCGTCTGCGCGAGCGCCGTGAGGTCCCGCGCGTACTCCGCGAGGAACGGGAGCTCCTTCTTCTGCTTGGAAGCCTCGCGCTCCTTGATGAGCGCGATCGTCTCCTCGCGGACGCCGTAGAGGTTGAATCCGTGCGCCATGAGGATGCGACCCGCGACGCAGGGGTCGACGCGGAGAATGCCGATCAGGAGGTGCTCCGTGCCGACGTAGGGATGCATCATCGACTCGGCCTCGTGCGAGGCGTAGGCGAGGATCTTCTTCGACTCCTCCGAGAGCGGGAGCTCCTGGGTCGAGGACACGCGCTCGACGAACACGCGGTCCCCTTCGATCTCGCGCCGGATCTCCTCGGGCTTCACGTTGAAGCGCGCGAAGATCTCCTTGATGATGTCCTCACCCTCCCGGAGGATTCCGAGGAGGATGTGCTCGGACTCGATGACCTTGGAGCCCAGCTTCGAGGACTCGTACCGGGCGAAGAACAGGGCCCGGCGCGCCTTCTCGTTGTATTTTTCGAACATCGTCTTGACTGCCGTTTCGAGCCTGAAGAACGGGCGAAGAACGCCTAGGCGACCTCGCTCAAGCCTTCTTCTCCCAACGATTTGATGCTAGCACAGCGCCGCGCCCATTCCGGGTCGTGCGTGACCACGATCGCGGCTCCCGCGCGCTCCCGGGCGACCGTCGTGAGGAGGTCGAAGACCGCCGCCGCGTGCGCGGCGTCGAGACTCCCCGTCGGCTCGTCGCAGAGGAGAAGACGCGGCCGCCTCACGACCGCACGGGCGATCGCGACACGCTGACGCTCGCCGCCCGAGAGGGTGCGCGGGAAGGCCGACGCCCGCGCGGCCAGGCCGACGCGGGCGAGCACCTCGCGCGCCTCGTGCCGTCCGTCCGCCTCGGACGACCCGGCGAGGAAGAGCGGGAGGGCGACGTTTTCCTCCGCCGTGAGCTCGGGGAGGAGGTGGTGGAACTGGAACACGAACCCGATCGTCGTCCCGCGCACGGAGGCCCGGGCCTCGGGCGTCAGGCCCTTCCAGTCCGTCCCGTCCACGCGCACCTGGCCGGCGTCCGGCGTGTCGAGCCCGGCGAACAGGTGCAGCAGGGTCGACTTTCCGCACCCCGAAGGGCCGGTGATCGCGAGGAGCTCTCCCGCCGCGACGGTGAGCGAGACGTTCCGGAAGACCTCCACGCGCGCCTCGCCCGCGCCGAAGCCCTTCGCGAGCCCCTCGACGGCGAGGAGCGGAGCGCCCTCAGGCGCCACGGAGGGACTCCACGGGCGAGAGCCTCGCCGCGGTCCGCGCCGGGATCGACGCGGCGAGGAGCGACCACAGGATCGACAGGACGCCCACCGCGGCGACGTCCAGCGGCGCGACGCGGAACGGGGCGTGCGTCATCCCGTAGAGCTGCGCCGGGAGCGGGATGAGGCCCGTCCGGTCGAGGAGGACGGCGGCGAGGACGCCGAGGGCGATCCCGCCGACGGTGCCCGCCGCGCCGACGCCCGCTCCGGCCGCGAGGAAGACGCGCCCGACGGCCCGCGGCGAGGCGCCGAGCACCGAGAGCACCGCGGCGTCGCCCGCGCGCGTCGCGGCGAGGACGGCGGACGTGGCCGCGAGATTGAGGCCCGCGACGATCACGATCAGGAAGACCGCCCCGAAGAGGACGAAGCGCTCGAGGCGCAGCGCGAGCACGAGCGCGCGATTCTGCTCCTCCCACGTCGCGACGGTCACCGTGGGTCCGAGCGCGGCCGCGACGGCGGCCGCGGCGCCGGCGGGGTGCTCGGCGTCCCTCAGGCGCACCTCGTAGCCCGTGGACCCGTCGGGCCCGAGCGCGAACAGGCGGCGGGCGTCCTCGAGGGGCATCGAGCCCTCGGCCGCCTTGCGGCCCGTGGCCGAGGGCGACGATGCCCGTGATCCTCATCGTCGCGACGATCGGCACGGGTCCGAGAGGCGAGAGGCGCGAGCGCGACGAGACGAGCGTGACGGTCTCCCCCGCGACGAGTCCGATCGGCCGGGCCTGCGCCACGTCGAGGACGAGGCCCTTCGTCTTCTCGCGGCCGACGACCATCGCGGGCGTCGCCTGCCGGCCGAGGCTCACCCAGACGCGGCCCTTCGCGATCGGCGAGACGGACGCGACGCCCGGCACGGCCGCGAGCTTCCCCGCGATCCGGTCCGCGTCGTGGAACTCCCCGCGCCCCGCCGGGGTGACGAGAAGGTGCGGCGTCTCGGCCAGGAGGCGCTTCTTGATGTTCGTCTGGAAGCCCGAGAGGAGCGCGAGCGAGACGACGAGCGCCGCGACGCCGAGCAGCAGCCCGAGGAACGCGGCGAGCGCGACGACCCCCACCTGCGCGTCGCGGCGCGACGCGAGGAGATAGCGGCGGGCGAGGAAGAAGGAAATCAAGAGAAGAGGAAGATTTTCTTAGAAGGTGAAGAGGGGGACGGCCGCGCGGCGGCGCGAACGCGCCTCGCGAGGGGCGCCGCACCCGGCCTGAATACCTTTCTAAGCATCTTTCTCTTTCTCTTTCTCTCTTTCCTTCTCCCCTTCCTTCTTCGGCCGCATCAGAGGGAAGAGGATCACGTCGCGGATGGAGTGCGAGTTCGTGAAGAGCATCGCGAGCCGGTCGATGCCGACGCCCTCCCCCGCCGTGGGCGGCATCCCGTAGGAGAGCGCCTCGACGTAGTCCTCGTCGTAGAGCATGGCCTCGTCGTCGCCCTTCGTCCGCTCCGCCACCTGCGCACGGAACTTCTCCGCCTGCTCGTCCGGGTCGTTCAGCTCGCAGAACCCGTTCGCGACCTCCATGCGCCCGATGAAGAGCTCGAAGCGGTCGGCGGTCGACGGATCGCCCGGCTTCGTCTTCGAGAGCGGCGAGATCTCGGCGGGATAGTCGACGACGAACGTCGGCTGCACGAGCCGTCGCTCCGCGACGGCCGCCGAAGATCTCTGCGAGTAATTTTCCCTTGGACTCGCCGAAGCGCTCGACGTTCTCCACGCCAAACCACAAGGCTGTTTTTCTTAGAAGGTGAAGATCGCGAGAGGCTCTCGCGGGTGACGACGATGCGCCCACCCGCCGGCACGGGACCATTCGAAGAAATCTTCTCTTTCTCTTCTCTTTCTTTCTCTTCTTCCGCTGCAGAAATATTCTCCAGGATCGCGTCCACCATGCTCACCCTGCGGAACGGCGCCTTCAGCGAGATCGTCTCGTCCCCCCAGGGCAGCTCCGTCGTCCCGAGGATCTCCTCGCGCGGCGCCGGCGAAGAGCTCCTCCGTGAGAGCCATCTGGTCGCGCGCGTCCGCGTACGCCGTGTAGAACTCGAGCATCGTGAACTCGGGGTTGTGCTGCGTGGAAATGCCCTCGTTCCGGAAGTTGCGGTTGATCTCGTAGACCTTCGGGAATCCGCCCACGACGAGACGCTTGAGGTAGAGCTCCGGCGCGATGCGCAGGAAGAGCTGGAGGTCGAGCGCGTTGTGGTGCGTCACGAACGGCCGCGCCGCCGCGCCGCCCGCGAGCGTCTGCATCATGGGCGTCTCGACCTCGACGAAGCCGCGCGCGTCGAAGAAGCGCCGGATGTAGGCCACGATCCTCGCGCGCACCTCGAAGGTCCGGCGCGCCTCGGGCGAGACGATCAGGTCCACGTAGCGCTGGCGGTACTTGCGCTCGACGTCCGTGAGGCCGTGCCACTTGTCCGGGAGGGGCCGGAGCGACTTCGCGAGGAAGTCGAGGGACTCGCCCCTGACGGAGAGCTCGCCGGTCCGCGTCCGGAAGACGAGCCCCGAGACGCCGACGTGGTCCCCGAGGTCCAGCTGCTCGAGGAGCTCCCAGTCCCCGGGTCGAAGCAGGTCCTTCTTGAGATAGGCCTGGACGCGGTGCGCGCCGTCCGAGAGATCGACGAAAACGGCCTTGCCCATCTTGCGGATCGCGAGGATGCGGCCCGGGACGCGCACGCGGCGACCCGCCTCGGGCTCGGCGTCGAGGGCGGCCGCATCCTTCGCGGACCAGCGCGCGACCACGTCCGAGACGAGGTGCGTCGGGTCCCACCGGTTCGGATAGAGGGGGCGGCCGAGGGCCGCGACGCGCTCGCGCGCCGCACGGCGGTTCGCGATCTGCTCCGGGACGTCCGGCTCGGGGGCCTTCGGATCTGCGCTCTTCGGGTCGGGGGGCTCAGCCATCGAGGCGGATTAAACCACCCCGCCCGCGCGGTCGGCCGCTACTCGCCGCCGAGCGAGCTGTAGAGCAGCCAGAGGCCCGCGAACGCCCGCAGGTGCCGGAATCTCGAGCGCGTGAGCTGCTTCCACGCCGGGGCGATCGCCCTCGGCCGCGTGAATCGCCTCGCGGAACATCCGGTCGACCTCCCGTGCGCGGACGAGGCACTTCCCGGACGGGGCGAGGGTGGCGTCCGAGGCCGTGGACTCGCCGACTTCCTGCACGAGATCGCGCAGCACGTGGGCCTCCTCGTCCATGCGGCCCCGCAGCACCGCCCCGTTGAAGAAGAGGCGCTCGTGCGGCGTGAGCGGCTCGAGGCCGGTCTCCCGGTTCGCGCGGTAGACGCGCAGCGCCGCCCGCACCTCCCAGTTCTCGAGCCGCGCCGAGGGGTCGGTGATCGCCGGGCCGCCGCCCGAGCGCACGAGATCCACCGCCGCCAGGATCCGGCGCGCCGTCTCGCTCGTGACGCGGTCGTTCTCGGCCCGCCACGCGGAGGCGCTCTTCGGCATCGGAGTGCGGCCGGAGGCCGCCGCCTTTCGCCGCCGCACGCCGCTGCCGCTCCCGCTGCCCGCCGTCGAATCGGAGCCGATGTCGAGCTCGTCGGCCGCAGACGGGTCGAGGCGGGCGAGGAGGCGGTGGAGCGACTCCTTGAGCCGCTTGACGTCGCGGGGGCGCACGCCGTGCCTGCGACTGGCCTTCTCGAAGTCCTCCTTGTCCTTGCGGAAACGCTCGAGATCCTCCCGGAACTCGGCGCTCATGAACCGCGTGTCCTTCTCGAGGTCCTTCTCCTTCGCGATGACGTCGCGCGAAGCCTCGAGGATGCGCCGCTCCTCCTCCTTGTAGAGGATCTGGAACTTCTTCTTGAACGCGACGTTCGACGCGAGGACCGCCTCCATGACCTCCGGCGAATAGAACGCCGAGCCGAGGCGGTGCTTGAGCGTGCGGAGATTCTCGAGCGTCTTCCTCTTCGTCAGGTCCTCGAAGCGCTCGCACGCCTCGAGGTCGCGGCGCAGGACGTCCAGGAGCGTGACGACCGCCTGGACCTCGGCCGGCGCGACCGGCGGGCGGGCCGTGAGTCCGAGCAGCGAGCCCGACAGCTTCGCGAGGTCGGCCGCGGACCTCAGCACGAAGTCCCCGCTCGCGTCCTTCGCGGTGCCGAGGCGCGTGAGCAGGAAGTCGACCTTGTCCATCTCGTCGGGCCCCAGGGTGGCCGCGTAGTAGTAGAACTTCAGGATCGAGAGGAGGAGCTCCTCGTCGCCCGCCTTCACGCGTTCGAAGAACTGACGGAGGGTGCTCGGGGGAATCAGCCGGTCGTCGTCCGCGAGCGCGTCGTGGAGGCCGTCGAGCTCGCCGTCGAGGCGGCGCATCGCCTCCTTCGTGGCCTCCTCCGGCTCGACGCCCTTGGTTTCCTTGATGCGCTTGATCTGCTCGTAGAGCGGGGCGAACGGCACCTCCGGCAGGGGCGCCCCCTTCAGGCTCGTGCGGTGCACGCCCTGCAGGAACTGGTGGAACATCCAGAGAGCCTTGAACTTCTCGGACAGGCGCGCATACGCCCGCGAAACGCTCTCGGAATCTCGCTCGGGCTCGCTCACGGTGACCGGGGATCTTACAGAACAAGGTCCGGGAGCGCGTCTTCCCGGTGATAGTCTCCCCGGCCGTGATCGACCGCATCCTGCTCTCCGAAGAGACGATCGCGAAACGTCTCGACGTTCTCGCGAAGGAGATCGACGCCCGCTACGCGGGGAAGGACCTCCTCGCCATCGGGATCCTCAAGGGCTCGGTCTTCTTCCTCACGGACCTCCTGAAGCGCCTCACGGTCCCCGTGGCCGTCGACTTCATGCAGGTGCGGTCGTACGCCGGGACGAGCTCCTCGGGGAACATCCAGCTCCTCAAGGACCTCTCGATGGACGTCGCCGGCAGGGACGTCCTCCTCTTCGAGGACGTCGTCGACACGGGGCTCACCCTGCGGAAGATCCTCGAGCTCCTCTCCTCGAGGAGCCCCCGCTCGCTCGGGATCGCGGCGCTGCTCAAGAAGAAGCTCCCCGAGAACCGCGACATCCCGGTCGACTTCCTGGGGTTCGAGATCGGCCCCGAGTTCGTCGTGGGCTACGGCCTCGACCTCGACGAGAGATACCGGAACCTGCCGCACGTCGCCGTCTGGAACCCGAACAAATAGAGGACACGAGAGGAGCGCACCGTGAGCGACCTCCGCACCATCGCCGTCGAGCAACGCCCCGAAGGCCATCGGCCCGTACGCGCAGGGCATCGCCGCGAACGGCTTCCTGTTCACGGCGGGCCAGATCCCCCTCGACCCCGCGACGATGGCGCTCGTGACGGGCGACATCGCCGTCCAGACGCACCGGGTCTTCGACAACCTCGAAGCGATCCTCGCGGGCGCGGGTGCCACGCTCGCGGATGTCGTCAAGGCGACGGTGTACCTCATGGACATGGCCGACTTCGCGAAGATGAACGAGGTCTACGCGGCGCGCTTCAAGGGCCACCGCCCCGCGAGGTCCACCGTCCAGGTCGCCGCCCTTCCGGCGGGCGCGCGGGTGGAGATCGACCTCGTCGCGACGCTAAAATAGGCGTTCGCGCCGGCCCGAGCGGCCGCCGAGGAGATTCCATGAAGGTTACCCGTGCCATGCTCGCGCTGTCGGCGCTCCTCGCCCTTCCGGCCTTCGCGGAGGATCCGGTGCCTCCGCCGACGACGGCGCCGGCGAAGGCGGCCGAGAACGCCGTGGCGAAGGCGGCTTCGAAACCCGCCGCCAGACCCGGCGCATCCGGCGCGTCCAACATGATCGTCACGAAGGATCCCGAGACCGGCGAGCTGCGTCCGGCCACGCCGGCCGAGCGCCAGAAGCTCCTCGGCCGCCGGCCGCTCGTCTCCGTCGAGCACCGGGTCGTGACCCTGCCGGACGGGACCTCGATGGTCGAGCTCGGCGACGCGGACATGTCCTACGCGGTCGCCTCGCGTGGCGCCGGCGGGACGGTCGTCCAGGGCTGCGTCCACGGGGACGCGGCCGCGAAGGCCGCCGTTTCCGCGACCCCCGGCCCCCGCCCCGCCGACCGGCAAGTCGGACCGCTGAGGAGCCGCCCGTGACGCGCCGCCTCCTCCGCGCCGGCCTCTCCTTCGCCCTCGCGCTCGCGGCCCTGCCCGCTCGCGGCGGCCGACGTCCAGATCGTCGTGACGGACGCGGCCGGCGTCGGCTTCAACGACCCGACTCCCGCGACGCCCGTCGGCGGCAACACGGGGACGACCGTCGGCGCCCAGCGCCTCATCGTCTTCCAGGAAGCCGCGCGCATCTGGGGCGCCCTGCTCCCGAGCGACGTGCCCATCAAGGTCGATTCGAGCTTTCAGGCGCTCGACTGCAGCGCGAACTCCGCCGTCCTCGGCTCGGCCGGCGCCACGACCGTCTACTCGGACTTCACCGGGGCTCCGGTCGCGAAGACCTGGTACAACAAGCCGGAGGCCGACAAGCTCGCCGGGACGTCCCTCGGCTCGACCACCACGTCGATCCGCGCCCGGTTCAACAGCGAGCTCGGGAAGACGGGATGCCTCGCGGGGACCTTCTTCTACCTCGGCCTCGACAACGACGCGGGAAACGACATCAACCTGCTGACGGTCGTCCTCCACGAGTTCGGCCACGGGCTCGGCTTCACGTCGGCCGCGGACTCGACCGGAGCGTTCCTCGGCTCGGGAGCGAAGATCTACCCCGGAATCTACGATCGGTTCCTCCTCGACGAGACGACCGGCAAGACGTGGGACCAGATGTCGGACGGCGAGCGGCTCACGTCGGGCACGAACACCGGCAGGGTCGTGTGGACCGGACCGAGCGCGACCCTGTTCGCCCGGGCGACCATGAGACGCAAGGCCGTCCTCAACGTCGCGGCCCCCGCGTCCGTGGCGGGCGTGTACGACGTCGGCACGGCGGACTTCGGCGCGGACACGTCCTCCGTGTCCGTCACGGCGCCCGGTCGTCGCCGCGACCGACGCCGAGAACACGGCCGGGCCGCTCGCGACGGACGCCTGCAGCACGATCAGCAACCCGGCCGCGCTCTCCGGAAGGATCGCCCTCGTCGACCGCGGCACCTGCACGTTCGTCCTGAAGGCGAAGAACGTCCAGAACGCGGGCGCCGTCGGGATGATCGTCGTCGACAACGTGGCGCAGGGGATCGTGGGGATGTCCGGAACGCGATCCCACGGTCACGATTCCCTCGGTGCGCGTGACGCTCGCCGACGGCACGAAGCTCAAGGGCAGCCTCCCGACGTCCGCCACGATCGGCCCCGACCCGCTCGCGCTCGCGGGCACGGACGCGTCCGGGCGGCTCCTCGTGTACGCCCCGAATCCCTACGAGGACGGCTCCTCCGTCTCCCACTGGGACACGAGCGCCTCCCCGAATCTCCTCATGGAGCCGAACATCAGCGCCGACCTGCCGATCGCGGTGGACGCGACGCTGCCCTTCATGCGCGACATCGGCTGGTTCCTGGGGTCGACGACGCTCCCGACGACGTGGATCCTCCCGTCCAGCGCGCACGCGCAGGGCCAGAACAACGCCTTCTACACGACGGACCTCACCGTGACGAACACGGGCGCGCGTCGCCGCGAACCTCACCCTGAAGTTCCTCGGCCACGACCAGGACGGGCGCGACGGGCGCCGAGGTCACGCGCGTCGTCCCCGCCGGGCAGACCGCGACGTACCCGGACGTCCTGAGCTCGCTCTTCGGCGTGCCGAGCGGCTACGGCGCGATCCGGATCGCCGCGGACACGAACGACCTGAAGGTCGTGAGCCAGACGTCCACGCCGCCCCCCTCGGGCAGTCGGCACGTTCGGCCAGGCCGTTCCCGCCGCGACCGGCGACGACTTCGTGACGTCCGCGGCGCCCAAGGCGCTCTTCTCCCTGAGGCAGGACGCGGCATTCCGGACGAACGTCGTCATCGCGAACGCCACGGAGGCCGCCGCGCACGTCGACCTCGCGCTCTTCAGCTCCTCCGGCGTCCAGATCGGCGGCGGCACGGCCGACCTGAACCCGCTCGAGATGCGGCAGATCGGAACCGTCGTGACGGCACTCGGCGGGCCCGACGGCACGAAGGACGCGTCCCTCGTCGTCTCCACGCCGACCGGCGACGCGCGCATCGCGACGTACGCGGCCGTCATCGACCAGAAGACGAACGACCCGAGGACGATTCTCCCGGTGACGCTCGGGACGCTCGGGACGAACGGAGCCTGGCTGCTCCCGTCGAGCGCGCACGCGCCGGGACAGAACAACGCCTTCTACACGACGGACCTGACGCTCGGGAATTCGGGCGCGGCAGAGGCGATCGTGACGCTGAAGTTCCTCGGCCACGACCAGGACGGACGCGGCGGCCCGGAGGTCGTCCGGACGGTCCCGGCGAACTCCGAGGTGACGTACGCGGACGTCCTCAGCTCTGCTGTTCAACGTCTCCGGCGGATACGGCGCGATCCTCGTGACCTCGAACTCCACGAACCTGAAGGTCCTGAGCCAGACGTCGACCCCGCCGCCGAACCTCGTCGGGACGTTCGGCCAGTCCGTCCCCGCGGCGGGCGCCGCCGACTTCGTGACGCTCGCCGCGCCCAAGGTGCTCGTGGGCCTCAGGCAGGACTCGGCCTTCCGGACGAACGCCGTGATCGCGAACGCGACCGACCAGCCCGCACACGTCGATTTCGTGCTGACGTCCGACGCGGGCGCGACGCTCGCGACGGGCTCGGCCGACCTCCTGCCCTACGAGATGCGGCAGATCGGGACCGTGATCACGAATCTCGGCGGGCCCGGCCTCGAGGGCACGGCGAACGCCGTCCTCACGGTCTCGACGACGACGCCCGGCGCCCGCATCGCGACCTACGCGGCCGTCATCGACCAGAAGACGAACGACCCGAGGACCGTGCTGCCGTAGGTTCAGTGCCCCTTCGCGATCTCCCCGAAGGCGCGGAGCGCGCGTTCGACGTCGATGTCGTTCACGTCGGCGTGCGTGACGAACCGGATGGAGGAGAGTCCGGACGTGCCGGCGAGGATTCCCCGCAAAGAGAGCTTCGCCAGGACGTCCTGGGCAGGGCCCCATTCCCCTTCCAGAGAAAAAATCACGATGTTGGTTTCGACGGACGCCACGTCGAGCGTGATGCCGCGGATGCCCGCGAGCCCCGCCGCGAGCTTCGTCGCGCGCGCGTGGTCCTCCGGCAGCCGGCTGCGCTCCTCCTCGAGGCCGACGAGCGCCGCGGCGGCGATCACGCCGGCCTGGCGCATGCCGCCGCCGAACAGCTTCCGGACGCGGCGCGCCTCGGCGATGAAATCCTTCGAGCCCGAGACCGCGCTCCCGACCGGGGCCCTCAGCCCCTTCGAGAAGCACGTCATGACCGAGTCGAACCCCGCCGCGAGCGACGCTTCCGTGACGTCGAGGGCGGCCGCGGCATTCCACAGGCGCGCGCCGTCGAGGTGGACCTTGAGGCCGTGCTCCTTCGCGAGCGCGAGAAGGGGCTCGGTCGCCTCGCGCGGCGTCACGGCGCCGCCCGCGGCATTGTGCGTGTTCTCGAGCGCGAGGACCGACGTGCGCGGGAGGTAGTAGACCGACTCGGGGCGGATCCACGCGGCGACCTGCTCCGGGGCGAGGCGCCCGCGCACCCCGTCGACCGGGCGCGGGAGGAGGCCGGAGAGCGCCGCCATGCCCGCCATCTCGTAGTGGAAGATGTGGCACTTCCCCTCGAGGATCACTTCCGTGCCCGAGCGCGCGTGCACGCGGAGCGAGAGCTGGTTGCCCATCGACCCGGTCGGGACGAAGAGCGCGGCTTCGTGCCCGAGGACCTCGGCGGTCTTCTCCTCGAGGCTGCGGACGGTCGGGTCTTCCCCGTAGACGTCGTCGCCGACCTCGGCCTCGGCCATGGCCTGACGCATGCGCGGCGTCGGTTTCGTGACGGTGTCGGAGCGGAAGTCGGAAACGGGGACGCTCATGCCTCGATCATCCCAGAACGAGCGCGGCGAGCGCGAGGAGGAAGCCCAGAAAATCGATTCGGGCCGCCCGGCGCCGCGCGGCATCCGCTCGGCTCACCCACGGCTGTCGAAGATTTTCTTCGAGAGTGAGTGACTTTTCGCGGTAGTAGCGCTCCCGAGGAAGCACGACCATCACGACGGAGACGAGGAACGCCACGAGGAGAAAGATGATCGCAGCGCGCCACACGTGGCGCGGCGGAAGCGCGCTCCCGAGGACCTGGACCTCCAGCAGCACCCCCACGAGGAGCATCCCCGCCGCGACGAACCGGGCGCGGCCGAGCGCGGCCCCGTGCCCCTCTTCCCCTTCTAAGAAATTCTTCTTCTCTTTCTCCTCTTCCCCTCTCGTCACCCAGCCGAAGATGCGCGCGAGCGGCACCCCGACGAAAACGGACAGCCCCAGCGCGACGAGGACGCGTGAAGCCTCCAGCAGGAGGTCGGAGGAGGACATCCGGCGAGTCTAGCGGGATAATGGGGGAACGCATGGGCCTGTACCTCATCGAGACGTTCCCCGTCGGGCCGCTCCAGTGCAACTGCGCGATCGTCGCGGACCCCGCGGCGCGCGAGGCGGTCGTCGTGGACCCGGGCGACGAGCCGGACCGCATCCTCGACGCGCTCTCGGGAGCGGGCCTGAAGGCCGTCGCGCTCGTCCACACGCACGCGCACTTCGACCACGTCGGCTGCTCGGCGCTGCTCAAGCGCATCACGGGAGCGCCGATCTACATGCACGAGGCCGACCGCCCTCTCTACCAGAACCTCGACGAGCAGGCGAAGGCGTTCGGAATCTCGCTGGACAAGCCCGGCCTCATCGACAAGCTCCTCGTCCACGGGGACCAGATTCCGATCGGCTCGGGAGCCCTCCACGTCCTCCACACGCCCGGGCACACGCCCGGGAGCCTGTCGTTCCGGATGGAAGGCGAGGAGGGCGACATCCTCTTCTCCGGCGACACGCTCTTCCGGCGCTCGATCGGCCGGACGGACCTGTGGGGAGGCTCGATGGACCAGATCCTCGACTCGATCCGGCGCGAGATCCTGACGCTCCCGGGCGGCCTGCGCGTGATCCCGGGTCACGGCCCGGACACGACGGTCGCCGAGGAAGGCCGCCGCAATCCGTTCGTCGGGGACCCCGGCTACAAGCCGGCGTGACCTCCTTATAATCCCCGCACATGAGACTCACGTACGACGAGAGCGCGCAGCTCCTCTACAAGTTCTGGTCTGGAGAGCCCGTCCCCTCTCCGAAGACGGGCAGGCCGATGCGCGCGTTCTTCGTCGAGCGGACCTTCGCGCCGCAGGTCGTGATGATCGGGACGAAGGGCGAGCACTTCCGCTTCGACCAGAAGCCGCGCCAGATCGTCTTCTCCCCGTCGCACATCAAGTCGATGGTCCGCGACGCCAAGGAACGGGAGAACCCCGTCTGCCCGCAGGACTTCGAGCCCCTGTACGTCAAACGCATCCCCGCGACCCGCTTCCCCGGCGAGTGGGACTGGAGCTTCTGCTGCCCGAAGTGCCTCTCGTTCGGGACGTGGGAGTACACCGACAGGAAGGACGAGTCGACCGTCCCTCCGACGAAGAAGAAGGAAGAGGCTCCGCCGTTCCACGACGAGACGATCCCGCTCCCGAAGCGGATGGAGATGGCGAAGACGGGCGACCTTGCGCTCAAGCTGTACGCGGCGATGGCCCAGACCGACTGCACCGCCTGCGGCTACGACTGCGAGGGCTACGCGAAGGCGATCGCGAACGGGACGGAGAAGAACCTCTCGCTCTGCGTGCCGGGCAAGGAAGAGACCGAGGACGTCGTCAAGCGGCTCATGGCGGGGACCTACACCTTCGCCTGAGCCTCCGCGAGCATCGCCTCGATCACGGGCCGGCAGCGTTCGCCGCCGCACTCCCCGGTCGTGCAGCCCGTCGCCTTCGCGACGTCCTCGACGGTGCGCGCGCCGCGCGCGATGGCCTCCGTCACGCGCGGGCCCCGGATCGTGTTGCAGATGCACACGGGCCGGAACTTCAGCAGCATGAGCTGGCGCTTCTCCTCGGTGGTGAGTGGCCGGGCGGCGGACATGGTGTTTTCGGATTCGGATTTCGGACTCGGATTCTCTTAGAAGGGTAAGAGGGGCTGCGGCGTCGACAAACGCCGAGACGTCACCCGCCTGCGCAGCGCTCCTCACACTTTCTAGGAAATCTTCCTCTTCCTCTTCCTCTTCTTCCTCTTCCTAGAAATCCACGGTGTACCGGATCGACGCGCGGTCGCGGACCCGGTCGAGGTAGACGACGCCGTCGAGGTGGTCGCTCTCGTGGAGGACGACGCGCGCGTGGAAGTCCTCCGCGACGTACGTGACGCTCTTGCCGCTCGTGTCGAGCGCCGTCACCCGGATCTTCTTCGGCCTCGGGACCCTCGCGGCGAGGAACGGGACCGAGAGGCAGGCCTCGAAGTCCTCGTCCTCCGTCGGGTCGAGGATCTCGAACGTCGGGTTCACGAGGATCGTCGGCGGGATCTCGAGGACGTCCTTGCCGCGCTTCTCGCCGTGCACCTCGTAGAGGACGACGCGCAGTCCGGTCGACACCTGTGGAGCGGCGAGGCCCGTGCCGTGGTACTCGCTCATCGTCTCCATCATGTCCTCGAAAAAGGGCTTCAGCCGGCCCTTCTTGAGGTCGTGGGTCTCGATCTCGGCGGCGCGCCGGCGCAGGACCGGCGACCCCAGCTTGGCGACTTTCAGGATGGCCACGGAGTCTCCCGGGCGGCGCGACGACCCGCCCCCGAGGCATTGTACGGTCCGTCCGCCTACAATTCCGCATCCGCACCGTCTTCGTGTTCAACCCCGCCGCGGGCAAGGGCCGCGTGGTCCGCGACCGCGACGCCATCCGCGCCGCACTGGAAAAGGCCGGCGCCGGGGGAACGTTCGTCGAGACGGAGCGGGTGGGCCACGGCATCACGCTGGCCGAGGACGCCGCGAAGGACGGCGCCGAGGCCGTCGTCGCCATCGGGGGCGACGGCACGGTCAACGAGGTGGTGAACGGGCTCCTGCGCGTCGCCGAGCCGGAACGCCCGGCGTTCGGCGTCGTCCCGGACGGGACGGGCAACGACTACGGATACCTCCTCGGACTCAGGCCGGGGGACCTCGACGGCGCCGCGCGCGTCATCGCCGCGGGCGCGACGCGGGTTCTCGACGCCGGCGCGGTGAACGGGCGGTTCTTCGCGAACGGCGTCGGCCTCGGCTTCGACGGCGCCGTCGCCGAGACGGCCGCGAAGATCCGGTACCTCAAGGGATTTCCGGCCTACCTCTGGTCCGTCTTCAAAGTCCTGCGCACGTGGGAGAACTTCGAGCTGACGCTCACGGTCGACGGCCGGACGATCTCCGGCCGCGCCCTCCTCGCCGCGGTCGCGAACGGCCCCCGCAGCGGCGGCGGGTTCCTGCTCGCTCCCGACGCGAAAGCAGACGACGGCCTCCTCGACGTCTGCCGTCTCGGCGACCTGAAGAAACTGGAGGCGCTCCGCCACCTGCCGAAGGCGCTGGACGGCTCGCACGTCGGGCTGCCCTGGGTGACCATCCTGCGGGCGAAGGAGGTCGTTCTGGCGTCGGACCGCCCGCTCACGGCGCACGTCGACGGGAACCTCGCGACGGGCGTCGCGCACCCCGACCCGCTGCGGATCCGGATCCTTCCCCGCGCGCTGCGCGTCCTCGCGCCGGCGCAGGCGGCCGAGCCGGCGAGCGCAAGCGCAGCCGACGAGGCGCGCCGAGCGGAGGGTGCGGGAACCCGCGTGACGGGTTCCCGCCTTAGCGGCCAGCGGAAGTGAATGGTGCCCAGGGGCGGAATTGAACCGCCGACACCGCGATTTTCAGTCGCGTGCTCTACCAACTGAGCTACCTAGGCACTCGGCACGACGCCCGGGCATGCCTCTTGCGGAGGGAATCGCCCGATACGCCTGCGCGTTATAAGTGGCGCGCCTAGAATAGTCAACCGAAGGAAATCGAATGGTTTTTCTGACCCTCGCCTTGCTCGCGCAGCTCCTCCAGACCCCTGCCGGGAGGGGGCCTCCATGTCGGCCCCCTCCACCACCCCCCCCACGGGCTCCGCCTACGCGGGTGCCGCGGGCCTGGAGGTGATCTGGGCCCCGACGGTCGCGCAGGCGCAGGAGAGCGCGCGCAGCATGAAGGATGGCCGGATCCTGCTGTTCTTCACGGACGACGACTGCGGCGAATGCGCCCGCATGCTGAAGATCATCGCGCCCTCCACGTCGTTCTACTCGTTCACGCGCGACAAGGTGCCCGTGCCCGTCTACATCGGCAAGCCCGACGGCCTCAAGCTCGCCCAGCAGATGCACGTCGTGGGCGTCCCGACGTGGATCGTCGCGACACCCGACCTCCTCGAGTGCAGCCGCCAGGAAGGGGTCACGACCCAGCAGGGCTGGGTGGAGACGTTCGTCCAGGGCGAGCGCGGCTGGTACGCCTTCCGCAGGGCGCAGGAGGCCGAGAAGGAGAACCCGGGCGACACGGCCGCGGTGTACGAGGTGGCCAGGCAGCTCTTCCAGCGCGGCGCGCGCCAGCAGGCGGAGGGACGCTTCCGCCGGCTCGCGATCGACCCGAACGCCTCTCCGGACGTCCGCGAGCAGTCCCGCGCATACGTCGCCTCGATCGACCTCGACGCGGGGCGCCTCGACGAGGCGACCAGGATTCTCGACGATCTCATCCGCGACGCGAAGAACCCCCAGCTGCGCGAGCGGGCCGAGCTCCGCCGGGCCGACGTCGACGTGGCGCGCGGCCGCGCCGACCTCGCCTCGTATCGCCTCCGGGAATTCAAGAAGGCGCATCCCGAGTCTCCGCTCGCCGCGGAGGCCCAGGCCCTCCTGGACGCCCTGCAGCGCAAGCCGCCGGCGCCCGCGCCTCCCGCGCCTCCGGCCGCGAAGGAGAACTGATGGCCCCGACCCGCGGTCTCCTCGGCGCCCTCGCGGCGGCCGCTCTGCCTCGCCGCCCCGGCGGGCGCGCGCGCCCAGGGCGTCCCGAAGTCGTCGGAAGTCGTCGTGCCGAGGCTCGTCGCGGACGCCGACCGCCTCGTCGCGGGCAAGCCGTTCCGCCTCGCCGTCGTGGCGGACATCAGGGCCGGCTGGCACGTCAACAGCCACACGCCGAAAGAGGACTTCCTGATCCCGACCGAGGTGAAGGTCAAGGACGTCCCCGGGCTCAAGCTGTCGGCCGTCTCCTACCCGAAGCAGCTCGAGCGGAAGTTCGCGTTCTCGGAGCAGAAGCTGGCCGTCTACGAGGGCAGGACCCTCTTCATCGTCCCGGGCGTCGTCGACGCGGCCGCCGCTCCGGGCCCGCGCACGATCACGGCGGTGCTGTCGTACCAGCCCTGCAACGACAACCAGTGTCTCCCGCCCGCGACGCTCACGGCGACGCTCGCGATCGAGGTCGCCCGGACGGGCGACGCGAAGCCCGCGAACGCGGACGTCTTCGCGCCTCCTCCCGCCGGAGGGGCGCCGCACGGGGCGCCCGGCGCGGGCGCGGCTGACGCCGGCGACGCCGCGGCCGGCGGGGCGCCCGGCGGCACCGCGGCCCTGCGCGAGAAGTGGAGCGTGGCGGGCGTCCCGACGATCCTCTTCCTCGGGCCGGACGGCAGGGAGACGGGCGGGCGCGTCGTCGGCTTCGAGCCCCCCGAGAAATTCCTCGAGCGCGTGCAGGGCGGCGGCGGAGCCGCGACCGGCGGCCTCGCGGGCAAGTCGCTTCCGCTTCTCCTCGGCCTCGTGTTCGTGTCGGGTCTCGCGCTCAACCTCACGCCCTGCGTGTATCCGCTGATCCCCATCACGCTCGGGTTCTTCAGCCGCCAGAGCGGCGGGAAGACGGGCGGGACGTTCGGTCTCGCGCTCGTCTACGTCCTCGGGATGAGCGTCACGTACTCGGCGCTCGGCGTCTTCGCCGCGCTCTCGGGCTCGCTCTTCGGCGCCTGGCTCCAGAAGCCGGCCGTCCTGATCGCGATCGCCGCGATCGTCGTCGCGCTCGCGCTCTCGATGTTCGGGCTCTTCGAGATCCAGGCCCCGCACTTCATCACCGACCGCACGGGCTCGCAGGCCGGGGCGCTCGGCGCGCTCACCATGGGCCTCTTCGTGGGCTTCGTCGCGGCGCCCTGCATCGGACCGTTCGTCCTCTCGCTCCTCACCTACGTCGCGGCGAAGGGCTCGGCTCCCCTCGGCCTGGGGCTCTTCTTCACGCTCGCGATGGGGCTCGGCCTGCCCTACCTCGTCCTGGGCACCGTCTCGGGCAGCCTCAAGGCGCTGCCGCGGTCGGGGGAGTGGATGACGGCCATCCGGAAGGTCTTCGGGTTCGCGCTCCTCGCGCTCGCCGTCTACTTCCTGCGCGCGCTCCTCCCCCCGCGCGCCTACGAGGTCGCCCTCGCGCTGCCGCTCCTCGCGGGCGGCGTCTGGTTTCTCCTCTTCGAGAAGAGCGGGGCCTCGCTGCGCGGCTTCGGCGCGGTCAAGGCGGCCGTCGCCGTCGCGCTTCTCGCGGCCGGAGCCGCGTTCGCCCTCCCCCGCAAGGCGGGCACGGAGCTGGATTTCGCGCCCTACTCCGATGCGGCCGTCACGGAAGCGAAGGCCGCCGGCAAGCCCGTGATGATCGACTTCTACGCGGACTGGTGCCTGCCCTGCAAGGAGCTCGACCACAAGACGTTCACGGACGCGCGGGTCAAGAAGGCGCTCGAGGGCTGGGTGCTGCTGAAGGCGGATCTGACGAGGTAGGAAGAGGAGGAACGGAGAGAGGAGAGATCAGAGAAGGATTTCCTAGAAGGTCAATCGGGAGATCCGCCGCTGCGTGGCGCCGGTGCGTCGGGAAGGGCTGCTCCCCTTCTCACCCTTCAAAGAAATCTCTGTCTTCTCTTCTCCTCTGTCTTTCTTTCCTCCGTCTTCTCTCACCCTCTCTGTTCTTCCCTCTTCCTCAGCATCGCGTCCGCCGCGGCCGCCTGGGCTTCCTTCTTCGAGCTCCCCGCTCCCGTCGCCCGCTCGTTCTCGCCGTACGTCACCTCGTACACGAAGCGGCGCTCGTGCGGCGGGCCGGTCTCCTCCACGAGCCGGTACAGCGGCAGCGACAGTCCCTCGGCCTGCGCCCGCTCCTGCAGCGCCGTCTTCGGGTCGCGGCGGTGCAGGCCGCCGAGGTCGAGCGACGCGATGTCGTCCGCGAAAAGACGGCGAGCGAGGGCCCGCGCCTCGTCGAGCCCCGCGTCGAGCACGAGCGCCGCGAAGAGGGCCTCGAAGGCGTCCGCGAGGCGCGCGTCGCGGCTGCGACCGCCCGACCGCTCCTCGCCCGGCGACAGCCGCAGCGCCGCTCCCAGGTCCAGCCGGCGCGCGAGGTAGGCGAAGTGGTTCTCCGAGACGAGGACGGAGCGCGCCTTCGAGAGCGTCCCCTCGCCCTCGAGCGGAAACGCGTCGAACAGGAGCTCGGAGACGAGGAAGTTCAGGATGCTGTCGCCGAGGAACTCGAGCGTCTCGTTGTCCTCCGCGTCCGGGTCGTCGTTCGCGTACGAAGAGTGCGTCAGCGCGCGCACGAGAAGCTGCCGGTCGCGGAACGGCCACGCGATGGCGCGCTCCACGGCGTCGAGGGTGTTCTCCGGTTCGTCATTCACGCCGAGAGTCTAAGGCGGCTGGCTAAGGCGCAATCGCGCGGAACTCCCGTAGGCCTCCGGGTACAGATATTTCCCGCGCTGGCCCTCCGGCTTATCCTGCTCCACGGGAATCCGGTTCGCCTCCGCCCACGCGTCCTTTCGGATCCCGGTCAGCTGCCACGACACCCGCGCGTTCGGGCTGCTCGTCCGGAGCGTGAAGCGGTTCGACGAGACCCCCTTGACGACTTTCGCCTGCACGAATGTCTCGCCGTCTTCCTCGTCGAGGACCGTGACCTGGTAGCGGAAGTCGCGGTTCAGCGCCTCGAACCAGTCCGGCAGCTCGACGGTCGCGTAGCCCCTCTCGTCCGTCGTCACGACGCCGTCGTAGATGTTCTTCATGTCTGGCGACTCGACGAACGAGTGGTAGAGAAACTTGTTCAGGGGATCGAGCGGGTGGTCGATCTTGAAGGAGCCGCCACCCTTGCTCAGCGTTCCCGTGACGGTCAGGTTCCCGGTCACGAGCGTGTTCCCTTCGAGCCACGCGGCCGTCCCGCCGGAGAGATGGTGAGCGTGAAGCGCGGTCGCGCCGCCGGTGGCGTGCGCTTCGAGGCCGACGCCGGAGGCGCCGGTGACTTCGGCGAGAACGCCGAATCCGGTCACGGCCCGCCCCGCGACGCCGTACCCGCTCGACGAGGTGTTCTCTCCGTAGACGCCGCTCGCGGTGGTGGAGGAGGTCGTGCCGTAGACGCCGTTGTTCCCCGTGCTGTGCCCCTTGACGCCGGTTCCGGGTCCGCCGTCCCCGAGGACGCCGTTGCCTCCGGCGTTGCTCGTGACCCCGACGACGCCGCCGGTATTGGGGCCCGACGAACTCGAATTTCCCTGCACGCCCCACTGGGGTCCGATCCCCCAGAAGGCCACGCCCGACGGGTTCGTGTTGTTGATCGTGAGACCGCCGGAGCCCGTCCAGGCGGCACCGATGTGGTCGTGGTCCGAGTGCGACGCCGTCGGCGCCGTTCCGCTCCCCGCCAGACTCACGCCGCCGGTCGAGCCGATCGTCAGTGTGTTCCCGGATGGTGTGAGCGTGACGTTGCTGCCCGCCGCGAGAGTGAGGTCTCCGGTCAGCGCGTTCAGGCTCGCCACGTTCGGCACCGCCGCGTAGTAGCCGTTCGTGTCGAGGATGACGTCGCCGCCCGACACCCCCAGCGCCATCGAGATCCCACCCGTTGCGCTGAGCGGCACGACCGCCGCGTTCACGATCACGTCGTTGCCGAGGTAGTTCAGGGTCGAGACGGGCGGGAAGGCGCCCCCTTCCGGGTAGAGCGTCAGAAACCCCGGACCCGTCGGGTGGACGACCGTGGCGTTCAGGGAGATCGCTTTCGCGTCCGCCGGGACGTTGCAGACGCCCGCGAGCGTGTAGCTCCGGACCGTGGCGGGAGGCAGGAAGCCGCCGGTCAGGGGCGCATTGCCGCGCGTGTCGACGAGACGGCAGGGGAAGAGAGCGATGAACGGCAGGGCCGTCGGTCCGACGGCCAGCGGCAGGCGGCCGCCCGCGACGGCGTCACGGCCCGGGGAAGGCGGAATCCAGTAGGGCGGAGCCGGCCACTGGGCGATCGCCCGGATCGGAGGCATCGGGTTCGACGCCGGGCGCCCCCGCGGCACCCAGGAGCGCGGCCGCCGCAAGGACCGCCACGATCACGACTTCCAGCCTGCGCATGAGTCACCCCCTCCAGGTCTCCATGCGCAAGCCGGCCGGATTTCGTTCACCGCGAGCGGGACACGATCGCGTGCCAGAATGACCTCGCGCCTCCCATGCCGGAACTCCCCCCGGATCCGCCGCACGACATCACCGGCCTTCTGAAGGCCTGGGGCGCGGGCGACCCGCACGCGCTCGAGCAGCTCTTCCCGCTCGTCTATGCCGAGCTCCGTCGCCGCGCGGGCTCGCTCATGCGCCGGGAACGCGCGTTCCACACCCTCCAGCCCACGGCCGTCGTGAACGAGGCGTTCGTCCGACTCGTCCCCGCGAAGGTAGACTGGAAGGACCGCGCGCACTTCTACGGCGTGGCGGCGCGCGCGATGCGTCAGGTGCTCGTCGATCACGCGCGCCGGCGCGACGCCGGCAAGCGCGGCGCCGGCCAGCACCGCATCTCCATCGAGGTCGCCGACCCCGCCGTGCAGCCGCGGACCCTCGACCTCCTCGCGCTCGACGAGGCCCTCGAGGACCTCGCCGCCCTCGACGCGCGCCAGGCCCGGCTCGTCGAGCTCCGTCTCTTCGGGGGACTCACGGTCCAGGAATCGGCCGAGATCGTCGGCTGCTCTCCCGCGACCGCGAGCCGCGACTACCGCCACGCGGAGGCCTGGCTGCGGCGCCAGATGAGGAGCGCGAGCCCGTGACACCCGAGCTGTTCCGGCGGTCGCGCGAGGTCTTCGACGACGTGGTCGAGCTTCCCCCGTCCGAGCGGGAGGCGGCCCTTGCGCGCGCGTGCGGCGCGGACCGTGCGCTGAGGGAGGAGGTCGAGGCGCTCCTCGCGGAGGCCGGGCCGGTCACTCTCGCCGACGGCGTCCGCGAGGCGGTGCTCGGCCTCGGCGCGCCCGCCCCCGGGACCCGGACCGGACCCTGGGAGATCGTGAAGGAGATCGGCCGCGGCGGGATGGGGACGGTCTATCTCGCCCGTCGCGCGGACGGCGCCTTCGAGCGGGACGTCGCCCTCAAGCTCGTCGGCCCCGGCCTCGACTCGGACGCCTTTCTCGAACGCTTCCGGCGCGAGCGGCAGATTCTCGCCTCGCTCGCCCACCCCAACATCGCCGCCCTCCTCGACGGAGGGACGACGGAGGACGGGCGCCCGTACCTCGCGATGGAATTCGTGGACGGCCGTCCGATCGACGTCTTCTGCCGCGAAGAGCGGGTGCCCCTGGAGGGCGCGCTCCGGCTCTTCCGGGACGTCTGCTCCGCCGTCCAGCACGCGCACCGGAATCTCGTCGTCCATCGCGACCTCAAGCCGTCCAACATCCTCGTCACGAAGGACGGGGTCGCCAAGCTCCTCGACTTCGGCCTCGCACGCCTCCTGACGCCGGAGGCGGGCGCCGACCGGACGGCGACGGAGAACCGGCTGCTCACGCCCGCATTCGCGAGCCCCGAGCAGGTGCGCGGGGACCCGGTCAGCACGGCCTCGGACGTCTACGCGCTCGGCGTCCTCCTCTATCTCCTCGTCTCGGGACGAAAGCCCTACCGCGTGTCCACGGGCGAAGGCTACGCCGCCATCCTGAATGCGGTGCTCAACGAGGAGCCGATGCGCATGGCGGTCGCGGCACCCGGGGCGAAGGTCCCGGGGGACCTCGAGGCGATCGCGCAGAAGGCGCTTCGCAAGAAGCCCGCGGAGCGCTATGGCTCGGTCGATTCCCTGTCCGCGGATGTGGAGCGCTTCCTCGCGGGCAGGCCGGTCGCCGCCCGGCGCGGTTCGGCCGCGTACCGCGCCCGGAAGTTCGCCCGGCGCCACTGGACGAGTCTTGCGGCCGCCGCGCTCGTCGCGGCGTCGCTCGTCGCGGGCCTCCTCGCCGTAAACGCCCAGCGCCGCAAGGCCGAGCGGCGATTCGAGGACGTCCGCCAGCTCGCGACGTCCTATCTGTTCGAGTTCCACGACGCGATCCGGGACCTCCCGGGATCGACCGCGGCCCGTGCGCTCGTCGTGAAGAGGGGCCTCGAATATCTCGACCGGCTCTCGAAGGAGGCCTCGGGCGACCGTGCGCTGACGCGGGAGGTCGCCGAGGCGTATCAGCGCGTCGGAGACGCACAGGGCAACCCCTTCCAGCCCAATCTCGGAGACACGCGCGGCGCCATCGAAAGTTACCGCAAGGCGCTCTCGCTCCTCGAGCCGCTCGTGTCCTCGCGCGGCGCCACCGACGAGGACCGGGCCCTGCTCGCGAAGGCGAGCCTCGTCGGCGGCGGAATCCTCGCGACGAACGGAGGAGGCGACGAGGCGCTGGCCATGCAACGCCGGGGCGTGGCGCTGAGGCAGGCGCTCGCCGACGCGTCGCCGTCCGACCCGGGGCGCCGCGCCGAGCTCGCGCAGGGGCTGGGGATGCTCGGCTTCAATCTCCTGTCGCAGAACCGGCCGCGCGAGGCGCTGGATCCCCTGCAGCGGCAGCAGGCGATCCTGCGCGAGCTGCTCGCGGGCGGCCGCGAGGACGCCGATCTGAGGCGCGCGCTCGGAAGGGCCCTCATGGTCGCGGGCGAGGCTCACGAGACGCTTGGCGACGCCGCACGCGCACGCTCCGCTTTCGAGGAGGCGCTCGCGATCCAGAGGTCGCTCGCCGCGGCGTTTCCCCTGCGCACGCTCCTCAGGCAGGACCTGGCCTACACGCTGGGACAGTACGGCGGATGGCTCTCGGAATCGCAGCAGGCGAGCGCCGCGCTTGCGGTCGACGAGGAACGTCTCGCCCTGACGCGCGGCCTCGCCGCCGCCGACCCTAAGGACGCCGCCGCGCAGCTCGAGGTCGCCTTCTCGCTTCATTCCCTCGGCGAGACGCTCGCCTCGCTCGAGCGACGCGCGGACGCTCTGTCACGTTTTCGCGAGGCGGGAAACGCTTACGATGCCGTCCTCGCGCACGACCCCGGAAATTCGTGGGCAGCCCTGCACCGGGCACGGCTCGACACGGCGGAAGGCCGTGTTCGCCGCGCGGCCGGCGAACGCGTCCGCGCCTGCGAGCTCTTCCGCAGGAGCGCCGCCGCGCTCGAGGACCTCGACCGGCAGGGCCAGCTCCCCCCAATTAAGAGGCGCTTCCTCGACGACGCCCGGCGCGAGCGGGACGGTTGCGACGTTCGTGAGGCTATTCGGATGAGCCCGTGATCACGGACAAATGCTCCTCAGATAGTACTGGACGGAGAACGTCCAGTCTTCCCCTTTCGTGGCCGCCGGCGTCACGGTTCCCCGTCCCCCCTCCAACGGCACGTCGAGATCTTGAAAGAACGCGAATCCCTGGGCGAGGTCTCCGTTGACGCTCGGCTCGCCACCCCCTTCGGGAACACAGGTAACTTTGCCGCCTTCATACGTGTAGAGGCCGCCTATGTTGATGTGCAACTTGTCGTTGGCGACGTCCCAGATTCCGCCGAAGGGCACCCCGAGAGGCCCGTCCTTCCCGTACTCACTGATCGCCGGCGACGTGCCGAAGCAGGGGCAGGCTTTGAGTTGGTGAGATGGAAGGGAAGTGAATTGGTGATTCGGCTGAAATACGGTCAGGTTTGGTGGATTCAGGCTGAACGCGATCGTCGTCTCGGGTCCGGTCCATGTGACATGGTCCGAGGCGTTAATTCCGGAAACCTCAGCGAGGAATCCGCAAGGAAGCGTCGCGTCCACGATCCAGTCGAGCTTCCAGTCGCGTGGGACGACGCGCACCGACACGGAGCCGGCAATGCCGAAGGGGAGAGAAAAGCCGCTTGCGCTGGCGATCGTGGCCGTTATCGTGACGGGGTTGACCGTTGGAGGGCACTTGGGCGCGAGGTATGTGGCCGAGACCCCGCTCCTTCCCACGTAGCCGACGTTCTCGTCTCCGATCTGGATCCCATTGACGTACCAGGTCACTGTGGCGTCACTTGCCTTCGTAGGGAGGAAGATGGTCTCGCCCAGATCCGTCGACGATGAAGGGCCAAGGTACGAGGCCGACAGGGCCGTTTCTCCCTGGGTCAGGACCACCGGTGGGCCGTCCAGAGAGATGCGCCAGCTCGCCGTGATCGCCCACAGGACGGTAATCGACCGGTTAGAACGCCTCACCGCGAGCGCTCCCGGCGCGTAGGACGCGGGCCCTGTGGGCGCCGTCGAAGCGAGTGGGACGGTGAGGGTATGACGAAGGGGGTTGATCGAGCCTCCTCCAAGTCCGAACCATCCGGTTCCCGCATTCGCCGCCACCGTCAACGCCTGGGCATTCGTTCCGACTGTATCGCTTCGGCCGTAGTCGAACGACAAGAACGCCTTCTTCGAAAAGGCGATTCCGGTCGGAAGGATCTGGTACCCCGGACCGATTCCCTGGGGCGCATCGCTCGTCGTCGTCTGGAACGAGAACCCCACGGGCTGGCTCAAAGCGCCCGCCGGCACGCGAAGCGTCAGCCGCCCATCATCGGACCGGATCGATCCGCCGGCCGGCCCGATCGTCGCGCTGGACGGGAATCGCGACCGGGAGCGGCGCGATCGGCGTGACGACGGGGTCGCCGGAGAGGTTGTCGATCGACGAGTCGAAGACGTCGACGCTTCCGGCCGTCACCTTCACCGACAGCGTCGCATTGTCCGGGATCGTCGTCGTCGGGAAGAGGTCCTGCACGTTGGGCTGGCTCCAGCCGAACGCTCCGAGCGAGGCCGACGTCGTCGCCACCGTCGCCCCGGAAGCGTTCTGGAGCGTCAGCGTGTACTGCGCCCCGTCCGCGCCCGCCGCGAATCCGACGTTCGTCCGGAACGCCGCGTTCTGACGAATCCCGGTGACCGCGGCGCCCGCGTCCGCCGACGTCACGAACGAGAGGAGCGGCACCGGCTTCTGCTGCGAGCCGAACGTGCCCGGCCTGACCCCGGAGGGATCCACGTTGCTCGTCCGGCAGAGGATCGCGACCGGCCAGTTCGACTGGAACCTCAGTGCGCCCGCCGATCCGACGGGGAGACCCGAGCAGGGAATTCGAGGACGTCGACGACGTCGAGGATCTTCCCGGCGGGCACCGCTGAAGGACGCCGATGCGGGAGACGGGTTCGCGTTGCCGCTCGCGTGGAAGGCGACCGGGACGGTCGCGTCCGTGTCCGTCGGGTTGTAGAACCGGCCGTCGGTCCGGAAGAACGCCCCGTTCCGACCGTTCGCCCGCGCGACGCCGTTCACGAGGACATCCTGGCGGCCCCCCGGCAGGTCCTCGAAAGAGAAGAGCGAGCTGTCGCCGGTGACGTTGTCCACGACGACCGCGTAGCCGGCCGCATGGCCGCGCGTCACGGCGATCTGCGCTCGCGCCGACCGAGACGGCGCCTGCGAAGCTTCCGACGGAGAACTGCTGGAGGCCTGCCGCGTCGAGGCTGAAACTCCTGGCTCCCGCGCGCGTTTCCGTCCGCGTCGTAGACCGTCACCGTCGCCGCGCCGCCCGAGGCGTCGGGGAAAACGACGGCGACGTTCGTGCGGTAACCCGGTCGCGCCGGAGGCGTCCTGGCGTGATCCAGAGGCTGTCCGCGACGGTCTCCCGGCGAGAGGAGCCGGTCCGACGCTCACGACGGGGAGGGCGACGCCGTACGTCCCGGACGGGGCCGTGTTGTACGTCTTCGCGCGGATCAGGAGTGGCTGGTCGGACGAAATCGACAGGGCGCCGGCCCCGCCGAGATCCCGAAGTCACCCCGGCCACGTCGGAATAACGACCGTCTGGCCCGGGTCGAGCGTGAGGATTCTTCGTGAACTCGACGAGCCGGCCGGGAAAAACGACAGGGTGACGTTTGCGGGCGCCGGCGCCCGGGTTCGTGAGCGTCAGGTCCGAGACGAAGTGCGTCCCGTTCAGGCCGGACGCGTTCACGATCCCCGGGATCGTCCAGGCCGAGTCGGCCAGGAGATCCCCCGAGACCAGCGAGAACGCGATCAGGAGCGCGCGGACGAGGCGGGCATCACGCATTCCATCCTCCCGGCCGGGCCTGTACACCGGCTCCTGATATGGAATGCGAAATCCAGCAGCGGGTTTCGTTGCGGACGACCCGGGGCGGAGAGGCGCTGGTACCGGAGGAGGGGCTCGAACCCTCACGGCCCCTGCGGGCCCGGGGATTTTAAGTCCCCTGCGTCTGCCATTCCGCCACTCCGGCGAATCGAGCTTACGCCGGAGCGTTCTTCTTCCTTGACAGGCCCTCCGCGCGAGAAGATATTGAGTCTCAAGTCGACTGCGCCCGCGGGGGAGAGCCGCGCTCCGCCGGCCGGGGGGTGTCCATGAAGACCGCCGCAGTTCGAGTCGATGACGACGCCCTCGACCTCATCGCGGAAACCGCGTCCGCGGCGTGCGGCATCGACCGCCGCCACCGGATCATCTACTGGAACGATTCCGCGACCGCCCTTCTCGGCTGGACGGCCGCCGAGGTGCTCGGCAAGAAGTGCTACGACGCGTTCGCCGGGCGGGACGTCTTCGGGAACGTCTGCTGCTTCCGGGACTGCGGAGTCTCGGTCGGAGCGCTTCGGGGCGAATCCCCCGGGCCCTTCGTCATGGACGTCCGCGGCCGAGACGGCGTTCAACGGCGTCTCGTCACGCGCACGCTCGCGTTCCCGTCCCCGGGCGCCTCCTACAGCTGTCTCGTCCACATGTTCGAGAACGGGGACCCGACCGCCCTGTCGGCCATCGTCGGGCGGGTCCGGGCCGCGGTCGCCGAGAGGCCCGCGGCGCCCGCCGGCCCGCCCGAGCCGAGCATCGCCCTGTCTCCGCGCGAGCGCCAGATCCTCGCCCTGCTCGCGGAGGGCTACGGCTCGGTCAACATCGCCGCCAGGCTCGGCCTCTCGCACGCGACGATCCGGAACCACGTCCAGCACCTGCTCCGGCGGATGGACGTCCACAGCCAGGTCGAGGCGGTGTCCGTGGCCTTCCGGCGGGGACTGCTCGGGCGGGACGAGGATGGAGGCGACGGTCGGATTCGAACCGACGAATGAGGCTTTTGCAGAGCCTTCCCTTAACCACTTGGGTACGTCGCCGTCCCGAAGCCGGACGCGGATCTTAACCGGGACCGGCGTTATTTCGCCATCGTCCGGAGGAGCTCGAAGAGGGACGGGTCCAGCGGCTTCTTCGCGCCCGCGACAAGGTGGAGCGGAGTCCCGACGATCTTCCCGTCCCTGAGGCCCATCAGGACGCCGACCGGCCCCGAGACGAGCTGCTGCACGGCCGCCGCGCCGAGCCGGGTCGCGAGAAGCCGGTCGTACGCGCCGGGCGCGCCGCCGCGCTGGACGTGGCCGAGGATCGTGACCCTGAGGTCGAACCCGAGCCGCTTCTTGTGCTCCCTGAAGTAGTGCGCGAGGCCCTCGGCGTCGTAGGACGCGCCCTCGGCGACGACGATGATCGCGTGCTTCTTGCCGCGCTCGCGCGAGGCGTCGAGCTCGCGGGCGAGCTCCTCGGGGTCGACGGGCACCTCGGGCACGACCACGGACTCCGCGCCGCCCGCGATGCCGGCAATGAGCGCGAGATAGCCGCAGTCGCGGCCCATGACCTCGACGAGGAACGCGCGCTCGTGCGAGGAGGCGGTCGTCTTCAGGCGGTCGATCGCCTCGAGCGCGATGTTGAGCGCCGTGTCGACGCCGATCGTGATGTCCGAGCCGAAGACGTCGTTGTCGATCGTCGACGCGACGCCGACGACGGGGAACCCCAGCTTGTGCAGCTCGAAGGCGCCCGCCTGCGAGCCGCTGCCGCCGATCACGACGAGGCCCTCGACCTCGTTCCGGCGAAGGATCTCGAGCGCTCCCGCCCGCCCCTCGGGAGTGCGGAACTCGGCGCAGCGCGCGCTCCCGAGGATCGTCCCTCCCTGCTGGATGATCCCGCCCACGGCCCGGGCGCCGAGCGGGACCAGATCCCCGGCGATGAGGCCCGCGAACCCGTGCCGGACGCCGATCACGCTCGCGCCCTGCGCGATCCCCGCCCGCACGACGGCGCGGATCGCCGCGTTCATCCCCGGGGCGTCTCCCCCGCTCGTGAGGACGGCGATGCGTTTCATGGCGCGGCGGTCTCCCGGCCGGCGACTCCGGCGAACGGCCATTCTCGCGCGAGACGGCATCTCACGAGAAACGCCGACACGCCGGCCACGATCACGAGGAGTCCCGCGGCCTTGAAGCCCTTCTCGGGCGACACGAGGACGAAGCCCCACAGGCCGAGCGCCACGAGCGCGGGCAGCGGGTAGAGCCACATCCGGAACGGACGCTTGAGGTCCGGCCGCGTCCGGCGCAGGACGAGCGCGCCGGCGACCTGCGCGACGAACGGGATCAGCGCCCGGATCGAGATGATCGCCGAGACGACGACCTTGAGGCTGAGGAACGAGAAGATCGCCGCGGCCCCGCCGAGCGCCGCGATCGCGACGACCGGGTAGCCCTCCGTCGGGTGCAGGCGCGCGAAGATGCGGAAGAAGTTGCCGTCCCGCGCGGCCGCCCAGAGGATGCGCGAGTAGCCGAGCGTGAGGGAGAAGACCGAAGCGAACGCCGTCCACAGGATGAGGCCCGTGACGGCCCGCGCGACGGGGCGTCCGGCGAGCTGCTGGACGAAATCCGCCACCGTGGACTTCGACGTCATCGCCTGGTCCATCGGGAGGACCGAGACGATGCAGACGTTCATCAGGATGTAGAGGACGGCCACCGCGAGGATCGACACGACGATGACGCGCGGGATCGTCTTCGTGGGCTCGACGATCTCCTCGGCCAGGTAACAGATGTTGTAGTAGCCGAGGTAGTCGTAGACCGCGAGGATGAGGGCGGCTCCGAGTCCGCCGAGGACGCCCGGCGGCGGGATTCCCGGCGCGGAGACGACCGGCGCCTCCCAGAAGCGCAGCGCGGCGAGCTTCATGTGCGGCAGGCCGATCGCGATCACGATGCCGAGCGTCGCGAGGACGCCGATCCACAGGACGACCGAGAACTTCCCGATCGCGCCGATCCGTCGCATGAGGAGAAGCGTGACGGCGACGCACAGGAGCGACGCCGCGGGCGACTCCCAGCCCTCGGGGATGCCGGGGAAGACGAAGCGCAGGTAACGGGCGAAGCCGATCGCGCCCGACGCCATCGAGAGAGGCGCCGAGAAGACGATCTGGAACAGGAAGAGGAACGAGACGAGCTTTCCCCAGCGCTCCGGGCCGTAGGCCTCGCGCAGGAACGCGTACGAGCCGCCCGCCCGCGGGAGCGAGGCCGAGAGCTCGGCCGTCACGAGTCCGTCCGAGATCGCGAGAAGCGCGCCGAGGATCCACGCGAGGAGCGCCCGCCCGCCGCCCATCGCGGCGAGGATGAGGGGAAGGGTCACGAACGGCCCGATCCCCACCATGTCGATGACGTTGAGAGCGGTCCCCTGCCAGAGGCCGATCTCCCGGCGCAGCCCTCCCCCGTTCGCTCCGGCCCCCGCCATGGCGATGCACCTTACCTGATGCACGCGCATCACGGACAATCCGGACGTTTCAGCGCCATTCTCGTGTTGCGACTGATTCTCAGGTGCCGCAGGAACAGAAGAGAAGGGCCTTCTCTGGAAAGGGTCCCGTGCCGGAAGGACCGAGAATTCCTTCGAAGAAGCGACGGATGCCGACGCGCCGCCTCACCCCCACGCTCATCGGCCTCGCGGCGATCACTTTCGCAGAGATCTCCTCTCCTGCGCCCGCTCGCGCCCAGGTCTCTCCGTCCCCGCACCCGATCCAGGACAACTCGTTCCTGGTCGAGGAGGCGTACAACCAGGACCCGGGCGTCGTCCAGACGATCCAGACGTACGCGCGCGTCGCGGGCACGGGAGACTGGGCGTACACGCTGACCCAGGAATGGCCCGTCCCGAACCTGAAGCATCAGCTCAGCTTCACGATCCCGATCCAGGGACTCTCCGGCCCGATCGGCGTCGCGAAGGGGCTCGGCGACCTCGCGCTGAACTACCGGTACCAGCTCGTCGGCGACGGCGAGGCCCCCGTCGCCCTCAGCCCGCGTGCGACGTTCCTCGTCCCCACCGGCGACTACCGCCGCGCGCTCGGCTCGGGCGGTTTCGGTCTGCAGGTCAGCGTTCCGCTGAGCATCGTCCTGTCGCCCCACGTCGTCGCCCATACGAACGTCGGGGCCACGCTGGTCCTCTCGGCGAAGGACGCCGAGGGTGACCGCCGCACGCCTCACGAACCTCAACGCGGGGCAGAGCGTCGTGTGGCTCGTCCACCCGAACGTGAACGTCCTCGTCGAGGCCGTCGTCGCGACGAACGAGACGATCGGCGGGGGCGGCGTCCTGATCCGGCAGACGGCCGAGGCCGTGTCGCCGGGCGTGCGGGCCGCGTTGAACCTGCCCGGAGACGTCCAGATCGTCCCCGGGCTCGCCGTTCCGATCGGCATCGGCTCGACCACGGGGCAGCGCAGCCTGTTCCTCTACCTCTCGGTCGAGCTCCCCGTCTGGCGCCCGAGGAAGGACTGAGGGTCCGGCTCAGCCCCGCTTGAGGACGTCCTTCGCGATCGTGTTGAGCTGCATGAAGGACGTGCCCTCGTAGATCTTCCCGATCTTGGCGTCGCGGTACATCTTCTCGAGCGGGTAGTCCTTCACGTAGCCGTAGCCGCCGAGGAGCTCGAGGCCCTTCGACGTGCACATCTCCGCGGCCTCGGACCCCTTGAGCTTCGCGATCGCGCCCTCGCGCGCGAACGGCAGGCCCGCTTCCTTGAGGCGCGCCGCGTTGTAGACGGCCAGGCGCGCGCACTCGAGCTCCATGTCCATCCGGGCGAGCTCGTGCTGCACGGCCTGGAACTGCGCGAGAGGCTGGCCGAACTGGCGGCGCTCCTTGACGTACTTCGTCACGTAGTCCAGCGCCGCCCGGGCGATCCCGACCATCTGCGCCCCGATCCCGATGCGGCCCTCGTTGAGCGTCTCGATCGCGATCTTGTAGCCCTCGCCGACGGTCCCGACCACGTTCTCGGCCGGCACCTCGAGGTCCTCGAACGCGAGCGCGAGCGTGGAGGAGGCGCGGATCCCGAGCTTGTCCTCCTTCTTGCCCTTCGAGAAGCCCTTCCACTGCGACTCGACGAGGAAGGCCGTGATGCCCTTGTAGCCCTTGCTCCTGTCCGCGTTGGCGAAGACGAGGAAGAGCTCGGCCTCGAGACCGTTCGTGATCCAGAGCTTCTCGCCGTTGAGCACCCACCGGTCGCCCTTCGGCGTCGCCGTCGTCGCGAGCGCGAAGGCGTCCGAGCCCGAGCCCGCTTCCGAGAGGGCGTACGAGGCGACCTTCTGCTTCGCGAGCTGCGGGAAGTACTTCTTCTGGATCGCGGGCGACGCCCAGCGCTTGATCGCGTTGTTCACGAGCGTGTTCTGGACGTCCACGACGACGGCGCAGGCCGCGTCGACGCGCGCGAGCGCCTCGATGATCGCGATCGACGTCGTGAAGTTCGCGTTGAGTCCGCCGTATTCCTCCGGGATCTCGATGCCCATGAGGTCGAGCTCGAAGAACTTCCGGACGAGGTCCGGGTCCATGACGTTCTCGCGGTCCATCCGGGCCGAAAGCGGGCCGATCGACTCGACGGCGAAGTCGTACACGCCCTCGGCGAGCTCCCGCTCGTGGTCCCCGAGGACCGAGACCGGCGGGATCGCGGGCGTTTCGGTGGTGAGGGGCATCGGGAAAATCCTCCGGCTCCGTAGAATATCGGAAAGAAGAAGAATTTCTTAGAAGGTGAATGCACCAGGCCGGATGGGCTCGCGCGACCGGTTCTCCCCCGGCTCGGGCACCTTCCAGGAAGATCTTCTCCTTCCTCGAGAAGAACGCCGGAGCATTGCGCTCCGGCGCTCGGGGGACCTGAGCGGGTCGCTATCTAGAAGTCGTACCGTCCCGAGAACTGGAGCGTCCGCGGCGTCGTCGTGAAGCCGTTGAGGGTTCCGAAGGCCGTCGACCCGCTGCCCGGGTAGTTCGTGAGGCTCGTGGAGCGGTTGCCGGTGTTCGTGAGGTTGAAGATGTCCACGAAGAGGGCGAGCGTCCCGGGCCCGAGCCTGTACCCGATGCCGAAGCGGACGTCGACCGTGTAGAAGTCGGGCTGGCGGAAGGCGTTGCGGCCCGTGACGACGCCGTCGATCGTGGCGCGGTCCGTGAAGTTGCCGTCCTTGTTGACGTCCCCGATGAAGGCCGAGTAGGGCCGGCCGGTCTGGTAGCTGAACAGAACGGACGAGAACGTGTTGATGCTGCCGAAGCTGTGCTCGTACGAGGCGTTCGCCGCCCCGCGCCACTGGATGTCGCGGTCCGAGGGCCCCCAGTTCAGCTCGGGGTTGTTGACGTCCCAGAGCGTGAAGCCGGCGTAGTTGCGCTCGTTCGAGTCCGTGTCGTAGTCGGAGGCCCGGGTGAGGGAGCCGAAGAACCGGAAGCCGTTCGCGAAGTTCCTGCGGAACGACAGCGTGACGGCCTTGTAGTCGGACCGGCCGTCCGACGTGTAGACCTTGAGGAAGCTGTAGCTCGAGTTGATCCGGTTCTGCGCCGGCGGAGGTCGGCGAAGCGCCGTAGCACGCCGATCCGGAATTCGGGTCCAGCGCCGGGCAGTTCGCGGCGGGCGCCGGAGCGAGGTTCGCGTCGTTCATGCGCTCGAGGTTGTAGCCCTTGGCCCACGTGCCGTCGAGGCCCCAGGCGATCCCGAGGATCTCGCGCTCGAAGCCGAGCGTGACCTTGTCCGTGTGCGGGTTCTTGAAGTCCGATGCGATCGTGAAGACGCCGAGCGCCCCGAGGTTCGTGCCGGGCGGGAGGCTCCCGAGCTGCTGGATCGAGTTCGGGTCGAAGGCCGCGCCCCAGCCGGGAGCGGGGGCGCCGGGCGTCGGCCCCGAGGCGTTCGCGCTCACCTGGTAGGTCGCACCGGCGAGTCCGTTGTTCTGGTAGAGCTGCGAGAAGAGGATCTCCGGCGTGCGGCTCCAGTAGCGGCCGAGGGAGAGGCGAACGACGCTCTTCGCGTTCTTCTCGGGCGACCACGCGAGCGAGAGGCGCGGCGACCACTGGTTGTTCGCGTCCGGGATCCGGGCGTCCGGCTGGACGTTCTTCGCGCCGGGGACGAGCACCTTGTTGGCGTCGAGGATCGGGTCGTCCGGGTTGTCGAGGCGCTCGTACCTCAGCCCGAGCGTCACGGTCAGGGTCGACGTCACGAACCACTGGTCCTGCGCGAAGAAGGCGAGCTCCTTCTGGTCCGCGTTGAAGCGGCCCGCCTGGTCGACCGTCTTGCCGTTGAGGCCGACGAACTCGCGGTACTGCGTCCACCTGCCCGCGAGGAAGGCCGCCTTCTCGAGCGCCGCGGTCGGGTAGTTGAAGACGAACACGCCGCGCCAGTTGCCCTTGAAGATCTGGTCCATCCCCGTCTTGTTGTAGTCGGCGCCGATCTTCACGGCGTGCGGCCCGAAGAGGAACGTCCCCGTGTCGCCGATGCTGAGCCGGTCGTCCGTGGCGACGATCGGGAGGAAAGCGACCTCGCCGTAGGTCGCCTGGCCCGTGAGCTGGATCTCGGGCAGGCCGAGGCCCTTGTCCGCGCGCGGGATTTCGTTCTTGGCGTACTGGATGTTGAAGTCGTTGATCGCGTTCTGGCTGAAGATGCCGTTCCAGCTGCCGACGAGCGACGTCGACTTCAGGCCCTCGACGCCGTTGTGGCTCGTGGTCTGCGTCTGGCTGGAGGACGTGCCGTTCGGCCCGTCGTACGTCGAGTAGTTCGCGCGTCCGTAGATGCGATGCTGGTCCGAGGCCTGGAAGTCGAGGCGCCCGAAGAAGACCTTGCCGTTCTGCTCCTGGACGTAGTTCGTGTCGGTCTGGCCGATCTTCGGGTACTTCGAGTAGATGTCCGGGTCGGTCACGAGGGCGCTCGTGATCGGAATCGTCGTGGACTGGATCTGCTGGTCCCACGCCCCGAAGAAGAAGAGCTTGTCCTTCAGGATCGGCCCGCCGAAGGACGCCCCGAACTGCTGCGTCTTCTGGTCGCGCGGGTCCGTCCCGTTCGCGAACTTGGCGGTCGTGGACTGCGGGCGGTTGTAGTAGAAGCCCGACCCGTGGAACTCGTTGGAGCCGCTCTTCGTGATGACGTTCACGAAGCCGCCGCCGGAGCGTCCGAACTCCACCGAGGCGCCGTTCTGGATGACCTGGAACTCGCGGACGGACTCCTGCGACACGGTGAAGGGCGCCCGGCCCTCGGCCGAGCCGTCGCCCGACGACCCGCCGAAGAACGCGTCGTTGTAGTCGACGCCGTCCAGCGTCACGCTCGTGTTGATGCCGCGCTGCCCGCCGATCGCGATGTTGCCGCGCTGCGTCTCGCGCTGCGAGTTCGGCGCGAGGAGGACGAAGTCCGTGAAGTTGCGGCCGTTGATCGGCAGGCTCCTGATCGCGTTGTTGTCGATCGTGGTCTGGGACGAGGTCTGCGTCGTCTCGATCACGGCCTCCGAGGCGGTGACGGTCACGCTCTCGGTCTTCGTCGACACGCGGAGCCTGAAGTCGACGGTGGGCGCCGAGCCGAGCGTGATGACGACGTTCGGCTCGGTCTGCTTCGTGAAGCCCTGCAGCGAGGCCGTCACGGCGTAGCTGCCGACCGGCACGCTCACGATGCGGAAGAGCCCGCGCGCGTCCGAAACTCCCGTGAGCGTGAGGCCCGTGCCCTTGTTCCGGGCCTCGATGCCGGCGCCCGGCAGCGGCTGGCCGCCCTCGTCGACGACCGATCCGGAGATTCGGCCCGTCGTGACGTCGACCTGTGCCGCCGCGGGCACGGCCGAAAGGAGGAGGGCCGCCGCGCACACGGCGGGCAGAAGAAACCGACGGAGACCTGTCATGCGCACACCTCCTTGAATTCGGGTCGCGATTGCGGACGGAGAATATCCGGAAAGAGGGCAATTCCCGGGGGGTGCGGGGGCGCGGGGCAAAGAAAAGCGCCGGAGCCTTCGCTCCGGCGCTTCCCTGCCTCGAGTCTCGGAAAGCCTAGAACGACACGCGCGCCGCCCACTTCAGCTGGTAGCGCGAGCGGATGTCGTTGGTGCTGTACTGCCTTCCCTCGTTGAGCGCGTTCGCGTTGACCGTGTAGATCGGCTTGCCCGTGGCCGAGTCGATCCCCGAGTAGCTGAGCGCGGTGTACGTCTGGAAGTTGACGTAGCGGAGGAGGCCCGAGTTGTTGTTGATCAGGTTGATCAGGTTCAGGATGTCGAACGAAAGCTGCACCTGGACCACCGAGATCGGAAGCGTGATGTCGTAGTGGAAGTCGAGCGTGTGGATCCACGGGGCGTCGAGGGCGTTGCGCGGGGCGACCCGCCCGCGGTACTTGTCGAGGCCCGTCGTCGCGAGGAACGTGTTCCACTGGGCCTCGGTCGGAGCCCCCGCGCCCTTCCACACGATGTCGCCGTAGTTCTGGGGCACGAAGAGCTGGTCGTTGCTGAAGCCACCGTCCTTGTTCGGGTCGCCGCCCATCAGGATCGAATAGGGCTGCCCCGACTGGGCGAAGTAGACGAGCCCGACGTTGTGCGTCAGCGGCCCCGTCTTGAAGTTCTGCGTCAGGACGATGTTGAAGCGGTTCGGGACTTCGAAGAAGGAGCGCGTGAGCTGCTGGGTCTGGATGTTCCCGTCCGTCGTCTGGAACTGCCAGTTCGAATACGCCACGCTGGACGTCGCCTCGAACGCGGACTTGGCGTTCATGTAGGCGTACGTCCCGCTGACGTACAGACCGAAGGGGAAGCGCTTCTCGAGCTGCACGGAGAGGTTCTGCTGCTCGCCCCGGGAGGTGTTCGTCAGATAGGTGACGTTCGAGAACGCGCTGCTGAAGTTCTTGTAGACGGGCGAGCCGTAGAACGTCGTGGCCCCGCTCGGGACCTTGTTGTTGTTGTAGTAGAAGACGTCCTCGAGCGTCTTCGTGAACATGTACTCGACGGACCCGCGGATCCCGTACGGGAGCTCCCGGTCGTACGCCAGGGTGCTGCGGAGGACCTGGGGGAACTTGAAGTTGGGATCGATGGTGTCGACCGAGACGGCGGCAGATCCCGGAGGGAAGTTCTTCGGCGGGTTGTTGGGGTCCGCGTTGAAGGGGACGTTGTTCGCGCTCAGGCCCGTGATCTCGATTCCGGTGCCGCCGTAGGCGTTGGAGATCCAGACGAACGGCGTGCGGCCGGCGAAGACGCCGATGCCGCCGCGGATCTGGTCCTTGCCCGATGCGCTCGGGTTCCAGTTGAAGCCCAGGCGGGGCGACACCATGAGGTTGTTGTTGGGGACGTTCGTCGTGTCGATCCCGAACGTCGTGTCGACGAGCGGGTTGTACGTCGGGCTGTCCGTGAGCCGCGGGAGATCGGCCCTGAGGCCCAGGGTCACGGTGAGCTTGTTGTTGACCCTCCACTGGTCGCCCACGTAGAGCCCCCACTGCTGGGCGCCGAACTTGGTCGGCCGGCGCGGATCGGCCCCGTTCGCGAACTTGACCTGGTAACGGGCCGCGGTCCCGGCGGAAAGACTGTAGGGGTCGTTGGGGTCGGCGACGCTGTTGAAGAAGTACGTCCCCGTGATGTCCTGGATGAAGATGTTCTCGAAGTCGAAGAACTCGTTGTGGGTCCCGATCGTGATCGTGTGGTTGCCCTTGATCAGCGTGAAGTCGTCCGTGACCTCGAGGATGTCCTGGTTGAGCCCGTTCGCTCCGGACGAGCGCTCGGTCCCGGCGATCAGCTGGTACGCGTTGGACCCGGTGCAGAACGAGTTGGGAGTGGCGCAGATGTAAACCGACGGGAACGGAGCGGGCACCGCCCGGCTGTCCCGGATCGTCTGGTAGCCGACGCGGCCCTGGTTGAACGAACTCGGAGCCGAAGACGCTGTTGACCTGCAGGACTCCGGAGTTCGTCTTGTCGGTGATCGTGTACCCGGCCCCCTCGAAGGTGTAGGCGCTGAAGCTGCGGCTCGAACCGAGCGTGTCGCTCAGGGCGTCGACGTAGTTGTACCGGAACGAGAACTGGTGGTTCTGGGCCGCGTTGAAGTCGAGCTTGCCGAGCAGGAGGTCGCTGTTCGTCCTCTGGTTGTAGTCCCCGAGGCCGCCCGGGTTGTAGCCGTACTTGTTGATCAGGATGCTCTGGAACAGGGCGGCCTGTGCCGGATCCTTGTACGAGTTGGTCGTCGACCCGTCCGCGGACCCGCCGGTCGGCTGCGAGAGCTTGTTCCGCTCGCCGCTGACGAAGAAGAAGAGCTTGTCCCTCAGGATCGGCCCGCCGACGCGTGCGCCGTACTGGTCCGACTTGAAAGTCGCGATCGGCTTGTCGAGGGCGTCGCCGTAGGCCTGCGGGACCTTGCTCCCGATGTAGTTCTCGTTGCGTGTCGAGCCGTAGGCGGAGCCGTGGAACTCGTTCGTGCCACTGCGGGTGATCGCGTTGATCGCGCCGCCCGTGAACCCGCCCTGCTTGATGTCGTACGGCGAGACGGCGACCTGGATCTCCTGGATCGTGTCCAGCGAGATGGGCTGCGTGTCCGTCTGGCCGCCCGGGGTGCCGGTGGCGGCCAGGCCGAAGAGGTCGTTGTTGACCGCGCCGTCGATCTGGATCGTGTTGTACCGGTTGTTCATTCCCGCGACGGAGATGGCCGTCTGCGTCGAATCGTAGGGCTGCACGTTGGCGTAGGGGTTCGTCCGGACGAAGTCCTGGAACTGCCGGCGGATCGTCGGCAGGGCCTTGATCTCGTCCTGCGAGATCGCCTGGGAGGAGCCCATCCTGTCCGGGCTGATCAGCGGCTCGGCCTGGGCCGTCACGCTGACGCTCTCCGTCTTCGACTCGAGCTGCATCTCGAAGTCGAGCTCGCGCCGTTCACCGAGGGCGACGTTGACGTCCTTCAGGGACTCGGTCCTGAAGCCGCCGATCTTCGCGGTCACCGTGTAGGGTCCGCCCACGCGGACGTTGAGAATGGTGAACCGGCCGGTGGCGGACGTCACCGCCGTGTACCGGGTGCCGGTGGGGACGTGAATGGCCTCCACCGTGACGCCCGGGAGGGGACTCCGGTCCGACTTGACCGACCACGGCCCCCTGGAGGGCACCGGTCGTCTCCTGACCGAGCGCGGGAACGGCAAGGAAAAACAGGACCGCCACGCACGCGGCGAGCAGCGGCACGGATCGACGCAGATTCATCATGTACGCACCCCTTCCATGGAATCGAGAGTGATTGACCCCGGCACGGCCGGGAAAAGTGACATGTGACGGTAAGATCGGCATGAATCAGGACTCTGCCTGCTGAACAAACGCGTTACGCCATCCCGCCTCGAGCCGCACCGCCGCCGGGTCGCCTTCGGGCGGCGCCCACGGCGCGGCGTCCCGCTCTCCGGGCGGCACGTACGGACCGGCCTTGGACTCGAAGGCGACCGCGCCCGGGGCGAGCGACACGAACGTGTGCCAGACGCCCGGCGCGCACGTCCACGCCGAACGTCTCGCCCGCGGCGTCCAGGACGACTCTCTCCGCCACCGATCCGTCGTCGCGAAACGACATGAAGCCGAGACGTCCCGCCACCACGACCATCGTCTCGGTCTTCGGCGGATGCAGGTGACGGTGGGGCCGGATGTAGCTGCCCGGCTCGATCGCGTTGAACAGCCGGTGCACCGGATCTTCCATCGCGTGAAGGTTCCGGTTCTTCCGGAGGCGGGGGGACGTGGCCGCCTCTAAGCTCATCCGGTGCAACGAGTCGCGACTCAGTCGCACCACGCGGGCGACCCCGGCTTCCATTGGTCCCGGATCCTATATCGACTCATCTAAACTCGGTCAACCGGAGGTATTGATGACCCAGTCCAACGGATTCCTGGAGAGCGTCAACAGGAATTTCGACGCCGCCGCGAGCTTCCTCGACTATCCGCCGGGCCTGCTGGAGCAGATCAAGGTCTGCAACAGCGTCTACAAGTTCCGCTTCCCCGTCCGCAAGGAAGGCGGGGGCTACGAGGTCATCGAGGCCTGGCGGGCCGAGCACAGCCACCACAAGCTCCCCGTCAAGGGCGGCATCCGCTATTCGCCCGACGTGAACGAGGACGAGGTGCTCGCCCTCGCGGCGCTCATGACGTTCAAGTGCGCCATCGTGGACGTCCCGTTCGGCGGGGCCAAGGGCGGCATCAAGATCGACCCGCGCAAGGTCACGATCGAGCAGCTCGAGCGGATCACGCGGCGCTACACGGCCGAGCTCACGAAGAAGAACTTCATCGGGCCGGGCGTCGACGTGCCGGCCCCCGACTACGGCACGGGCCCGCGCGAGATGTCGTGGATCGCGGACACGTACGCGCAGTTCCACCCGGGCGAGATCGACGCGATCGGCTGCGTCACGGGCAAGCCGATCAGCCAGGGCGGGATCCGGGGCCGCAAGGAGGCCACGGGACGCGGCGTCTTCTTCGGCGTCAAGGAGGCGCTCGCGGACACCGACCTCCTGAAGACGCTCGGCATGACGCCCGGACTCGCCGGCAAGCGCGTCGCCGTCCAGGGGCTCGGCAACGTCGGCTACCACGCGGCGAAGTTCCTCCAGGAGCACGGCGCGATCATCGTCGGCCTCTCGGAGTGGGAGGGCGCGATCGCCGACCCGAAGGGGCTCGACGTCGACGCGGTCGTCAAGCACCGCGCCGCGACGAAGAAGATCACGGGCTTCCCGGGCGCGAAGGACCTCGCGGCCGAGGACGTCCTCTACATGGACTGCGACGTCCTCGTGCCGGCGGCCCTCGAGAACGTGATCACGGGCGCGAACGCGGCCCGCGTGAAGGCGAAGATCGTCGCCGAGGGCGCGAACGGGCCCGTCACCGCCGACGGCGACGCGATCATGCGGCAGAACCGCATCGTCGTGATCCCCGACATGTACCTGAACGCGGGCGGCGTGACCGTGAGCTACTTCGAGTGGCTCAAGAACCTCTCCCACGTGCGGTTCGGGCGCATGGAGAAGCGCTACGAGGAGATGAGCGCGGCCCGCATGGTCAAGTCGATCGAGAGCGCGACGGGCAAGTCGCTCTCGGAGGCCGAGCGCGAGCTCCTGATCCACGGCGCGGCCGAGGAGGACCTCGTCAACTCCGGGCTGGAGGAGACGATGAGCGTCGCCTTCCAGCAGATCCGCGACGTCCAGCGCCGCAACCCGAAGGTGCCGGACCTGCGGACGGCGGCCTTCATCTCGGCGATCGACAAGATCGCCGTCAGCTACCTGGAGCTGGGGATCTTCCCCTAGTCGCCGCTCAGTCCAGGGTGAACTCGCGGCGCCAGTCCGCCGTTTCTGCGAGTGCGGGCTGCCCCTCCCGCAGGAGGACGTGGTTCTCGAGGACGAGCGCGTCCATCGCGGTCCGCATGAAGCACCGGTAGGCGTCCTCCGGAGAGCAGACGATCGGCTCTCCGCGCACGTTGAACGACGTGTTGACGACGACCGGGCAGCCCGTCCGGTCGCGGAACGCGGACAGGATCGCGTGGTAGACGGGGTTCGTCTCCCGTCTCACGGTCTGCAGCCGCGCCGAGTAGTCGACGTGGGTGACGGCGGGGATCGACGAGCGCGGGACGTTCAGCCTCTCGATGCCCCAGAGGGCCTTCTCGCCGTCCGTCATCTCGCGGCGCAGCCCCTTCGCCACGTCCGCGCAGAGGAGCATGTAGGGCGAGTCCCCGTCGAACTCGAACCACGCCGCGGCGTCCTCGCGCAGGACGGAGGGCGCGAACGGACGGAACGACTCGCGGAACTTGATCTTGAGGTTCATGACGGACTGCATCGCGGGCGAGCGCGGGTCGCCGAGGATGCTCCGCCCGCCGAGCGCCCGGGGGCCGAACTCCATCCGGCCCTGCAGCAGGCCCACGACCTTGCCCGCGGCGAGGAGGTCCGCGACGGCGCCGGGGAGTGCGGCGGAAGACACCGTCTGGAACGGGTAGCCCCTCGTCTCGAGCCAGGCCGCAATTTCTTCTGAAGGGTAAGAGGGGCCGAGAAACGCGCCCGACATGCCGTCCTCGTAAGGCAGGGAGAGAAAGAGAGATTTCTTCGAATGATGAAGAGCGGGGCGCCGCCTGTGCGCCGTTGGCGGCCTGCCGCCTGCCCGGAGGCGCACCGGCCTCGCCCTGCCCTATTCCACTCGAAGAAATCTTCTCTTCCTTTCTCTCTTCCCTTCCTCCAGGCTCCAGGTCCCCCTCTTCTCCGCGCTCTCGCGCGGCATGCCGAGGTGACGGTGCCAGACCGAGAGCGCCGCGCCCACGGCGCCTCCCGCGTCGCCGGCCGCGGGCTGGATCCAGAGGTCGTCGAAGATTCCGGCCTCGCGAAGCTTCCCGTTCGCGACGCAGTTCAGGGCGACGCCGCCCGCCAGGCAGAGGTACTTCGCGCCCGTTTCCTTTTTCGCGTGGCGCGCCATCTTCAGGACGATCTCCTCGGTCACGTCCTGGATCGATCGGGCGAGGTCCATCTCGCGCTGCGTGAGCTTCGACTCGGGCTCGCGCGCGGGGCCGCCGAACAGGCGCTCGAACCCCCGCCCCGTCATCGTGAGGCCGGTCGCGAACGTGAAGTACTCCATGTCGAGCCGGATCGACCCGTCCGCGCAGACGTGGACGAGCTTCTCGCGGATCAGGTCCGCGTACTTCGGCTCGCCGTACGGCGCGAGGCCCATGAGCTTGTACTCGCCGCTGTTCACCCGGAATCCGCAGAAATACGTGAAGGCCGAGTAGAGAAGCCCGACCGAGTGCGGGAAGCGCATCTCCGAGAGCATCGTGAGCGCGTTCGAGCGCCCCATCCCGATCGAGGACGTCGCCCACTCCCCCACGCCGTCCATCGTGAGGACCGCGGCCTCCTCGTAGGGCGAGGGGTAGAACGCCGACGCGGCGTGCGACTCGTGATGGTCGCCGAAGAGAACCCTCCCGTCCCAGCCGAGGTCCTTCCCGATCCGGTCGCTCATCCAGAGCCGGTCCGAGATCCAGAGAGGCATCGCCTTGCGGAACGAGGAGAAGCCTCGCGGCGCGTATTCGAGATAGGTCTCGAAGAGCCGCTCGAACTTCAGGAGGGGCTTGTCGTAGAAGGCGACGTGGTCGAGTCGCGCCAGGGGGAGCGCGGCCTCCTTCAGGCACCAGCGCGCCGCGTTCCGCGGGAAGCCGGCGTCGTGCTTCTTCCGCGTGAAGCGCTCCTCCTGGGCGGCCGCCACGATCTTCCCGTCCACGAGAAGACATGCCGCCGAGTCGTGGTAGTAGGCCGAGAGGCCGAGGATGGCCGTCACTAGAACAGCGTGTAGATGAAGGGCGCGATGACGCTCTTCTCGGCGAGCACGAGGAGGAGCCCGACGAGGACCAGCAGGAAGACGATCGGCATGAGCCAGTACTTCTTGCGGTACTTCAGGAACTCCCAGAGCTGCGACAGGACCTCGCGCCTGCTCATCACCAGATCTTCTCGTAGTGGCCGCGGTCGGCGTTGCGCTCGGGGTAGGGCTCCCACGTGGACGCGGGCGCCGGGCCCCGCCGCCGGAGCTCGTCGCGCCCGAGGAGGCGGAGGACGAACGCGAGGGGCGTGAGGATGAGGAAGAACGTGAGGAAGAGAAACACGGCCGAGTTCACGCGTCCGAGGACCTTCGCGAGCGCGAGCCACGCGCGGTGCGGGCCGGCGAGGAGGCCCGGTGCCGCCGCCGCGAGGAGGAGGAGCGCGCCGCCGAGCGAGGAGAAGACGGCTCCGGCCGCCGTCCGCTGCCGCCAGAGGAGGAGCGCCCCGAGGACGGCGAACACGCCGCCCACGGTCCAGCCGAACCGGCGATCCTCGGGAAGACCCGTCACGCCGTCGAGTTTAGCTGGAGCGCGAGTGGCCGACCCGGGATCGCGAGGAGGCGGGTGATCGCCTCGCCCGGCATCGGCCGGCCGACCATGTAGCCCTGCAGCCGGTCGCAGCCCAGGCGCGTCAGGAAATCGAGCTGCGCGCGGGTCTCGACCCCTTCGGCGACCACCTCGAGGCCGAGGCTGTGGCCGAGCGCGACCATCGACTGGACGAGCTTGGGAGCGCGGCCCGCCGTCTCCGCGGGCCCGCCGATCTCGCGCACGAACGCCTGGTCGATCTTGAGCTCGTCGATCGGCAGGACCTGGAGATAGGAGAGCGACGAATACCCCGTCCCGAAGTCGTCGACGGAGAGGCCGACCCCGAGCGTCTTGAGCCGACCGAGGAGCGCCATCGTCGCGGCCGCATCCTTGATGAGGAGCGTCTCCGTCAGCTCGAGCCGGATGAGGTTCGCGGGCACCTCGTGGGCCGCGAGGCACGTCTCGATCATCTGGACGAGGTCCGCGCGCGCGAACTGGACCGGCGAGACGTTGACCGACACGGGCACGACCGACAGGCCGAGCCGCCGCCATCCGGCGATCCGCCGGCACACTTCCTCGAACACCCACGCGCCCATCTCGAGGATGAGCCCGCTCTCCTCGGCGATCGGCACGAAGCGGGACGGGCTGACCTCCCCGAGGACGGGGTGCCTCCACCTCACGAGCGCCTCGGCGCCCTTCAGGAGCCCGTCGGGGTCCGTCTGCGGCTGGAACGCGAGCCTCAGCTCCCCGCCGGCGATCGCGAGGCGCAGCTCGTTCTCGATCCGAAGCCGGTCTCCGCCCCGGAAGGTCTGTCCGGGCTCGAAGAGGTGAAAGCCGCTCCCGGCGTCCCCCTTCGCCGCGTACATCGCGGCGTCCGCGTGAATCTGGAGCGCCATCGCGTCGTGGGCGTCGTCCGGGAAGATGCTCACGCCCACGCTCGCGCCCACGACGACCTTCTCGCCGAGGAGGTCGAACGGAGCGCCCAGGGCGTCGAGCAGGCGCCGGGAGAGCTCGGCGTGATCGGAGCCCACGGGCTGCGGGCCGACGTGGAGGACGCAGAACTCGTCCCCGCCCATCCGCGCGACGATGTCGCCCTCGTCGACGGCGGCGACGAGTCGCAGCGCGACCTGGGCGAGCAGCGCGTCCCCGCCGGCGTGCCCGAACGTGTCGTTCACGCGCTTGAAGCGGTCGAGGTCCACGAAGAGGAGCGTGACGCGCTCCCCGCGGCGCGCCGCGCGCGACACGGCCGCGCGGGCGGCCTCCTCGAGATAGATCCGGTTCGGCAGGTTCGTGAGCCGGTCGTAGTGGGCCTGGAACGCGAGCTGATCCGAGAGCTGGCGCTGCTCGATCGCGATCGCCGCGAGCCGGGCCGCGTTTTCCAGGAACGCGAGGTCGGCGATCCCCGGAGCGGCCGGCTCGGGGAGGAGCACGGAGAGCGTCCCGAAGACGGTCCCGGTACCCGCCTCGATCGGCACGGTCCAGCACGCGGCGATCCCGTGGGGAGCGAAGAGCTCGCGGCTCGCCTCCCAGAGCGGGTCGCCGGGGGCGTCGCGCGTCGCGACGGGCCCGCGGACCTCGGCCGCGAGGGCGAGCGGCGGCGCGGTGGATCCGATCGAGATCGGGCCGCTCCGGCCCCCGAACGGGGTCCGGCCGTCCCCGGCCGAGCCGACCGGGAGCACGCCCTGGCGCAGCGGGGCGATGAGGCACACCGACCGGGCGCGGTGGTGCTCGACGAGCCCGGCCAGGCTCGAGAGGATCGACGGGAGGACGTCGCCGCGGGCGATCATCTCGAGGATCGCGGTTCTCTCGATCTCGAACAGGTCCCGGCTCGACAGGGCGCTCTCGGCGAACCGCCGGTCGCGGCGCTCCCGCTCGAGGCGGGCCTCCATGGCCGCGGCCCGCTCCGCGAGCACTTCCCGCTCGAGCGCGACCCGCGCGTGCTCGGCCGACACGCTCTTCAGCCTCGAGCGGAACAGGCCGAACACCGCCGCCCCGAGAGCCGACAGGCCGAGGAGCGCGAAGCCCGCGGCGGCCGCGAAGGTGCGCCGCCGGAGGCGCCCCCCCTCGTCGCGCGCGGCGTCGAGCGAGAAGCCGAGCACGACCGTCCCGACGCGGCGGCCCTCGAAGAACACCTCCGCCCGCGAGACGTGGGCCAGGCCCGGGATCGGGACCGCGCGCGTCGCGCTCGCGCGCCCGGCCGCGTCCAGGACCACCGTCGAGAGCGGCATGCGGTCGCGCGTGGCGTCGCGAAGGGCCTCGAGGGCGCCGTCCGCGTCTCCGAACGCGAGGAGGGAGCCGACGCCGGCGGCCGCGCGCGACGTCACCGCGTCGCAGGCCGCCTCGGCCGTCGCGAGCGCGCGTCGCTCGGCGCCGGCCGCCCGCACGAGGAGCCCGGCCGAGACCGCCATCGACGCCGCGCCGAGCGCGCCCACGAGGCGCCTCGTCCGAACTCCGGGATTCCACCTCACGGCGGAGACTGTAGCGCGTCCCGGAGCCGCAGAAGAGCCGCTTCAGCGGTCCCGGCCCGCGACGTAGTCCGCGAGAGCCGCGAGAAGGCCGCCCGGCCCCTCGACCTCCGCGGCGGCGGCGTGCGCCTCCTCGAGCGCGCGGTCGCGCTCGCGCAACGCGCCTTCGAGACCGAACACGGCCGGATACGTCAGCTTGTCCTGCTCGGCGTCCTTGCCGGCCGTCTTCCCCAGCGTCGCGGTGTCCTGCGTGACGTCGAGCAGGTCGTCGGCGATCTGGAACAGGAGTCCGAGCGTGTCGCCGTAGCGCCCCACCCCGGCCAGGACGACGGGCTCGGCCCCCGCGTGCAGCGCCCCGAGCTCGAGGCAGAGCCGGACGAGCCGGCCCGTCTTGAGCGCGTGGATCCTCTTGAGGCGCGAGGCCCGCTCCTCGAACGGCACGGACCGCCCCGTCGCCTCGAGGTCGAGCGCCTGGCCGCCCGCCATCCCCTCGACGCCGATCGCACGCGCCGTCATCGCGACCGCGAGGGCGCGCCGGGCGGCCCACTCCTCCCCGGCCGGGCGCGTCGCGATGAGCTCGAAGCCGAGGGTCTGGAGGGCGTCGCCCGCCAGGAGCGCCATCGCCTCGCCGAACTTCACGTGGCACGTGGGCTGGCCCCGGCGCAGGTCGTCGTCGTCCATGCACGGCAGATCGTCGTGGACGAGCGAGTACGTGTGGAGGAGCTCGAGGGCCGCCGCGGCGTCCACCGCGTCCTCCGGCAGCCGTTCCGGGCCCGCTTCGGCGCCCGCGAAGAAGAGAAGCGGCCGGAAGCGCTTGCCGCCGCCGAGGACGCTGTAGCGCATCGCCGCGACGAGGTCGCGGGGACCGGACCCCTCCCGCGGCAGGACGCCCGCGAGCGCCGCCTCGATCGCCCGGCGGCGTGAGTCGAGCGCCGCCGGGAGCGCCCGCGCGGGGCGCACGCCCGTCATCGCGCGGCGTCCTCGTCGTCGTCGTCCGGGCCGTCCTCGAGATCCTCGTCCAGCGGGCCGGTCGCGAGGCCCTCGGGCGTCTCCTTCAGGACGACCTCGACGCGCTTCTGGATCTCGTCGATGCGCGAGCGGCAGAAGCGCGAGAGCGCGACGCCCTCCTCGAAGAGCTCGAGGCTCGCCTCGAGCCCCTTCTCGGGATCCTCGAGCTCCGTGACGATCTCCTGGAGGCGCTCGAGCGCCTTCTCGAACGACAGGTTCTTCGGTAGGGTCTTCGTCCTGGTCATTCGTTCTCCGTCGAGCGGACGCGGGCGGACAGGCGCCCCCGGGCCAGCCGCACGCGCACGTCGTCCCCGGCCGCGAGAGTCGATGCATCCGTCACGGGCGCCGCCTCCCCTTCCCTCGTCACGATCGCATATCCGCGCGCGAGGACGCGCAGCGGGCTGAGCGCCTCGAGCCGCCCCGCGGCGACGCCGAGCTTCTCGTTCGCGGACGCGACCCGGGCCGCCATCCGGTCGGCCGCGGCGCGCCTCTCGGCGGCGACGCGGCCGAGGAGGAGCGGAAACGCGGCACGATCGACCCAGCCACGCACGTTCTGCTCGAGGCGGGAGATGCGGGAAGAGAGAGAAGAGGGGATTCTTTGAAAGGAAGAGAAGAGGGCGGCGGACGCTGCGCGCGAGTCGGCCCCGGCCCGGCGGACCGCCGCCGGGAACTGCGCCAGGGCCGGCGCGGAGCCCATCCGCGCGATGAGGTGCTCCGCCTGGTCCATTCTTCCTTTCAAGGAAATCTTCAGGTCCCTTTCCCCCCGCGCGAGGCGCTCCTCGAAGCGGTCCAGCCTTTCGACGACGATCTCCGCCGCCTGCGACGGCGTGGCCGCGCGGACGTCGGCCGCGAGGTCGGTGAGCGTGACGTCGACCTCGTGGCCCACGGCCGAGACGACGGGGACGGTGGACGCCGCGACGGCCCGGACGACGGCCTCGTCGTTGAACGCCGCCAGGTCTTCCTTCGACCCGCCGCCGCGCGCGACGATCACGACGTCCGCCGCGCCCGCCACGCGGGAGAACGCGCGCAGGGCCCGGACGATCTCCCCCGGCGCCGCGGCGCCCTGCACGGAGGCCGGATAGAGCGTCACGTGGGCGTTCGGGAAGCGCGCGTCGAGGACCTTCAGGATGTCGCGCAGCGCGGCTCCGTGGCGCGACGTGACGACGCCGATGCGGCGCGGGAGGAGCGGAAGCGGGCGCTTCTTCGCGGGATCGAACAGGCCCTCGGCGGAGAGCCGCGCCTTGAGCTGCTCGAACGCGAGTTGCAGGGCGCCGATGCCGGAGGGCTGGATCTCGGAGACGACCAGGGACAGCTTGCCGTACGGTGCGTACACATCCGGGTATCCGTGTGCCAGGACGAGAAGTCCTTCTTCTGCTGTCGAATGGAAGACGGCGGCAGTGCTCCGCCACATCACGCAGGGCATCAACGCCCGCTCATCCTTCAAAGAAAAGTAAAGCATGGCCCGGAGCCGGGGCGCTTCACGTCCGCGATCTCGCCCTTCACCCAGACGTCCGGCAGATTCCGCCCTTCAGGATTCCGTTCATCCGCTCGACCAGCTGCGACACCGTCATCGCCGTCGCGTCCGGCCCCGCGTCCCCGAACGACAGCTGGGTCTCGGTGACGCGGCGCATGGTCACGCGGCGGACGGTGTACCCGCGGCCGGGGATGCGGCTCGACATCGGCCGATTCTAGTCGGCGGCCCGGCCGGCGCGGGCCGCGGCGAAGGGCAGGGTCGCGACGACGAGCGTCGCCATGAGGACCTCGACGTCGCCGAAGTTGTACTCGAACATCCCGGCCGAGAAGAGCGCCGCCATCGCGCCGATCGCCCCGAGCGCGACCGCGCGCGCGGGATCCCCCCGCGGTGCGCGGCGCACGACGCGGAGCGCCCCGACGAAGAACGCGCCGACGAACGCGAGGTACGCGAGCAGGGACGGGATCCCGGTCTCGGCGGCGATCATCACGAGGTTGTTGTGGAGGTGGCCGGGGTTCGGGGTGACGAAGCCGGCCACGCGGTACTGCGGATAGAGAGGCTTGACGCGGCCGGGACCGACGCCGAAGAGCGGATGGTCCGCGATCATCGCCCGGCCCGCCTTCCACATCGCGATGCGGTCGTTCAGCGTGACGTCGCGCGGGTTCGTCGCCGACGCGAGCCGGTCCCGGACGGGCAACGGCATCAGGACGACGAAGAGGGCGATCGCGAGGGGCGCCAGGATCGCGAGGCGCGGCCGGCCCGCGAGAAGGACGGCCACGACGCCGACGGCCAGGCCCAGGTAGGCACCGCGCGTCAGGGTGAGGGCGATCGCGAGGGCGCCCGCGAGCGCGACGGCCAGGTCGAACGCGCGCGCCCCGCGCGCCCCGCCCGAGATCCCGCGCGCACCGAGAAGGGGCACGAAGACGAGGAGGAGACCCGCGTACGTCATGTAGACGGACAACCCGCCCGCGATCCGGAAGTCGAGGCTCGGCGAGCCCGAGATCCATTCCGCGAAGCCGCGCAGGACGAGGTAGAGGGCGGTCGCCCGCAGGACGTCCACCGCGAGCTTGACGTCGGCCGCGTCGTCGAGGAGCGCCGCCGCGAAGACGACGAGGAGGAACGTGCCGAAGCCCTTGATCTGGATGAGCGACTTCGACGGCAGGGTCGAGAAGAAGCACGAGACGACCGACAGGAAGACGAACGCGCCGATGGGGGCGTGAACGGGCGTGGTCCGGCGGAACGGGCCGAGGAAGTCCTCCCCGGCGCCGCGGGCCCGCCAGCGCCACGCGAGAGCCGACGCGAGGCAGAGCCCGAGGCAGACGTTCGCGATTCCGACGCCCGGCACGAAACCGATGCCGAGCAGGAAGAACACGAACGTCGCGCGCTCGAGGCCGCTTCGGCGCGCGATCGGTTCGGGGAGGAGCCTCAGGGAGGGTCAGGCCTCCCGGGCGTCCGCCGGAAGCGCCTCCTCGACGAGCATCACCGGGATGTCCGAGACGATCGGATAGACGCGGCCGCACACCGCGCACGACAGGCCCTGCGTGACGACCGGCTCCTCGTCCTTGAGCGATTCGCGGTACTTCTCGACGACCGCCTTCGCCGCGTCACCCCGGAGGGTGCACAGGACGACCGGGGGCCTGGCGTCGCAGGCCGGGCAGGCGAGTATGTCCAGCAATTCCTTGTCCACGGCCATGCGGCGATCCTAGCAGGGTTCCGCGACGCGGCGGCACGCCAGGAGCCACAGGACGACGAGCGCCGCCGTCCCGGCGAGGGAGGCCGCGATCCCGCCACCCGCCCCGATGGAGGCGAACCCCCTCCAGGCCGCCGCGACGGCGTAGAGCGCGACGACGGCCGCCTGAGCGGGCGGTGCCGCCGCCGCGGCCGCCGGAAAGAGGATCGCGGAATGGTGGAGCCAGGACGTCGACGCGCCGAGCAGCGTCGCCGCGAGCGTCGCGTCCACCGCCGCCGACGGACGCACGCGCTTCCCGGCGCGGCCGGCGCCCGCGGCGGAGGCGGCGACGAGCGCGAGCGTGAAGGCCGCGATCGCGAGACCCACCGCAACGTGGCGGGAGGGGCCCGCGTCCGCGCGGACGAGGCGGTCGAGCGTGCCGTTCAGCGAGACGTTCCCGCCGTACGTCTCGACCCACGACGACGAGAGGATCCGCTTCACCGACCCGGCCGCCCCCGCCGCGCCGGTGAGCCCGGCGAACGGCACGACGAGGAGGAACGGGAGGAGGGCCGTGCCCGCCGCCGACGAGGCCGGCGCGCCACCGCCCCGCGAGGACGAGGCCGGCCGCCGCCAGGAGTCCGAAGGGCTTGAGCGCGATCGAGAGGCCGAGGAGGGCTCCTCCGCGCGCCTCGAAGCCCGCGTCGAGCCGCGCGCGCGCCAGGACCAGGAGGAGCAGCACGAACGCGTTCGCCTGGAGGTTCCACTGCGTCGCCGCGAACGGCGCGAACCCGAGCGCGAGCAGAAAGACGCGTGCGGAGCCGTTCGCCACGAGCGCGGCGCTCGCGGCGAGGGCGGCCGCCGAGGCCGCCGCCCAGAGCCACGCCGCCGCCGCGGGCGGCAGGAACGTGAGAGGCACGAGGGCGACCGCGAGGAAGGGCGGATAGAGGTACGGGTAGACCCCGGCGTAGGGGTCGTGGCCGGCGCGCAGCGCCGACGCGGCCTCGAGGTAGGCCCGGAAGTCGGTCCCCCGGCCCGTGAGGAGCGGCTCGGCCGCGAAGCCGAGCGCGACCCCGAACACCGCGAGAACGAGGAGCCGGGTGCGCGCGTTCACGGGAACTCGGTCTCCGGGCGCGCGCTCAGGAGGCCAGCTTCTCCTGGATCGACGTGATGGCCCGGGCCTTCCCCGTCGTCTCGTCGACGTCCACGATCGCGCCGCAGAGGCGCACGTCGCGCGTCGCCGTCTCCATCGAGCGCGGCGTCTGGTGGAGGAACTTCTCGAGGATGTTCTTCGGGTCGAAGCCGATGATGCCCTCGTAGGCGCCCGTCATCCCGGCGTCGCCCTGGTAGGCCGTGCCCTTCGGGAGGATGCGGGCGTCCGCGGTCGGGACGTGCGTGTGCGTCCCGATGACGAGCGACGCGCGCCCGTCGAACCACCAGCCGATCGCCTGCTTCTCGGACGTCGCCTCGGCGTGGATGTCGACGACGACGACCTTCATCTCGGGTCGCTTCGCCCGCATCTCGGCGAGCACGGCGTCGCCGACGCGGAACGGCGAGTCCGTGTTCGCCATGAAGACCTGCCCCTGCAGGTTCAGGACGCCGACGGGAATTCCGGCCGGCGTCGTCTGGATCGTCCAGCCGCGGCCGGGGTTGCCCGGCGGGTAGTTCGCGGGACGCAGGAGGTTCTCGAGATCGTCGAGCAGGGGGACGAAGTCCTTCTTGTCCCAGATGTGGTTCCCGGACGTGAAGACGTCGATCGGCAGCTTCGACATGTCGGCGAACAGCTCCGCCGTCACGCCGAACCCCCCGGCGGCGTTCTCGATGTTCACGACCGTGAAGTCGACGTGCTCGCGCGCGATCAGCTTCTCGAGCATGCCGAGAGCGCGGCGGCCGGGCTTCCCGACGACGTCGCCGATGAAGAGGAGCTTCAAGAGAGATTTGCTCCCGACCGCGCGTGCACGCGCCCCCTCATCCGGGGAATGGTCTGCAAAGTTTCTTCGAAGGGTGAAGGGCCGCTCAGCCGCTCGAGTCATGTGCCGAGGCGCATCCGGGCGGGGCCGCGCCTTCACTCCCCCTTCTAAGAAAATCTTCTCTCTCCTCTCACTCTTCCTCTTTCTATTTGGCGAAGTCGACGGCCCGCGTCTCGCGGATGACCGTGATCTTGATCTGCCCGGGGTACTGCAATTCCGCCTCGACGCGCTTGGCGATGTCCTTCGACATCCAGAGGCACTCGTCGTCCGAGATCTTCTTCGCGTCCACGATCACGCGCAGCTCGCGGCCGGCCTGGATCGCGAACGTACGCTCGACGCCCTTCATCCCGTCCGTCATCTTCTCGAGCTTCTCGAGGCGCTTGACGTACGTCTCGAGGATCTCGCGCCGGGCGCCGGGGCGCGCGGCCGAGATCGCGTCGGCCGCGTTCACGAGGACCGCCTCGATCGTGCGCGGCTCGTAGTCGCCGTGGTGGCACTCCATCCCGTGGATGACGGCCTCGTTCTCGCCGTACTTCTTGAGGATCTGCCGGCCGAGCTCGAGGTGCGTGCCCTCCTGCTCGCGGTCGACGGCCTTGCCGATGTCGTGCAGGAGCCCCGCGCGCTTGGCGACGGCGACGTCCGCGCCGAGCTCGCGACGCGAGGTGGCAGGCGGCCCACCCGACCTCCTTGCGAGTGCTGCAGGACGCTCTGCCCGTAGCTCGTGCGGTACTTGAGGCGGCCGAGCAGCTTGACGACCTCGGGGTGCAGGTCCGCGATCCCGAACTCGAACGCGGCGGCCTCGCCGGCGGTCTTGACGTCCTGCCAGAGCTCCTCGCGGACCTTTTCGACGACCTCCTCGATGCGGGCCGGGTGGATGCGCCCGTCCTGGATGAGGCGCTCGAGGGCGCGGCGCGCGACCTCGCGGCGGATCGGGTCGAAGGAGGACAGGAGGATCGCCTCGGGCGTGTCGTCGATGATGATGTCGACGCCCGTGGCGGCCTCGACGGCGCGGATGTTCCGGCCCTCGCGGCCGATGATGCGGCCCTTCATGTCGTCCGAGGGGAGGTCGAGGACCGAGACGGTCGTCTCGACGACGTGGTCGGACGCCATGCGCTGGATCGTCATCGAGAGGAGGCGCTTCGCCTTCCAGTTCGCGCTCTCGACGGCGTCCTCCTCGATGCGGCGCACGAGGCCCGTCGCCTCGAGTCGCGCCTCGTTCTCCAGCTCGCGGATGAGGTCGCGCTTGGCCTGCTCGGCCGTGAGGCCGGCGATGGCCTCGAGCTTGGCCCGCTGCTCGGCGACGACCGCGTCGGCCGCCCTCCGGGCCTCCTCCTCCAGCTCCTCCATGCGCTTCTCGCGCTTCGTGAGGTTCTGGGCGCGGTTCTCGGATTCCTGCTCGCGCTTCTCCGCGGTGGCGATCTTCTTGTCGAGCGTCTCTTCCTTCTGGAGGAGCCGCTTCTCCTGGTCGAGGAGCTCGGCGCGACGCTTGGCGGCCTCCGCGTCGGCGGCCTCGCGGGCCTTGAGCTGCCGCTCCTTGGCGTCCAGCTCGGTCCTCTGGGCGGCGGCCTCCGCCTTGCGGACGGCGGCCTCGGCGGCGAGCCTCGCCTCCTCCCGCACCTTCTTGGCCTCGAGCTCCGCCTCGGCCCTCGCGAGCGAGGCGGCTCCCCTGGAGCGCAGGGCCCACACGAGGACGCCCACGGCGAAGACCGCCAGCGCGGCCTCGACGGCGACGATGATCATTTGGGTCGAACTCACGGGTCTATCCCCCTCGAAACGTTCGTTTGCGAGGGTGATCCGGACCTAGAGCGCGACGGGAACCTGGAGACGTCCCTCCGGAGCGGCCCTAAAAGGGCCCCCCGCCTCGGCCGTGTGGGAAAAGTCGATTGAACCCGTCGTAAGACAGGGGGAGACCCCGGGGCAGACCATTAGTTCCCCCGAAGGGGCATCACAGGACGGCCCGATGTCGAAGGCTCCACGATTGGAATATCGGTTCAAGGACATATCCCATTCACGCACCGCGCAGGGTGCCGATCGATTCATTGCCGGCCCTCGCCGGAACGGCCGGTGACGTCTTCAGGACCTCGTCGAGCCTTTCCACGAGTCGGCTCGCCCGTTCGGCGAGACGGCCCGGATCACCCTCGGAGCCTGACTTGGAACGAAACTGGTAGAACTCGTCGGAAATGTTGAGTGCCGTGAGGATCGCGATCTTGGCGGCGTCGATCGTGGGCGCGTGCTCCGAGACCTCGCGCATCTTCCGGTCGACGAACCCGGCCAGCTCCTTGATGTAGCCGGGATCTCCCGCGGCCCGCACGGAGTACGTCTGCCCGAAGATCTCGACCTGCGTGACGCTGGGTTTCGCCATGATTCCGCTGCGGCTCCTGGCCGCGCGGAAAGGATAGCACGCGGTCTTACGCCTGACCCGCGCCTGTTCCGTCCTCCAGCGTCTTCAGGACGCGCTCGATGCGCTCCTTCACGGCGTTGCGTTCGTCCTCGTAACGCGCCAGGAGCATGGCGGCCTCGCCACCCTCGTCGGCCTTGGCCTTCGCCGACGCGACCTCGGACCTGAGGCGCGCGTTCTCGGCGGCAAGCCCCTTCACGACCTCGACGAGCGCCTCGACACGCGCCTCGATCGCGTCCAGGACGGGCTCGAGGGGTCCCTCGGCCTTTTCGGTCTTGCCCTTGGCTTCCTTCACACGTCCTCCTCAGGCCGGCACCGGCACGCCGTCCACCTTCGCGCCCGGAAGGGCGAGGAGGCGGCGGGCGGCCGCGTCGCGCCAGCCGTTCACGTCCTCGCGCGCGAGCGACGCGCGCGAGGAACCGAAACGCAGGGTCAGCGTCGTCTTGACGAAGCCGTCCGCGACGCCGGGGCCGCGGTAGCGCCCCTTCGCCTCGACCGCGACGAGCTCGGGAGGCGCGCCGGTGCGGACCGCGTTCTCCAGCGCGCGCCACGGCGTCGAGAGCGCGTGCGTCACCGTGAGGTCCACCTCGCTGCCGGGGAACTTCGACGGCGGCTCGACGGACGTCTCCGCCGGCGGCAGCGCGGCCGCGAGGACGCCGAGATCGAGGTCGGCCACGACGGGGTCGACGAGGTCCCAGGAGGCGGCGAGCGAAGGCTCGAGGACGCCGACCCAGCCGCAGCCAACGCCCCCGACCTCGATCGAGGCGGAACGCCCCGAGGCGAGGAACGAGAAGACGAGAAGACGAAGAGGAAGAGGGGATTTCTTTGAAGGTAATAGGGGACGAGGCATTTCCCAAGCCGAGGCCCTTCATGAGGGCTTCTGCGATTCCCGCCCCTTCGAAGAAATCCGAATTCGGCGTTTCCGTCTGCGACCAGTGGCGGGTCCGGGCGCCGGCGAGGAGGATCGCGACTCTTGCCTTCTCGGAAACTCTCCCGTCCCCGGTCCCGTCTCCCCTCTTTTCTTCTTTCTTTTCTTCAGCAGAAATCTTCTCTTTCTCTTCTCTTCTCCGGATTCCAGCCGAACGCCGTCCCCACCTCGAAGAGGGCGAGGTCTCTGTTGCCGCGCCGCACGTTGTGCTGCGCGCTCTGGAGGAGGCCGATGACGGGCGTGGCGCGGAGGGTCGTGAACGGCTCGCCCAGCGCGTTCTCGACGACGACCGGCGAACCCGGCGCGGCGGACTCGAACGGGAGGTTTTCCGAGGCGGACACGAAGGAGTAGGTCTGGCACTCGAGGAGGCCCATCCCCGCGAGGAGATCGCGGGCGCGGTCCGGCACCTGGGCCGCGCGCGAGAGCGTGCGCGGCACGAACGCCGACGGGAGCGTCTCGGGCAGGCGGTCGTAGCCCTCGCAGCGGATGACCTCCTCGACGAGGTCCTCCTCGCTCGCGACGTCCACCCGCCAGCTCGGGACCGTCACGCGAACGGCCTCGCCCTCGAGGACGGGCGAGAGGCCCAGCTCGCGGAGGATCTCGACCACGCGGTCGGCCGGAATCGACATCCCGAGGAACGCCTCCAGACGCGCGAGACGAAGGGTCAGCCGCGCGGCGGCCGGCGCAGCCGCGCGCTCGTCGAGAACTCCCGCCGCGACCGCGCCGCCGCAGTCGGCGAGGATGAGGCGGGCGGCCCGATTCAGGCCGTCGACGGTCGCCTCGGGATCGGTTCCGCGCTCGAAGCGGTGCGAGGCGTCCGTGTGCATTCCGAGGGAGCGGGCCGTCCTGCGGACCGCGCCGGGATGGAAGTGCGCGCTCTCGAGGAGGATGCGGGTCGTCCTTTCCGAGATCGCGGTGGCGAGACCGCCCATGACGCCTGCGAGGGCGACGGGCTTCTCGGCGTCCGCGATCACGAGGTGCCGGGGCGTGAGCGACCGCGCGACGCCGTCGAGCGTCACGAGCGTCTCCCCCGCCTTCGCCCGCCTCACGACGATCGTCGGGAGGCCGTCGGCTCCCTTCGCGAGCGTGTCGAGGTCGAAGGCGTGGAGGGGCTGCCCGATGTCCCAGAGGACGTGGTTCGTCGCGTCGACGGGCGAGGAGATCGCCCCCTGGCCGATCGCCGCGAGGCGCGAGGCGACGCCTGAGGACGCGGGGCGGATCCTGACGCCCTCGATCACGCGGGCGGAATACCGCGAGCAGAGCGCGGGCTCGGCGACGACGACGGCGGCGAGGGTCTCGGCCGCCGGCCCGGCCTCCGGCACGGGAGCCGACGCCTCGGCGTCCGCGAACGCGCGGCGCATCGCGACGGCCGCCTCGCGGGCGAGGCCCCTGTGGTTCATGCCGTCCGGCCGGTTCGCCGTGATCTCGACGTCGTAGACGGTCGAGACCCCCTCGCCCTCGACTCCTTCGACGATGAAGCCGACGGCCGTCAGGCGCTCCCCGAGCGCCTTCGGGTCCGGCGCGGGACCGGGCAGGTACGAGGCGATCCAGGAGTACGCGAACTTCACGTCAGGCCCACACGCGGTCGAGGAACCGCACGTCGTTCTCGAAGAAGAGGCGCAGGTCCGGCACTCCGTAGAGGAGGAACGCGATGCGGTCGATGCCCATCCCGAAGGCGAAGCCCGAGTATTTCTCGGGGTCGATTCCGCCGTTCCTCAGGACGTTCGGGTGGACCATGCCGGCGCCCATGATCTCGATCCAGCCCGACCCCGAGCACGGGCGGCAGGCCGCGCCGCGCGAGGCGCCCGTCCCCTTGCAGAAGACGCACGAGACCGCGACGTCGACCCCCGGCTCGACGAACGGGAAGAACGTGGGGCCGAACCGGATCTTCGTCTCGGGCGAGAAGAGCCGTCGCGAGAACGCCGCGAGCGTGCCCTTGAGGTCGGCGAACGTGATCCCCTCGCCCACCGTGAGGCCCTCCATCTGGTGGAAGACCGGCGAGTGTCGCGGGTCGATGTCGTCCTTGCGGTAGACGCGGCCGGGAATCACGATCCGGATCGGCGGCTTCTGCGCGAGCATCGTCCGGATCTGGACCGGCGACGTGTGCGTGCGCAGGAGCAGCCGGTCGCGCCCCTCCCCGCCGTCCTTCACGAAGAACGTGTCCACGGCGTCGCGCGCCGGGTGGTCGGGCGGGAAGTTCAGGGACTCGAAATTGAGCCAGTCGGTCTCGACGTCGGGCCCGTGCGCGACCTCGTAGCCGAGCGCGAAGAACGCCTCTTCCATCCGCCGCCGCACGACCGTGAGCGGATGCAGCCGGCCGATGCGCGGCGCGCGCGGGGGGAGGGTCACGTCGACGGCGAGGGATTTCTGCTTCTGCTGCCGTTCGAAGAGAAGAGAAGATTCTTCGAGTGAAGAGAGGGCAGCCTCCGCCTCTTTCTTCAGCGAGTTGACGGCGGCGCCGACCGCCGCCTTCTGGTCCTTCGGGACGTCCCGGAGCTGCTTGAGGAGGGCCGTGATCGCTCCCTGCTGCTGCCCGAGCCATTTGACGTGCAGCGCGCGCACGTCCGCCGGGAGGAGGCCGCTCGTCGCGGCCTTCCCCTGCGCGGTCTTCAACTCTTCGAAGAAATCTCTTCGTCTTTCTTCGATCGTCCCGAGAAGGTCCGTCACCGCTCGCGCGTCAGGCGTTCGCGGGCGCGCTCGTGCCCGCGGCCGCGGGCAGCCCGAGGGCCGACTTGGCGGACGCGACGAGCGACGCGAAGCCCTTCGGGTCCTCGACGGCGATCTCGGCGAGCACCTTGCGGTTCACGTCCGAGCCCGCCTTCTTGAGCCCGGCCATGAGCTTGCTGTAGCTCATGTCGTGGTCGCGGGCCGCGGCGTTGATGCGCACGATCCACAGGCCGCGAAACTCGCGCTTCTTCTGCTTGCGGTCGCGGGTCGCGTAGGCGAGCGAGCGCTCGACCTGCAGCTCGGCGATCCGGAAGCAGTTGTGCTTGGTTCCGTAGTAGCCCTTCGCGAGCTGGAGCACGCGAACGCGGCGATTCTTCCTCTTGGGTCCACGCTTGACGCGAGGCATGGTCGTATCTCCTTAAAGGGAATTCGGCTCAGGCGTACGGAAGCATCGAGCGGACGTTCTTCGTGTCGGCCTTCGACACGAGCGTCGACTTCTTCAGCCCCCGCAGCCGGCTCGCGTTCTTCTTCGTGAGGATGTGGCGCTTCATCGCGTGACCGCGCTTGAACTTCCCGGTCGCGGTCTTGTGGAAGCGCTTCGCAGCGCCCCGGTGCGTCTTTCTCTTGCCGGCCATGACAGGCCTCCTTTTCCCGATCTCTAGTGCTTCTTGATGGGGCTCAGGATCTGGTGCATGCGGTTCCCCATCATCTCGGTGCCGGACTCGGCGTGTGCCTTGCCCTCGAGGTCCTTGATGAGCCGGTCGAGGACCTTCCGTCCGTTGTCGAGTCGCGACATCTCGCGTCCGCGGAACTGAACCGTCGCCTTGACCTTGTCCCCCTCTTCGAGGAACCGGACGATGTTCCGGAACTTGAAGTCGTAGTCGTGCTCGTCGATGTTCGGCCGGAACTTGATTTCCTTGACCTGGGTGACCTTCTGCTTCTTCTTGGACTCGTGCTCTTTCTTCTTCTTCTCGAACGTGAACTTCCCGAAGTCCATGATCTTGCAGACCGGCGGATCGGCCTGCTCGGCGATCACGACGACGTCGAGGCCTTCCTCGCGTCCCTTCGCGAGCGCCGCCTGGGGCTCGAGGACGCCGAGCTGCTCGCCCGTGGACGAGATCAGCCGGACACCCTTGAAGCGCAGGATGTACTCGTTGATCGGGGAATTCTTGGTCGGGGGGATCCGGGGACCACCTCTGAAGAATGCGATGGGGAGTTCCTCCTTACTGTTGGCGAGGCGTTGATGAAAGAAAGACTTAAGAGATTTTCTTAGAAGGTGAAGAGGGAGAGGCGGAAGGCGCGTGGGGGGCCGCCGCGTGTCCGGCGGGCGCGTGCTCGGCCGGGGCATGCCACGCGAGGGCTCTGCGTCGCCACCGCGCCCCTCATCATTCTCAGAAGGTCTTCGATCTTCTGGTCCTTGAACTCGCCGCCGTGCCGGACGCGGAGCGAGACCGTCCCCGCCGCGACTTCCTTCTCGCCGACGATCAGGAGAGCGGGGACCTTCTCGAGCTCGCCCAGACGAATCTTGGCGCCGAGCTTCTCGTTGCGCGCGTCGATGCGTCGCCCGAATCCCGGCCTCTCTCAACCTTCTAAGAATCTCTTCTTCTCCGTATTCATTGAACTTCTCCGAAACAGGAACCACCCGGACCTGCTCCGGCGCGAGCCAGAACGGGAAATCGCCGCCCGTGTGCTCGATGAGGATCCCGAAGAAGCGCTCGAGCGACCCGAGGATCGCGCGGTGGAGGACGACGGGTCGCTTCTTCGACCCGTCCTCGGCCGTGTAGTGGAGGTCGAACTGCTCGGGGTTCGAGAAGTCGACCTGGAGCGTCCCGAGCTGCCAGGCGCGGCCGATCGCGTCCGTGACCTGGAAGTCGAGCTTCGGCCCGTAGAACGCGCCGTCCCCGGCGTTGACGAAGTACGACCACCCCGGGAGCGACGCGGCGCGCTTCTCGAACGCGTCCGAGAGGGCCTTCTCGGCCTTGTCCCAGTTCTCGACCTGACCCATGAACTTCTCCGGACGCGTCCCGAGCCCGACCTTCACCTCGCGGAAGGCGAACGTCTCGTAGACCTCGCGGATGAAGTCCAGGAAGAGGTTCATCTCCGCGGCCATCTGGTCGATCGAGCAGAAGATGTGCGAGTCGTCCTGCGCGAACGTGCGGACGCGCGTGAGGCCCTGCGTGACGCCGGACTTCTCGTAGCGGTGCAGGCGCCCGAAGTCCGCGTAGCGCACCGGGAGGTCGCGGTACGAGAACGCCTGCGACCCGTACATGAGGAAGTGCCCGGGACAGTTCATGGGCTTCACGCCGAACTCGCGCTCGTCGATCTCGTGAAGTACATGTTGTCGTGGTAGTTCTGGTAGTGCCCCGACGTCTTGAAGAGCTCGACGTCGAAGATCTGCGGCGTCACGACCTCCTCGTAGCCGTACTTGACGTACAGCTCGCGCATGAACGCGACGAGGAGGTTGTAGACCGTCGCGCCTTTCGGCAGGAAGAACGGCGACGCGGGCGCCCAGGGATGGAACACGAAGAGGCCGAGGTCCTTGCCGAGCCGGCGGTGGTCGCGCGCCTTCGCGGCCTCGAGACGCGCGAGGTGCTCGTCGAGCTCCTTCTGCGTGAGGAACACCGCGCCGTAGATGCGCTGGAGCATCGGGTTCCTCTCGTCGCCCTTCCAGTAGGCGCCGGCCGCGTGCGTGAGCTTGAAGACGCCGAGCTTTCCCGTGGACGGCACGTGGGGCCCGCGGCAGAGGTCGATGAAGTCCTTCTGCTCGTAGCACGAGAGGCTGCCCTCGGGGATGCCGTCGACGATCTCCACCTTCAACGGATCCTGCTGCGCCGAGAAGATCGCGACGGCCTCAGCCTTCGACATCTCCTTGCGGACGACGACGTTGTCCTCGGCGACGATCCGCCTCATCTCGGCCTCGATCTTCTCGAGGTCCTCGGGCGTGAACGGCCGGCCCGGGTCGAAGTCGTAGTAGAAGCCGTTCTCGATCGCGGGGCCGATCCCGATCTTCACGCCCGGGAAGAGGCGCTTGACCGCGTTCGCGCACAGGTGCGCCGTCGAGTGGCGGTAGAGCTCCAGCGCGTCGGGGTGCTTCGGCGTCACGACCTCGAACTTCCCGGACGCCGTGAGCGGGCGCGAGAGGTCGAGGACCTTGCCCGAGAGCTTCACGCCGAGGGCGTCCTTGGCGAGCCGGGGCCCGATCGACTCGGCCACGGCACGGCCCGTGGTGCCCGAGGGCACCTCCCGAACCGAGCCATCGGGCAGCGTCAACCGGATCACGCTCGAACTCACCGCCGCAGACATGTCTTCCCCTCTTCCCTTCTCAGAAGAAATCTTCTTCCGACAGAAGAACCACGAGTCAGGTCGAGGGAGGGGATGGTAGGCGCTAGCGGACTCGAACCGCTGACCCCTTCCGTGTGAAGGAAGTGCTCTACCGACTGAGCTAAGCGCCTTCGAGCTGCCGTACGGCGGCGGCACGGGAGAGACTGCGGATGGTAGGCGCTAGCAGGATCGAACTGCTGACCCCTACCGTGTCAAGGTAGTGCTCTACCGCTGAGCTAAGCGCCTGGGTGGTCCGCGTTTGTCTCTCCGAGGGCTGCCGCCGGGGGCCGTTCGCGATGGAACGTCTTTTGAGCCCCGACCTCGACCCGGATCGTCTTCTCCAAAGAGCATTTCCGGCGTTTCCACCGGAGCGGCGGAGGATAGCACAGCGAGGAATTCCTTCGGACCCGCGGACGGTGGCGTGCGCCCGGTTCGTCGCGCTGAGATACCATCTCGACGAGCTGTGACCCGCTGTCCTCGCTGTGACGCCGAGCTGCCGCCCTCCGGGCGCTTCTGTCCGGCCTGCGGGCAGCCTGTGTCCGGATCACTGTCGCACCTTCCCACCGAGTTGGGCTCGGCACCCAAGCCCGTGCCGCCGAGGCCGCCGTCCTCCGTCGGACGTCTCGTCTCCTCGGGCTCTCTCGACCTCGGCGCATTTCCGCCGGGCGCCATGCTCGGCGAGCGTTACCGGATCGTGGGCCTCCTCGGCAAGGGCGGCATGGGCGAGGTCTACCGGGCCGACGACCTCAAGCTCGGTCAGGCCGTCGCGCTGAAGTTCCTGCCCGAAGGCCGTCTCGGGCGACGAGGCGCTCCTCGCGCGGTTCCACGCCGAGGTGCGCCTCGCGCGGCAGGTCTCGCATCCGAACGTCTGCCGCATCTACGACATCGGCGAGATCGAGGGACGCCACTTCCTGTCGATGGAGTACGTGGACGGGGAGGACCTCTCCTCGCTCCTCAAGCGGATCGGTCACCTCCCCGTGGACAAGACGGTCGACATCGCCCGGCAGCTCTGCGCGGGCCTCCACGCCGCTCACGAGAAGGGCGTCCTGCACCGCGACCTCAAGCCCGCGAACGTCATGCTCGACGGCCGCGGGCGCGTCAGGATCACGGACTTCGGCCTCGCCGTCGCGGCCGAGGAGGCCGCGAACGCCGGCGAGCTTTCGGGCACGCCCGCCTACATGGCGCCCGAGCAGCTCGCGGGCAAGCCCGCGTCCGTCAGGAGCGATCTCTACGCGCTCGGCCTCGTCCTGTACGAGGTCGCGACCGGCAAGCGCGCCTTCGACGCGCCGACGCTCGCCGAGATGCGGAGAAAGCACGAGCAGGAGACGCCGACGGCGCCCTCCAGCGTCCTCGCCGGCTTCGACCCGGCCGTCGAGCGCGTGATCCTGCGCTGCCTCGAGAAGGACCCCCGTGCGCGCCCGTCGTCGGCCGTCCAGATCGCGGGCGCCCTGCCCGGCGGTGATCCTCTTGCCGCCGCCCTCGCCGCCGGCGAGACGCCCTCGCCCGAAATGGTCGCGGCGGCGGGGCCGGACGGGGCAATTCCGACCGCGAGGGCCGCCGCGCTCCTCGGCGGCGTCGTCCTTCTTCTCGGGCTCGGGATCGCGCTCACACGATGGGGAACGGACCTCGGCCTCTCGCCGCTCCCGAAGCCGCCCGACGTGCTCGAGGAGCGGGCGCGCGAGGTCGCGCGGCGGCTCGGCTGGATCGACCCGCCCGCTGATTCGGACGGGTCATTCGTTCGCGACTATGCGTACCTCAAGTACCTGGCCCGTTCGGGAAAGGCCGGATGGGCCCGCGACCTCAGGACCGGCTGGTGGAAACCCGCGGTGTTCAGGTACCGGCAGAGCCCTCGCCCCCTCGCACCCGCCAACGCAAACGGAGAGGTGACCTCGTCGGATCCGCCACACGACGTCACCGGAATGCTGGACGTCGTCCTCGACCCGGACGGCCGCTTGCGATCCTTCCGTGCGGTCCCGCCCCAGGCGGTGCCTCCCGGCGGCCCGGCCGTGACGCAGCCGACCTGGAACACCCTTCTCGCCGAGGCTGGTCTCGACCCGAAGTCCTTCGTCGCGTCCGAGCCCGTATGGATTCCTCCCGTGCCCTTCGATTCGATCGCGGGCTTCACCGGCCCGATGCCGGGCGGGGGCGGAGTCACGCTGCACGTCGTCGCGGCGGCGTTCCGCGGCCGGCCCGTGTCCTTCGAGATCGTCGCGCCGTGGAGCGACCCGACCCGTGACGCCCCTCAGCCCGTCGCGTTTCGCGAGCGCCTCGGCGAGGGCTCCTTTTTCGCCGGGGTGTTGTGCGTCGGCGCCGCCGCCGCGTGGTTCGCGCGCCGGAACGCTCGGCTCGGCCGCGGGGATCGCCGCGGGGCGGCGCGCCTGGCAGGTGGCGTCTTCGTCGTGGCCTTCGCCTACGGGATTCTCGACCTTCATCCGGCTCTGTTTGGAACCTCCCAGTCGCTCGTCACGATCCTCTTCGCTCCCGCGGGGCTCGCGGGAATCGCCTGGACGCTGTACCTCGCCTTCGAGCCCTATTTCCGCCGCCATTACCCGGATCTCCTCGTCTCGTGGACGCGCCTCGTGGGCGGACGTTTCGACGATCCTCTCGTCGGGCGCGACGTCCTCGGCGGACTGCTCCTCGGCAGCGCCTCGTTTCTCCTCCTCGTCGCCGTGAATGCGGCGCCCGCCTTCCTCGCGTCGGGCGGTCAGACACCGGTCTACTTCGACGCGGCCGCGCTCGGCGGGGTCCGCAGCGTCGTCGCGAACCTGGCGGGCCGTCTCGTCGCCACCCTGATGCAGACGCTCTTCGCCACCGCGACCCTCTTCGTCGGGACTCTCGCCCTCAGGCGCCGGCCTCTCGCGATCGCGTTCCTGTGGGCGCTCACCTTCGCGTTCAATGCGGGCCGGGAGAACCCCATCCTCGAAGTCCCGGGCTACGCGGTCGCGGCGGCGCTCGTCGTCCTCGCCCTGCTTCGCTTCGGCTTCGTCGGCCTCGGGGCGCTCTTCGTCGTACTGAACATGCTCACGAGCGTGCCCCTGACGCTCGACTTCTCGAGCTGGTACGCGGGCTACGGCGCCTTCTTCGTCCTCGTCGTCCTCGCGCTCGCTGGCTGGGGATTCTGGGCCGCGCGCGGGGGCGGCGCCCTGATCTCCGAAGCCGCCCTCGACGGGTGACTCAGGCTTTCTTCTTCACCCAGAGCCTCTTCGTGACGCGCGCGACGACCTCGCCGTCGTCGGCGCACGATGTCCGCCGACAGCACGGGCTCGACCTTCTCGCCGCGGTCGGCCGCCGCGCGGATCTCGTCGATCTTCTCCGGCGGAACGACGAACGTCGCCGTCACGCGACCGCGGCCGGGTCTCAGGAACTCGATCTTCGCCGACTTGTCCCAGACCTGGTAGCCGGGCCCGAGATTCTTCGAGACGATGAAGAGGAAGATCGGATCGCACATCGAATAGAGCGACCCGCCGAACTGCGTTCCGAAGAGATTCCTGTTCCAGAAGTGGAGCCCCATGCGCACGACGATCGTGTGCGGATCGTCCTTCGGGTACGAGACCCGGATCCCCGCGCCGAGGTACGGCGGGTAGAGGTTCACGAGCCTCATCATCAGGCGCTGGCGGAGCGAGGCCATCGCCTCAGTGCGCGGTGGCGGCCGCCGGGGCGGGCTTCCCGATCGCCGAGAACGGCACGTTCGAGGATCGGGTACTCGCGGTAGTCCTTCCAGTCGAAGTGCCACCACTCCCACGGGTAGGGAAAGAAGCCTTCCTTCCCCATCTCGTCGCTCAGGAGCTCACGCCGCGCCATCGCGTCCTTCGGACCCTTGTCGTACGTGACGTAGGAGCGCTCCGTCATCTCGTCGTACCCGCCGCCCATGTCCGCTTCCTTGCCGGTCGCGAGTTCGTAGAGCGACAGGTCCACGGCGCAGCCCCGGTTGTGGCGCGAACCGTACTTCGGGTTCGCGACGAAGATCTTCTTGTCCGCGGGCGTCGCGTCCCAGAACGCCTTCGTGACGGACCACGGACGGTAGCCGTCGAAGACGACGAGGCCATACCCCTTCGCCTTCAGCGCGCGATTCACGCGCACGAGGGCCTCCGCGGCCGGGCGTTCGAGAAACGCCCGGGCCTCGGAGTAAACGGGCTTCCCCACGAGGTTGTTCTTCGTCGCGTAGCGGATGTCGAGGTGGATCGTCGGGTCGAGCGTCACGAGCTCCACGAGGTCCGGCGCGCGGAAGGCGCGGTCTTCCCTGGGAGGCCCGTCCTGCGCCGCCGCCGGGAGGACGGCGAGCGCGAGGACGAGCCGCGCGGCGCGAAAGGTCGTCTTCACCGGGGCGATGCTACTTCTTGACCTCGAAGTCCTTCGTCGCGGCGACCGCGCCGTCCGCCGAGATCTCGACCTTGTACTTTCCCGCGGGCCAGCCGGACTTCTTCTCGACGTGGAACTCCGTGACGGCCGGACCGGTCGGCGCGATGTCGCGCGCTTCCTCGTTCACGAGCGTGCCCTTGGCGCCGTACGTCCAGCGGGCCTTGAGCGCGACCTTGGCGGCGACGCCTTCCGTCGAGATGGAGGCGTAGATCGTGTCCTTCGGGCCGAACGTCGTCGCGACGTCCTTGACCTTCTTGTCGTCGCCGACGGACTTCCCGAGGTCGACCGACACGACCTTGAACGGCACGGGGGTCGGGACGGCGGTCGGGAGCGGGACCGGCGTCGGGGGAGGCGGCGGGGGCTCCTTCTTCGCGCACGAGGCGAGCGAGACGGCGGCCGCGAGAGCGAGCGCGGGCAGTGCGAAACGGTTCCTCATCGTCTTCTCCTTGTCTTCAGGCGCCGGGGATCTTCAGTTCCTGGCCGGGGTGGATGAGGTCCGGGTTCTTGACCTTGTCCTTGTTGGCCTCCCAGATCTCCTTCCAGCGGTTCGCGTCGCCGTAGATCTTCTTGGCGATCTTCGAGAGGCTGTCGCCCGCGACGACCGTGTAGGTGCGCGTCGACCGCCTGGCCGGCGGGGGCGCCGGCCGTCGAGGAGCTGCCGCTCGTCACGTCCGAGAAATCGGGTTCCTTTTCGTCTTCGTCGGGAAAGCTCATGGGAACCTCCTGTTACCGGATCTCATTTCATATCACGTCCCCTGCTAACCTTCTGTGCGAACCATGAAGCTCGTCATCCAGATACCCGCCTGGGACGAGGCGGACCAGATCGCCGCCGCCCTGGCCGAGCTGCCGAAGAACCTGCCGGGCTTCGACGCCGTCGAGACTCTCGTGGTGGACGACGGCTCGACCGACGGCACGTCGGAGGCCGCCCGCCTCGCCGGCGCCGACCACGTCGTGCGCCTCCCGGTCCACCGCGGACTCGCCTTCGCGTGGCGCGCCGGTCTCGACGCCGCGCTCCGCGCCGGCGCGGACGTGATCGTCTCGACGGACGCCGACCGCCAGTACGCGGCCGCGGACGTCGCGGCCCTGGTCGCGCCGATCCTGAAGGGCGATGCCGAGATCGTCGTGGGCGACCGCGGGGTCGCGACGAAGCCCGACTTCTCCCCCGGCAAGCGGCTCACGCAGCGGTTCGGCTCGTGGGTCGTGCGCCGTGCCTCGGGGACCGAGGTCCCCGACGCGACGTCCGGCTTCCGCGCGCTCACGCGCGAGGCCGCCATGCAGCTCAACGTGTTCTCGAGAATGACCTACACGATCGAGACGCTCATCCAGGCCGGCAACAAGGAGATGGCCGTCGCCTCGGTTGCCGTGCGGACGAACCCGCCGCTCAGGCCGTCGCGCCTCATCCGCCGCACGTCGAACTACGTCCTCGTGCAGGGCGCGAACATCCTGCGGATCACCGCGCTCTACAAGCCGCTCCCCGTGTTCTTCGGCGTCGCCGCGCTTCTCGCGCTCTCGGGCCTCGCGCTCGTCGCGCGGTACGCGTGGTTCGTCGTGTCGGGACAGAACCCCGCGGGCCACCTCCAGTCGCTGCTCCTCGCGGCCGTTCTCTTCGTCGCCGCGGTCGTCTGCGTCCTCTCCGGCCTCCTCGCCGACCTCATCTCGATCAACCGCACCCTCCTCGAGGAGCTCGTCGTCGAGAAGAGGCGGCAGGGCTCGAAGAACGAGGAAGAGACGAAGATTTCCTAGAAGGGTGAGAGACGCTTTGCCCCCTGGGCTCGGTCCGCAGAGACGGGAACGGAATTGAAGATTTCGGATTTCTTAGAAGGTGAATGAAGCGATGCGCGCCGCGGATCCGCCGGAGCCGCCAAGTCACGGTGCGGCCCCGCCGGAGCCGCCCACGGACGGGCCGCGCCGCAGCGCCGCCCCTCTTACCCTTTCTAAGAAAATCTCCTCTCTCGTCTTCGTCCTCGTGCTCGCCGTGCTGCTCGTCCTCGCCGTCCGGCGCGCGCCGCCGGGCGCCCTCGAGAGCCTCGAGCGGGCGCGGCCGGGTCTCCTCGCGGCGAGCCTCGCCGTCTTCCTCGGCTCGCACGCGCTCCGGGCCGCCCGCCTGAACGTCCTCCTGCCCCGCGGCTCGCGCGTCCCCGCGCGCCGCGCCTACGGCCTCTCCGGCGCCAGCCACTTCCTCGTGCAGGTCGTCCCGTTCCGCGGGGGCGACGTCGCGTCGCTCGCTCTCCTCCGCCGCGAGCTCGGCGCCTCGTGGTCCCGCTCCAGCGGCGTCTTCGTCCTCGTGAAGCTCATCGACACGGCCGCGGCGTTCCTCGTCGGCCTCGCCGGCGGAACGGTCGTCCTCCTCGTCCGGCACGTCGAGGGCGGGCCGTGGGCGGCGGGACTCCTCGTCGCGCTCGCGCTCGCCCTCGCGGCCCTCCCGTCCGCCGGAGGCGCCGTCCTCGACGCCGTGGCCGCCCGCGCGGGACGGTGGCCTCGCGTCAGGCGGGTCCTGGAAGAGGCCGCGAAGGGCCTCGCGGTCGCCCGCGCCGAGCCGGCCGCGTACGCCGCGGCCTGCGCGCTCTCGGTGGGGTTCCTCGGCGCCCACCTCCTCGGCCTGAAGCTCGCGATGGCCGGGCTCGGGCTCGACGTGTCGTTCGCGACGCTCGCCTTCGCGACGCTCGCGGCCACCGTCGTCGCCGCGATCGTCCCGTCGCCCGCGGGCACGTTCGGGACGGCGGAGTCGGGGTGGGTCGCGGCGCTCGCGCTGGACGGCGTGCCGCTCGCGGCCGGCGCCCTCAGTGGCGTCGTCGTGCACCTCCTGTCGACCCTCGCGGCGGGCGGGGCCGCGCTCTTCGTCCTCGGGCGCCCGGGGCGCTAGCCCTTCCAGGGGCCGCCGAGAACGTCCGAGGCCGGAGCGAGCACGAGGCGCCGCTTGCGGTTGCGCCTCCGGCCCTCGTCGGCGAAGTGCTTCGTGAGCTCGCGAACGAAGCTCGCGCGCACCTTTCCGAAGAGCTGCCGGAAGGAGTAACGCATCGGGTAGATCCGCACCCCGAGGACGTACCCCCGCACGAGGAAGTACAGGAGGAAGTAGAGCCGCGTCCAGGGCCGCTTCACGAGATGCCGGACCGCGAAGTTCCTCAGGCGCGGGAAGACGAGGAGGAAGACGCCGAGGAACGAGATGTTGAGCTGCTGCATCTTCTCGTCCTCGGTGAAGCAGCGGAACGGCGACTCGGACTGGAAGGTCTCGTGGAGCTTCTCGAAGTCGCCGTCGAACGCCCCGATCGCGATCGTGTAGTCCGTCAGGGGCGTCCCGGGGTACGGGCTGAGCTGGACGAACTCGCCGGAGGTCACGCGGCAGTTCACGTTGATGTCGAGCGACTCGATGTCGTAGTCGATCGGGTCGTGACGGAGGCCGAGAGCCTGGAGACGGTCGGTGAGCTCGCGGCGCGCGGCCGGCTCGAGCGGCCGGCTCGCGAGGAGCGGCTCGAACCCCTCGCGTTTGATGCGCGGGAAGTGCGTCGCGAGGTGGGAGACGACGTCCGCCGCCTTCTCGTCGAAGCGCGGGTCGTCGACCCTCGGGATCACGGGCGCGGGAATCGCGAGGATCGTGTTCGAGAACGTCTTGACGCCCTTCTTCGCGCAGTAGTCGAAGGCGAAGCGGATCTCCTCGTCGGTCATCGTCCGCTTGAAGGTGTGCTGCCGGATGAACGCGTTCCCGGACTCGATCGACATCGTGATCGAGTGCAGGCCCGCGGCCCGCATGAGGTCGATCATCTCCGGGTCCTTGTGGACGAGGTCGCACCGCGTCAGGCAGTGGAACGGGAGGCCGATGACCTTCGGGTACTTCTCCGAGAACTCGCGCAGCCAGTCGTCCGCGCGGAACGTGAACATGTCGTCGTAGAACTTGATGAACTGGGTGTCGTAGCTCCGCTTGATGTCGAGCAGCTCCGCGAGGAGCCGGTCGACGCTGTAGCGGTTGATCGTCTTGCCCTTGCGCTTGTAGAGCTCGTTGAACTTCGCGTTGAAGCAGTACGTGCACGGGTACGGGCACCCGCGCTGCGAGATGAACGTCCGCATCCCGAAGTACTTGAGCTGCGTCTTCTCGTAGACGAGCGGGCGGTCGTGGAACGGGAGGTCGTCCAGGAAGTTCGCGCGGTCGCGGAGCGGCACCGTGCCGTCCGGCCGGCGATTCGACCGCGTCACGATCCCGGGCACGTCGTCGGGCGACCGCCCCTCGGCGAGGTGCGCGAGGAGCTCGGGCCACGCCTCGTCCGCCTCGCCGACCGCGAGAAAGTCCATGTGCGTGTCCTCGAGAGGCAGCGGGTGCGCCCCCGGCCGCGGGAGTGGCGCCGCGAGCGTCTCGCCGCGCAGCCGCATGCGCGCCGAGTTGAAGGTCGGATGGGGTCCCCCCATGATCGTCCGGATCTCGTCCCCGAACGACTCCTTGATCTCCCGGGCCACCTCGAACATGACGTTGCTCTCCCCCGTCTTCGCGCTGAAGGCGACGAGGTCGGGGCGGATGGCGCGGAGGTCGCGCTCCAGCTCTCCGTGCTCGAGCACGGAGAGGAACGTCTCGTGCCCGCCCTGTTTCGCGAGAGCCGAGAGGAGCTCGATGTTCAAGGGATCGATGTTCTCTTCCTTGAGCATCGTGAAGAGAATCTTCACGGCGCGGATTCTATCAGGCCGTGTTGATATCGCGTCTCACTTCGGCGGCGAGAACGCCGAGGGTGCGAGACAATCGCTCGTCGGGTCGTGCAGATGCGAGACGGGAGGTTCTGGAAATTGCTTAGAAGGGTAAGAGGGCGATTCGCGCGGCTGGCCACCGGCGCGGCGGTCATGCTGGCCTGCGCGGCGGCCCTTCCCGCGCACTCTCAGAAATCTTCCTCTTCCTCTTCTCCTCTTCCCGTCCCTTCTCCGCACTCTCCGAAGAAGAAGATGCCCCCCTTCGCCGCGCTCGAGGCCGACTACGTCCGGGCGTTCCTGAACCGGTTCCCCGTCGTCGCGACGTACCTCGGCGCCGCGGGGCTCGACCCGGCCTATGCGGCGCTCGACGGGAAGCTGCGCGACTACTCCCCCGCCGCGCTCCTCGCCGAGCGGGACGAGTGGCGGGGATTCGAGGCGCGCCTCGCGAGGATCGACGCGAAGAAGCTCTCCGAGGAGGACCGCATCGACGCGGCCGTCCTGAGGGCCCAGCTCGCGTTTCTCGTCCACAACCTCGAGCGCCGCCTCCACGAGAAGGCTCTCGACGTCTTCCTCGAGGAGCCGCTCCGCGGGATCGAATGGACGCTCCAGGGCATGGAGCCCGGCGCGGGCGGCGCGCGCGGGACGAAGGCGGAGTGGGAAGCGATCGCCGCCCGGGCGGCCGCCGTCCCGGCCTACCTGAAGACCGCGCTCGGAAACGTGCGGCGCGGCGCCGCGGGCGACGCGATCCCGGACCGCCGGCTCATCACCGTCTCGATCGAGGCGGCGGAGAGTACGGCCGTCTACTTCGAGAAGACCCTCCCCGGACGGACGAAGGAGGCCGGCGCCTCCCTCGACGACGCGGGCCGGGCGTCCTTCCTCGCCGCGACCTCGGCGGCGGCGTCGGCGTTCCGCGACTTCCGCAAGGGCCTCGTCGAGCTCTACGAGCAGCCGGACGGAAAGACCCTGAAGCCGGAGTTCGACCGCGACCGCTACGCGGCCGGCGAGACCGAGTACGCCTGGGCCCTGAAGAACAACCTCGGGATCTCCGCGACGCCCCGCGAGCTGCACGCCCGCGGGAAGGCGTCCGTGGCGGCGACGCTCGCGACGATGACGGTCCTCGCGCGCGGCATCGCGGCCGCGCACGGGTGGTCCGACGCGTCGCTGCCGGCGGTCGCCGCGAGGCTGTGGGACGAGATTCCGAAGACCGACGACGAGATGCTCGCGTCGTACCGGGACGCCTGCCGCCGCCTCGTCGCGTACGGGCGGCAGACGGGGATGTTCGACCTGCCGGCCGACTACCGGCTGGACGTCGTGTTCACGCCGCTCCCCCTGCGCGACTCGGTCGACGCCGCGTACTACCCCGCCCCCCAGTTCAAGAAGGGCGGCGTCGGGCAGTTCTACGTGACCCCGACGGGAAACGACCCCGCGGCGCTGCGCGAGCACGCCCGGGCGGCCATCGCCTCCCTCGCGGCGCACGAGGGCTTCCCGGGCCACGACTGGTACTACCAGTTCGCGCGCCAGCGCTCCGCGTCGATTCCCGTGATCCGATGGCTCCTCCCCGGCGGCGTCGAGGACTCCGCCTCGATGTGGGAGGACTCGATGTCCTCCGAGGGCTGGGCGCTCTACTGCGAGCAGCTCGTCGGCGAGCCGCGCGAGGGCCATCCCGACGGCTTCTACACGCCGGAGGAGCGCCTCTTCCAGCTCCAGAACCAGCTCCTGCGCGACGCGCGCGTCGTCGTGGACACGGGCCTGCACTGCGGGTTCATGACGTTCGACGAGGCCGTCACGTACCTCGCCCGCAACGTCGCGTTCGTGCTCGGGCCCGTCTCGACGGACCCGAAGGTCAACCCGAGCGCCGCCGAGCGCGCCGCCGTCGAGGCCATGCGCAAGGAGGCGTTCCGCTATTCGAAGTGGCCGACGCAGGCGATCACGTACGACCTCGGGAAGGCCGCGATCCTCGCCCTGCGCGACGACTGCCGGCGGATCGAGGGAGCGTCCTTCTCCGAGAAGCGGTTCCACGAGGACTTCCTCTCGGAAGGGCAGATCCCGCCGGGGCTCTTCCGGGACCGCCTGCTCGCGAAGGCGCGGGCGCGCGCCGCGCCGGCGGACGTGCCGGGCGCAGCGACGCTCGGGATCAAGTGACGACGCCGGGGTCCTCCGCCCCGGTCTTCGCCCTCCGGGCGGCCGTCTCCCCCGCCGACCTCGCGACGGCACGCGCGCTCTTCGAGGAATACCAGGCGTCGCTCGGGTTCTCCCTGTGCTTCCAGAACTTCGACGCCGAGCTGGCCGGCCTGCCGGGCGCGTACGCGCCGCCCGGGGGGCGGCTCCTCCTCGCGTTCGCCGATACCGGGCCTGCGGGCTGCGTGGCGATTCGGAGGATCGAAGAGGGGATCTGCGAGTTGAAGAGGCTTTGGGTGCGTCCCGCCTTCCGGGGCACGGGCCTCGGAAGGACGCTCGTCGAGGAGATCCTCCGCGAGGCCCGGGGGATCGGCTACCGCCGCGTCCGCCTCGACACCCTGCCGTCCATGAAGGCGGCCCAGGCTCTCTATCTCTCGCTGGGATTCGCCGACATCCCGCCGTACAACGACCACCCGATCGAGGGCACGCGGTTCATGGAGGCGACGCTCGTCCCGATTTCGTGAACGCCCATATACTGACGGCATCTCGCGAAAATCGGAGGCAGCCATGGCTCGTCGTGATGAGTGTCTTCTCTGGCGACCCGTCCTCGTCGCGGCGGCGTGCCTGCTCGCCACACCCGCGCCCGCCGTCGCCTCCTCGTCTTCGTTCACGGTGCCGATCGTCATCTCCTCCGGGGGACTCGCGGGGTCGTTCTACACGTCCGAGCTCTCGCTGACGAACCGCGGGACGACGGCCGCGACCCTCCGCTTCACGTACAGCGCCGCCTTCGGAGGAGGAGGCGGATCGGCCACGGACACGCTCCCGGCCGGCCGCCAGAAGACGGTCGCCGACGCCATCCAGTACCTGATCTCCATCGGCACGCCGATCCCCGCCTCGGGCAACCGCGGCGGCGTGCTTCGCGTCGACTTCACCGGGCTCTCGAGCGCGGACGCGGGCGCGGCCACGGCCCGGACGACGACCGCCGTGCCCGGCGGGCGGGCCGGCCTCTCGTATCCCGCGTTCGGAGACGGGATCGGCGGCGCCGCCTATCTCTGCGGCCTGAGGCAGGACGCGACCGACCGCTCGAACGTGGCGCTCCTGAACGCGGGGAGCCCCGGCGCCGGAAGCGTCGTGCTCCGGCTCACCGCGTCCTCCGGGGACCCGGCCAACCCCGTCTCCCGGGTCCTTCCCGACGTGACCCTCGCGCCGGGAGCCTTCACGCAGTACACCGAGATCCTGAAGAGCGTCGGCCTCGACAGAGGCTACGTGCGGGTCGACCGCATCTCGGGCCGAGCTCCCTACTTCGCGTACGCGACGATTCTCGACCAGACGACCTCGGACGGCTCGTTCGTTCCCCCCCTGGCCGAGGACGCCGCTTACGGAGCGGCCGGCCTCACCCTCCCCGCGGTCGTCGAGACGTCGGCGTTCTCGACCGAGGTCGTCCTCGCGAACGTCTCCGCCACGCCCCAGACGGTCCGTCTCTCCTACGTCGCCGACGCCGTCCAGGCGCCCGATTCGACGGCGGCCGTCTCGATTCCCCTCGCCGCCGGCGAGCAGAGGGTCATCCCCGCGTTCGTCCAGTACCTGAGAAGCCAGGGCGTTCCGGGCGTCGGCGCGCCCGGCCCCGCGTTCGCGGGGGCCCTGCACCTGACGGGCTCCGAGGAGACGGGCGGCGTCTTCCTGGGCGGCCGGACGCAGACGTCGGCGGCCGGCGGGCGCTACGGGCTCTTCTACACCGCCGTCGCCCAGGGGACGGCCGCGACGTCGGCGGCGTGGCTCTACGGCCTCCAGCAGAACGCCGAGAACCGGACGAATCTCGCGCTCGTCAACACGGGCGAGTCCGACACGAGCACGGTCGGCCTCCACGTCGTCCTCTACGACGGCGACACCGGGTCGATCGCGAAATCGTTCGACGTCTCCCTCGCGCCCCGGAAGTGGACCCAGTTCAACGCCGTTCTCTCGGACGCCGGAATCGCGAACGGCTACGCGCGCATCAGCCGGACGACCGGCACGAACCCGTTCCTGGCCTACGCCGTCGTCGTGGACGGGGGCCAGCCGCAGTCGCGGAGCGACGACGGGGCGTTCGTCGCCTTCCAGGTGGAGGAGCCGCCGCCGTCCGCGGAGCTCCTCGCGATCCGGAAGGTCGAGGAGAAGAGCGCGAGCCTCCGCGCCCAGGGCGTCTTCCGCCTGGACTATGTCCGTGCCGTGGCCGCCTACATGGCCACGCTGCCGGAGTACGCCGCGTCGGGAGTGGACGAGGGGTCCCTCACGGCCTACGGCGTCTTCCACAACGGGCGCCTCCACATGGTGAGCGACAACCGCGAATTCGACGCGATCCCGCAGGGCCTCGCCCGCGGAAGCCGGCAGCGCCTCGCGACCACGGAGCTGCCGGGCTCGGGATACGCCCGGCTCATGCAGTCGTTCGGCGAGATGAGCTTCACGCAGGAGCCCGTGTACGACCTCGCGGCGCCGCTCGAGAACCCGGGCGGCTACGCCATCCGCGCCGGGAAGGTCGGCGACGCGAGGCTGACGGCGCTGCGCGCGGTGTCCGGAGACGGGTTCTTCTACTTCAACACGCACGGCGGCAGGGCGTGGAAGACGAGCGACAAGTCGGGCCGGGGCTTCTACTCGCTCTTCTCCTCCACGCCCGTCACCCCGGGCACGGAGCTCCTTCCCGACATCAAGGCGGACCTGGACGCCGGCAGGCTCACGTATTTCCAGGCTTCGACCTTCGTCACGAGGTTCAATCCGGACACCGGCAAGGACGAGGACGTCGTCGAGACGCATTACGGAATCACGGGCGACTTCGTGAAGGCCTACTGGCATTTCGCGCCCGACAGCATCGTCTTCCTGAACGCCTGCTACAGCGCCTACACGCAGGATCCCGCGGGTCCCCAGGACTTCATCGACGCCTGCCAGGCCGCGGGCGCCGGGGTGTACTTCGGCTGGAACGAGAAGGCCAACTCGGGCACGTGCTTCAGCACGGTGAGGTACTTCGTGGATCGGCTCATCGGGGCGAACAAGTTCATGAAGGAGAACCCCGACCAGCGGGCGTTCCCGTGGGAGCTCGTCTACGACGACATGAAAAAGCGCGGCCTCACGCACGACAACGTGACGGGGGCCGACCTCGTCCCGTTTCCACGGGCCGGAGGCAACTCGGTCATCCTCGACCCCAGCATCGAGGAGCTCCTCGTCAACGAGTACGACGAGACACTGACCCTCAAGGGCACCTTCGGGAGCAAGAAGGGCAAGGTGATGGCCGGCAGCGGCGAGCTCGTGGTCAGGTCCTGGGCCTGGGACACGATCGTCTGCGCGTTGCCCGCCACCGGGCCGGGCTCCAACGGCGACGTCACCGTCGAGGTGCCGGGCGAGCTCGGCCGGACGCGGAAGAGCAACGTCCACCAGCTCACCGAGTGGAACGTCCCCCTCCACTATCTCTGGTCGAACGCGTACGGTATCCCGGGCCTCAAGTTCGAGGGCAACGGAAAGCTCCGTTTCCGGGCCGACGTCGGGAGCTTCCGGGAGAAGCCCGGCGCGCCTCCCGTCTTTCCCCTCCGTGGCATGGTCCCGACGAAGGACTCCTCGCTTCCCCTCACCGGCTCCGGATCCCACTCCGACGGCTCGTGCACGACGACGCTGAGCGGATCGGGCGTCTTCCCGTCCGCCACCAACGGCGCCCCGCTCGCCCTCGTGCTCGCCGCGCCGGCGAAGGTGGACGCGAACACCCCGCACCTGGGAGGCCTCGGCCTCGCCTTCGGCGCGGCGGCGGGAGCCCTGCCCTTCAGGCTCACGCTCTCCGGACAGGGCTGCTCGGGGAGCAACCCCGTGGCGCCGACCTTCGGTCTCCTCGACGGCCCGACCGACTTCCCCGCACCCGTGGCGGGCTTCCCGGCGATTCCGGTTCCGGGCCTCCAGCTCACGTGGGACGGCCAGTTCCGGATCCCCGCGAAGAAGTTCGTCGACGGGTCCGCGGGGGGCGCGCTCACGGTCGAATGGACGCAGGCGGTGGAGCCGGTCCCGCCCGCGAGGTTCGACCTGTCCCGGTAGAGGGGCGGGCGCTTCAGGGAGGCGACCCGCCCGCCACCCGGAGGACCGCGCCCGCCGAGTAGGCATTGAACTCGGGCGCGTACATGGACTGGACCGTCGCCGGGCCGACCCGGAACGTCCCGGCCATGTTCGCGCGCAGGCGGTACTTGAACGTGTACTCGCCGACGGGCAGGCGCTCGAAGAAGAAGTTCGTCGCCGAGTCGCGCGTCTCCTCGTACCAGGCGATCCCGAGGTCCCACTTCCAGCGCGAGAGGACGTTCTCCGGCTCGAGCCCCGCCGCCCGCGGGTCGCGCAGGTGGACGTACTCGGCGTCGTGCTTCGTCCTCAGGGAGATCTGGACCTCGATCTCGTCGCCGGGCCGGATGACCGCGCCTTCGGCGAGCGGCGCGAGCGTGAAGCCCGAGCCCCTGTTCTCGCGCCGGAAGTACGTCCTCGAGACGTTGAAGAAGTCGCCGCGATCCTCGGCCGGCAGCTTCTCCGTCGAGAAGTGCCACGCGGCCGACGCGAAGAGGAAGCCCTTCCCCTCCTTCTCGACGACGATCGTGGAGGTGGTCTTCGCGTCGACCTTCTCGCCCGGGATCACGATCCGGTTGTTCTTGCCGGTGTACTTCGTCGGGATCGAACGTGAACGAGACCTTCTGTGTCCCGACCGTCACCGTCGCGTCCTCGGGGACGCCGAGCGCGCCCTCCTTCTTCAGGTACTTCACGAGCGAGTAGATGACCTCGGCCGTCGCGCGCGTCGACTTCCACTGGTTGAGCTTCTTGTTCAGGAGGAGCCACTGGACGAGGCCGTCCATCTTCGGGTTCGAGGGGTCCAGCTCGAGGAGCGTCCTCAGCGCGAACGCCTGCGTCTCGATCGTGTCGTTGTACCAGAGCCACGAGCGGTCCTCGGGCGCCCAGAACGTCCCCTGCTCCTCGTTCGACTTCGCCGAGTCCATGACCGAGTCCCAGACGAGATGCGCGTCCGCGGGCCGCCCCATGCGCTCGAGCGTGAGGGCGAGATAGCCCTTGAGATACGGGGAGTGCGCCTTCCAGTGGCGGAACGAGAAGTCCAGCATCTCCCGGCGCTCGGCGTCCGTGAAGACGCCGCCGCTCCACGAGACGTCCGGGTACGCCGAGAGAACGTAGTTGAGGAACGTGATGAACTCCCAGCAGCCGTCCTTCGCCATGCAGGAGCGCCAGTCGCTTTTCCAGTGCTGCGCGACGTACGCCCACGCGCGCGTCGTCACGTCCTTCGGCACGTCGACCCCGAACTCCAGCCCCTTCGCGAACCCGTGGAGGATGTAGAGCGTCATGTAGGGCGACGGCGGGCCGCCCGGGAACCAGGGGAACGCCCCGATCGAGGTCTGCGCCTTGCGCAGGCGCGCGAGCGACGACTCGCGGTTCGCCTGCGCGACGCGCGGGTCGAGGACGTCGATCGCGTCGAGATCCCCGCGGCCGCCTTTCGCCGTCACGAGCCACGGCGTCTCCTCGAGAGCCATCTTTCGATTTGGATCGGCCGCGTCCCAGGACTCGAGCGGCGTCGTCCGCTTCGCCATCTCCGCCGCCATCCTCGCGACGGCCGGATAGTCCCGATAGACGCTCGAGACGATGCCCGTCGAGAGGAAGCGGTTCAGGGTCTGCTCCGTGCACTCGTAGGGGTAGTTCACGAGGTACGGGAGCGCCTGGAGCACCGTGTAGAAGAGCTGCGCGTCCACGGTGACGACCATCTGCTCGTTCACGAGCGTCGGGTCGTCGTTCTTCGCGAGGTCGTCGAAGCGGAGCGTCTTCCGGTCCCTGTTCTTCAGCGTGACGAAGCGCGACTGGACGAGGTGCATCCGGCCCGGGAGGATCGGAAGAGGACGCACTTCGCCGTCCGAGAGGTCTCCGGCGGTCGCGACCGCCTTGAAGGCGACCGTGGTCAGGCCCTTCGGCGCCGTGACGCGGGAACGCGAGGTTCGTCCCGCCGCCGGCCGGCGCGGTGAAGGACTTCGACGCGCCGTCCGCGAGGCCGAACGCGGGCAGGAGGCTCTTCCCGGTCGCGGGGTCCGTGATCTCGAACGCGAGCGTCCCGCTCAGGGGCTTCGCGGACGCGTTGTTCACGACGACCTTGATCTCGGCCCTGTCGCCCTCGCGCAGGAAGCGCGGGACGTAAGGACGGACCATGAGGTCCTTGACGGTCTTCGTCTCCGCGTCGACGGACCCGCCGCGCAGGTCCTTCGTGACGGCGTGGACGAAGACCCTCCACGACGTGACGGAGTCCGGCACGGTGAACTCGATCGACGCGGAGCCGTCCGGGCCCGTCAGGAGGTGAGGCTGCCAGAACGCGGTCTCGGAGAAGTTCGAACGCAGCGCCGTGCCGGCCGAAGCATCGCCTGAGGCGTCTGCGCGCATCGAACCGTTCTCTTTCTTCTTAGAAAGATAATCGGCCTCTTCGGACCGTTCGTCCTTCGCGTCGGCCGCCTTTCCTTCCTCGACGGCATTGACGGCCATGTCCTGCCGCGTCACCGCGGACTTCATCGCCATCGGGGCGGACGCCGGGTACGGGCCGCCGACCACGCCGCCCATCACCCCGCGCCTCCCGGGTCCGCCGATCCCGTAGCCGCTCTCGAACTTGAGGCGGTCCGGGTACAGGTACGGCGGCGACGGAGGCGGCGGGAAGCCGCTGCTCGTGAGCCAGAGCTGCGGCGCCTGGCCGAGCGTCGCGCGAATGACGATCGGGCGTCGCGCGGTTCGGGAGGAGCGAGAGCGGGCTGGGAGGCCGGTGAGGGGCGAAGGCGTCGAGGCTCCGGTCGTACATGTACGCGAGGAGCTCGGCGGTCTCCTTCAGCGGATGCTCCGGACTCGCGCCCTTCACGGTCACGCGCCACGTCTCGGTCTGCCCCGGGCGCAGGCGGTCGCGGAACGTCGCGAACGAGACCTTCAGCTCCCGGTCGTCCCACGGGACGAAGACGCTCTGGGTCTGCTGGAGGAACTGGTGATCGCGCACGGCGGTGAGCGTGACGCCGAGGCCGCCGCGGTCTTCCTCGGTGATCGTCCGTTCGACGACGACCGGGTCGGTTCCGGCCCTCAGGATGCGGCGCTCGATCGGCCGGCCCGCGCGCGCGACGTCGAGAAACATCGTCTGGCCGCGGAGGCCGGACGCGACGAAGAAGCGCGCGACGCCGCCGACCTTCACCGACGAGGACTGGGCGAGGAGGACGAGCGGCAGCGCGGGCGCCGCCTCGCCGCCCGCGACGAGGAAGTCCTGCGCCGTCTCGTACTTCGCGCCGAAGTCGTCGACCGTGGAATAGCGCAGCCGGTACGCGCCCGCCGGCAGGGCGGGCAGCTCGAGCTTCGCCTCGCCCTTCGCGTCGTGCGTCAGCGCGCCGGAAGCCTCCTCCGCCCCGTCCTTCCACGTGCGCAGCCACTCGTCGACGGAGTACGAGGTCGACCAGCGGGGGCGGAGCAGGTCGCCGGGGGTCACGATGCTCCCCGCCAACGCGGCACCGTTGTCCCGAGACGCAGCGGCGTTTTCGGATTTCTTAGAAGGTAATTCGGACGGGAGGAGGGTCTTCTCGGGCGGGATGAGCCGTAGCAGCCGCCACGTCCCCTTACCCGCGCGCGGCGCACCGTCCAGGTCGGTCCGGACGATCCTTGCTGCGCCCTCTCCCCTCTTACCCTCCAAGAAGAAATTCTCTTCTCTCTCTATTCTTGCTTTCACGCTCACGAACCCGAGCCGGAACGAGCGCTCGGCCGAGCGCGTCTCGCCGCCCTCGTCCGTGACGTCCGCCGAGAGGCGGTAGCGGTACGTCAGCTCGTGGCTCGCGCGCTCGTCCGCCTTCGGCGTGAACGTGACCGAGAACCTCCCGTCCGCGCCGAGCGCGGCGTTGCCGGTCGCGACGGTCTCGGCGCCGGCCGGGCGCCCGCCGCCGAGCCAGCCCCACCACCACCACCACGGGTACTCGGTCTCGCGCGTGACGCGCCACGCGACGCTTCCGTTCGTGACGGGGAGGCCGAAGTAGTAGCGGGCCTCGCCGTGGAACGTGGCCGGCCGGTTCAGGCGGAGGGCCTCCTTCGACTCCGGGAGCGTCGCCTCGAACGTGGGGCGCTTGTACTCCTCGACGCGGATCGAGGCCGCGCCGCCCCAGTCGCAGCGCACCTGCCAGGCGCCGAGAGCCCGCCCGGCCGGAAGAGCGAATTCCCCCGCCGCCGAGCCGTACGCGTTCGTCGTGACGGTCTTCGACTCGACGGACTGGCCGTTCGCGTCGACGAGCGTCACGGAGACGGTCGCGGCGGGCGCCACGTGGAACCGCGCCTCGTCGGCGCGGCCCCGGTAGACGATCGCCTTCCAGAGCACCTTCTGGAGCGGCCGGTAGATGCTCCGGTCCGTGTAGACGAGTGCGGCGGCCGTCTCTCCGGGCTGCCCGCGGGTCCACATCGAGAGGGACGCGGCGTCCAGCGCGACGTCGTCCCCGCGCCGCGCGAAGAGAAACAGCGGCTTGCCGCTTCGCTCGGGCGTCGGCTCGAAGGTCGCGAGGCCGTCCCGTGAGACCGTGGCCTCGGCGATCCGGCGGTGACCCTTCTGCCAGTCGTAGAGGTAGAGCGACACCCGCGTCCCGGCCGCGGGCCGGCCGGTCGTGCCCGCGAGCGCCCGCGCCTCGACGGCGTTCGTGCCCGTCTGGCGCACCGCGAGGACGAGGTCCGTCTCGATCATCCCGGCCGCCCGGATCGGGCCCTTGTCGGGCGCGAACCCCGGATCCGCCGACGCGACGAGGATGTGGAGACCGCGTCCGAGCGCGGGCGGCGTCACGAACGTGCGGTGCGACCTGTAGTCCGGCGTCGGCGCGAGGGCCGCCTCGAAGGTCGCGACGGGCGTCTGCCGTGCGACGAGCTCGTCGAGCTCCTTCCCCTGCGGGAGGAGGTTGTAGTCCCGCGCGCGGCCCAGGCGCGACTCGAGATCGACCGCGTACGCGCGGAAGTGGAGCGTCGCGAGGTTCCGGTGCGTGACCTCGATCGACCGCCGGCCCGCGCCGTCCGCCGCCATCGCGGCCATCTGCCAGTCGGGGGCCTCGATCATGCCCGACGATCGACCGCGCGCGGTCCGCTCCCAGCGATTTCGGGTACGCCCGGATCGCCTCGAGGGCGAGCGTGCGGGCGCGAACGAGATTCCCGGGCCTGTCGTCCTCGCGGACGAAGTCCGCGAGCTGGGCCTTTCCCATCGAGAACCACGGGACGTCCGCATAAGCCGGCAGCCTCGTCGCGAGGTCCCTGCGGATCGCGGCGCGGTCGCCGGCGTCCGTCAGGGCCGCGTCGAGACGCCGCAGCCGCTCGAGCCGCGCCTCGAGAGCGGCCTGCTTCTCGCCCGCCGCGGCGTGCCAGGCCTCGAGGTCGTCGAGGACGGCGCCGAGCTTCACGAGCGGGTGGACGGCCGGGTCGTCGAGCTTCACGAGCCTCGAGGCGGCGGGATCGCCGGCGACGAGCGCCTGCGCGTCGAGCGAGAAGACGCCGTTCGACTGGTCGGGCCGCCAGCCCGAGGTGTCCGCGAGCAGGGCCGCGAAGAGGTACGACGCGGCGTCGCGGAGCGTGCCGCGGATCTCCTTCGGGTAGTTGTTCGGCTCGACGAACTCCGCGACCGCGTTGACCGGCACGCGTCCGAGCGCCTCGCGGTCCTTCCAGACGTCGACGTACGCGCGCACGGCCTCGGCCCGGATCTGGTCGCGCGTCCACGCCTTGAGGTCGACGGGTCCCGCGGACTCGACCTTCTCGCGCTGGCCGATCTCCCACGAGTAGGCCTGCGCGTACGTCACGAGGGACTGCGCGTAGAACAGGCGCAGGGTGGTCCTCGGCAGCAGGTCCTGCGGCCAGGGCTGGTCCTTCAGGAAGCGGACGGACGTCTCGTAGCCGTGGAGAGCCGTCCGCAGCTGGACCTCGCGGACGAGCGCCTTCGCCTCGTTCGTCTCGTCGCCGGCGGCGCGCGCCGCCTCGCGGATCTTCCCGGCCTTCGCGGCCGCCTCCTCGAACTTCTGCTCGGAGACGAGCCGCTCGACCTCCTTCCACGGATCGCCGCCCGTCACGCGGGCTCCGGCGAACGTGAGCGCGACGCGGGCGGTCGCGGCGGCGAACAGGGCGGCGGCGGCGAAGAGGGCGATCCGGCGTGCATGGCTCATGACGTCTCCCGCGAGTCTATGACCCCGGAGACGCCCGGAGGTTCCCGTTCAGCGGCTCAGACGGAACGCGGCCACGGCCTCGAGCCGGCGGCCCGGCCGGGCGGCGAGCACCTTCTTCGCGAGGCGGCGCACGAGGCCGGCCCAGTCCGGCACGCGGCCGGCCCGGGAGGCGCGCACGAGAAGGGACGTCCAGTCCTCGGGCCGGATGCCGCGCGTCTCGGCCCGCCGCGCGACGATCTGGTCCGCCCACGCGGGCTGCTCGCGCCCGTCGAGAGACGCCGCGACGAGCTCCACGGACGCCCCGCGGCGGAACGCGAAGAGAACGCCCGCGGACGAGACGCCGGCCTTCTCCAGCGAGAGGAGCGCGACGCGCCCGCGCGGCCCGTCCTCGAGCTCGCGGAAGATCCCCTCGACGAGCGCATGCCCCGACGCGAAGAAGTCGAGCTCTTCCCTCTCGACGGCCTCGGCCCGGTCGAAGGTCCCGAGCCACCGCGAGCCGCCCGCGACGCCGGGCAGGTGCTCGACGAGCGCGTCCGCGCCGAACTCGAGGTACCACGTCCTCCTCCCGGGCCGCTCGGCCGTCTCGAAACCGAAGAGATCGGCGGCCTCGAGGACGAAACGCTCCATGCGGGCGTCGAGGTCCGTCGGGACGCGCGCGAGGATCCCCGGCGCCTTCTCGGGAGAGAAGCCGTCGCGGTGCAGGTGGTGGTACACGGCCTTCTGCCGCGCCTCGGCTGCCCGCGCGACCTCCGCGGCGAGCTCCTCGACCGGGAGCGGCCTGCCGAGCCTGCGGGCGCGCGCGACCTGCGCCTCGACCTCGGAGAGCGAGCGCTCCAGGCCGCCGAGCGGCGAGGTGAACAGGCCGATCCGCTCGAAGAGCGTCGCGAGCTCGCGGCCGAAGCCGTCCGGCGGGCGGAAGTAGACGATCTCGACGGGCATCGTCCGGTTGATGCGGTCGAGGCGCCCGATCCGCTGCTCGACGGCCGCCGGATCCGCCGGCAGGTCGAACAGCACGAGGCGGCGGCAGAACTCGAAGTTCCGCCCCTCGCCGCCCGCCTCCGTCGAGATGAGGATCGACGGGCCGTCCGGACGGCGGAACTCGGCGACCTCGACGTCGCCGCGTTCGGGCGTGAGCTCCTCGTGGAAGATCGCGACGCGCTTGCGCGTGGCCGACTCGAGGCGCGCCTTGAGGGCCGAGAGCGTCGCGCGCTCGTGGACGAACACGAGAGTCTTCGCCAGCCCCTCCGCCCGCCAGGCCGCGTCCTGCTCCGCGATCCACGCGACGCGCGGGTCGTCCGCGTCGGCCGTGTCGTCGCCCGTGAGGCCCTCGGCCGCCGGGGAGCGGTTCAGGTCGACGGGCCGGGGGACGCGGGGCTGGAGCCCGCCGATGTCGACGCGCCGCGTCGCGCTCGTGCAGGGCGGCAGCGGGGTCTCGCGCCGGAGCGAGGCGAGGAAGTCCTCCTCGCTCGTGTAGGCGTCGGGGCGGAGCAGCTCGAGGAGGCGGAAGAACGCGTGCGCATCGGACTCGAGCGGCGTCGCCGAGAGGAGGAGGACGTGCCGGGCCGCGCGCGTGAGCGGCGCGACCGCGAGGTACGCGTCGCTTCCCGCCTCGCCGCGCGCGCGCTCGAGGCGGTGGGCCTCGTCCACGACGAGGAGGTCGAATCCCGCCGCCTCCGCCTTCTTCGCCAGGCCGGGCTCCCCCGTGAGGTCCTCGAGCGCGACGATGGCGCGGCGGTGCGCCTCGAAGGGGTTGAACCCCTCGCCGTGCTCCTTCGCGACGTCCTCGCGCCGCCGCCTGTCGAGGAGCACGAACGTCTGGTGGAACTTGCGGTAGAGCTCGCCGAGCCACTGGACCGTGAGCGTCGCGGGAGCGACGACGAGGGCGCGGTCGGCGCGCTCGGTGCGCAGGAGCCGCGAGAGGATGAGGCACGCCTCGATCGTCTTCCCGAGGCCGACCTCGTCCGCGAGGAGCCAGCGGACCGGATCGCTCGCCGTCGCCCGCTCGGCGACGTGGAGCTGGTGCGGGAAGATCGAGATCCGCCCGCCGAGAAACGATCCGAGCCCGCGGGCCTGCCGCACCTCCGTCAGGAGGAGGCCGTCGAGGCGATTCCGGAAGGCGGCCGCCCGGTCGGTCTGGAGGGCGCCGAGCCGGTCGACGGGGTCGTCCGGCGGGGCCAGCGGCCACAGCAGGGCGGCCGCAACGACGCGCCCGTCCGCGAGGCGGACCCGGTCCGCGGACACCTCGTCGACGAGGACTTCCTGCTCCTCGCCCTCGAGCCGCGCCTTCTGGCCCGCGCGCACCGGCATGGGCCGGAGGGCGCTGTCGTCGGCCGCGAGCGTGAGGCGCGTGTCCGCGGCCGGGAAGTAGACGACGATCCGCCGCCCGTCGACCTGCTCGACGCGCCCCGGTCCGAGGTCGGGGTTGAACTTGTGGAAGAGCTTGTCGTGGTCGCGGAAGGCCGGCACGGGGGCGTCCATGGTGCCGGTTGGCGTCGATTCGGGCAAGTGGCGTCGTAAAATGAGAAGCCATGCCCAGGAAGACGAACGCGCGCGACCTGGCCTCCGATGCCGCGAAGTTCTTTCGGGGCACGCCGGAGAGCCGCCTTGCGGAAGCTCTTCGAGAGGACCCCCTCGCGCTCGACCTGTTCCTCGCCGGACTTCCCGAGGGGACGAGCCGCGAGGAGGCGGCGCGCCGAGCACGCCTCCTCACGCACGCCGGCCGGCGCTTCTCGCGCGTGATGGAACAGCCGCGAGGATGACGCTCCTCGGGCGAACGGTTCGCCATCTCGCGGAGGCTTCCTCCCCCGCGGCGTTGATCGGCGGAGTGGCCCTTGCCGTCCACGGCATCACGAGATACACGGAGGACGCAGACCTCCTCAGCGTCGACCCGGCGATCCTCGAAGACTCCTTCTGGGAGATTCTTCGAAAGCAGGGGACGCGGGTCGAAGTGCGGCGCGGGGACTTCGACGATCCGCTTCTCGGGGTCGTTCGCCTGAAGGAAGCGGGAGAGAAGCCCGTCGACGTCGTCGTCGGGAGATCCTCCTGGCATCCGGAGGTTCTGTCCCGGCGGCGGAGGCTGCACGTCGGAGGAGAAGACCTCCCGGTGGCCGACGCCGCGGACCTCGTCCTCCTGAAGCTCGAAGCCGGAGGACCGCAGGATCTCCTCGACATCCGGCTGCTCCTCGCGGGACCAGAGGGCGCGGGTATTCGTGCGGACGTCGAGGCCCGACTCGAGGATCTTCCCGTTCCCCCTGAAGAAGGCCTGGTCGGCTCTGCCGCTTCCCTAGCCCAGCGCCTGAGCCAGGTCCTCGATCAGGTCGTCGGGGTGCTCGAGGCCGACGGAGACGCGCAGGAGATCCTGCGCCGTCGTGGAGGCCTCGCCCTCGCTCGACGCGCGGTGCTCGAGGAGGCTCTCGACGCAGCCCAGCGACGTCGCCCGCACGAAGAGCTTCGCCTTCGCGACGACCGCGAGGGCGGCGTCGCGCCCGCCCTTCACGTGGAAGGAGAGCATCCCCCCGAAAGCGGACATCTGGCGCGCCGCGACGGCGTGGCCGGGATGGGAGGCGAGCCCCGGGTAGTTCACGCGCGCGACCCTCGGGTGGGCCTCGAGGGCCCGCGCGAGCGCGAGCGCGTTCGCGCTCTGGGCGTTCACCCGCACGGCGAGCGAGCGCAGGCCGCGCAGGACGAGCCACGCGTTGAACGGCGCGAGGACCGCCCCGAGCAGGTGCCGCACGTGGGCGACCCTCGCGAAGAGGTCGTCCTTCCTCCGGAACACGAGCGCTCCGCCCTGCACGTCGCTGTGGCCGCCGAAGTACTTCGTCGCCGAGTGGAGCGCGATGTCGGCGCCGAGGTCGAGCGGGCGCTGGAGCGCGGGCGTCGCGAACGTGTTGTCCACGAGCGTGAGCGCCCCCGCCTCCTTCGCGAGGGCGGCGATCCCGGCGAGGTCCGCCACCTTCATGAGGGGGTTCGACGGCGACTCGACGAGGACGAGCTTCGTCCCGGGGCGGAGGGCCTTCGCGACCGCCGCGAGATCGTCCATCGGGCAGAACGACGCCGTCAGGCCCCATTGCGGGAAGAATTCCTGGCCCACCGCCTTCCACCCGTAATACGCGTCGTCCGGGAGGAGGACGTGCGCGCCCCGCGGGAGCGCCTGGAAGACCGCGACGCCCGCCGCCATCCCCGAGCCGAGGACGAGCGCCGCTTCCCCGCCCTCGAGCGGCGCGAGCGCCTCCTCGAGGAGCGTCTGCATCGGATTCGATTCCCGGATGTACGTGTGCCCTCCGAGCGGGACTCCCGTCTCGCCGCGCTCGAACGTCGTCGAGAGGTAGATCGGCGGCGCGACGGAGCCGGTCTCGGTCTCAGGGCGCCGTCCCGCGTGAACGGCCAGCGTCTCGAACCTCATGGGTCCTCCCGCGGAGGTGTGGCACCATGCGCCGGGTGACTCCGCCGCTCGCCTCCGCGCTTCTCCTCGCCACTCTGAGCGCGATGCCCCTCGGCGCGCAAGAGCCCACCCCGTCCAAGCCGGACGTCGGTCAGGGTCTCAGGCGCGAGCGCGAGCGCCTCTCGAACTACCAGTGGCGCCTGAAGACCGAGATGACGGTCGACGGGACGATGCGGATGTCGAAGATCGAGGACGTCCACCTCGGGCCGGACGGCGGCCTCGTCAAGAAGATCGTCCGGTACGACAAGTCGCCCCAGCCGACTCCCTACGCCGAGAACGACCCGCGCGCGCGCGTCTACACGCCGCCGTCGGGCTCCGAGGAGGACCGCCTCTCGGAGATCGCGCAGGACCTCATGCAGTACTACGCGCGCCTCTCCCCGGAGCGCGTGGCGGAGTGGGCGAAGCGCGCGGAGATCCTGCCCGCCGAGGCGGATCACCCCGGGCTCATCCGGATGCACGGCCGCGGACTCGGCCGGCCCCTCGACGACGCCGTCCTCTTCCTGGACCCGAAGACGCAAACGGCGGCGCAGATCGAGGTGAAGACGACCGTCGACCCGCGCATCCTCGACATCGCCTTCATCCGCGCCACGTTCGAGGAGCTCCCGCGGTTGCGCCCGGACGTCGCCCCGCTGTGGGTCCCGAAGAGGATCTTCCTGAACATGCACCGGGGCCGCCGGGCCGTCGCCCTCGAGATGGAGACGAGCGACTGGAGGACGTGGCCGTAGGGGGGACCTAGAGTTTCGGAACTCCCTCCGGGTGATTTCTCAGGAACACGGTCGTTCCGACGAGGAGCAGGAGCGCCCCGTTCCCCGCGAGGACCCACGGCGCCGGCATGAGCCCGACGAGCAGGCCCGCGATCACGCTCCCGAGCGGCATCGCCCCGCGGAACGCGAGCGAGTAGACGCTCACGACGCGCCCGCGCATGGCGTCGTCGACGTTCGTCTGGACGAGCGTCATGAACATCGCGAAGACGATCATGAGCGCCGCGCCCGCGAGGAAGAGGAGCGGGTAGGAGAGCCACTTCGTCCGCGAGAGAGCGAAGCCGATCATGAGGGCGCCGAGCGTCATCTGCATCGCGACCGCCACGGCGCCGCGCCTCTTGACGTGGCCGAAGCCGGCGGCCCCCAGCGCGCCGACGACGGCCCCGAGGCCGAACACGGCGAGGAACGTCGCGAGGACCTTCACGTCGCCCTTGAAGACGTTCTTCGCGAAGACCGGCAGGAACGTCAGGAGCGGGAACGCGCAGAGGCTCCCGATGAACGACAGGGCGATGAGGCCGCGGAGCGCGCGGTCGGAGTGCGCGGCCGTCGAGGCCCGCCTTGAGGTTGTCGAGGACGCTCCCGCTCGCCGCCCCCGTCGGGGCTCCCCGCCGGAGGAAGAGGAGGGCGACGATGACCGCGAAGAACGAGAGGCCGTTGAGGCCGAAGCACGCGGCCGCTCCGAGCGTCGCGAACGCGGCCCCGGCGAGGACCGGGCCGATCACGCGAGCGAGGTTGAACTGGATCGAGTTCAGGGCGACGGCGTTCGGGAGGTCCTCCCGGTCGACGAGCGTCGGGACGAGCGCCTGGTACGCGGGGCCGCCGAAGGACATCGCGATCCCGACGACGAGGGACAGGGCGAGGATCATCCAGACCTCGACGCGGTGCGTGTAGACGAGGAACGCCAGGAGAAACGCCGACGTGAGCTGGACCACCTGCGAGAGCAGGAGGATCCGCCGCCGGTCCAGGCGGTCCGCGAGGACGCCGCCGACGAGCGAGAACGCGATGAAGGGCGCCTGCTGCAGGGCGTCGGCCCACGCGAGGTACTGCGGGTTGCCCGAGATCGTCAGGACGAGCCAGCTCTGCGCGACCGACTGCATCCAGGTCCCGACGCTGGACGTGAACGCCCCGGCCCACAAGAGGCTGAAGTCGCGGTACGTGAACGCCTTGAAGACCTTCGTGAGCCTGTCGCGCACCGCGCGCACGATACCTCAGCGATTGAGTCTCGGGGGGCGCGCGGACGCCGGCCTCAGGCTTCGGACTCGTCTCCGGTCTTCGGCTCGCGCTTCTTGAAGATCCAGGCCATGGCGACGCCCAGGAGATAGAGCGCGCACATCGGGAGCGCGAAGGCGCACTGGGTCGGGATGTCGGGCGTCGGCGTGATGAGCGCCGCGATGATGAAGATGACGAGGACGGCGTACCGGAACTTCGCGAGGAGCCACTTCTCCGTGACGACGCCCATCCGCGCGAGGAAGAAGATCAGGATCGGCGTCTCGAAGACGAGGCCCATGCCGAGGAGGATCTTCGACGTGATGTCGAGGTAGTCGTCGATCTTGATGACCGGCATGAAATCCTCGCCGGTCGAGACGAGGAACTTCGCGACCATGGGAAATCCCACCGCGTAGCCGAAGTACCCGCCACCCACGAAGAAGAGCACCGAGAGGATCACGAACGGCCAGACCCAGCGCCGTTCGTTCCGGTAGAGGCCGGGCGCGACGAAGAGCCAGATCTGGTAGAGGATCACGGGGCTCGCCACGAACACGCCCGCGAGGAGGGCGATGTTGATGTAGAGCATGAACGGCTCGGTGAGCTGCGTGTACGCGAGCTTCGTATCCCGGCGGCAGCGCGGAAAGGACGGGCTTCGCGAGCCAGTTGAAGATCGGCTTCGCCTTCCACCAGCACAGCGAGGAAACCGCCCGCGACGGCGAACGCGGACCAGAAGAGGCGCTTGCGGAGGTCCTCGAGGTGCTCGAGGAACGACATGCGCGGGAGCTCTTCCTCCGGGTCGCCTCCGAGGCGGCGAGAGGCGTCGGTCACGGCGCGGGGGTCTTCGTCGTCTCGGACGGGCGCGCGACCGTGCCGTCGGCGGGTGCGACGGCGGGGGCGGCGTCGGCGTTCGCGGGGCCGGCCTTTTCGCTCTCACCCTTCGGCGGGTCGTCGATCTTCAGGCCGGACGAGGCCTTCTCCATCTCGTCCTCGATCGTGCGCTTGAGGTCGTTCGAGGCGCGCTTGAACTCGCCGAGGGCCTTGCCGACCTGCTTCCCGATCTCGGGGAGTTTCTTCGGGCCGAACAGGAGCAGCGCCAGAACCACGATCATGAGAAGTTCCGGCATCCCGAGATTGCCCATCCGGTCCCCTCCCTCTGGAGCGCCGATGCTCCGCTCGGCACCGGGCGAAGTCAAGGCGCCGGGCTTTCCCTGCGTGTTAGTCTCATCGAGTCCGGGAGGGCCTTTCCACGTGACTGAATCCCCCGCTTCGCCCCGCTCCCGCGCCGTCCGGCGCGCCCTGGCCGCTGCCGTCTTCCTCCTCGCCGTCACCGTCGGCGGAGGCATCGTGGGCGGACGGCTCGCGGCCGTTTCGGACGCCACGAACCCCGGCTTCAAGGAGTATTCCGACATCCTCGCGACCGCGCGCGCCTGGTACGCGGACGACGTCCCGGCGAACAAGCTCGTCTACGCGTCGATCCACGGGATGCTCGGCCGGCTCGACCCGCACACGAACTTCCTCGAGCCCGAGGAGTACTCCTCGATGGTCGAGAAGCAGCGCGGGTCCTTCTACGGCCTCGGCATCATCATCAGCAAGCGCAACGGGAAGGTCACGGTCATCACGCCGGTCGAGGGCTCGCCCGCGGACCGGCTCGGCATCCGCGCCGGCGACGTGATCGACAGGGTCGAGGGCCAGCCGATCGACGACCTCCCGGTCGACGCCGTCGTCAAGAAGCTGAAGGGCCCGAAGGGCACGAAGGTCCACATCACGATCCTCCGGCCGGGCCTCGACGACCCGCTTCAGATGACCGTGACGCGGGCCGAGATCCCGACGAACTCGGTCTCGTACGCCTTCCTCGTCGAGCCCGGCGTCGGCTACATCCGCCTGAAGGACTTCACGCACACGTCCGGGCCCGAGATCGCCGAGAACTGGGACAAGCTCGAGAAGCAGGGCATGAAGAAGCTCGTCCTCGACCTGAGGGGCAACCCGGGCGGCCTCCTCGACCAGGCCATCGCCGTGTCGGACTTCTTCCTCTCGAAGAACGAGAAGGTCGTCGTGACCCGCGGCCGGGGCGGCTCGCAGGAACAGAGCTTCTCGGCCCCCGGCAAGAACAGCCACGCGCGGATCCCGGTCGTCGTGCTCGTGAACAAGGGCTCGGCTTCCGCCTCGGAGATCGTCGCGGGCGCGCTCCAGGACCACGACCGCGCCGTCATCGTCGGCCAGACGACGTGGGGCAAGGGCCTCGTCCAGTCCGTCTACAACCTCTCGGACGGCGCGGGCCTCGCGCTCACGTCCGCGAAGTACTACACGCCCTCGGGCCGCTGCATCCAGCGCGACTACAAGGACGTCCTCGAGTACCTCTCGCCCGAGGACGAGGAGGGCGGCGACGCCGAGGAGACCGGTCCGGCCCGCGACGCGGCCTCGTCACAGAAGAAGGAGGCGTTCAAGACGGACGCCGGCCGCACCGTCTACGGCGGCGGCGGCATCACGCCGGACGTCTTCGTGAAGGCTCCGACGCTCTCGCGCTTCGCGACGACCCTCTACGCGCGCGGCCTCTTCTTCGAGTTCGCGGTCGACTACCTCGCCAAGCACGCCACGATCCCGCGGGACTTCCCCGTCACGGACGCCGTGAAGCAGGACTTCTTCAAGTTCGTGGACGGCAAGCAGGATCTCGCCCTGGACAGGAGCGCCCAGGCGCTCTACGCCGAGGAGAAGGACCCGCTCGTCGTCGACCGCGCCCTCCGCGAGGAGATCCTGACCGCGAAGTTCGGGCGCGAGGCCGGCTACAAGGCGAGCCTCGAGAACGACGTCCAGCTCAAGAAGGCCCTCACGCTCTTCCCGGAGGCCGAGAAGCTCGCGATGGCCCACGAACAGATGCTGCTCGCGAAGAAGTCCGACCTCAAGGGGCCGCTGAAGCCCTGACGGCCGGCGGCCCGGCCCTGAGCGTTTTGACGTCATGACGTCATGACGCTATCCTGTGTCTCATGAGCGCCAGGAGGGCCACGGTCTACTTCGAGCCTGCCGTACACAAGGCCCTGCGCCTCAAGGCGGCCGCCTGTGAGAAGACGATCTCGGAGGTCGTGAACGACTCCGTTCGTCGCGCCCTCTCCGAGGACGCGGAAGACCTCGAGGCCTTCGACGAACGCCGGAAGGAGAAGGCCATCCCCTTCGAGACGGTCGTCCGCGACTTCAGGCGCCGTGGGCTCCTATAGGGTCTTCTTCAAGGCGAGTGCGGTGAGGGAGATCGTGGCCCTGCCGCGGAAGGACCGGGAGCGCGCGTTCGCGCGGATCTCTTCGCTGTCCCGGGACCCTCGGCCTCCCGGAAGCGAGAAGCTCGCGGGGTACGACGACCGCTACCGGGTCCGCCAGGGGCACTATCGAATCCTGTATTCGATCGCGGATCGAGAGCTCGTCGTCTGGGTCGTGAAGATCGGGCACCGGAAGGACGTCTACCGCTAGGGCTGCGCCCGGCCGCTCATCCCCTCTTCCGCCTCTTCCACGGACTCCCCTTCCTCGCCGGGGTCCCGGGAGCGGTGTCGTCCGCGCCCGCGGGCCGGATGAGGACCCACCACAGGAGGAACGGCGCGGCGAAGCAGCCGGCCAACCGCCAGAAGTGCGAGGCCGTGCCCCAGAAGTTGCGGGCGAACGCGCCGTAGTTCGCCGTGCTCCAGGCCCCGAGCTGCGTGGCGTAGAAGGACTCGACGGCCGCGACGAGCGCCGCGACGTGCAGCGCGAAGAGGATGCCGCACGAGAGAGCGAGGCCCCGCATGGCGCGGTCCCGGAAGAGTCCCGGCGTCGCGCCGGCGAGGGACGCGAGCAGGATCACGTCGAACGTGAGGTCGTCGGCCGGGAGGTCCGGCCGGTCGGACGTGGACGGGAAGTCCGCCCGGTCGATCGCGACGCGGCGCCCGTCGGCGTAGAGGCGCGTCGCGGGCGGCCGCTCGAGGAGGCGGACCGCCGGCTCGGCGAGGCCCGCGAGGACGCGGTCGTACGCGGGCGTCGCGATCCACCAGAGCGCGAGCCCGGCCGCGAAGCCGAGGGCGGCCCTAAGGGCGAGCCTCAGCGCCCTCTCCGGCGCGGAGCCGCCGGCCCCACGCGAGGAAGATCCCGACCGCGAGGAGGATCAGGAGCGTCTGCCAGATCGCCGCGTGGAAGAGGTCGAACACGTCGCGGCGGTGCGCCCCGAGCCAGAAGAGCGACACGATCCGCACGAGGTTCACGCCCTGGATCGCGACGAGCCCCGCCGCGATCCCTCCGGCGCGCGCCTTCGGCGGAGCCGGGAACGCGAGCATCGCCGCGAGGAGGAGGAGCGTCGCCTCGACGCCGTTGCACCCGTTCTTGACGTCCACGGCGAACAGGGCCGACCGGATCACGGTCCCCTGCGTGAGCACGTTCTCGCCGATCACCCGGAGGATTCCGGCCGAGACCTTCACGAGGAACGCGGTGAACGGGACCACGACCGCGTCGTTGACGGGGCGGACCGCGACGAGCGCGTAGAAGCCCACCAGGAAGAGCGCGAACCGGATCAGGAACCTCTTCTGGGCGGGCTGCATCGGAGGAACCGGAGGATAGGAGATTTTGCTTCGGAGCGCGCTTCGCGCGCCCGACGCGCCTTCGGCGCACGGGGCGCGCGCCGGAGGCGCGCGCCCCGGAGCGGGCGCTTTGCGCCCGCAAGAGATTTCCTAGAAGGTGCCCGTGCCGCGGCGCGGCCGTGCCCAAATGAAAAGGCCCGGCAGTGCGCCGGGCCCTTCCCCTCTTACCTTCTAAGAAAATCTTCTCTTCGTTCTTCTCTCGCGTCCGCCCGGGTCAGCGGACGAGCGTGTTGTTGTCCACGATGAAGCGGCGCGTGCCCGCGGAGCGGACGTTGCCGCGCGCGTCCGTGACCTCGATCAGGAGGTCGTGCTCGGAGTTCGAGAGCTTCGTCGTGTCGAGGTAGAAGCGGAAGCGGGCGTTGGCGCGCTGCGGGTAGAAGGGATACGCGAGCGCGACGTCCGGGCTCGCGTAGCCGTAGTCGGCGGTGTCCACGCCCGTCACGGCGTCCACCTGAGGCACGCCGTCGATCTCGATCCGCACCTTCCGGACGACGTCGAGGTCGAGCGCCCACCCGATGACCGGGAACACGCCGCCGATGAACTTGTAGTTCGTCGGGTCGTCGATGTACCCGAGCGGCGGCGGGTCGAGCTGACCGGACGCGCACTCCATCTCGATCGGGATCTCCTTCAGGAGGACGTTCGTGTTCTTCTTGTCGACCGCCGAGACCTGGAGGATGTGCGCGCCCTCCTTGAACCCCTTCTGGGTGATGAGGTAGCCGACGTCGACGAAGAACTGGAATCCGACGTTCGGCGCCTGCGCGAACCCCGGGTAGAGGACCTCGATGTCCGGGCGGTAGTAGCCGTAGCAGTCGATGAGGGCGTTCGACAGGAGGAACTCGCGGTGGCAGTTCACGCGCGAGTTCTTGATGGGCACGCCGTCCAGCGCGAGACGCACTTCCGAGACGCCGCCCGTGTTCTCGAGCGAGGCCTCGAGGGCCCACCCGTTCACGAACATGAGGAGGCGGGGGTCGATGATGTCGCCCGGGCTCCCCGACGGCCCCCCCGGCGAGACCGGGAAGCAGTTGCCGAACCAGTTCGCGTTCAGGAGCGGGAATTCGACCTCGCCGATCGGCCCGAGGTTCGGGGCGTTGTTGAAGACCTGGACGCGGGCCGAGCCGATGAATCCCTGCTGGCCCTGGTCGTCGACGGCGCGCGCGGTCACCGTGTGGACGCCGTTCGTGTAACGCGTCGAGTCGATGTTCAGGACGAACCCCGCGACGATCGCGGCCGGGTTGTCCGGGAAGTTCGCGGCCACGTCGGCGCGATAGATGCCCGTGATGGCCTGGCGCTCGAGGAGCCCGTCGACGATGACGTCGACGTGGTCGATCTTGCGGTCGTCGAGGGCCCAGCCGGCGACCGTGAGGACGCCGTTGGCGGCCACGGAGCTGTTCGGCTGCGGGAAGTCCATGTTCCCGAACGGCGGCTGGTTCGCGGCGTTGTCGACCTTGATCGCCTTCGGCGTCAGGAAGTACGAGCAGCCGTTCACGTCCGTGATCTGGACGTAGATCGTGTGCGAGCCGTTCGAGAAGCTCGACGCCTTGAACGACGCCTGCCAGCCGGGATACTGGCCCGGCGTGCCGGCGTACTGCGGGAAGGCCTGGAGGATGTCGGGACGGGGCAGGTTGATGTTCGCGCCGCCGGCCGTCGTCACCCGGTTCGCGTCGTCAGTGCCGTCCACGAAGACATCGACGTTGGACACCATGTTCCCGTCCAGCGCGAAGCCCTTGACGACGACGTACCCGGAAACGGTCGCGCCGTCGGCCGGAACGTCCACGGAGCCCAGCGTTTGCGAGGGGCACGCGAGGGCGTGCCGCCCTTCCGCGAGGCGGGCGGCGGCCGGGGGCGCCGCGAAAAGGACCGCAGCCGCGACGGCCGCCGAGAAAAGCAGGGCCTTCCGAATCATCACGAGCCTCCGTGCGTCGAGAGAACATACCCGGGAACGCTCGGGACACCGATACGAGAAGAGAGATTGACGCGTATTGAGTCTAACGGGCCCTAAAGGCTCTGTCAAATGAGCCATTTACGCGAGGCCTGCTACGCGAGCGTGGCGCCGTGCTCCAGGACGCGGACGTGCGCGACCGCGCTGCGCCCCACCGCGCCCGCGTCGTAGCCGCCCTCGAGGAGCGACACGAGCCTCCCGCCCGCGAACGTCTCGGCCACCTCCTCGAGCGCGCGCGACATCCACGCGAAGCCCTCGGTCGTGACGCGCATTCCCCCGAGCGGGTCGGCCTCGTGGGCGTCGAACCCGGCCGACACGAGGACGAATTCCGGCCTGAACCGCTCCGCGAGCGCCTCGAGGGCGGCCGAGAATCCGCCCGCGTAGGCGCCGTCCCCGGCGCCGGCCCGCTGCGGGACGTTCACCGTCGCGCCGCGCCCCTTGCCTCCGCCCGTCTCTTCCGCGGCGCCGGTGCCCGGGTAGAACGGGAAGCGGTGGACCGAGAGGTAGGCCACCCGCCCGTCCTCCCAGAAGATCTCCTGCGTGCCGTTGCCGTGGTGGACGTCGAAGTCGGCGACGAGGACGCGCGACGCGCCCCAGTGCTCGACGAGGTCGCGCGCCGCGACCGCGATCGTGTTGAAGAAGCAGAAGCCCATCGCCCGCGCACGCAGGGCGTGGTGCCCCGGGGGCCGGGACGCGACGAAGACGGCGTGGGACCGCTTCTCGAGGACGGCGTCGACGGCGGCGAGGACGAGCCCCGTCGCCCGATACGCGGCCGCGAACGTGGCCGCCGAGATCGGGTTGTCCGGCGAGTCGAAAAGCGAGAACGCCGCGGTGTCGCCCTCGGGCGCCGCGCGGCACGCCGCCTCGAAGGCGGGCGACGTACGCGGGGTCGTGGACGCGCTCGAGCGCCGCGAGCGTGCGTTCGGGGTCGGGCGGGCACAGCAACGGGATGCCTTCCGCGCGCAGCGCCTCGATCGTGGCCTCGAGCCGGTGCGCGTTCTCGGGGTGGTACGGGCCCGTGTCGTGCTCGAGAAAGACGGGATCGTAGAAGACCGGGACGCCGCGCACGGAGCGAGCCTACCGCAGGTGTGGGCTACCATCGCCCGGTGAGCGCCTCCGAAAGGAACCGGAAGATCCTCCGGGTCGCGGTCTCGATCACGCTCGCCGCCGTCCTCCTCGCCCTCTTCCTCCGGACGCTCGACTTCGCGGCCGTCGGCCGGGCGATTCGCGCCGCGCACGTGGGATGGCTCGTTCTCGCGACGGTCTGCGGCCTCGTCGCGACTCCCCTGTTCCGGTCGTGGCGGTGGGGACTGCTCCTGAAGAGAGCCGGGCGCCCGTCCGCGTACGACCTGAACTCGGCGACCTCCATCGGCTTCGCCGCCTCCACGCTCCTGCCGGCCCGCGCGGGCGAGATCGTCCGGCCCGTGGCGCTCGCGCGCCGCGCCGGGCTTCCGGTCGCGCCGTGCCTGGCGTCGATCGCCCTCGAGCGCCTGATCGACCTCGTGACCTGCGTGCTCCTCTTCGTCGTCTACGCGGTCGGCTGGGCGCCGCAGGACATGGGCGGGGAGGCCGCGGGGCGTTTCGCGCTCCTGCGCCGCTTCGCGCTCCTCTTCGGGGCGGGCACGCTCGCCGGTCTCGTCGTTCTCGGCTTCCTCGCCGCGAAGCCCGCGCGCACCGACCGTTTCGTCAAGCCTCTCCTCGGACCGCTGCCGGAGCGGCTCGCCGCGCGGATCGAGGCGATCCTCCTCTCGTTCCTCGACGGGCTCGGCGCGCTCGGGACGGCGCGCGACGTCGCCGTCGTCGCCGTCTCTTCCGTCGCCCTCTGGTGCCTGATCGCCGCGCAGGTCTGGATGACGCTGCTCGCCTTCGACCTGAGGGTGGCCTATCCCGTGTCGTTCTTCGTCATCGCGTGGGCGATCCTCGGCCTCGCCATCCCGACGCCGGGCGGCGTGGGCGGCTACCACACGGCCGTCGCGTACGCCCTCACGGGCTTCTACGGGGTCTCGAAGGACACGGCCGGCGCGTTCGCCCTCGTGTCGCACGCCCTGTCGTTCGTTCCGGTCACGCTCCTCGGCCTCGTGTTCCTCCTCGCGGGCGGGCTCAGCCTGAAGGCGCTCCGCGAGGAGGGCGAGAAGGAGGAGGACGTCGAGACGCGCGCGGCGGCGAAGAAGCTCGCGGGTCAGGACGCCGAAGAGGCCCCGAGAGGGTAGTCGGCGCCCCACACCGCGGGGAACGCCTCGAGCATCTCGACGCCGAGCCGGAAGAATCCGTCGCTCGCGAGGCCGCCGTGCCAGACGACGCGGCAGTGGCAGAAGACCCGGGTCCTGACGTTCTCGAGCTCGAAGATGTCGCCCATCGGGATGTTGCGGTGGGCGCCGACGAGCGCCCCGTGCGCGTTCACGACGAAGGTCGTGCCCCTGAAGCGCTCGCCCTCGTGACGCACCGCGATCGGGATCCGCACGCTGCTGCGCGGACTCCGTCTCAGTTCGACTTGCGGGGCACCGTCGGCCACGGGGTCTCCTTTGGGGCAAACTTCCGGCCGATTGTAGGGCGCCGGTGCTCAGAAACCAACCTTACGCTCGGTTTCGGGGTGCCGAGGCGGGCTCCGCGGGCTAAATTCAGGACATGAGCATCGCCGCCCCCTCCCCCCTCCTCCACGGCGCCGCCCGCTTCGCGTTCTGGGACTGGTGGATCGACCGCAAGACCCGCTGGGTGCGCGACGACGTCCGCCAGCTCGACGAGGGGGTGTTCCGGTCGCTCGCGGCGGGCACGGGCCTGCCGCCGATCCACCAGCGGTCGACGTTCGCCTTCCGCGACGTCAAGGACGGCGCCGACCGCTTCCTCGGGACGTCCAAGGGCGGCGAGCGGCCCTACGCGCGCATCTACACGCGCCTCGGCAACCCGACGTCCGAGTACCTCGAGAGGGTCCTCTTCCGCCTCGAGGCGCAGCACGTCATCGAGAAGGCCCTCGCGGCCGACGAGAGGGAGCCGACGATCGGCTGCCTCATCTTCGGCTCGGGCATGGGCGCGATCTCGACGCTCCTCCTGTCGCTCGTGCGGTCGGGCGACGCGGTCCTCGCGGGCAACATCTACGGCTGCACGGACAGCTTCCTGCGCAACCTCTCGAAGTTCGGCGTCGAGGCCGTGTTCTGCGACACGGGCAACACGCAGGAGGTCGCGCGCACGCTCGAGAAACACCCGAACGTCGCGGCCGTGTTCCTCGAGTCGCCCGAGAACCCGACGCTCCGGATCTGCGACATCGAGGCGATCTCGCGGCTGACCGAGGCGCGCGGGATCCCGCTCGTCGTCGACAACACGTTCTGCTCGCCGTACCTCCAGCAGCCGTTCCGGCTCGGCGCGGACTTCATCGTCCACTCCCTCACGAAGTTCATCAACGGCCACTCGACCTCGGTCGGCGGCGCGCTCCTCGGGCCGTTCCGCTTCATGAAGACCGACCTCTTCCCCTGGTACAAGGACCTCGGCGCCACCCCCTCGCCCTTCGACTCGTGGCTGAACTCGATGACGGTCCAGTCCCTCGCCGTCCGGCAGAAGGCGCAGAGCGACAGCGCCGCGACGATCGCGGTCTTCCTCCGGACGCATCCGAACGTCGAGAGCGTGACCTACCCGGGCTTCCACGACTTCCCGCAGAGGGACATCGTGCAGAAGCAGATGCGCGACGGCGGCTCCCTCATCTCCTTCGAGGTGAAGGGCGGCGCGGCCGCCGGCGAGAAGCTCATGAACTACCTCGCCCGCAAGGACGTCCCGATGGAGCTCGCCGTGAGCCTCGGGTCGGCGATCACGTACGTCGAGCAGCCGGCCACGATGACGCACGCCGTCGTCCCGGAGGCGGACCGCCTCGCCCGCGGGATCACCCCCGGCCTCATCCGGATGAGCGTGGGGCTCGAGGGTCCGGAGGTCCTCATGCACCACCTCGACGTCGGCCTCTCCCTCCCGTGAGCTTTTCGCGCCCCCGTATGACGTGCGTCATCTCCCGGCCTTGATGCACGTGCATGAAAGACAGAGACTGAGGCGTGAGACAGGATCTCCCCGTGAGCGCCGTCCCGAAGGAATTCCAGGGCACCCTCCTCACGACGCCCCGCCTCCGCCGTGAGCAGCGGACGATCGCGGCGATGCTCCGCATCTGGTGCGACGCCCAGCCGCTCCACGTCCGCGCGGACGGCGACGACCTGTGCGCCGGCTGCGCGGCCCTGCTCGAGTACGCGAGCTACCGGCTCGCCAGGTGCCCGTACGGCGAAGAGAAGCCCACGTGCAAGAAGTGCCCGATCCACTGCTACACGCGCGAGAAGCGCGAGCAGATGCACGAGGTCATGCGTTTCGCGGGGTCGCGCATGCTTCTCTACCACCCCATCCTCGCCATCCGCCATCTGCTCGACGAGAAGAGGGTGGCGCCGCCCCTGAAGAAGACGCCCAAGCCGCTGGGAGCGGACGAGGAGGCCCGGGTTTCATGCACATCGAGCTGACGGTCCACGAGAGCGACTACCTGAAGCACCTGCTCGACACGGCGCGCAAGGCGCTCCTTCACGAGCTCCACCACACGCACGGCCACGAGTTCAAGGACGCCCTGAAGCTCCAGCTCGAGCTGAACGAGACGCTCGTGCGGAAGATCGAGCCGGTCCCGGTCGCCGTCCGGTAGGGCGGACGAAGAAACTCCCTACGCGCGCGGCGTGAACTGCGCGAGGTCGTAGATCCCGAGCGTCTTCTCGATCCCGGCGACGCGCTCGACCATGCGCTCGAAGCCGTCCTCGCCGAAGAGCTCGTGCTCCTTCCTCTCGAAGCGATCCCCGAGAACGTCGTATTCCTTCTTCGAGACGACCTTGCGGATCGCCGGGAAGAGGATCGTGTCCTCGCGGGCCTCGTGCGGCGCGTACATCCGCACGAACTCCCCCAGGAACGCGGCCAGCTTCTCGCGGTCGCCCTCCCCCTTCAGGCCCGCGCCGGCGAGGGCGAGGATCTGGCCCGTCACGCGGCGCCCGGCCACGTGCTGGCTCTCGAGGACGGTGACGAGGTCGACGAGCCTCCCGGCCTTGCGGAAGCGCGGGAAGAGCTCCTCCTCCTCGAGCTTCTCGTGGTACGCCTCGATGAACGTCTGGATGATCTTCGCGGAGTCCGCCACGGCCGCGGGCGGGAATTCCTTCTTCGCCGCGATCCGCCCGCGCACCTCGTCGTAGACGAGGAGCACGCGCTTGAGGACGCCGTGCTCGCGCATCAGGTCCTCGGCCGGCGTGACGTCCTCTTCGTCGTCTTCCGGCTTGCCCTTCGCTTTCGGCTCCGGGCTGGCCGTCAGCACCGGCACGGCCGCCAGGAGGCCGGCCGTCGAGAGCAGCCGCACGAAGGCGCGCCGGGGGTGGAGGTCCGCGGTATCCGGCACGGCCGGTTTCGACGTTCTCGTCATCGACAGCCTCCTTCGGGGGTGGACGGGCCACTCCTGCACGCGGGTCGGGCCGGCGGAAAATGGATGCAAGCGGGAAGCCGGATCGAGGGCCCCGCGCCGGCGGTCGACGCGAAGGCTCCGGCGAGCTTCTGGCGCTCGCCGCGGTGCTCGGAAGGACCTCTCACGGGCGGAAGCCCACCCGCTGAACGTCAGCCGGACTTCCGCTCCTCGGAGGGCGCCTTCTCGAGCCGTTCCTGACAGTCCTTGCAGACGAAGGCGTTCAGTCTCGGGAGGAACTTCCACTCGTCGGACTTGTCCGACTCGCAGAAATAGCACCGGCGCCGACCACGCGTCACCGCGGTCTCGTCGAAGGGCTGAGGGTCGTCCGGGGAGGTCATTTCGCACCTATTTTGGGCCAGTGTGATCCCCACCGCAACAGGGCGTGGGGCCGCTCCCCCTGGGAGAACTCCGAGGCCGGGGCGGCGGCGCGGCGCCCGCCGGGCGCTGACGAGACGAATTCGAGCCGGTAAGTCACGCCGTCACAGGCCGGCGCGCTTACGGACCTCAGCCCAGGGGATCCTCTTCTCCTTGGAGTTGGCGAGCCGGACGACGGAGACGCTCACGTCGTAGCGATCCTCCAGCTCCTCGAGGAGCTTCAGGTCCGCGATCGAGACGACCGCGGCGACGGGCTTCTTCCCACGGCGCACGATCACGCGCTCGCCGTGGCGGGCGCGATCGAGAGCGGATTCGCTCACGGAGGCTGGCGGCTTCGGGGCAGCGGCGCGACTCATGACGGGGGAAAGGCCTCCTCAGTCCTCGATCTTCTCGGCGGCGGCCTGGAGGGCGGCGGCCATCTGGAGCGCCTCTTCCCGCGTCAGGTAGGTCACGCCCGCGGGAATCGCGCCAGGGCCGGGAGAGAGGGCGATCCGCTGCGCGTCGTCCTGCCGGCGCGTCACGACGTACACGGCGATCGAATCCTCGCCCGCCGCTCCCCCGCTCGCCTCGCACGTCACCTCGCTGACGAGGTCGACGTTCGTCGCGTCGAGGTTCGAGAAGACATCGGGCACGAGCTTCATGGCCCCCTCCGCGCTGGGCGCAGCCAGTCTGCCACCGATCGTCCCCGTCGGCGACAATCCTTCGATGAGGGTTCCCGGCGCGACCCTGGCCGTTGCGCTCGCGGCGACGCTGGCGGGCTGTGCGTCGCTCGGAGGGACGTCGGGCTACGCGCTGAGCCCGGAAGCGTGGCGGGCGGGCGTGGCCCGCCACGGGGTCGACCCGGCCGACGCGCCGAACCCGATCGCCGTGACGCCCGCGATGACCGCCGCCGCGCGGGAGCTCGCGGGCGTCGGGGACGACGAGGAGAAGCTCGGGCGCCTGCGTGACGCGCTCCTCCTCGGGCCCGCCTTCACGTTCGAGTACCAGCGGGACTCGACGTTCTCCGCGGCCGAGGCGTTCGAGAGCCGGCGCGGGAACTGCGTGTCGTTCACGAACCTCTTCATCGCGCTCGGGCGCTCCCTCGGCATCCGCCTGCAGGCCGCGCTCGTGTCGGCGCGGGGATCGTCCGAGCGCGAGGGCGACCTCATCGTCACGTACAACCACATGGTGGCCGTGTTCACGCTCGTGGGCTCGCGGACCGCAAAGGTGTACGACTTCTACCGGTCGGCCGACCCGCTCGAGGGGCGCCTCGTGCTCCTCGACGACTACGCCGTCGCGGCGATCCGCGCGAGCAACGACGGGATCGCGCACCTGCACCGCGGCGAGGGCTCCGAGGCCGTGCGCGACCTCGAGATCGCCGTGAAGCTCGCCCCCGGGCTCGGGTCGCTCTACGCGAACCTCGGCCTCGCGAAATGGCGCGCCGGAGACGTCCCGGGAGCCTTCGCGTCGATCCGCAAGGGGCTGGAGATCGAGCCCCGCGGCGCCTCCCTCCTCCAGAATCTCGCGGCCCTCTACGTGGATGCCGGGCGGCCCGCCGAGGCGCGCGCGGCGCTGGGGGCGCTCGACGTCGGCCGTGCCTCCCCGTACCTGCTCATCGTGCGCGGCGACCTCGACCTGCGCGCCGGCGACGTGAAGCGGGCGCTCCGGAACTATCACGACGCCGCGAGCCTCGACGCGACCCTCGCCGACCCCTGGCTCGCGATCGCGCGGGCCGAGCTCGGGCGCGGCCGCCCCGACGCCGCGCGCAAGGCCGCGCAGAAGGCGCTGAAGCGCGACCCGTCGAGCGACGAGGCGCGGCGCCTGATCGACGCCGCGCGGTGACGAGCCGGCCGGGGCTCAGCGGCCCGGCGCGAGGAAGTACATCGGCACCAGGATCGCGTGGAGCGCGACGAAGAGGAAGACGGCGATTCCGAACGTCTTCAGGGCGCTGCCGCGGATATCCGTGAGGACCGAAGCCGGACTGACCGGAAAGAGGCGGTTCATGAACGCCGACGAACCGGGCGCGAAGCCCCGCTGCGCCTCCGACCAGATCCCCAGGACGGTCACGGTCGAGCCCTCCGGCACGACCTTCTCCTCGACGGCCTTGCCCTCGAGATCGGCCTCGCTCTCGGCGATGCGCATGTCCTTGCGGATCGCGCCGTCCTGGTCGGCCACCAGGCCCTTGAAGAACGAGAGCGCGCTCGTGAGGCCGAGCGGCTCGAACCGGGCGCCCCGCAGGTAGGACAGGCCGCGCGCGCCGGTCGATGTCCTCCGGCATCGCCTTCGGAAACTCGTCGAGCATCGACCATCCGAGGATCCGGACGGGGCCTCTCGGCGTGTCGATCGCGCAGGGTGTGAGGGCGACGCCCGCGAAGTCGCTGCGCTGCGCGTCGGGGTTCTTCACGTCGTACTCGTAGGCCACGCACGCGCGGCCCGTGAACGGGGCCTCGAGCGGGGCCCCGAGCGCGCGCACGCGGCCGCTCGCGGCCTCGAGGCGGCCGTCCTTCGGCGCGTCCCCGGCGACCGCCCGCTTGAGCGCCTCGCGATCCGTGCCGCCGGTGACGAGGCCCCATGCCGAACCGAAGAGCATCGCGGCGAACGTGCCGCCGAGGAACCCGATGACGGCGGCCGGAGCGCTCTCCCCGGTCTTCCGCCAGGCGACCCAGCCGTAGATCCCCATGAACGCCACCCACACGGCGGCCGAGAGCCCGCAACTCTTCTTCATGATGGGACTCATTCTCCCAGAAACCCCTGAAGAGAGAATCCGTAGAAGGTCCCGTGCGCAGGCTCCGCTCGCTCGTCCTCCTCGGCGTCGCCGCGTTCCGGGCTTCGTCCGCCCCGGCCGCCGGCCCCGCGATCCTCCTCACGACCGCGACGGCGCACCCGATGAAGTACCACCTGGCGCTGCCCGAGGGATGGGTCGCGGGCAAGACCTGGCCCGTCGCGGTCGTCGTCCCCGACGCGTCTCGCGACTTCGAGGGAAACCTCGCCGCCTTCGTGAAGGCGCGCGGCGCCCTCCCCTACATCCTCGTCGCGCCGCACGTCGTCACGAGCGGCGGAGCGAACTACCGGCTCTCCGACACGTACCGTTACTCGGACGCCGACTGGAAGAAGGTCACGGACGGACGGCGACTGGCGCTTCGACGACGAGGGGATCGCGGCCGTTCTCGCCGACGTCCGCAAGGAGTTCGGAGGCGAGGAGAAGGTCTTCCTGACGGGCTGGGAGGCGGGCGGGCACACGGTGTGGGCGTACACGTTCCGGCACCCGGACCGCCTGCGCGCGTCGGCCCCCGTGTCCCCGAACTATCAGGCGCGCTGGCTCGACGAGGACGCATTCTCGCGGTCGGACGCGCGCCGCGCGCTGCCCGTGAGAGTGCTCTTCTGCGAGCGGTCCTCCGTGCCCAGGGGCTGGGACTTCCTCGTGGCGCAGACCAAGAACGCGATCGCGGCCGCCGAGGCGCACGGCTTCCGCGGCGTCTCGCTCGTGAACGTGCCGGGCAAGCCGCACGGCCCGCTCGCCGAAGACGTGATCGCGTTCTTCGAAGCAGTGCGCGGCGCGCCCGCGCGCGGACGCCCTTGACGCGTTCCCGAAGTGACCATATTCTCGTGACCATGAAGAACGTGCGCGTCATTCCGGCCGGCTCCTTCAAGGCGAAGTGCCTCGCCCTCCTGGACGAGGTCGCCGAGACGGGCCGGCCGATCGTCGTCACGAAGCGAGGCCGGCCGGTCGCGCGCGTCACGGCCGCCGTGCCCGAGGCCGTCCGCAGCCTCAAGGGCAGCGTCCGCCGGGAGCGCGATCTCGTCCGGCCGACCGGCGAGGCTTGGCGCGCGGCCCGTTGATCGTCCTCGACACGCACGTCTGGGTCTGGTGGGCGGCCGAGGTCCCGCGGCGCGTCTCGGCTCGCGCCCGCCGGGCGATCGCCGAGTCGCCCGCGGTCGGCGTGAGCGCGATCTCCACGTGGGAGGTCGCCATGCTCGTCGCGAAGGGCCGGCTCGATCTCGACCGCGACGTCCTCGTCTGGATCCGCCAGGCTCTCGCGCTCCCACGCGTCACACTCGTTCCGCTCACGCCCGAAATCGCCGTCCGATCGACCCGTCTCGGAGACGCCTTCCCGGGCGATCCCGCGGACCGGATCCTCGTCGCCACGGCGCGCGAGCTCGGCGCCGTGCTCGTCACGAAGGACGGCGCCCTGAGGAAAACGGGAGGAGTCCGGACGATCTGGTGATCAGTACGGCATCTCGTCGTCCTCGAGCCCGAAGTAGTGGCCGAGCTCGTGGACGATCGTGTCCTTGATCTCGCGGACGGCCTCGCGGCTCGTGTCCGTGTTGCGGAGGATGGGACCGCGGAAGACGACGACCTGCGGCGGGAGATCGGGGAGCATGTCCCACGTCATCTCGGTGCGCATCGGGCCGCGGTAGATCCCGAAGAGGTCCTCGTCGTCGGGCGTGTCCGTGAGCGTGTAGTCCTCGTCCGTCGGCTCGTCCTCGACCGCGATCACGACGTTCTCGATCCGCGACCGGAACTCGTCGGGCAGCTCCGCGATCGCCTTCTCGACGAGCTTCTCGAACTCGGCTCTCGACAGGCGGGGCGGGCGGGCCACGGCGATCTCCTCAGGCGACCCGGAACAGCCGCTTGAAGTTCTCCGTCGTGACGCGCGCGACCTCCTCGACGGAGACGCCCTTGACCTCGGCGAGCCGCGCGGCCGTCTTCGGGAGGTAGCTCGACTCGTTCGGCTTGCCGCGGAAGGGCGCGGGCGCGAGGTAGGGCGCGTCCGTCTCGAGGAGCGTCGAGGCGAGCGGGAGAGCGGCGGCGGCCTCGCGGACGTTGTCGGCCGATTTGAACGTGAGCATCCCCGAGAAGCTCACGAGGTAGCCGAGTCGCGAGCGCGCGCTCCCCCGTCGCGACGTCCGCGCAGAAGGAGTGGAAGACGCCGCGCGGCGACTCCGGCGCGCCGGGATACTCCTTCTCGAGAATCGGGAGGAGGTCGGCCTCGCTGAGCCGGTTGTGGAGGAGGACCGGGAGGTTCCGCGACTTCGCGAAGCGCAGCTGCGCGGCGACGACGCGCTTCTGGACGTCGCGCGGCGAGTGGTCGTAGTGGTAGTCGAGGCCGATCTCCCCCACGGCGACGACCTTCTTCGACGCGCACAGCTCCTCGAAGAGCTTCAGGTCCCGGTCCTCGTCGAACTCCTTCGCCTCGTGCGGGTGGAAGCCGACGGCCGCGTACACGCCCGTCGAACGCGCTCGGCCGCCTCGACGGCGCGGCGCTGGTCCTCGCGGTCGGTCGAGGGGACGAGGATGCGCGTGACGCCGGCGTCCTGCGCGCGGCGGACGAGGAGCCTCAGCTCGTCGGGGCGCGGGGCGCGCGGGTCGCCCTTCATCTCGCCGCCGTCGAAGACCATCGTGAGATGACCGTGCGAGTCCGCGAGCTCGAGCATCGTCAGCGCAACTGCGGGCCGGGCAGGGCGGGCTGCCGGGAGTAGAAGTCGACGATCGCGGCCCAGGCCTCGGCGCCGCCCTCGGCGAAGGAGATGAGATCGAGGTCCTCGGGCGCGATTCCGCCCTCCTCGACGAGGAACTTCCAGTTGATGAGCTTCTCCCAGTAGGCGCGCCCGACGAGGACGATCGGGACGCTGCTTCATCTTCCCGGTCTGGACGAGCGTCAGCGTCTCGAAGAGCTCGTCGAGCGTTCCGAAGCCGCCCGGGAACGCGACGAGCGCCCGCGCGCGCATGAGGAGGTGCATCTTGCGGATGCCGAAGTAGTGGAACTGGAAGCAGAGCGACGGCGTGATGTACGCGTTCGGGTACTGCTCGTGCGGGAGCTGGATGTTGAAGCCGACGGTCTTGGCTCCGACGTCCCACGCCCCGCGGTTCGCGGCCTCCATCGCGCCCGGGCCGCCGCCCGTCGTGATGACGAAGTCGCACATCCCGTTCGCCTGGCAGGTCGTCGAGACGATGCGCCCGAACTCCCGCGCCTCCGCGTACCAGCGGTCGCCCTCCTTCAGGCGCGCGCCGCCGAAGACGACGACCGTCGTCCGGATGCCCTCCTGGTCCATCTGGAAGTCGGCCTTCTCGAGCTCGAGCATGAGGCGCACGCCGCGCAGCTCGCGGCGCGCGAGGAACGTCGAGGTCCTCCTGCGCGCGTACGTACGTCGGCGACGCGAGGATCGCCTCGAGGTTCGCTCCGCGGCGGGTCGCGGGACGCGGGGTCGGCGGCGGCAGTCGTCGCCGTTCCGCCGTCGCCGCCGGGCGGTCGGCCATTACTTGACCTTCGCCCCCGAGGGGACGGACGCGTCGACCATGAGGAGCGACGGCTCGCCCGTCTCGGGGATCGTCGCGGCGAGGATCATCCCGTTCGACTCGACGCCCATGAGCTTCGCGGGCGCGAGGTTCGCGACGAAGACGAACTTCTTCCCGACGAGCTGCTCGGCCGTGTACGCGAGCGCGATCCCGCCGACGATCGACCGGACCTCTTCGCCGATCCGAACCGTCATCTTCATGAGCTTCTTCGACTTCTCGACCTTCTCGGCGGCGATCACCTCGCCGACGCGCAGGTCGAGCTTGAGGAAGTCGTCGATGGGGATCTTGCTTTCGGAAGAAGACGAAGAAGGAGAAGGAGAAGAGAGAGAAGATTCTTGGAAGGTGAAGAGGGGGAGGAAGCCCGTCGGGCGCTGTCAGCGCGCCCGTGCTGCCGCCGGCCGCCGGTGCCGACGCGGGCAGTCGCGCCTCCACCGCCGGGCGCCCCCGCGGCGCCCTCCGGCGACACACCCTTCAAAGAAATCTTCTCTCTCTCTTCGGTCTTCTTCTCTTCGGCCACGGTCTTCTCCTTGGAAGCAAAGTATTCCTTCGCGTCCGCCCGCGGAAACAGCGGCGGCGCCTGCGGAAGCGGGGCCCCGAGCGGGAGCCCGCCCCACGCGAGGTCGGCGTCGCGGACGTCCTCGGCGCGCCTGTCGATGCCGAGCCGCCGGAAGATCTCCGTCGCGGTCCGCGGCGCGATCGGCGCGAGCAGGCAGGCCGCCACGCGCAACGCCTCGAGGCAGTCGAACGAGAACGTCCGAACGGAAGATCGAAGAGTTCCTTCTGGAGAGAACGCGGGCTGACGTGCCGCTTTCCACGGCTCTCTCGCGGTGATCTCGGCGTCGATCGCGCCGAGCAGCGCCCGAATCGAGGCCGCCGCGTCCTGCAGCCGATAACCTTCGAAGGAATTCTTCCAGTCCTCCGTCGCCTTCCGCGGCCGCGGGCCGCGCTCAGCCCTTCGAGCCGAGCCGTGCCGCGTCGTGGGCGGCGTCTTCCCGTCGAAGTAGTCCCGCGACATCTTCACGGCGCGCGAGAGCGTGTTCCCGAGCCCGTTCGCGAGGTCGGCGTTGTAGACGGAGAGGAAGTCCTCGTCCGAGAAGTTCGCGTCCTGCCCGAACGACATCGCCGCGACGAAGTGCCAGCGCAGCGCGTCGACGCCGAACGCCGCCACGAGCTCGTCCGGCCGCACGACGTTGCCGACGGACTTCGACATCTTGCGCGCGTCCCTCAGCCACCAGCCGTGGCCGACGACCTGGCGCGGCACCGGCATCCCGGCCGACATGAGGAACGCGGGCCAGTAGACCGCGTGGAAGCGGAGGATGTCCTTGCCGATCACGTGGATGCCCGGCCAGTAGCGCTCGTAGAGCGACATGTCGCCGGAGCCGAAGCCGAGCGCCGTGACGTAGTTCACGAGCGCGTCGAGCCAGACGTAGACGACGTGGCCCGGCCGCCCCGGGAACGGGAGGCCCCACGTGATGGACGTGCGCGAGACCGAGAGGTCCTTGAGTCCGGCCGCGACGAACGAGCGCACCTCGTTGAGGCGCGACTCGGGGAAGACGAACGGCCTGCCGTCGACGCCCTCGTCGTAGAGCTTCAGGAGGCGGTCGCCGTACTTCGAGAGGCGGAAGAAGACGTTCTCTTCCTTCTGCAGCTCGAGCGTCGTGCCGTGGACGGGGCACTTGCCGTCCACGAGGTCCTTCTCCGGGTAGAACGCCTCGCAGGGCGCGCAGTACCAGCCCTCGTGCGACGCCGTGTAGAGGTCGCCCGCGGCGTCCAGCCGGCGGATGATCTCCTCGACGCCCTTCCGGTGGCGGGGCTCGGTCGTCCGGATGAAGTCGTCGTTCGCGATCCCGAACGTCTGCCAGAGGTTCCGGAACGTGGGCGCGTGCCGGTCGGCGATGACGATCGGCGCGACGCCTTCCTTCCTCGCGACCTTCTCGATGTTCTGGCCGTGCTCGTCCGTCCCGGTCAGCATCCGCACGTCCTCGCCGCGCAGGCGCCAGTAACGCGCGAGCGCGTCCGTCACGACCGTCGTGTAGAGGTGCCCGATGTGGGGCCGGTCGTTGACGTAGTAGATGGGGGTCGTGAAGTAGCGGGACGCCATGAACCGACGAGGATAACCCGCGGGGCTCACCCGCGCATCGCGGCCACGGCCTCCGCGATGCGCCCGCCGATCGCGAGCGACGCCGTCGCCGCGGGCGACGGCGCGTTCAGGACGTGCACGATCCGGCCGTGCGGCGCGAGGACGAAGTCGTCCTCGAGCGTCCCGTCGCGGCGCAGAGCCTGCGCCCGCACGCCCGCGCCGCCCGGGGCGAGGTCCTCGCTCCGGATGTCCGGCATGAGCTTCTGCAGCGCCTTCACGAACGCCGGCTTCCAGAACGACCGGTAGACCTCCCCCGCCGCCATCCCGCCGTAGTTCACGAGGAGCTTCCAGACGCCCGGGTTCACCGCCTCCTCGAGCGCGTCGAAGAGGTTGAAGGACGTCTTCCGGTAGCCCTCGCGCGCGAGCGCGGGGACGGCGTTCGGGCCCGCCTCGGCGCCGCCGCCGACGAGGCGCGTGAAGTGGACGCCGAGGAACGGGAAGCGCGGGTCGGGGACGGGATAGAGGAGGCCCTTCACGAGGCCGTCGCGCCCGGGCGCGAGCCTGTAGTACTCGCCCCGGAACGGGACGATGCTCACGCCGGCGTCGACGCCGTCGAGGCGCGCGACGCGGTCCGCCTGGAGGCCCGCGCACGCGACGGCGTGCCTGGCGGCGACGTGCTCGCCGCCCGCGACGATCCGCACCTCGGAGCTGTTCGAGGCGAGCGTCGTGACCTTCGCGCGGAAGCGCACGTCGGCGCCGCGCTCGGCGAGGAGCCGCGCGAGCGTGCGCGCGACGAGTCCGTAGTCCGTGATCCCGGTCGGCGGGACGTGCAGCGCCCGGATCCCCGCGGCGTGCGGCTCGATCTTCCGGAACTCCTCCGGCCCGATCTCCCTCACGCCCGCGACGCCGTTCTCGCGGCCGCGGCGCGCCAGCTCGTCGAGGCGCGGCAGCTCCTCCTCCGTCGTCGCGACGACGAGCTTGCCGCAGATCTCGTGCGGGACCTCGTGCGCGCGGCAGAAGTCGACGAGCAGCGTCCCGCCCTCGACGCACGTCCGCGCCTTCTCGGAGCCGGGCTTGTAGTAGAGGCCCGAGTGGATCACGCCGCTGTTGTGGCCGGTCTGGTGGGCGCCGGCCTCGCCCTCCTTCTCGAGGAGGACGACCGAGAGCTTCGGGTCCTTCTCGAGCAGGCGCCACGCGGTCGCGAGGCCGACGATGCCGCCTCCGACGACCGCCACGTCGTACGTCTTCATGCCCTTCCCTTCAGCGCAGGAGCCCCCGCTCGTGGAACGACACCCAGCGGCCCCGCCCCACGATCACGTGGTCCTTCACCTCGATGCCGATCTCCCGTCCCGCCGCGAGGAAGCGCTTCGTCGTCGCGAGGTCCTCGGGCGAGGGCTCGGGATCCCCCGAGGGGTGGTTGTGGTACAGGATGACGCCCGCCGCGCCGGCGAGGATCGCCTGTCGGAAGAGCGGCGCCGGCGCGACGGCCGCGTGCGTGAGCGTGCCGCGGAAGAGCGCCGCGTCCTTCACGAGGCGGTTCTTCGCGTCGAGGAGGAGTCCGCCCATGACCTCCTGCGTCTCGTCCGTCAGCTTCTCGATCAGGTAGTGGCCGACGGAAGAGGGATCGGAGAGAAGATTTTTCTTTGAAAGTGAATCGAGCGAGAGCCTCCGCCCGATCTCGAGGGCCGCCTCGATTCGAGTGGCCTTCGCGGGACCGACGCCCGAGGCGAGTTTCTCGAGGTCGCGCGCTCCGCGCGCGAAGAGCCCCGGAAACCCTCCGTCCCTCAGCAGGTCGCGCGCCGTCTCCAGCACGGGCCTCGCAGCAGTACCCGTGCCGAGGAGAATCGCGAGAAGCTCTTCGTCGTCCAGAGCCTCTGGACCCTTTCTAAGCATCTTCTCTCTGGGTCTTTCTTCTCTTGGTCTCTCCGCGAGGCGCCCGGCTCGCGGCCCCCGTCCCGCGCTCACGCGGCCCCCCGCTCCAGCGCTTCCGCCAGCACGGGCAGCACCGCCGACGCGCTCGCCCGGAAGGTGCCGTCCGCGAGCGGCGCGAGCGGCGTCTCCTCCGGGTTGATCTCGAACACCTTCGCGCCCGCGCGCGACGCCGTCACGGCGAGCGTCGACGCCGGCGCGACGACGGAGGAGGTCCCGACGACGAGGAAGACGGCGCTCTCCTCGGCCGCCGCGGCGGCGGCGGCGAAGACGCCCTCCGGCAGCATCTCGCCGAACCAGACGACGTCGGGCCTGAGCAGGCTCCCGCACGCGCAGCGCGGGGGCAGCGACGGGAACGGCGTGTCGGGCCCCGGCTCGCGCGCGCCGCAGCCCGTGCAGCGCGTGTTCAGGATCGACCCGTGCAGCTCGAGGACGTTGCGGCTCCCGGCGGCGCGGTGCAGCCCGTCCACGTTCTGGGTGATGAGCGTCATGCGGGGCAGGAGCGTCTCGATCCGCGCGAGCGCCTCGTGCCCCGCGTTCGGGCGCGCCTCGCGCAGGCGGGCCCGCCGCCACTCGTAGAAACGCCAGACCTTCCCGGCGTCGGCCTCGAAGGCCTCGGGGGTCGCGAGCTCCACCGCGCTCTGCCCCTCCCAGAGGCCGCCCGGTCCCCGGAACGTCGGCAGCCCGCTCTCGGCCGAGACGCCCGCGCCCGTGAGAACGGCGAGCGGGCGACCCGCGAGGAGCTCGGGGACGAGAGGCGCGAGTCCGCCGAGGCCCCCGCCGCTCACGGCGGGTCCCCGGGCACGATCCGGTCGAGGCCGCGCGAGTGGAAGTCCTCGGGAATCGCGAAGAGCCCGTCGTCGGCCGGCGAGCCGGCGCGCACGGAGAGATTCGAGAGACGGCGCGTGATCGTCTGGCGGGTCTCCAGCGGCCTCGGCGGCGGCTCCGTGCCGGACGGCATTCCCGGCTGCTCGACCGCGGACTTCGAGGTCACGTCGAGGGCCGCCCACACCGGCAGGCCCGGAAGCTTCGCGAGCTCGGCGCCGAGCGTCTCGGCCGCCTCTCCGCGCGCGGGAACGAGGCGCCCGAGGTCGTCGAAGGCCGAGCGGGCGGCGGGCTCGTCGAGCGTCTCGATCACGCCCCGGACCGTCGTCGTGACGCGCGTGACGCGGCCGGTCGTCGACAGGACGAGCGTCCAGCCCGCCTCGAGGACGAACTTCGACGTCGGCCGGCCCTCGAACGAGCGGCCCTTCCCGTCGGGAACGAGGCGCGCCGTCACGTCGCGCAGGGAGGCCGCCGCGCTGCCTTCCGTCGCGGGGCGCCCGCGGAAGAGGGCCGAGAAGTCGTCGGGCGTCGCCGAGGCCGCGAGACGCTCCTTCTTGTCCAGGAGCGTCACGAGGGGCCCGTCGGCGATCGCGACCGACGCGGTCGAGCGCGGAAACGTCCCGTGCGGGACCTCCCAGCGCGCCCGCCCGCCGGCGACGCGGACGGAACCCGTCGTCCCGCCGTTGCGCTCGCCCGCCGGGGTGATCGTGCGCGTGGACTCCGCGACGTCGTACGCGGCCAGAACGGGGCGGACCGGGCCGGCCGCGGGCGCGGCGCCGGAGAGAAGGGCGGCGGCGAGGGCGAGGCCGGCCGGCACGCGGCGATCATCGCACGCGACGCGCCGGGAGGCGGTGCCGCGGAGGTGGACGCGGGGCCGCGGAGGCGGCGAGAATGCGCGTGTGAACCCCGTCGCCGACGCCGTCGCGCGCCCGCTTCGCGACGGCGTCCTGAGGACCGTCCGACTCGTCGGAGAGCCCGAGGCGATGGCCTGGGTCTCGCGCACGCTGGCGGGCTCGGGTCTCCTCGTCGAGCGCCACGACGAGAAGGACGTGTCGGATCCGCGCTTCTTCCATCACTGGCCCGTCGTCTGGGTCACGCGCCCGGACGCGTTCGGGCGCGGCTTCACGCTCTCGCGCCCGCCCCTTCTCGACGTCGCGAAGGCGCCGCCGCCGTGTCTCGTCGTCGTGCCGCCCGGCGTCGAGATCACGGGCCCTCTCGTGCGCCGCATCCCGCTCGAGTCCTTCGAGATCGTGCGCGAGCGCGACGAGGGTCCGCTCCTCGCGATGCGTCTCGAGCGCCTCCTGCTCCTCCACCGGCGGCGCTCGGCGAGCGAGGAGAACGCGTTCAAGGAGCGCCTGCGCGTCGAGGCGCGCCGCAACGAGATCCTCGCGTCGATCGCGCTCGCCGCGCGCGACTCGATGGACCTCGAGCAGGTCCTCGGCTCCGCGGCGGAGCTCCTCGGGACGCGCTTCGCGGCGACGTCCGTCGAGATCTGGTTCCTGAACGAGGACGAGGAGTCCTGCACGGTCTTCATGGACTGGCGGCCCGGCGACGCGGGCGCGTCGCTCGTCGGGTTCGAGCGACCCCTCCCCGACAGCGCGCCGTTCCGCGCGCTCGTGACGTCGACGGACCCGTACGTCGTCGCGGATCGGCGGCCGCTGACCGAGTCCGACCCTCTCGCCGCGGCCGCGCTCGAGGCCCTCGGCGCCCAGAGCTTCCTCGGAATCCCGATCCACCGCGAGGGCGAGGCGATCGGCGTCCTCGGGATGTCGTGGGCCGAGCCGCGCGCGTTCCCGCAGGACGAGCTCGTCTTCTTCGGGCGCGTCGCCGACCAGCTCGCCCTCGCGATCCGCGCCGCGCGCCTCTACGGCAACCTCCAGAGCCAGGTGGAGGCGCTCGCGCTCGAGCAGCGCCGCCGCGAGCTGGCCGACCGCGACCGCTCGCGGCTCACCGCGATGCTCGTCCACGACATGAAGAACCCGCTCTCGGCACTCTCGGCCGCGCTCGAGCTCACGCGCGACAAGGAGCGCAAGTCCGGGGACGAGCGGCTCGCGAAGCTCCTCGACGGCTCGCTCGCGTCGGCGCGCGGGCTGCAGGGTCTCATCGAGGACGCCCTCCTCGTCTACCGGTCGGAGGACGCCCCCGAGACCGAGCGCCGGCCCGCGTCGGTGGCCGAGGCGCTCGCGCTGCCGCTCGAGGAGGCGCGCTGGATGGCGGTGCCCCGGAAGGTCTCCGTCGTCGCCGACGTGCCTCGCGACCTCCCGTCCGTCAGGCTCGACACGAAGATGTTCCGGCGCGCGGCGGCCAACCTGTTCGGCAACGCCGTGAAGTTCAGCCCGCAGGGGGGCACCGTGCGGATCACCGCGCGCGTCGTGGACGAGGACGGACGAGCGTTGCTGCGCATGGACGTCGCCGACCAGGGTCCCGGCTTTCCGCCCGCCGAGAGGTCACGCCTCGCGACGCCCTACCTCAGGTTCCAGGGGTCCGAGACCGTGCCCGGGACCGGCCTCGGCCTCACGGTCGTCCAGAAGGTCCTGCAGGCGCACCGCGGCCGGCTGGACGTCGCGAACAACGAGGGCGGCCCCGGCTCGACGTTCACGCTCTGGATCCCGGCTTAGGGAAAAGAGAAGAGAAGATCTTCTTCGAGCGGTCCCGAGCACCCGCCAAGGCGCGGCGCTTCGAGCGCGCGCATCGCTCTCTCCCCTCTCTAAGAAAATCTCCCCTCTCCGGTCCCTCTAACGGCCGTCGCCGCGCGCCGCCAGACGCTCGAGCTCAGCGACCCTCCTCGCGAGCCTCTGGATCTCGTTCAGGAGGAGCGCGGGCAGCTCGTGATACAGCACCGTCTCGATCTCGCCGTCCTTGCCGCGCGCGACGAGCTCGGGCAGGACCTCGTTCACTTCCTCCGCGATGAGGCCGTACTGCTTCGGGCCGTCCGGCCCGTGCGCCTTGTACCGGAACGTCACGGGGCGGAGCCGCATCAGCTTCGCGCTCTCGTCCCCCATGTCGCGAACGTCCTCCTTGAAGCGGATCGAGGACGTCGCGGTCCCGAGCTGACCGTTGGAATCGATGAGGACGGGCACGCCGTTCGGGACGCCCGTCGTGACGCCGCGCACGGCGGCGACGAAGAACCTCGTGTGCTGCGGGGTGATCCCGCCGCTCCCTGACCCGATTCGGATCGTGTCGTTCTCGGAGGCGACGCCCGGATTCCCGACGTAGACGTTGTTGCTTCCGCTCGTAAGAAGGGAGCCGGCGGCGAAGCCGAGCGCCGTGTTCTGGTTTCCGTCGGTGTTCAGCTGAAGGGCCTCCCATCCGATGGCGGTGTTCTCCTGGCCCGTCGAGATCGCCGAGCCGCTGTAGTAGCCGACCGCCGTGTTCGCCGCCCCCTGCGTCAGGGCCGTGAGGGCCGAGGTTCCGACGCCCACGTCGCCGCCCGCGCTCGCGATCGCAAGCGTGTGGTTTCCGGCACGGGACCCCAGGAAGGTGTTCCCTCCGCCGTATGCATGCAGGAAGTACTCCCCCGCGAAGAGGACGAACCCTCCGCTTGCGGACGTTCCCGTAAGGTTGATTCCCTTCGCGGCGAACGCGCCGTTTGGGTCCCTCGAGACGATCGAGTTCGAGGTGTCCAGGGATGTCGCATTCGACGTCACCGTCACAGCGCCCGACGCAGGCGAGGCCGAGATCCCGTTCGTTCCGGTGACGCTCGTGACGCCCGCGGGCGCCGAGATCATGATCGTTCCCGCGCCCGGCGTCACCGAGACCGCCCCCGAGCCCTGCAGCGTCAGGTCGCCCGTGAGCGCGTTCAGGCTGCTGACGGCCGGGACGGCCGCGTAGTACCCGTTCGTGTCGAGGATGACGTCGCCGCCCGAGACTCCGAGCGCCATCGAGATGCCGCCCGTCCCGCTCAGGGGCACCACTGCCGCGTTCACGACGACGTCGTTGCCGAGGTAGTTGAGCGTCGAGACCGGCGGGAACGTCCCGCCCTGCGGATAAAGAGTCAGGAAGCCCGGGCCGGTGGGGTGGACGACCGTCGCGTTCAGGGACACGGCCTGCGCGTTCGCGGGCAGCCCGCACACGCCCGTCAGCGTGTAGCTGCGCACCGTCGCGGCGGGAAGGAACCCTCCGGTGAGCGGCGCGTTCCCGCGCGTGTCGACGAGACGGCACGGGGGGAGCGCGATGAAGGGCAGCGCCGTCGGACCCGCCGACGAGCGCGTGTCGCCCGTGTGACTCGTACGCGGGAGGCGTCCAGTAGGGAGGCGCGTTCCAGCTCGCCGGGGGCGCGTCGTCCACTTCGGCGACCGCCGTCCAGGGCGCGGCGACCGTGAGGAGGATGAACGCCGGGATTCCCATCAAAAGGCGCGTCGGAGAATGCTTTGATTTCATGGCCGTCCCCCTTTCGCGTCGGATCGTGCGAAAGGTAGGGCCTCGCCCCCGGGGAGTCCTCGGGACGTCCTCAGTAAATTCTCAGCGCGCCGCCGCCGCGACGGCGGGCGCGTGTCCTCAGTCGAACTCGCGCCGAGGTGGCGCCTGGTCGAGGCCGACGCGCCCCGTGGCGATCTCGGCCCTGAAATAGCTCTCGCCACGGATCTTCGTGCCCGACAGTCGGCGCAGCATCGCGAGCTGGCCGGTGTGCGTGAGCGCGTCCGCGACCGGGCCCGTCGAAGATCTTCGTCGCGGGGTTGCGCGAGCGGCGCGCCCCGTCTGAGCCGCGCGTCGAAACGCTCGAGCGCCGCGAAGAAGCGCGCGACCTCGGCGCCCCACGGGAGTGGCTCGGCGTCCTTCCAGACGGGTTCCCCGTCGGCCATCGTGAGAGCCCAGTCGAAGAGGTCCCCCATGTGCGCGAGGATCTCGACCGCCGTGCTTGCCGCCCTCGCCCGCGCGGAAGCCGGCGAAGGCCGGCGGCGCGTCGCGCAGCGCCTTCCCCGCCCGGTACGCGAGCGTGGCCAGCGTGTGACGCAGCATCGGGACGTCGGGATCGGCCGCCGCGCTCACGCGGACACCCTGACGACGATCTTGCCGAGGCCCTGGGACGACTGCATGCGCTCGTAGGCCTTCCGTCCCTCGGCGAGCGGAATCACAGAGTCGACGACCGGAACGATCCGGCCCGCCGCGACCGCCGCGAGGAGCGCCGCGAACTCGGCGTCCGTGCCCATCGTCGAGCCGAGGATCGAGAGCTGCTTCCAGAAGATGTGACGGATCTCCTCCTCGGGATTCGGGCCCGAGGTCGCGCCCGGTGTCACGATGCGCCCACCCTTCGCCGCCGCGACGAGCGAGTGCCTCCACGTCGCCGCGCCCACCGAGTCGAGGACGACGTCGACGCCGCGCTTCTTCGTGAGCTCGCGGACGCGCTTTCCGACGTCCTCCTTCGAGTCGAGGACGTCGTCGGCGCCCATCTCCTTCGCGCGGGCGCGCTTCTCCTCCGACGACGACGTGACGATGACGCGCGAGGCTCCGCAGAGCTTCGCGATCTGGAGCGCGAACGTGGAGACGCCGCCGCCGATGCCGTGGATGAGGACGGACTCGCCGGGCCTCAGCGCCGCGCGCGTCACGAGGAGGCGCCAGGCCGTGAGCGCGGCGAGCGGAAACGCGGCCGCCTGCTCGTCCGACAGGCCGGCCGGAGCCGGGTAGACGTTCGAGGCGGGCACCGAGACCAGCTCCGCGAACGTCCCGGACAGGTGCTCCCCGAGGATCCGGTACGAGACGCACAGGCTCTGCTGGCCCGCGCGGCAGAACTCGCACGCGCCGCAGGAGAGCCCGGGCTGGATCACGACGCGCGTGCCTCTCTCGGGACCCTTGACGCCCGCGCCGAGCGCCTCCACGACGCCCGCGCCGTCGGCGCCCCCCACGTGCGGCAGCGCGATCGGGACGCCGGGGATTCCGGCCAGGACGAAGAGGTCCAGGCGGTTCATGGCGGCCGCGCGGATCCGCACGAGGATCTCGCCGGGGCCGGGCGCCGGATCGGGCCGATCGCCGTACCGGAGAACGTCCAGCCCGCCGTGCTCCGTGAAGTAGAGGGCCTTCATCGATGCCTCCGGAGCGGAGGTTACCGCGCGCCGGGTATCATGCCGCCGGGACGGCGCCTCGCGCGCCCGGAAGGAGCCGCATGAGGGCCTGGGAAATCAGACAGAAGAGAGCACAGAAGCGGGCGCGCGAGCTCGCGCGCAAGGAAAAGAACAAGCACGCCAAGGAAACCTCCACGTTCCGCCTCGTCGTCGCGGGCCGCGAGCCTGCCGTCGTGGAGTCCGTCATCGTGAAGAACCCGGACGAGTCCGTCCTGGAGGCCACGTTCGACGAGATCGAGACGGGCATGACGCTCATCGTCGAGGGCGAGCGCGGGCTCATCCAGCGCGCCGCCGTCGAGGAAAAGGTCGAAATCACGGAGCCCGAGCTGGTCCGCGAGGTGCGGGTCCGGATCCTCTAGCTCCGCGACATCCCTTTCCGGCGTCGGTGCGTAGGGTCTCGCGGGGGCTTCATGCACACGCCGTTTCTGGCGGACCCGAATCCGAGATCGGACGATGGCCCGACGCCTGATCCTGCTGACGGGTGCGACCGGTTACGTGGGCGGGAGGCTGCACGCGGAGCTCGAGCGGCGGGGTGTGGCATTGCGGTGCTTTGTCCGCCGGCCGGAGGAGTTGCGCGGCCGGGCAGCTCCCTCGACCGAACTCGCCGCCGGCGACGCGCTCGACGCTTCAGCCGTCGCTCGGGCCCTCTCCGGTGTCGACACCGCCTATTACCTGATCCACTCGATGGGCGGCGAGGACTTCGCCGCGCGCGACCGGGAGGCCGCGCGGATCTTCGGCGCGGCCGCGCGGGAAGCCGGCGTCAGGCGCATCGTCTACCTCGGCGGGCTGGGCGAGGCCGGGGGCGGGCTCTCCGAGCACCTCCGGAGCCGGCACGAGACGGGCGACGATCCTGCGGGAGTCGGGCGTCCCGGTCGTCGAGCTCAGGGCCTCGATCGTGCTCGGCTCCGGCAGCCTCTCCTTCGAGATGATCCGCGCGCTGGTCGAGCGGCTCCCCGTGATGATCTGCCCGCGCTGGGTCTCGGTGGAGGCCCAGCCGATCGCCGTCGAAGACGTGATCGCCTTCCTGGCCGAGGCGCTCGATCTTCCGGATGGCGCCGAGCGCGTCTACGAAATCGGCGGCCCCGATCGCGTGACCTACGGCGACCTGATGCGCGAGTACGCGCGACAGCGCGGCCTGAGGCGGTTCCTGATTCCCGGTCCGCTCCTGACGCCCCGGCTGTCGAGCCTCTGGCTCGGCCTCGTGACGCCGCTCTACGCGCGTGTCGGACGCAAGCTCGTGGACAGCATGCGCAACCCCACCGTCGATCCGGGACCCCTCCGCCGCCGCCGCCTTCCCCGTCAAGCCGCGCGGCGTGCGCGAGGCGATCGCGCGGGCTCTCGTGAACGAGGACGACGCCTTCGCCCGGACGCGCTGGTCGGACGCCGTCTCCGCCTCCGGGCTGACCGAGCGCTACGGAGGCGACCGGATCGGCACGCGCTTCGTCGACAGCCGGAAGACCGTCGTTCCGGTGCCCCCTTCGCGGCCTTTGCCCCGGTACGGCGCATCGGAGGAGACGCGGGCTGGTACCACGGAAATGTCCTCTGGCGACTCCGCGGGTTCCTCGATCTTCTCGCCGGAGGCGTCGGCCTCCGCCGCGGCCGCCGCAATCCGGACGAGCTCCGGGAAGGCGACGCACTCGACTTCTGGCGCGTCGAGGCCGTCGAGCCGAACCGGCTGCTGCGCCTGCGAGCCGAGATGAGGGTTCCGGGCCGGGCCTGGCTCCAGTTCGAGGTCACGCCCGTTCCGGGCGGCACCGAGATCCGTCAGACCGCCGTCTTCGACGCCTCCGGTCTCCTCGGCCTCGCGTACTGGTACGCGCTCTATCCGCTTCACCGCTTCGTCTTCGGCGGCATGCTCCGCGGCATCGTCGCCTCTGCGCTCGGCGCCCCAGAGGCCCGGACGGCGCCGCGGCTGGCGGCATGAGCGCGGTGACGGGACGAACGCACCGGCTGCGAGCACACGCAGAGCATCCCGCGACCCCGTGAGGCCGTCTTCGGTTCTTCGCCGACGCGTCGAACCTCGAAGAGATCACCCCGCCATTCCTTCGCTTCCGCATCCTCACGTCGGCGCCCGTCGAGATGCGCACCGGCGCGCGCATCGACTACGCGCTCTCCCTGTTCGGAATCCCGCTCCGCTGGCGCACCCGGATCACCGCGTGGGAGACCGGCGTGCGTTTCGTGGACGAGCAGGAATCCGGCCCCTACGCCGTCTGGCGCCACGCCCACGAGTTCGAGTCCGACGGGGCGTCGACACTCATGCGCGACGTCGTCGACTATTCACTGCCGATGGGCCCGCTCGGGTCGCTGGCCCACGCCCTCTTCGTCGAGCGCACGCTCGGCCGCATCTTCGATTTCCGGCGCCAGGCGATCCGGCGGCGGTTCGACGCCTAAGAAGGGCGTCCCTGCGCCGGCCAGTCGAGCGCAACCCCCGTCATCCGGATTCCCTCGCCGCCCGTAGTCACAGGGTCAGTGGGGGTGACGGTCTGGACATCGCGGTAATCGGCACGGGGATTTCCGGCCTGTCGGCGGCCTGGCTGCTGTCGCGCCGGCACACGGTCCGCGTCTTCGACCGTGAGCCCCGGGCGGGCGGGCACGCCCACACGCAGGACGCGCCGGCCCGGCGGGGCACGTTCCCCGTCGACACGGGTTTTCTCGTCTTCAACCGCGAGACGTATCCGAACCTCTGCCGACTGTTCGAGGCGCTCGGCACGCCGCACCACGAGAGCGACATGTCGTTCTCGGTCCGCTGCGAGGCCTGCGCTCTCGAATGGTGCGGCACGGGCCTCTCGGGCCTCTTCGCGCAGCCCTCGAACCTCGTCTCGCCGTCCTTCCTCGGGATGCTCCGGGACATCGCCCGTTTCAACCGCGAGGCCCCGCGCCTCCTCGACCGCGCGGACGCCGACCGGATCACGCTGGGGGCCTTCCTGCGCGAGGGCCGCTACGGCGACGCGATGAAGCGGCACTACCTCGCGCCCATGGCGGCGGCCGTGTGGTCGTCGGGCACGCTCGGCATCGAGGAGTTCCCGGCGGGCCTCCTCGTGCGCTTCTTCCGGAACCACGGCTTCCTCGGCGTGACGACGCAGTACCGGTGGAGGACGGTCACGGGCGGCAGCCGCCGGTACGTGGAGGCGCTCACGGCGCCCTTGCGCGACCGGTTGCATCTCGCGACGCCGGTGCGATCCGTCTCCCGCGACGCGGCGGGCGTGACGCTCCGCTTCACGGACGGCGGGGCGCAGAGCTTCGACGCCGCCGTCGTCGCCACGCACGCGGACGAGGCTCTCGCCCTGCTGGCCGATCCCTCGGGCGACGAGGCGCGCCTCCTCGGCGCGTGGACGTACTCGCGCGAACGACACGGTCCTGCACTCGGACGCGTCGTTCCTGCCTTCGCGGGAGAAGGCGAGGGCCTCGTGGAACTACCGTCTCGCCGACTGCCAGCGAGCCCGGGCAGAAGGCCACGGTGACGTACGACCTGAACCGGCTCCAGGGCGTGCCGGGCCCGAAAAGTACCTCGTGACCCTGAACCCCGGGCCGCGCGTGGCCGAGGGCAAGCGGATCGCGAAGATGCTCTACACCCATCCCGTCTACACCACGGAGAGCCTCGCGACCCAGGCGGAGCTTCCGCGCCTTTCCGGTGAGCGGCGCACGTACTTCGCCGGCGCGTACTTCGGGAACGGCTTCCACGAGGACGGCCTCAATTCCGGGATCGCCGTGGCGGCGGCCCTCGGGGTGCCCTTCCCATGAGCCTGCCCGCCCCGTCCCTCTACACCGGCGTCGTGAGACACGAGCGTTTCACTCCGAAGCCGCACCGCTTCCAGTACCGCGTGTACGAGGCGCTCGTGGACGTGGACGACCTCGACTCTCTCGCGAGGAGGATCCCGTTCTTCTCGCACGGCCGGCCGAACCTCACGAGCCTCCACGACCGTGACTACATGGGGAGGGGCGCGGGCTCGATCCGCGAAAAGGCGAACCGATGGCTGGCCGTGCGCGGCGTGCCCCCGCCGGCGCGGCTCTTCCTGCTGACGCACCTCCGCGTGCTCGGGTACGCGTTCAACCCGGTCAATTACTACTACGCCTTCGACGGGGCCGGGCGCTTCGCGTTCGCGATCGCGGAGATCAACAACACGTTCGGCGAGGGGTACGCCTACCTGCTCCGGCGCCCGGACGGCGAGGTCGCGGAGACGATCTCGGCCCGCTTCCCGAAGGCGTTTCACGTCTCGCCGTTCATCGGAATGGACACGACGTACGCGTTCGTCGTGACGCCTCCGGGGGAGACGCTTCGCAGCGCGCGTCGACGAGTTCGAGGCGGGACCCGGAGGAGGCAGGTTCTTCGAGGCGTTCTTCGCGGGGCGGCGCTCGCCGCTGACGGCCGCGTTCCCTCGCGGGCGCGCTCGTCCGGCACCCCTTGATGCCTCTCCGTGTCATGGCGTGGATCCACCTGCACGCGTTCTTCCTGCTCCTGAAACGCGTTCCGTCCTTCAAGAAGCCCGCGCCGCCCGAGGGCGCTCTTTACGCCGGGGCCCCGCCCCCGTCCCCGTTCGCGAGGGAAAAGCCCGGAAGCGAGGAGAAACGCTTGAGCTCGACCCCGTTTGCCGAAGACCGTTCCCTCGCCGCCACGACCGGGGCGCCCTCGCCCGCCGACCGCCTCGCCGTCCGCCTCGTGCTGCGTCAGCTGGCGGGGCTGAAGGGCGGCGCCCTCCGCCTCGTCTTTCCCGACGGCACGGTCCAGCGCTTCGGCGATCCCGGCGCGGGCCCCTCGGCGCGCGTCGAGGCCGTTCGCTGGCGCGCGTTCCGGCGGCTCGTCACGGGCGGCGACCTCGCGGCGGCCGAGGCCTTCATGGACGGCGACTGGAAGACCGACGACCTCGTCGCGGTCGTCCGGCTCTTCGTCGCGAACGCCGACCGCTTCGACCGCGACACGCCTCTCGCGCGCGTGAGGAACTGGGGCAACCGCCTGCTTCACGCCGCGCGGCGCAACTCGCCGGCGGGCGCGCGCCGGAACATCGCCGCGCACTACGACCTCGGGAACGCGTTCTACCGGCTCTTCCTCGACGAGACGATGACCTATTCGTGCGCGCTCTTCTCCCGGGACGACGAGTCGCTCGAGGACGCGCAGCGCAACAAGTGGCGCCGGGTCGCCGACCTCGCCGGCCTCGGCCCCGGCGTCACCGTGCTCGAGATCGGCTGCGGTTGGGGCGGCTTCGCGGTCTGGGCCGCCCGCACGTACGGGTGCCGCGTCACCGGCCTCACGCTCTCGACCGAACAGATGGCCCTGGCAAAGGAGCGCGCGCGGGAGGGCGGCGTTTCGGACCTCGTGGACATCCGCCTCGTGGACTACCGGACGCTGCCGGCGGAGGGGAAGCGGTTCGACCGCATCGTGTCGATCGAGATGCTCGAGGCGGTGGGGTTCGAGTATCTCGGGTGCTTCTTCGAGACCTGCGACGCGCTTCTCGCGCCGGACGGCCTGGCCGTCTTCCAGACGATCACCGTGCCGGACCATCGGCACGACCGGCTGCTGGCGCGGCCCGACTTCATCAAGAAGCACGTCTTCCCGGGCAGCCACGTGCCCTCGCTCACCGCCATCGCCTCGGCCCTGTCGCGCCACACGACTCTCTTCATCGACCGGCTCGAGGAAATCGGACCTCATTACGCCGAGACGCTGCGCCGCTGGCGTACGCGCTTCCTCGCCCGCCGCGCCGAGGCCGCGGCCCTCGGCTTCGACGAGCGGTTTCTCCGCATGTGGGAGTACTACCTCGCATACTGCGAGGGCGGATTCGTCGAGCGATACGTGAACGACGTCCAGCTCGTCCTGACCCGATCGGGCAATCGCTCGCTCGGGCCGACTCCGGCCTACCGGGGGACGCCGTGAACGCCCGCCGCGCCCTGACGCTTCTCTTCTCGGTCATCCTCGCGGCCATGCTCGCGGTCACCGGCTGGGCGTCCTCCCGCGTGGCCCTCTGGAGCGCGGGTCCCTCGCTGAAGGACCCCTGGATGATCGCCACGCTCTTCGACGCCTATTGCGGCTTCCTCACGTTCTTCGCGTGGGTCTGCTGGAAAGAGACGCGCGCAGGAGGGCGCGCGGTCTGGTTCGTCCTCGTGATGACCCTCGGGAACATCGCGATGGCCGTCTTCGTTCTCCGCGAGCTCGCGCGGCTCGGGCCTGAGGACGGAATGAGAGAGCTGCTCGTGAAGAGAGGGCCTCGCAACGAAGAAATCCGGGTCGCCGATGTCGTCTGAGGCGCTCCGTCTCGTGCTCCCCGCCACAGCCCTCGCGCTCACGATGATGGCGGCGCTCTGGGCGTGGCACTTCAGGTTGAAGGACGCGGGGATCGTGGATCCGGGATGGTCTGCCGGCATCGGCCTCATCTCGCTCCTCTACGCGCTTCTCGGCCCCGGCTGGCCGCTGCGCCGCGCGGCCGTGGCGGCGATGGCGCTCGTCTGGTCGGTGCGGCTCACCGCGCATCTCGCGCGTCGCCTCCATGGCGAGCCCGAGGAGGGCCGGTATCGGGCGCTCCGCGCCGAGTGGTCCGGGAAGGGCGCGAACGTCTCCCGGAGATTCCTGTTCTTCTTCCTCATTCAGGGGCTGCTGGACGTCTTCCTTTCTTTGCCGATGCTACTCGCCGTCCTGAACCCCGCGCCGCGCTTCTCGGGCTGGGAGATCGCGGGAGCCGCGCTCTGGCTCGTCTCGATCGCGGGCGAGAGCCTCGCCGACGCCCAGCTCGCCGCGTTCAAGCGGAATCCCGCGAATCGCGGCAGGACCTGCGACACGGGGCTGTGGCGGTACTCGCGCCATCCGAACTACTTCTTCGAGTGGCTCGTCTGGGTCGCGTGTTCGTCTTCGCGCTCGGCTCGCCGTGGGGCGCTCTTGCCGCGCTCGTGCCGGCGCTCATGCTGTTCTTCCTGCTCCGCGTGACCGGCATTCCGGCCACGGAGGAGCAGGCGCTCCGGTCGCGCGGCGAGGACTACCGCCGGTACCAGCGCACCACGAGCGCGTTCGTCCCGTGGTTCCCGAAGACATGAACGTCGACCGTGTCGTCTCCTCCGGCCTCGTCCCCGACGTCGTCCTCCGGGCGGCGATCCGCCGGCTCTGCGTCCGGCGCCTCGAGGAGGAGCGGGGCGGACGACGCCGAAGAGGTCCAGCGGCGGCTCGCCGCCTTCGTCGCCGCGATGCGCCTGAGCCCGATCGCGCTCGAGACCCGCGCCGCCAACGAGCAGCACTACGAGGTGCCGCCCGCGTTCTTCGAGCTCGTGCTCGGGACGCCCTGAAGTACTCGAGCGCGCTGTTTCCGCCAGGGCGTCGCGTCGCTGGACGCCGCCGAGGAGCCGATGCTCGCACCTCACCTGCCGAGCGCGCGCGCACTCGAGGACGGTCAGGACGTGCTCGAGCTGGGCTGCGGCTGGGGCTCGCTCTCGCTCTACATGGCCGAGCGGTATCCGGACGCCGCATCATCGGCGGTCTCGAACTCCCGCGACCAGCGCGAGCACATCGAGGCGGAGGCGCGCCGCCGCGGCCTCGCGAATCTGCGGATCGTGACCGCCGACATGAACGACTTCGACCCGGCGACGGCGCGTTCGACCGCGTCGTGTCGGTCGAGATGTTCGAGCACATGCGCAACTGGCCGCGCGCTGCTCGCGCCGCGTCGCCGCGTGGATGCGGCCCGACGGCGCGGCTCTTCGTGCACGTCTTCGCGCACCGCGACGTCGCCTACCCGTTCGTCGCGGACGACGAGTCCGACTGGATGGCCCGCAATTTCTTCACCGGCGGCCTCATGCCCTCCGACGACCTGCTCCTCCATTTCCCGGACCATCTCGCCGTCGAGGAGCACTGGCGGGTCTCGGGCACCCACTACCCGAAGACCGCCGAAGCGTGGCTCGCGAACCTCGACCGCAACGCGGCGCGCCGAAGCCTGGCCGTGCTCGCGGCGTCGGCGGCCGAAGCCGCGGGGGCGGCGCGTCGAGCTGGCGCGTCTTCTTCATGGCCTGCGCCGAGCTGTTCGGGTTCCGCGGCGGGAACGAATGGATCGTGTCCCACTACCTCCTGAAACGACGGAGGCGGGTCCCCTAGGAGCGCAGCCGGGCGGCCACCGACCGCCCCGCCTCCTCCGTCGACAGCGCGCCGCCGAGGTCGCGCGTCGTCTCCCCCGCCGCGAGGCACGCGGCGACGGCTTCCTCGATCCGGATTCCGAGGTCCGCGTGCCCGACGTGGCCGAGGAGCATCCCGAGGCTGCGGATCGCTCCGAACGGGTTCGCGGTGCCCGTCCCGGCGAGCGCGGGCGCCGATCCGTGCACGGGCTCGAAGACCGAGGTGTGCCCCGGGTGCACGTTCCCGGACGGCGCCATCCCGAGCCCGCCCTGCAGCGCCGCGCCGACGTCCGAGAGGAGGTCGCCGAACAGGTTGTTCGTGACGACGACGTCGAGCGACGCCGGGTCCCGGAGCATCTCGTGCCCGAGCGCATCCGCGAACATGTGCCGCGCGTCGCAGTCCGGGAAGCCCGCCGCCACCTCGCGGAACGTCCGGAGCCAGAGACCGCCGCCACGCTTCTGGACGTTGTGCTTGTCGGCCATGAGGACGCGCGGTGCGCGGCCGAGCCGGCGCGGCTTCTCGAGGTCGCGCGCCAGCGCGAACGCCGCGCGGCAGACGCGCTCGACGCCGCGCCACGTCGAGACGTCCTCCTCGACGGCCTCCTCGGCGGACGTTCCCGCCTCCGACACCCGGCCGCGTCCGGAGTACGCCCCTTCCGTGTTCTCGCGGAGGATCACGAAGTCGACGTCGGCGGCGCGCGCGCGCTTCAGCGGGACGACGGAGTCGTGGAGCGCCTTCACCGGCCGCACGTTCAGGTAGAGGTCGAGGCGCCGGCGCATGCCGAGGAGGATCTCGTCCGCGTGCCGCCCGTCCGGGACGCGCGGGTCGCCGAACGCGCCCGCGAGCACGGCGTCGAAGTCGCGCGCGAGGCGCTCGAAGGCGCCGTCCGGGAGCGTCTCGCCCGTCGCGAGGAAGTGCTCCGCGCCCCACGGGAACGCCGTGACCCGAGCGTCGAGGCCGAGAGCCTCCAGGGCGCGCAGCGCCTCGCGTACGACCTCGGGTCCGATCCCGTCCCCGGGGACGACCGCGAGACGGAGCGTGCCGCTCAACCTTCGAGCGAGAGGAGAGCCGCCAGGAGCTCGCCGCCGTCCGGGTAGCGGTCCGGCCGGTGCCGCGCGAGCGTCTTCATGAGGATGGTGACCTCTTCCTCGTTCAGGAACGGCGCGTAGGGCCGTGGATCGTCCGGGTCCCGCTCCAGCCGCGCGACGAGGACGTCGTCTCCGACGTACGGCCAGCGGCCCGTCGCGAGCGTGTAGAAGGCCGCCCCGAGCGAGTAGACGTCCGACGCGGGGCTGGGCATCTCGCCGCGCAGCACCTCCGGGGGGAAGAACGCCGGGCTCCCGATGAGCTTCGACGTGCCGCCCGCGTCCGCCTGCGGGAGCGCGAGGCCGAAGTCGAGGATCCGCAGGGTCCCGTGCTCGTCGAGGATCAGGTTCGCCGGCTTGAGGTCACGATGGAGGATTCCCTTCGCGTGGGCCGCCGCGATCCCGCGCGTCGCCTGCACGAACCAGCTGCGCCAGTTCTTTCGGATCCGCTCGGGCTCCTTCTTGATGAGCTTCTGGAGGTTCGGGCCCTCGAGGTATTCCATCGCGAGGTAGAGCGAGCCGAACCCGTCGCCGTAGTCGTAGAGGGCGACGATGTTCGGGTGCTTGAGCGCCGCGATCGCCTTGGCCTCGCGCTTGAAGTAGCGCATCGCGGTCTCGTCGCCACGGAGCTGCCACGGCAGGATCTTCACGGCGACGAACCGGTCGAGCTTCCTGTCGAGCGCCTTGTGGACGACGCCCATCCCGCCCCGGCCGAGCTCCGCCATGATCTCGTAGCGCTCCTCCGGCGTCTCGGGCAGCCCGGAGCCCGTCCGGAACGGCCCCGCCTCCGGCACCGCCGGCGGCCGCGGTGGCGTCGAGGCCGGAGACGCGATCTGCAGGCGCGGCGGCTGCACGGGCTGCGTCACCGGCGACCGCGTGAAGGCCGCGTAGGGCCCCGACTTGTGGACGGCCGGCGTCCGGATCAGCGCCGGAGGCATCGCGGCATCCTCCGGAACGTCCCCGAACGCGATCGGAGAGACCCGGCTCGCGCCCTCGAGGACGGAGGGGTCGAAGGCGGCAATGCGCCCGAGCTCCACGCCCTCGCCGGAGTCTCCGGAGGCGCGCAGCGCCTCGAGAAGCGTCATGTGGAGCGGAAGGTTCTCGGCTTCCACGGCTCCCCGCGGCAGGAACTCGCGCAGGACGTGGACGGCGTCGTCCGGCTCGCCCGCGGCGAGGTGCGCGCGTGCGAGGTCGTGGAAGAGCTCGCCGAGGCCCTCGTCGTTGCGCGGGACGCTCGTGAGGTACTCCCACGCCTTCTCGCGATGCCCGCCGAGAAGCGCGCAGCGCGCGGCCTCGAGGCCCCGCCCCGTGCGGTTGAAGAGCTGAGCCGCCTCGTCGTACTGGCGACCCGACTGGAGCGCGGCGGCCGCCGCGGGAAGCCGCCCCGCGGCGCGGAACAGCGCCGCGGCCTTGTCGTACTGCTTGAGCTCCATGTAGAGGCCGGCCGCCTTCTCGTGCTGGGCGGTCGCCTCGAACGCCTCCGCGGCCGCGACCGTGGCGCCGCCCTTCTGGTAGAGGGGGGCCGCGCGCTCGGGGCGGCCCGCGTCCTTCCACGCGTCCGCCGCCTTCACGAACTCGCCGGCCTTCTCGTAGAAGCCGGCGGAGCGCAGCGGCTGTCCGGCACGCCGCCAGGCGTCGGCGGCGGAGACGAGGTCGCCGCGCGCCTCGGCCTCGCGCGCGAGCAGCTCCTGCGCGGCCTTCTCGTCCCCCGCGCGCGCCGCCGCGAGCGCGGCCTTCGTGAGTGCGCCGCTCTTCTCGAACGACTGGACGGCCTCCGTGGAGCGGCCGCTCTCGACGAACAGCTCGCCGGCGAGGAGGTATTCCTGCGCGGCCCGGAAGGCCTCGGCCGCCTCTCCCGGCCGGCCCGCCATCCGGTACCCCTCGCCCGCGCGCTTCCACAGGGCCGAGCGGACCGGCCCGGTCGGCGTCGCCTCGGCGAGCCTGCGGCAGGCCTCCGCGAGGGCGCCGTGGTCGCCGAGGGTCTCGGCGATCTCCGCGAGACGGTCCCAGCGCGAGCCGGTGCGCGCGAGCTGGAGGGCCTTGAGCCCGGTCTCCTCGGCGGTCGACGTGTCGCCCGCGGCGGCCCAGGCGCGCGAGGCCTCCCACAGGTACCCATCTCCCGCGTCCTGGTAGAGGCGCGCCGCCTCGCGGGGATTCCCGTCCCGCATCTCGAGCGCGGCGAGCCGCGCCCACGAGCGCCCCTTCCGGAACGCCCGGCGCGCGCGGCGAACGTCGCCCGCCTTCAGGTACGCGTCGCCGGCGCGCACCCAGTCCTTCGAGGACGCGTGCCGCCGGGCGAGGACGGCGTCCGCATTCGAGGGCTTCCCGAGGCGGACCGCGAGCAGGCAGAAGAGCAGGCCGACGAGATCGATCGCGAACCGGAGGGTCGCCGTCCGGCCGAGAAGGAGCGAGAAGGTCGACGCTCCGACGTCCTGGGAAGCCGCGCTGAGCGCCGCGATGCCGGTGAGGTCGGCGGCGATCTGGAGGATCTGGTCGAGGTGGGCGGCCGCGATGCAGCCGAGTCCGAGGACGAGCAGGATCGCCGACGACCGCAGCCACTCGCCGATCCCGACGCCCCGCAGGTTCAGGGCGTTCACGAGGAGCCGCCCGACCAGGAAGACGACGAGGAGCGACCCGATCTGCGGGGCCCAGTAGAACCGGTTCTCGACGAGGGACCTGGCGAGGTCCTGCGTCGCCGCGTTCGCGCGCGCCCAGTCCACCAACCGGACCAGTCCGAGCTGGGCGGCGAGTGCGAGGATCAGCGAAGGAAGATCGTCCTTCCAGGTTCTGCCGGCCACGGGTATCCCGATTATGAGCGATCCCGGCGCCGGGCGCGGTAGAGTTCGGCCGGATGGCGCGCGGCCCGATCGTCCTTGCCTGCCTCGCGGCGGCGCTGCTCGGGACCCTCCCCGCCTCCGCCCAGTCGAATTCGGACCCGGACGCGCAGTGGGGAGTCCACGCGGGCGTCGCGACCGGCACCGATACCGAGGGCACGACGGCCGCCGGCGGCCTCCACTGGCGCCCGCGCCTGACGGGCGCTCTCGGCCTCGAGCTCTCGGTCGGATACGAGCGGGAGAACTGGACCGCGAACGGCCGCCGGGTGGAGGCGGACCACGTCCCCGTCGAGGGGTCTCTCCTCTTCTTCCTCTTCTACGACCACCGCGTCCAGCCGTACCTCCTCGCCGGACTCGGCTACCACTGGGTCAATCCCCACGGGGCGGGCTTCCTGGACGGGACGGCCTACACCGCCCAGAACCTCTTCGCCCTGCACGCCGGCGCGGGCGTGGACGTGCGCGCCGGCGAGCGCTGGTCGTTCTGGCTGGACGGGCGCTGGACCTTCCTCGACGTCGACGCGGTCACGGACCTGGGCCTGAAGTCCGACACGCTCCGGGTCGCGGCCGGCGTGAACCTCGCGTTCTAGACGGAGCCGTCCGGCAGTCCCGTGACGAGCCGGCCGAAGGCCTCCGGGTCGACGTTGCCGCCCGAGAGGATCACGCCGACCCTCCTCCCGGCCGCCCCCGGCACCCTTCCCGCGAGGAGCGCCGCACACCCGGCCGCGGCGCCGGGCTCGACGACGAGCTTCATCCGCGTGAAGAGCACGGACATCGCGACGCGCAGATGGAGGTCGCTCACCGTCAGGATCCCCGCCGCGAGCGCCGAGACGATCGCGAACGTGTGGGCGCCGGCGCGCGTCGTCTGCAGGCAGTCCGCGATCGTCGCCGGGACCGGGATCTCGACCGGGCGGCCGGCCTCGAGCGAGCGCCGGAAGTCGTCGCCGGCCTCGGGCTCGACGCCCCACACGGAGATCCCCGGACGCAGGTCCGTCGCCACGACGGCGACGCCGGAGAGGAGGCCGCCCCCTCCGCACGGGACGACGACGGCGTCGAGGTCCGGGGCGTCCTCGAGGAGCTCGAGGGCGGCGGTGCCCTGCCCCGCGATCACGGCCGGGTCGTCGAACGGCGGGACGAGGATGCGCCCCTCGCGTTCCACGATGTCGGTCGCGATCGCCTCCCGGCTCTCGGAGGCGCGGTCGTAGACCCGCACGGCAGCCCCGTAACCGCGCGTCGCGGCGAGCTTGAGGGCGGGCGCGTCGTGCGGCATGACGATCGTCGCCGGGATCCCCAGCGTCCGCGCCGCGAGCGCGACGGCCTGCGCGTGGTTCCCGGACGAGAACGCCACGACGCCGCGGCGGCGCTCTTCCGGCGTGAGGAGCGTCAGCCGCGCGAACGCGCCCCGCGCCTTGAAGGCGCCGACCTTCTGGAACGTCTCGCACTTGAAGAAGAGGCGAGCCCCGACGCGCGCGTCGAGGCTCGACGAGGTCAGGACCGGCGTGCGGTGGACGTACGGAGCGATCCGCCGCCGGGCGGCCTCGACGTCGGCGAGCGTCACGGGGAGTGTCATGCCTTCCGGATCCTCTCCCGGGGCGCGTTCGCGACGCCGCAGAGCCGGTCCGCCTCGTCGGTGGCGGCGTCGATGGCCGAGGCGGCCCGCGCGAGAAACGCCTCCTCGCTCTCGCCGTCCCCGCGCTCGAGCGCGGGTCCGAAGACGACGACGCAGCGCGAGAAGGGCAGCGGGAGGAGGAAGCGGTCCCAGGAGTTCAGGAACCGCGGGCGGCGAGGACGAAGAGGCGGAGGGCAGGACGAGCGCGTTCCCCTGCTCGGCGAGGACGACGATGCCGCGCTTGCACTTGCGCGCCGGGCCGCGCGGACCGTCCGGCGTGAGCGCGCCGCCGGGCGCCCCGTTCAGCGCTTCGAGGAACTCGGCGGACGCGACGTCCCCGCCGCGCGAGGACGAGCCGCGGGCGGCGACGAAGCCCCAGTACTTCAGGAACGTCGCGATGATCTCGCCGTCCTCGCTCTTCGACGCCATCGTCACGTACGCCCTCGCCGCGGTGCGCGAGGATCCCGCCCACCATCCGCTGGTGCCAGATCGCGTGGAGGGGCTTCTTTCCCTTCGCGCGGACGGCCTGCCGGTGCTCCTCGCCGACGATCGAGATCCGGAGCGTCGCCTTCCAGAGGGTGATCGCGAGGAAGACGAGCAAGCCGGCGAGCCGCGGGAGCACGGCGCCGATTATGCGGGCGGCAGCCGCTCAGCCCCGGATCCGCCGGCGCGGGTATCCTTTCGCCCGCATGCGTCTCGTCGCGGACAACCTGACGCGCTCCTACGGCGCCCGGAGGATCTTCGGGCCGCTGTCGTTCGAGATCCCGAAGGGGACCGTCCTCGGCGTCTCGGGGTCGAACGGGAGCGGGAAGACGACCCTGCTGAAGACCCTCGCCGGCCTGATACGCGCGAGCGGCGGCTCCGCGAAGATCTTCTTCGAAGGTGAGGAGGCAGGGGCCGGCCACGGTCCGCGCGAAGTTCCATGGTCCATCGGGTGGGTGGCGCCCGATCTCGCGCTCTACGGAGAGCTGACGGCAGAGGAGAACCTGACGTTCTTCGAGGAAGTCCGCGGCCGTGTCCCGGCGCCCGGCCGCGCGCGTGCGCTGCTCGAGGGCGTCGGCCTCCCGCTCGAATCCCATTCGAAGAAATCTCTTTCTTCCCTCTCCACGGGCCAGCGCCAGAGGGTGAAGCTCGCCTACGCCACGCTCCACGACCCGTCAGTCCTCCTCCTGGACGAGCCCTCCTCGAACCTCGACGCGGACGGCGTCGAGGTCGTCGCCCGGGTCGTCGCCGAGCAGCGCGCACGCGGAATCGCGATCATCGCCTCGAACGACCCCCGGGACCTCGCGCTGGCCGACGAGACCCTGTCGCTATGAGCGTCCGTCCGCCCGCCCCCCTCCTCGGGTCCGCTCTCGCGGTTTTCCGCAAGGACCTCCTCGCCGAGTGGCGCACGCGCATCGCCGTGAACGCGCTCTTCCTCTTCGCGTTCGCGGTCCTCGTCCTCGTCGGCTACGCGGTGGGTCCGACGCGCCTCGCGCCCGAGGACCGGCCGACGGTGAACGCGGTCCTCCTGTGGATCGTCATCTTCTTCTCCGCGATGACGGGTCTCGCACGCGTCTTCGTGAAGGAGGAGGAAGCCGGGACGGCCGCGGCCCTGCGCCTCGCGGCGCCGCCGCCCGCCGTCCTCCTCGGCAAGTACCTCGTGAACATCGTCCTCCTCTTCGCGGTGACGGCGTTCATCGTGCCGCTCTTCCTCGTCCTGACGTCCTTCGAGATCGCGTGCCCGCCGCTCTTCGTCGTCCTCCTCGTCCTCGGCGGCCTCGGCCTCGCGGGCGCCTCGACGTTCACGGCGGCGCTCGTCTCCAAGGCGGCCGCCAAGGGGGCGCTCTTCGCCGTCCTGTCGATCCCGCTCCTGCTCCCGCCGCTCATCGCGGCCGTCTCCGGCACGCAGGTCGCGGCTCGCGAGACCGGCTTCGCCGCCGGGATGGACTTCGTGCGCGTCCTCGTGGCCTACGACGGCGTCGTCACGACCGCGGCGTTCGCGCTGTTCGACGCCGTCTGGCGCGAGTGATCCGGGCGGGACCGGGCTCCCCACCGGCGCCGTCGACGCCCGACCGTGATCTGAGACACGTTCTCAACGTTAGCCGGATTCACTCTCAACTAAAGGCCCGAGTCGGCTCGGACTGTCGTTGCCTGTTTTCTTCAACATTCCGGCCAAACAAAGCGCGCTTGCCCCGGTCAAACCGGCATTTCCTGAAAGGGGTACAGGGGATTGGACCACCCGGCGAACAGAACCCCTGGCCCCGCAAGCGTTTCCGGGTCGTCGACGCTTCTCCTCGTCGGCCTCGCCTCCCTGATCGCTGGGCTCGTCGCGGCGCCCTGCTTCGGGGCGCAGGGCCTCGGCAGTCTCGTCTCGCCCGGGCCTCTCGCGCGGCCCCACGCGAAGCTCGAGGGCCTCGACAACTGCCAGAAGCTGCCACGAGCCGGGCCGCCGGGTGACGGCCGTCAAGTGCCTCGAGTGCCACAAGCCCGTCGCCGAGCGCATCAAGGCGCGCAAGGGCGTCCACCGCGACGCGACGGGGAACGACTGCGCGAGCTGCCACGTCGAGCACGCGGGCGTCGACGGCGACCTCAGGCACTTCGAGACGAAGGGCTTCGACCACAAGGGCCAGACCGGCTTCGCCCTCGACGGCCTGCACGCCCCGCTCGACTGCAAGGCCTGCCACAAGACGCGCTCGTTCCTCGGCCTCTCGTCCTCGTGCGCCTCCTGCCACAAGGACGTCCACGACGGAACCCTCGGCGCGACCTGCCAGACCTGCCACGCGACGAGCGTCGCCTTCAAGGACACGCGGAAGGGCTTCGACCACTCGCAGACGAAGTACGCGCTGACCGGCGCCCACCTGAAGACGCCCTGCGAGAGCTGCCACAAGACGAAGGGCGACTACCGGATCGCGCGCTTCGCCGCCTGCGAGGACTGCCACCGGAACCCCCACGTGCCCTCGCTCGGGACGTGCACGGCGTGCCACGTCACGGCGGGCTTCAAGACGCTCGCCGAGGGGCGGAAGTTCGACCACGACAAGACCGGCTACCCGCTCAAGGGCCGGCACGCGGCCGTCGCCTGCCAGACGTGCCACGTGAAGCCGACGACGCTCGTGCGGCTCAAGTACACGCGCTGCGCCGACTGCCACCAGGACGTCCACAGGGGCCTCTTCCCGGCCGAGGACTGCGCGGCCTGCCACACGGAGAGCGGCTTTGCGCCCGCGAAGTTCGACCACGCGGCGCGCACGAAGTTCCCCCTCGACGGCAAGCACGCGACCACGGCCTGCGCGGCCTGCCACAAGGCCGCCGGAGCGCAGTCCCGGGTCGGTGCCCGTCTCGCGGCGGACCGTCGACTTCCGCGGCGCGAAGCCGGCCTGCGCCACCTGCCACGCGGACCCCCACAAGGGAAAGCTCGGTCCGACCTGCCAGACCTGCCACGGGACGACGTCCTTCAGGCTCTCGGCCTTCCAGCACCCGAGCCGGCCCGAGTTCTTCCTCGGCGCGCACGCGGGCGTCGCGTGCGAGAAGTGCCACGCCGCCGAGCCGGCTCCCGCCGGCGGGCTCGTGAAGGGGATCGCGCCGCCCGCGGCGGCGCGGAAGTACCGGGGCGTCTCGTTCGTGTGCGCGACCTGCCACAAGGACCCGCACCTCGGTCAGGTGGGGACCGACTGCGCGAAGTGCCACGGCCTCGCGGTGAAGGGCTACAAGGCGGACCTCTTCGACCACTCGCAGGCGAGGTTCGCGCTCACCGGCAGGCACGAGACCGCCCCGTGCGCGAAGTGCCACGCGAAGGAGACCGGGAAGTTCCCCGCGGGCAGCGGGACGGCCGTGCGGCTGACGGGCATCTCGACGGAGTGCCGGACCTGCCACAAGGACCCGCACCTCGGCCAGCTCCCGCCGCGCTGCGAGACCTGCCACGACACCTCTTCGTTCCGCGTGGCGAAGTTCGTCCACCCGGCGCGGAAGGAGACCGCGGACTTCTTCGGCGGCAAGCACGCGACGATCGCGTGCGCCGAATGCCACCGCAAGGAGACGGCGGACTTCCCCGCCGGACACGGCACGGCCGTGCGGTACACGCTCCCGGTCGATTGCGCCCACTGCCACGAGGACGCTCACCACGGCGCCCTCGGGCGTGACTGCGCGTCCTGTCACAACGTCGTGATCTGGCGGACCGCCTCGCGGGCCTTCCACAAGACGGCCGCCTTCCCGCTGGAAGGCAAGCACCTCGCGGTCCCCTGCGCGTCCTGTCACCTGAAGGGCGTGCTGAAGGGCACGCCCACGGGCTGCTACGACTGCCACTGGATCCGCAAGCCCGACGACCGCTTCAAGACGAAGCTCGGACCGGACTGCCAGACCTGCCACCGGCCCATCGCCTGGACCGCCGTCAACTGGAGCCACGCGGCGGCGACGGGATTCAACCTCGAGACGCCCCACAAGACGCTCGACTGCGAGGCCTGTCACAAGGGCCAGGTCTTCGCGGGGACTCCGCGCGACTGCTACTCCTGCCACCGCGCGGACTACGAGCGCGTCCAGAACCCGAGCCACACGGCGGGAGGCTTCCCGACGGACTGCACCGGCTGCCACAACCCGTCAGCGCCGACGTGGCAGGGTGCCACCTTCACGCACGCGACGTTCCCTCTCGCGGGCGCCCACACGACGCAGGCCTGCGCGGCGTGCCACAGGAACAACGTCTTCAAGGGCACGCCCCGCGACTGCTACTCCTGCCACCGCACCGACTACCAGACCTCGAAGAACCCGCCCCACGCCTCGGCGGCCTTCCCGACGGCCTGCGAGACCTGCCACAAGTTCTCCTCGCCGAACTGGCTGGACGCCGGGTTCAACCACAACGTGACGACCACGTTCGCGCTGGCCGGAGTCCACGTCACGCAGCCGTGCACCGCCTGCCACGTCAACAACGTCTACAAGGGAACGCCGCGCGACTGCTACGTCCTGCCACAAGACCGACTTCCAGAACTCCAAGACCCCGCCGCACGTCGCCGCCAAATTCGCGACCACGTGCGATTCCTGCCACAAGTACACCGATCAGACGTGGACGTCCGCGACGTTCAACCACTCGACGGCCACGACGTTCGCCCTCGCCGGCACGCACGCGACGCAGCCGTGCGCGGCGTGCCACGTCAACAACGTCTACAAGGGAACGCCGCGCGACTGCTACACCTGCCACAAGACCGACTTCCAGAACTCGAAGAACCCGTCGCACACGGCGGCCGGCTTCCCGACCACCTGCGACACGTGCCACAAGTTCTCCGACGCCGCCTGGAAACCCGCGAGCTTCAACCACTCGACGGCCACGACGTTCGCCCTCGCCGGCACGCACGCGACGCAGCCGTGCAGCGGCGTGCCACGTGAACAACGTCTACAAGGGAACGCCGCGCGACTGCTACACCTGCCACAAGACCGACTTCCAGAACTCGAAGAACCCGTCGCACACGGCGGCCGGCTTCCCGACCACCTGCGACACGTGCCACAAGTTCTCCGACGCCGCCTGGAAGCCGACGAGCTTCAACCACAACACGGCGACGACCTTCCAGCTGGTGGGGGTCCACGCCAGCGCACCCTGCGCCCAGTGCCACGTCAACAGCGTCTTCAAGGGCACCGCGCGCGACTGTTACACCTGCCACCGCGCGGACTTCACGGGCGCGACGACTCCGGTGAAGCACACCGGATTCGTGACGACGTGCGACACCTGCCACAGGAACACCGACACGACCTGGAGCCAGAAGTCCGCGTTCAACCACGCGGCCTACTTCCCGCTCGCGGGCGCGCACGTCTCGGCGCCCTGCGCCCAGTGCCACGTCAGCAACAACTACCTCACCGTGCCGACGAGCCCGTGCTCGGCCTGCCACCAGAACGACTACAACACGGCGAAGTCGCCCGTGGACCACGTCGCGTCGAGCTTCCCGACGACCTGCGACTCGTGCCACAGGTTCTCCGACGCGTCCTGGTCGCTCGCCACCTTCAGCCACACGACGTTCCCGCTCGTCGGCGTCCACGCGACGACGGCCTGCGCGACGTGCCACAACCCGCCGTACGCCCCGTCCGCCAACAACTACACCGCCGTCCCGACCGGCTGCTACGGCTGCCACGTGCGGGACTTCAACAACGCCAAGACCCCGGTCCCGCACACCGGCTTCGCGACCACCTGCGACACCTGCCACAGGAACACCGACGCGACCTGGAGCCAGAAGTCCGCGTTCAACCACGGGACCTACTTCCCGCTCGCGGGCGCGCACACCCTGGCCCCCTGCGCCCAGTGCCACGTGAACAACAACTACCTGACGGTCGCCACGAGCCCGTGCTCGGCCTGCCACCAGAACGACTACAACACGGCGAAGTCGCCCGTGGACCACGTCGCGTCGAGCTTCCCGACGACCTGCGACTCGTGCCACAAGTTCTCCGACGCGTCCTGGTCGCTCGCCACCTTCAGCCACACGACGTTCCCGCTCGTCGGCGTCCACGCGACGACGGCCTGCGCGACGTGCCACAACCCGCCGTACGCCCCGTCCGCCAACAACTACACCGCCGTCCCGACGAGCTGCTACGGCTGCCACGTGCGGGACTTCAACGGCGCCACGACTCCCGTGCCCGCACACCGGCTTCGCCACCACCTGCGACAGCTGCCACAGGAACACCGACGCGACCTGGAGCCAGAAGTCCGCGTTCAACCACGGGACCTACTTCCCGCTCGCGGGCGCGCACACCCTGGCCCCCTGCGCCCAGTGTCACAAGAGCAACAACTACCTCACCGTGCCGACGAGCCCGTGCTCGGCCTGCCACATGAGCGACTACACCACCGCGAAGTCGCCCGTGGACCACGTCGCGTCGGGCTTCCCGACGACGTGCGACTCGTGCCACAAGTTCTCCGACGCGTCCTGGTCGCTCGCCACCTTCAGCCACACGACGTTCCCGCTCGTCGGCGTCCACGCGACGACGGCCTGCGCGACGTGCCACAACCCGCCGTACGCCCCGTCCGCCAACAACTACACCGCCGTCCCGACGAGCTGCTACGGCTGCCACGTGCGGGACTTCAACGGCGCCACGACTCCCGGTGCCCCACACCGGCTTCGCCACCACCTGCGACAGCTGCCACCGCAACACCGACGCGACCTGGAGCCAGAAGTCCGCGTTCAACCACGGGACCTACTTCCCGCTCGCGGGCGCGCACACCCTGGCCCCCTGCGCCCAGTGTCACAAGAGCAACAACTACCTCACCGTGCCGACGAGCCCGTGCTCGGCCTGCCACATGAGCGACTACACCACCGCGAAGTCGCCCGTGGACCACGTCGCCGCGGGCTTCCCGACGACGTGCGACACGTGCCACAGGTTCTCCGACGCGACGTGGTCGCAGGGCACGTTCAACCACACGTACTTCCCGCTGACGAGCAACCACAACGTCCCGTGCAACCAGTGCCACACGACGGCGGGGACGTACACGGTCTTCAACTGCATCGGCTGCCACACGCAGTCCCAGACGAACAGCCACCACACGGGCGTCACGGGCTACACGTGGGCGTCGCCGGCCTGCTACTCCTGCCACCCGAACGGAAGGGCCGGCTGATGCGCCGCCGGTCCGCGATCTTCGCGGCCGTCCTCGCCTGGACGACGCCGGCCCTCGCACAGTCCGCCCTCGACTGGGGCCGCATCGCGATCTTCGGGCAGATCCTTCGCTCGAAGAACCCGGACGGCACGACGACGGCGTACAACGAGCTCAACGCCTCCGTCACGATCCACACGCCGCCGCGGGACTCCGACGGGCTCGAGTTCTCGCTCGACGCGCGCGGCTCGGAGTACCCGTCCGTCTCGAACCGCGACCCGCGCATGTCCGTCTACGACGCCTGGGTCGGGGGCAGGATCGCGAACGGGAAGGTCGCGCTCCGCCTCGGCCAGATGTACGTGAACGACCTCGGCGCCCTCGGCGGGCTGGGCGGCGCGGCCCTGGAGGCGAAGGCCGGGAAGGTCCGATTCGGTCTCTTCGGGGGCCTCGAGCCGAAAGGCTTCGACGTCGGCTACGTCCCGGACGTGCGGAAGGGCGGCGCCTACGTCGCCTACGACGGCGAGCGCGGCTGGCGCGACGTGCTCGGATTCGTCACGATCCGCAACCAGGGCCTCACCGAGCGCAACGTCCTGTCGACGACGAACTTCATCCCGATCGGGCGCGAGTTCTTCCTCTACCAGGCCGCCGAGTACGACCTCACGGGCCCGGGCGGCGTCGGCTCGGGCGGCCTCGCCTACTTCTTCGCGACGGCGCGCTGGGCCCCCGTGCGGACCTTCGAGATCCAGGGCCTCTACCAGCACGGCCGCTCGGTCGACGCCCGCACGATCACCCTGGACCAGCTGGCGGGTCGTCCGGTCGACGCGAAGAGCCTCGACGGGTACCTCTTCGACTCGATGGGAGGCCGCGTGACCGTGGAGTTCGCGCGCGGCTGGCGGGTCTGGGGGGGCTACTACAAGGACAAGAACAACAGCGACGACATCGACTCGAACCGCTGGCAGTTCGGACTCTCCGCGATGAACGTCTTCGGGTCGGGGTTCGACGTCTTCGCCTCGGACAACCGGACGATCCGTCCGGGAAGCTCGACGTACGACGCGTGGTACTTCTCCCTCGGGAGGAGCCTCGGGTCCCGCTTCTACGTCACGCTCGACTACTCGACCTCCCTGTCCGTCCTCCAGCTGACCGATTCCGGGGGAATCACCGTCGTGAACCGCCCTTCCTCGCGGCGCTTCAGCCTCTCCGGGATCTGGAACATGTCCCGCCTGTTCTCGATCCTCGTGACGGGCGAGCAGCTGGACGACGACACGACCACCCAGTACCGGGCTCTCCTCGGCCTGACGTACCGGTTTTGAAACGGAGTCTCTGAGGCAAGTGCACTAATGGGAAGAGGCGCCCCGGGCGTTATGATCCCCGCCGTGAAGAGCCTCGGACTCCTCGCCAAGTGGTTCCTGGGCCTCGGGATGGCGGCGATCTGCTGGGGGGCGTTCCTCTACGCGCGCCCGGCCCAGAACTTCGTCGGCGAATCCTCGCGCATCGTGTTCTTCCACGTCCCGCATGGCCTGGGTGTCGACCCTCGCCTTCTTCGTCGCGGCCTGGTACTCGTGGCGATACCTGAGGACGCGGAAGATCGAGAACGACGAGGCCGCGGCCGCGGCCGCCCGGCTCGGGTTCCTCTTCTGCGTCCTCGCGACGGTGACGGGCTCGATCTTCGCGCGCGTCATGTGGAACTCGTACTGGAACTGGGACCCGCGGGAGACGTCGATCGTCCTCCTCCTCCTCGTCTACGGCGCGTACCTCGGCCTGAGGGGCGCGCTCGAGGACCCCGAGCGCCGCGCGACCCTCTCCGCGGCCTACGCCCTCGTCGCGGTCGTCACGGTGCCGTTCCTCACCTTCGCCGTGCCCCGCATGTACCAGTCGCTGCACCCCGACACCGTGATCAACGCCCGAGGGAAGGTCGAGATGTCGAACGACATCCGGTTGGTCTTCTTCTCGTCGATGGTGGCCTTCATGGGACTCTTCTACTGGATGTGGAACCTCGACCGCCGCGTCTCACGCATCGTCCGCGAGAGGTGGGCATGACCACCGCCCTCGGTTACGTCGCCGCCGTGAACATCGTCATCTGGGCCGGGATCTTCGGCTATCTCATTTACCTGGATCGCCGGGTGCGCGCCGCCGAGACGCGCTCCGGCGGGGAGAACAATCGATGAAAAGAGCCTACTGGGCCGGAGCCATCCTCATCCTCGGCTTCCTGGGCCTCGGACTGACGACGTTCACGAAGTCCATGACCCCGTACGTGTCGTTCGCGGAGGCCAAGGCGTCGCACCGCACGGTGCAGGTGATGGGCGCCCTCCAGAAGGGCTCCACGAAATACGACGCCGTGCAGAAGACGTTGAACTTCACGCTCGTCGACCCGAAGACGAACGAGGTCATCCCCGTCTCGTACACGGACGTCAAGCCCGCGAACTTCGAGGACGCCGTGTCGATCGTCGCGATCGGCCGCTACGAGAACGACAAGTTCACGGCGGAGAAGCTCCTCGTGAAGTGCCCCTCGAAGTACCAGGGCGAGGAGATCGAGAAGCAGTACGGGAAGAAGGCCTGACGTGGGCCTGGGATCTCCCCTCGGATTCGCGCCGGGCACCGTCGCGATGTGGGCGGCCCTCGTCTTCGGGGTCCTCTGCGCCCTGACCTACTGGCGCGCCATGCGCGCCGCGGAGTTCGGAGGAAGAGAAGAAGAGAAGAGAGTTTTCCTAGAAAGGGTAAGAGGGGCGGAGCGAGCCGCGCGCGGCCGAAGCCGCGATGACGGCCGATGGCGGCGCCCTACTGCCATTCGAAGAAAATCCGAATCCGAATCTTCTCCTGGCCCGCCGCCTCTACTACGCCTTCACGTTCAGCGTCGTCCTCGCCTCCGTCCTCCTCATGTCCCGCCTCCTGTCGCACGACTTCCGTCTCTCCTACGTGGCGTCGTACTCGGGCCGGGACCTCCCCTTCTACTACCTCTTCTCGACGTTCTGGGCCGGGCAGGAGGGCTCGTTCCTCCTCTGGCTCTTCTGGGGCTCGCTCATCGGCCTCTTCGTCCTTAGATCCGCGAAGGAGCAGGAGTCGCCGGTCATGATCGTGTACGTCGCCTCCTTCATCGGGATCGTCGCGATCCTCGTGAAGCAGTCGCCGTTCCGCTTCCTCGGCCAGATCCCGCCCGACGGCCAGGGCCTGAACCCGCTCCTGCAGGACCCGTGGATGGTCATCCACCCGCCGGTCATGTTCTCGGGATTCGCCTCGCTCAGCGTGCCGTTCGCGTTCGCGATCGCGGCGCTCTGGAGCAAGCGCTGGGACGGCTGGGTGGTCCGTGCGATGCCCTGGGCCCTCTTCACGTTCGTCACGCTCGGGACCGCCATCCTCATGGGCGGCTACTGGGCCTACAAGACGCTCGGCTGGGGCGGCTACTGGGCGTGGGATCCCGTCGAGAACACGTCCCTCGTGCCGTGGCTCGCGACCGTCGCGCTCGTCCACGGCATGTTCCTCCAGAAGGCGCGCGAGAAGCACCGGAAGATCAACATCATCCTCGCGATCCTCGCCTTCTGCTGCATCCTCTACGGCACGTTCCTGACGCGCTCGGGCGTCCTCGCGGACTTCTCGGTCCACTCGTTCATCGACCTCGGGATCACGGGCTGGCTCGTCGGGATCATCATGGTCTTCCTCCTCGGCGGGCTCGCCCTCCTCGCCTTCCGCTGGAAGGAGATCCCCGTCGTCTCCGACCTCGACGCCGCGACCGGCAAGGAGAAGGAGGAGCCGTTCCTCTCGCGTTCCGTCCTCTTCATCCTCTCCGTGACGCTCTTCTGCGCGTCGGGCCTCGTGATCCTCCTCGGGACGTCGGCTCCGATCCTCACGCGGATCTTCGGCAAGGCCTCGCAGGTCTCGACCGGCTTCTACAACGTCACCCACGCGCCGATCGCGGCGCTCATCGGGCTCCTCCTCGCGCTCGTCCCGTTCCTGACGTGGCGCGGCGAGACGGCGAAGGCGGTCGCGCGGAAGGCGTTCGTCGCCGTTCGCCGCGGGCCTCGTCGGCGGCGGCGTCGCCTTCGCGGCCGGCGTCCACTCGGTCCGCGACCTCGCGATCCTCGCGTTCGCGGTCTTCGGGATGGTCGCGAACGCGCAGACCGTCGTCCTCTTCGTGCGGCGCAAGGCGATCGGGTCCGTGGGCGGCTACCTCGCGCACGTCGGCGTCTCGATCATGCTCGTCGGCATCCTGATCTCCGGCGTCTACGAGACGAAGACGCAGGTGAACCTCCCGAAGGGCCAGCCGACCCAGGTCGGCCGCCACACGATGACGTTCACGCGCGTCATCTTCGTGACCGAGAAGGGCGACGTGAAGCCCTTCGAAGAGCTGAACATGGCCAGCCTCGACGACCGCCGCGCCAAGCAGGCGATGGAAGTCGACGTCTCGTCGCCGGGCGGGAAGGTCTGGAAGGCCTACCCGAAGATGTACGTGAACCAGCGCACGCAGCAGATGATGGCGAACCCCGACGTGAACTCGACGCCGCTCATGGACCTGTACGTCTCGCCGCAGTCGTACGACCCCGGCCAGCCGGCGCGCGTCGAGGGCACCGTCCTCGACCTCAAGAAGGGCGAGAGCAAGAGCGTCGACGGGATCAAGATCAAGTTCCTGGACTTCTCGGCCGACCGGTCCGCGATCAACGACGCCAAGCGGCCGCACGTGACCGTCACGGCGAACTTCCTGGTCACGACGCCCGAGACCGCCGAGGAGAAGACCGCGAAGTTCGTCATGTACTTCGGCGCGACGGAAGGCGGCCCCGCCACCGAGGCCCCCGAGACCCCGCTCCCGGGCAAGGGCCGGCTGCGGATCAAGCGCGTGTCCCCGAACGAGGGCACGTGCGAGATCGAGCTCATGGGCGTCGCCGCGGGCGGCGACCTCAAGCCCGCGACGGCCGAGACGCTCTCGATCGACGTCACGACGAAGCCTCTCATCTCGCTCGTCTGGGGCGGCTTCTACGTGATGATGGCCGGCGGCCTCCTCGCGCTCCTGCGGCGCGCGAAGGACTCCCGCCAGGCCGCCGTCGCCTGACCGTCGAGACCCGGTTTCACCCTCCTTCCCCCGGGTAGACTCCGAGGGAAGGAGAAGCCATGCGTCTTCGTGCGGCCGCCGTTCTCGTTCTTTCATTCGCAGGAATTCCTCTCTTCGCCCAGCCCGCGGCGCCCGCGAAGCCCAAGGCGATCGACCCCGCCGACTTCGACGCGACCGCGAAGCCCTGCGTGGACTTCTACCAGTACGCGAACGGCGCCTGGCTCGCCGCGCACCCGATCCCGGCCGACCGCAGCCGCTACGGCAGCTTCGACGAGCTCGCGGACCGCAACCGCGACGTCGTGAAGAAGATCCTCGAGGAGACGTCGGCGAAGTCCGACTGGCCCAAGGGCTCCCCCCAGCAGAAGGTCTCCGACTTCTACGCGACCGGCATGGACGCGGCCGCGCGGGAGAAGGCCGGCAGCCGCCCCGCTCGCGCCGACGTTCGCCACGATCGCGAAGCTCAAGACGGCCGACGACCTGCCCGCCGTCCTCGCCGAGCTGCACCTCTCCGGCGTGAACGCGGGCTTCAACTTCCGGGTCGCCCAGGACGCGCGCGACTCCACGCGCTACATCGGCATCTTCAACCAGGGCGGCCTCGGCCTGCCGGACCGTGACTACTACCTGAAGGAAGACGCCAAGTCCAAAGAGCTCCGCGAGGCCTACCGCGCCCACGTCGCGAAGACGCTCGAGCTCGCGGGCGACGCGCCCGAGGCCGCGAAGTCGGAGGCGGACGGGATCCTCGCGCTCGAGACGAAGCTCGCCCGGGTGTCGATCACGCGCGTCGAGAACCGCAACCCGCAGAAGACCTACAACAAGAGGACGCTCGCGGCGCTCGACGCCGAGGCGCCCGGCTTCGACTTCGCGAAGTTCCTCGCGGACATGGGCGCGTCCGCGTCCCCCGAGGTCAACGTCCGGCAGCCCGGCTTCTTCACGGGCTTCGCGGCCCTCGCGCGCTCCGTCCCGGCCGCCGACTGGCGCACGTACCTGCGCTGGCACGCGGCGCGGGCGGCGGCCCCGTTCCTCTCGAAGGCCTTCCAGGACGAGAACTTCGCCTTCAACGGCAGGACGCTGAACGGCACGCCGCAGGAGGAGGAACCATGGCGGCGCGTGCAGGCCGCCACGGACGTCGCCCTCGGCGAGGCCGTCGGGCCGCTCTACGTCGCCCGCGCGTTCAGCCCGAAGGCGAAGGAGCGCATGAGGGTGCTCGTCGAGAACATGCGCGCGGCGCTCAAGGAGCGCATCGAGGCGCTGCCCTGGATGAGCGCCGAGACGAAGGCGGCGGCCCAGAAGAAGCTGGCCGCCTTCCACGTGAAGATCGGCTACCCCGACGTCTGGAAGGACTACTCGGCCCTCGTGATCTCCCGCGACGTGCCGTTCGCCGAGAACGTCCGCCGCGCCCGCGTCTTCGAGACGCGGCGGAACCTCGCGAAGCTCGGCAAGCCGATCGACCGCACGGAATGGGGCATGACGCCTCCGACCGTGAACGCCTACTACAACTCGTCGCTGAACGAGATCGTCTTCCCCGCCGGCATCCTGCAGCCGCCGTTCTTCTACGAGGACGCGGACGACGCCGTGAACTACGGCGGCATCGGCGTCGTGATCGGGCACGAGATGTCCCACGGCTTCGACGACTCCGGCAGCCAGTACGACGCGGACGGCAACCTCAAGAACTGGTGGACCGACGAGGACCGCAAGGCCTACGAGGCGCGCACCGCGCTGATCGTCAAGCAGTTCGACGCCTACAAGCCGCTCCCGGACCAGTCCATCAACGGCAAGCTGACCCTCGGCGAGAACATCGGAGACCTCGGCGGGATCAAGATCGCGTACGCGGCGATGGAGAAGGCGCTCGCGGGCAAGCCGCAGGAGAAGAACGCCAGGATCGACGGCTTCACGCCCGAGCAGCGCTTCTTCCTCTCCTACGCGACGATCTGGCGCGGCCAGTACCGCGACGCGGCGATGCGCGTGCAGCTCAACACGAATCCGCACAGCCCGGGCCACTGGCGCGCCATCGGCCCGCCTTCGAACCTGCCCGAGTTCTACGCGGCGTTCGGGTGCGGCGACGGGACGCCGATGCACCGCCCGGAGGCGGAGCGGCCGAGCATCTGGTAGGCGGTCCCTCGCCCGGGAACAGGGGGGCCGGGAACCTCGTTAAGATCGGGTCTCATGTCGCTCCTCGCCCCCCTCCACCCGGCCGTCCAGAAGTGGTTCGCCGGGAGCCTCGGCGAGCCCACGCCGCCGCAACGCGAGGGGTGGCCGCCGATCCGGGAGGGCCGGAGCACGCTCATCGCGGCGCCGACGGGATCGGGCAAGACCCTCGCGGCCTTCCTCTCCGCGATCGACGCGCTGATCCGGCAGGGCGACTCCCTGAAGGACGAGACGCAGGTCCTCTACGTCTCGCCGCTGAGGGCCCTCTCGAACGACGTCCAGAAGAACCTCCAGGGGCCGCTCGCCCAGATCCGCGCGCTGGACCCGTCCGTCCCCGAGATCCGCGTCCTCGTGAGGACGGGCGACACGCCTCCGTCCGAGCGCGCGGCGATGTCCCGCCGGCCGCCCCACATCCTCGTCACGACGCCGGAATCTCTGTACCTCCTCCTCACGAGCGCGGGAGGCCGGAACATCCTCCGGACGGTCTCGACGGTCATCGTCGACGAGATCCACGCGCTCGATCCGCGACAAGCGCGGCAGCCACCTCGCGCTCTCCCTCGAGCGCCTCGAGCACCTCGCCGGGCGACCGATCCAGCGCGTCGGCCTCTCGGCGACGCAGAAGCCGCTCGACGAGGTGGGCCGCTTCCTCGTGGGCGCGGGGCGCGCGTGCACCCTCGTCGACGCCGGGACGTTCCGGACGCTGGACCTCGGGATCGAGATCCCGCCGTCGCCTCTTGCGACGGTCTGCTCGCACGAGCAGTGGGCGGAGATCTACGCGCGCATCGGCGAGCTCGTCCTCGAGCACAGGACGACGCTCGTCTTCGTGAACACGCGCAAGATGGCCGAGCGCATCGCGGCGCAGCTCACGCGCCTCCTCGGGGAGGACGCGGTCACGAGCCACCACGGCAGCCTCTCGAAGGCCCGCCGGCTGGATGCCGAGCAGCGCCTCAAGGCCGGGCAGGCTCCGGGCGCTCGTCGCGACCGCCTCGCTGGAGCTCGGCATCGACGTCGGCGACGTGGACCTCGCGATCCAGGTCGGCGCGACGCGCTCGATCGCGACGTTCCTCCAGCGCGTCGGCCGCGCGGGCCACGTGCTCCGCAGGGTCCCGAAGGGGCGGCTCTTCCCGCTCACGCTCGACGAGCTCGTCGAGGGGGCCGCCCTCCTCTCGTCGATCCGCCGCTCCGTCCTCGACCGGACGCCGATGCCCCCGCGCCCCCTGGACATCCTCGCGCAGCAGATCGTCGCCGCGGCCTCCGCAGAGGCCTGGGACGAGCGCGAGCTCTTCGACCTCGTCCGGAAGGCCTGGCCGTACCGGGACCTCTCCCGCGAGGAGTTCGACCGCGTCGTCGCGCTCCACACGGACGGCCGCCGCGCGCTCCTGCACCGCGACGGCGTGAACGGCCGCCTCATGGGGACGAAGCGCGCCCGGCTCACCGCGCTGATGTCCGGAGGCGCGATTCCCGACACGGCGGATTACCAGGTGCGGCTCGAGCCCGAGGGCACGCTCGTCGGGACCGTGAACGAGGACTGGGCCGTCGAGTCGAACGGCGGCGACGTCTTCCAGCTCGGCAACGCGTCCTGGCGCGTCCTCAGGATCGAGCCCGGCATCGTCCGCGTCGCGGACGCGAAGGGCCAGCCGCCGTCGCTCCCGTTCTGGCTCGGCGAGGCGCCCGGCCGCACGCGCGAGCTCGCGGCGGAGATCGGAAGGATCCGGGAGCTGATCGCCGGAAGAGAGAAGAGAAGAGAAGAGAGAGATTTCTTAGAAAGGGAAGAGGGGACAGGCGGTCGGCCCAGGCCGCGGCGAGCCCTTCCCCGAGCCCCTCCCCCTCTTCACCTTCTAAGAAGTCTTCTCTTCCTCCGTTCCTCTATTCCTCCCGATTCTTCTCTTTCTCAGAAATCCTCTCTTCTCCGATCCGAATGCGGCGATGGGCTCCCCGAGGGCGCCGCCGTGCAGATCGCCGAGTACGTCGAGGCGGGAAGGCAGGCGCTCGGGGCGGTCCCGACGCAGAAGCGCGTCATCCTCGAGCGCTTCTTCGACGAGAGCGGCGGGATGCAGCTCGTCGTCCACGCGCCGTTCGGCTCGAAGATCAACCGCGCGTGGGGCCTCGCTCTGAGAAAGCGCTTCTGCGTCGGCTTCGGCTTCGAGCTGCAGGCGGCCTCGAACGAGGAGTCGATCGTCCTCTCGCTCGGCCCGCAGCACAGCTTCGAGCTCCGCGACGTCTTCGACTACCTGAACCCCGCGACGGCGCAGCGACGTCCTCGTCCAGGCCGTCCTCCAGTCGCCGCTCTTCGAGACGCGCTGGCGGTGGAACGCCCAGCGCGCCCTCCTCCTCGACCGCTCGCGGAACGGAAAGCGGGTGCCCGCGAACCTCCAGCGCATGCGCGCGAACGACCTCCTCGCCACGGCGTTCCCCGACGTCATCGCGTGCCCGGAGACGCTGCCGGGAGGCCCGGTCGAGGTCCCGATGGACCACCCGATCGTCGCCCAGACGATCGAGGACTGCCTCACGGAAGCGATGGACGTGGACGGGTTCCTGGAGGTGCTGCGCGGCCTGAAGGACGGCTCCATCGAGCGGCGCGCCGCGGACACGGTCGAGCCCTCCGCGTTCGCGCGCGGGATCCTCTCCGCGCAGCCGTACACGTTCCTCGACGACGCCCCCCTCGAGGAAAGGCGCACGCAGGCCGTCTTCTCGCGCCGCATCCTCGGCCCGCGCTCGGCGGACGAGGTCGGCATCCTCGATCCCGACGCGATCGCGCGTGTCCGCGAGGAAGCGTGGCCGCAGCCGTCGAACGCCGAGGAGGTGCACGAGGCGCTCCTCTGGATGGGCTACGTGACCGTCGAGGAGGGACGCCCGTGGCAGGCGTGGCTGGACGACCTCGCCGCCTCGGGGCGCGTCTCGCTCGAGGGCGATCGCTGGTTCGCGGCGGAGGCGACACGCGACCCGAAGGCGGTGCTGCGCGGCCGGCTGGAGGCGCTCGGGCCGATCTTCGCCGGGGACGCGGACGAGGCCCTGCTCCTCGCGCTCGAGAGCGACGGCGTCGTGCTGCGCACGCGCATCGACGGGCGGGCCGGATGGTGCGACCGGCGCCTCCTCGCGCGCATCCACCGCGCCACGCTCGACCGCCTCCGCAAGGAGATCGAGCCCGTGACGGCCTCGCAGTTCCTGCGCTTCCTCGCCTGCTGGCAGCACGCGGACCCCGAGCACCGGCTGGACGGCCCGCGCGGCGTGGCCCGGGTCGTCGCGCAGCTCGCGGGATTCGAGATCCCGGCGGCGCTCTGGGAAGGCAGCATCCTCCCGGCGCGCGTGCGCGGCTACAGGCGCGAGTGGCTGGACCAGCTCACGCTCTCGGGCGAGGTCGCGTGGGGACGGCTCTGGGGAGGCGCGCCGGCGCCGACGCGGAGGACGCCGGTCTGCCTCGTCGAGCGCGGTGATCTCGACGAGTGGTCGGCCCTGGCCGCGGAGGAGCCGGCGCGCGAGCTCTCGGGGCGCGCCCGGGAGGTCCGGGACGCGCTCGAGCGCCGCGGCGCGATGTTCTTCCAGGAGCTCGCGCGCGCGACGCAGCTCCCGCCGACGTTCGTCGAGGAGGGCCTGAGCGAGCTGATCGCGCTCGGCGGCGCGACGTGCGACTCCTTCAGCGGCCTCAGGTGGCTGATCGTCCCCGCCGCGAAGAGGAAGACCGCGGTGCTCTCGACCGGTCGCTGGAGCCTCCTGTCGCGTGCGGGAACGACCGCGCCGTCCGCCGAGTTCGTCGCGCGCCGCCTGCTTCTGCGGACCGGAGTCGTCTTTCGAAAGACGCTCGCGCGCGAGAAGCAGCCGATCCCCTGGCGCGAGATCGCGCGCGTCCTGCGCACGCTGGAGGCCCGCGGCGAGGTCCGAGGCGGGCGCTTCGTCGCCGGGTTCGACGGCGAGCAGTACGCGCTGCCGGAGGCCGTCACGCTGCTCCGCGCCGTGAGGAAGCGGCTGAACCAGTCGCCGGACGCTCCGCCCGTCCTCGTCTCGGCCGCGGACCCGCTGAATTTCCGCGGGATCCTCACGCCCGACGAGAAGATCCCGCCGACAACCCTCCAGCGGCTGCGCGTCGCGTAGGGGGCACGACGCCCCCCGCTCCGTCACCGGGGCGGCGGGGGCGCTCCGGGAGTCACCGGGCTCAGAGAGTCCGCGCGAGAGTGATGAGGACCTGCGCCTGGCTCGGCGTGAAGGCCTTGCCCGTCTGCGCCCTCACTTCGTTCGCGAAGGCCCCGAGAGTCCCCGACTTCGCCTTCAAGTCGTCCCGCTCCTCCGCCCGCCGGCCCGCCTCCAGCTTGGCAATGAGTGAATGCGCGACAGCGCGCTTCGAACTGTAGAAGTCGACCAGCGACTCGAGCGAGGCGTACGAGAAGAGAAACGCGGGATCTCCGGAGAGGTCTTCGCGCGTCAGCGCGATCTGCGCGTCGATCTCGGGCCCGAAGGAGCCCGGCGTCCTGAGGACACCGGCGAACGGCGCGATGAACGGGTTCTGCAGCATCTCGTCGAGCGTGAGCGTGCCGTCCCCGCTCAGGTCCAGCTTGTCGAAGACCTGACCGGCGACGTCCAGCTGCTTCAGGTACGGCCGGACCTGCGGGATCAGCTCCGGGTGCTCCAGGAGGAGCGGCGTGACGGTCTCGGCGGCCTGCGCGAACACACCCCGCAGGTCGAGCGTGTCCGTCACGGTCACACCCTGCAGCGTCGTCACCTCGCAGGTCTTGTCCGTGCAGAGCTCGAGGGACCCCTTCCGGGCGCACAGATCGAAGTCCGAGGTCGACGGATCCCCGGCCGCACCGGGAGTCACCTGATAGGACAGGGTGAAGCCGAGGTCCGCGGCGAGAGACTGGGGCGACTGGACCGCGGGCAGGAACGACGACAACTCCGGATCATCCAGACTCGCCGGGTAGACGCGGTACTCGTCGAAGTACGAGTCGAGGGCGTGGCAGAGATCCGTCCCCAGCTCCTCGGTCATCTTCGCCCTCATGGCGGCTTCCCGGACCTTCTGCACGGCCGGAAGCAGCAGGGAGATCAGGACCGCGATGATGGCGATGACGACGAGGAGCTCGATGAGCGTGAAGCCGCGGCGTGACCGTCGGACGTGCACGGCCCGGCGCGTGGGCGCGGGCGGACGGTTCACCGAGTGGGATGTGCCGAAAAGCCCGACACCATCCGCCTGTTGCGCACCCGCGAGGGCCTGCGCCTCCGTCATGAGACACCTCCTGCCAGTCGAATGCCGGCGATTCTACAGGAGGCGAGATCGGGTCTCAGTTTCGCCCGGCGCAGCGGCCCGCGCGGCGCCGGGAGACGCCCGTCACCAGCCGATCCCGTAGTCCTCGCCGTGGTCGCTCGAGCCGCCCCACATCGTGCCGTGCGCGCGGTCGAGGAAGATCGCGTTGATCGGGCCGGACGTCTTCGCGCGCGGCTCGAGCCTGTAGCCCATCTTCACGAGCTCCTCCCGCACCCAGGGCGGAAGCGACGCGGGGATCATCATCGCGCCCGGGCGCGACTCGTGGGCGCCGAACGAGCTCCGCATCTGGTAGCTGTTGACGTTCGCGGCCTCCGTCGCCTCCTGGACCGTCATGCCGAACTCGACGACGTTCAGGAAGAACTGCAGGAGGTTCTGGTCCTGCGAGTCGCCGCCCTGCACGGAGAAGCAGAGGTAGGGCTTTCCGTCCTTCAGCGCGAGCGTCGGCGTGAGCGTCACGCGCGGGTGCTTGCCGGGCTCGAGGACGTTGAACGGGCCGTCCGCCGGGTCGAGGACGAAGCTCTGCATGCGCTGGCTCATGCCGATGCCGGTCTTCCCCGCGATGACGGCCGGCAGCCAGCCGCCCGACGGCGTGACGGACACGACCCAGCCCTCGGCGTCCGCCGCCTCGACGGACGTCGTGCCGGCGTAGAAGGATTCCCGGAAGAGAAGAGAGAAGAGGAAGAGAGGGGATTTCTTCGAAAGTGGAAGAGAGGGGAACGGAAGACGGCGAGAGCGCCGAGATGGGCGCGTCCGCGCTGGTGACCTGCGGGCCGCGCGGCTTCGGCGTGGCGGTCGTCCACCTTTCTAAGAAATCCGAATACGGGTTCTTTTCCCCCTGGAACGGATAAGGATCGCCGGGCTTCACGTTCGGATCGTTCTTCGCCCAGTCGATCGTCGCGGCGCGCTGCTTCGCGTACTCCTTCGAGAGGAGGCCCTTCGTCGGCTCGGCGGGCGGGAAATACGGGTCGCCGTAGTAGAAGTCGCGGTCCGCGAACGCCAGGTTCATCGCCTGGTAGAGCGCGTGGATGTACCGCGCCGAGTCGTATCCCATCGCCTTGAGGTCCATGCCTTCGAGGATGTTCAGGGCCTGGAGCATCGCCGGCCCCTGGGTCCACACGTCGAGCTTGTAGACGTCGATGCCCTTGTACGAAGTCTTCACGGGCTCCTCGATGCGGACCTTCCAGTTCGCGAGGTCCTCGAGCGTGTGAAGGCCGCCGACCTCCCGCGAACCGCGCACGAACTCCTGCGCGATGTCGCCCCTGTAGAAACGGTCGTAAGCCGCGAGGATCGCGTCCTTGCGGCTCTTCCCCGCGGCGAGCGCCCGCCTCTCGGCCTCGACGAGCTTGCGCAGCGTCGCGGCGAGGTCCGGCTGCCGGAAGATCTCGCCGGCCTCGGGTGGCTGGTCGCCGGGACGCGGCAGGAGCACGCGCCTCGACTCGGGCCACTTCAGGAGCCAGTCACGCTGCTTCCGCGCGGTCGAGACGTGCTGCTGCTCGACCGGATAGCCGTCCGCCATCTCGATCGCGGGCCCGAGAACGTCGGCCAGAGAAAGCTCTCCCGAACTCGGCCAGCATCACCATGATTCCACCCGGCGTCCCGGGCGTCACCGCGGCGAGCGGGCCGTACTCCGGCGGATACGCCATGCCCTTCGAGCGGAAGAACTCCGGCGTCGCTCCCGTCGGCGCGACCCCGAGGGCGTTGATGCCGACGACCTTTCCGGTCTTCGGGTTGTAGACGAGCGCCTGCGTCTCTCCTCCCCAGGACAGCGTGTCCCACATCGTGCACGTCGCGGCGATCATCGCGGCCGCGGCGTCCACGGCATTGCCGCCCCTCTGGAAGACCATCGCACCCGCGGTCGCCGCGAGGGGCTTTCCCGTGATCGCGAGCCACTTCTTCGCGTGGAGCGGCGGCTTGTTCGTGGCCGCGGGGGAAAGCAGCCCGAGAGCGGCCGAGACCGCGCCGACGGCCAGACCGATTCGCAGAGACCGGCCGGACGGATTCATCGAGGCCTCCTTGCCGTTCACGATGGCTCGGAGGCGATCCTACCCCGCGGCAGGCTAGTGCCCGACCGCCGCGGGCTGCTCACGCGGCGGCACGGCGGAGGCGGATCGCGTCGGCTGCGAGACCTCCTTCACGATCTCCCCGGCCTTGTCCGCGATGCGGCGCGCCACGTCCGCCTGCGCGACGATCCCGCAGCAGACGCCTTCGGAATCGACCACGACGAGCCGCCGGATCCGGTTCTCCTCCATCGTCCTGCACGCGACGTCCAGCCGCGCGGTCGGCGTGACCGTGACGCACGGGCTCGACATGCAGTCGCCGGCCGTCAGCCCGCGGGGATCCCTGCCGGCCGCGACGACCCGGCACACGATGTCGCGGTCGGTCACGATCCCGAGCGGCTTTCCGGAGGCCTCGCTGCGGACCACGGGGATCGCCCCGCAGTCGTTCTCGACGAACATCCGGGCGATCGCCTCGAGGCTGGTCTCGGGAGTGGCGGTCTTGACGGCCGGCGTCATGATGTCCTTGACCTTCATGAAAAAACCTCCAGGGAGAAGTCCCCGGAGGTCATGCAGCAAGTCGCGGGCCACGCGGACGAGTATCCCGCCCGCGGGGGCGCGCTCAGAACCCCTTGACGGTCGCTGCCTTCTTGTACATCCAGTACGTGAACGCGAAGCCGACGAGGACGACGGCGGGAAGCGCCCACTCGTAGCTCGCGGCCCACGTCGCGTGCTGCGCCAGCATCGTGAAGATCAGCGGCACGGACATGTAGGTGTTGTGCTTGCTCCTGAGGCCCGCCATCGCGGCGACCGCCGGGTCCGGCTTCTCCCCGGCCTTCGTGGCCGCGATGATCTTCTTCTGGGCCGGCCAGATCCGCATCCAGACGTTCGCGGCCATGATCGTCCCGAACATCGCGCCGAGGTGGATCGCGGTGCCGCGGAAGCCGAAGCCGCCGAAGCGCGAGAAGAAGAGGACGGCCGCCGTCGCGACGACGAGGCCGAGCCAGAAGTGGACCTCCGTCTTCGCGATCGCCTTCGCGAGCGGGTCGTAGACCGCGAAGAACAGGAGCGCGACGAGGACGGCGATGCCGCCCGTACTCCACGTCTTCACCGTGGGGTCCTTGAACAGGAGTCCCGTGTTGTAGTAGACGAGGCCGAGGAGCACGAGCCCGGTGATCCACGTCCACGCGGCGCCCCAGCGGAACGCCCACAGGGCGCGCGGCATGAGCTCGGGCACGACCTTCTTCTTCGTGTCGGCGTCCATCGTCGGGACGAAGTTCGAGTTCACGAAGTTGAAGAACCAGAGGTGGCCGATCCACAGGATGCCCGCGAAGACGTGAGCCCAGCGGAACAGGGACTCGAGAAGATTGTTTCCGTCCATTTGCCCTCCCGTTGCTTGAGACGGGATCTTAACAACGACGGATAACTCCCCGCTGGCGGCGTGACGGGACGGAGCGTCAGGCGCCGACGGCCCGCGCCGTCAGGCGCCGACCGCCTTGGCCACCTGCTCGGCGAGGCGCAGGAACGCCTTCGCGACCGTCGAGTCCGGATCCGACGCCATGATCGGCGTGCCCGCGTCGCCCTGCAGCGCGACGCGCGGGTCGATCGGGACCTCGCCGAGGAACGGGACCCCCAGGAGGTCGGCCGTCTTGCGTCCGCCGCCGTGCTTGAAGATCTCGTCGCGGTTCCCGCACTTCGGGCATTCGTAGTAGCTCATGTTCTCGATGATCCCGAGGACCGGGACGTTCACCTTCTGGAACATCGCGAGGCCCTTGCGCGCGTCGATGAGGGCGACGTCCTGGGGCGTCGTCACGATGACGGCGCCGGAGAGCGCGACCTTCTGCGTGAGCGTGAGCTGCGCGTCGCCCGTGCCCGGCGGCAGGTCCACGAGCAGGAAGTCCTGCTTGCCCCACGCGACGTCGCCGAGGAACTGCTCGACGGCCTTGAAGATCATCGGCCCGCGCCAGATCACGGGCGTGTCCACGTCCATCAGGAAGCCGATCGACATGACCCGCACGCCGAAGCGCTCGATCGGGAGGATCTTCTCCTCGTCGTTCACGAACGGCTTGCTGTTGATCCCCATCATCATCTGCTGCGACGGGCCGTAGATGTCCGAGTCCATCAGGCCGACCTCGTAGCCGAGCTTCTTGAGCGCGATCGCGAGGTTCGCCGAGACGGTGGACTTCCCGACGCCGCCCTTGCCGGACGCGACGGCGATCACGAAACGCGTGTCCTTGAGGATGTCCTTGCGGCCCACGGCGCCCGCGATGACGGGCGGCTGGGGCGCGGCGGCCGTGACGGCGATCGTGACGGCCGAGACGCCCGGGATGGACTTCAGGACGGTCTCGCACTCGCGCTTGAGGACCTCGGCGGCGGCGGGGGCGTCGGTCGTCAGGGCGAGGCGGAAGGAGACGTTGCCGCCTCCGATCGTCAGGTCCTTGACGAAGCCGAAGGAGACGATGTCGCGCGAGAACCCGGGGTACTTGACCTTCCGGAGCGCCTCGAGGACGGTCTGTTCGTTGAGCGTGGTCGTGGACAAGGTCTGGCTCCCTCTCAGCGGGAGAGGATCTCACAACGGGCGGCGGTCGGTCGACCGCGACGGCGCTTTCTCAGACGGTTGAAGTGGAAGAATCGGATGCTCCCCGGATCCCGGAGTCAAGGGCGGGATCCACGCCCGGCAGCGGTCGACCCTTACTCACCCATCCTAAGAAATCCGAATCCCCGGCGGCCCGGCGGCCGCCGCATATCAGAAAATCCTCTTCTTCTCACTGGTCTTTCTTCCCTCAGGGCTTCATCCAGAGCATCCACGGGACGCCGACCGCGAGGAGGACGGCGAGGTAGATGAAGCCGAAGATCGCGCCGAGCCGCCAGAAGTCCTTGCGCGGGACGAAGCCGCTTCCGAAGTAGACGGGCGACGGGCCGGTCGCGTAGGGGGTCAGGATCCCCATGATCCCGAGCGTGTAGCAGAGGAGCATCGCGAACATCCGCACGTCGAGGCCGGGCACCGCGGCGCCCACGGCGAGCATGACGGGGAGCATCGCGGTCACATGGGCGGTGATGCTCGCAAACATGTAGTGCGTCACGAAGAAGAGGACCGCGAGGAGGATCGTGACCGTCAGCGGTGCGTACCCGGCGAGCGGGGCCGCGGCCTTCTTCGCGAACCACGTCACGAAGCCGACGCGGTTCAGGCCGTCTGCGAGCGCGACGAGGGTCGCGAACCACACGAGGACGTTCCACGCGGCCTTGTTCGCGAGGATGTCGTCCCATTGGACGACGCCGAGGATGACCATGAGCGCGATCGCCGCGAAGGCGACGGCCGTCGGATCGATGAACTTCCCACCGAAGATCCAGAGCGCGAGGGCGCCGATGGCGAGAAGGGCCATCACGATCTGGTTTCGGGAGACCGTCCCCATCCCCTGAAGCTCCTTGCCGGCCCATGCCGGGACGTCGAGGCTCTTCCGGATCTCGGGCGCGTAGAACAGGCCGACGAGAAGCGGAACGACCGCGAGAAGGAGGACGCCGACGGGCAGGACACCGACGAGCCACGCCGCCCACGAGATGTCGACCTTCGCGGTCTTCCTCACGATCTCGAGCGCGAGGAGGTTCGGCGCGAGGCCCGTGAGGAAGAGCGTCGAGGTCACGCAGGTCGTCGCGAGCGCCGTCCACATGAGCGGGCCGCCGAGGCGGCGCGACGTCGGGCCCGGCTCGGACCCGTAGAGGCCCGGGATGTTCCGGATGATCGGGAAAATCGTCCCGCCGCTCCGGGCCGTGTTGGACGGCGTGAAGGGCGCGAGGACGACGTCCGAGAACATGACCGCGTAGCCGAGGCCGAGCGAATTCCCGCCCATCTTCTTCACGAGGCCGAGGGCGAGCCGCCTGCCGAGGCCGGATTTCTCGTACCCGAGCGCGAACATGAACGCGGCGAAAATGAGCCACACGGTCGTGTTCGAGAAGCCCGAGAGCGCCCACTTGATCGCGTCCGCGGGCTTCGGCTCGACGAGTCCGAGGACCGTCGCGATGGCGACGCCCGTGACGCCGACGGCGGCCGCCGGGATCGGTTCGAGGACGAGGCCGACGACGACGGCGCAGAACAGGGCGAAGAAGTACCAGGCCGCGGGCTTCAGACCCTCCGGCACGGGGAGCAGCGCGATGACGACGCCGGCGAGGATCGCGGCGAGGCCCTTCCAGGCCTCCGGGTGGCCATGGACGTCCAGGTGCAGGAAGTCCAGCGGGCCGTGCGACGCGTGTGCTTGGGACTTCATCGGAAAGACTCCTCCACGCACAAGCTGGCGCCTGGGACGCTTCCCGACCTGATGCAATGGAATCAGGAGGTCAGGGTCCCGCTTCGAGGGCGCCCGTCCCGGCGCCCCGCGGGAGCGCTCCGGAGAGCTCCAGGATCTCGGCCCGGACCCGTCGCATCAATGCGGGCCGGGCGCTGACGTGGAGCCCGGCCGTCGGAATGGGGGTCCCCACGCGCACGCCGACCGGGCCGGGCCGGATCCCCATGCCCTGCGCACCGAGCACCGCGCGCGCGCCGAAGACGCCCACCGGCACGATCGGGACGCCGGACTTCAGGGCCGTCAGGAAGCCGGACTTCTTGAACGGGCCGAGCCTCCCGTCGCGCGAGCGCGTGCCTTCGGGGAAGACGAGGATCGAGACGCCCGACGCGAGCCGGCGGTCGAGCCCGGAGAGGACGTCCTTGGCCTTCTCCGTCCGGCGCCGGTCCACGGGCACGAAGCCGGCGAGCCACATCGACCAGCCCATGAACGGCACGAAGAACAGCTCGCGCTTGGCGAGGAAGCGCACGTCCTGCCGGATCGCGAGGAGGAGGAGCAGGATGTCGATCCCGGACTCGTGATTCGACATGTAGATCGCCTGCGGGAGCGCCGCCGCCTCGCGGGAGACCTCGATCCGGGCCGGAATCCCGTTCAACCAGAGCAGGCTCTTCGCCCAGTTCCGGGCCCAGAAGAGGTAGAGCCGCCCGCGCGGCGGGACCCACGAGGTGAGGATCGCGAGCGTGCCGAACAGAGCCGTCGAAACGGCGATGTTCGTCCAGCCCCAGGTCGTGACGAAGACGTCGCGGAGGCTCGGCACGCGACGAGTGTAGCGAGCCGGAACGCCGGGCGCGGGTGAGCCCCGCGCCGGCCTCGTAGAATCGGGGGCGTGGCGCCCGCCCAGTACGACTCGACGACGCAGTACATCGCGGTCCTCAAGCAGCCGCTGTGGAAGCTCGCGCGGCTGAGGCGGTGGGCCGGGAACGTCTCCTTTCACCTCGGCGGCGTCGCGATGCTGGTCCGGGACCTCTTCCGCGCGACGCGCGAACGCTGGGAGACGTCCGAGATCCTGCGCCAGATGGACGCCCTCGGCGTCCAGTCGATCTCGATCACGAACCTCACCGCCCTCTTCACGGGGATGGTCCTCGCGCTGCAGACCGCGTACGCGCTCTCGCAGTTCGGCGGGAAGTTCTTCGTGGGCCGCATCGTCGTCCTCTCGATCACGCGCGAGCTCGGCCCCACGCTCACGGCCCTCATGGTGGCCGCGCGCGTCGGTGCCGGGATCACCGCCGAGCTCGGGACGATGGCCGTCACGGAGCAGGTCGACGCCCTGCGCGCCCTCGGCGCCTCCCCGGCGCGGAAGCTCGTCCTGCCGCGCGTCCTCGCCGTGACGCTCATGCTCCCGGTCCTGACGCTCCTCGCGGACTTCATCGGAATGGTGGGCGGCCTCTTCATCGCGGTCGCGGAGCTCAAGATCGGTGCGAGCTTCTATCTGTCGACGGTTGCGCAGTCCACGGGCGTCAACGACATCCTCCACGGGCTCTGCAAGACACCGTTCTTCGGCTTCGAGATCGGGATCATCGGCTGCTACAACGGCCTGAACGCGACGGGGGGCGCCGACGGCGTCGGGCGCGCGACGACGACCGCCGTCGTGATCTCGGCGATCGTCGTCCTCATGTCGGATTTCTTCCTGACCAAGCTCTTCCTGATCCTCCCGCTGGGCCTCAAGTGAAGCCGCTCTCCGAGACCGGAGTCATGCGCGTCCTCCGGACGGGGCTGCCGGCCGACGCTCCCGTCATCGAGTTCAAGGGCGTCTCGAAGGCGTACGGCCAGAAGACGGTCCTCGACCGCGTGGACCTCGAGGTCAGGCGCGGCGAGGTCCTCGTGATCCTCGGCGGCTCGGGCACGGGCAAATCCGTCTCGCTGCGGCACATGAACGGCCTCGAGCAGCCGGACGAGGGCGAGGTCTGGGTGGACGGCGAGGAGATCTCGCGCCTCCCGGAGGAATCCCTCGTCCCCGTCCGCAAGAAGGTCGGAATGCTCTTCCAGAGCGGCGCGCTCTTCGACTCCATGAGCGTGTTCGAGAACATCGCGTTCGCGCTCCGCGAGCACACGAGCTGGCCCGAGGCACGCATCTCCGAGCGCGTGGCGGAAGTCCTCGGCTTCGTGAACCTCGGCCGGGACGTCGAGCGCCAGCTCCCGTCCTCCCTGTCGGGCGGCATGAAGAAGCGCGTGTCGCTCGCGCGGACGGTGGCCCTCAAGCCCGAGGTCCTCCTCTACGACGAGCCCACCACGGGCCTCGATCCCGTCACGTCCATGACGATCAACCGGCTCATCAAGGACCTCAACACGCGCCTCGGGACGACGTCCGTCGTCGTCACGCACGACATCGTCTCGGCCCTCTTCGTGGCAGACCGGCTGACGTTCCTCAAGAACGCCCGCTTCGCCTTCACGGGCACCCCGGAGGAGGCGAAGGCCTCCGACGTGGCGGAACTGAGGGAGTTCCTCTCCGCCGGCAGGGCTTTGGCATGATGCGCACGGAGCGACGGCCCGAATGGTGAGAGCAGACGTCCGCACGAAGACGCGCGTCGGGGTCATCCTCTTCGCGTCCTTCATCCTCATGGCCGGCGCCCTGCTGTTCATCGGCGGGACGAAGGGGTTCTTCATCCGCCGCACCTCGTACTACGCGCGCTTCGCGAACTCCCAGGGCCTGCTGACGGGCAACCAGGTGCGCCTCGCGGGCGTCGTCGTCGGCGCCGTGCGGGACATCGAGGTCCCGCGGTCGCCCGGCCAGGACCTCACGGTCCAGTTCGACATCGAGCGCAAGTACCAGCACCTCGTCAAGACGGACAGCCGGGCCGAGATCAAGACGATCGGCCTCCTCGGCGACAAGTACCTCGAGGTGACGCCCGGCTCGCCCGACAAGCCCGACCTCCAGCCCGACCACGAGATCATCGCGTTCCGCGGCGCGGAGCTCGACAAGATCCTCGCGGGCTCGGGAGACCTCGTGGACAACGTCGTCGCGATCTCGAAGTCGCTCAAGAACATCCTCGGCCGCACGGAGAAGGGTCAGGGCTTCCTCGGGGAAATCACGTCGGAGTCGAAGAGCGGCGCCGAGCTCTCGAAGTCGCTCCGGCAGACCCTCGACTCCCTCAACGGCCTCATGGGCGACATCCGGCAGGGCCGCGGCCTCCTCGGCCGGCTCCTCCACGACGAGAAGGCCGCCGACGAGATCCTCGGCGATCTGAAGGGCGCGACGGCCTCGCTCGACCGCATTCTCGCGACGGTCGAGAAGGGCATGGCCACGGGCGAAGGGCTCGTCCCGGGGCTGCTCTCGGACCCCGAGGGCAAGAAGAAGTTCTTCGCGATGGTCGACTCCCTCAAGGCCACCGCGGACGGGCTCGCGTCCTTCTCGAAGGACCTCTCCGGCGGCGGCGGGCTCCTCCCGAAGCTCGTGAAGGACGAGGCGTTCGCGAAGGAGTTCACGAACGACCTGAAGAATCTCTCGTCGCACCTCGCGAACGTCGCCGCGAAGCTCGACTCGACCGACGGCACGGCCGGGAGGCTCATCGCGGATCCGACCGTCGCCGACGCGATCAACGACATCCTGGTCGGGATCAACGAGAGCAAGACGCTGCGCTGGCTGATCCGCGACCGGCAGAAAGCCGGAATCCAGAAGCGTTACGAGGACACCGCCGGCAAGCCCCCCGGCCCGACACCGGTTCCGTGAGCCGGATCCTCGTCGCCGGAGGCGCGGGCTTCCTCGGCGCCGCGATCGTGCGCCAGCTCCTCGGAGCGGGCGAGGACGTCGTCCTCCTCGACACGTTCGACGATGCCGGCGAAGGCCGCGCGCAGAAGGAGGAGCGGGCCGCGTCCGTGACGCGCCACCCGCGCCTCACGGCCGTGCGCGGAGACGGCACGGACGCGGAGCTCCTCGACGGGCTCCTCGCCGAGCACCGCCCCTCGGCGGTCGTGAACGCGATGCGCCTTCCGCTCGACGCGGCGGGACTCGGGCCGCTCGTCGAGGCGTCCCGCCAGTCCGGCGTCGGGCTCGTCGTCCACCTCTCGGACGCGGCGCTGTACGGCCCGCGCGACGAGGCCGGCCTTCGCGCCCGCGAGGACGAGCCGATCGAGCCGGGCGAGGACCGCGACCTCCTCGCGAAGGCCGCCGAGGAGGAGTCGCTTCTCGCGTCCGGGCTCCCCTTCGTGATCCTGCGCGTCTTCGCCGCGGCCGGTCCCGGCGCCGGCCCGTCGCGCTTTCCGATCGACGCCCTCGAGGCGCTGCTCGCGGACGAGGAGGTGTTCCTGCCCGACGACGCGCCCCGGGATTTCGTCCACCCGCAGGACGTCGTGCGCGGAGTCCTCTTCGCGCTGCGCAAGAGACCCATCGGCGAGATCGTGAACCTCGGCTTCGGACTCGCCGTGAAGCCGTCCGAGGTGGTCCGCGCGCTCGCCGTGCGCGCGGCCCGCGAGTGCCGGCTGACCGTGCAGGGAGAGTCCGCGCGCGCCCCCCGGATCGCCGACATGGAGAAGGCCTGGCAGACGCTCGGCTTCTCCCCGCAGCTCGGTCTGGGCGAGATCGTCTGGGACACGGTCCGCGCCCGCCTCTTCCCCGCCGAGGCGGCTCGCGCGTACCAGCCCGCCGAGGCCCCCGCCGCGTCGCCGCCCTCCGAGCCGCCGCAGCCCGTGTCGCGACGCGAGCTCTTCGACATGTTCCGCCGCCCGTTCGGCTCCGCGAAGAAGCCGGGCTCCTGAGAGAGATGCGCGCGCTCGTCTTCGACCACGGCCGGGCGGCCGTCCGCGACGTGCGGCGGCCCGCGCCGCGGAAGGGGTTCGCGCTCGTCCGCGTCCTCCTCTCGGGGATCTGCAACACCGACCTCGAGCTGAAGCGCGGCTACCACGGCTTCTCCGGGATCCCGGGGCACGAGTTCGTGGGCGTGGTCGAGGGCCCCGCTTCTTCCCCGCTCCTCGACCGGCGCGTCGTGGGCGAGATCAACCTCGCCTGTGGCCGCTGCACGTGGTGCGCGGAGGGGCTCTCCCGCCACTGCCCGAGGCGAGCGGTCCTCGGCATCCGGGGGCACGCCGGCGCGCACGCCGAACGGCTCACGCTCCCCGAGGGAAACCTGCGCGAGGTGCCGGCCTCCGTCTCCGACGAGGAGGCCGTCTTCGTCGAGCCGCTCGCGGCGGCCTGCGAGATTCTCGACCAGGTCGCGGTGTCTTCCGCCACGCGCGCGGCCGTCCTCGGCCCCGGCAAGCTCGGACGCCTCGCCGCCGCCGTGCTCGGGACGGCCGGGGCGAGCGTCGTGGTCCTCGGCCGGAAGAGCCGGGCCCGGCCCGCCTCGTTCGACCTCGTCGTCGAGGCCACCGGCTCGCCCGCCGGCATGTCCCGCGCCCTCGCGCTCGTGCGGCCGCGGGGGACGATCGTCTGGAAGTCGACTCACCACGCCCCGGCCCGGTTCGACGCGGCGCCCCTCGTGGTCAACGAGGTCACGGTCGTCGGGTCGCGCTGCGGGCGCTTCGAGCCGGCCATCGAATTGCTCCGAACGAGGAAGGTGGACGTCCGCCCTCTCCTCTCGTCGGAATTCCGTCTGGGCGAGGCGGGTCGCGCCTTGCGCGAGGCGGCGCGCCCGGGAGTGCTGAAGGTCCTCCTCCGGCCCTGATATCGGGTCTCGACGGCCTCCGGCGGGTACAATCCCCCTCCCCCGGGATCCCACCTTCGGAGGCTTCCCCCCGATGAACATCTGCATGGTCGGCACGGGCTACGTCGGCCTCGTCACCGGCGCCTGCCTGTCCGACTTCGGCATGGACGTGACGTGCGTCGACAAGGACGAGGCGAAGATCGCGCTCCTGAGGAACGGGGTCTCCCCGATCTACGAGCCGGGCCTCGAGGAGCTCATCCACAAGAACGAGAAGGCGGGACGGCTGCGCTTCTCGACGAACATCGCCGAGGCGATCGAGCGCTCGCTCGTCATCTTCATCGCGGTCGGGACGCCGCCGAAGGACGACGGCTCTCCCGATCTGTCCTTCATCTTCCAGGTCGCCGAGTCGATCGCGGCGCACATGAACGGCTACAAGGTCGTCGTGACGAAGTCCACGGTGCCGACGGGCACGGGCGCGCAGATCGAGGAGATCCTGAAGAAGAACGGGAAGCACAAGTTCTCGGTGGTCTCGAACCCCGAGTTCCTCCGCGAGGGCTCCGCGATCGAGGACTTCATGCACCCGGACCGCGTCGTGATCGGCTCGCGCGACGAGGAGGCCATCGCGATCACGAAGGACGTCTACTCTCCGCTCGCGATCGCGGGCGTTCCGTTCGTCGTCACGGACGTCGAGTCCGCCGAGCTCATCAAGTACGCCTCGAACGGCTTCCTCGCGCTGAAGATCACGTTCATCAACGAGATCGCGATGATGTGCGAGAAGATGGGCGCGGACGTCAAGGACGTCGCGCGCGGGATGGGGCTCGACAAGCGCATCGCCCCGCAGTTCCTGAACCCCGGCCCCGGCTACGGCGGGTCGTGCTTCCCGAAGGACTCCTCCGCGGTCGTGGACCTGGCCCGCAAGGTGGGCTACCGGTTCGAGCTCATGGAAGCGACGCTCTCGGCGAACGACCACGTCAAGGCCCGGATGATCGAGAAGGTCGAGGGCCTCTGCGGGAGCGTCAAGGGCAAGCGCGTCGCGCTCCTCGGGATCGCCTTCAAGCCGGAGACGGACGACATCCGCGAGAGCGCGAGCCTCAGGCTCGCCGCAGACCTTCTCTCCCGCGGGGCGGACGTCGTCGCGTACGACCCGGCCGCGATGGAGAACGCGAAGAAGGAGATGCCCGCGCTGAAGCTCGCCGCGGACCAGTACGCCTGCGTCGCGGGGGCCGACGTCCTCGTCCTCGCGACGGACTGGAACCAGTTCCGCAAGCTCGACCTCCCGAAGCTCGAGCAGACGATGAAGGCGAAGAACTTCGTCGACCTGAGGAACCTGTACGAGCCGAGGGACATGAAGAAGCTGGGCTGGAACTACGTCGGTCTCGGGCGCGCCTGATGCGCGCGGTCGTCACGGGCGCCGCGGGCTTCCTCGGCAGCCACCTCACGGACCGTCTCCTCGCCGAGGGACACGAGGTCGTGGGCCTCGACAACCTCGTGACGGGCGACGTGCGCAACATCGCCCACCTCGCCGGGAACCGGAAGTTCCGGTTCGTCCACCACGACGTCACCGAGTACATCTTCCTCGACGGGCCCGTGGACGCGATCCTCCACTTCGCGTCGCCCGCGTCGCCGATCGACTACCTCCAGATCCCGATCCAGACGCTCAAGGTCGGCGCGCTCGGAACGCACAAGGCGCTCGGACTCGCGCGCGCCAAGGGCGCCCGCTTTCTCCTCGCCTCGACGTCCGAGGTCTACGGCGACCCGCTCGTCCACCCGCAGCCGGAGACCTACTGGGGCAACGTGAACCCCGTCGGGCCCCGCGGCTGCTACGACGAGGCGAAGCGCTTCGCCGAGGCGATGACGATCGCCTACCGGAACTTCCACTCGGTCGACACGCGCATCGTCCGCATCTTCAACACGTACGGCCCACGGATGCGGCCCAACGACGGGCGCATCGTGCCGTCGCTCATCGGGCAGGCGCTCCGCGGGGAGCCCCTCACGGTATTCGGGGACGGATCGCAGACGCGCTCGTTCTGCTACGTCTCGGACCTCATCGAGGGCATCCACCGGCTCCTCGTGTCGGATTACCGCGACCCGATGAACATCGGCAACCCCGCGGAGATGACCGTCCTCGAATTCGCCGAGACGATCAAGAGGATCACCACAACGGCGGCGCCCATCGTCCGCCGGCCTCTCCCCGTCGACGACCCGCGGCAGCGCCGTCCGGACATCTCGCTCGCGAAGGCCACCCTCGGATGGGAGCCGAAGGTCGGCCTCGAGGAAGGCCTCCGGACGACGATCGAGACCTTCCGCTCGCGCGTCTGACCCGCGAGCCCGGCGGCCGCGGGCGCATCGGCCGCCCGACGCGTAGAATCCGCCGTAAGCCGTGCTCTTCACGCTGCCACAAGTCCTCGTGCTCTTCTGCGCGCTGCTCGCGGCGTCGCTGGGCGTCCTCGCCGTGCTGCTCCTGCGCTGGAACCGCGCCCGCTTCGAGCTCGGCCTCTACGCGGCCCTCGCGTTCGCCGTCGCCTTCTGGCTCGCGACGCCGCTCCTGACGCCCGTCCCGGTCCCCCTCTCGCGGGAGATCCTCGGGCGTCTCGTGCGGGCCCTCTCGTTCCTCCTGCCCGCGATCGGCTTCCTCTTCCTCTTCCGGATCCTCGGGCTCGGGGTCCGGGGCCTGCGCCTCGTGATCCTCCTGCCCGCGATGGTCGGCACGGCACTCGCCCTCGCCCTGCCCGCGTCCGCCGGCTGGCTCGACACGCTCGCGGTGCTCTCGCTGCTCGCCGTGGGCATCGGGATCGCGCTCGTGCTCGCCCGCAACGAGAACCGCCGGCGGGACACGCTCCTCGCCTTCGCCGCGACGGGCATCCTCCTCGCCGGCGGCGTGGCGGAGATCGCGGCACGCCGGCTCCCGGAGGTGTCGCCCGCCTCGGGCGTCCTCCTCGGTACGGCCTTCCTCGCCTTCACGGCGCTTCTCCTCCCGACCGCCGCCGACGAGGAACGCCGCCTGTTCACCCGCGCGACGACGGACGCCCTCACGAACCTCCCGAACCGCGGGACGTTCCTCGCCCGCGCGCGCGACGAGATCTTCCGCGCCGAGCGCACGCGCCGGACCCTCGCCTTCGCGCTCTTCGAGCTGGACGACTTCGACGAGGTCCGGAAGAGGTCCGACGGTCCCGCCGCCGACGAGATCGTCGCGGCCTTCGGCCAGGCGCTCGCGCGCGCGATCCGCGGGATCGACGTCGCGGCCCGGTGGTCGCGCGACGCGTTCGCGGTCCTCCTCCTCGAGGCGGACGAGACGAACGCCCGGATGGCGATCGACCGGGTCCGCGCGGCGGCGACGCAGGCCGCGGGCGTCACGGGTTCCGCCGGGATCGCCGTCCAGCGCCGGGGCGAGAAACCGACCGTCGAGGACCTGATCCGGCGCGCGGAAGCGGCTCTCGACGACGCCACGCGTGGAGGCGCGCGCGACAGCAGCGCGATGGAGACCCGCGACGAGGCTCCGGCCGTCTAGAACCGGTAGAAGAGGCTGACGGCGAACTGCCGCGATTCCCGGCCCACGTCGAAGCCGAGGTCCACGGAGAGCGCGCGAAAGGCCGTGAGGCCGAGGCCGCCGGTGAACCGGTCGTCCGCGCGCCCTCCGTCGAACACCGCCGCCACGCTCTCGGAGTAGGGCGGGTCCGTGATCGGGTACGCTTGGCCCGACCCGTCGCGTGCCGCGACGCTCGCGGTGACCCCGTGCGCCGGCTCGCGGTGGTAGCCGACCCGGAACGCGATCCGCACGTCCTCCGTTCCCGCCACGTACTCGAAGCCGAGGCGCGGCACGAAGACGTTCGGGGCGGGCGAGAGGTCCGCGAGGATGCCGTCGACGGGAAAGCCGGCCGGACCCACGAGGCCCGCGTACGAGACGACCGGCAGCGAGCGATCGAAGATCTCGCCGTACCGCACCCACTGGACCTCCGCCGCGATCGTGAGGCCCGGCATCGGGTGCGCGGCGAGGCCGACGGACGCGTCGCTCGGGACGCGGAAACGGAACGGGCGCGACGTCTGCGACGCGAGAGCCGTCGGCACGTCGCCCCCGATCACGAGCGTGCCCTCGGCCGCGGGCGTCCAGCGGTAGTCCGCGCCGAACGTCAGCTTTCCGTCCGACAGGAGGTCCGCGTGGATGCCGGCGACGAAACCGACCTGCGTGCCCGTGAAGCCCTGGACGCCCATCGTCACCGTTCGGGTCTCCTGCGCCGTCGGCGAAAGGTAGTTCGTGTTGACGATCCGGTGCGGACCGCCCGCGTCGCCGTCGAGGTCGAACGAGGCGCGGTTGAGCGTGACGCCGCCGCCGAGCCTCAGGCTCTCCGTGACGCGGTAGGCCAGCGACGCGGCGAAGAGCCGGTTCGAGAGCTTCGCCGAGCCGTACTCGCGGAACTCGAAGAGGAAGTCGCGCCGCGTCGTCCCCCCGGACCGGTTGTCGCGCAGCTCGATGTACGGGTAGCCGCCCGGGCCCGCGTCGCCCTCGAACCGGAGGTTCTCGGCGTACGTCACGGCGGCGACGAGCCGGCGCGAGATCGGGACGACCACGCCCGCGAACTCGACCCCGGTCGAGCTCGCGTCGAGGCCGACCGAGGAAGTCGTCACGGGCGGATACGGCGTCACGAGGCTGCCCGTCGCCACGGAGCGGGCCGTCGCGAGCGCGAGCGTCTCGTCCACCTTCTTGCCCGACACGACGACCTCGATCGACGAGATGAGGCCGAGACCCGCCGGGTTCGCGAGAGCCGCCGTCGCGTCGTCCGCGATGGCCGAGAACGCGCCGCCCATCGCGAGCGACTTGCCGCCCGGGTTCGTGAGGTTGAAGCGCAGCTTCGAGAGGAGCGCGGAGTCGAGCTGGGCGGCCGCGGGCCGCGCGCCGAGAGCGGCGAAGGCGAAGAGCACCGCCGCGGCGCGCGGGAGGCGGATCGTCGTCATGGCTTCGAACCTCCGGTCCTGAGCATCTGCGCGAGAGACGAGGGCGTCTCGAACGGCTCGGAGAGAAGCTCCGCCGTCCCGGCGGCCACCTCGACGCGCCGCTCCACCCGGCGGTGTCCGTCCGGGCCCTCGAGGACGACGCGGTAGCTGCCCGGCGTCAGGTTCCGGAGGAGGAGCGGCGTCGTCGCGTCGCGCGCGAGCGGGACGGGGCTTCCCGACGCGTCCACGACCGTCCGGATGCGCGCGTACGGCAGCGCGAGGATCCGCAGGCTCCCGGTCTTCGGGAGGGGCGCGGGCGTGGCCGCGGCCGCCGGGGCGGCGCCGCGGGGGGCCGCGGGCCTCCTCACGACGGGCGGGTCCGGCTCGTGCGGGAGGCGCGACCACCACGTCGCCACGAGGACGAGGACGAGCGCGGCCGCCGCGACGCTCGCGAGCATGCGCGCCTCGAGGCCCCGCGTCCGGCGCGGCGCGGCGGTGGACGGAGTCTGGGCGACGAGCGCCGTCTGTCCGGTCGCGTCCGCCGGCGGAAGGGGCTGGTCGACGGACTCCGGCAGGCGCGCGGTGCTCCCCGTCGCGCGCAGGACGGCGACGAGCCGGTCCACGATCTCGCGCCAGCCGCCCGGCCGGTCCTCACGGCGCTTCTCGAGCATCTGTCCGATGAGGCGGACGAGCGGGACGGGCAGGGGCGGCGCGTCGTGCGGCGCGGCCACGGGGGGCGCCGTCGCGTTCAGGTGCGCCGCGATGTACTCGACCGGCGCCTTGCCCTCGAAGGGGCGCTGGCCCGCGAGGACCTGGTAGAAGATCACGCCGAGGCTGTAGACGTCGCTCCGCCAGTCGAGCGTGGCTCCGTGGCCCAGCGACCCGAGCTGCTCGGGCGATCCGTACGCGACCTTGCCGAGGAAGAAGCCGGTCGCCGTGAGGGACTCGAGCCCGGTCGCGTGCTCGAAGAGCTTCGCGATCCCGAAGTCGAGGAGCTTGACGATGAGGTCCCCGCCGCGCTCGATCACGAGGATGTTGTCGGGCGAGAGGTCCCGGTGGACGATCCCGCGCGAGGCGAGGTACTCCATCCCGTGCGCGGCCTGGACGAGGAGCGGGAGCGTCTCGGTCCACGGCTTGCCGGCGTACGAGGTCAGCGGCGCGCCGTCGAGGTATTCCATCGCGAACCAGGGCGTCCCGTCCTCCTCGCCGATCTCGAAGAACGTGACGACGTTCACGTGGAGGAGGCTCTTGAGGATCGCGGCCTCGCGGTCGAAGCGCACGCGCGCCTCGCGCTGGTGGACCGCGGACTCGTCGCCCGGCCCCTCGGCCTCGCGGATGACCTTGAGCGCCACGAGGCGGCCGTCGCGCTCGTCGACGGCCTGGTACACGATCCCCATGCCGCCGCGGCCGATCCGCTTCAGGATCCGGTAGTGGGCGATCCGCTCGACGGCGCCGGCCAAGGACCCCGTCAGCGCCCGGTGCCCGCGGCCGCGGGGCGCAGGAAGATGTTCGCGGGGTCGCCGCTCGCGCGGTCGATCTTCGAGGCGAACGCGAGGAAGACGCCGTCCCCGGCGATCTGCCTCACGACGACGCGCACGTCCGTCACCTCCGTGAGGTTCAGCCCGAGGACGTTCGTGAACAGCTCGTCGGAGAAGTACCCCCAGGGCCCGAGCCGCTTCGTGACGGACGCGACGGGCACGAAGGAGCCGGGCATGTACGCCGACACGATGACGTCGCAGGACGCGCCGCCGACCTCGTGCAGGATGATGTTCGTCCGGTAGTTCGAGCTGTTCTCGGCGCCGTCGAAGGACATGGTCCCGAGGTTCGACTGGAACGACGAGTAGCCGTGGAAGTACGCATAGCCTTCCATCCCCGTCTTGTAGTCGCCGACGCCCTGCACCGGGTCCACCGTGTAGGTCTCCGTCTGGACGTCCACTCCGGCCCACCCGGTCGCCCAGGTCCCGTCGTTGTTCTTCGCCGCCGAGATCTTGACCGTCCCGTAGGCATTCTGGCCGGGCAGGATTCCGAGCGCGCCCTCGAGAACGTCCTCGAAGGAGAAGATGCCGCCCGGGGAGAGACCGACGGCGTACTGCCGCGTGACCGAGGGGTCCACGGCGTCGAGGTACTCGAGGATCGCGGAGCGCTGCTCCTCGGATGTGTTCGTGAGCGTCACGCGCGTGCGCCAGAACGGCCTCGAGCCGCTCGCGAGGGCCGCGCCGGCCGAGTGGACCGTCGGGAAGAGAAGAGGCGCCGGTGCGCCGCCGAACGGGAGCGAGGCGAGCGTCGTGCGGGACGCCGCGAGGCCGGACGTCGGCACGTAGGACGGATTCAGGGCATTCACCGACACGCCGACGTGGAGGGACGAGTCCTGCGTCCGGTTGTCGATGACGGTCGCCATCCCGACGACCGAGCCCTTCGGGGCGCCCGTCGAATCGGTCGCGCTCGACTTCCAGGTGACGCGCGCGTACGCGTACTTGCCGGGAAGCGGTGCGGCGTCGAAGAGCTCCTCGGCGTCGTTGATCTGGAGCGTCCCGTTCGCCGGGACGGTCTTCTCGAGCTGGACCGCCACGCCGTTCTTCGTCACCGGCCTGCCCTGGGCGTTGAACAGCTCCACGAGCACCGTCGTGTCGTAGCCCGACGTCTCGAGGAGGAGGAGGTTCGACCGGCGGTCGGCGTCGTGCGCGAGGCCCGAGACGACCTGGATCGGGTCGCTCTGCTTGGCCCCTTCGCCGGGCGCGGTCGGGCGCATCTCGAACCCGTACGACCCCGGCGCCGCGCCCGTCAGCGCCTGCCGCGCGGCGGCAACGGCGGGGACGGCGGTGTTCGCGACGAGTGCGGTCGCGCTCAGGGTGGGCGCCGACGAGCGGACCTCCACCGTGAAGGCGCCGTCGACGCCGAGGAGCGTCGCGACGACGTTGCGGTAGCGGCGCGTCTCGCCCGGCCCCATCTGGATGTCGAAGCGGCGCAGCGCCGAGCCGTCGCCCGGACCGCCCACAGGATTGAAGAGGAGCGAGAGCGTGACCGGGTTCACGACGTCGGTGTTCGTGAGCCACAGGTCCGCCGCGAAGCGGCCGACGCCCTTCGCGTCGAGCGCGTTCGGGAAGGACGCGTACAGGACGCGCGTCTTCGCGGACGCGGCCGGCACCGCGGCCGAGCCGGTCGCGGCCGGGAGGATGCGCGGGCCGTCGTCCGTCACGAGGAGCGTCCGGGGCGCGGCGAACCCCACCGTCGAGAGCACGATCGCGCCCACTTCGGTCCCGGTCTCGGCCCGGCGCTTCGCGCGGTCGATCACGAGCCGGACGGGGCGCGTCTCGAACGGAGCCAGCGGCCGGTCCCAGGCCAGGCCGTCGAGCGACTCGACGGTGATCCAGGGCGCCCTCACCGACGCGACGAACGGCGCGGGCGTCGAGCCCGTGTTCACGAGGCTGCGCGTGAGAGCCGTCCCGTTCACGTCGACGTCCACGGCCGGCGTGCTCCACGTAACCGGCTGGGCGGCGGGCGCCGCCGCGAGCATGCACAGGATCGGGACGCTCAGCGTCGTCCCTCCGGACGCGACGTCGACGGCCGTCTTCACGGGGCGGGCGAGGGCGGTCGCGTAGAGCGCCGTGACCGAGATCTCCTGCGTGGCCCCGGGCGAGAGCGTGAACTGCGCCGGAGCGAGCACGAAGCCCGAGTCGTCGCATCGCGTCGTGGCCGTCACCGGCTCCGTCCCCGCGTTGCGGACCGTGAACGACGTCGCGAACCTCGCGCCCGCGGCCGGCGCGAGGGCGGCGATCGGCGCGGGCTCGGAGACGAGGACGAGAGAGGGCCGCGCGACCGTCCCGACCGTGACCCTCTTCGGGGGGGACCACGGCCCGACGGCGCCGCACGCCGCCTCGGCCCTCACCTCGAAGACGTAGTCTCCGGGCGGGCCCGTGAAGGAGGCGGATCCTCCTTCCACGACCCACTCGCGCCCGTCGGGCTCGAGCGCGCTCGTGCGCCGGATGCGGAACCTCAGGTCGGAGAACCCGCCGCCGGGCCCGGGGCCGGCGCCGAACGTGTTCCACGAGACGACCCACGTCGAGAACGCGGGCGGACTCTCGGGCGAGGACGTCAGCTGTCCGACGGACGCCGGGGCGTCGCAGACCGTCTTGACCGGCACGGCGAGGACGTTCGAGACGAGGGCGGAAGCCGTCGGGCACGCCGAGGAGGACCGCACCCAGACGCGGTGGTACAGGATGGTCGCGCCCGCCGGCGCGCCGGCGAACGTGAGCGCCGACCGCTGCGTCGCCGTCGTGTCCGTCACCGTCGTGAACGCGGCGTCGAGGGAGCGCTCCACCTGGTAGTAGTTCGCCGCGCTCGCCGCCCCGGCGTTTCCGAGGACGTTCGTCCACGACGCCGAGTACGTCTCGCCGGCCTGGATCGCGGACGGTCCCGTCAGGACGGGAGCGGCGGCCGGGCAGGGGCCCGCCGGCGTCTGGGCGCCCGCGGGACCCGCCGTGAACGCGAGCGCGAGAATCGCCGCGGGGGCGAGGCGGACCGTGAAACGGAGGGGGAAACCCATCGTTCTCTAGAATCCCTTCTGAATGCTTCCGAGGGAGTGTCCCGGCTCGGTCCCCACCCCACGTTTTTCCGCCTGGACGCGGGTCCTGCTCGCGCTCGTCGCGACGCTTGCGGGCCCCGCTGCGGCGCAGTCGATTCTACCCCCCGACGCGGCCGTGAAGGCCTATCAGGCAGGCGTCGAGGCGGCCGGGCGCAAGGAATGGCCGGAGGTCCTGAAGAGGATGAACGAGGCGCTCGCGACGGGGCACCGCGACGCCAAGGAGCACTTCGGGACGAACCGCTACTACGTCGACCTCTACGACCCGTACTACTGGCGCGGCGCGGCCCTCATGGAGCTCGGAGACGAGGCGGGCGCCCGGGAGGATCTCGCCCGCTCGCGGGACGCCGGGCTGATCCGGCGGTTCCCGGAGTACGGGGACCTGCTGGCCCGGCTCGACGAGCTGGATCGTCGCGCGGCCGCCCGGGCGGCCGCCGCGGCGACGCCGCCTCCCGCCGTCGCGACGGTGGCGGTCCCGGCCGCCGCGCCGACCGCGCCGGCGGCGGTCCTCGCGCCCACCCCGACGCCGCCGAGGTCGGATACCGGCGGCGCCACGGTGGAGCGGGTCCTCGTCCTCTTCTCGGCGGGCGACTTCGACGGCGCCGAGGCGGCCCTCGCCGGCCTGAGGGCCGCGCACCCGGACGCGCGCGAAGCCGACCTGCTGCAGAGCCTCGTCCTCGGCACGCGCTACGTCCTCGAGGGCGAGACCGACCCGCTGCTCCTCGGCCGCGCCCGCCGGGCCCTCGGCGCGTGGCGCGAGCACGGCGGCTCGAAACGGGCCGAAGAGGCGCTGCTGTCGCCCTCTCTCCTCGCGATGCTCAGCGGACCTTGATCACCCAGGTCCCGGCGGCGAGGTCCTGGAAGGCGCGCTTCTCCTTCTCGACGAAGGCCCACGCCCAGCCGAGGCCCAGCGGGAGGCCCGCGAGGACGCACACGATCGCGCGCAGGAAGGCCGCGGGCCAGCCGATCCCGCGGCCCGCGGGCACGCCGCGCCTGACGACGGCGAGGCCGAGCAGCGACTTGCCCGGCGTCCGCCCGCGCCACGCCCAGCCTCCCACGACGTAGAGGACGTTCGCGAGGGCCATGAGGAGGAACGAGAGGGCCATGATCGCGCGGAACGCCCAGTCGGGCGCGGCGTCGTGCGTCTGGAGCTCGGACCGGAAGTAGTCGATCAGGAAGACGGGCGCGAGGAGGAGGACGTTGATCGCGGCCAGGATCACCCCGTCGACGATCGCCGCGAGAAGGCGGGCGAACGGGCTCGCGGCGTTGCGCGGCCCCTCGTTCAGCGGAGACTTGCGGCGGTCCTTCGGCTCAGGGGCGCGCTCGGCGGAAGGGGCGCGTACGGCCCTGTCCGCCTCGTTCAGGCGGATCGAGAAGTCGGCGAGCTCGCGCGCCGCCGGCACGACGGTGACCGCGGCCTCGGGCGCCGGCGGCGGCAGCGGCGGCGGCGCGATCGTCGAGACCTCGTCGGGGGCTCCTCCCATCGGGGGGAAGACGTCCACCACGAGCGACGGGTCTTTCGCGGGGCCCCGGTCCACCTCGCGGAAGAGATCCGACGCGGACACGGGCTGGGGACGGGCGGCGCCCAGCGGGGCGGGGACCCCGGGATTCGTGAGGCCCGGAACGGGCTCGTACGTGATCCCGGCGGGCGCCGGCGACGGCGCGTCGGGAAGCTGGTCCGCGGAGAGGAGCGCCGTGCGCTCGGACGGAACGTTCGGCGCGAGGATCCTCACGTCGATCACCGCAGCGCCGAGCTGGAGGCGGTCGCCGTTCACGAGCCGCGTCTCCTTGGCGATCCGCTTGCCTCCCACGAACGTGCCGTTCGACGAGTTGAGGTCCTTCACGACGGCCTCGCCGCGGTCGAACGTCAGGAGGGCGTGCGAGCGCGAGACGGATTCGTGCTCGAGCCGCACGGTGGAGGTTCTGCTGCGCCCGAGCGTGACCTCCCCGTCGGAGAGGTCGATCTCACGGCCCTCGGCCGAGAGTACGTAACGCCACTTCTCGTCTGTCACCGTGGCGGAAATTGTACCCGCCCCCGGAGCGCGGCCGCCGTCGGCGTTCCGCCGCGCGCCGCGAGGGCCGCCGGGGCGCCCTCGAAGACCACGCGGCCGCCCCCCGGACCGCCCTCCGGCCCGAGCTCGATCAGATGGTCGGCGCGGGAGAGAAACGCCGGGTTGTGCTCGACCGCCACGATCGAATGGCCGGCCGCGAGGAGACGCCGGAAGACGGCGAGGAGGACGTCGACGTCCGACGGCGAAAGGCCGGTCGTCGGCTCGTCGAAGACGAAGAGGACCGGCTCCTTCGGGGCGTCCGCGCCGCGCAGGAACGACGCGATCTTGAGCCGCTGCGCCTCGCCGCCCGAGAGCGTCGCCGTGGACTGGCCGAGCGCGAGGTAGCCCAGGCCGGCGTCCGAGAGCGGCTGGAGCCGGTCCGCGATCGCGGGGGCGTCCGCGAAGAGCATGCGCGCCTCGTCGACCGTGGTCGCCAGGAGCTCGTCGACGTTCCGTCCCCTGAGGCGCACCTCGAGGACCTCCGGCCTGAAGCGGCGGCCGTCGCAGACGTCGCAGACGACCGTCACGTCGGCGAGGAACTGCATGTCGACGGTGACGACGCCCGCGCCCTCGCAGCGCTCGCAGCGCCCGCCCGCCGCGTTGAAGCTGAACGCTCCCTTCTCGAGGCCCCGCGCCTTCGCGGCCGGCGTGCGCGCGAGGAGCGCGCGGACCTCGTCCCACGCCTTCGTCACGGTCGCGGGGTTCGAACGCGACGAGCGCCCGAGGGGGGACTGGTCGACGAGGACGACGTCGGAGACGCGGTCGAGCCCCTCGATCGCGTCGTGCTCCCCCACCGCGTCGATCCCCGGCAGCAGCCCCTTGCCCATCCGCTGCCGCGCGCCGGCCGCGAGGACGTCGACGACGAGCGACGACTTGCCGGAGCCCGACACGCCCGCGACCGCGACGAGGCGATGGAGCGGGAACGAGACCGAGAGATTCCGGAGATTGTTTGCCCGCGCACCGAGAACGCGGAGCGAGGATGCGGCCGCCGGCGCAACCGCCTTCGGCATTTTCTGTTTCTTATATGCGGCGGCTGCTGATGCAGCCGCCGATAGCTGCAAATCTTCTCCCCGAGCGTCCGATGTCAAGGGCGCGCTCCGCGCGCCGCGCAGCGGTCGAAGACCCTTGACATCGGACGGTCGGGAGATATCCCGCTCCGCGCCGAAGGCACCCACCGTTTCGGCTGCGAGGCTTTCGCTCGAAGCGCTCTGCCCGTACGGCCTGCCTTCCGAAAGCAGAAATATTTCCTTCTCCTTCTTCAACGACCTCCCGGTCGCCGTGTCCGCCTCCGTCAGCGCCTCCGGCGTCCCCTCGAAGACGAGCCTCCCGCCGAGCGCCCCCGCCCCCGGCCCGAGGTCGATGACGTGGTCGGCCGCGCGGATGACGTCGGTGTCGTGCTCGACCGCGACGACGGCGTTGCCCGCGGCCGCGAGGCGCTCGAGGACCGCGAGGAGCCGTCCGGGTGTCGCGGGAGTGGAGGCCGACCGTCGGCTCGTCGAGCACGTAGAGCGTCCCGGTGAGGGCGTTGCCGATGGCCGAGCCGAGCTGGACGCGCTGCGCCTCGCCGCCGGACAGCGTGCGCATCGTGCGCGCGAGCGTCAGGTAGCCGAGCCCGATCTCGACGAGCGTCTTCGCGCGCCGCGTCAGCTCGTCGACGAGGGAGGCCGCCCGCTCGCGTTCGGAGTCGCGCAGGGGCAGCGAGCCGAGGAAGGCGAGGAGCTCGTCCAGCGTCAGGTCGCAGACCCGGGCGATCGTCTGCCCGCCGACCGTGACGGCGAGCGCCTCGGGTCTCAGGCGAGCCCCCCGGCAGGCCGGGCACGTCGTGTAGCCGCGGTAGCGCGCGAGGAGCACGCGGACGTGGACCTTGTAGCGCTTCCTCTCGAGGTACTTGAAGAGGCCCTCGACGCCGTACCAGTCTCCCGAGCCCTTCCAGACGGCGTCGCGCTCCCTCTGCGTGAGCTCGACCCAGGGGACGTCCCAGCGCAGCTTCAGGCGGCGCGAGGCGGCCTTGAGGTCGTCGTAGGCGCTCTCGTACGAGGGCGAGTTGAACGGCGCGATCGGACGCTCGCGGAGCGTCTTTCGGACGTCGGGGATCACGCGCGCCGCGTCGATCCCGACGATGCGTCCGAAGCCTTCGCAGGCCTCACAGGCCCCGCGCGGCGAGTTGAACGAGAAGAGCGCGGGGACGGGATCCGCGAACGCCCGGCCGCACGCGTTGCACGCGAGCCCGCGGCGGAACGTGCGGGCGGACGCGAGTGGCTCGCCGGCGACGAGCACGCGCACCTCGCCGTCCGAAGAATCGAATGCCATTGAGAGTGAAGAGAGGATTTCCGGATCGGAGGCCGAGAGCACGTGGCGGCCGACGAGGAGGGGGAAGGGAACGGGGATTTCTTCGAATGACATGGGGCCGGGCGCCGCTGCCGCCACGTGCGCGGGCCGAGCCGCCGCGCCGCCCTTCCCCTCTTTCCCACTCGAAGAAGTCTTTTCCTCTCTTCGTTCTTTCTCTCTTCCACTCGAAGGAATTTCCAGCACGTCACCTGCCGCGCCGACATAGCGGAAGAAGCCCAGCCTTCTCCACTCCGCGCTCTCCGCCTCGAACGAGCTCACCTTCCGCGGCGCGATCACGAGGAGGCGCGCGCCCTCGCCGAACTCCTCGACGAGGGCGGCCCGGACGGTCTCGGGCGTCTCGCGGCGGACGAGGCTGCCGTCGTCCGGGCAGCGCAGCGTGCCCGCCGCCGAGAAGAGCAGCCTGAGGACGTCGTGGATCTCGGTCGCCGTGCCGATCGTCGAGCGGGCCGAGCGCGCGGGCGCCTTCTGCTCGATCGCGATCGCCGGAAGGACGTGGGTGATCTCGTCCACGTCCGGGCGCTCGAGACGCTCGAGGTACTGGCGGGCGTACGTCGACATCGATTCGACGAAACGGCGCTGGCCCTCGGCGTAGAGCGTGTCGAAGGCGAGCGAGGACTTGCCCGAGCCGGAGGGGCCCGTGACGACCGTGAGCGCGCCCACCGGAAACGCGCACGTCACGCCCCGGAGATTGTGCGTGCGGGCGTTCACGACCGTGATCGCGTCCGCGCCGCGGCGGAACGGGCGGGGCGCGCACGCTCACCGCGAGAAGACCGCGAGCTGGTTCATGCCGAGGAGGAACCGCCGGTAGACGACGAGCGAAGGCCCGCGCCACGGCCCGCGGCGGCGAGCGCCTCGCGGCCGAGGAGCGTCTCGTGCTCGTCGTGGGCGTGGGTGGACAGGAGGCCGAGCGCGGCGCCGGCCTCGAGCGGCCAGCGCCCGGCCGGGTGGGGCGTCGTCGCGACGAGCCTGCCCGAGGGAGAAAGAAGAGGAGAGAGTCGCGCGAGGACCGAAGAAGGATCGGGAACGTGTTCGAGAACGGCCAAGAGAAGAATTCCTTCGAATGGTCCCTCGCCGGACAGCCCCGGCGGCGCCGCGCCGCGGGCTATATCCCATTCATAGAAATCTCTCTTCGGAAATTTCTTCCGTTGCTGCGCAAGCACGTCCGCGTTGCGGTCGCAGCCGATGTAGCCGGGGATCCGCGCCGCGAGATCCGTCAGACCGCAGCCGACGTCCAGGACTTTGCCGCCGCCGCCGCTCGGGAGGTGCGGTAGGGCGGCCTTCAGCCGCGCCTCGCCCACGCGCCGGGTCAGGAGGCCGTAGAAAGCGCCGTTCGCCGCCACGGGACGGTTTTAGCACCTCCCCCGTAACATGCGGCGGGACGCACACGGGGGGATCGCATGCACGAACCGGCCTTCATCCTGCGCGACGCGCGGCGCGAGGACGTGCCCGCCATCGTCTCGCTCATCGAGGACCTCGCCCTCTACGAGCGCCAGCCGGAGGACTGCCACGCGGACCCGGCGATGCTGGAGCGTCACCTCTTCGCGCCGAAGCCCTTCGCGGAGGCGATCGTCGCGGAGACGGGGAGCGAGCTCATCGGGTTTGCGCTCTTCTTCCACAACTACTCGACCTGGCTCACGCGGCCCGGCCTCTACCTCGAGGACCTCTACGTGAGGCCCGAGCGCCGCGGGCTGGGCGCCGGGAAGGCCCTTCTCGCGCGCCTGGCCGCGATCGCCGTCTCGCGCGGGTGCGGACGGATGGAGTGGAGCGTGCTGACCTGGAACGAGCCCGCGATCGGCTTTTACAGGTCGCTCGGAGCCGTGCCCATGGACGGCTGGCGCACCTATCGGCTCACGGGTGACGCGCTGGAGGCACTCGGGCGATAATCGGGCTCCAGAGCCTCCGGGAAGGAACTCGTTGCAGAAGCCGAAGTCGCAGACGGACACGCAGCCGATCAAGCTGCGCGAGGGGCGCAAGGCCTCCGGCGTGATCCGGCGGCCCGCGACCCTTCTGATCGACTCGCCGGACGCGACGGTTCTGTTCGACCGCGACGGACGGGTCCTCCTCGCGAACATCACGGCCCTCGCCGAGGGCGTGCCGAGCCCGGGGACCTTCGACGGCGCCCCCGATTCGGCCGGCCCGTTCTGGGCGGACGCCGAGGGCCGCGAGCGCTTCCTCGGCGCCGGTGCGGCCGCGGGCCTGAGGAACTTCGAGGTCCGGATGCCGGCCGGCGTCGACGGTGCGGAGCGCGTCTGCTGGGTCTCGACGTGCTTCGCCCCCCAGGCCGGCGAGGGGGGATTCATCGCCGCGGCGCGCGACGTCACCGGCGCCGCCACGGCGGCCCGCGGCGACGCCGAGCCCGCGGCCGAACCGGCCGACGCCCTGACGGGCTTCGCGAACCGCGAGCAGTTCCACTTCGAGCTCGAGCGCGAGATCGCGCGCGCGGACCTCTTCGCGCGGCCGCTGGCGCTCATCATCCTCGGCCTCGACAACTTCAAGACGCTGAACGACACGCACGGCCTGCTGGCCGGCGACGCGTACCTGCGGTCGATGGCGGACACGCTCCGGACCTCGCTCCAGGCCGGGGAATCCTGCGGCCGCGTCGGCGGCGACGAGGTCGCGATCCTGCTGCCGGGGACGGGCGCCGTGGAGGCCACCGCGCGCGCCGAGACCATCGTCTCCGTCATCCGGAAGCTCGCGCCCGACTGGGAGGGCAACGCCCTCTCGCTCACGGCGAGCGCGGGCGTCGCCGTCTTCCCGGACCACGCGGGCGGAGCGGCCGACCTCTTCCTCGCGGGCGACCTCGCGATGCACCAGGCCAAGCGCCGGGGCGGGGCGCGCGTGCGCCTGCACGACCCGTCCGACCGCGAGCGCGACCGCACGGGCCGCCTGCGCGAGCAGTCGAACCGGATCCGCGCGGCCCTCGCCGAATCGCGCTTCGTCCCCTACTTCCAGCCCGTCGCCGAGGTCGGGACCGGCCGCATCGTCGCCGTCGAGACGCTCGTGAGGATGCGAGAGCCGGACGGCCGCATCGCGCTCCCGGGCGAGTTCCTCGGCGCCGCCGAGCGGTTCGGGATCGTGACGGCGATCGACCGTTCCGTCATCACGTCCGCCTTCGACGCGCTCGCGGCCGCGAGGAAGCGCGTGTCTCCCGAGCTCGAGATCGGGATCAACCTGTCCGGCCTCGACTTCGACGACGACACGCTCGTCGCCGACATCTCGCGCCTCGCCCGGGCCAAGGGAATCCGCCCGGAGCGCGTGACGTTCGAGATCACGGAGACGGCCGCCCTGCGCGACTTCGACCGCGTGCGCGACTTCACGCTCGCGCTCACGTCCGAGGGCTTCCACTTCGCCCTCGACGACTTCGGGATGGGCTTCTCGTCGTTCCGCTACCTCCGCGAGCTGCCCGTCTCGTCCCTCAAGCTCGACATCAGCTACGTGCGCGACCTCCCGAAGGAGAAGGCGAACCGCGTCTTCGTGCGCGGGATGGCGGGCATCTGCCGCGGGCTCGGCGTCAAGACGGTCGCCGAGGGCGTCGAGTCCGAGGACGTCATGGAGCTCCTGCCCGAGCTCGGCGTCGACCGCGCGCAGGGCTGGCACGTCGGCTTCCCGGAGCCGAACCTCCCGGTCGTCGACGTGGACGCGAGCCTCACCCTCCCGCGGAGACCGCGGTCCTGATCGGGCGGGTCCGCGGGCCCGCGGCGCGCGCCTCGGGCGCCGCGGTGGACGTGCTGATCCTGCTCTCGGTCGGGGCCCTCGTCGCCGGCGTCGTCGCCCTCGCCCAGCGATGGCACGCGCCGATGCGGCCGGCCGTCACGATCGACCTGTCTCCGGCGGCGCTGCCCGGCTACACGCTCCTCTCGCTCTCGCGCGGGTTCGCGGCGTACCTCCTGTCCCTCGTCTTCACGCTCGTCTACGGGACGATCGCGGCCCACGGCCGGCGCGCCGAGAAGGTCCTCGTCCCCCTCCTCGACATCGGGCAGGGCATCCCCGTCCTCGGCTTCCTGCCCGGGCTCGTCCTCGGGATGGTCGCCCTCTTCCCGCGCACGAACGTCGGGCTCGAGCTCGCGTGCGTCGTCATGATCTTCACGGGGCAGGTCTGGAACATGACCTTCTCCTACATCGCGCTCGCTGCGCTCGATCCCGAACGAGCTCCGCGAGGTCGCGCGGATCCACCGCTTCTCCTTCTGGAAGCGTTTCTGGACGGTGGAAGTCTCGTCGTCCGTGATCGGCCTCGTGTGGAACTCGATGATGTCGATGGCCGGCGGCTGGTTCTTCCTGACCGTCAACGAGGCCTTCACGCTCGGCGACCGCGACTTCCGCCTGCCCGGCGTCGGCTCGTACATGGCGGTCGCGATCGAGAAGGGCGACAAGGCCGCGATGGCGTGGGCCGTCCTCGCGATGGTCGTCATGATCGTCGCCGTCGACCAGCTCCTCTGGAGGCCGCTCGTCGCGTGGTCGCAGCGCTTCCGCGCGGCGGAGGTCTCGGGCGAGCCCGAGGCGCGCTCGTGGGTTCTCGACCTCGTCCGCCGCTCGGCCGTCCTGCGCCGCATGCGGCTCCGGAGCCGCCGCCGGGCGAAGGCGCGCCCCGCGGCCCCGCCCGCGCCCGAGCCCGAGCCCGGCGACGACGGGCGGGGCGAGCGCCTCCGCGCCGCCCTTCTCGTGGTGCTCGGGATCGCGGCCTCGGCGGCGGCGCTCGCCGGGGCGTTTGCGCTCGTCCGGCTCCTCGCCGCGGTGCGCGCGCACGACTGGCTGCTCCTCGCGGCCGCCCTCGGCGCGACGTTCGTGAGGACGCTCGGCGCGCTCGCCCTCGCGGTCGCCTGGACGGTGCCCGTCGGGATCCTCGTCGGCCGGTCGCCGGTCTGGTCGCGGAGGCTCCAGCCGGTCGTCCAGATCGTCGCCTCGTTCCCGGCGCCGATGCTCTTTCCGATCGTGACGGGGGTCCTCCTCGCGGTCCACGTCCCGTTCGCCGTCGTCGCCGCGGTCCTCATGTTCCTCGGCGCGCAGTGGTACGTGCTCTTCAACGTCCTCGCGGGCGCGAGCGCCGTGCCCCCGGACCTCGTCGAGGCGACCGACGTCTACCGCGTCGGAGGCGCGGCGCGCTGGAGGACGCTCTTCCTTCCCGCCGTCTTTCCCTTCCTCGTGACCGGCCTCGTCACGGCGGCGGGCGGTGCGTGGAACGCGTCCATCGTGGCCGAGACGCTCGTGTCGGGCGGGCGCACCCTCGAGACGTTCGGCCTCGGCTCGCTCATCACGAAGGCGACGCGCGAGGCGAACTTCCCGCTTCTCGCGGCCGGCGTGCTCACGATGTCCCTCGCGCTCGTGCTCATCAACCGCCTCGTCTGGCGGCGCCTGTCCCGCCTGGCCGAGACGAAGTACGCTCTGAACCGATGAGCGCCGCTCCGGCCCCCGAATCCTCGCCCGCGATCGCCGCCGCCCGCGGCGTCGACAAGGTCTTCGAGGACGAGGGCGGACGCGCGCGGCTGATCCTCAAGGGAATCGACTTCGAGATCCGGCCGAACGAGGTCGTGGCCGTCCTCGGGCCGTCGGGCTGCGGAAAATCCACGCTCCTGAGGATCCTGATCGGCCTCATCCCGCCGTCCTCGGGGCGCGTCGAGCAGCACGGCAAACCCCTCGTCGGCATCCACCCCGGCGCCGCGGTCGTGTTCCAGAACTTCGCGCTGTTCCCCTGGCTCACGGTCGAGGAGAACGTCCGGGTCGGCCTGGCCGGCCGCTCGACGGGCGCCGCGGACGCCGGCGAGCGGGTCCGCGCGGCCCTCACGGCCGTCGGCCTCGCGGGCCACGCGCGGGCTTACCCGAAGGAGCTCTCGGGCGGCATGAAGCAGCGTGTCGGGATCGCGCGCGCCCTCGTGGGCCGCCCCGAGCTCCTCTGCATGGACGAGCCGTTCTCCGCGCTGGACGTCCTCACGGCCGAGCTCCTCAGGACGGAGGTCTACCGGCTCTTCACGGAGCGCATGACCGGGCTCTCCTCGGTTCTTCTCATCACGCACCTCATCGAGGAGGCCGTGTTCCTGGGAGACCGCATCATCGTCCTCGGCGCGAACCCGGGAACCGTGCGCCGGGAGATCGTGAACACGCTGCCCCACCCGCGCGAATACCGGCACCCGGAATTCGTGAAGATGGTGGAGCGCATCCACGACGTCGTGACCGGGGTGCACCTTCCCGAGGAGGAACCGGCCGCCGCGCCGGCTCACGGGCGGCGCGCCGAGACGCCGCTCATCCCGCTGCCTCCCGCCCGCATGGGAGAGATCCTCGGCCTCCTCGAGATCCTCGCGGACAACGGGGGCTCCATGAACATCTTCGCCGTCGACGCGATGACGGAGTACGACTTCGGGCGCACGCTCACGGTCGTGAAGGCCGCCGAGCTCCTCGACCTCGTCGACACACCGAAGAACGACGTGCTCCTCACCGAGCTCGGGCGGCGCGTCGTCGTCGCCCCGTTCGACGAGAAGATCCGGCTCCTGAGGCCGCAGATATTGTCCCTCGGTACTTTCTGTCTCCTCGTGCGCGAGCTCGCGCGCGATCCCGACACCCCGATGCCGGGCGAGGCGATCCGGGACATCCTCGCGGCCAGCCTTCCGACGGTGAGCGCGTCCGAGCTCTTCGACACCGTCGTGAACTGGGGCCGCGCGATCCAGATCTTCGAGTACGACGCGAACACCGATCAGCTCGCGCTGTTCTCGGGCCGCGACGGCGCCGCCGAGGGATGACGTGACGGTCCCGCGGCGGCGGCGCCTGGCCGCACTGACGGCGGCTCTCTCGAAGCGCCGCGCCACGCTCGAGTCGCTCCTCGCCCGGGACTCCGGCGCCCCGACCGGAGAGCGGCTGCACGCCGTCCGCGTCGTCCTCAGGCGCACGGTCTCGCTCGCCCGGCTCACGCAGGACGTGCCCGCGACGAAGTCGGGCGCGGGCCTGAAGGCGGCGGCGCGGGATCTCCGGCGCGCACTCGGGGTGCGCCGGACGCACGACGTCGCCGCGGCCCTCCTGAGGACCCGTTTCCGCCGCGACCCGCGCCGCCGCCCGGCCGCCGAGCGGCTCGCGGCCCGGCTGGAGAAGGGCGCGGCCGAGGCGACGTCCCCGGCCCGCCTCGACGCCCTCCTCGCGTCCCTGCGGCACGAGTTCGCGGCCCGCGACGCCGCCCTCGCGGCGCTCGCCTCCCCGCTCGCGGACGCGGACGGCGGGCGCCTCGAGCGCCGCCTCGAGAAGGCGCTCCGGCGCCGCCTCGAGCGCCGCGCCCGCCGCCTCCTCGAACGCGGAGTGCCCGGGGCGGACAACCTGCACCCGGCCCGGATCGACGCGCGCGACCTCCGCTACGGCCTCGAGTTCGCCGCGCTCCCCGGGGCCCGCGCGCTCCTTCCGCTGCTCGAGCGGTTCCAGGAGGCCTCCGGACGCGCCCACGACCGCGCCGAGCTCATCGCCCTCGTGCGCCGGACGGCGGGGCTGCTGCCCGCGCCGCGGCGCCGGGAGGCCCTGCGCCTCCTGCCGACGCTCCTCGGCGACGCCGAGCGCGCGCTCGCGAGGGCCCAGTCCGCCGCACGCGCCCTCCTCCCGGTCCTGAAGACCGCCGTGGGTCGCTGGTGAGCGCGCCGCCGACGATCCGCGTCCCGCGCCTCGTCGCCGAGGACGCGCTCGCGAACGCGCCCGCCCACGTCCTCGGCGACGTCGGGGGCGGCCCCGGCCCGAAGGCCGCGACGACGGTCCGGTTCGGGTTCACGCCCCACGTATTCCTCGCGCTCTTCGACGCGCCGGCCGAGCCGCCTCTCCTCGTGGCGCGCCCGTCCGGCGGCGAAGTCTTTCGCGACGAGTGCGTCGAGATCTTCCTCGCCTCGCCCGGGACGCCGTCGCTCTACCAGGAGGTCGTCGCGAGCCCCTCGGGGGCCCTCTACGGCGCCCGCGTCCGGAATCCGGACGACAGCCGCACGACCTGGCAGCTCGCGCCCGGCGAGGGCCTGACCGGCGTTTCGGCGAGGGTCTCGGGCGATCCCGGCGACCGTCCGGCCACGGACTGGGTGACGTGGCGCTGCCTCCTCCGGATCCCGTGGACATCGCTGCCCGGGGGACGTGCCCCGGCCGACCGGGAGGAGCGCCGGGGCAACGCCATGCGGATCGCGCGCGGCCGGACGACCCGGTACCTCGCCCTCTCGCCGACGCTCCGGAACAGCCCGCCGGACTTCCACGTCCCGAGCCGGTTCGCGCGCTTCACGTTCGGGCCGCTCTCCGCCTGCTAGGCTCGCCGGAACGGGAATGGGTGAAAACGCCGCCTCCGCGCGCCGGCCGGACGAGGCCACGTCGGTGCCCGACCTCGAGCTCCTCGAGCGCATCCGGCGGGGCGATTCCTCCGCTCTCGACGCGCTCTACGCGCGCTACGCGTCGCCCGTCTACTCTCTCGTCTGGAAGATCCTGCAGAGCCCCGACGAGGCCGAGGACGTCGCCCTCGACGTCTTCTGGCAGATCTGGAGGCAGGCGGGCCGTTACGACCCGTCGCGCGGCGCGCCGCCCGCGTGGATCTTCACCGTCGCGCGCTCGCGGGCGATCGACCGCCTGCGCGCGCGCCGCCGCCGGGAGGACCGGACGATCTCGATCGACGACCCCGCCACGAACCTCGACCCGCTGGACGAGCGGGCCGGGCCCGATCACGTCGCCTCTTTCCGCCAGGCGCGCGACGCCGTGCGCGGGGCGCTCGGCACGCTCTCGAGCCCCCAGCGGGAGGCGATCGAGCTCGCGTTCTTCAAGGGCCTCACCCACGTCGAGATCGCCGACCGGCTGAAGCAGCCGCTCGGAACGATCAAGACGCGGATCCGCCAGGGACTCATCAGGCTGAGGAAGACGCTCGACTGAAGCCGCCTCAGGCCGGCGGGTCCGCGCGCAGGCCCTGCGCGGCGAGCCAGGCCTTCAGCTCCTCGCGCACGCGGCGGTCCCGGAACACGAACCACGCCTTCTCGTCCTCCGGCGACGCGATGAGCGCCTCGCGGAACGCGTTCGGCCCGCCGGCGTCGAGCGCGGCGAGCGCCTTCCCGCGCACGGCCGCGCTCTGCATGCCGGGCGCGAAGGCGCGGCAGCGCGTCGCGTCGACGTCGGGCGTCGACTTCGGGATCCGCAGGTAGCGCCCCGACCGCTCGTGGAGGAGCGCCTCCCGCAGCTCGGGAGAGCCGTTCAGGTGGGCGTGGACCTCGCCCGAGGCGCGGTCGAGGAAGTGGTTCATGAGCGTCGACCGTGCCGCGAACGCGACGGCCAGGCCCTCCCAGTCGAGCTCCATGCGCCGAGTCTAGACTGCCGCACGTGGCGACGGCCCCCCCCGACGTGACGCGCCGGCTCGCGCGCTGGTACCGGAGCGCGAAGCGAGAACTGCCGTGGCGGAAGACGCGGGACCCGTACCCGATCTGGCTCTCGGAGGTGATGCTCCAGCAGACGACCGTCGAGGTCGTGACGCCGCGCTGGGAGCGCTTTCTCCGGCGCTTCCCCACGGTCGAGGCCCTCGCCCGCGCGAAGGAGCGCGAGGTCCTCGCCGAGTGGAGCGGCCTCGGGTACTACGCACGCGCCCGGAATCTCCATCGCGCCGCACGCGTCGTCGCCGCCGGGGGCGCGTTCCCGCGCACGCTCGAGGGCCTGCGCGCGCTCCCGGGCGTCGGCGCCTACACGGCGGCCGCCCTCGCGTCGATCTCGTTCGGCGTCGCCGAGCCGGTCGTCGACGGCAACGTCGTGCGCGTGCTCTGCCGGCTCCGCGGGCTGCGCCTCGACCCGAAGGCGCCCGCCACGCTCGCGAGGGTCCGCGCGCTCGCGCGCCCGCTCGTCCCCGCGTCGAATCCCGGCGACCACAACCAGGCCGTCATGGAGCTCGGCGCCCTCGTCTGCACCCCGCGCCGGCCGCGCTGCGGCGCGTGCCCCCTCCGGACTCTCTGCCGCGCCGCGGCGAGCGGGAAGCCGGAAGGCTTCCCGCGCAAGCGGCGGCGTCCGGTGCCGCGCTCGATCCATCTCGTGGCTGGAATCGTCGAGAGAGGAAAGAAGATTCTGCTCGTAGAAGACGAGCACCTGGTGCCGGGGCACCTCGTCGTTCCGATGTTTCCGGTTCCCAGGGGGCAAAGGCCTGCAAAGTTTCTTAGAAAGGGGTGGAAACGGCTCACACACCGCGAGACCGGAGCTCTCGAGGCGGTGGCGACGCTGCGCCATTCCGTACTCGAACGGCGCTATCTCATTTCCCTCTTCACCTTCAAAGAAAATCCCCTTTCGGCGTTGCCGCCGCTCCGCCGCCCGGAGGAAGCGGGCGGGATTCGTCCGCGTCTTCTCTCACCCGGCCGGATTCCCCGCCACGCTCACGGCGGCCTGCTTCTCAAGGTCCTCGCCGCGTGGCGCGCGCACGCGGCACGCCCTGCGACGCGTTCGCGCCGCCGACCGTCGGCTATCCTCGCCGCGCATGGCCCGTCCCGCCGCACCGTCCGCGCCTGACGCCGAGGACCCGTCCGAGAGCCGGCTCGTGACGGCGGGCGTTCTGCTCGCCCTCGTGCTGCCCTTCGCCGTCTACTCGACGGCGTCGAGCGACGCCCTGCGCGAGAGCAAGCTCCTGGTACAGGCCCTGGGGTCGAGCCTCGCCCTCTTCGGACTCGCGGCCCGCGGGGCCTGGGACTTCCAGCCCGGCGGGAGCCGGGCGTCCCGCGCCGCGCTCCTCGCCCTCGGGGCGACGCTCCTCCTGTCCCTCGCATCGGCGGTCGCGAACGCGCGCGTCATCGATCCGCTCGTGATCGGCGCCATCCTCTCGCCGCTTGCCCTCGCCGTCGCGGGCGCCTCCCGGCCCGGTGCGCGCGTCGCGGCGGCGGCCGCGAGCCTCGTCTGCCTCGCCGGAGCGTTTTCCGGCCTCCTCGCGGCCGCCCAGCGCGGCCTCGGCGTCCTCCGGCTCCCCCTCCAGGCGCCGGAGCCGCGGTTCTTCGCGGCGGCCCTCGTCGGGAATCCGGGCGACCTGGCGATGGCCCTCGTCGTGCCCGCGATCCTCCTCTATGCGACGGCCGCGGACCGCCTCCGGCCGCCCCGTCTGCGCGGCCTCGCGGCCGCGGGACTCGTGGCGACGCTCCTCGGCATCGTCGCGACGGAGTCGGTCGCGCCCGCCCTCGCGTTCGGCGCGGCGGCGCTCGTCCACACGCTCCTCGCGCCGCGCCGGCGCGCCCCCGCCTTCGCCGCGCTGCTCGTCCTCGCGGCCCTCGTCGCGGTGTTCGGCGGGGCCCGGCGCGCGATCGAAAAGGCCGCCCAGCTGGAACGGGGCGACCTCGCGGCCGCGACGACCCAGCGCGACATCGGCGTCCTCGCCGCAGCGGAGATGATCAGGTCCCACCCGCTCCTCGGCGTCGGACCCGGCGCGTTCCCGAACGCCTTCGTCCCCGCGCGCATCGCCGCCGAGGAGCGTTCGGGCCGCCACCTCGTTCATCACTCCGAGTCCGCGCACTTCGACAACGCGCACAGCGAGCCCGTCACGCTCGCCGCCGAATGCGGCATCCCGGCGGCCCTGGCGGCGGCCGCCGCGTTTCTCTCTCTCGTCGCGGGCCTGCTCGCCAGGCGTCACGGGCCGGGGGCCGAGGCGAGCCCGACCACGGACGCGCTGCTCGCGGTGCTCGCGGGCACACTCGTCCTCTCGCTCGGCGGATTCCCCCTGCGGCTGCCGGTCGTGTCGGGGCCCCTCGCCTTCCTCCTCGGCCTCGCCTGGCGTCGCGCGGCCTCCGGCCGCGCCGCGGACGCCCCGGTTCCGGCGGCCGTCCGAGGGGCATTCGCGGCGGCCGGGGCCGGTCTCCTCGCGATCGCCCTCGCGCGCGGGATCGCCGTCTCCTCGCAGGCTTCCGGCGAGAACCTGCTGCGTGCGGCGGCCGCCCTCCCGGCCACGGCCGGGCCCGTGCGCGAGGCGCTCCTGGCCGACGCGCGGACGCGCCTCGCCCGTGCCGTCGCCCTGAGGCCCCGTGACGCGACCGCCCTTCTCGCCCTCGGCTCGGTCGCGTGGCTCGCGAAGGACCTCGAGGAGGCGCACGCCCTCTACGCGCGCAGCGTCGCGCTCGAGGAGCGCGCCGAGAGCGACCTGAACCTCGGCCGCGTCGAGCGCTCCCTCGGCCGACGGGAGACGTCCGACGCGCTCTTCCTCCGGGCCGTCTGGATCCTTCCCCGCCTCGTGGACGCGCTGCCCCCGGACGTCGACCGGGGCCGCCTCGCCGCGCAGATCGACGCCGCCGTCGCGGCTCTCGCGCAGCGGCGGCCGCGCGCCGGGCTCCCCGCCCTGCGCTGAAGACCGGATCGCGCCGGGTCTCGCCCGGCTTTCCCGAGTCCGGAACGGCGTTTGCTCCTCCCTCCCGGTGGAAAGAATTTCAGCGCGCCGCACGGTGCGTTTGTCGCCCCGAAACGGAGCCCATCGATGAAGGTCTCGCGACCCCTCCCGGAGCTGTCGGTCCGCGGCAATCTCCGGCGTGCCGCCATCCTCGTCCTGGGGACCGCCCTCGGCGCGGCGAGCCTCTTCTTCGTGGCGCTCGACGTCGTGACGGAGCGCCTGCCGTGGTACGGCGCCGTCGTCCTCGTCTTCACGCTCGTCTCCTTCGGCCTCGCGCTCGCCTGGTCGGCCCGGATGCTGGACCGGATCCGGCACCGCGACGAGGAGGTGACCGGGGCGCGCGCGGGGCTCGAACCGCACGGCACCGGCCGCACGGACGCCGAGGCCGCGCAGTGGCGATCGGCGGTCCTCGCGCGCGTCACCGCCGCGCTGGCGTCGTCCCTCGACTACGAGAAGACGCTCGGCGCGCCGGCGAGCGCCACGCTCCCGACGATCGCCGACTGGTGCGTCCTCGACGTCGTCGATCCGGACGGAGGTTTCCGCCGGGCGGTCGCCGCGCACTGGGATCCGGGCCGCGCCGGCGATACCGCCCGGCTCCGCGACCAGCGCCTGCGACCGGACGCCCACAATCCCGGCATCGAGGCGATCCGGACGGGACGGACGATCGTCGTCCCGCCCGAAGGCCTGCGGCCGCCGGGGATCGACCCGGAGCATTCGCGACTCTTCGACATTCTCGGGGACGGGCACCTCCTCGTCGTGTCGATCTCGATCTTCGGAGAGCGCAAGGGCTCGCTCATGTGGTGCCGGACGGACCGCCCTTGGGAGACGCCCGAGATCGCCCTCGCGGAGGAGATCGCGCATCGCACAGGGGTCGCGGTGGAGCACGCGCGGCTCTACCTCGAGGCGCAGCAGGCCAACCGGCTCAAGGACGAGTTCCTCGCCACGCTGTCGCACGAGCTCCGGACGCCGCTCCACGCGATCGTGGGCTGGGCGCACATGCTGCGGTCGGGGAAGCTCGACGCCGAAACGACGCGGCGGGCCGTCGAGACGATCGACCGGAACGCGAACGTCCAGAACCAGCTGATCTCCGACATCCTGGACGTGTCCCGGATCATGGCCGGCAAATTGCGCCTCGCGGTGAGGCCGATCAGCCTCATCGACGTCGTGAACGCCGCGCTCGACACCGTCGGCCCCGGCGCGCACGCCCGCGAGGTGCGCTTCGAATACGACCTCGACCCGGGCGCGGCCTCGATCTCGGGGGATGCGGACCGTCTTCAGCAGGTCGTGTGGAACCTGCTCTCGAACGCGATCAAGTTTGCTCCGCGAGGCGGGCGGGTCCTCGTCCGGCTGCGGCGCCTCGACAGCCAGGCCGAGCTCTCCGTCGCGGACGACGGCCCGGGAATCCGGACGGAGTTCCTGCCGTACGTGTTCGAGAGGTTCCGCCAGGCGGACTCCTCCTCCACGCGCCCGCACGGCGGCCTCGGCCTCGGCCTCGCGATCGTCCGCCACCTCGTGGAGCTGCACGGCGGCACGGTCGACGCCGCCAACCGGACGGACGGGACGTCCGGCGCCGTCTTCACGGTGCGGCTCCCACGCGCCGAAATTCCTTCCGTCGTCACCGCGCCCGCGGAAGCGCCCCAGCCGACGGCCGAGAGGCCGGTGTGGCTCGACGCGGCGCCGCCTCTCGGGGGCCTGCGGGTTCTCGTCGTGGACGACGAGCCGGACTCGCGCGACATGGTGGCGACCGTGCTCGAGCTCGCGGGCGCCGAGGCGCTCGTCGCGGGCACGGCCGCCGAGGGACTGTCGATCCTGGTCCGCGAGAGGCCCGACGTCCTCCTGTCGGACCTCGAGATGCCGGGCGAGGACGGCTATTCGCTCGTCCGGCGCGTGCGCGCGCTGCCGCCCGCGAGCGGCGGCCTGACGCCCGCCGCGGCGCTCACGGCGTATGCGGGCGCCGAGCACCGCACGAAGACGCTCCTCGCCGGGTTCCAGCTCCACGTCGCCAAGCCCGTCCAGCCGGCGGAGCTCGCGGCCGTCGTCGCGAGCCTCGCCGCCCGGACGTTCGCGGCGCCCGATGGACGCCCGCGCCGGGTCCTGATCGTCGAAGACGACCGCGATACGGCAGACGCCCTCGACGCCGTCGTCTCGTCAGAGGGCTTCGAAACTCGCGTGGCGCGCGACGGGTCCGCCGCGCTCGAGGAGGCGGCCGCGTTCCGGCCCGGCGTGGTCCTCCTCGACCTCGGGCTCCCCGGCATAGGAGGCCTCGAGGTCGCGCGCCGCCTGCGCGAGGACAGCGGCTCCACGGCGCGGCTCGTCGCACTCACGGGTTACGGCTCGGCCGACGACGTCGCGCGCTCGCGCGAGGCGGGATTCGACCGTCACCTCGTCAAGCCGGTGTCCGTGCACGAGCTCAAGCGGGTCCTCGACGCGCTCTTCGCGGCGCGCGGCGCCGCGTGAGACGCGCGCCCCGCGCAAGACGAGATCTTCACTTCATTGACGCGGTAGGGTTTACACGAGCGCCGCAGGGTGTCGCCGCGCGCGGCCGCATTCCGGCCGGCGCCGCCCGCGTTCCGTGGAGAGCGGCTGCGGCACGGTCCTTGAACGGAACGCTGCGGAGGAGGAACAGATGCTCCACTTTCCACTTCTCTCCGACGCGTACGCAGCCGCTCTCTTCGGGGCCGATACGCCCCGCACGGAGCCGCCGCCGCACGACGGGTGCGGCGAGTCGTGGGTCACGGTCCGTCCGGAGCCGCGCCAGGAGGACGACGAGGACGTCCACGCGGTCCCCGACGACCGGGAGGACATCGAAACGGCCCGCACGCGTCCTCTTCGTCTCGACCAGATCCGTCTGTGAACGCCTGACCGCATCCCCGGCCGCAGGACCGGTCAGCTCAGCGACGCCCGCTCTGGATATCGATCTCGTTGTAGACGACTCTGACGCCCTTCACGGAGCACGCGAGCCGCCCGGCGCTCGCGCGCTCCTCCGCGGTCGCCACCCGGCCCGACAGCCTGACGACGCCCGTCGCCGGGTTCACGTCCACGCTCGTGGCCTCCGCGAGGCGTCCGTCTCTCGCGAGCGCGCTCTTCACGCCATTCTCGAGCGCCTGACTGTCCATGCGCGCCGCAGGAGGCGCCGTGGCACACGCGACGAGGGACGCGGCGACGACGAGAGGCGTCGCGATCGAAGCGAGGCGGCGAACACTTCTCGCATTTGAGCTTCTTCACTTCCGTGACGCGGGCACCGGGATCGGTAAGCCCGCGCAACGAGTGGAGAAGAGCAAGAGCCGCGCCAGCCACCGGGCGGATCTTCTGCGGCACGCGCGCGCGGCGTGGAGCTGGAATTCCGCGGCCTCGAAGGTGGCCGCCGCACGGGAGCGCGACCGCCGCGGCTGGCGCGCGTGGAGCGGTAAGGCACCGACGAAAAGAACGTGCCCGCGCGTCACGCGTCGGGCCCGTCATGGTCGAGCGCTTCCGCCGAAGCGCCGCTAGGAAATGCCGCCCGTCAGCTTGCGTCCCGCCGAGAGCCCGAGGATCAGGAACACGGCGAACGCGACGAGGAACAGGACCGCGAAGAACTTCGCGATCGCGATCGAGGCCCCCGTTCGGAGAAATGCTGCGATCAGGCCCCCGTGGCCTGGTCAACGTCGTTCCGGATGCCTCCGTGACGGCGAGGAACCGAATCGCCTCGGACACGACGCTCGGCTCGCGCAGGATCTTGTGATGGCCGAGCCCGGACGTCCGCACGAGGAGCGCGTCGTCCCAGCCCTCCACGACGGCCATCCCGTCGCCGACCGGCACCGCGTAATCGCCCCCGTCGTGCACGACGAAGAGCCAGTGCGCCGCCTCCGGCGGCTCGCCCTCGCGTTCGTCCCGATCGACGCGCTGAGGCCGGGGGACGAGTCGGGTCCGCGAGAAACGGAGGCGTGCCTCCGTTCCCCGTCTTCCGCGCAGCCGCCTGAGGAGCTCGCGGTGAAGGACCTGCCAGTCGTCCTCGGAAATGTCAGCCTCAACTAGACGCTGGGCAACACGCTCGAGCGAATCGGTCGAGCGCATCCGGGTCCCCGTCGCACGGCCCGCCGTCCACGAGCGTCTTGAGGCGCTTCTCGAGCTTCTGCGCTTCCGGGTCGAGCGTCTGCAGCGCGCAGCTGAACGTGAGGGCCTCCGTGAGGAGACCGCGCACGCGCGAGACGACGAACGCGGGGCCGCGCAGGGCGATCCCGTTCGGGCTGATGAGGACGCTCAGGGCCTTCCCGCGGAGGGCGGCGAGGCGCTCGGGCAGCTGCCGACGGAAGATCGGCCCGCCGATCGAGCGAAGCACGCGGACGGGCATCTCCTCCGCGAAGGGAGCGAGCCGCGGGCGAGGCCGAGACCGACGCGCCCGAGCACGCCTTCCACGACGCAGGCGAGCTCTTCGTAGGCGTTCCAGGTTCACGACGACCGGGACATGCATCGCCACCCTCCCCGCGCGAGCGCGATGAGCTTCCGCACCGGAGCGGCCACCGTGACGAAGAAACGCGCACGCGACTCCCAGCGTCGCCGGAAAGCCCTCCGCGATCCTCTTCCAGACCCGCTCGTCGCCGCGCTCGGCGGCGTGCTTCCCGAGCAGGAGGCCGATCCCGACGGGCACGGCGAGCGCCGCGGCCGCCCAGACGACGCGGAGACTCCGCGGTCGATCTCGCGCGACAGCGGGACGAACGCGAGCACGAACGTCGCGACCCGGGGAAGCAGGATCCCGAGCAGGAGGACCGGCCACGCCGCCGCCGCCGCGACCGCGGCCGACAGCACGGTCTTCTCGCGTTTCGGCCTCGGCCCGAACAGCGCGACGACGGCCCATCCGAACGCGGCCTGAAAGAATCTTCCGACCGAACGCGAGAGCCAGGCGACGAGGGCCTGCAGAACGATCACGGCTCTCTTCCTAGCAAGCCCCGGGCCTTCCCGCTCGGGGAAAACGCGCCATGGCACTCGCCTTGCTCCTTCTCCAGGATGAAGGCACGAAGCACCCGCCCGCGGCTCACCTCGATACGGGAGGAAGCGCCCTCCCCGCCGCGTACGGGTCCCGTCGCCGTGCCGCGCGCGACGCGCCGGCGCAGCCGGGGCTGGAAGATCGCGGCGATCGCTCTCGCCGCCCTCCTCGCGCTCCTCTTCGCCGCCACGTTCTTCGGCGACGAGCCGCTCCGGCGGACGCTCGAACGGAACATGAACGCGAAGCTCAACGGGTACACCGCGGCCGTGGGGCACGCCCACCTGAACCTCTTCGGCCTGTCCGTGACGCTGCGCAACGTCTCCGTCGCGCAGAACGCGAATCCGGATCCGCCCGTCCTCGCGCTGCCCCTCCTCAAGGCGAGCGTCCACTGGAAGGAGCTCTTCACGCTCCACCTCGTCGCGGACTTCCTCTTCGAGCGCCCGCGCCTCCACGTCAACCGTCCGCAGCTCCTGAAAGAGACCGAGGACGAGACGCCCGTGAAGGAGCGGGGATGGCAGGAAGCGCTCGAGTCCATCTATCCCGCTGAAGATCAACCTCCTGCGGGTCGAGGACGGCGACCTCACGTACATCGACGACGACGCGTCGCCCGCCGCTCCAGCGTCGAGCACCTCCGAACTCCGCGCCACGAACATCCGGAACCTCCACTCGAAGGCGCGCGTCTACCCGTCGCCCGTCGACGTGACGGGGACGATCCTCGGGACCGGCCGCGGGTCGGTGAAGGGACACGCGAACTTCCTGGCCGAGCCGTACCCGGGCGTCCACGTGCTCTTCGACCTCGCGGACGTCCCCCTGACGCCGTTCCGGCCGCTCGTCGCCCGGTCCAACCTCGTCGTGAAGGACGGCGTCGTGTCGACTTCGGGCGAGGCCGAGATCGCGCCGGGAGTCCAGATCGTGAACGTCCGCAACCTCGAGGTGCGCAAGGTCGTCATCGACTACCTGCACGCCGCGGCGACGTCGGGGAAGGAGAAGGAGCGGGCCGAAACCGTCAAGAAGGCCGTGAAGAGCGCCGGCGAGTCTCCGACGGCGAACGTCCGGCTCGAGAAGCTCTCGATCACGGACAGCGAGCTCGGCTTCGTGAACCGGGCCAAGTCGCCCCCCTACCGCGTGTTCCTCTCCGGGGCGACGATCACCGCGACGAATTTCTCCAACGGCCTGAGGGCCGGTCCGGCCTCCGTGCACGTGACCGGGAAGTTCATGGGCACGGGACCGACGGAAGCGCGCGCGACGTTCCGCCCGCCCGCGAAGGGGCCCGACTTCGACGTCTCCGTCGCGATCCGCGACACGACCATGCGCGGCATGAACGAACTCCTGCGCGCTTACGGGCGCTTCGACGTCACCGCCGGCCTCTTCTCGTTCTTCTGCGAGCTCAAAGTCCGGAACGGCGCCGTCGAGGGGTACGTGAAGCCTCTCTTCCGGGACATGAAGGTGTACGACGCCCGGCAGGACGCGGAGAAGAGCCTCTTCCGGAAGTTGTACGAAAAGCTCGTCGGCGGCGTCGCGAAGCTGCTCGAGAACAGAAAGAGAGACGAGGTCGCGACGAAGACGCAGATCTCGGGGCCGATCGACAATCCGAAGGCGGACACGTTGCAGATCGTGCTGCGACTCGTCGAGAACGCGTTCTTCCACGCGATCCTTCCGGGATTCGACGCGGAGCTCTCGCGCGCGGCGCGCGCTCCCGCGAAATCCTCCCGCTGAGGCCCGCGGCACGGAGCTTGCGCCCCGCCCGGGAGCGCCGACGGCGCCGCGAAACTACAAACGGAAAGGGGATCGACGATGTCGAAATCATTCACCGCCAGCGAAACGACGAGCGGACGCTCCGAGGGCGACCGCAAGGCCACCGAGATCCTGAAGGAGGACCACTCCAAGGTGAAAGACCTCTTCAAGGAGTACCGGGGCCTCGATGAGGACGGGGAGAACCAGGAGAAAGAGCGCCTCTTCGGCGAGATCGATCGCGAGCTCACCGTTCACGCGACCGTCGAGGAGGAGATCTTCTACCCGGCCGTGAAGGCCCTCGACACGGAGGAGCCCGTCGAGCAGGTGCTCGAGGCGCGCGAGGAGCACCAGATCGTCAAGACGCTTCTCGGACAGCTTCGCGGCCTGACGCCCGAGGACGAGACGTTCGACCCGAAGATGAAGGTGCTCATGGAGGAGGTCGAGCACCACGCCGAGGAGGAGGAGAAGGAGATGTTCTCGTCGGCGAAGAAGGGCCTCGGCGACGAGGACCTCGTGCGCCTCGGCGCGCTCATCGAGGAGCGCAAGCGCACGCTCGAGAACGGCCGGATGGCGCAGAGCGCCGGCCGCTCCGCGATGGCCCGGCCCCCGGCCCAGACCCAGAAGCGCACGGCGTCGTCCGGACGCAAGCGCTGAGTCCCCTGCCGGGGCCGGTCCTTCCGGCCCCGGCCCCTCGCGCCATTTCGTTCGCGGCCGGCAGTGGGCGGGGCGATCGTGACCAGGGGGATCGTCGGGGTCATGCCGGGGAGCGGCGTCTTCTCGATTTTGCGCAAAGGAGTCGGCGTCGGCGTGAGCAGCGGGTCGAGCGAGCGCGGCGTGTTGCGCTTGTCTCTCTCCAGCGGCGGCGGCTGCGGCGCGTGCGTCGGCGCCGGCGTCGGGGGCGCCGGTGTCGGCGGCGAGGGGGTCGGCGGCTTGTCCTGCGCGGATCCCAGAAGGGCGGCGGCGAGAGCGATGGCGGCGAGCGGCCCGTACTTCATGTTCCCCTCCGCGCTCTCACATGGCAATAACGGTGCCGGCCATGCCCGAATCCGCGGCTCGCCGTTGGCTCGCAACTTGCGGTCCGGACGGAGTCCGGCGGGATGTGCCCGCGGACGGAAAGGATTTCCAAATGCCCGGAAAGCGCAAGTTGCAGGAGAGACACGCGGCCGGAACGGCCGTCGGCGCGGCGGGCGCCGGCGCGGCGGGAGCGCTCGCGGGCGCCTCCGTCGGTGGGCCGGCCGGCGCGATCGTCGGAGGAATCGCCGGAGCGGCCGCGGGAGCGTTCGCGGGAAACGCCTTCGCGGCGGAGTTCGACGCGACCGAGGAGGCCGGGTACTGGCGGGAGCACTTCGCGTCCCGGCCCTACCGCAAGCCGGATCGCGATTTCTCCTGGTACGAGCCCGCCTACCGCTACGGCTGGGAGAGCGCGCGCCGGTACGCCGGGGACCGAAGGACCTTCGAGGAGGCCGAGCCCGAGCTCGCGGAGGGCTGGCTCTCCTGGATGGTCGGCGACTCCTCGCCGGGCCGCGAGTGGCGCGAGCTCCGCATGGCGGTCCGCGACGCCTGGCGGCGCGTCCGCGGCTCCTGATCCGGCGCGAGGGGCGGACGGGAGGCCCCCGTCCGCCCGACCGTCATCCCTTCCGGACCTTCTCCCCGTCGAACGACCTCAGGAGATCCGCGAGGTCGTCCGCGTGCTCCTCCTCCTGGCCGAGGATCCACTCGAACAGGCGGCGCGTCGTCGGGTCCGTCCTCGCCGACGAACGCGATCATCTCCTTGTAGGACTCGATCGCGATGCGCTCGGCGACGAGGTCCTCCCGGATCATGTCGACGAGCGACGTGCCCTCCTGGTACTCCGTATGGCTCCTGGACAGGAGGCGCGACGGATCGAGGTCCGGCTCGCCTCCGAGCTGCCGGATGCGCTCGGAGATTCCGTCCGCGTGCGCCTGCTCCTCCTTCGCGTGCTCGAGGAACTCGGCCTTGACCGGATCGGCGTGGATGCCGTCCGCCATGTAAGTAGTGCCGCTTGTAGCGCAGGACGCAGACGATCTCCGTCGCGAGCGCGACGTTCAGGAGCGTCGATCACGGCTCGGCGGTCGCCGTGGTAGCCGGGAGTCACCGCGCCCTCCTCGATCTCGCGGCGGGCGCGCCTGCGGAGCTCCGTGACGTCGCTCAGGAACGACCGCGGGTCCTCGGCGGCCTTCGGCCGTCGCGGCGGGCTCCGTGTCGGGCGCTCATCGATCTCACGACTCCCGCGACACGAGGTGTCCGACGAGGAGCCCGACGCCGAACGCCGCGACGGCCACGAGCGCGGTGTTGTCGTCCGCGTAGACGCTCATCTTCTCCGCGGCCCTGCCGAGGTTGCGGCGCGCGCTGTCGGCGATCTCCCGCGCACGGGCCGAGGCCGGCCAGGCGGTGTCCTTCAGGTCGTCCGCGATCCCTTCGGCCGCCTCCCTGCCGCGGCCGACGGCGTCCTGGAAGTCCTTCTTCACGTCGGATCCGAGCTTCTCCGCGTCCCTGGCGGTCTTTCGGACCTGATCGGCGGTGCCGGGGCTGTACAGGTTTTCCATGGTTTCCTCCGGGCGAATCCGGCAGCAACGCATGTGCCACGGGTGCGCGAGGGACCCGGGCCGCGATCTTGCTTGGAGCGGAGAGCCGGATTCTTCCGGAAGGAGATTCACGATGGCGAAGAACGCGTTCGATCAGTTCCTCTCTGCATTCCGGTCCGGAGCCTCGGAGATCAACCAGAGGACCGGGGAGACGGTCGCGCAGGTCGCGGACTCCGTGAGCCGCGTCCTCGACGAGGCCGGCTCCGAGGGCGCGAAGATCAAGAGGACGCTCGTCCGCAACTGGACCTCGCTCGAAAGGCGGCGGCGCGGCCGCGCGGTTCCGATCCTCCTCGGCGTCCTCGCTCTCGGCGCTGCGACGGCTTACCTGCTGGGCCGCACGCCCACGGCCGAGCCTCGGGGCTGATCCGTCCGGAGTCCCCCGGGTCGGCCTTCCGCGTCGAACCAGTCGACCGCGCCGAGGGCGCGAACCGGACCGGCGGCGCTCCCGAGGCCGAGCCCGAGGGCGAGGGCGCCCTTGCGGATGAGAAGGGCGCCCCAGCCGCGGCCGCGGGCCTCCCGCCAGTCCGCGTGGAGGGACAAGGTGCCGGCCTCGGCACGGACGGGCGAGGCCGCGAGAAAGCCGGGAGAGATCCGCAGGCGCGCGTCCACGCTGAAATCGTGAAGATCGACGAGCCCGGCGATCCACTCCGGCGGGCCGGGCGGCACGAGCCCGACGAGCGGCCGCGCGTCCTCGAGGCGCGCGGAGACGTCCCCGCCTCCGCGGCCGTCGCGCATCGCGACGCGGATCCGGACGGTTCCGCCGCCGGTGACGGCCGGCTTTCCGCCCTCCGGCCAGAGGAACGGAAGGGACTCCATCGTGCCGTCGAGAGACGCGGCTCCGGACATGATCTTCCACACCTCGTTGCCCGGATACTTCTGCGTGTCGAAACGAGGAAGGGAGGCGACGACGCGCCCTGCGGTCCCCCGCGAGACGACGTCCTCTCCCCAGCGGAGGATGCCGCTCCCGATCTTCAGTTCGCTCGGGAGCACCTCGGCCTCGATGCCCGGGCGCAGGTGGAAGCCGCCCGAGACGAGACCCTCCCCTTCCCAGCGCCAGGCGTCGATCCAGATCTCCTGCAGTTTCCCGACGCGCAGGTCGTCGACGACGACGCGCCACGGATTTCCGGGAGCCGCCGGCGCCTTCGGGGGATCCCGGCGGGGCGGATCGGTGAATCCGGCGATGCGCGGATATCGCCGCATGCGCTGGGGCGTGGCTTCCGCGGGAGTCAGCTTCTCGCGCAGGCGAAAGGCCAGCCCTCCGGCGCGGACGGTTTTCGCGTGGAAACGCCGGCGGGCCAGGTCGGTCAGCGCGACGTCCACCGAGACGTTCTCGAGCCGCGCCTCCCACTGGACGTTCGAATCCTGGGTTCTCACGACGAGCGTCGCGAACCGGATGCGGCCCGGCACGAGCGAGACGCGCGGAGCGGTGTACGCGATGAAGAGCGTGTCCGGATCGGAGTCGATCTCGCCGGCGAGCCAGTCGGACCGCAGCGCGAGGCGCGTCGCCCCCGCGAGCGCGAGTCCGGCAACCGCGCCGCCCGCCGCCAGGGCGAGCAGCACGCGCGCGGCACGCCGCGCGTCTCATCGGGCCGTGTCGGCGGGCCGGCCCTCGAGGACCGCTCTCACGACCTTCCGCTGGCGCCCGGCGTCGTCCGTCTCGCGGAGAACCGTGTGGTCGGCGACGGCATCGGGGTGCAGCCACTCGTCCAGCCAGTGCTTTTCCACGACCGGGTAGGCCGCGACGAGCGGCAGCGCGAGAACGGCGCCGGGGATGCCGCCGAGCGTCCCGCCCGCCGAGGATCGCGAGGAGGACGGTCAGCGTCGAGAGCCGCAGGCGGTTGCCGTAGAGACGCGGGAGAAGCACGTAGAGCTCGAAGAGATGATAAGCGACGAAGAGCGCCGCGACGACGAGAGCCGTCGTCGGGCTGACGGTGAGGGCGGAGAGGGCGGCGACCGACTGTCACGATCACGATTCCCGCCACGGGAATCACGTCGCAGAGCGCGGCGAGGAACGCGATCGGGAGCGCTCCCGGGACGCCCGAAGCCGAGATCACGACGAGGGCGAAGGCGCCGAAGAGCGCGGACGCGACGAGCTGGCCGGTCGTGTAGGCCTGCACGACGGCGAAGAGCTCGGGCACCATGTCGCCCATCTTCCGGCGATGGGCGCGGGGCGCGTAGGCGAGGAGCCACGCGACGACCTTGGGGCCGTCGAGCAGGAGGTAGAGGCTGAGGACGACGACGACGACCGCGCCTCCGGCGGCCTCGAACGCGGGGGGCCCCCACACGAGAGGGCGTGCGAGCCAGGCGTCGACCTCGGGCCCGTGCGGCAGGTCGAGCAGGGGAAGCAGGACGCGCGCCGACAGGCCGCCGCTCTCCAGCGAGCGGGAGATCGAGGCGCGGATCGCCGGCAGGCCCTTCCACATGGCCGAGACCTGCGCCATCAGGGGCGGAAGCACGAAGAACGCGAACGCCCCGCCGAGAAGGACGACCGCGAGGGCGAGGAGGAGCACCGCCCTGCCGCGCGTCACGCGCCGCCTCTCGAGCGTTCTCACGACGGGACTCAGCGCGATCGCGATGAGCGCGGCGAAGAGGAGCAGCTCGACCGACGGCCAGAGGCGCAGGCACACCCACGCGGCGAGGACCGCGGCCGCGATCTTCAGGAGAGTGGCCCAGGGAACGCGCAGCGGCGGCGGCGGGGTGGCGCGACTCGGCACGGTTCCTCCAAAAAAAAGGGACGTCCGTCGGGACGTCCCGGGGTCGGGAGAGGCGGGGTGCCGCCTCAGCTCGCGGGGTTGACCGTGAGCGTCTTGATTCCCTCGGCGTTCTTCGACTCGACGATCCTGACCTTGGAGCCGACCGCCACCGCCGGGTCCACCGTCGTGTTCACCGTCTTGGAGTCGAGCGCGAAGGTGTGCGTCTTCTTGCCGACGAGCACCTTCAGCTTCTTGCCGGCCTCGTACTCCTTGACGGTCCCGACGACCGTGTGGGACTTGGACTTCATCGTCCCTTCCGACGTCGTGACCTTCTTCTCGTCGGTCTTCTCCATGGGCTTTTCCTGCGCCACGGCGGCCGCCGAGCCGCCGAGAAGCAGGACCGAGAGCGCGGATGCGAAAACGTTACGATTCATTTCATCCTCCTCACGCCGCTTTAGCAGCAGGCGTGCCAGCCTAGGCGCGGGCGATCTCCGGCACGGGCGCCCGCGCGTTCTCGAAGCGACGGGCGGCCTCCTCCCAGTCGGCCGCGGCGAGGAACGCGTCGATGTACTCCCCGCGCTTCGTCCCGTAGTCCGTCAGGAACGCGTGCTCGAAGACGTCCATCACGAGAACGATCGGGCACCCCGCGAGCGCTCCGCGATCGTGCTCGTCGATCCAGACGTTGAAGAGGTGCTGCGCGACGGGATCCCAGACCAGCGCCGCCCAGCCGATGCCCCGCAGGCTGCCGGTCGCCCGGAACTCCTTCTCCCAGGCTTCGCGCGACCCGAAGTCCTTCCCGATGCGAGCCAGGAGCGGGACGTCCCGCTCCGCCTTGTGTCCGCTCTTTGTCAGATTTCCAAAATAGATCTCGTGGAGGCGCATGCCGTTCCACTCCCATCCGAACCGCCTCTTGAGCTCCGACCACGAGGGCGTCGGCGGCTTCGCGGGGGCCGACGCCCCCAGCTCGTCGTGCAGCGCGTTCGCGTTCTTGACGTAGCCCGCGTAGAGATCGAAGTGCTGCTTGAGGAGCGTGTCCGAAAAGCCGGGCGTGCCGAGCAGCCGCGAGAAATCCTTCGTTGAATAGAGAGCCATGGCCGTCCTCCCGCGCCCGTTCCCAGCACGATCCGTTCCATTCGTCCGGCACGGCGGTTGCTCGAGGGGGGCAGGAGGAAGAAAAATGCTCTGGACCATCTTCGTGATCCTTCTCGTCCTGTGGCTGCTCGGCATGGTCACGTCGTACACGCTCGGCGGATTCATCCACATCCTTCTCGTGATCGCGATCGTGATCGTCCTCATCCGCGTGATCCAGGGCCGACGGCCCGTCTGATCCGGGAACCCCGGGAGCCCCCGGCTCTTCCCGCCGGCTTGCGCGGTCGTCAGGAGGGACTGCGGGCCGGCCGGCAGTGCCGCGCGACGACCTCGAGGAGACGCTCGGGGTCCAGCGGCTTGCGCAGCCAGTCCGCGGCCCCGATCTCGCGCGCCCGCTCCTCGGCGAGCGCGTCCGCCGTGCAGACGATGACCGGAATGTCCGCGAGCGCCGCGTCCTTCTGCTGCTCCTCCCGGAACCTCCGGCCGTTCATGCCCGGCATCGCCAGGTCGAGGAGAATCACGCACGGCTCCCCGCCCCTTCGCAGCTCCTCGAGGGCGACGCGCCCGTCCGGGACGCAGACGGCCTCGTGGCCGGCATCCTCGAGCAGGCTCACGAGCGCCTCGCCGATCGCCTCGTCGTCCTCAACGACCAGAACTCTCACCGTCGCCCCCCAGTCTCCGCGGCAGGGTCACGCGGAACGTCGCCCCCGCGCCCGGCCGGCTCTCCACGGAGATCTTCCCGTCGTGCGCCTCCACGATCTCGCGGGTGATCCAGAGCCCGAGACCCATGCCCGGATAGGTCTCCGCCGTCACCGCGCGCTGGAAACGCTCGAAGATGCGGCGCTTGTCGGCGTCGTGAATTCCGATGCCGTGGTCCGAGACGCGCAGCAGCGCGTCGCCGCCCTGCGTCGAGGCCTCGACGACGACCGGCTTCCCCGGCCCGAACTTGAACGCGTTCGTCAATAGGTTCGACAGGACCTGGTCGAGGCGCAGCCGGTCCCAGAATCCCGTCACCGGGCCGGGCGTGCGCAGCTCCAGCGCGCACCCGGCGCGCCGCGCGCTGTCCTCGAGCCGGTCGGCGACGTCGCGCGCCAGCTGGGAGAGGTCCATCTCCTCCGGGTCCAGATGGAGCCGCGCCGTGGAGATCCTCGAGACGTCGAGGAGCTCGTCGGCGAGGCGGATGAGCCGCAGGACCTGCTTCTCGCAACGGCTCGCGAGGTCGATCGCCTTCTCGTTTCCGAGCGCGCGCAGATGCCGCGCCAGCTGGTAGACGATGAGGTTGAGCGCCGACAGCGGCGTCCGGATCTCGTGGCCCGCGACCGACAGGAACGCGTCGCGGGCCTTCACGGCGTCGCGCGCCTCCTCGTACAGCCGGTTGCGCTCCGCCTCGACGCGCTTGAGCTCGGACAGGTCCACCACGAAGGACGCCAGGACCGGCGAGGCCCCGCCCATGTCGATGCTCGTCGCGCCGAAGAGGACCGGCACGCGGGTTCCGTCGGGCCGCACGAGCTCCTTCTGGTACGGGCGGCAGGTGCCCGTCTCGAGGAGCTCCTTCTCGCAGTTCTCGTCCAGCTCCCGGAACTCCGGGGCCGTGAAGCCGAAGAGGCGGTAACGACCCGGGTCGAAGGTCTCCCGCTCGAGGCCGACGATCGAGAGGAACGCCTCGTTCGCGTCCGTCACGCCGCCGTCGCTCGAGAACAGGACGCCGATGAGGTTGGCATCGATGAGCCGGCGGATGCGCGTCTCCCGTTCCCGGATCGTCTTCTCGGCCCGGTTGCGCCGCGCGAGGTCCGAGCGGATCAGCCACCAGATCAGGATCAGGAAAGCGAAGAGGAGCCCGCTGCCGATCCCGAGCGTCGTGATGAGGCTGCGGGCCGTCGAGCCCGACCGCTCGTTGCGGACATGGAGGAGCTCGCGCTCCTCCGAACGCATCGTGAGGATCAGGCCCCGGATCTCCTCCATCGTCGCCCGGCCCGTGCCGGCGCGCACGTAGGACCGGGCCTCGTCGCCGCGCCCGGCCTTCGTGAGGCGGACCGCGAGGTCCAGCTGCCCGAGCCTCTCCAGGACGAGCTCCCGCAGCTTCCGCGCCCGCCGGGCGTGCTCGGCGTCGTCGACCGTCATGGCCTCGATCCGGCGCAGGCGCTCCGGCAGCGCGGCCGACGCCCGGTGGTACGGCTCGAGGTAGACCTCCTCCCCCGTGATGAGGAAGCCCCGCTGGCCGGTCTCGGCCTCCGTGATCGAGGTCTGAACGCCTTCGAGCTCGGCCAGGACGTCCTTCGTGTGGTCGACCCAGCGCGCTTCGCGGATGAGCTCCGTCGTGCTCATCCAGGTCACCGAGACGAGCATCAGGAGCGCGCCGAACGTCACCGCGATCGCGGCCGCGAGGCGCACGTCCATGCCCCGCGGCCGCCAGCCGAGCCGGCTGCCCGTCGTGTCGCCGATCATCCGGTCCGGAGGAAGGGCTTCCCCCTTCGCGGCAGTCTCACGCCGGGCATTCTCTCAGCCTTCGAGCTTCACCGTCAGATGCCGGGCCTTGTCGTCGCCCGTCTGCTCCGTGAGCCTCACACGCGAGCCGACCGCCACGGCCGGGTCGATGGCGACGACCGTGTCCTTCGCGTCGAGGCGGAAGTCGCGCGTCTTCTTCTCGGCCGTCAGGACCTCGATCTTCTTGCCGGGCTCGTAGGCGGTGACCGTTCCGACGACCGTGTCGATCGTCCCCTTGATCGTCCCGCCGCCCGTCTCCGTCTTCGTCTCGGTCTTCGCCTCGAGGGTGTTGCCCGACTGCGTCGACTCGGACGTCGTCTTGACCTCGCCCTGGGAGGTCTGGGTCGTCGTCTCGGACTTGCGCTCCTCGGTGCCGGGCGCCTTCGCGCAGGCGGCGGCCATGGCGAGGCACGCGGCGCCGAGGATGCCGGCCAAAGGCGATTTCATGCGATACGACATGGTTCCAATCCTCCTGGCCCGCGCCTCGCAGGCCGCATGCCAGCCGAATGTGCCGACGCTTTGAAAGAACTTCAACGTCGACCCTCGTAACCTTTCGAAACGGTGGCAGGATGGTGGCGTGAGGATTGCGACGCTCGGGCCGTGAACGAGGAACAGGGACGGGCCCCGCATCGGAGAATTCCTGCCCGCCGACCGCCTCGAAGAGCACGCCCGTTCCCTCGGCGCCGGCTGGACCGTCGTCCCCGCACGGCGGCGGGCGGCACGTCCTCGGCCGCCTTCGCGCGAACCTCCCCGCCCTGCAGGCGCGCGTACCGCCTGCTCGCGTCCGACGTCCGGGCGGGCGAGCCCGCGACGCCGGCGGTCGAGTGGCTCCTCGACAACTTCCACCTCATCGAGGCGGAGGTCCGCGGGGTGCGCCACGACCTGCCCCGCGCGTACAACCGCGAGCTCCCGCGCCTCACCGGGCCCGAGCACGGGGGCGCCGCGCGCATCGAGGCGCTCGCGCGCGAGCTCGTCCTCAGGAGCGACGCTCGCCTCGACGCGGCGCGGCTCGAGACCTTTCTCACCGCCTTTCAGACCGCGACGCCCCTGACGCTCGCCGAGATCTGGGCGTGGCCGAGCTTCCTCCGCGCGGCACTCGTCGAGCATCTCCGCCTCCTCGCGGACGAGCTCCTCGCGATCCGGGCGGACCGGCTCCGCGCGGACGCGGCCCTCGCGCGGCTCTCGTCCGGCCGGACTCCGGTCGTCCCCGACCCGGCGCCGACGGCGTTCGCCGCGCGGCTCCTCCAGCGGGCGCGGGAGTTCGGCGCGCCTGCGGCCGAGCTCGTCGCGAACATGTCCCGCCGCCTCGCCGAAAGCGGCCGGACGCTCGAGGACGCGGTCCGCGCCGAGCACCAGCGTCAGGCCGGCCTCCAGGTCTCGATCGCGAACGCCGTGTCGGCCCTTCGGCTCTGCGGGACGCTCGACTGGGGTCCCTTCGTCGAGCGCGTGAGCCTCGTCGAGGAGGCGCTGCGGCACGACCCGGGCGGCACCTACGGCCGCATGGACTTCGCGACCCGCGACCGCTACCGCCACGCGATCGAGAAGCTCGCCGCCGCACTCGGCCGAGGAGCAGCTCCGCGTCGCGCGCCGCGCCGTGGCGCGCGCGCGGGAGACGCCCCCGCGACGCCGATCCGCGACAGGCGCACGTCGGATGGTTCCTCGTGGGACCGGCGGCCGCCCGGCCTTCGAGAAGGACGTCGGCGGCCGGCGCGGGTCTCGCCGCCGAGCCTGAGGCGCGGCGTTCTTCCGCCACGCGACCGCCGCCTATCTCGGCGCGATCGCCGCCCTGACGGCCGCGGGGCTCGCCGGCGGTCGCGGCGTTCGTCCGCTCCACGGGCGCCGAGCCGGGCGCCGAGATGTGGGCGTTCGCGCTCGCGGCGCTTCCGGTCTCGGAGATCGCCGTCTTCCTCGTCCAGCGCCTCGTGGACGCGCTGATCCCGCCCCGCCGCACTGCCCCGTCTCGACTTCCGGACCGGCGTTCCCGAGGGCGCGCGGACGCTCGTCGTCTTCCCGACGCTCTTCCCGAGCGTCGCCTCGGTCGAGCCCATGCTCCGGCACCTCGAGGTCCAGGCGCTCGCGAACCCGGACGCGAACGTGCACTTCGCGCTTCTTTCCGACTTCACCGACGCGGTCGAGCCCACGCGGCCCGACGACGACGCGATCCTCGCCGCGGCGTCCGACGGGATCGCCGCGCTCAACGCCGCGCACGGCCCGGGCCGGTTCCTCCTCTTCCACCGCGTCCGGCGCTGGAACCCGAACGAGGGCCTGTGGATGGGGTGGGAGAGGAAGCGCGGAAAGCTCGAGGAGCTCAACCGCCTCCTGCGCGGCGCCGCGGACACGAGCTTCGGCCTGCAGGTCGGCGACCTCTCGATCCTGCCCTCCGTCCGCTACGTCCTGACGCTCGACAGCGACACCCGCCTGCCGCGCGACGCCGCGCGCACGCTCGTCGGGATCCTCGAGCACCCGCTGAACCGGCCGCGCCTCGACTCCGCGACGCGCCGCGTCACCGCGGGCTACGGCATCCTCCAGCCGCGCATCGCGATCGCGACGACGAGCGCGGCCGCCTCGCGCTTCGCGCGCGTGTTCTCCGGCCACACGGGCGTCGACCCGTACACGACGGCCGTCTCGGACACGTACCAGGACCTCTTCGGCGAGGGCGTCTTCACGGGGAAGGGCCTCTACGACGTCGACGCGTTCATGGCCTCGCTCGAGGGCCGCGTCCCCGAGAACTCGCTCCTCTCGCACGACCTCTTCGAGGGACTCCACGCGCGGACGGCGCTCGTCACGGACGTCGAGGTCGTCGACGACTACCCGGGCAACGTCCTCGCCCACGCGCGGCGCCAGCACCGCTGGGTGCGCGGGCGACTGGCAGATCCTGCGCTGGCTTCTGCCGCTCGTCCCGACGCGCGCGGGCCTCGAGCGCAACCGGCTCCCGCTCATCGCGCAGTGGAAGATCCTCGACAACCTCCGGCGCAGCCTCCTGCCGCCCACGCTCTTCGCTGCTCATCGTCGCCGGGCTGACCGTCCTGCCCGGGCCGCCCGGCGGCCTGGGTCCTTCTCGCCCTCGCCGTCCTCGGCCTCCCGCTCGTCTCCGTCGTGCGGCTCCTCCTCGGGCGGACCGCGGCCGCAGCAGCCGTTCTCCTCGTTCGTCCGCGAGCTCGGCCAGGAGCTCGAGATGGCGCTCGCGCAGGCGCTCGTCGGCCTCGCCTTCCTCCCCCACTACGCATTCGAGGCCGCTCCACGCCATCGTCCTGACGCTCGTCCGCCTCGCCGTGACGGGACGGCGCCTGCTCGAGTGGGAGACCGCGGCCACCGGCGCCGTCCGCGCCGCGGGCCTGCTGTCGGGCGGCCCACGCTCGTTCTTCCTCGAGATGGCGGCGAGCCCGCTGGCGGCCGTCCTGATCGGCATCGTCGTCGCGGCCGGGCGCGCCCTCCGCGCTCCTTCTCGCCGCGCCGTTCCTCGTCCTGTGGGCCGCGAGCCCCCTCCTCGCGTGGTGGCTCAGCCACGCGGCGCCCCCGGGACGCCCGCGCCCTCTCCGGGGCCGGATCGCGAGTTCCTCCTCCGGACGGCGCGGGAGACGTGGCGCTACTTCGAGGACATGGCCGTGGGGGGCGACTCGAACGGCCTCGCGCCCGACAACGCCGCCGCTGCCCGAGGACGGCGGGGCGCCCGTCGTCGCGCCGCGGACGTCTCCCACGAACGTCGGCCTCGGTCTCCTCGCCGACCTCGCCGCGCGCGACTTCGGCTGGCTCGACACCGAGGGACTCCTCGCGCGGCTCGAAAGGACGCTGCGCACCGTCGAGGGCCTCGAGCGGTGGAAGGGCCACGTCCTGAACTGGTACGACACGCGGACGCCTCGAACCGCTCGAGCCGCGCTACGTCTCGACCGTGGACAGCGGGAACCTCGCGGCGTGTCTCCTCGTCCTCGCGCACGGCCTGCGGGAGCTGGCCGCTCCGGCCGCGCGACCCGAGCGCGCGGAGGACCTCGCGCGGCGCGCCCTCGCGCTCGCAGACGGCATGGACTTCGGAGCCGCTCTACGACGCTGCCCGCGGACTCTTCGTGACGGGCTGCCGCCCGGTGACCCTGGCGAACGCCGGTCCGCGACGAGACCTTCTACGACCTTCTGGCCTCCGAGGCGCGCGTCGCGAGCTTCCTCGCGATCGCCAAGGGCGACGTGCCGCAGAGCCACTGGTTCCGGCTCGGCCGGCTGGCCGTGAGCCTCCACGGCGTGCCGACGCTCCTGTCCTGGAGCGGGTCGATGTTCGAGTACCTCATGCCGCTCCTCTTCACGCGGACCTATCCGGGCACGCTGCTCGACGAGTCCTGCCGCATGGCCGTCCGGCGGCAGCGCGAGTGGGGGCGCGCGAACGGCGTGCCGTGGGGCTCGTCGGAGTCCGCCTACCGCGCCGTCGACCTCGCGGGCGAGCACCAGTACCGCGCCTTCGGCGTACCGGGGCTCGGCTTCCGCCGCGGGCTCGACGAGGACCTCGTCGTCGCGCCGTACGCGACCGCGCTCGCGGCGCTCCTCGCCCCCGCCGAGGCCGCGAAGAACCTCCGCCGGCTCGTCGGCGGCCGGGGCCGACGGCCGCTGGGGCTTCTGGGACGCCGTGGACTACACGGCGGGACCCGCGGGGGCCGATCCTCCGCCGCTGCCGCGCACCGCCGACGGCCGGGGCGTCGTCGTCCGCACCGCGTTCGCGCACCACCAGGGAATGAGCCTCGTCGCATTCGCGAACGTGCTCCTCGGCGACGTCGATGGTGCGGCGGTTTCACGCCGACCCGCGCGTGCGCGCCACCGAGCTCCTGCTGCAGGAGCGGCCCGCCGCGCCAGGCGCCCGTCGCACAGACGCGCCCCTCGTCCGACGAGGTGTTCCCGATCCCGGCGTCGCCGGCGGCCGCGCCGCGCCTCTACCGCTCGCCGTACGCGGCCTTCCCCGCGACGCAGTTCCTGTCGAACGGGTCTTTCGTCACGGCGATCACGCAGGCGGGCGGCGGGTGGAGCTCCTGGCGCGGGCTCTCCGTCGTCCGGCGGCGCGACGACCCGACGGCCGATCCCGCCGGCCACGCGCTGTACCTCCGCGACGTGCGCAGCGGCGCCGTGTGGTCCGCCGACGTTCGCCCCGACGCTCCGCGAGCCGGAGTCCTACCGGGTCATGTTCCTGCCCGAGTCCGCCTCCATCCGCCGCCGCGACGCCGACATCGAATCACGCCTCGACGTGGCCGTCTCTCCCGAGGAGGACGTCGAGGTGCGCCGGCTGACTCTCACGAATCTCGGGCCCTCGACGCGCGAGATCGAGGTCACGAGCGCCGTCGAGGTCGTCCTCGCCTCCCCGCAGGACGACGTCGCGCATCCGGTCTTCGGAAAGCTCTTCCTCGAGACGGAGGTCATTCCCGCAGAACGCCGCGCTCCTCTGCGCGCGCCGGCCCCGCGCGGCCGGCGAGACCCCGCTCTGGGCGGTTCACGTCCTCGCCGTCGCGGGCCGCCGGCAGGGCTCGCTCGAATGGGAGACGGACCGCGCGCGCTTCCTCGGCCGCGGGCGCGACGCCTCGGACCCGATCGCGCTGGACGGCCGCGCGCTCTCGGGCACGACGGGGACGGTCCTCGACCCGATCCTCAGCCTGCGCCAGCGGGTGCGGCTCGCGCCGGGCGCGATCGCGCGCCTCGTGTTCACGACCGGCGTCGCGGAGAGCCGGGAGGCCGCCCTCGCGCTCGCGCAGAAGCACCACGACCCGTCCGCGGCCGTTCGCGCCTTCGCGCTGGCCCGTACGCAGGCGCCGGTCGCCGTGCGGCACCTCGGCCTCGCCCCCGAGGACACGCGCCTGTTCGAGCAGCTCGCCTCGTGCGTCCTCGGCTCGGACCGCGCGCCTCGCGGCGCCGGCGCGGCGCGCACGCCGCGAACGTCCTCGACGCCTCGGCGCTGTGGCGGCACGGCATCTCCGGGGACCTCCCGATCCTGACGGTGCGCCTCGAGCGCACCGAGGACCTCGCCCTCGCCGGCAGACGCTCGAGGCCCAGGAGTACTGGCGCCTCAAGGGTCTCGCCGCCGACCTCGTCCTCCTCAACGAGCACCCGGAGGGCTACCGCAAGGAGCTCCACGACGCTCCTCACGGAGCTCGTCGAGCGCGGTCCCTGGGCCTCGCACGCCGGCAAGAAGGACGGCGATCTTCCTGCTCCGCGGCGACCTCCTCGAGCCCGGACGAGCAGCGCGGTCTCCTCGTCTACGCGCGCGCGATCCTGCGCGGCGAGGACGGCGACCTCGCGCTGCAGCTCGACCGGACCGAGCCGTGGGCAGCCGAGCCGCCGCCGCCGCCCGCCGTGCAGGCGTCGCCGGAGATCGCGCCTCCGGAGCCGCTCCCGCGCCTCGAGATGGCGAACGGCTACGGCGGCTTCGGAGAGGGCGGACGGACGTACGAGATCGTCCTCGACGGGGACCGCGAGACCCCGCATCCGTGGGCGAACGTCCTCGCGAACCCGTCGTTCGGCTCGCTCGTGACGGCCTCGGGCCCCGCGATGACGTGGTCGACGAACAGCCGCGAGAACCGCCTGACGCCGTTCGCGAACGACGCCGTCAGTGACCCCCCCAGCGAGGCCATCGTCGTTCGCGACGAGGAGACCGGCGAGGTCGTCGGCGCGACACCGGGCGCGCGCACCGCGCGACAAGACCGGCCGCTGGCGGATCACGCACGAACCCGGCCTCTCCCGGTTCCGAAGGACCGCCGGCGGCATCGCGCGGTCGATGGACACGTTCGTCGCACGCGAGGAGCCCGTGAAGATCTCCCTCCTCACGCTCGAGAACCTCTCGGGCCGGGCCCGCCGTCTCGCGGTCTTCGCCGTCGCCGACTGGGCGCTCGGCCCCCCGCGCCCCGAGGCGCCCCGCCACGTCGTCACGTCGCTCGCGCCGGACGGGCGGGCCCTCCTCGCGCGCAATCCGGAGAACGCCGCGTTCGCGGGACGCGTCGCGTTCCTCGCGTCGAGCGAGCCGCTCGTGTCGTGGTCCGGGGACCGGCGCGAGTTCCGCGGAGCCGGACGGACGCTGCGCACCGCGACGGGGCCGCACCGCGCGCGCCTTTCGGGGCGGACGGGCGGCGGGCTCGACCCGTGTGCGGCGCTCCACGTGTCCGTCGCTCTCGCCCCGGGCGAGACGCGAACGCTCGCCTTCGTGCTCGGAGAGGGGCGCGACGAGGCCCACGCGCTCGACCTCGCCGCGCGATTCGCGGACGCCACCGCCGCCGCCGCCGAGCGCGGGCGCGTGCGGGCCGCCTGGGAGGAGACGCTGGGCACGCTCACCGTGACGACGCCCGACGACTCGCTCGACCTGCTCGTGAACCGCTGGCTCCCCTGCCAGATCATCGCGTCGCGCCTCTGGGGGCGCACCGGCTATTCCCAGCCCGGCGGGGCGTGGGGCTTCCGTGACCAGCTGCAGGACGTCTCGGCGCTCGTCCTCGTCCGTCCCGATCTCGCGCGCGAGCATCTCGTCCGCGCGGCGGGCCGTCAGTTCCGGGAGGGGGACGTTCAGCACTGGTGGCACGAGCCGTCGGGGCGCGGCACGCGCACCCGCTGCTCGGACGACCTGCTCTGGCTGCCGTGGGCGGCCCTGCGCTACGCGGAGGCGACGGGCGACGCCGCGGTGTGGGAGGAACGGGCGCCCTGGCTCGAGGGCCCGCCGCTCGCCGAAGGCCAGCGCGAGGCCTACTTCGAGCCCGTCACCTCCGCCGAGACCGACACGCTCTTCGGCCACGCGGCGCGCGCGATCGACGCCTCGCTCACGGCCGGAGCCCAGGGCCTTCCGCTCATCGGCACGGGAGACTGGAACGACGCGATGAACGAGGTCGGCCCGGAGGGGCGCGGCGAGAGCGTCTGGCTCGGCTTCTTCCTCTACTCGATCCTCGGGCCGTTCGCCGCCCTCTGCGAGGCCCGCGGGGACGCGCGCCCGCGCGGTCCGCTACCGGAACGAGGCCGGCAGGCTGAGGCAGGCGCTCGAACTCGCCTGGGACGGCGACTGGTACCGGCGTGCGACGTTCGACGACGGCACGCCCCTCGGCTCGCGCCGGAACGTCGACGGCCAGATCGATTCGATCGCCCAGACGTGGGCGGTCCTCTCGGGGGCCGCGCCGCGCGCGCGGGCCGAGCGCGCCCTCGACGCCGTGCTCTCGCGCCTCGTGCGGCGGGACGCGGAGATCGTCACGCTGCTCGCCCCTCCCTTCGACCGCGGACCCGAGGCGCCGGGGTACATCAAGGGCTATCCGCCGGGCATCCGGGAGAATGGCGGGCAGTACACGCACGCCGCCGCCTGGGTCGTCATGGCCGCCGCGGCGCTCGAGTCCGCGGACGAGGCGCTCGAGATCTTCCACATGCTCAACCCGGTCAACCACACGCGGACCGAGGCGGGGGTCCGACGCTACGGAGGAGAGCCGTACGTCGTGGCCGGCGACGTCTCGGCGCACCCCGCGCACCTCGGCGAGGCCGGCTGGACGTGGTACACGGGTTCGGCGGGCTGGCTCTACCGCGCGGCCACCGAGAGCCTGCTCGGGCTGCGGCGCGAGGGCGGCGTCCTGCGCCTCGCGCCCTGCATCCCGGCTTCGTGGCCCGGCTACTCGGTGTCGCTCCGGATCGGCCGCACGCGGTGGGAGATCCGGATCGAGAACCCCGACGGGAGGACCGGCGGCCTCGGGCAGCTCGTGGTCGACGGAAAGCCCGTGGCCGGAAACGGCGTGCCCCTCGTCGACGACGGCGGGACCCACCGGGTGCGCGGCGTGCTCGGCGACGCTCCCGCGCCCGCCGCCGCGCCGCCGCCCGCCTCGCGCCCCGCCCGGCGCCGCGCCCCCGAGCCTCCCTCCGCCCGTCCGCAGCCCGACGTCCTGGTCGTCGACGACGACGGCGCGCTCCGTGACGGGCTCCTCCGGCTGCTCGACGACGAGGGTCTGAGCGGCGTCGGAGCCGAGGACGGCGCCGAGGCTCTCGAGCGCCTCGAGGCCGGCCTGAGGCCGCGCCTCGTGATCGTCGACCTCGAGATGCCCCGGATGAACGGGTGGGCGTTCGTGCGCCGGGTCGAGGAGCTCCCCGCGTTCTCCACGCTGCCCATCCTCGTGATGTCCGGAATCGCGGCGCCCGGCTTCGCGCCGCCGCGCCGGAACGACGCCGGATTCCTGAAGAAGCCCCTCGAGCCCGGAGAGCTCCTGCGCGTCGTGCGCCAGTGGCTCGCCCCGGTGTGAGGCCGCGCGCCTTCCGCGTCAGCGCTCGAGCTCGTACTGCTTGATCTTGTTGTAGACGGTCTTGAGGCTGACGCGGAGCATCTCCGCCGCCTTCCTCTTGTTGCCCCCGACGGCCGCCAGCGTGCGCTCGAGGAGGCGCCGTTCGACCTCCTCGAGGGAATCGCCGACGCGCACGGGAACGACGAGCGGGTCGTCCGCCGCCGGAACGACGGGCGGAGCCGCGTCCGCGGGTCGGGCCCCGGACGCGTCCTCTCTCGCGGGCAGCGGCCGAGCCCGGGGCGGGCGGCCGCACGGCCGGGAACACGCCGCTCGGGCGGCGGGAGAGCACGGCCGCCACCGTGGCCTCGTCGACGGTCTCGCCGTCCGAGAGGACGTAGGCGCGGTGCACGACATTCCGGAGCTCGCGCACGTTGCCCGGCCACCCGTGCGCCGCGAGCCTCTCGAGAGCCGCGGGCGAGAAGCTCCGGCGGCCTCCCTCCTCGCTCTCGGCGACGCGGGTGAGAAAGTGCCTGGCGAGCACGGGGATGTCCTCGCGCCGGTCGCGGAGCGGCGCGACGTGGAGCGGCAGGACGTTCAGCCGGTAGTAGAGGTCTTCGCGCAGCGTCTTCTTTTCCACGGCCTCGAGCAGGTCCCGGTTGGAGCTCGAGATGACGCGCACGTCGCTCGAGAGCTCCTCGTTGCCGCCGACCCGGCGGAACGAGCGCGTCTCGAGGACGCGCAGGAACTTGACCTGCAGGTCCGGCGGCATCTCCGTGACCTCGTCGAGGAACAGCGTGCCTCCCTGCGCGAGCTCGAAGTAGCCGGCGCGGCGGCGGTCCGCGCCCGTGAAGGCGCCCTTCTCGTGGCCGAAGAGCTCGCTCTCGATCAGGTTCGCCGAGACCGCACCGCAGTTGATCGCCACGAGCGGCTTGCCGCGGCGCCGCGAGAGGTCGTGGATCGTCTGTGCCGCCGCCTCCTTCCCGCTCCCGCTCTCGCCGGTGATCATGACGGGCGCGTCCGAGCGCGCGATGCGCGCGACGACGGCGCACATGTCGCGCATCGCGGAGGACACGCCGACCATCGTGCCGAAGCGGCCGTGCTCGTCGAGCGTCTTCCACAGCGCGGCGTCTCCGTCGTCGCCCGGCGCCCCGCCGCGCAGCCGCCCGAGCACGGCCTCGAGCTGCACGGGGCGGAGGGGCTTGACGAGGTAGTCGAAGGCGCCCGCCTTCATCGCCTCGACGGCCGAGTCGAGCGTGCCGTGACCGGTCAGGACGACGATCTCGCGGAGCGGGTCCTCCGCGCGGGACGCACGGATGAAATCGAGGCCGTCGCCGTCGGGAAGCTGGAGGTCCGTGAGACAGACGTCCGGGTCGAAGGCCACGAGCTGGGCGCGCGCCTCCGCGAGCGTCGACGCGGCCCGGACGTCGAGGCCGAACTCCTGAAGGAGCATCTGCAGGCCCTGGCGGGTGTCGAGGTCGTCCTCGACGACGAGGATCCTCACGGCGCCGCCTGCGGGAGGGAGGCCGTCACGGTGAGGCTCGTTCCGTCGTCGCGGCCGTCGAGCCGGCCCCCGTGCGCCTCGAACGTCCAGCGCGCCAGGAACGGGCCGAGCCCGGCGTTCGGCCGGCTCCGCGCCTTGAAGAGCATGTCGCCGGGGGCGCCCCCGGAAAGCGGAACGCGGAACTCGAGCGCGGCGGATCCGTCGACGGAACGCAACCCGATCCGGGCCTCGCCGGGCGAGGCCCAGCGCGCCGCGAGCGCCAGGACCTCGCGGACCGCCGGCTCGAGCTCGTCCGGGAAGCCGTCGACGAAGAGGCCGTCGGCGAAGTCGCCGAGGCGGACGCTCAGGCCGCGCCGCTCGAGCTCCGGGCCGGTGTCGCGCGCGGTGCGCCGGACGAGATCGGAAAAATCGACGAGGCTGGGTGCCCCGGTCCGCGCGCCGCCGAGAGCGGTGAGCCCGTCGAGGAGGAAGACGGCCTCGTCCAGCTGCTGGCGTCCCGTGTCGAGCCCGCTCCGGAGCTTCCCGGGAACGCCTCCCTCCACGCGCTCGGCGGCACGCCGGGCCAGCTCGAGGTGGAGGCCCGCCGCCGACAGCGGCGTCGCGAACTCGTGACGCAGCACGCGGCACGCGCGCAGGGTCGCCTCGAGACGCGCCTCGTAGAAGGACTCAGGCAAGCCCGTTTCCCCGGCGGCCTTATCGAACTCGCATGACATGACCACGTGCTGCAACGCCGGGGCCATGGTAATCCTTACATCGGCCGATTGCGATTCAGACCCCGCTGCCCCGCAGCACCGTCACGACCGTGCGGAGGAGGACGAACAGGTCGAGAGCGGGAGTCCAGTGAAAGAGGTACCCGAGGTCGTAGCGCAGCTTGACGTCGGGCTCCGTCGCGTACGCGCCCATCACCTGGGCGAGTCCCGTGAGCCCCGGCTTCAGGACGTGCCGCAACCGGTACGCGGGGACGCGCTCCGCGATCGTCGTCACGAATTCCGGCCGCTCCGGCCGGGGACCGATGAGGCTCATCGAGCCGCCGACGACGTGGAAGAGCTGCGGGAGCTCGTCGAGCCGCGCGCGGCGCAGGAATCCCCCGACGCGCGTCACGCGCTCGTCGTCCGTGGACGAGAGCGTCGGGCCGGTGCCGGCCTCGGCGTCCCGCCACATCGTCCTCACCTTCCAGAGCTCGAACGGCTTCCCCCCGCGCCCGACGCGCCGCTGGCGGATCCACGGAGAGCCCCGGCTCTCGAGGGCGACGGCCGCGGTCACGACGAGGAGGATCGGGAGGGCGAGGAGCGTGAGCGCCGTGCCGAGGACGAGGTCGAGCGCGCGCCGCCAGGCGAAGGCGAACGCGCTCGCGCCCCGCGTCACGACGGGCACGAGCGGGAGGTCCCCGAGGCTTCTCGTCACGACGCGCGAGGCGACGACGTCCGCGACGCCCGGCAGGATCCAGAGGTCGAAGTCGTGCTCGAGGCTGCGCTCGAGCAGGGCGACGAGCGTCTGCCGGTCCTCGGTCCGGTCGGGCGCGTACAGGACGTCCCGGGCCGCGCCGGGCTCGAAGGACGAGGCGTCCTCGCGCCACGCCAGCAGCCTGTGGCCGGTGATGCGGCCCGAGGACAGGGCCTCGGCCGCGCGCCGCGCGTCCTCTCCGGCGCCGAGCACGAGCACGGGGCGCGTCCCGATCGGCGCGACGGCCTCGGCGACGCGCCGCCAGGCGCCGAGGCCGAACGACAGCAGCGGGAGCCAGAGAAGCAGGACGGTGCGCGGCACGGCGCGACCCGCGAGGAAGTAGAGCGCGAGGAGCAGGCCGCCGGCGAGGAACGCCCCGACGAGGAGGCCGCCGCGCTCCTTGAGCGACGCGAGCGGCTCGTCGTACGTGCCGGCGAGCCAGAGTGCCGCGAGCGTCACGAGCGCGATGCCGCCCAGCCAGACGGGGTCGAGCGGCACGTTCGGCACCGGGAGCGTCCCGAGAGTGCCGGGCAGCGCCAGGGCGCGGCGCAGCCCGACGATGAGCGCGAAGAGCCCGGCGGCCAGAGTCGCGTCGCCCGCCGCGAGGACGGCCGTGCGGCCCGCGAAGTGCCCGCGCGGCTTCACGCGCGCTCCCGCGCTTCCCGGTACCCCGCGGCGAGAGCGTCGAAGGAGCGCTGCCGGTCGCCGTGCGCCTCGACCCACGCCCGGCCCCGCGCCCCCTCCCGTTCCGCCGCCGCGGGATCCCTCAGGAGAGCGACGAGAGCCGACGCGAACTCCTCGTCCGTCCGCGCCGCCCGAACCGGCGCCGGCGTGCCGTCCGCGGCCGCGCGCGCGACGACCCCTTCCGACGCGACGACTGCCGCGCCCGCCTCGAGCGCCTCGAAGAGCTTGTTCGGCGTGCCCGTGCCCAGCGCGACCGGCGCCGCCGCCACGCGCGCCGCGCGCAGGAAGGCCGGCATGTCGGGCACCGGGCTCACGACCTCGACACCGTCCTTCCCCGCGCGCGCGAGGAGCCAGCGGGGCGCGTCGGCCCCGCCGAGGACGAGGCGCCCGTCGGGAACCTCGCGCACGACGCGCGGCCAGATGTCGTCGAGCAGTCGCTTCACGGCGAGGACGTTCGGACGGTACCGGAGACGCCCCGAGAATGCCACGACGGGTCCGCGGGGCCGATCCGCGAGGGGCCCGATGACGACCCCGTTCGGCACGGCGCGCGTGCCCGGCGGGAGGTGCGCCGCGTCGAGGGGCGTCGTCGCGAAGAGGACGGCGGCGCCCGCGGCGGCGCGCGCCTCGGCGCGCGCGAGGCGCGGCGCCTCGGCCTCCCAGTAGGCCCGCCGCCAGGGCGCGGGGTCGTCGTTCGCGGCCTGGCGCGCGGCGGCCGCGAGCGCGTCGACGTAGTCCACGACGCGCGGCAGCGCCGGCAGCGAGCCGACGTGGGCGAGGAGGCGAGGGAGGAGGACGCAGACGAGGAGGTCCGCATTCCGGGCCGCTTCGCGCAGGGCAAGGCCGAAAGATCCTGCGAAGAGTGCGGACTGCAGGGGCTCGCCGGACGCGGCGGCGCTCACGAGGGCGGCCGGAAGCCGCGAACGCTCGAGGCGCACGGGATGCACGGACGCCGCATTCTCCATTCGAAGAATCTCTTCTCCTCCGGCGGCTCCCCCCACAATCGCCGTCTCGTACCCCGCGAGCGCGAGCGCCCGAAGATGCAGCTCCGCGCGGAGGCGGTCGCCCGTGTGGCCGGTGCCCGGCAGGCGCGGGACGAGGAGGACGGCCTTCACGCGGGCGGCCTCGCGCGATGCCATCGCGAGGGCGAGAGGACGCCCCGGACGACGGCGCCGCCCCACATCAGAAGAGAGTCGGAGAGATCGGCGAGAGAAACGGGCGGGACTTCCGGGGGATAGCCGATGCGCTGGCGCAGCGCGACGACAGACAACCACTCAAAGAGCAATCGCCGATTTTCCTAGAAGTGAAAGAAGCAGGAGGCAGACGCAGGAGCGCGATGGGTCGCGCCGACAGCAGCCGCACCTCCGGCCGCAGCGCGGCGCCGCCGGCCGCCCCCGCCGACGTCCGACCACGCGCCACTCGAAGAAAGAACCACCATCAGCACGTCCGAGGCGCCTGCAAGAAACGCGAGGGTCCCGAGCAGAAGAATCCTCGGCCGGAGCCAGAGATCCGCCGCCAGCACGAACGTACCCGACCGGCTGCCGAAGGAACGAG
>CAVZPE010000003.1:7500-54267 GCA_963776915.1 uncultured Acidobacteriota bacterium | reverse complement strand
AGAGGGGTGAGAAATCGTCGCGGCGGGGGGGAGGGGCCCCTACAGCACCGTCTCGCGGACGACTTCCTCGATCGACGTCAGGCCGTCCTTGATCTTCTGCAGGCCCGAGCGGCGCAGCGAGATCATGCCCTCCTCGAGCGCCTTCCTCTTGATCTCGATCGAGGACGCTCCGGAGAGGATGAGCTCGCGGACCTCCTCGGAGATCTCGAGGACCTCGACGAGCGCGACGCGGCCCTTGTAGCCGGTGTTGTTGCACTTCTCGCAGCCCTTGCCCTTCATGACCTGCACGAGCTTCGCGTCCTCGGGCGTGAACCCGAGGGAGACGAGAACCTGCGGGGCGACCTCGGACGGCGCCTTGCAGGCCGCGCACACGCGCCGGATGAGGCGCTGCGCCGCGATCAGGACGACGGACGTCGCGACGAGGTAGGGCTCGATGCCCATGTTCATGAGGCGGTTGACGGTCGACGGCGCGTCGTTCGTGTGGAGCGTGGAGAGGACGAGGTGGCCCGTGAGCGCGGCCTTGACCGCGATCTCGGCCGTCTCGAAGTCGCGGATCTCGCCGACGAGGATGATGTTCGGGTCCTGCCGGAGGAAGGAGCGCAGCGCCGCGGCGAAGTTCAGGCCGATCGCGTCCTTCATCTGGACCTGGTTGATCCCGGGGAGGTTGAACTCCACGGGGTCCTCGGCCGTCATGATGTTCGTCTCGGGCGTGTTGATGCGCGAGAGGGCCGAGTAGAGCGTGTTCGTCTTGCCCGACCCCGTCGGCCCCGTCACGAGGACCATGCCCCACGGGCGCAGGATCGCCTTCTCGAAGCGAAGCAGGGAGTCCTTCTCGAACCCCAGCTTCGTCATGTCGAGCATGAGGTTGTCCTTGTCGAGAAGGCGGCAGACGATCTTCTCGCCGAAGAGCGTCGGGAGCACCGAGACGCGGTAGTCCAGCTCCTTGACCTTGCCCGCGAGCTTCATCTTGATCTTGATGCGCCCGTCCTGCGGGAGGCGCTTCTCGGCGATGTCGAGCTTCGCGAGGATCTTGATGCGCGAGGCGATCGCCTCCTTGAGCTTCGGCGGCGGGTTCATGACCTCGTAGAGGATGCCGTCGATGCGGTACCGCACGCGGTACTCGCGCTCGTAGGGCTCGATGTGGATGTCCGAGGCGCTGCGCTTGATCGCGTCCGTCAGGATGATGTTCACGAGCCGGATGACGGGGGCTTCCTCGCCCTCGTCCACGAGCTTCTCGAGGTCGATCGTCTCCTGCTCGGTCTCTTCGACGACCTCGAGGGAGGTGTCGGCCGTGTCGACGACCGACATCTCCTCCATGACCTTCTTGAGCTCGAGGGCGTGGGTCGCGCCGTAGTGGCGGTCGATCGCCTGCTGGAGAGCGATCTCGGAGGCGACGACGGGCTCGACGTTGTAGCCCGTCATGAACTTGATGTCGTCCATGGCGAACACGTTCGTCGGGTCCGCCATCGCGATCGTGATCGTCGCGCCCGTCTTGTTGACCGGGAGGATGTTGTACTTGCGCGCGACCTCGGGGGCCACGAGCTTCAGGACGTTCGGGTCGATCTCGAAGTGCGAGAGGTTGATCGACGGGACGCCGAACTGGGCCGACAGCGTCTCCGTGATGTCGTCTTCCGAGACGTAGCCGAGCTTGACGAGCGCCTCGCCGAGCTTCATTCCCGACGCCTGCACCTCGACGAGGGCCTCCTGGATCTGCTCGGGTGTGACGAGCTTCGCCTTGACGAGAAGGTCGCCCAGCTTGACCGCCATGTCCTGATTCTAGCGGGTTCCGGGGATCACCTTCGTCAGGCGCGCCGTGACCGAGCCGACGATCGGCATGACGGTCTTCGCCATGACGGGCAGGTGGCGCTGGTCGTCGGAGAACCAGAGGAAGAGCCGGCCGCGGTTGCGGTCCTCGGTCGTCTCGTTCTCGCGGAGCTGCGGCTGCACCTTCAGCGCCTCGAACGTGCCGGCCTCCGTCTCGACCGTCTCCCTCTCGAGCACGGCCGCCTTGAGCTTGTAGATCTTCCCGCGCGAGAACATGTCGACGCGCACGTCCGTGCCCGACCGCGAGCGGCTGGGACCTCAGGAAGTAGAACGACGAGATGATGTCCTGGATGCGGTCGGGAAGCGGCGTGCGGTCGTCGCGCCAGGTCCCGATCTTCTTCGCGAGGTCGAACTCCTCGACCTCGTCGGACTCGTAGCGGCCCTCGCGCGCGTGCTTCTCGAACCTCAGCGGCTGGAAGTCGCGCGCGTCGACCCACGTCTCGTACAGGTCGCGCACGGGGTAGAACTTCGAGACGTACTCGTTCGAGGTCGCCCTCAGCGAGATCCGGTGGAGGGGGACGCCGTCGGCCGTCATCTCGTGCGCCGTCGAGAGCGTCATCCCGCCGCCCTCGATCTTGAGCCACGCGATCGTGTAGACGAGGGTCTCCCCGTCCGCGAAGGGAACGGGGAAGAGCCGGTCCTTCGGGAGGGACTCCCGGGCCGCGACGACGACGGGAGGCCGGTCGGCGCCCGATCGCCGGCCGAGGCCGACGAGAGCCAGGAGCCCGACGGCCAGGGCGGCAGCCGCCCGGGCGCGGTTACGCGAGCAGGAGGCGTGCGGCGTCACGGACTTCCTCGACTGGCCATCGCACACCGGAACGATTGTAGGCCGCCGGCGATTCCCGGAGGACGGCGGTGCGCGGCCCCACCGGCCCGAAGCGCTCGGGCGGCGTCGGTCCGAAGAGGGCGAGAGTCGGCGCGCCGGCGGCGGCCGCGAGGTGCGTCGGCCCCGTGTCCGCTCCCACGAACAGCGCCGCGCGCGCCGAGAGGCGCGCGCTGGAGGCGGGGTTCGTCGGGGGGGCGAGGAGGAGGGGAAGAGAAAGAGAAGAGGAAGAGAAGATTTTCTTCGAAAGGGTAAGAAGCGTTTGCGCCCGGCCCTCTTCTCCCGGCCCCCAGCGGAGCACGGGCTGGATGCCTTCGGACGAGAGCCATTCCGCAGCAGCAAGAACCTCTCCCTCGGGCCATTCCTTATTACCCTTCGAAGAAAAGGGCTGTAGCACCGCGAAGGGGCGTTGCCCGTGTTGCTCCAGCCATTCGTCGACGGGCGGGTCGGGCTTCTCGACGAGGTGCCTCACGTCCGGCGTCCTGCTCGAAGCCGCTCCTGCCCGTCACGTGCTCGGCGAGCGCGAGCATCTGGTCGAGGACGTGGGGGCGGAGGGCGCGATCCACGTCCACGCGGTCGTCCGTGACGAAGCAGTTGACACGCTCCGTGGCGGTCCGCCAGCCGAACCCGACCTTGCGCGCCGCGCCGCGCACCGCGAACGTGACGAGCGCGGACTTGAACAGCCCCTGGGCGTCCACGACGAGGTCGAAGGTCTCCCCTCTTACCCTTCTAAGAAATTCTCTTATCTCCTCTCTCGTCTCCTTTCCGAATCCCCGGCGCCGCCAGCCACGCGTGTCGACGGGAAGGACGTCGTCGACGTACGCCGCGCCTTCGACGAGCGGTGCGAGCGGCGGCTCGACGGCCCACGTGAGGTGCGCGCCGAGAGACGTTCGCAGCGCCTTCGCCGCCGGGCAGCGCGAAGAGCACGTCTCCGAACGACGAGAGGCGCACGAAGAGAATCCTCATCCGCGCGGTACGTTAGCAGCCGTTGGGCTATGCTTGGACATGCTCGACTCGCCGGTGCTGGTCCTGAACAAGGGGTTCGCGGCGCTGACCCTGACGGACGTGAAGCGAACCTTCACGCTCTTCTACAAGGGGCACGTGCGCGCGGTCCTTCCGGACTACACGACGTACGCCTGGGACGAGTGGCAGGACGTTCCCGTCCAGCCCGACGACGACTTCGTCACGACGCCGAACCTCGTCCTCAAGGTGCCGCGTGTCGTCCAGCTCCTCTCGTGCGACCGTTCGCCGCGCCACGAGGTGAAGTTCTCGCGCCACAACATCTACATGCGCGACGGGAACCGGTGCCAGTACTGCGGCAGGCGCTTTTCGACGTCGGACCTCTCCCTCGACCACGTGGTCCCGCTCTCGCGCGGGGGCCCGTCGAACTGGGAGAACATCGTGTGCGCGTGCCTGCCCTGCAACGTGAAGAAGGGCAACCGCCTCCCCGAGGAGGCGGGCATGAAGCTGCGCCGCCCGGCCGCCAAGCCGAAGGCGACGCCGCTCGGTCTCATGTCGCCGAACCGCATCCACCCGACCTGGAAGAACTTCCTCGACATGGCGTACTGGAACGTCGAGCTGAAGTAGAAGAGAAAAGAACCGAAGAGAGCCTCTGAATCCCACGCTTCACGTTCGACCACTGCACGGAAACGTGCAGCCGCCGCTCGACGCGCGCCGGCGCCGCCGGGCGCGCATTCCTCCTAAACCATTCTAAGAAAATTCTTTATCTTTCTTCCGTCTCTCTTCCTCGGGCGCGTGGCAGCCAGGTTGCGCTGAGGGTTTCGTCGGCAGACCCCGGGCCGGCCACAGATGAAAGGGGAAAACGGAGGAAGTAAATGAAGAAGACGCTTTCCGCTCTCGTCGCTGTCGCCGTCCTGTTCGCTCGGTGCCGCGTTCGCCGACGAAGCGAAGACGCCAGACGAAGACCGAGGCCAAGACGACGACGAACCCCGTCACCGGCGCCACGACCGGCAGTCCGACGAAGACGTCCACGGCCACGACTCCGCACCAAGAAGATGACGAAGAAGACCCACAAGAAGTGACCACGAAGAAGAGCGACGCCAAGAGCGAGACGACGAAGACCGCCACGGCGACCGCGGCTCGACGACCGCCGCTCCCGCCACGAAGTAAGTCTCGAAACACAGCTTCGAGCTTCAGCGCCCGGGCCTCGTGCCCGGGCGTTTTTTCGTTCTCAGGGCGCCGGTTCGGGCAGGGGGCGCCAGCGGTTGTGGAGCCAGAGCCACTGCTCCGGGTGGCGCCGGATCATGTCTTCGAGGATCGCGTTGAACCGGGCCGTGAGCGGCGCGGGCTCGCGCTCGGCGGCCGACAGGCTCCGCACGTCGAGGACGGACTCCACGACCAGCCGGTAGCGCGACGGAGCGATCCGGATCGCCGCGGCCGGCAGGACGAGCGCCTCGGTGCGGTCGACGATCCGGGCGAGGGCCGAGGTCGTCGAGGCGGGCCGCCCGAAGAACGGCACGGGAATCCCGTCGGGCGGCCCCACGTGCTGGTCCGCGAGCACGCCGAGGACCCCGCCGCTCCGGAGCGTCCGGAGCATGCCCCGGGCGGCGTCGCGCTTCTCGATGATCGCGTTCCCGTTGGTCGTGCGCAGGGCGGTGAGCCAGGCGTCGAGGAGAGGGTTGTCGAGCGGGCGCGCGACGACGGACGCCGTCACCCCGCTCGCGGCCATCCCGAGAGCGGAATACTCCCAGTTGCCGAGATGGGCGGTCAGAAAGAGGACTCCCCGGCCCGAGCCGAGGGCCGCGCGCGCGTCGGCGGCGCCCGGGAAGTCGACGCGCGCGACGATCTCGGAGACGGGGCGGCCGGACGCGTGGAGCAGCTCGGTCGCGAGCCCGCCGAAGTGCGCGAAGACCGCGCGTGAGAGCGCGTCGACGTCCTCCGCCGACTTCTCGGGAAAGGCGGCCGCGATGTTCGCGCGCGCGAGCTCGCGCCTCCGCGCGTCGACGCGGCGGTAGGCGAGCCCGAGGCGGCGCCCGACGGCCTCGGCGCGCTCGGGCGACATGCGCGGCGAAGACGCCGCGCAGGGCCCTCACGGCGAGCGCCTCGGCGCGATTGCGGAGTGCGGATCGGTTGCGGCTCATCGTCAGGACGGGCGCCGCGCGAGCCGCGCGAGCGCCTCGGCGACGAACCCGGGGTCGAGGACCGGCATGTCGACGGCCACGGCGAAGACGGGCAGCGCGAGCCTCCCCTCCAGCTTGACGGCGTCCTTCTCGGTCGTGACGACGGCCGTCGCGCCCGACTCCTCGGCGGCGCGCTCGATCCGGCCGAGGGCCCTCGGCCCGTAGGCGTCGTGGTCCCGGAAGGAGAGCGCGGCCGCGGGGGAGATCTTCAGGCCCGCGAGGGTGGAGAGGAACGCCTCCGGGCGCGCGAGCCCCGCGACGGCCACGCACGTCGCGCCGGGCAGGTCCGCCGGGGCGACGGCGAGCCCCGCGGCGTCGCGGATGCCGAGGACGCGGGTCGCGGCGTGGTAGACGGGCACGCCGGGAGCGTAGCGCGCCGCGACGGCGAGGGCCGGGGCGGCTTCGGCCTGCTCGGTCTTCGTGACGACGAGGAGGTCCGCGCGGGCGAGAGACGCGAGCGGCTCGCGCAGCCGCCCCGCGGGGAGGAGCGCGCCGCCCGCGTCCGGCGCGGTTGCGTCGAGGAGGACGATGTCGAGGTCCCGCGCGAGCGCGACGTGCGAGAAGCCGTCGTCGAGGATGTGGAGGGCGATCGCGGGCTGGATCTCCTCGGCCCGGCGCGCCCCGCGGGCGCGGTTCGCCTCGGCGACGATCGGCACCGTGGGGAGCGCGCGCGCGAGGAGCGCCGGCTCGTCCCCGGCGTCGCGCGCGGAGGCGAGAGTGCCCGCCCCGTCCGAGACGACGACGGTCCCGCGGCTCGCGCGCCCGTAACCGCGCGTCAGGATCGACGGCCGGCGCCCCCGCGCGACGAGCTCGCCCGCGAGCCAGCGCACGAAGGGCGTCTTGCCCGTCCCGCCCGCGGCCACGTTGCCGACGGAGAGGACCGGGCGGGCGGCGCGCCGCACGGGCAGGAGCCCGCGGCGGTAGGCGGAGAGGCGGGCGGCGACTCCCGCGCCGTAGAGCGCGGCCAGCGCGTCGAGCGCGCTCACCCGGCGGCGCTCCGGTCGAGGAGCTCGAGGGCGGCGAGGGCCGCCCGTGCCGACGCCCCCGCGCCCGACGCGAACAGGCTCCGTGCGGCGGCGGCCGCCCGTGCGCGGGCCTCGCCGCCTTCGAGGAGGGGCTCGAGCGCGGCCGCGGCGGACGCGGCGTCGCGGGCGGGGAAGACGGCGCCCGCGGCCGCGTCGACGGTCTCGCGGATGTTCTCGACGGAGGGTCCGACGACGACGGGCGCGCCCGCGCGCAGCGGCTCGAGGACGTTGTGGCCGCCCTTCGGGGCGAACGTTCCGCCGAGGAGCACCGCGTCGGCCGAGGCCGTACGTCCCCGCGAGGTCTCCGACCGTGTCGAGGAGAAGGACGTCGGCTCCGCCCTCGGGCGCGCGGCCGTCGAGCGCGCTGCGGCGTGCGACGCGCAGCCCGTCGGCCTCGGCGCGCCGCGCGGCGGAGTCGAAGTCGTCGGGCCGCCGCGGCGCGAGGACGAGGAAGAGCGGCGCCTTCCGCGCGAGGCGCCGACGCACGTCGAGGACGAGCGGGATCTCGTCGCCGGCCGACGAGCCCGCGACGAGGACCGGCCGCCCCGCCGCGAGCGCCCGTGCCGCGGCCGCGAAGGGCGGCTCGGCCGGCTCGGGGCGGTCGAACTTCAGGTCCCCCGAAACCGCCACCCGCGACGCCGGGACGCCGATTCCGACGAACCGCTCCGCGTCGGCGGCCGTGCGCGCGAGGACGCGCGAGAGAGCCGAGAGCGGACCGCCGAAGAACGTCGACGCGCGCCGGTAGCGTGCGGCCGAGCGGGCGGACAGCCGCGCGTTCGCGAGGAGAACCGGGACCGAGCGGCGCCGCGCCTCGTTCAGCACGGCGGGCCAGAGCTCGGTCTCGACGAGGACGAGAACCCGCGGCCTTTCGGCGTCGAAGAAGCGGCGGACGGCGAACGGGAGGTCGAGCGGGAAGGGACGCCACGGGGCCCTCGCGGGCGCGAGCCGCCGGGAGAGAAGACCGACCCCCGCGGGCGTCGTCGAGGTCATGAGGATCGGCAGGCCCGGGCGCGCCCGGGAGAGCTCGCCGGCCAGCGTGAGCCCGACTTCCACCTCGCCGACCGACACTCCCTGGATCCAGGCCCCGCCCGGCGCGAGGCCGGTCCGGCCCGGGAGGAGCCTCGAAAAAATGAGAGGAAAGAGCGGCGCTTCGGCGGGGAGGGCGACGCTCAAATCGAGTCCGGACAAGAATTTATGCTGCGTCGCCACGCCGCGGCGGATTATACTGCCGAGCGGCCCGGAGGCTGCTCTCCTGATAGACGAAGACGATCCCGCAAACGTAAGAGAGGCTGAAGCGATGCGTCTCGTCTCCTCCTCCGCGCGTCCCCTGGACCCTGCGTCCGACGACCCGGGGGAGAGTGTGTCGACGTCCGGCGCGGCCGGCGCCGACGCCCAGGCGGCGGAGCGCGCCCTCGCGCTCCGGGCGCAGCGGGGGGACGCGGAGGCCTTCGCGGCCCTCGTCGAGCGGCGGACGCCCGGCGTCGTCGCGTTCCTGAGGCGCATGCTCGGCGACGCCGAGGACGCGCGCGACGTCGCGCAGCTGACGTTCCTCAGGGTCTGGGAGAACCTCGACCGCTACGACCCGGCGTGGGCGTTCTCGACGTGGCTGTTCCGGATCGCGGGCAACCTCGCGATCGACGCGCTGCGCGCGCGCCGGACGCGGCAGCGGACCGAGACCGAGAGCTTCCGCCTCGTGAAGGGCTCGCGCACGAGCGCCGAGCCCGACGCGCCGGCGGCGCTCCACCGCGACGAGGTCCGCCGCGTGTTCGAGAGCTGCGCGGGCGTCCTGTCCGAGACGCAGCGCCTCGTCTTCGTGCTGCGGGAATTCGAGGAGACGGACGGACGGGACATCGCCGCGATCCTCGAGTGCCGGGAGTCCACGGTCCGCAACCACCTCTTCCAGGCGCGCCGCCTCCTGCGCGACGAGATCCGGAAGCGGTATCCCGAGTACACGTCGGGTTTCTAGGGTTTTCGGATTCGGATTTCGGATTTTCTTAGAAGGTAAGAAAGACAGGGATTTCGGATTTCTTAGAAAGGGAAGAAGGGCAGACGGAGATGAGCAGGGTGGCGAACGGAGGGAGCGGTGAGCAGGGCGGGAGGACGGCGGACGCTGCGCCTCGACTGCCTCGCGTGCTCGCCGCCGTCCGTCTTTCCCTTTCAGAAGAAAATTCTTCCTCTTCCTCTTCATCTTCCTCTTCTCTCCCGTCCCTCTCCTCCGAGCTGAAGGCCCATCTGGCCTCCTGCGCGTCCTGCGCCGCGGAGGCCGCCGCGCTCGACCCGACCGTTCTCTTCGCGCCGCTCGCGGCTTCCGTCTCGCCCGAGCCCGCCTCGACGGGCCGGCGGCCCGCGCCGCCCGTCGCCGACGACGCGCGCCGCGTCGCCGACGCCGTCCTCGACGAGGTGCGGCGCCGCGCCCGCGTCTCGACTCCCGCGCCCCGCGCCGCGGCGCCGGCCGCGTGGCGCCATCGGCGCTTCGCCCAGGCCGCCGCGCTCGTGGGCTTCACCGCGGGCCTCGCCGGCCTCGTGCGCTGGGAGGTCGCCCGTCCCTCGAGCGCCGCGCGCGCCATCGCCCAGGCGTCCCCGACGCCGTCGGCCGGAGCCCCGGACCTCGCCGACGCTCCCGCGCGCCCGCTCATCGAGAGCGTCCGCAGCCCGAACGTCCGCGTCTACGAGTTCGCCGCGGCCTCGCCCGGCGAGCCGGCCGTCGTCTTCGTCGCGAACCCGAACGCGGACCTGTGAGGTGACCGTGCGCGCCCCGCTCGTCCCGCGCGCCGTCGCGGCCGTTCTCGCCGCGGGCGTCCTCCTCGCGCTGCTCGCGCCGCCGGCCCTCGGCGCCCCGCCCGCCGTCGTGGTGCGCGTCTTCGCGCTCAAGCACCGCTCGGCGGACGAGGCGCTCCAGCTCGTGCGCCCGCTCCTGTCGGACGCGGGGTCCGTGATGCTCGAGCCGAAGGCGAACGAGCTCACGATCCGCGACACGGCCGCGTCCGTCGCGCGCGCGGCGCACGCGATCGCGTCGTACGACATCCCCCTCCGGGGCGTCGACGTCGCCGTGACGCTCCTGAAGGCGACCTCCGACCCGAAGGCGGTCCCGTCACGGACGAACGTGTCCGAGGAGATCCGCGGGATCGGCGAGCGCCTCAAGAAGCTCCTCAACGTGACCGACTTCACCCGCCTCGACGCGGTCGTCGTCCGCGGAGTCGAGGGCCAGCGCGTCGCGTACGTGATCGGCGCGAACTACCACCTGCAGTTCTTCCTCGACCCGTCGCGCGACGGCAAGAGCCTCCAGTTCCGCGACCTCTCGCTCGAGCGCATCCGCCGCGAGGGCGGGAAGGAGACGCGCGGCGAGATCCTGCACACGTCGATCAACGTGAACATGGGCCAGCCTTACATCCTCGGCGTCGGCAAGGACGAGGCCGCGCAGGGCGCGCTCTTCCTCGTCTTCTTCCCCGAGTGGCGCAAGCCGGGCCCGGGGATCTTCGTGGACTGATGGCGACGGCCGTCTGGCGGCCCGCGCGGCCGTTCCGCGGGGGGCATGCGTAATGGCCACGTACGTGTGCCGCGTGGGCCTCCCGGACGGCGCCATCGAGACGCGCTCGATCGAGGCCTCCGACGAGAACGCGCTGAAGGCCGAGATCGCGCGCCTGAACGGGCGGCTCTTCTCCGTCAAGGCGTCCGCGGAGGCGCCGAAGGGCTTCTCCGCCGCGCGGACGCCGCTCCCGGGCTTCGGTTCGCGAAAGCCCGTGAAGCCGGCCGAGTTCCTCGTCTTCAACCAGGAGCTCGTGGCTCTCCTGAAGGCCGGGCTTCCGATCGTGGCCGGCTTCGAGATCCTCCTCGAGCGCCAGGCGAACCCCCGCTTCAAGCGCATCCTCACGAACATCCGCGAGCAGCTCGTCTCGGGCGTCGCGCTCTCGGACGCGTTCCTCTCCCACGGCGACGTCTTTCCGCGCCTCTACGCGACGTCGCTCAAGGCCGGCGAGCGCTCGGGCGAGGTCGAGAAGGTCATCCGGCGCTTCCTCGCGTACCAGAAGATCCTCGCGGCCCTGCGCCGGAAGGTCACGGGCGCGCTCGTGTATCCCGCGGTCCTCATCGGCCTCTCGATCGGCCTCGTCACGATCCTCATGACGTACGTGATCCCGCGCTTCAGGGAGTTCTTCGCGGGCTTCGAGGCCGGACGCCTGCCGCTCATCACGCGCGTCGTGATCGGCACCGCGGATTTCCTCCGCGGGCACATCCTGTTCGTCCTCGCGGGAATCGCCCTCGTCGCGTTCGTCTTCTCGCGCTGGCGCGCGACCGAGGCCGGCCAGGTCGGCTGGGACGCGCTCCTTCTGAGGATTCCGCTCGTCGGCGAGATCCTCCGGCAGTTCGCGCTCTCGCAGTTCTCGCGGTCTCTCGCGACCCTCGTCGGCGCGGGGACCCCGGTCGTCCCGGCGCTCGACATCGCGGCGGGCGCCGTCGCGAACCGCAGGATCGCCGGCGCCGTCGCCGCCGTCGTGCCGCGCGTGCGCGAAGGCGCCGAGGTGTGGCGGACCCTCGAGTCCACGGGGGTGTTCACGTCGCTCGCGATCGAGATGATCAAGGTCGGCGAGGCGACGGGCGCCCTCGAGGAGATGCTCACGAACGTGTCCGACTTCTACGACGAGGCGATCGACGCGCGCCTCCAGCGCATCGTGAGCCTCATCGAGCCGATCATCCTCGTCGTGATGGGCGGCGTCATCGCGACGCTCCTCCTCTCGATCTACCTCCCGATGTTCACGATCCTCTCCAACATCAAGGGCTGACGATGAGCATGGCCCGCGCCGATTCGTCCGACACCGCGATCCCGCGCTTCCTCGACGCCGCGTCCGAGGAGACCCGCGCCCGCCAGCTCGCCGAGCGGCTGGGCCTCCCGTACGTCGACCTCTGGACGTTCCGGATCGACGCCGAGGTCTTCCGGTCGATTCCCCTCGAGTGGATGCTCCGGTTCGAGTTCGTGCCCGAGCACCGCGACAACGGGACGCTCTCGGTCGTGATGGCCGACCCCTCGGACGTCGTGAAGCGCGACGAGCTCGAGTTCCTCCTCAAGGCCCGCCTCAAGGTCAAGGTCGGGTCGCGCGCGGCGCTCCAGGACATCCTCCAGAAGTCCGAGTCGACGCAGCGCGTGCTCGAGGAGGCCACCGAGGAATTCAGGATGCAGGTGGTCCGGGAGGACGAGGAGGGCCAGGAGGTCCTCTCGATCGACCGGATCACGGCGGACGCGAGCCCGATCATCAAGCTCGTCGACTCGGTCCTCTTCAACGCGATCCAGCGCCGCGCGTCGGACATCCACATCGAGACGCAGGAGCACGTCGTCGTCATCAAGTACCGCATCGACGGCGTCCTCTACCCGGCGATGGAGCCGATCGACAAGAAGCACCACCAGACGATCATCAGCCGCATCAAGGTCATGTCCGAGCTCGACATCGCCGAGAAGCGGATCCCCCAGGACGGCCGGTTCAAGGTGCGCGTCAAGGGCCGGACGATCGACTTCCGCGTCTCGATCATGCCGACGGTCCACGGCGAGGACAGCGTCATCCGCATCCTCGACAAGGAGTCGGCGAACGCGGAGTTCAAGAACCTGCGCCTCGACGTCCTCGGGATGGATCCCGAGACGATGCGGCGCCTGCGCAAGTTCATCCGGGAGCCGTACGGCATGGTCCTCGTGACGGGGCCGACGGGCTCGGGCAAGACGACGACGCTCTACGCGTGCCTCTCGGAGATCCAGACCGTCGAGGACAAGATCATCACGATCGAGGATCCCGTCGAGTACCAGCTGCGCGGGATCACGCAGATCCCCGTGAACGAGAAGAAGGGGCTCACGTTCGCGCGCGGCCTGCGGTCGATCCTCCGCCACGACCCGGACAAGGTCATGGTCGGCGAGATCCGCGACGAGGAGACGGCGCAGATCGCCGTCCAGGCCGCGCTCACGGGCCACCTCGTCTTCACGACCGTCCACGCGAACAACGTCGTCGACGTCCTCGGTCGCTTCCTGAACATGAAGGTCGAGCTCTACAACTTCGTCTCGGCCCTGAACTGCATCCTCGCGCAGCGCCTCGTCCGCAAGATCTGCCCGCACTGCAAGGAGCCGTTCGTCGCCTCCGCCCAGCTCCTCGAGGAGTCGGCGCTCGCGCCCGAGCGGCTCAAGGGGGTCACGCTCTACGAGGGGCGCGGCTGCATCGAATGCAACGGGACCGGGTTCTTCGGACGGATGGCGATCACGGAGCTCCTCGACCTGTCCGACCAGATCCGGGGCCTCATCCTCGACAAGCGACCCGCCGCGGAGATCAAGAAGGCCGCGCAGAGCGAGGGCATGACCTTCCTGCGCGAGAGCGCGATCAAGAAGGTCCTCGCGGGAACGACGACGCTCCGCGAGATCAACAAGGTGACGTTCGTTGACTGACCGGAACCCGTTCTCGAGGTCCTTCTGGCGCTCGCCGCGCCCGCCGCACGCGTTCGTGCTCGAGCGGGACCGCCTCGTGTACGTCGGACCCCAGGATCCGTCGCGGAAGACGGCGCTCGGGGCGGCGCCGGCGCTCCGCGTGGTCGCGCGGCGCGCTGCCCGAGGACACGTTCACGCCCGGCCCCGGCGAGATCCCGGTCGCCGGAGCCGGCGCTCGGCGGCGCGCTCCAGCGCCTCCTCGCGGAGGTCGCCGTGAAGATCGCCGGCGCCTCCCTCGTCGTCCCGGACTCCTTCGGCCGGCTCCTGGCCGTGGACGTCGACGACCCCGACGCCCATCCCCGCGAGACGGAGGACGTCGTCACGTGGAAGTTCGGCCGCGCCTTCGGCGAGACCGCGCCCGCGCTCCGCCTCTCCTGGCTGTCCGTCGGCAACGGTTCCGCCCGGACGCGCGTCCTCGCGCTCGCCGTCCCCGAGCCGGCCGCGGCCTCCTGGGAGGCGCCGTTCGAGAGGGCGGGGATCCGGATCGGCGCGCTCGAGACGGGCGCGTTCGCCGTCTCGGCGCTCGCCAAGCCCGCCCCGACGGGCGACTCGTTCCTCGTGTGGGCGGAAGGCGACACCGCGACCGCGCTCTTCTACGCGGACGGAGACCTGCGCTTCGCGCGCTCGCGCCCCGTCTTCGGAGACGCGGCCGAGGCCCTCCACGAGATCCGCCTGGCCGGGTCCTACCTCGGCACGGGCGCAGGCGGCGACGGCAACGAGCTCGCGGCGCCCTGCGCGGCCGGCCCCGCGGGCGCCGGGGTCGTGGAGGCGCTCCAGGCCTTCCGCAGGGAGCGGGGCCTCGAGGCGCCCGCCCCGCTCACGCTCCCGGCCCTCGTCCCGGGGGCGGCCGTCGCGCCGCCGGCGTCGGCGTCCGACCCGGCGACCCTCATGGGGCTCGGCGCCCTCGCGGGGGACCGCTGACATGGCGCGCCGCTTCAATCTCGCGCGGCGTCCGTTCGTCGACACGCGGCCGGCGAATCTCACGGCGGGCATCCTGGCCGTCCTCGTCCTCGGCGTGTCGTTCGTGGCGGCCCGCACGGTCTTCCGCTACCTCGACGACTCGCGCCGCACGCGCGACGCGATCGCGGACCTCAGGACCGAGATCTCGCGCCTCGAGGACGAGCGCCAGCGCGCGGAGGCCTCGCTCGCGCGCGTCGACGTCGCGTCGCTCTCGGCCGACGTCGAGGGCGCGAACGGCATCGCGCTCCGCCGGGCGTTCTCCTGGACCCGGTTCCTCACGCGCCTCGAGAAGACGCTTCCCGCGAACGTCCGGGTCGCGTCGATCTCGCTCCAGAAGCCGACCGGCGTCGCGGGCTCGGGCAGCGGGTCCCGCACCGTCAGCGCGTCCGGAGAGTCGATGCTCGTGGGGCTCACGCTCATCTCGCGCGACCCGAACGGCCTCCCGGAGACGATCCGTGCCTTCTACGCCTCGCCGTGGTTCGAACGGCCTTCGCCCGCGAGCGAGGACCGCGGGGAGAAGAGCGTGCCGGAGGGGCGGCGCCTCGTCCTGACCGTCCTCTATCGCGACGTCGAGGGCCGTCCGGCGGCCCCGGGAGCGGCGCGGTGAGCGCGAGCGCGGTCCCTTCCGCCTCCGCCGCCCGGGCGCGCGCCCTGAGCGCCGTGCGGGTGTGGCTCGACCGCGCCTCGGGCCGCGGGCTGCGCGCGTCCGCCTGGCGCACGCGCGCCCCGCTGATCGCGGCCCTCGCCCTGGTCCTCCTCGCGGGGATCGCCGTCCTCGTCGCGTACCACGGCTTCTACGACGCGCGCTTCCGCACGCTCGAGTCGACCCGTGCCGAGCTCGTGGCCAGGCGCGACCAGGCGGCGGCGGCCGCCGCGAGCGTGAAGGCGACCGAACAGCGCCTGAAGAACGTGGAGAAGGACCTCGAATCGTTCAACCGGGACATCCTCGGGACGCGCAAGGAGCGGCTCGCGGCGCTGATCGAGGACGTCTACGGCCTCACGCAGAAGGCCGGCCTCGTCCCGAGCCAGATCGGGTACGTGATGAACGACAGCCAGGGCGTCGAGCGCCTCGCGCTGAACTTCACCGTCCAGGGCCGCTACGCGGACGTCAAGAAGCTCCTCTTCTCGTTCGAGAACAACCCGCGCTTCCTCCTCGTCGAGAACGTCGGCGTCTCGACGGACGACCGGGAGCCCGACGTCCTGAGGCTCAACCTCGTCGTCGCGCACTACTTCCGCCCCGAGAATCCCGCGGTCCGCCGCGTGGTACGCCCCGCCGCGCGCCCCGGCGCCCCGCGCCCGGCGTCTCCGCCCGCGAAGCCGGCGAACGAGGCGGTGCCCGAATGAGCGCGCCGGCGCCGCAGCCGAAGACGCGCACGGGGATGCTCCTCGCGCTCCTCGCCGTGGTCGTGGCGGCCGCGGCCCTCACGTGGTGGCCGACGAAGCCGGACGACGCTCCCGCCGGCATTCCGGGCTCCGAGCGCGCGCGCCTCGGCCGCGGCGCGGCCGACCCGTCGTCGGTCCCCGACCTCGCCCGGATCCCGCAGCGGGAAGCCGCGGCCGGCGAGGTGAGCCGCAACGTGTTCCGGTTCTACGACAAGCCCACGCCCACGCCCACGCCTCTCCCGACGCCGCGTCCGACGCCGATCGGCCCGGGCTCGCCGCTCTTCGTCGGGCCGATGCCGATCCCGCCGACTCCCACGCCGACCCCGATCGTCCCGCCCGCGATTCCGTACAAGGTGATCGGGAAGTTCGGCCCCCGCGACAACCCCATCGTGTCGCTCGAGGAGGGGGGGCGCATCATCAACGCCCGCGAGGGCGACGTCGTCGACGGGCGGTTCCGGATCCACAAGATCAACCGTGAATCCGTCGACATCTCCTTCCCGGGCCTTCCGCCCGAGATCACCCGCAGGATTCCCATTCCGCTGCCGTGACGCGGCACGCCGAAGGACTTCGCATGACGACGACCCCGCCCGACCGCGATCCCCGCCGCCGCACCCGCCATCGGGCGCTCGCGGCGCTCGCCACGCTCGCGCTCGCCATCGCCGTTTCCGGCTGCGTCTCCTCGCGCGCCATGCGCGACGCCGAGCGCGAGGAAGCGCGCGAGCACTGGGACCTCGCCGTGCTCGCCTGGGAACAGGCTCTCGCGGAGGAGCCCAGCAACACGAACGTGAGGATCGCCCTCAGCCGCGCGAAGATGAAGGCCGCGCAGGTCCACTACGAGCGCGGGCGCATCCACCACAACTCCGGCCAGTTCGACCTCGCGCTCGCCGAGCTCGAGCAGTCCGTCGCCCTCGACCCCACGAGCGACGCGGCGCAGCAGGAGATGCGGAAGGTGAAGAGCGACATGGCGGCGCGGGCGATCGAGAACGCGGGAGGCACGCCCGTCGAGAAGGCGAAGGCCCGCACGCGCGGCATGCGCGGCGCCCCGCCGATGCTCGAGCCGTCGTCCACGAAGCCGATCGACGTCACCTTCCCGCCGGACACGAGCATCAAGAAGATCTACGCGGCCCTCGGCGCGGCCGCCGGGATCAACGTGATCTACGACCCGCAGCTGAAAGACGACCGCTTCACGCTCGACCTCCGCGGCATGACGTTCCAGAAGGCCCTCGAGACGGCGATGCGCCAGGCGGGTCACTTCTACAAGGTCATCGACGAGCACACGATCCTGATCGCGCAGGACACCCAGCAGAACCGCAAGGAGTACGAGGATCTCGTCATCCGGACGTTCTTCCTGTCGAACGGCGACGTGAAGGACGTCTCCCAGATGGTCCGCTCGATTCTCGACCTCAGGCGGCTCGCCGTGATCCCTCAGCTGAACGCGATCGTCATCCGCGACACGGCGGACAAGGTCGCGGTCGCCGAGAGGCTCATCGAGGTGAACGACAAGGCGAAGTCCGAGGTCGTGGTCGACGTGGAGCTTCTCCAGATCAACACGGAGCAGCTCATCGACCTCGGCGCGCGATACAACCGCCTGGTCACGGCGACGGTCGTGCCCGGCGCGGGCGGCGGGGCGACGACGCCCGCGACCCAGCTCCCGTGGAACGCGATCAAGGCCCTCGGGATCAACGACTTCATGTTCACGGTCCCGGCCATCACGTTCAGCTTCATCAAGGACAACACGGACGCCGAGCTCCTCGCCAAGCCGCAGCTGCGCATCGCCGAGGGCGAGAAGGCCCAGCTCGTGATCGGCGACCGCGTCCCCATCCCCGTCACGACGATCAACACGCAGCAGGCCGTCGGCGGGACGGGCGTCATCCCGATCACGTCGTTCCAGTACCAGGACGTCGGCATCAAGATCGACATGGAGCCGCGCGTCCACCACAACAAGGAGGTCTCGCTCAAGCTCACGATCGAGGTCTCGCAGCTGAACGGCGAGGTCACGGCCGCCGACGGGACGAAGCAGCCCATCATCGGCACGCGCACGATCACGTCCTCGATCCGCCTCAAGGACGGCGAGACGAACTTCCTCGCGGGCCTCATCCGCAAGGACATCTCGAAGACGAGGAACTCGATCCCCTTCCTCGGCGACCTGCCGCTCATCGGACCGCTCTTCTCGGCCGTGAAGACGGACAACAAGCGGACGGACGTCTTCCTGACGCTGACGCCCCACATCATCCGGTCGCCGCAGATCACCGACGAGGACCTCGTCCCGATCTGGGTCGGGACGGAGAACAACGTCTCCTTCTCGGGCCTGAACACGCGCCTCGAGTCGCCGAACGCGACGGGCTCGCCGTTCGACGCCCCCGCGGCGCCGCAGCGCGTGGCGCCGCGGCCCGTGGCGCCGCCGCCCCCCGTCACCCTGCCCATCATCCAGGGCTCGGGGCCGAACGACCCGTTCAAGCACCCGTCTCCCACGCCGGTCCCCCCGACGCCCCGGCTTCCGAACGCGACGTCCGCCCCCCCGACCTCCTCGCTGACGGCTCCGGCCGCCGCGGCGGCGGAGACGTCGGCCGCGACGGCCTCGGCGGCGGCCACGCTCGCGGATCCGGCTCCGCCGGCTCCGGCCACGTCACCGGCCCCGGCGGCGGCTCCCGCCACGGCCCGCGCCGCTCTCGCGCTCGAGGCGACGTCGCCCGAGATCCTGCCCGGAGAGGCGTCCGTCCTGAACCTGACGGGCGTCTCGGGCCTCGCGCCGCTGACGGCGCTCGAGCTCACGGTCGAGTGGAATCCCGCCGTCGCCGAGGTCACGGGCATCGCGCCCGGCACGTGGCGCAACGGTCCGGACGCGGCGCAGATCGGGTTCGAGGCCGACCGCACGGCCGGACGCGCGCACCTGCGCTTCGCGCGGGCCGGCGCGGGCGGCCTGCCGGAAGGCGTGCTCGCGCGGCTCGCCGTGAAGGGCTCGGCCGCGGGCACGACGCTCGTCCGCGTCACGGCGGGCGCGGCGTCGACGGAGAAGGGGCCCGCCCCGGCTCCCGTCGTCGACGCGGCCGCCCTCACGGTGAAGGCCCCTCGATGACCCTGGCGCCCCGCAGGAGCCGCGGTTACTCGCTCGTCGAGCTCGTGATCGTCTGCGCCTGCATCCTCATCCTGACGGCCATGATCGTCCCCGTCACGCGCTTCGGCGTCGTGCGCCAGAAGGAGATGGAGCTCCGCGCGGCGCTCCGGAACATCCGGACGGCGATCGACGACTTCAAGCGCATGTCCGACCAGGGCCTGATCCCGGTCGAGCTCGACACGGAGGGTTACCCGAAGACGCTCGACAAGCTCGTGGAGGGCGTCGACCTCGTCGGCCAGGTCAAGAAGAAGAAGAAGTTCCTGAGGAAGATCCCGATCGACCCGATGACCGGGAAGGCCGAATGGGGGCTGAGAAGCTACCAGGACGAACCCGACGCGACCTCGTGGGGCCGGCAGAACGTCTACGACGTGTACTCGCTCTCGCCGCTGACCGCGCTCGACAAGACGAAGTACAAGGACTGGTGAGCATGAGACACGGAAAGGGCTTCACGCTCGTCGAGCTGCTCGTCGTGATGGCCATCCTCGGGATCCTGGTCGCGATCGCCGTGCCGCAGCTCCAGAAGGCCCCCATCCGGGCCAAGGAGGCGGCGCTGCGCGAGGACCTCTTCACGTTCCGGTCCTGCCTCGACCAGTTCTACGCGGACAAGGGCCACTACCCCGACTCGCTTCAGACGCTCGTGACCGAGAAGTACTTCCGCAAGATCCCGATCGACCCGTTCACCCATTCGGCGGACACGTGGCAGGTCGTCATGGAGGAGCCGGACTCGTCGGACACCGCCTCGCCGGACCAGCAGCCGGGCATCATCGACGTCAAGAGCGGCTCCAAGCAGGTCTCGCCGATCGACAACACGGCGTACAACACCTGGTGATGCGCCCCTCGCGCGGGTACACGCTCGTCGCCCTGATGGTCGGGCTGACGATCATGGCGATCCTCATCGCGGCCGTGCTCCCCCTCGCCTCCACCGAGGCGCAGCGCGACAAGGAGGACGAGCTCATCTTCCGCGGGTTGCAGTACGCGGAAGGCATCCGCGGTTTCCGCCGCCGGTACGGGCGCTACCCGAACACGCTCAAGGAGATGTACGAGGTCCGCCCGCGCACGCTCCGGAAGCTCTGGAAGGACCCCATCACGAACTCGGACCAGTGGGGGCTCATCTCGCTCACCACCGGCGCACCGCTCCCCGGCACGACGTCGCCCGCGCCCCCGGGCGGGGCGATGTCGCCGACGCCTCGCCCGCGCCGCCGGCACCGACGCCGGCGCCGACGCCCGGCTTCGGGGCGCCTCCGGGCGCGACGACCGGGCCCGTGACGGGGGTGTACTCCCTCTCGAAGAAGAAGGCGTTCCGCCTCTTCCAGGGGCGCGACGTCTACGACGAGTGGCGCTTCACGGAGCAGACGCTGCTGAACCAGGGGCCGCCGCTGCCGACGGGGGGGCCGGGACCGGGGATCGGGCGCTGACGGCCGACAGGCCCGAGCGCACCGCGGGCTCGAGGAGGCGCGCCGCGGCGTCGTGACCGGCGGCCGACCAGTGGATCCCGGTCGGGAGGAAGAGGCGGGTGCCGGCGGCGGACTCGCGTCGGAAGCCCGGCAGGAGGTCGAGGAAGGGAATCCCCCGCGCCTCGCACGCCTCGCGCACGCGCCGGAAACCGTCCTCGTCGAGCGCGTCCTTCGGGAGGCCGTAGATCCTCAGGAGACGGGCGGCGGCCGCCGGGTCGACGAGGAAACGCGGCGGGATCGAGAAGACGCCCAGCGGGGCGCCGAGCGACGCGGCCTCGTCGCGGACGGCGCCGAGGAGCTCGAACGAGAGCGCGAACTCGGCCTCGCGCGACGGGGGCGGGCTCCTGAGCGAGAAGTCGATCGAGACCGGGCGTTCCTCGGCATCGCCCACGGCGCGGCCCGCCGACGAGAGCCCGTTCCTCAGGAGCGACCACAGGTGCGAGGTGCTCGCGAGGGTCGCGTCCACGCGGGCGAACGTGGAGGGCGCGGAGAAGCCGGCGGGCGGGTGGAGCACGAGACGGCCGCCCTCGAGCGTGAAGCGGGGCTTCGGAAGCCCGTAGATCCTCTCGCTCGTGTTCTCCATGAGGTCGTTCCAGAAGAAGCCGAGGAGCACGAGATCGGGGGAGAGCTTCCGTCCCCAGCGGCGCAGGGTGAGGAGCTCCTGGTCCGTCCCGTAGCCCGGGACGCCGAGGTTCACGAGCTCGAAGCCCGGCCCGAGCCGCGCCGCGAGCCGGCGCGTGAGGATCGCCTCCTGCGGGACGCCGCTGCCGAACACGAACGAGTCGCCGAGCACGACCACGCGGTAGGCGCCGGGGGCCTTCACCTCGGCGTGCGGGGCGTCGCGGAAGCCGGCCGCGTTCGTCGAGAGCCCGTTCTCCCACGCGGCCGGGGCGTCCGGCCACGCGACGTCGGGCCGGAGCGTCCAGCCGAGCTCGGCGTCCCGCCGCGTCAGCGGGCCGCCCGTGTCGGCCCCGCGATAGCTCTCGAGGAGCGGCTGCGGGAAGAACGCGCGCAGGCCGGCCTCGGCCGCCGCGAGTCCCACGGCGAGCGAGGCGGCGACCAGAAGAACGTTCGCGAAGACACGTCGGCTGCGGCCCAAGGCCTCGAGTCCCCCTCGCGGCGATTGTCGGGTGCGCGTCCCTCCCCGACAAGCGCGGACGACTAGAATCGGGCGTGCAGGTGCGCAGGCTCTCGGACGGGACGGCGGTGTGGCTGGACCCCATGCGCGACGTGAGGAGCCTCGCCCTCGGGATCACCGTGGCGGCCGGATCGGCCGACGAGGAGCCGGGCCGGCACGGCGCGACCCATTTCCTCGAGCACCTGCTCTTCAAGCGGACCCGCCGGCGCTCCGGCGCCGCGATCGCGCGGATCACGGACAGGCTCGGCGGGGACTGCGACGCCTACACGACGAAGGAGTGCGTGACGTTCCACGCGCGCGTGCCGGCCGAGCGCGCGGCCGAGGCCGTCGACCTGCTCCTCGACCTCACGTCGGCGCCGGCGTTCACGTCCGCGGACGTCGAGGTCGAGCGCGGCGTCATCCTGGAGGAGATCGCGGAGGCGCACGACGTGCCGGACGACGCCCTCCACGACACGTTCGTCCGGGCGCTCTGGCCGCGGCACGATCTCGGGGCGCCGATCTTCGGGACGCGGGAGTCGGTCGCCGCCCTCACGCGCGCGCAGATCGCGGAGCGCTTTCGCGCCGTCTTCCGGCCGGAGCGGACGCTCGTGGCCGCGGCCGGGGCCCTCGACGCGGACCGGCTCGTCGACCACCTCGAGCGCGGCCGGGCGCGCCGGACACCCGCGCGCGTCGCTCCCGGCGGCGCCGGGCGCGGGAGCCCCGCGACCCGTCCGCTGCGCGGTCGCGATCTCGCGCGCCGATCTCGTCCAGGCGCACCTGCTCGTCGGCGGGCCTTCGCGCCTGTCCTGGGCGGACTCCCGCGTGCCGGCGGCGTGGATCGCGGCGGAGATCCTCGGGGGCGGCGTCTCGTCGCGGCTGTGGCGGGACGTGCGCGAGCGCCGCGGGCTCGCGTACCAGGTCGGCGCGCACCTGTCCCTCCACCGCTCCGCGGGCCTCGCGCTCATCACCGCCGCGACGCAGCCGAAGAACCTCGGCCGCCTCGTGCGGACGACGGGCCGCATCCTCGGCCGCCTGCTCCGCGACGGCGTCACGGCGGCCGAGCTTCGACGCGCGAAGAGCCAGTTCGCGGCGGAAGCCGCGCTCGCGCAGGAGTCGACCGCGTCCCGCCGCGAGGCCGCCTCCCGCGCGTGGCTCGCGCGCGGGCGTCCCTACCCGATCGAGGAGATCCTCGCGGACATCGCACGGGTCACCGCGGAGGACGTCGCCGCCGCCTCGCGCCTGCTCTGGGGCGAGCCGGCGCGCCTCGGGCTCGGCGTGGCCGTGCCGCTCCCGGAGGCGAAGGCCGAGGGCCTCGCCCGCGCGCTCGCGGACGACTTTGCCGGAGAGGCCGCGGCGTGAGGCCGGGGGAGGAGGTCGCCGTCCGCTTCACGGTGGCCGAGGAGTTCCGGGACCTCGCGCCGCCGGCGTACGCGTCCGCGGACGCCGCGGGCGCCGACCTGCGCGCGGCCCTGACGGAGCCGCTCGTGGTCCCTCCGGGCGGACGCGCGCTCGTCCCGACGGGAATCACGCTCGAGGTCCCGCGCGGCTTCGAGGCGCAGGTGCGCGCGCGCTCGGGCCTCGCGCTGAAGAAGGGCCTCGCCCTCGCGAACGGCGTCGGGACGATCGACGCGGACTACCGCGGCGAGGTCGGCGTGATCGTCGTGAACCTCGGGGCCGAGCCCGTGACGATCGCGCGCGGCGACCGCATCGCGCAGCTCGTCGTCGCGCCGGTCGCGCGCGCCGTCTTCACGCCCGCGGGCGGCCTCGCGGCGAGCGCGCGCGGGACCGGCGGGTTCGGGAGCACGGGCTCGTGAGCCTCGAGCTCTCGATCGCCTTCCTCGGCTCGGGCTCCTCCGGAAACTGTGCCGTCGTGCGGTGCGGGACGACGGCCGTCCTCGTCGACGCGGGACTCTCCCTGCGCGAGACGAAGCGGCGGCTCGCGGTGCGCGGCGTCTCCCTCGGGGACGTCTCCGCCGTGTTCCTCACGCACGAGCACTCCGATCACGTCTACGGCGCGCTCGCTCTCTCGAGGAGGGCGGGCCTGCCGGTGTACGCCACCGCGGGGACCGCGGACGCCGCCGGCTTCCCCGGACCGCTCTTCGCGGACGTGAGGACCGTCCGCGGCGGGCGCGACCTCGTGATCGGCGACCTCCACGTGCGCGTCACGTCGACGCCGCACGACGGCGTCGAGTCCGTCTGCTACGTGTTCGCGGACGCGGCCGGGCGCCGCATCGGGATGGCGACGGACCTCGGCCACCTGTCGCGGCCCGTCCTCGACGCGCTGAAGGACTGCGACGCGCTGGGCCTCGAGGCGAACCACGACGAGGACCTTCTCCGCGAGGGTCCGTACCCGGCCGTCCTCAAGCGGCGCATCCTGTCGGACGTGGGGCACCTCTCGAACGAGGCGGCCGCCGACGCCCTGAAGGCGCTCGTCGGGCCGCGCACGCGCGCCGTCACGGCGCTCCACGTCTCGCGGCACAACAACACCTATCCTCTCGCCGAGCGCGTCTTCCGCGAGGCGCTCGGGGAGATCGGGGCAGCGGCCGCGCTCGCGGTCGCGCGGCACGACGTCCCCACGGAATGGAACACGGTCTCGTAGGAGGCGGCATGACGGTTCTCGTGAAGGTGATGCTCAAGAGCGGAGTCCTCGACCCGCAGGGCAAGGCGATCGCCGACGCCCTCCACCGTCTCGGTTACACCGCGGTCTCGGACGTGAGAGCCGGCAAGCTCTTCCGGATCGAGGTCGACACGGCCGACGCCGGTCATGCCCGCGAAGTCGGCCGCGAAATGGCACGGCAACTCCTCGCGAACCCGGTCATCGAGGACTTCGAAGTCGCGCTCGAGACGGCCGCCGCCGCCGGAGGGCCCCGGTGAGCACGCCGTCCGCGTCCGGAAACCCCGCGCCCCGCGTCTCGGTCGTCGTCTTTCCGGGCAGCAACTGCGACGAGGACGCCGCGGTCGCGGCCCGGACGATCCTGGACGCCGACGTGAAGATGGTCCGGCACGACGAGCGCGCTCTCGGCGACCCGGACCTCGTGATCCTGCCGGGCGGCTTCTCGTACGGCGACTACCTGAGGAGCGGCGCGATGGCGCGCTTCTCGCCCGTGATGGAGTCCGTCGCGGCCTTCGCGGCGAAGGGGGGCGCCGTCCTCGGGATCTGCAACGGCTTCCAGATCCTCTGCGAAGCGGGCCTCCTCCCGGGCGCGATGCTGCGCAACGCGGGCCTGCGCTTCGTCTGCCGCGACGTGTGGCTGCGCGTCGAGTCCAAGCGCACGCCCTTCACGCTCGCGATCAACAGGGGCGACGTCCTGAGGATGCCGATCGCGCACGGCGACGGGAACTGGACGGCGTCCCCGACCGTGTTCGCGGAGATGAAGGCGCGCGACCAGGTCGTCTTCCGGTACGTGAGCGCCGACGGGACGCAGGGCGGAGACGCGAACCCGAACGGGTCCCTCGACGACGTCGCGGGGATCTGCAACGTCGAGGGGAACGTCGTGGGCCTGATGCCGCATCCCGAGCGCGCGGCGGACCCGCTGCTCGGCGGCACGGACGGCGCGCGGCTCTTCAAGTCGTTCGCGACGACGCGCCTCGCGATGCAGGAACAGTAAATCCAAGACTTCTTTGGATGGTCCCGAGCACGCTGCCGCGGCGAAACCGCGCGGCGCGGCCGATGCGGCTGCGAGCGGCGCGCACGCGCGTTCTAAGCAGCCCCCGGCGGCCGCGAAGGCGGCCGCTCCGAAGCAAATTCAGCGCGTCTTCATCCACGCGACGCACTTCTCGAGCTCGTGGCGCATCGCGGCGGGGGAGTCCGCCCGGTACGGCGCGCCGTGGCCGGGCAGGACGCGCGTGAAGTCGTACGCGAGGAGCCTCTCCATCGAGCGGATCGTCTCGGGCCACGAGTACCAGTTCGCGTCGCGGAAGGCGACGAGGTGCCGGCGCCTCTCCGACCACGCGAGGTGGTCGCCCGTGAAGAGGACGTCCTTCCAGAGGAGGACGGCGTGCCCGCGCGTGTGGCCCGGCGTCGGGATGGCGAGGAGGTCGTCCGCGAGGGCGACGGGCTCCGTTCCCTCGAGCGTCCGCTCGGGCGGCTCGCCGAGAGCGGCGGCGTCCTTCGCGTGGATGACGCGCCCGGCGCCGAAGCGCGCGCGGATCGCCGCGTGGTCGGCGACGTCGTCGCGGTGCGTGAGGAACATCGTCGCGACTCCGCCGAGCTCCTCGAGGCGCGAAAGCAGCGGCGCCGCGGCGCGGGGCGAGTCGACGAGGACGTTCCCCGCGTCGCGCCGGATCAGCCAGCTCCACGCCCCGAACGACTTCTCGGACGTGTAGCCGCAGAAGAAGACGCCGTCGCCGACCGGCTCGGGGAAGGACTTCGACGCCTCGCGTGTCCCCTCGGCGCGGCCCCGGGTCCCGATCGACCCCGTCGGGCAGGCGACGAGGGCCTGCAGCGCGCGCGCGTCCTCTTCCGGAGTCCCGGGCTGGCGCGCGACGAAGGAGTGGCCGTCCCCCCGGGCGAAGACCGCGGGCTGCATCTGCCGGCACGTCGCGCAGTCGATGCACGACGAGTCGACGTAGAGGTCGCCGGGGACGTTCGCGGGAAGGCGCAGGTCGGCGCGGGCCACGGGACGGGAACGGCCCGCCGGGCGCCCGTATTCCGGGAGGATCGTGTAGAGTTCTCGCCGAAGGCTTCTGAGACACGATCTTGTGACCCCGCTCTGAGAACCCGGCGCCGCGCGAGCAGCGCCCGTGAGTTCTCCCCGCGCCCGATTTCCTAGAGGGTAATAGGGCTGGGTGTCGTTCGCGCTCGCCTGTCGGCGAAGGCGCGTGCCCGCGTACACCTTCTAAGAAATCTCCTCTTCCTCTCTTTATCCAAGGAGACTTACATGACGCTCCTCGAGCGTTTCGGATGGTCGGAATTCTTCGAAAGTCGTTTTTCACCCTTCGCCTCTCTCGGCCTCCTTCCGGCCCGCGTCCTCCGCGAGGAGCGGGGCCGTCTCCTCGTCGTCGCCGAAGCCGGCGAGCACGCGGCCGAGACCGCGGGCCGCCTGCTCCATCGCGCCTCGTCTCGCCTCGACCTGCCGGCCGTCGGCGACTGGGTGGGTCTTCGTTTCGAGCCCCCGGAGCGGCCGTGCTGATTCCCCGGCGATCGTCGAGGCGGTCGTTCCCCGCCGCAACCGGATCGTCCGCAAGGCCGCGGGCGAGGCCGCGCGGCCGCAGGTCCTCGCCGCGAACGTGGACGTCCTCCTCGTCGCGACGGGCCTCGACGCGGACTTCAACCTCCGGAGGCTCGAGCGCTACGTGGCCCTCGCGTGGGAGAGCGAAGCGCGGCCTCTCGTCGTCCTCACGAAGGCGGACGTGTGCGGCGACGTCGCCGCGCGGGTCGCCGACGCCGAGGCCGCCGCCCCCGGCGCGCCGGTCGTGGCCGTGAGCGCCGTGACCGGAGCGGGTCTCGACGCGCTCGCGCCGCACCTCACTCCCGGCCGGACGCTCGCCCTCGCGGGGATGTCCGGGGTCGGGAAGTCCACGCTCGCCAACCGGCTCCTCGGGGTCGAGGCGCAGGCCATCCGGAACGTGGGATCCGACGGACGGGGCCGCCACGCGACGACGCGGCGGGACCTCTTCCTGCTGCCGTCGGGCGCCCTCCTCGTGGACACGCCGGGGATGCGCGAGCTGCTCCCCTGGGACGGCGGCGGAGGGGCCGGGTTCCCGGACGTCGCGGCGCTCGCGGAGGAATGCCGGTACCGTGACTGCGCGCACGGCCTCGAGCCCGGGTGCGCCGTCCGCGAGGCCCTGGAGCTCGGGAGGCTCGACGCGGGGCGGCTCGCGTCCTTCGAGAAGCTCCGGAAAGAGGAGGCCTGGCTCGCCCGGCGGCAGGACGAGGGTCTCGCGCGCGCCGAGAGGGAACGCTGGAAGGGGCTGACCCGCGGGGCGAAGGAGCGGGCACGGGCGAAGCGATCCGGCATCCGCTGAGGTAACGTGACGCGTCCCCATGAATCAGCCGGGCGCTCCCCGCCGCCTCATCGGCCGCTTCGACGCGACGATGCTCGTCGTCGGGTCGATGATCGGCTCGGGGATCTTCATCGTCTCGGCCGAGTCCGCGCGTCTCGTCGGGACCGGCGGCCGCCTCCTCGGCGTCTGGGCCGCCGCGGGCGCGCTCACGCTCCTCGCGGCGTTCGCGTGCGCCGAGCTCGCGACGATGTTCCCCGAGGCGGGCGGTCCCTACGTCTTCTTCCGCGAGGCGTACGGCCCCATGGCGGGGTTCCTCTACGGCTGGACGATGGCGCTCGTCGTCCAGACGGGCACGATCGCGGCCGTGGCCGTCGCGTTCTCGAAGTTCCTCGGCGTCCTCGCGCCGGAGGTGCACGGCTGGACGGCAAAGGGCGCCGCCGCGCTCGTCGTCCTCGTCCTCACGGCGACGAACGCCCGCGGATTGAAGACGGGGACGCGCCTACAGAACACCCTGACCGCCGTGAAGCTCGGAACCCTCCTCGTCCTGGCCATGGCATGTCTCGTCGCCCCGCCGCCGGCCCCCTCCGAACCTTCTAAGAATCTCTTCCGAATCTCTCTTCCGCCGTCTCTCCTCCTCTCCTCGTCTCCGCGTTCGTCCTCGCGCTCGTGGGTCCCGCGTTCTCGCAGTCCGCGTGGACGAACGTGACGTTCCCCGGCGGCGAAGTGAAGGACCCCGGACGCACGTTTCCCGTCGCGCTCCTCGCCGGATGCGCGCTCGTCGCGAGCCTCTACGTCCTCACGAACGTCGGGTACCTGAACGTCCTCGGCGTTCGAGGGCGTCGCAGAGGCGCCCGACGGCCGCGTCGGAACGGCCGCGGCCGAGCGGCTCCTGCCGGGCGCCGGCGGGGCCGCGATGGCGGGGGCGATTCTCGTGTCGACGTTCGGCTGCGCGAACGGGCTCGTCCTCGCCGGCGGGCGCGTCGTCTGGGCCCTCGCGAGGGACGGCTTCCTTCCCGCGTTCGCGGCGCGCCTGAACGGGGCGGGCGTGCCCGGAGCCGCGCTCGCGCTCCAGGCCGCCTGGGCCGTCTGCCTCGTCCTGTCGGGCACGTACTCGGACCTCCTGCGCTACGTCGTCTCGGTCGAGTTCGTCGTCCTTCTCCTCCTCGTCGCGGCCGTGCCGGTCCTCAGGCACCGGAGGCCCGATGCGCTCCGGCCCTATCGTGCCTTCGGGCACCCCGTCACGACCGGCCTCTTCCTCGCGGCGGGAGCGGGCGTCGTCGCCGTCCTCGCGGCGGAGACGCCCCGCACGACGTGGCCGGGCTACGGGCTCGTCCTCCTCGGCGTGCCCGTCTATCTCCTGCGGAGGAGAGCGGCGTGAGGGACGCCGGCGAGCGCGCCTGGCTCCTCGAGTGGGACGGCGAGGAATACGCCGCGAACGCGAAGGCCCGCGCGGCGGCGGCCGCCCTGCGCGCCGCGAACCCGCCGGGCCTCCTCGACGCCGTCCCGGCGGCGCGCACGTGCCTCGTGCTCGGCGGCCCGGGGTTCGACGCCTCCGGCCTCCCGGCCCTGGAAGCGGCCCCTCCTTCGGCGCCGCCCGGGCCCGCCCCGCGCGCGCACGAGATCCTCTTCACGCCGAACGGCGCCGACCTCGACGAGATCGCCTCGCGCTGCGGCCTGACCCCCGAAGTGCTCGTCCGGGTCTTCACCGCCCTGACGTACACGGTCGGGTTCCTCGGCTTCTCGCCGGGCTTCGCGTATCTCTACGGCCTCCCGCCGGTCCTCCACCTTCCGCGCCGCCCGGCCCCGCGCGTCGCGGTGCCGCCCGGAAGCATCGCGCTCGCGGGGCCCTACGTCGGGATCTACCCGGGCTCGACGCCCGGCGGATGGAACCTCCTCGGCACGACGGCGCGGCGCCTCTTCGACCTCCGGGGCGACCCGCCCTTCCTCCTGTCTCCCGGGCGACACGGTGAGGTTCTCGCGGTGACGCGCGGCTTCGTCGTCGTCGAGCCCGGCCTCCTCACGACCGTGCAGGACCTCGGGCGCCCGGGCTGGGGCGCCTGGGGCGTGCCCGCCTCGGGCGCGCTCGACGAGGAGGCGCTGAGGCTCGCGAACCGGCTCGTCGGGAATCCGGCGGACGCCGCGGCCCTCGAGATCACGCTCTCCGGGCCCGTCCTGAAGGCGATCGGCGACCTCGCGCTGGCGGTCGTCGGCGGCCCGTTCGGCCCGGCGCCGGGCGAGGTGATCCGCGTCGAGGACGGCCGCACGCTCGCGCTGACGGCGGGACCCGCCGCCGTGCGCGCCGTCGTCGCCGTCGCGGGAGGCGTCGACGTGCCGCCCGTCCTCGGCAGCCGCGCGACGTGCGTCTCCGCGCGCTTCGGCGGCTACCAGGGGCGACGCCTGCAGAGGGGCGACGTCCTCGCCGTCGGCGAGCCGTTCGGCCCGCCCCTGCCGGGGCGCGCGAACGTGCCGCGCCCGCCGGCCGGAGAGGTCGTCGTCCGCGCCACGCCGGGGCCGCAGGAGGAGCGGTTCCACGCCGACGCCCGCGCGGCGTTCTGGGCGGGCGCGTACCGCATCCTTCCCGAGTCGAACCGGATGGGGATCCGCCTGCGCGGGGAGTCGCTCGGCTTCGTCGAGACGGCGGCGCTGCCGTCGGAGGGCACGGCGCCGGGAGCCGTGCAGGTCACGGCGGAGGGTCAGCCGATCGTCCTCCTCGCCGAGCGGCCCACGACGGGCGGCTACCCGAAGATCGCGACGGTCGCGTCGGTCGACCTCGGGCTGCTCGTGCGCACGGCCCCGGGCCGCACCGTCCGCTTTGAGAGAATCTCCGTCGACGAAGCCCGGAGGATCCTCGCCGAACGCGAGGCGAACGTCCGGGCCGGGAGCGCTCGATGACCCTGCACGCCGTCGATTACCGCAAGAAGCCGCGTTTCGCCGTCGACCTGAGCTTCGACGGCGGGGAGGGCTTCGACGACGAGCCGCTCATGGAGTACGTCGCGAGCGTGAACATCGCCTGCGGCGGGCACGCGGGCGACGAGCGCTCGATGCGGAAGGCGACGCGCCTCGCCCTGCGCCGCTTCGTCGCGATCAACGCGCACCCGTCCTACCCGGACACGGCGGGCTTCGGACGCACGCTCGTCGAGCTCTCTCCCGAGGAGCTCGAGCTCTCGCTCACGTCGCAGATCGAGGCCCTGCGCAACATCGTGCGCCAGGAGGAAGGCGAGCTCGTGGGCGTGAAGCCGCACGGCGCGCTCTACCACGAGGCCGCGCGCCGCGCGGACGTCGCGCGCTGCGTCGCGCAGGCCGCGTACGCGATCTCCCCGCGCCTCGTCCTCATCACGTCGCCGGGCTCGAAGCTCCTCGAGGAAGGCGCCGCCCTCGAGATGGCCGTCGCGTGCGAGGGCTTCGCGGACCGGGCCTACCGGCCGGACGGCACCCTCGTTCCGCGGGACGAGCCCGGGGCCCTCCTGACCGATCCGAAGGCCGCCGTCGCGCAGGCCATGTCCATCATCCGCGAGCGCCGCGTCAGGACGACGGACGGGAGCTTCCACGACCTCGAAGTCGACACGCTCTGCCTGCACGGCGACACGCCGGGAGCCCGCGCGATCGGCCGGGCCGTCCGTGCCGCGCTCCTGAAGGCCGAGGTCGTCGTGCGGCCGCTGCGGGGCTGGACGCCGCGCGGGCCGGATCCCGGCCCGCCGAAGATGCCGAGCCGGTAAACTAGCGTCTCCATGGCGAACGCGGCCGCGCCTCTGACCCCCGCCGTCGTGGCGGAGCACGGCCTGTCGCCGGACGAGTTCGAGCGCATCAAGGCGATCCTCGGCCGCGAGCCTTCGCTCCTCGAGCTCGGGATCTACTCGGCTCTCTGGAGCGAGCACTGCTCCTACAAGTCGTCGCGCCCGTTCCTGAAGGAGTTCCCGACGACGGGCCCGCGCGTCCTGCAGGGCCCGGGCGAGAACGCGGGCGCCGTCGACATCGGCGACGGCCTCGCGGTCGTCTTCAAGATGGAGTCGCACAACCACCCGTCGTTCATCGAGCCCTATCAGGGAGCCGCCACGGGCGTGGGAGGCATCCTCCGCGACGTCTTCACGATGGGGGCGCGGCCGGTCGCGATCCTCGACCCGCTCTTCTTCGGAGACCCGGCCGCCCCGCGGATGCGCGACCTCGTGGACGGCGTCGTGCGCGGCATCGGCGGCTACGGGAACTGCATCGGCGTCCCGACCGTCGGCGGGATGACGTTCTTCCACCCCGCCTACAACAAGAACATCCTCGTGAACGCGATGGCCGTCGGCCTCGTGCGCCAGGACCGCATCTTCCGCGCGAAGGCCTCCGGCGTCGGCAATCCGGTCCTGTACGCCGGCTCGAAGACGGGCCGGGACGGCATCCACGGCGCCTCGATGGCCTCCGACGTCTTCGACGACGCGAAGTCCCAGAGGCGGCCCACGGTGCAGGTCGGCGACCCGTTCGTCGAGAAGCTCCTCCTCGAGGCCGTCCTCGAGGTCCTCGAGGGCGACGCGGTCGTCGCGATCCAGGACATGGGCGCCGCGGGCCTCACGTCCTCGACGTTCGAGATGTGCTCGCGCGGCGGCGTCGGAATGCGCCTCGACCTCTCGAGGGTCCCGATGCGCGAGACGGGGATGACGCCCTACGAGCTCATGCTCTCCGAGTCGCAGGAGCGGATGGTCCTCGTCGTCCGCAAGGGGCGCGAGGCCGAGGTGGCCGCCGTGTTCCGCCGGTGGGGCGTCGACGTCGAGACGATCGGCGTCGTCACGGGGGACCGGAGGATGACGCTCCTGTGGAACGGCGAGGTCGCCGCGGACCTCGCGATCGCGCCGCTCGTCGAGGACGCGCCCGTCCACCAGCGCCCCTACGCGCTCCCGAAGCCGCTCCCGGCGTCCACCCCCGTCGCCCTCGACGGCGCGCCGGCGGACGAGGCCGCGCTCCTGTCGCTCCTCGCCTCCCCGAACCTCTGCAGCAGGCGCTGGATCTGGGAACAGTACGACGTGAGCGTGAGGACGAGCACGGTCGCGGGACCCGGCGGCGACGCGGCGGTTCTCCGCGTGCCCGGCACGACGAAGGGGATCGCGGCGACGACGGACGTCGCCCCGCGCTTCGTCGCCGCGGACCCGGAGACCGGCGCCGCCCACGCGGTCGCGGAGGCCGCCCTCAACCTCGCGTGCACCGGCGCGCGGCCCCTCGCCGTCACGGACTGCCTGAACTTCGGGAACCCCGAGCGGCCGGAGATCCTGGGCCAGTTCGTCGCGGCGGTCCGCGGCATCTCGAAGGCCTGCCGCGCGTTCGAGACGCCGGTCGTCTCGGGCAACGTGTCGCTCTACAACGAGACGGACGGCGTCTCGATCCTCCCGACGCCGACCATCGGCATGGTCGGGCTCCTCGAGGACGTCTCGACCGCCGTCGGCGCGCGGTTCGCCCGCGCCGGCGACGTCGTCGCGCTCCTCGGGACGACGCGCGACGAGATGGGCGCGAGCGAGTACCGCGCGGCGGTCCTCGGGCGCGACGAGGGCCCGTGCCCGTCGCTCGATCTCGCGTCGGTCCGGGCCGTCGTGAACCTCCTCGTCGAGATCGCCGTCGACGGGATGATCTCCTCCGCCCACGACGTCTCGTCGGGCGGACTCGCGGTGGCGCTCGCCGAATGCTCGGCCGGCGGCCTCGGCGCCGTCGTGAACCTCGGGACGCCGCTCGACCCGACGCGCGCGCTCTTCTCGGAGTCGGCGGGCCGCGCGGTCGTCTCGCTCCCGGCGGGACGCGAGCGCAACCTCGTCGACGCGGCGCGCCGTCACGGCGTCGCGGTCTCGCTTCTCGGGCGCGTCGTCGAGGGCCGCCTCGCGGTCACGGTGAACGCGGCGCCCGCCATCGACCTGCCCGTGTCCCGCCTCTCCGCCGTCTCGGAGGAGGCGTTCGTCCGTCTCGTGGAGGTCCGTACGTGAAGAAGGCACTCGTCCCCGCCGCCCTGGCTCTCCTCGGCTGCGCGCCCGCCGCGCCCGCCGCCGCCCTGAAGATCGGCGCGCCCGCCCCCGACTTCACCCTCCCCGCCGCCGACGGAGGCGGGGCCGTCGCGCTGAAGGACCTGCTCGCGCGGAGCAAGGCCGTCGCCGTGATCTTCGTCGCGACGAAGTGCCCGGTCTCGAACGCCTACAACGGGCGCATGGCCGAGCTCGCGAAGGAGTACGCGGCGAAGGGCGTCGCCGTCGTCGGGATCAACTCGAACAAGACGGAGCCCGCCTCCGAGGTCGCCGCGCACGCGAAGGAGCACGGCTTCACGTTCCCGGTCGTGAAGGACGAGGGGAACAGGGTCGCCGACGCCTACGGCGCCACGCACACGCCGGAGGTCTTCGTGATCTCGCCGCGGGGCGACCTCCTGTACCACGGGCGCATCGACGAATCGCAGGACGACCCGAAGAACGTGAGGTCCCCGGACCTGAGGAACGCCCTGGAGGCGATCCTCGCCGGCAAGCCGGTCCCGGCCCCCGAGACGAAGGCGTTCGGGTGCTCGATCAAGCGCGTGTGAGGGGCGGCGCGCGCCTCCTCGCGTCCGCGGCGGTCGCGGCGCTCGCGTGCGCGGTCCTCCCGGCCGCGGCCGAGCCCGTGAAGCTCGTGAAGCCGGAGCAGTACCGCGCGCGCGTCGTCGCGCCCAAGAAAGGGCGCGTCCTCCTCGTGAACTTCTGGGCGACGTGGTGCGACCCGTGCCGCGAGGAGATGCCCGCCCTCGCCGCCGCCGCGAAGGCGTTCCCGGCGAAGGATCTCGCGGTCGTCCTCGTGTCGATCGACTCGCTCGGCAAGAGCCCCGACGTCGTGAAGTTCCTCGCGAAGGAAAAGGTCCCGTTCGTCTGCTGGCAGGCCAAGAGCCACGATCCCCAGGCGTTCATCGAGGCCGTGGACAAGAGCTGGAGCGGGGCGGTCCCGTACACCCTGATCTACGACCGGAGCGGCGCCGTCGTCGCGAAGCTCGCGGGGCCGCAGACACAGCAGGCCTTCGGGGACGCCGTCAAGAAGGCCCTCGCCGGAGGCCCTTGAGGCCCGGGCGCTCCCGCCCGCGTCCGCGCTGGGACGCGCTCTTCCTCGACCGGGACGGGACGCTCATCGCCGAGCGCGGCTTCCTGAAGGACCCCGGAGGCGTGCGCCTCGCGCGCGGCGCGGCGCGGCGCCTGAAGGCCTTCACGGACGAGGGGACGCTCCTGTTCGTCGTCACGAACCAGTCCGGCCTCGCGCGCGGGGTCCTGACGTGCGCCGAAGTCGACGCCGTGAACGCGGAGGTCGTCCGGCGGCTCTCGGCCCGCGGCGTCCCCGTCGCGGGGGTCCTCGTGTGTCCGCACTTCCCGGGCGGCGTCGTGCGGGAGCTCTCGATCCGCTGCCGGTGCCGCAAGCCCGGGACGCTCCTTCACACGCGCGCGCTCGCGGCGCACGGGCTCTCGGCCCGGCGCTCGGCCGTCCTCGGCGACAAGTGGGACGACGTCGGCGCCGGCGTCGCCCTCGGCGCCGCGCAGGCGCACGTTCTCACGGGCCACGGGCGCGAGCACCGCGCGCAGGTCCGCGAGCGCGCGCCGGATGCGATACTGGCCCCCTCTCTCGCCGATGCGCTCGACCAGCTTCGCCGGAGGAAACCGCCGTGACACCCCGGGAAATCGCCGTTCTCGCCGCGGCCTCGCCTAGCGTCACGGTCGCCGTCGCGGGCGACCTCATGCTCGACGAGACGTGGATCGGCGGCGTCGAGCGCGTCGCCCCCGAGGCGCCCGTGCCGCTCCTCGCGCTGTCGTCCATGAGCCGGCGCGCGGGCGGAGCGGGCAACGTCGTCGAGAACCTCGCGGCCCTTGGCGCGCGGGTCGTGACGCTCGGCGCCGTCGGGCCGGGCGAGGAGGGCGCGTGGCTCGCCCGGCGGCTCACGACGCTGGCCGGAGCCTCCGGGACGGTCGTCGTGGACGAGCGGCGCACGACGCCCGTCAAGCGGCGCATGGTCTCCGAGGGGCGCCAGATGCTGCGCGTGGACGAGGAGCTGCCCGCGGGTCTCTCGCCCGCCGCCGAGGCTGCCCTCGTCGAGGCCGCCCGGACGTCGGTCGCCGCCGCGGACGTCCTCCTCGTCTCGGACTACGCGAAGGGGACGCTGACTCCGGCCGTGATGTCCGCGCTCTTCGGGGCCGCGCGCGCGAAGGGAATCCCGGCGCTCGTGGACCCGAAGGGGCGGGACTACTCCCGCTACCGCGGCGCGACGCTCCTGACGCCGAACCGCCGGGAGCTCGAAACGGTGACCGGCGAGACGGCGCGCGACCTGCCGGCCGTTTCCCGGCTCGGGGAGAAGCTCCGGGACGAGCTCGGCCTCGAGGCGCTTCTCGTCAAGCTGTCCGAGGAGGGGATGCTCCTCCTCGTGCGGGGGCAGGAGCCGCGCCGGATCGCGGCGCGCGCCCGCGAGGTCTTCGACGTGACGGGCGCCGGCGACACGGTCCTCGCGGCGCTCGGCCTCGCCCTCGGGTGCGGCCTCGACCTCGCCGCGGCCTCGGAGGTCGCGAACCGGGCGGCGGGATGTGCGGTGGCGCGCGTCGGGACGGCGCCCGTCCACTGGGCGGACCTCCTCGAGGGCCTCGTCGCGTCGCCGCACGAGAAGGTCCTGGGCCGCGCGCACGTCGCCTCCGTGTCGGCCGTCCTGCGACGCGCCCACAAGCGCGTCGTCTTCACGAACGGCTGCTTCGATCTCCTCCACCCCGGGCACGTCCGGCTCCTCACCGAGGCGCGCGCGCACGGCGACGTCCTCGTCGTCGGGATCAACAGCGACGCGTCGGTGAAGCGGCTGAAGGGCGAGGGGCGGCCGATCCTGTCGGAATCCGACCGCGCCCAGGTGCTCGGCGGCCTCGACGCCGTCGACTTCGTCGTCGTCTTCGGGGAGGACACGCCGCAGGCCCTCATCGAGGAGATCCGCCCCCAGGTCCTCGTCAAGGGAGGGGACTACACGGAGGCGACGGTCGTCGGCGCGCCCTTCGTGCGGTCCACGGGGGGCAGCGTCGTCCTCGTCCCTCTCGTCGCCGGCCGCTCGACGTCGACGATGGTCGCGCGGCTGAAGGGAGACGCCTGATGCGGGCCTACTTCGCCGACCTCGCGGCCCTCGCCGCCGGGGCGGAGGCGTCGATCGGGGAAGGCGTCGCGAAGGCCGCGCGCCTCGTGGCGGACGCGGCGCTCTCGGGCAGGACGACGTTCGCGTTCGGGAACGGCGGCAGCGCGACCCAGGCGCAGCACTTCGCCGCCGAGCTCGTCGTGCGCTACAAGGACGACCGCCCCGCGCTTCCGGCCGTGGCGCTCGTCTCGGACATCGCGATCCTGACGGCCTGCACGAACGACTACGACTACTCCGTCGTCTTCTCGCGCCAGATCGAGGCGCTCGCGAGGCCGGGCGACGTCGCCGTGGGCCTCACGACGTCCGGGAAGAGCCCGAACGTCCTGAAGGCGCTCGCGGCGGCGAAGGCGCGCGGCCTCTCGACCGTTTTCCTCACGGGCGAGAAGGGCCGCGCGGAGGCCGCGAACTGGGACGTCGGGATCGTCGTTCCCTCGACCGAGACGGCGCACGTCCAGGAGCTGCACCTCGCGGCGCTCCACCTCGTGTGCCGCTTCGTGGACGAGGAGCGCGCCCGGCGCGGTCTGATCTTGGGGGGACGTGCGGCGGCCGTCCTGAAGGCGGCGGCGATCGCGCTCGTCGCCCTCTTCGCCGTCGACCGCTTCCTCCCCGGCATCCCGCTCGCGCTCCTGTCCTCGGAAGGAGTCGTGCGGCCGAACGCGCTCAAGGAGCCCGTGCAGCTCGAGCCGGCCCGGGAGCCGTTCGCGGAGAAGCACGGGCGGCGGACGTTCCGCATCACGCCGCGCGCGGCCTACGACGTCGCGGCGCGCGTCGGCGCCACGGAGCGCTACCGTTCGGGAGCGTCCGGCACCCTGATCCCCTGGGACTTCGTCCTGACGTGGGGCGCCGTGACGAAGGAGCCCGCGTGGTCTCACGTGTCGTACCTCCAGACGGGGCGCTTCTACAACTGGCGGTGCGACGACACGCTCGATCCCTCGTACGTGGCCTCGCACACGGCGAACACGCACCTGATCCCGGCGGACGGCCGCATCGCGTCCGCGCTCGCGCACGTGAGGCGCGGGGACGTCGTGCGGCTCGAGGGCGACCTCGTGGACGTCGAGGGCCCGGACGGGTTCGTCTGGAAGACGAGCCTCACGCGCACGGACACGGGCCCGGGCGCCTGCGAGACGCTCTACGTCCGCGCCGTCACGATCGGGACGCGGAGGTTCCGCTAGAGCCGAGCACGGACTCGGCCGCCGCGAGGACGTCCGCGGGCGTCACGTTCGCCATGCACGCGTGGTCGATCGGGCAGATCGAGAAGCCGCACGGCGCGCACGGCGTCCTCCGGCGCGCGAGCGCGAGGCGGACCGGCCGTCCGTCGGCGCGCGGGCCGTCCCAGGGGCGGGTCGCGTCCGGGTCCGTGGGCCCGAAGACGACGACGGCCGGCGTCCCGGCGGCGCTCGCGAGGTGCGCGAGGCCCGAGTCGTTCCCGACGAAGAGGCGGGCGGACGCGAGGACGCCGAGCGCCTCCGGAAGCGTCGTCCTTCCGCTGAGCTCGACGACGCGCGCCTTCTTCGCCCGCGACGCGGCCTCGGCGTTCACGGCCTTCTCGCCGGCGCTCCCGAGGAGGACGACGGACAGTCCGCGCGCGGAGAGGCCGTCGAAGACCGAAGCGAAGCGCGCGAGGTCCCAGCGCTTGGCGGCGTGCGCGAAGGAGGCGACGTGGGCCGCGACGAAGGCTCCCGTGACGCCGGCCTCCGCGAGGCGGGCCCGGACGGCCTCGCGGAGGGCGCCGGGCGCGTCCCAGGAGACGTCCGGGGCCGCGGCGATCGCGGCGCCCGCGGCCGCGGCGAGGCGCAGGTGCTTCCAGACCTGGTGCTCGCCCGCCGCGGGAGCGAGGCGGACCGCCCGTGTGAGGAGAGCGCCCCGGCCCTCGCCGCGGTAGCCGATCCGCTCGGGGACGCCGGCGCGCGCGAGGACGAGGGCCGTCGAAAAGCTCGTCGGGAAGATCACGGCGCGGTCGAAGGCCATCGCGCGCACCTCGCCCGCGAGGCGTGCCCGCCCGGCGGCCCCCGCGTGCCGGTCGGCCGTGTCGTCGACGAGCACGTCGTCGACCTCGTCCGCGAGCCGGTAGAGCTCCGCGACCCACGGGCGCGCGAGGACGACGAGACGGCCCTTCGGGTCGGCGGCCTTCAGGGCGCGCAGGGCGGGGCGGGACATCACGACGTCGCCCACCCAGTTCGTCGCGCGGACGAGAGTCTTCAGGCGGCCTCCCCGAGCGTCCGGAGGAGCTCCTCCTCCACGCGGGCGACGGTCCTCCCGATCGTCCGCAGGCGGGCCGCGGCGTGTCCCGCGTCGGCGAGGCGCGCCCGCCGTTCGGGGTCGAGAAGGATGCCGCGGACGGCGTCCTCCCAGGCGCGGGGGTCGAGAGACGGCACGAGGACGCCCGCGGCTCCTTCCCCGACGATCTCGCGGGAACCGCCCACGTCGTGCACGAGGGCGGGGCAGCCCGCCGCCATCGCTTCGACGAGGACGAGCGGTCCCCCCTCGCTCGCCGAGGGGAGGAGCATGAGGTGGCACTCGGCGAAACGGGCCGCGGCGTCCTCGACCTGGCCCGCGAACGTGCAGCGCGCCGCGACCCCTCGCGCGGCGGCCGCCGCCTCCACGGCGCCACGCTCCGCGCCGTCGCCGAGGAAGAGCGCGGTCACGTCGAGTCCGCCCGCGACGAGCCGGGCGAGCGTCTCGACGACGAGGCCCTGGCCCTTGAGGCCGTCGAAGGCGCCCGCGTGCACGAGGCGGAAGGGGGGCGGCGGAGCGGCCACGCTCTCGCGAAACGCGTCGTCGGGCAGGCCGTCCGGGACGACGGCGATTCTCCCGGGGGCGACGCCCGCCGCCTCCAGGCTCTCCGCGACGGCGCGCGAAACGGCGAGGTAGCGCGCGGCGGCACGGTACTTGAGGCGCGACAGCGGGCCCCGGCCGGGCGGAAAGATCGACGCGGCGGTGGACGACGAGCGGTACGGCGGAGGCGGCGCGGGAGAATACCGCGGCTCCGTGGCCGCGGGCGTCGCCGGCGTAGACGATCCCGGGGCGGAACGACCGCGCCTCGCGCGCGACCGCGACGAGCATGCCGGGGGAGGCCTCGGAGCCGGCCGGGATCTCGGCCGTCTCGATTCCGGCCGCGCGGGCGGCCGGCGCGAGCGGCCCGCCGCGGCGCGCGAGGAGCCGCAGGACGTGCCCGCGCGCGGCGAGGCCCGCGAGGAGAAGCGCGGACTGGCGCTGCCCCCCGCGCATCCCGGGGCCGAGGTCCAGCGCGAGCAGCCTCACGGCGGGACAGGATAGCGCCCTGCTAATGTTCTGCCCGTGCGCGCGCCGCTCTCCGTCGTCATCCTCGCGAAGAACGAGGAGGACCGCCTGCCGGCGGCGCTCGCGTCGGTCGCGTTCGCGGAAGACGTCGTCGTCGCGGACACGGGGTCCACCGACGGGACCGCAGAGGCCGTGCGTCTCGCGGGCGCGCGGTTCGTGCCGATCGGGTGGGACGGCTTCGTGGGCTCGCGCAACCGGGCGCTCGACCTCGCACGCCACGACTGGGTCCTCGTGCTCGACGCGGACGAGCGCGTCTCGGAGGTCCTGCGCCAGGAGATCCTCTCCGTCCTCGAGGCGGACGATCCCGGAGTCGCCGGCTATCGCATGCCGCGTCTCTCGTATTTCCTCGACCGCCCGATCCGGCACGGGATCTGGTACCCGGACGTCAAGCTGCGCCTCGGGCGCCGCACGCGCGGCCTGCGGGCCGAGGGGGGGCGCGTACACGAGGCGCTCGCCGTCGACGGACCCGTCGGGCGCCTCGCGTCTCCGCTCGTCCACTACCCGTACCGCGACCTCTCGGACGCGGTGCGCAAGGCCTCCCGCTACGCGCAGCTCGGCGCCGAGGACCGCTACGACCGCGGGGCGCGCGGGAGTGCGGCCGGCCTCTTCCTGAGACCCGCGTTCGAGTTCCTTCGTTGCCTCGTCCTCAAGCGCGGTTTTCTCGACGGCGCCGTCGGCTGGTCGGTTGCGTTCCTGCACGCCTCGTCATACTTTTTGCGGGCCGCATTCTTGCTGGAATTCGAGCGGCGACCCGGTGCCGACGGGCGTCGAGGTTCCTGAAGGAGGACGCCATGACCGTGATCCTCGGCCGGGCGCGAGGCGGAGCGCTCGCTCTCGCCCTCGTCAGCGCGATCGCCTTTCCGGGCTGTGCAAGGAAGGAGTCGCACTCCCTCGAGAAGGCGGGTGCGGCCGCCGACCGGGCGATCGAGAAGGCCCGCGAGGCCGGGACCGAGGCGGCCAGGTCGGTGAGCGAGGCCGCCGAGACCGCCAAGACGGCCGCCGCGAGCGCCGCGGCTTCGGTGAGCGAGGCCGCGGACAAGGCCGCCGCCGCGACGAAGGAGGCCGCGGACAAGGCCGCCGTCGCGACGAAGACCGCCGCCGCGAGCGCCGCGAAGGCCGCGAGTACGGTCGCGGCCCCCGCCGCCGGGCACTAGGCCGTCCGCGAATCCTCCCGCAGCATGACGGATTCGCTGGGCAGGATCGCGCGCGAGGTCTCCCGTTGCCGCGCCTGCCCGCGCCTCGTGGCCTGGCGCGAGGCCGCGGCGGCGAACCCGCCGCGTCGCTTTCGCGGCGAGCGCTACTGGGCACGCCCGGTCCCCGGCTTCGGCGATCCCGGCGCGCGTCTCCTCGTCGTCGGCCTTGCGCCCGCCGCGCACGGGGGCAACCGCACGGGCCGCGTCTTCACGGGCGACGCGTCCGGCGACTTTCTCTTCGCCGCGCTCCACCGCGCCGGTTTCGCGAACCAGGCGCGCTCCGTCTCCCGCGACGACGGCCTCGTGCTCCACGGGGCCTACGTGGCCGCCGCGGCGCGCTGCGCCCCGCCCGACAACAGGCCGACGCCGGCGGAGTTCACGCGCTGTCGCCCGTTCCTCGTGAGGGAGATCGCGGCGCTGCGAAATCTCGGGGTCGTCCTCGCCCTCGGCGCGCACGCCTGGAGGGCGTCGATCGAGGCGCTCGTCGCGAGCGGCGCGGGTCGCCCGAGGCCGCTGCCGAAGTTCGCGCACGGGGCGGAGGTCGAGATCGGCGGCAAGCGCCTGATCGCCTCGTACCACGTCAGCCAGCAGAACACCTTCACGGGAAGGCTCACGCCGGCGATGCTGGATGCAATTCTGAGGAGAACGAGAGATTTCTTCTGATATGCGGCGGCTGCTGATGCAGCCGCCGATATGAGCAAATCTTTGCCCGGATGCCCGGTGTCAAGGGTCTTCGACCGCTACGCGGCGCGCGCAGCGCGCCCTTGACTCCGGGCATCCGGGGAATATCCGAAAACTGAAAGAAACTCACCCCTTCCCGTTGCGTATCAGCCTCCATGAAACAGACCGTCCGAGCCCTCGCGCTCGCGGCTACTGCCGCGTTCGTCACCCTTTCCTCGCCTTCCGCCATCGCCCAGCCGCACTACCTCCCCCCGAGCGGCGACAACCAGCGCGCGTCCGTGACGCAGCAGATCGGGCCCGAGGAGGTCTCGATCTCGTACGGGAGCCCGCGAGTCGTCCTTCGGGGGAACGACCGCCGCGGGAAGATCTGGGGCGGGCTCGTCCCCTACGGACTCACGGAGCTGGACTTCAACGACTGCAAGTCCTGTCCGTGGCGCGCCGGAGCCAACGAGAGCACGGTCTTCACGACCACGGGCGAGATCAAGGTGCAGGGCAAGTCGCTGCCCGCGGGGTCCTACGCTCTCTTCGCGATCACCGGCCCGGACGAATGGACGTTCATCTTCTCGAAGAACACGACCTCGTGGGGGAGCTACTGGTACGACCCGAAGGAGGACGTCCTCCGCGTGACGGCGAAGCCCGCGAAGAGCGAGTACCACGAGTGGCTCACGTACGAGTTCACCGACCGTGAGCCGACGAAGGCCGTCGTCGCGCTGAAGTGGGAGGACCTGCAGGTCCCCGTCACGATCACGGTCGACGACGCGCCCGCCCGCTGGATCGCGAAGATGAAGGACGCGCTGCGGGGCTATACCGGCTTCAACTGGAGGAACTGGCAGCAGGCCGCCGACTACGCCCTGCGCAACAAGATCGCCCCCGCCGAGGCGCTCGACTGGGCGCAGCGCGGCGCGGGCCCGAACTTCGGCGGGGAGGGCCAGGTCCTCGCCCTGACGACGCTCGCGCGCGCCCAGGCCGCGAACGGCCTCGAGGCAGAGGCCGCGAAGACGTGGGACAAGGCGGTGAACCTGCCCGGCGCGACGCCCATCCAGATCCACCAGGTCGGCCGAGGCCTCCTCGCAGAGGGGAAGGCGCAGCAGGCCCTCGCGATCTTCCAGACGAACGCGAAGCGGTTCCCGAACCAGTGGCCCGTGCACGTCGGGCTCATGCGCGGCTACGCCGGCGTCGGCGACGCGAAGAAGGCGCTCGCGGAAGGCCGCCTCGCGCTCAAGCAGGCGCCGGACGAGCCGAACAAGAAGGGCATCGCGGACGCGATCGCGAAGCTCGAGAAGGGCGATACGAAGATCGACTAGCGGGGGGAGAAGAGAAGATCTTCGGCGGCTCGCGTCGGCCGCCCACGCGTTACTTCGCCGGCAGCCTCGCCCCTCTTACCTTCTAAGAATTCTTCAAAACGGCACCACCTATTGCTCCGCGCCGGAGGCAGAGCCGGGGGACCGGTTACGGACTAAACTCAGGACGTGGCGGGGATCTTCCGGGGCGAGGCGCAGGACAAGTTCCGCGACGAGTGCGGTGTCTTCGGCATCTTCGGGCATCCGGACGCTGCGAACCTGACGTACCTCGGCCTCTACGCGATGCAGCACCGGGGACAGGAGTCCGCGGGCATCGTGACCTGGACGGGCCAGCGGATGGCGGTCGAGAAGCAGATGGGCTACGTCGCGGACATCTTCGACGAGGCGCGGCTCGCCCGCCTGCCCGGCCACTCGGCCATCGGCCACGTCCGCTACTCGACGACGGGCGAGTCCCGCCTCGAGAACGCGCAGCCCATCGTCTACAACACGAACAAGGGCCCGCTCGCGATCGGGCACAACGGGAACCTCGTGAACGCCGACGACCTCAGGCGCGAGCTCGAGCAGGAAGGCTCGATCTTCACGACGTCCTCGGACACCGAGGTCTTCCTCCACCTCATGGCGCGCTCGCGGCGCGAGGACGTCGTCGGCGCCCTGCGCGAGGCCCTGGCCCGCGTGCGCGGCGCCTACTCGATCGTCCTCCTCGCGCGGGACCGGGTCCTCGCGGCCCGCGACCCACAGGGCATCCGGCCGCTCACGATGGGCCGTCTCAAGGTGCCGGGGCAGCCGGACGCGACCGTCGTCGCGTCCGAGACGTGCGCGTTCGACCTCATCGACGCCGAGCCGCTCCGCGACGTCGAGCCAGGGGAAATCGTCGTCTTCGACTCCGGGGGCACGGCCTCCGCCTCGTTCGCGATGGGCCAGCGCACGGCCTTCTGTGTCTTCGAGCACGTCTACTTCTCGCGGCCGGACTCCTCGGTCTTCGGCAAGTCCGTCGCCGAATCGCGCCGCGCGTTCGGGCGGCGCCTCGCGCGCGAGCACCCGGTGCCCGCGGACATCGTCGTGCCCGTGCCGGACTCGGGAATGTTCGCGGCTCTCGGTTTCGCGGAGGAGAGCGGGATCCGCTACGGGATGGGCCTCGTGCGAAACCACTACGTCGGCCGCACGTTCATCGAGCCGAAGCAGTCGATCCGCAACTTCGGCGTCAAGGTGAAGCTCAACGCCGTGCGGTCGGTCGTGGGCGGGAAGCGCGTCGTCCTCGTGGACGACTCGATCGTGCGCGGCACGACGTCCCGCAAGCTCGTGAAGATGCTGAAGTCGGCCGGCGCGACCGAGGTCCACCTGAGGATCTCCTCGCCGCCGACCCAGAATCCCTGCCACTACGGAATCGACACCCCGCGGCGCAAGGAGCTCATCGCGTCGTCCAAGTCCGTCGAGGAGATCCGGGCCTTCATCGAGGCCGACTCGCTCGGGTACCTGAGCCTCGAGGGCATGCTCGCGGCCTTCGGCCACGGCGACCACGAGACGTGCTCGGCGTGCTTCTCGGGCCACTATCCCGTGCCGCTCCGCGTGCCCGACCCGCAGGCCACGCTCTTCCCGGTCGAGGAGGCCGCGGAGGGCGCGGGCGACGACCCCCCGGTGACGGCCCCGGTCCCGCGGCCCTGAGCGCGTGGACGACGAGGGCCTCTCCTTCACGGACGATGCCGGCGGAACGCGGCTGCGCCTGCGGGTCTCGGCCGGCGCCTCGCGCTCGCGCGTCCTCGGCCCGCACGGGGGCGCCCTGAAGGTGTCCGTGAAGGCGCCGCCGGAGCGGGGGAGGGCGAACCGCGAGGTGCTCGCCCTCGTCGCGGACGCCTTCGGGCTCGCGCCGTCGGACGTCGAGCTCGTCTCGGGGGAGACGTCGCCGGACAAGGTCGTCCTGCTGCGGCTCCGAACGGAAGAAGCGGCGCGTCGCGCCGGGAGATTTCTTTGAAGGTGTGTGGGGGCCGAGACGCGCGCCTCGTCGCGGCGGTTTCTCGAGTCGCGGCGCCCATCCACCTTCTAAGAACTTCTTACGTCCTGAAATCCGGAGATGCGGCCGGCGTAGACTCCCGGCGTGGGCCCGAGACTGAGACGCGCCGTCTTCGTCGCGCTGCTGGCGGCCCCTCTGGCCGCGGTGGGCGTGTGCAGCGCTCTCGCCCCGTTCGCCGCCTCTCCTTCGGTCTGCCCGGCGCCCGCGGAAGCCGCGGGGGACTGCTGCTCGCGCTCGTCGTCGCCCGCCTCTCCCAGGACTCCCGCGCCGGACCGGTGCGCCACCTGCGGCGCCGCGACCTGCGCGCTCGGTGAGACCCGGGAGGCGGCCCGCCTCGCGCGCGACGCCGCGGAGTCGAACGTCGCCGACAGGCCGGGCGTGGCGCGCGCCGTCCTTCGGACCGTCGTCGCACAGGCTCTCTCGTTCCTCGCGGCATCCCCTCCCCGGCACGTTCTCCTCGTGACGTTCCGGAACTGAGGCGGGCCCCGCGCGGGCCGCGGACGGGCCGCGTCCGTCCTCACGATCCGAAACGCTTCGAACACAAGGAGAACCCCATGAAGAAGGTCCTGTTCGGCCTCGCGGCCGCCGCCCTCGTCGCCATCGCCGCCGTCTCGTTCTCGTCCTCGGGCGCGGCGACCTGCGACCCGTCGTCCTGCCCGAAGCACTGCTGCGACTCGAAGTAGCGTCTTTCCACGGGGCCGCCGGGTGACCGGCGGCCCTTTTCTTCTTGACTTCAATTTAGTAATTACTAAAGTAATGTCGTGGACGCGATGCACGCGACGCTCGCCGCGCTCGGAACGCCCCGCCGGCGCGAGATCCTGCGCCTCGTCTGGACGGCCGAGAGGAGCGCGGGAGCGATCCACGGGGCGCTCCCGGACGTCACGTTCGGCGCCGTGTCGCAGCATCTCCGTGTCCTCAGGGACGCGGGCCTCGTCGCGTGCCGCGTCGAGGGCCGCCGCCGGCTCTACCGGGCCCGCCGCCGGGTCCTGGGCCCGTACCGCAGCGCGCTCGAGGCGCACTGGGCGGGCGCGCTCGACCGTCTGAAGGTCCTCGCCGAGCTCGAGGAGGCCCGCCGCGGCCCCCGCGCCGGCTTTCGTACCCGCAGGAGACGCCGATGATTCCGAATGCGCACCCCCTCGAAAGGACGGTCGAGCGGACGATCCTCATCCTCGCCGCGCGCGACACCGTCTTCCGCTACTTCACGGATTCCGAGCGCTTCGCGGCCTGGTGGGGCGCCGGCTCCACGATCGAGGGGCGAGTGGGCGGAAGGATGCGCATCCGCTACCCGAACGGGGAGACGGCCTCGGGAGAGGTCCTCGAGATCGTGCCGGGCGAGTTCATCGCGTTCAGCTACGGGTACGACGCGCCGGGCAAGCCGATCCCGCCGGGGGGCTCCCGCGTGACGGTTGCGCTCCAGAGCCGCCGCGGGGGAACGCTCGTCACGCTCCGGCACGAGGTCGCGGACGTCAAGACGCGCGACGCGCACGTCGCGGGCTGGCGGCACCAGATGGCCGTCTTCTCGACGGTCGTCGCGCAGGAGCAGCACGCGGGCCTCGCCGGCGTCCTCGACCGCTACTTCGCCGCGTGGAATGCGCGAACCCCGGCGGACGTTCGCGCGGCGCTCGAAGCCTCCGTGACGGACGACGTCGAGTACCGGGACGCTTTCGGCGCGCTCTTCGACAGGGCCGAGCTCGAGGCTCACCTCGCGCTCGTCCCGGTGTACATGCCCGGCCTGACACTCAGGCGGGCGGGCGAGCCCCGGCAGTGCCAGGGCTGGGGCCTGGTGGACTGGGTCGCCGAGGGTGAGGACGGCACGGCGAAGGCGCGCGGGACGAACGTCTTCACGCTCGCCCCCGACGGACGGCTGGCGCGAATCACGGGTCTCCGGGCCTCCGGCTGAGGTGGCGCGGCGGGCGCGCCGTCGA
>CAVZPE010000002.1:0-18783 GCA_963776915.1 uncultured Acidobacteriota bacterium | reverse complement strand
GGCCCTGAGGAACGCGGCGAAGCGCGGCACGCTACGCGCCCTGCCGCGCCCGGCGCCACGCGGCGGGGGACTGGCCCGTCGCGCGCTTGAACGCGCGGCTGAACGCGGCCTCCGACTCGTAGCCCACGTCCTCGCCGACCGTCGCCACCTTCGCCGACCCGTGCGACAGCTTCTCCGCCGCGAGCTGCAGCCGCCACAGCGTCAGGTACTGCATCGGCGGCATCCCGACGAGGTGCGTGAAGCGCTCGACGAGGACCGTGCGCGAGGACGCGACCGCGTGCGCCAGCTCGGGCAGCGTCCAGGCGCGTGCCGGGCTCTCGTGGAGATGCGTGAGCGCGGGCCCGACGACGGGGTCCTTCAGGCCCGCGAGCCACCCCGTCCTCTGCGGCGGGAGCCGCTCGAGATGGCGCCGCACCACCTCGACGAACATGAGCTCCGCCATCCGCGTGAGCATCGTCTCGCTCCCGGCGCCCCCCGTCTGCGACTCGGCGACGACCTGGCGCGGGAACTCCGCGAGCCATCCGCCGGCGATCCCGGGGACGTGCATGCGCCGCGGCAGCGAGGCGAGGAGCGGGTTGTAGGGACGCACGTCGCAGCCGAGGAAGCCGCACACGAACGTCGTCTCGGGGGCCGTCTCGGGGCCCAGGTGGACCGTGCCCGCGTAACGGTCCGGCGACGTTCCGTGGACGCCGGGGTCCACGCGCCGGCCCTCGGTGCTCGACATGAAATGCGCGTCGCCCTGCGGAAAGACCACGACGTCGCCCGGCCGCATGAGGACCTGGCCCTCCCCCGCGACACCGGCCCAGCAGCTTCCCGAGGTGAGGATGTGGTACGGGATGAGGTGCTCCGAGCCGGGGAGCACCCGCGGGACGAGCTCGCGCGCGGCCACCGACGCCACGGACCACGGCGGCACGGCCTCGACGAGGTAGAAGAACGCCCCGTCGAGCCGGACGGCGCGCAGGACGTCCGAGAGCGGGTCCACGTCTCGATTATGGCCGGTCGCGCCGGCGGCCGTGACGGGGCGCACGGTGCGGACGGCCGGCGAAGAGACGCGGACTCGGTGTCATTCCAAGCGGGCCGGCCGGGGCCTACGTTGCGGGCGTCCCGGGGGCGAACCGCCGGGACGCCAGGAGGCACCCATGAGCGCAACGTTCTCCGACCTTCCCCCCCGCGCGCCCGTCTGCGGGACGCCGACGGGCGACGTCACCGCGTTCGGCGGGACCGTGAGCCGCCGCGACGCGCTGACGGAGCGCAGCCGCCGGACGTGGAGCGCGGGCGATTACGACCGCATCTCGACCGGCTTCCGCCACGAGGCCGAGGCGTTCGTCGCGCGGCGCCGGCTCTCGGCCGGCCTCGACGTCCTCGACGCCGCGTCCGGCTCCGGGAACCTCTCGATCCCGGCCGCCCGCACGGGCGCGCTGGTGACCGGCCTCGACCTCGTCCCGTGCCTCCTCCGCGACGCCGCGGCCTGGGCCTCCCGCGAGGGCGTCGCCCTGACGCTGCGCGAGGGCAACGTCGAGGAGATGCCGTTCGACGACGGTGAGTTCGACGTCGTCCTCTCGATGTTCGGCCTCATGTTCGCGGCGCGTCCCGAGCGCGTGATGGCCGAGCTCGCCCGCGTGACGCGGCCCGGCGGCCAGGTGGCCCTCGCGAACTGGACGCGGACCGGATTCGTCGGCCGGATGCTCGCCAAGCACGTCGCGGCCATGCCGCCTCCGCCCGGGGTCCCGAGCCCGCTCCTCTGGGGAGACGAGGAGACGGTCCGCGAGCGCTTCGACGGGTCCCTCTGGGAGGTCGAGACGGCCGTGCGGACGCTCACGTTCCGGTATCCCCACACGCCGGCGGGGACGGCCGAGCTCTTCCGCGCCGCGTACGGCCCGACCGTCCGGACCTTCGAGGGGCTCGGCGAGGACGGGCGCGCCGCGCTCGCGGCCGAGCTGACGGCCCACTGGACACGGCACCATCGCCCGTCGGCGCCCGCGACCGAAGTCGACGCCGAATATCTCGAGGTCGTCGCGACGAGGCGCTGACACGCGCCGGAGGACATGGCCATGATCCTGATCCTGAAGCGGCCCGCGTGCTCGGCAGGGGGCTGGGCCGCCCTCGGCGAGGAGGCGGGAGACGAGTGCGAGCGGATCCCGTCCGTTCAGTCCGGCGAGGGCGGGGTCGCGGGCACGGCGGCCTCGCCGGCGCGCGCCCCGAAGACGGTCCGGCCCGCGACGGCGGCCAGGACAATCGCCCCGCCGAGCGACGCCCATCCGGACGGGCGCTCGCCCAGCCCGAGGAACGCCCAGAGCGGATTGAACATCGGCTCGAGCATCCCGAGGAGCGAGGCCTCGGCCGCGGGGACGGTCTTCAGCCCCTTCACGAACAGGACGTAGCTGATGCCCAGCTGGAAGATGCCGAGGAAGAGAACGAGGAGGGCGCCCTTCGCGTCCAGCGCGAGGTCGCCCCACGCGAAAGGCAGGGCGATCGCGGCCGCCGCGAGGTTGCCGGCGATGACGGAAGGGATCGCGTCGCCGGACGCGTCGCGGCGCAGGAGGAGGATCGTCAGGCCGAAGAAGAGGCCCGAGACGACCGCGACGAGGTTCCCCCGGAACGCGCCGGGATCGAGCTTCCCGACGAAGAAGAGGGACATCCCGCAGAGCGCGACGCCGAGCGCGGCGGCGTCGATCTTCCGGAACGGCTCCTTCAGGAGGAACGGCGCGAGCGCGAGGACGTAGAGCGGCCCCGTGTACTGCAGGAAGATCGCGTTCGCGGCCGTCGTCATCTTCGTCGCGGACACGAACGTCAGGATCATGAGCGCGTAGACGACGACCGTGGACGGCGCCGCGTGCCGCCACCTTTCGCGCGACGGCCGGAAGACGGCGAGGAGAAAGATCCCGGACACGAACGAGCGCCAGAAGACGACGCCGAGCGCCGGGAGGGGCACGAGCTTGATCGCGAGCCCGCCCGTCGACCAGAGGAGCGCCGCGGCCGCGATCAGAAGCGCCCCCCGACGCCCTCCGCCTCCAGATGCGGCAGCGCCGCCGGCCGTCACGCGAGCTTCCGACGGACCGCGGCGATCGAGACGTCGTCGTCGGCCGGGACGCGGCCGAGGAACCGGTCGAGGTCGGACGTGAGGGCGGCGACGAGCTCGCCGGGCCGCGCGCCCGCCTTGCGGGCGGCCACGGCCTCGACGCGGGCGTCGCCGAACTCCTCGCCGCTCTCGCCGCGGGCCTCCGGCAGCCCGTCCGAGTGGAAGAGGAGCGTCTCGCCCGGGGCGAGGGACGTCGCCTGCGGCGTCCACACGGTGTTCTTCCGGATGCCCAGGGGATAGGCGCCCTTGCCGAGTCGCTCGACGACGCGGCCCTCCGGGTCGAGCTTGAGGACGGGCGGGTGCCCCGCGACGATCGCCGAGAACGCGCCGTCGGCCTCGAGGAAACCGCAGATTCCGGCGAAGAAGGACCGGGAGCTACCCGTCTCGCAGAGGACCCGGTTCAGCGACGTCGCCATGGCGAGAGGGGAGGCGTCGATGCCGAGCTGCGTCCGGAAGGCCGCGTGCGTCACGGCCATCACGAGGCCCGCCGCCATCCCGTGACCCGACGCGTCGCCGAAGAGGACCGCCACGCGCCCGCCGGGGAGCGGCTCGAACGCGTAGAGGTCGCCCCCGACCGTGTTCGCGACGCGGCTCTCGCCGGCGAGCTCGAAGCACCCGATCTCCGGCAGCGGCCGCGGGACGAGCTGAGCCTGCAGCGCGCGCGCCATCACGAGCTCGTCCTTGAAGTGGAGCTTGTCCACGAGCTCCATCGCGAGGAGGAACATGAGGGCGAGGGCCGCGACGAAGAGCGCGAGGAACCCGAAGCCGGACGAGCGGTCCCCGAACGTGTTCTCGAGGACGGCGAGGACGACGAGGACGAAGGCGAGCGCGAAGACGATCCGCCGGGGCGGCGCGAGGCGGCGCGTGAGGCCGTAGACGACCGCGTTCGCCTTGAGGATCCCGCGCCGGAACCGGCGCGGCTCGGCCTCGATCTCCCGGCGGTAGTCCTCGAAGAACGACTCGCGGGCCCTCCGCCAGTCGACGGACCACATCCCGAGGACCTCGTCGGAGTCGAAGGAGTGGGTGGTTTCGCGGGCGAGCTTCTTCCAGTCGGCGGGCATGGCGTTCTCTCTTACGAAGAGGCGGCGCCGAGGGTTCTGCCCGCGGCGGCGTCCGGGGCGGCGAGCGCGGGCAGCGCGCCGAGCGAGTCGATCCGTTCCCGCGACCCGTAGCGGTATCCCACGAAGCGCACGGGCGCCCGGCGCGCGGCCTCCTCGTCGTACCGCGAGTCGCCCACGAAGAGGCATTCGCCGAGCGGCGCGCCCGCCCGCCCGGCCGCGAGGCGGACGACGGCCGGGTCCGGCTTGCCCGCGCCGGCCTCGTCGGCGCCCGAGACGGCGTCCACGAGCTCGAGCAGGCCGTGCGCCTCGAGGATGCGCCCCGCGAGCATCCGGTTCGTGTTCGTCGCGACGGACGTCACGACGCCCCTCGCGCGCAGGGCGCCGAGCGCCGCCGCGGCCTCGGGGTTCGGGCGGATCCGGCCGAGGCACTTCTCGAAGAAATGCACGTACGCCGCGTCGACCTCGGCCACCGAGCGCTCCGGCATGTACGCGTCGCGGTCGGCCTCGGTCCCGTTCCCGTAGATCGCGTCGAACGCCGCGCGGGGGATCGGCGCGTGGCCGAAGGACCGGAGCGTCTCGTTGTACACGTCGAACCAGGCGTCCTCGCTGAAGACGAGAACGCCGTCCATGTCGAACAGGACGGCCCGGACCGGAACGGCGACGGCGGCGCGCACTCCCCGGGATCTTCACACGGGCGGCTAGAATCCCTCCGACCCATGCAGCAGTTCGATCTCTTCGTCCTCGGAACGGGGCCCGCCGGGCAGCGCGCGGCCGTCCAGGCGGCCAAGCTCGGCAAGAGGGTCGGGATCTGCGAGAAGCGCGAGATGGTGGGCGGCGTCTGCGTGAACACGGGGACGATCCCGTCCAAGACGTTCCGCGAGGCCGTCCTGTACCTGAGCGGGATCGCGCAGCGGGCGAACTACGGCGCGTCCTACACCGTGAAGGACGACATCACGATGGGGGACCTCCTCTTCCGCTGCAACCAGGTCATCACCCGCGAGATCGACGTGATCCGCGCCCAGATGAAGCGGAACGGGATCACGCTCCTCGGCGGGACCGCGGCGTTCACGGGTCCGCACGCGCTCACCGTCACGGGCTCCTCCGGCACGGTCGAGGTCGAGGCCGACAAGATCGTGATCGCCGTCGGCACGAGGCCCGCCGCCCCGCCCGTGCCCGTCGACGGGGAGACCGTGATCGACTCGGACGGCATCCTCACCCTCAAGAAGCTTCCGAAGTCCCTCCTCGTGATCGGGGCGGGCGTGATCGGCGTCGAGTACGCGTCGATGTTCGCGGCGCTCGGGACCGAGGTCACGATCGTCGACAAGCGGCCCGTCCTCCTCGACTTCGTCGACGACGAGATCGCCGAGGCGCTGTCCTTCTTCCTGCGCAAGCTGAACTGCACGCTCCGCCTCGGCGAAGAGGTCGCGCAGGTCGCGGTCGAGCGCCCGGGTCACGTCGCCGCGACGCTGAAGTCCGGCAAGAAGATCGGCGCGGACCTTCTCCTCTACTCGGTGGGCCGCGTCGGCGCGACGTCGGCGCTGAACCTTTCGGCGGCCGGGCTCGAGGCGGACGGCCGCGGCCGGCTAACGGTCAACGAGGCCTACCAGACGGCGCAACCGCACATCTACGCCGTCGGCGACATCATCGGCTTCCCCGCGCTCGCCTCGACGTCGATGGAGCAGGGGCGTCTCGCGTCCTGCCACGCGTTCGGCGTCCCCTGCACGTCGCTCCCCCACCTCTTCCCGATCGGGATCTACTCCGTGCCCGAGATCTCGATGGTCGGGAAGACCGAGGAGGAGCTCACGAAGGAGTCCGTGCCGTACGAGACGGGCGTCGCGCAGTACCGCGAGATCGCGCGCGGCGCGATCGTGGGCGACGACATCGGCCTCCTGAAGATCCTCGTCCACCGCGAGACGCGGCTGCTCCTCGGCGTCCACATCCTCGGCACGGCCGCGACCGAGCTCATCCACATCGGCCAGAGCTTCCTCGCCCTCGGCGGCACGCTCGACGTCCTCGTCGACACCGTCTTCAACTACCCGACGTTCGCCGAGTGCTACAAGGTCGCCGCGCTGGACGCGTACAACAAGCTGCGCGCGGACGGCGGAAGCGCCTGACGCCCGTCCGCACACGCTCGCCTCCCCGAAATCTCCTGAGGATTCCCTCAGGACTCCTCCGCGCTCCCGGCCACACCTTCGGACGAGTCCGAAGGAGGGACCATGGCCAACCTCGCACGCACCCCGCGGTCTCTTTCCCTCGCCGCCGTCCTCTGAGGAGGCACGTATGGCACTCATGGAAAATGTGCAGTTCGTCCCGTCGCGTGTTCGAGGCCACCGCTTCCACCCGATTGGTCTCGTGCTCCATCGCACCGAGGCCGGCTATCAGCACTGTCTCGATGGATTCGCGGCAGGGCCCAAAGCCCCGCACTTTCTGGTTGGCAAGTGCAGCGGAGAGGCGGTCCAGCTCGTCGACACCGCCACAGCGCGGCACACGTGGGCCCCGGCGCAAATGACCTCTACCTGGGAATAGAGTTTGAAAGCATTCCCGCGAGGAGAGGCGTACGGGGTCAGGATCCCAGGGTCATCGCGGATGAGCTCACGCCTTTTCAGATCTCGATGGGCCGGGACATCGTCGACTGGATCTGCAGGACACACCACGTTCCCAAGGTCGGACCGCCGACGCATTCTCAGTGGATTCAAAGCGGAGGACGGTGGCACGGAGTGCTGGGCCACGCGAATGTCGCCGACGGCAATTTCTTTTCGACCGACCACGGAGACACGATGATCTTCGTCGATTTCATCGCTCTGTCGGTGTGGCCGAAATAGCGGGGTAGCGCTCCGTCAGAGCGCCGCCGCGAAGCGCCGGACGATCTCCCCCGCGGGCTCGACCGACGTGATCGTCGCGACGCTCTTGCCCGCCTGCCAGCAGTCGGCCGACGTCGCGCCCTTCATGGAGGCGCCGCGCAGCCGGAACGCCGAGCGCAGCGAGTACCACGCGCGGACCCAGTGCTTCGTCCGGCGGCCCTTGAGCATGAGCCGCCCGAGCGGGCCCGCCTTCGTCCCCATCCGCTCGATGAACGGCGTGTTGATGACCGCGAGCGGCACGCCCGTGACGCGCTCGGTCGGGACGATGTCGTCCTCGTCCGCCTCGAGAATCGCGTTCTTGTAGTCCGCGTGGGCCGTGCACTCGGTCGTCGCGATGAACCGCGTGCCGCACTGGACGCCCGCGTAGCCGAGGTCGAGCATCGCGCGGAACTCCGCCGGACTGCCGACGCCGCCCGCGCACACGAGGGGCAGCTTCAGGTCCGCGAGATCGGCGTAGAGCTCCTCGGGGCTCCTCTTCCCGAGGTGTCCCCCGGCCCGCCGGTTCACGCAGATGAGGCCGTCGACGCGCTCGGCGGCGGCCTTCTCGGCCCAGCGGCGGTCGATGACGTCGTGGTAGACGACGCCGCCCGCCGGTTTCACGCGGTCCACGACCCAGCGCGGGTTCCCGAGCGCCGTCACGAAGAACCGCACGCCCTCCTCGAGCGCCACGTCGACGTAGTCCGACATGCGCTTGGCGTAGACGGACGAGAGCGACTTCTCCGTCAGGACGTTGAGGCCGACGGGCTTCTTCGTGAGCGACCGGATCTCCCGCATCCCGGCCCGGAACTCCCGCTTGTGGACGAAGACGAGGGAGAGCGGCTGGACGACGCCGATGCCGCCGGCCTCCGAGACGGCCGCGACGAGCTCGGGGTTCGAGCACGGGTACATCGCGCCGCAGATGAGCGGCACCTCGATGCCGAGGGCTTTCGTGAGAGCCGTCGCGGCCCGCTCTGTTCGCGTCGACGTCATGCAATCGCCTCTTCCGGGCATCTTAGAAGAAGAATTTCTTCGAAGGAGGAGGTCGGTGGCATTCTTCGGGCGGGGTCTACCCTGCGACTCTCCCTTCGTTCTTCGGTTGCGCGAGGTCTCCTCGTCGCTTTCGCGCCGTTCGCGCTCGACGGCTGCGTCTCGATCGGCGTGTCGCGCGCGGACCTTCCCTCGCCGCCCGAGCCATCCGCGCCGCCGACGGGCGCCGTGACGGTCGCCGTCTACGAGAAGCCGGCCGACCGCGAGGCCGACCGCCACGTCGCGTTTCCCGTCCTGTCCGAGCTGCTGCAGGAGGGCAAGGGCGAGACGCTCGTCGCGCGCTCGATGGCCGCGACGTGGACGGTGAAGGACCTGCCGCCCGGCCGCTACCGCCTGCGCATCACGAAGCGCATCGACGACGCGGGCAACATCGTCGCGCTCGACAACCCGGGCGACAAGACGTTCGAGGTGGCCGCGGGCGAGCGAACGGTCGTGACGGTCGTCCTGAAGAAGGTGCCGGTCTTCTGGATCGTCCTCGCCGTGCTCACGGTCATCGCGATCGTCATCCTCGTGATCATCGGCATCGACAGGGGCCACCTCCCCAAGCCTCCCCCGCTCCCGCCGCTGCCCCCCGTCGCGATCGTGATCCCGCTCGGACCGGGCGGCGGCGAGGGCGGGGCGGCCGCGCCGGCGCCGGCCGCCGTCGACGTGTTCCCGGCGCCGGGCTCCGTCGTCGCGGCGAAGCGCGTCACGGTGTCGTTCCTCCTCTCCATGCCGCTCGTCACGGGCGGGATCGAGGAGGGGGCGGTCCTCGCCGTCGGCACGTCCTCCGGCGACATCCGCGGCCGGACGGCGTTCGACCCGGACGAGCAGCTCCTGACCTTCACGCCGTTCTCGGACTTCACCCCCGGCGAGGAGATCACGGTCACGGTCGACCTCTCGAAGCTGCGCGGCGAGGCCGGGCGGACGGGCAGCGGGCTCTTCTCGACGACGTTCAAAGTCGCGCGATGAGGGTCCTGACCGTCAACGTCGGCCTGCCGCGCGACGTCACGTTCGGCAGGAGGAGGATGCGCACGGGAATCCTCAAGGAGCCCGTCGACCGGCGCCGTCCCGCTCCGCCGCCTCGGCTTCGAGGGCGACGGACAGGCCGACCCCCGCTACCACGGCGGCCCCGACAAGGCGGCCTACCTCTACCCGTTCGAGCACTACGCGTACTGGGCGGAGGTCCTCGGGCGGAAGGACCTCTCGCCCGGCGCGTTCGGCGAGAACCTGACGACGGAGGGCCTCCTCGAGACGGACGCGCGGATCGGCGACGTCTACGGGATCGGCTCCGCGCGCGTCCTCGTCACGCGGCCGCGCACCCCGTGCGCGAAGCTCGGCGCGAAGTTCGGGTCGATGACGTTCGTCAGGACCTTCGCGTCGGCGGGGCGGCCGGGCTTCTACCTGCGCGTCGTGCAGGAGGGGACGGTCGAGGCCGGGGACGCGATCGTCAGGATCTCGAGCGATCCCGGTCGCCCGACCGTCGCCGAGGTGTTCGGGTAGCCGTCAGAGCGCCGCGATCGCCTCGCGCGCCCGCTTCCTCCAGGCGGCGTCCGGGAGGGGCAGGGCCGCCGCTCCGAGGTTGTCCTCGAGGTGCGCGGCCTTCGACGTCGCGGGGATCGCGCACGTGACGGCCGGATCCGCGAGGATCCACTTCAGGAAGACCTGCGCCCACGAGGCGCAGCCGGCCTCTCCGGCCCAGGGGGGAAGCGGCCCCTTCAGGGCGCGGCGCAGGGCCTCCCCGCCGCCGAACGGCCGGTTCGCGATCACGGCGACGCCGAGGTCGGCCGCGAGCGGCAGGAGCGACGCGCCGGCCTCGGGCTCGGCGACCGAGTAGTTGACCTGGACGAAGTCCGGCTTCTCCTTCCTCAGAACGCGCGCGAGCTCCGCGTGCGCGGAGGCGGCGTAGTGCGTGACGCCGACGTACCGCACGCGCCCGGCCGCCTTCCACGCCCGGATCGAGGCGAGCTGGGTGTCGAGGTCGAGGAGGTTGTGGACCTGCATGAGGTCCACCTTCCCGAGGAGCCGGAGCGAGCGCTCCATCTGCTCGAGGCCCGAGCTCTTCCCCCGCGTCCAGACCTTCGTCGCGACGAAGAGCGACGGGAGGAGCCTCGCCTCGGCCGCGAGAGCGCCGAGGACGCCCTCGGCCCGCCCGTACATCGGCGACGTGTCCACGAGGCGCCCGCCGCGCGCCACAAAACGCGCGAGGACCTCCGCGAGGGGCCCGCGCGTCGCCGCGCCGGGCCCGACGTCGAACGTCTCCCAGGTCCCGAGGCCGACCGCGGGAAGCGCCTCCCCGGTGGACGGGACCGCGCGCGTCAGGAGCGCAGGCCCGCCGCCGGCTTCGCCACGGGCCGGCCGCGGCGCGAACAGCCCGGCGGCCCCGCCCCCGATCAGCCTCAACGCGGCCCGCCTCGAGACGCCGCTCACCGGGACGATCTTAGCGGTCCCGGACGCCCCGCCTGTACACTTGCCCTGGAACGTCCATGGCGCGCTGGGAACGGAAGGAAATCGTCCTCCGGACGACCGCGACGGGGCACGCGCTCACGGCGCCGGTGTTCTGGTGCCACGGCCGCAACGAGCGGCCGCTCGCCTACATCCAGGCGAACGTCCACGGCGGCGAGCTCCAGGGAAACGCGGCGATCCTCGCGCTCTTCGACCTCATCGAGAAGGAGGGACCGCGCGGCAGCGTCATCCTCGTCCCGCGCGTGAACCCCGTGTCGGCGAACCAGCAGATCGGCGACTACGTCGCGGGGGTCTACGACCTCGCGACGGGCCAGAACTTCAACCGCGGGTACGTCAACCTCACCGGCCCCTCGCGGGGCAGCGCGGCCTGCTACGTCGACGTCGACGCCTTCGCCGCCGTCCACCGCGACGCGACTCTCGCGGAGATCCGCGACGGGTTCCGCGAGGCCCTGCGCGCCGCCCTCGGCGCCGTGCGCGAGGGCTCGGGGCCCTGGGGCGTCGAGACGCGGCTCGAGCACGCCCTCGCGATCCAGGAGTTCGCGCTCGAGGCCGACGTGGTGCTCGACCTGCACACGGGCGATCGCGCGCCGCGGTACCTCTACGCTCCCGAGGGCGCCACGGCCGCCACCCGCGCGTTCGGCGTCCCGTTCGTCCTCGAGGTGCCGCCGCGCTTCGCGGGCGCGCTCGACGAGGCCTCGTTCGTCCCCTGGCACGACCTCTCGGAGGCGTTCCGCCGCGTGGACCGGACCGACGTCCGTCGCTTCGTCGACGGCTTCACCGTGGAGCTCGGGTCGATGAACGCGTTCTCGATGGCCCAGGGTGTCGAGGACGCCAAGCGGATCGCCTCGGCCCTCCGGTACTACGGCGTCCTCGACGGCGAGCCCGACGAGCCGGCCTACCGGATCGTCGCCTGCAGCACGAACGACTACCGCTCGATCCACGCGCCCGCCGCCGGGCTCGTCGACCAGGCGATCTCGCCCGGGACTCCCGTCCGCAAGGGCGATCTCCTCGCGCGGATGATCGACCCGTCGCGCTGCGTCGCGATGCCCCCGCGGTCGGCGGACTCGGTCGTGGAGGTCCGCGCCCCGGAGGACGGCGTCGTGATCCTCTTCCACGCGTTCGCGTCGATCCCGAAGGGCGCCCGGCTGCTCTCGATGATGACGAACATCCGCCCGCTCTAGCGCAGGTAGCCGAGGCTCCGGAGGTTCTCGACGTACTCCCTCGGGTCGACGCTCGGCGGCGCGCCCGCGCGCCGCCGCCCCCACGAGGCGATCGTCTCGGTCGTGGCGGCGCCGTCGGCGAGCAGGTCGGCCCGCGCCTTCCCCGCGATGTCGCGCGCCGCCGGAACGCCGAGCGCCGCGAGAACCGTCGGCGCGAGGTCCGCGGGCTCGATCGTTCCGGACGCGCCCTTCCGCGCGAGCGGCCCCGCGAGCGCGACGACGCCGCCCGGCTCGCGTCGCCCGGCGTCCAGCACGAAGACGACGAGGTCGCCGCTCGCGAGGAGAGACGGGTCCGTCAGGAACGCGCGCACGGCGGCCGTCTCGGCCGTGAGGGCCTCCGCGAGGACGACGCGGTCGGCCGCGCTCCGCTCGGGCGCGGCGAGGGCGGACGACAGGATGTCGGGCCCGGGGAGGTAGACGAGCGAGAGGCGCGGCTTCTCGCGCGCGGCCGCGTCGCGGAAGGCGGCGATCGCAAAGGCGTCGAGCCCGCGGGCGTCCTCCACGAGCCGCTCGAGCGAGCCGGGCTCGGGCGCGAGGCGCGGTGCGAGACGGGCGGCGCGCTCGACGGCCTCGGCGGGCCAGCCCTCTCCCGCGAGCGACGCTCCCGCGCGGGCCGCGAAGAAGAGGTGGTTCCCGAGGACCGTGCCGCCTCCCTCGCCCGCCGGATACGTGGTCCACCAGTTCACGGTCAGAGACGGGATTCCCGCCCGGCTCGCGACCTCCCACACCGCCGGCACCCGCCGGGCGGCTGCCGTGACGGACTCGAGACGCGCGACACCGAGCGCGGGAAGGATGCGGCCGAGGTAGAGGCCCGCGCCCGAGAGCGGGCGGACCGGCGCCCCGACTCCGGCGACGCGCACGAGGTCGAGAGAGCCGATCCCGTGCCGGCGCGCCGTCTCGCCCGTGGCGACGGTCGTCCAGAACGCGGCGGGATCGCGCACCGACTTCACGTACGTCGCGCGGGCCGCCGCTCCCGCGGGCGGATCGCCCGTCCACCCGTCCACCGCGACGACGACGGCGCGGTGCGCGTTCGCGGCGACGACGAGCGGGCCGTCGGGCGGCGGCGCCGGGCGGAACACGAGGGCCGCGACCACCGCGAGGAGCGCGGCGGCGGCCGCGACGAATCCCGCGAGCCGGCCGCGGCGCGACGTCGGAAGGTGGAGGCGGCCCGAGGCCGCGAACACCGTGAACGCGAGGCCGCGCGCCACGCGCACGGCGATCAGGACCGCGAGGGCGACGGCCGCGAGGACCGCGAGGACGCCCGGGAGCCCGGCGGTCTCGAGCGCCGGGCGCGCGGCGACGACGCCCGCGACGCCCGCGAGGACGCCGAACGCGACGGCGACCTCCGTCGAGGCCTCGTCCGCGTCCCCGCGCAGGCGGGCCCTGAGGAGCGCGAGGCCGACGAGCCCGGCGACGAGGAGCGTCGCGAGCGCGGCCGCTCCCGCGAAGAGCCAGAGGAAGAGGACCGCCGCGTCGCGCAGGGGCAGCGCCGACGACACCGCCTGCAGGACCGCGCCCGCGAGCGCGACCGCCGCGGCGAGGAAGAGCGCGCCGGTCGCGGCGCCCAGCAGCAGCGCCCGCGTCCGGCTGCGCGCGGCGAGCGCGCCCTTGAGGACGGCCCCCTCGACGCCCCGGTCGAGATAGCCCTTCTCGCGGAGCCGCTCGCGCGCGGCGTCGAGAGAGAGCGGAGAAGAGGATTCTTCCTCTCCCGAGCGCGGGCGGTCGTCTCGCTCGTCCATACAGGGCCGACCTTACCGCACCCCGGAGGAGAAGATTCCTGCTATCGGCGGCCGCATTCGCGGCCCCCGGAGGAGAAACGTCTTCGTCGGCCTCCGGCAGTCAAGGGCGCGCTCCGCGCGCCGCGCAGCGGCCGAAGGCCCTTGACAGCCGGAGACCGACCCATACGTTTCTCTTCCTCGGCGGCTGCGTATGCGGCCCCCGATAGCAGAAAATTCTTCTCTTTTCTGTCTCTTCTATTTCTTCCGGTCCCGCAGCATCACCGCGAACTCGCGCAGCAGCTCCGCCTTCTTCCCGAACGGCTTCAGGGAGTCGAGCGCGTGGGCCGTGAGCTCGGCGACGAGCGTGCGCGCGCCGGTCCCGCCCACGTGCCGCACGAACGTCGGCGCGGGGGCGCGGCGGGCGGACTTGCCGGTCTCGCCGGCGTCGGCCGTCGCCTCGAGGAGATCGTCCACGATCTGGAACGCGAGGCCGACGTTGCGCGCGTACGAGCGGAGCGCCGCGAGCTCCTTCTCGAGCGCGCCGCCGACGACGGCGCCGAACTCCGCCGAGGCGACGAAGAGCGCCCCCGTCTTGCGCGCGTGGATCGTCTCGAGCCGGTCGAACGTCGCGTCCGCCGGGCCCGTCCTGAGGTCGAGCGCCTGGCCCGAGGCGAGGCCGAGCATTCCCGACGCGTCCGCGAGGCGCGAGACGAGGTCGAGCGCCGTGCCGGGCGGGATCCCGGCGCCGCGGCGCGGGTGGAGGCCCGCGTCCGCGAGGGTCCCGAACGCCCGCACGAGGAGCGTGACGGCCGCGAGGATCGCGATGCTCTCCCCGTGAGCGCGGTGGAGCGCGGGGCGGCCGCGGCGCGTCGTCGCGTCGTCCATCGACGGAAGGTCGTCGAGGACGAGCGAGGCCGCGTGGACCATCTCGATCGCGGCGCCCGCGTCGACGAGCTTCTCCCGGGGGGCCCCGAAGAGGCCTCCCGAGAGGACGACGAGCGCCGGGCGGACGCGCTTGCCGGGGGACAGGAGTCCGTCGCGGACGGCGGGCGGCAGCGGGTCGACGGGATCGGGCTCCCCATCCGTCGGCGCGAGCAGGACCGGGAGGCGCGCGTCGACCTCGACCCGCACCTCGGCCAGGAGAGCGGAGAGGGCCGTCAGGGACGTCAGCCGAAGCTCGCCAGGGCTTCCGTCTCGTTCTGGAAGACGTCGAACACCGTGATGAGCTGGGTCACCGTGAGGACGTCGCTGATCTTCGGAGGCAGGTTCTGCAGCTTCAGCTTCGCGCCCTTGTGCGTGGCGGTCGTGTAGCAGCCGACGAGCTCGCCGACTCCCGAGGAGTCGATCGTCGTGACGTCCTTCATGTCGACGAGGATCTTCGCCGCACCGGCCCCGATGGCCGAGTGGATCGCCTCGCGCATCTGGAGGTCGCCCGCGCCGATCGTGATCTTCCCGTGGAGCTCGATGATCTTGACGTCCCCCGCGTCCCGGGTGGTCACCGAAGTCTTCATGGCGTGTGTACTCCCTTCTTGGTGTCCGAATCGAGTTTCTTCTTCATCGAGAGGATCGTCCCGCCCTTTTCGCCACGCGAGAATGTGACCTCGTCCATGAACGTCTTCATGTAGAAGATACCGCGGCCCGAGGTCTTCATCTGGTTCTCGGGCGCGAGCGGGTCGGCGACGGCCGCGGCCTCGAAGCCCTCGCCCTCGTCGCCCACGACGATCTCGATCGCGTTCGCCCCGCCCGCGAGCGAGAGGTAGACGCGTTTCGCGGGGTCCTGCCGGTTGCCGTGCTTGATCGCGTTCGCGAGCGCCTCCCGCAGGGCCACCCCCATCCAGTGCTCCGCATCCGTTCCGATGCCGCGCACCTTGCAGACGTGCTCGAGCACGGCCTGCGCGAGCTCGAGATTCTCGTACCGGCTCGACAGCCAGAGGACGATGGGGCCGGGGGTCGGATTGGTCATCGCAAGTTGCAAGGGGGACGCGCTGTTAAGCTGGCCCCGATGTGTCACCTCTCCCAGTCGCGGAAGCCGCGCGCATGATACGCGACACGGTCTCGCCACGGAAAGGGCGGGTTTCGGGGAGGATCGCGGCCCTTCTCACCCTCGCGGCCGCGCTCGCCGCCGCCCTCCCGGCGCCCGCATCCGAGCCGCTCGCGCAGCGGCTTCCCGCGGCGGTCGCGGAGGCCCAGAAGCTCGTCGAGAAGGTCCGGGGCGTCCCGTTCCGGGGTCCCGTGGTCTCGGCCCTCCTCCCCGAGAAGGACCTCACGAAGATCCTCGGGAAAAAGCTCGTCGAGGACCTGCCCGTCCCCTTCCCGCGCTACGCGGCCTCGCTCGCCGCCGTGGGGTTCCTCGACCCGGAGCCGGACCTCGAGGAGAAGCTCACGAAGCTGTACGCGCGACAGGTCGCGGGCTTCTACGACCCCGAGGCCAAGAAGTTCTTCATCGTGCCCGAGCGCACGACCGAGGCCGCCGCCACCGCGCCCGCGCTCGGCACGTCGGCGGGGACGCTCCTCGAGGACGCGCTCCTCGCCCACGAGCTCACGCACGCGCTCCAGGACCGCAGGCTCGACCTCGTGCCGCGGATGAAGGCGCTCAAGGACTCCTCGGACGCGCTCCTCGCGCTCGAGGCGTTTCTCGAAGGGGAAGCGACCGTCGTCATGATGGACGCGCTCCTCGTGAGTCTGCCGCCGGAGACGAAGGAGCTCTTCGGCGCGGACACGCTCTCGAACATGCTCTCGGGCCTCGCCGCCGGCACGACGAACGTCGAGGGCTCCGACGGCGTCCCGGACTTCTTCGTCAAGGAGATGCTCTTCCCGTACGTCTCGGGCACCGCCTGGATCGAGGCCAGGCGCTCCGGCGGCGCCGGCTGGGCGTCCATCGACGCGAACTACAAGTCGCCGCCCGCGACGACGGCCGAGATCCTCCACCCCGGCCGGGCGCGCGCGCGGACGTTCCTCGCGCCCGGCGACTGTCCCTCCGACGCCGGGATTCCGGCGGGCATGCGCGTCCTCTACACGGACTCGTTCGGCGAGTGGATGCTCGCGACGCTTCTCGAGCGGGCGGGGGCCACCGACCCGAAGGGGCTGGCCGCCGAGTGGCAGGACGACCGCATCCTCTTCTTCGAGCCGAAGCGCGTCGAGGGCGAGGCGCGGCCCGTCGGGTTCCTCTGGCACATCCGCACGACCTCTCCCGAGGCCGCGCGCCGACTCGCGGCCGCGCTCGCGCCCCTCTACGAACGCGCGGACCGGCGTCCCGTGGCGGCCATCTCGACCGTCTCGGACCGCGTCGAGGTCGTCCGCGGGCGGCCGCAGACGCCGAGGCCCGTCAGCCCCCCTTCAGGAACTTCAGAGCCGCCGGCAGGAAGATGAAGAGCTGCACGGCGTCGAACGTCCCGTGGGCGACCATCGGGGCGATGACGCTCCCCGTCCGCGCGAACGCGATCGCGAGCACGGACGTGATCGCGAGCAGCCCGACGAAGAAGAACGGCTCCCCGTAGCCCGCGTGGGCGAGGAGGAAGAGGATCGAGGCCGGGACCGCCCCGAGCCGGCGCTGGAGGAACGCCCGAAAGTGGAACTCCTCGAGCGTCATGGCGGAGAGCACGATCAGGAATCGCTCGATCCCCGGCCGGCCCGCGAGCCAGGCGACGAGCGGAGGGACCGCGCGCTGCTCGCGGACGTCGAGGACGCTCAGGACGACGGCCGCGGCGATGCTCACGACGATCGTGAGGGTCCAGCCGATCAGCCCGAGCGCGACGCCGGCCGCGGCCTCGGCGCCCGGACGCTCGGACTCGAGGGCGAGGAACGTCTTGAGCGGCGGGCGCCCCGCGAGCAGCCACCACGCCGCGAGGAACGCCGCGAGGATCCCCTGCACGAGGAAGACCTGCGAGATCTTCAGCGTCGAGACGTCCGGCGGGCGGCCGCCGGCGACGGCCGGCAGGAGCGTCGTCGTGACGAGCAGGAGGACGAGGAGCACGAGCGCCAGCCGCTTGCGCGCGGGCGACGGAAACGCGTCGCGCCCGAACGCGCCCTTCCGGTCGGCGACCCAGACGATGGCGACGAGGAGCGGGAGACCCGCTCCGAAGAGGACGTTTCGTGCGAAGGGAGTCACGTGCGCGGCCCGGCCGCGGGACTGTAGCAGAGCCTCCCGGGGGAACGACGTCCCGGCGCCGAAAGCGCGCGCCCGAGGTGACGCACGGGGACTACGGCGGTGGACTCCGGCCGGCCCTACATTCGCCCCACGCGTATGACGCACGTCATACCGGGCATTGCTCGCCCGGCCTAGCGTCGCTGCAGGAATCGAGCGAGGGAGCAACCATGCGTGACGTCGCCGGGACCGCCGCCGATGGCGCTTCGCCGGCTGGTGCCGCGCCCGCGCCTCTCTCGGTCGAGGTCCCCGGCGAGGGCTACCCACCGAGGGCTCGTCTCCTGCCAGGCCGCCTGTCCCGTGCACACCGACGCCCGGGGCTACGTCCGGGCGATCGCCGAGGGCCGCTTCGAGGAGGCCTACCTCATCGCGCGGGGCCCGAACCCCTTCGCGTCGATCTGCGGGCGCGTCTGCGGCGCCCCCTGCGAGGCGGCCTGCCGCCGCGGAAAGGTGCCGCGCGTGGACGACGACGGGACATTCGTCGCGAACGACCGTCCGATCGCGATCCGGGCGCTCAAGCGCTTCGTCTGCTCCCTCCGGCGGCGTACCGCGCGCGCCGCGAGTTCAACTGGCTCGTCGGGATGGCCCTCCTCGCGACGACGCTCGGCCTCTCGTTCACCGGGTACCTCCTCCCGTGGGACCAGCTCGCCTATTGGGCGATCACGATCGGCGCGAACATCGCGCATCCCCGCGCGAGGTCACGGACGCGCTGAACATCACGAGCCGCTTCGATCCCGGCGGGTTCCAGAAGCTGCTCCTCCTCGGGTCGGACACGGTGGGCGAGGAGGCGCTCATCCGCTTCTACGTCCTCCACGTCATGCTCCTCCCGCTCGTCCTCGCGGCCCTCGCCGCCGTCCACTTCTGGCGGATCCGCAAGGACGGGGGCCTCGCGCGGCCGGCCGACGCGGACGCGCGTGTCGGGGCGCCCGGCGTGGAGCCGGTCTTCACCGACGCCCCGCGCAAGACGTACCAGCTCGCGGCGCTCGTGCGCGGGAAGACCTCGGCCGTCGGGCGTCGGAGGCGACCGTCCCCTCCATGCCGCACCTCTTCTACGCCGAGCTCGCGGTCCTCATGCTGACGGTGCGGCTGCCTCGCGCTCGGATCCTGTCGGACGCGCCGCTGAAGGAGCTCGCGAATCCCTCGGTGCCCGAGAACCCGGCGAAGGCGCCGTGGTATTTCCTCGGCCTGCAGGAGCTCGTCGTACTCGGCCTTCATGGGCGGGATCGGGA
>CAVZPE010000001.1:0-18955 GCA_963776915.1 uncultured Acidobacteriota bacterium | reverse complement strand
CGTCGGGCGCGCGTTCTACGAGAGGCTCTTCGAGCTCGACCCGTTCCTGCGCGCTCTCTTCAAGGGAGACCTCGACGCGCAGGGCGCCATGTTCGTGAGCGCCCTCGGTCTCGCGGTCGCCGGGCTCGACGACGGGCACACCGGCGAGCGCTCGCTCCGCGACCTCGGGCAGCGTCACGCGGGCTACGGCGTCACGGACGCGCACTTCGCGACGTTCCGCGAGGCGCTCGTCCAGACGCTCGCCGCCCAGCTCGGGCCCCGCTTCACCGACGCGCACGCCGCCGCCTGGCGTGCCGCGTTCGACCGGATCTCCGTCGTGATGCGGGACGCGGCGACCGGCTCCTCCTGATCGGCACATTCCCCTTCCTCCGCGCGAAGCGAGCCGCCGTCGGCGGCTCGCCTCGTTTCATCCGGCGGTGTCACGCGGCCGGAGCGCGTGGGGACGCTTCGTCAGTCGCCGTGGCGGACGTGGGCTTCCTTCTGCACCGGCGTCGCGACGGGCTTGACGGTCTTCTTGAAGGCCGCCGTCGCGAGGAGCGCGAAGCCGATCACCGGAAGGAAGACGACGAACGCGGCGCCGAGAACGGGCGCGGCCGCGAGCATCGCGAGCGCCGGGATCTTCAGGTAGCCGGTCTGGGGGCCGCCCGGCAGGAGGCCGCCCTTCTTGCCGCTGACCGTCACGATCTCCCAGTTGTTCTTGTTGAAGTAGAAGCCCGCGGGAACCTTGCTGCCGCCGCTGGTGTTGCTGGTGTTTTTCATGTCGTCCCCCTTCTTCTGACATGAAGAAGATGGAGCATCGGAGGGAAGGAAACACTCCGGAAAAGGGGTCGAGGAGATGGGAAAAAGTCCGGAGAGGGGATAGGGAAAATTGCTTAGAAAGGTGAAGAGGGATGGAGCGCGGAGCGGCCGGCCCTCTTTCGGATGCGCGGCCCCGCCCCCGAGCCCTTTCTGAGAAATCCGAATCCTCTTAAGCCCTTCTAAGAGAATTCTTTATCCTCTTCTCCTCCCCCCAGTCCGTACTTCTCGATCCGCGAGTAGAGCTGCGCCCGGGTGAGGCCGAGGAGCTTCGCGGCCTTGCTCTTGTTGAAGCGCGCCCTGGCGAGGGCCTCCCTCACGTACCCCTTCTCGAGCGATTCGAGGTCCACGCCGCCGGGGGGGAAGACGGGCGGCGACGCGGCGCCGGTTGCGGCCGCCGCGGGGCGGCCCGCCTCGTGCCCCGAAACCGAGATCGGGAGGTGCGCGGCCGTGATGAGGCCTCCGTCGCAGAGGATGGCCGCGCGCTCGAGCGCGTTCTTGAGCTCGCGCACGTTGCCGGGCCACGGGTAGGCGAGGAGGAGGTCCTTCGCCTCCTTCGAGACTCCCGCCACCGGACGGCCGATCGCGGGCCCGAGCTCCGCGAGGAAGACCTCCGTGAGCGGAAGGACGTCGTCGACGCGCTCGCGGAGCGGCGGGAGGGCGATCTCGAAGACCGACAGCCGGTAGAAGAGGTCCTCGCGGAACTCGCCGCGCGCGATCGCCTTCTTGAGGTCGCGGTTCGTCGCCGCGACGATGCGTGCGTCGGTCTTGAGCACCTTCGTCCCGCCGAGCCTCTGGAACTCGCGCTCCTGCAGGAGGCGCAGGAGCTTCGCCTGCACGGCCGGGCTCATCTCGCCCGCCTCGTCGAGGAAGAGCGTGCCGCCGGCGGCCTGCTCGATCCGTCCGGGCTTCGCGGCGGTCGCGCCCGTGAACGCCCCCCTCTCGTACCCGAACAGCTCGGACTCGAGGAGCTGGTCCGGGAGCGCGGCGGCGTTGATCGCGACGAACGGGCCCGAGGAGCGGCCCGACGCGCGGTGGATCGCCCGGGCGAGGATCTCCTTGCCGGTGCCGGATTCGCCCGTCAGGAGGACCGTCGTCTCCGTGGGCGCGACCTTGGAGACCTGGACGAGGATCGACTTCCACGACTTCGCGACGCCGACGATCCTCCCGAAACCCGCGCGCGACGCGAGCTCCTCCGTGAGCGTCGCGACGCGCTCCTCGAGCTTCTTCGCCTCGCTCACGGCGTCGGCGGCGCGGCGGGCCTCCCCCGCGAGGCGCTCGTGCGAGAGGGCGAGCGCGATCTGGTCCGCGACGTGCTGCGCGGGCGGGATGTCGCTCTCGTCGTACGTGCCGGGCCTCCGGGACAGGAAGAGGAGGCCGCCCGCGAACTGCCAGTGGCCCTCGAAGAAGATCGGGACCCTCAGGAGCGACCGCACGCCGTCGGCCGCGAGGTGGCGGCACTTGTCCGACGCCGGGTCGACCTCCTCGGCGACGTCGCGGACGATCTCGGTCGACCAGTCGTCCCCCCGGTCCCGCTCGGCCGGCGAGAGCCGGATCGGCTCGCGGACCTCCGGAAACCCCGTCCCCGAGACCGCGTACACGTCGACCGCGTCCCGCGCCTCGTTGAGAAGGCCGAGAGCCATCCGGTCGTGGGGGATCACGGGCCGCACGATCTCCGAGATCGCGTCGAAGACCTCGCGCACGTCGAGCGCCCGCGCGAGGACGGGGGAGAGCGCCTGGAGCGCCTCGTAACGCCGGCGCCGCTCCTTCTCCTCCGCCGCGAGGCGCGCGTGCGCGACGGCCATCGCGACGAGGTCCGCGATCGGCGTCAGGAACGCGAGGTCCCCTGCCCGGAACGCGTGCGCCTCGAGGCTCAGGAGGGAGAGGTAGCCGATCGTCCGGGGGCCGGCGTGAAGGGGGGCGCGCAGCATGCCGCGGACCCCGGACTCGCTCAGCTCGCGGTCGCGCGGGAAGGACGGATCGCACGCGGAGACGACGTCGTCGATGACGCCGGCCCGCGTGAGGACCGCCCACAGTCCGGGCGAGTACTCGGCGCGCGGCACCATCCGGGCATACGAGCGGCGCGTCTCGTCGGTGACCTCCGCGCCGCCGATCGAGTACAGGGCGAAGCCGTCCCCCTCGTCCGTGAGCGTCACGGTCATCGCGTCGAACCTGAGGACGCGCCCGGCGGCCGTCGCGATCCGGTGGAAGACCTCCGGGAGGTCCAGCGTCTCGCCCGCGACGCGGGCGATCTCGGAGAGGACCGGGACGAGGTCGGGGGGGTGCCCCGCGGCGGCCATGGGGGCGTCATTCTAGGCCCGCGCGCTCGTCTACACTCGGGCCCGATGCCGCTCCCCGAGAAGCCCGCCGCCCTCGCCGAAGGGGTGCTCGGCGGCCGCGTGCCCGAGGTCGCCCGCGCGATCTCCTGGGCCGAGAGCGGGGATCCCCGTTTCCCCGAGCTCCTCGCGGCCGTTTTTCCGACGCACGGGCCGCGCCCGCGTCACGGGTCTCACGGGCTCTCCGGGGGCGGGCAAGTCGACCCTCACGGCGGCGCTCGCGCGCCGCGCCCGGGCGCGCGGGAAGAGGGTCGGAATCGTCGCGGTCGACCCGTCCTCGCCGTTTTCGGGCGGCGCGATCCTCGGCGACCGGATCCGGATGCAGGACCTCTACACGGACCCGGGCGTCCTCATCCGCTCGATGGCGACGCGCGGCCATCTCGGGGGCCTCGCGCGCGCGTCGGCCGACGCCGTGGACATCCTCGACGCCGCGGGCTTCGACGAGGTTCTCGTCGAGACGGTCGGCGTGGGCCAGGACGAGGTCGAGGTGTTCCGGCTGGCGGAATCCTGCGTCGTCGTCCTGACGCCGGGGATGGGCGACGACATCCAGGCGATCAAGGCGGGCCTGATGGAGGTCGCGGACCTCTTCGTCGTGAACAAGTCCGACCGCGACGGCGCGGATCGCGTCGTGCTGGAGATCCTCCAGATGCTCGAGCTCGGCGAACACGGCGCGTGGATCCCGCCGGTGGTGAAGACCGTCGCGACGACGGGCGCCGGCCTCGACGACCTGGAGGCGAAGCTCGCGGAGCATCGCGCTTTTCTCGATGGCCCGCACGGCGCCGCCAGGCGCCGCGACCGAACCGTGAAGCGGATCGAAGGGTTGGTCAGAGAAGATTTTCTTAGAAGGGTAGAGAGGCTGCGGGGAGACAGCGGCGCGCTCGACGAGGTGGCGGAGCGCGTCGAGTCCCGCCAAGAGGATCCGATCTCGGCGGCGCGCCGCCTGGCGCACCGCCTGGAGGGGGGCGCCGTCGTCGCCGCAGGCTCCTCCGGCGCCCCGCCCCTGCCTTCTCCCTCTTCACCTTCTAAGAAATCCGGATCTTCTTCTTCTCTCGTCTCGAAGATCTCCCACCTCGGCATCGCCACGCCCTCCCTCGAGCAGGGCGGGAAGTTCTGGGATCTCCTCGGCCTCGTCGAGGAACACCGCGAGGAGGTCGCCTCGCAGAAGGTGCTCACGTCCTTCCGCGCGGTGGGGGAGTCGCACCTCGAGCTCCTCGAGCCCACGTCGCCGGACAGCCCGATCGGCAAGGCGCTCGCGACGCGCGGGCCGGGCATCCACCACCTGTGCCTCGAGGTGACGGACGTCCGTGCGGCTCTCGCGCGGCTGAAGGCCGCGGGCGTGCGCCTCGTGAACGACGAGCCTTTCGACGGCGCGCACGGATGCCTCGTCGCGTTCGTGCACCCGTCCGCGACGGGCGGCATCCTCCTCGAGCTGTCGGAGAAGAAATAAGGCCTGGCGAAGCCTCAGTTCGGGCTGTCGGAGTCGGGTGACAGAGGCGCGGGCCGCAGAACCTCGCGCACGTCGCGGCCGACGATCGTGAAGAAGCGCTCCGCGTAACTCGCGACGCTGCCGACGCGCGTGTCCTCGAAGATCTTCTCGACGCGGTGGAGCGGGACGAAGAGCGTCGTGACCCCGAGCTCGGGGTCGGCGCCCGGACGCTGCTGGCGAGCCCACTCCTCGAAGAGATCGAGCTCGAGGCCGCGAAGCGTCAGGCCCGCGGGGGACAGGGCGACGAGGACGCCCCAGTACTTCTCCTTGGGCGTCACGAGGTGAACGAGGACGAGGGTCCCGGCTTCCACGAGGCGTGCCCTGCTAGAAGATGACGCTCGTGACGAAGTAGCGGGAAGGGGTCACGCGGCCCGTCAGCAGATCGTCCGCGTCGTTCGGGCTGAGGTCGAAGCGCGCGGCCGATTCGCCCGTGGACGTCGCGAAGACGACCTCGGCCTTGTCGAGCGGCTTGCCCGCCGCGCGGGACTCCTTGAGCCCGCGCGCGCACGCGACGAGGGCGAGGAAGACCTGCTGTTCGGATTCCGTCGTCGCCTCCACGTGGATGCCGGACGGGATCTGCGTGAGCTTGACGCCCTTGACGTTGCTCCCGTCGAGCGCGCGCATGAACGCTTCCGTGATCTGCGGGTCCATCACGATCGACGGGGGCTCGGGCGCCGCCGCGCGGACGGCCCGCTGGCCCTCGGAGCGCATCGACCTCACGAGCTCGCCTTCGGGGGGCTCGGGGCGCGTGGTGTCCATGTTCTTGCGGCCGTGCTGGCGGATGTACTCCGACAGCGACGGCTTCTTCGACTCGGGGTTCGGCAGCGTCGAACGCGAGCCGCCCGGATCGTCGAGGATGTAGGCGTTGCCGAGGCCTTCCTTGTTGACCTTTTCGCTGCGCGCCTGGTCCCACTCCTCGATGGCGATGGACTGGGGCGTTCCCAGCGGGGTCGTGTAGACGACGCGCTTGCCCTGGACGACCGGCTTCTCCTGCGCCTCGATCCGCTTGCCGTCCTTCGTGTAGATGACGTACGTGGCCGAGGCGGTCCCGGCGAGGCCGAGGGCCGTGGCCAGGAGGGCGGCGGCGAGGCGGGAGATGCGGGACATCGGGACCTCCGGGCCGCGCGCGGATCGGGAATCGCGGCGACATGAAGTATAAACGCCGGAGAGGGGAAGCCAGCCGTGCTCATCGTCATGGACCGCACCGCCACGGGAGACGACGTCGGGCGCGTCGTCGCCGCGGCCGAGAAGCTCGGCCTCAAGGCCCACCCCATCCCGGGCGCCCAGCGCACGGCCGTCGGCATCACGGGCAACAAGGGCACGGTCGGGCCCGCGGCCTTCGAGAACCTTCCCGGCGTCCTCGAGGTCATCCGCGTCTCGCATCCCTACAAGCTCGTGTCGCGCGAGTTCCACCCGGAGGACACCGTCGTGTCGATCGGCGGCGTGCCGGTGGGTGGGAGGGGCGTCGTCGTCATGGCGGGCCCTTGCGCCGTCGAGAGCCTCGAGCAGACCCTCACGATCGCGCGGGCCGTCAAGGAGCTCGGCGCGCACCTCCTGCGCGGCGGGGCCTACAAGCCCCGCACGTCCCCGTACTCGTTCCAGGGGCTGGGGGAGGAAGGGCTGAAGATCCTCGCGGAGGCGCGCGAGGCGACGGGTCTCCCCGTCGTGACGGAGGTGCTCGACACGGCGACGGTGGACCTCGTCGCGCGCTATGCGGACTGCCTCCAGATCGGCGCCCGCAACATGCAGAACTTCGAGCTGCTCAAGCTCGCGGGGCGGTCGGGCAGGCCCATCCTCCTGAAGCGGGGGATGTCCGCGACGCTGGAGGAGTTCCTCCTCGCGGCCGAGTACGTCCTCGCCGAGGGCAACCCGAACGTCGTCCTGTGCGAGCGCGGCGTGCGCACGTTCAACGACTTCACGCGGAACACGCTCGACCTCGCGGTCGTCCCGGCGGTCGAGCGGCTCAGTCACCTGCCGATCCTCGTCGACCCGTCCCACGGCACCGGGCGCCGCGACAAGGTGCTTCCGATGTCGCGTGCCGCGATCGCGGCCGGAGCGGACGGCGTCGCGATCGAGGTGCACCACCGGCCGGCCGAGGCTCTCTCGGACGGCCCGCAGGCGCTGACGCCGGAGCTCTTCGCGGACCTCATGACGAAGATCCGGCCCGTGGCGGTCGCGGTGGGGAGGACGCTGTGAGCGGCCGCGCGGTCCTCCTGCTCGAGGACGGTCGCCGGTGGAACGGCCGCGCCGTCGGCGCGGGAGGCACCTCTTTCGGCGAGGTCGTCTTCAACACGGGGATGGCGGGCTACCAGGAGACGCTCACGGACCCGTCCTACAACGGCCAGATCGTCGTGATGACGGCGTCGCACATCGGAAACTACGGCCTCAACGACGAGGACGTCGAGTCGGACCGGGTGCAGGTCGCCGGCTTCGCGGCGCGGCATTTCCCGGACCGCTTCTCGAACGCGCGCGGCAAGGAGTCCGTCGCGGAGGCGCTTTCGAAGGCCGGCGTTCCGGGGATCGACGGGCTCGACACGCGCGCACTCGTCATGCACCTCAGGAGCGCGGGCGCGATGCGCGGGGCCCTCTCGTCCGAGGTCGCTTCGGAGGCGGACGCCGCCGCGCTTCTCGACAGGGTGAGAGCCCAGCCGACGATGGCGGGCGCCGCGCTCGCCCTGACCGTCGGGACGACGGAGCCGTACGCGTTCCCGATGCCTCCGGGCGCGGCGACGCGGGCGCGCGTGGCGGCGATCGACTACGGGATCAAGACGAACATCCTGAGGATGCTCGCGGCGCGGGGTCTCGAACCGACGGTGTTCCCCGCGGCGACGAGTGCGCGGGAGATCCTCGCGCAGGGCTTCGACGGCGTCTTCCTGTCGAACGGGCCGGGCGATCCCGACGCGCTGAGCGGGCCGGTCGCGAACGTGAAGGAGTTCGTCGCGTCCGGCAAGCCGGTCTTCGGGATCTGCCTCGGCCAGCAGCTCCTCGGGCTCGCGGTCGGCGGGACGACCTACAAGCTCAAGTTCGGCCACCGCGGCGCGAACCATCCCGTCAAGAACCTCCTGACCGGGCACGTGGCGATCACCTCGCAGAACCACGGGTTCTCGGTCGCGGCCGACTCGCTCCCTCAGAACGCCGAGCTCACGCACGTGAACCTCAACGACGGCACGTGCGAGGGCTTCCGGCTGAGGGACAGGCCGGTCTTCGCGGTCCAGTACCACCCGGAGTCGGCCCCCGGCCCGCACGACTCGGACGCGCTCTTCGACGAGTACGTCGGGCTCGTCATGAAACACGCAGGAGGAAACTCATGAGCTCTCGCACGGGGACGTTCCTCGCTCTCCTGGCGGCCTGCGGGCTCCTCGCCGCCCCGGCCGCTCGCGCCGCCGACGGCAGGGCCGAGGGCACGATCACGGTCAACGGCAAGACCACGAAGCTCTCGTACGCCTACGCGCGCGCCGTGAAGGGATTCTTCGACAACACGAAGGAGGACGTCGAGGTCATCCTGACGGACGTTCCGCTCGAGCCGAAGGCGCTCGAGGACGAGTTCGAGCGCATCCACATGGCCGATGCCGGCAAGCTCCACGCGTTCGAGATCAGGCTCGACGCGGAGGGCAAGCCGATCTCGACGGCGTTCCGGGACAACGGCTTCAAGAAGGCGAGCCCGAGCGGGCTCTCCTCCGCCGACGTGTTCACGAAGAAGGTCTTCGACGGCAGGACGGTCGAGGGAAGCTACAAGAGCGCCAAGCCGGGCGAGTTCTTCGGGGAGACCTACAGCTTCGACGTCTCGTTCCGGGCGGACATCGCGCACGCGCCGAAGGTCGTCCCGCCGACCGCGGCCGAGACGGCGGCCGCGCAGAAGAGCCCCGCCACGAGGGTCTACAGGGAATACCTCGCCGCGGTGCAGAAGGAGGACCTCGCCGCGCTCAGGAAGCTGTTCACGAAGGAGCAGGCGAAGCACCTCGACGAGCCGGACGCGAAGAAGATGGTCGGGATGGTCAAGATGATGTCCGCGACGGACATCAAGGTCCTCAAGGTCGTCGAGACGGGCGACGCCGCCGACCTCACGGTCAGCGGCAAGCAGGACGCCAGCGTCGTGAACGGCGTCGTCCACATGGTCAAGGAAGGCGGCGCCTGGAAGGTCCAGCGGGAGGAGTGGAAGAACTAGACCGTAAGATCAGGGGAATGCACGTCCCCGCCTTCCTCGCGAGGCGCTTCCTGTCGGGTGCGCGGCGGGGGCTCCCGAAGACGGTCTCGCTCCTCGCGCTCTTCGGCGTCGCGCTCGGCGCCGCGTCGCTCGTCGTCGCGATGGGGCTCATGTCCGGCTACCGCCACGATCTCGCCGAGCGTCTCGCGGGGACGAGCGCGGAGGTCATCGCGATGCCCGACGCCCGCATGGCGCCCGAGGCCGTTCGCCTGGCGCTCGCGAACCTCCCGAACGTGGCGGCGGTCGCGCGGACCGGCTTCGCGCCCGCCCTCGTCCTCTCGGCCGCCGTGCCGCACGGCGCCGACGCGCTCGTGAAGGCGCTCGACCTGCCGGCCGGCCTCGCGACCACACGGCTCCTCGGCCGCGTGCCGGGCGTCGAGGCGGCGTTCGCCGCGCTGCGGGCGAAGGGCGAGACGCCGGTACTCCTCGGTTCCGGACTCGCGAAACGGCTGGGCGTCGCCGCGGGGGGGCGCGTCGTCCTCGAAACCGCGTCCGCGGCCCTGTCGTCGGGCGTCGCCCCGCCGGCGCGCACGCCGCTCACGGTCGCGGCGGTGGTCGAGACGGGCTTCTCCGAGGTGGACGACGGCTGGGTCGTCCTCGCCCTCCCGGATTTCGAGCGCCTCGCCCCCCCGGATGCGCGCCTGGGCCTGTGGGAGATGAAGCTCGAGCGCCCGTCCGTGTCCGACGAGACCGTCGCGTCCGCGCGCCGCGCTCCTCGGCCCGGGCGCGACCGTCCTCGACTGGAAGGTCCTCAACCGCGACCTCTTCCAGGCGCTCGCCGTCCAGCAGACGCTGCTCTTCGTCGTCCTCACCCTCATCGTCGCGGTTGCGGCCGGGACGGTCGTCTCGTCGCTCGTCGTCCTCCTCGCCGAGAAGACGCGCGACGTGGGCGTCCTCGCGGCGCTCGGAGCGCCGCCGCGCACGATCGCCCGGACGTTCCGGCTTTCGGGCCTGCTCCTCGGAGGCGGAGGTCTCGTTCTCGGAGTCACCTTCGGCCTCCTCGTCTGTGCGGTCCTGACGTCCTTTCGCGTCGTCCGCTTCCCTCCCGAGATCGCGAAGGTCTACTACCTCACCTGGATGCCCTTCCGCCCCGAGCCGCTCCACGTCCTCGGGATCCTGGGCGTCGGGTTCTTCCTCGTCCTCCTCGCGTCCGCGCTGCCCGCGCGCCGCGCGGCGCGCCTGAACCCGTCGGACGCACTGCGGTACGAGTAGGGCCGGGCGTAAACTGCCGCGCGTGAAAGCCGGCGCGAGCGCCCTGTCCGAGCGGCCGCTGCCGCTCGTGTTCCCGTTCCCCGGGCGCAGCGTCACGGTGGACCAGGTCGCGCTCGAGGAAAGGGCCGCGTCGCTCGGAAAGCGCTCGATCAAGAAGGCGACGAAGGTCGCCGGACTCCGCCTCGCGATCTCGATGTGCGACCTGACGACGCTCGAGGGCAAGGACTCGCCCGGCAAGATCCGCCAGATGTGCGCCAAGGCGATCCGGCCGGACCCCGCGGACCTCTCCGTGCCGCCCGTCGCGGCCGTGTGCGTGTACCCCGACCTCGTCGGAATCGCCAAGCGCGCCCTCTCGGGCTCGACCGTGAAGGTCGCGAGCGTCGCGACGGCGTTCCCGTCGGGGCGCGCGCCGCTGCCTGTCAAGATCTCGGACGTCAAGCGCGCGGTTTCGGCGGGCGCCGACGAGATCGACATGGTGATCGACCGCGGGGCGTTTCTCGCGGGCGACCTGCGCAAGGTCTTCGACGAGATCGCGGCGGTCAAGGGAGCGTGCGGCGAGGCCCACCTGAAGGTCATCCTCGAGACGGGCGAGCTCGAGACGTACGACAACGTCCGCCGCGCCTCCGACCTCGCGATCGCGGCCGGCGCGGATTTCATCAAGACGTCCACGGGAAAGGTGCAGCCCGCCGCGACGCCGCCCGTGACGCTCTGCATGCTCGAGGCGATCCGCGACCACTGGCTCGCGACCGGCGTGAAGATCGGCATGAAGCCCGCGGGCGGCATCCGGACGAGCAAGCAGGCTCTCCACTACCTCGTCCTCGTCAAGGAGACGCTCGGCGCCGACTGGCTCACGCCGGACCTCTTCCGCTTCGGGGCGTCGAGCCTCGTCAACGACTGCCTCATGCAGCTGAAGAAGGAAGAGACGGGGCGGTATCGGTCGGAAGAAGAGTTCACGAAGGATTGAGAGAAAGAGAAAGAGGAAGAATTTGCTTAGAAAGGGAAGAGAGAAAGGCCGGCGCCGCGCGGCGCGCGCATCGAAGGCCCTCTTGCCATTCGAAGAAAAATCCACCGTGGCGAAGCCAGCAACGGCCGCTCGCGCGCCCTGGTCGTGCGTGAGCCCGATTTTCTCGGCAAGTGGGAGTACGCGCCCGCGCCCGAATCCACTTCGCACCTGACGATCGCTCCCCGCTACGACCTGTTCATCGGCGGCAAGTGGGTCTCTCCGAAGTCGAAGAAATCCTTCTCCACGATCAATCCCGCGACCGAAGAGACGCTCTCCACCGTCGCCGAGGCCGGCGCCGCCGACGTCGACGCCGCCGTCCGCGCGGCGGACCGCGCGTACGAGAAGTACTGGCGCCGGATGCCGGGGAAGGAGCGCGGGAAGTACCTCTACCGGATCGCGCGCATGCTGCAGGAGAAGGCGCGCGAGTTCGCCGTCCTCGAGACGATGGACGGCGGCAAGCCCATCAAGGAGTCGCGCGACGTCGACGTCCCCCTCGCCGCGGCGCACTTCTTCTACTACGCCGGCTGGGCGGACAAGCTCGACTACGCGCTGCCGGGCCGCAAGGCGCGCCCGATCGGCGTCTGCGGGCAGATCATCCCGTGGAACTTCCCGCTCCTCATGGCCGCGTGGAAGCTCGCGCCCGCGCTCGCGTGCGGGAACGTCTCGATCCTCAAGCCCGCCGAGACGACGCCGCTCACGGCGCTCCACCTCGCGCGCCTCTTCGAGGAGGCGGACTTCCCGCCGGGCGTCGTGAACGTGATCACGGGCGCGGGCGCGACGGGCGCGGCGCTCGTCGAGCACCCGAAGGTGCGGAAGGTCGCCTTCACGGGCTCGACGGAGGTCGGCAAGAGGATCCAGAGGTCGGCCGCGGGCACGGGCAAGCGCCTGACGCTCGAGCTGGGCGGCAAGGCCGCGAACATCGTCTTCGCGGACGCGCCGCTCGACCAGGCCGTCGAGGGGATCATCAACGGGATCTACTTCAACCAGGGCCACGTCTGCTGCGCGGGCTCGCGTCTCCTCGTCGAGGAGTCGGTCCACGACGTCCTCGTGCGGAAGCTGGCGCTGCGCATCCGGACGCTCCGGCTCGGCGACCCGCTCGACAAGAACACGGACGTCGGCGCGATCAACTCGAAGATGCAGCTCGAGAAGATCCGGGAGCTCGTCCAGTCCGGCGTCGACGAGGGGGCCGTCCTGACGCAGTCGGGCTGCTCGCTGCCGGCGAAGGGCTACTGGTTCCCGCCCAGCTTCTTCACGAACGTCGCGCAGAGCTTCCGGATCGCGAACGAGGAGATCTTCGGCCCCGTGCTCGCCGTCCAGACGTTCCGCACGCCGGACGAGGCGGTCGAGAAGGCGAACAACACGATGTACGGCCTCTCGGCGGGCGTCTGGACCGACAAGGGCTCGAAGATCTTCAAGGTCTCGCAGAGGCTGCGCGCCGGCGTCGTCTGGGCGAACACGTACAACAAGTTCGACCCGACGTCGCCCTTCGGCGGCTACAAGGAGTCCGGGTTCGGCCGCGAGGGCGGCAAGCACGGGCTCGCGGCGTACCTGGAAGCGGAGTAGCTCCGGGCCGTTTCCTCAGAGGTCGTAGTAGAGCTCGATCTCGTACGGGTGCGGGCGGTTGCGGACCTCCCGGTCCTCCTCCCGCTTCTTCTGGATCCAGCGCGGGACGAGGTCGGCGGGGAAGACGCCGTCCCTCGTGAGGAACGCGTGCCCCTTCTCGAGCGCGTCGAGCGATTCGTCGAGCGCCGTGGGCAGCGCGTGGATCTTCGCGCGCACCTCCGGGCGGAAGCGCCGCGACGTCGCCGTCGAACGGCCCGAACCCGAGCGCCGTCGGATCCATGCGTCTCTCGACGCCGTCGAGGCCCGCGAGGAGCTGCGCGGCCATCGCGAGGTAGGGATTGCAGCTCGCATCCGGCGGGCGGAATTCGAAACGGGCGCTCTCGGGCCGGTTCGCGTACTTCGGGATGCGGATCGCCGCGCTCCGATTCCCGAGGGAGTAGATCGAGGTCACGGGCGCCTCGAAGCCGGGGACGAGGCGGCGGTAGGAGTTCGTCGACGGGTTCGTGAACGCCATCACGGCGGCGCCGTGGTGGAGGAGGCCGCCGATCGCGAATCGGGCCGTCTCGCTCACGCAGCCGTAGCCCGCGGGGTCGAAGTAGACGTTCCGCTCGCCGTCGAGGACGAGCTGGTGGCAGTGCATGCCGCTTCCGGCCTCGCCGTAGAGCGGCTTCGGCATGAACGTCGCGGTCAGTCCCATCTTCGCCGCGGCGCGCCGGACGACGTACTTGACCATGAGCACGGCGTCGCAGGCGTCGAGGAGCCCGAGGAGCGGGATCTCGATCTCGCACTGCCCGGGCCCGCCCACCTCGTGGTGGTGGTACTTCACGGGGACGCCGACCGACTCGAGAATGCGCGAGATCTTCGTCCGCGCGTCGTCGAGGTGGTCCTGGGGCGGCAGCGCGTGGTATCCGCCGTGCCGCGGGATGGCGAAGCCCGAGCCCAGCTCGTGGCTCCGCCAGTCGGCCTCGGACGACTCGACGCGGTAGCTCGCGACGTTGACGTTGTTCTCGTATGCGACGCCGTCGAAGAGGTAGAACTCGAACTCCGGGCCCCAGAGGCTGCGCGTCCCGACGCCGCTCGCGCGGAGGCGCTCTTCGGCGCGCGCGGCGATCGTGCGCGGGTCGAAGAGAACCGGCGAGCGGTCGTCCGCTTCGAGAATCCGGCAGAGGAAGCTGAGCGTCTTCTCCTCGGGGAAAGGGTCGAGGAACGCGGTCGCGAGATCCGGGACGAGGACGAGGTCGCCGGACTTGACGGACCGCAGTCCCACGGACGAGCCGTCGAAGCCGACGCCATCCTCCATGAGCGCGGGCGTGAACCGCTCGGCCGGGAGCGTCACGTGCCGCCACCGTCCCGCCAGGTCGCAGAACTTCAGGTCGACCATCGTGACGTTCTGGACACGCGCGTACGCGGCCGCCTCGTCGAATCGCTGGAACATGGGGCCCTCCGCCGTGGAGACTAGGCGTCGACCCGGGTTGCGGCCATGGGCCGTTTGAACCAGTCCGGGTCAGATCAGGCCGACGGCGCGGGACGCGAGAACCGCGACGACGAGGAGGGAGATGACCGACTGCAGCATCGTGAGGATCTTTGCCCAGCGGGAGAGGACGGGTGTGTCCGTGGGAGAGAAGGCCGTGCTGTTGTTGAACGCGATGAAGAGATAGTCCACGAACCGGGGCGACCAGTTCTTCGGCCCGGGGCACCCGTCCATCATCTGCGGGAAGAAGAAATCGCCCTCCGTGTGCGCGCCGCGCCCGTCCCGGGCGAACGGACCGCCCGCGTCGAGCCTCCAGTACCAGATCGCGAAGACGAGAACGTTCGCGATCCACAGGCACGCCGCGGATTGCGCGAGCTCCGCCGGGGTCTCGCTCTTCTTCGGCAGCCCCGCGATGAGGAGTGCGAGCGATCCGACGAGAGCGAGCGTCACGACGCCGCTCATCGCGAATCCCAGCGCCTTGGTGAGCGCGGTGCGGCCCGCGCGGTGCGCGAGGACGGTCGGAACGGCGAGGGCGACGAGAACGGCGAGGACGACCCAGCGCGGGCCGAGGACGAGGGTCGTGGGCAGCGCGAAGTTGAGGAGGCCCAGCGCGAGGAGCGCAAAGAGGACGGGCCAGCGAGCCTCCGACGGAATGACTTTCGGCGCCGTCATGCGGGCATCTTATTCGTGGGCGTTCGCAGCCGCAGGGGCGCCGGACTTCCGCAGCTCCTGCGTCCAGTTGAGGACGACGTGGAGCGCCGTCGTCGGCGTCGGCGGAGGCTCGAGGAACTCGACCATGAGGAGGCTCTTCCCGTCCGGCGCGACGTCGTAGCCGGTCGGGCCGCCGAGCGTGCCGTAGTCGCCCGAGAAAAGGACGCGCGGCCGGCCGAAAGACGGCGGGCTGCCGGGCCCGACGTCCACGACCATCATCCTCGTCCGTCGGTCCGGTTCGCGTGCCGCGAGGAAGAGCCGCCTTCCGTCGCGCGACCACAACGGGGACGTGGCTCCGTCGATCGAGACCTGCTGCCGCGGGCCGGGGCCCGGGAACGGCTGCACGTAGACCTCGAAGCGGCCGGAGACGTCCGACGCGTACGCCATCCACTTTCCGTCCGGCGAGAACTCGGGCCACGCCTCGTTCGCGGGCGTCGCAAGCCAGGGACGGATCGTGCCGTCCTTCGTGGAAAGGAGACCGATGTCGGTGCCGTTCCGGTCGGTGCGCTGGATGACGGACACGACCGAGCCGTCGGGGTGCGCCGCGCTCGGGTACACGCTGCCTTCCTTCACGAGCTGTTCCACGGGCGAGGAGAGATCCGCGCGAATACGGCCCATGCCGCCCGTCGGGGTCTGGAAGTACACGGTCTCGCCGTCCGACGACCACGCCGGGCCCCACTCGTCCTTGTCGGTCAGCCGGCTCGATGTCCCCCGGGCGAGGTCGAGAAGCGTGATCCCGCCCTTTCCCGTCGCGGTGGACGGCTCCGCGTAGAAGACGGCGATGCGCTTTCCGTCCGGCGAGATCCGCGGCCGCGTCCACTGGCCCGCGGGAAGGTCGAGCGGCTTCGTTCGACCGTCGAGATCCACCCATTCGACCCGCGACGGCTCGCGCGGATAGATGCCGCCCGACGCGTAGACGAGCGTGCCGGAGGCGCTGACCTCGTAAAGGGCGGACCACGTGTTGCTTCCGGGGCGCGCGCCGCGAACCGCATGGAGGACGTTCGCGAGGAGAGCGACGGGGGGGGCGGTCAATTCGAGCCGGGTGGCGTCGAACGGTGCGGCCATGAGAATGCCCTCGCGCACGAAGAGAAGGCGGTCAGGCGGCACGAAGCGCGCGTCGGAGGCGTCTTCCACGAGGATCCGCGGCTCCCCGCCACGCGTCACGACCGCGACCGAACGTTTCGTGCTTCCCAGCGACGATGCCGAAAACAGGATGGACTTCCCGCCCGGGAGGGCGCGAGGCAGCCTGTGGCTCTCGCCCTTCGGCGTGGTCAGGCGGCGCGGGACGCCGCCCCCCGCGGGCACCTCCCACAGGCCGTCGTCGAATCGGCCGAAGACGATGGCGTCGTCGTCGCCCCAGCTCGCGCCGAAGAAGTCCTGCGTCACCGGGACGTGCGGGCTCGGCGAGGGCAGGCCGCCCGCGGCGAGCTCGGCGACCTTCACGACAGGCCCGCCGGCGAGCGGCGTCTTGCGGATCTCGCCCTCCGCGAGGAACGCGACCCACGTGCCGTCCGGCGACAGGAAGGGCGACGTGGCCCCGGCCGTGCCCGGGATCTCCGCGGCCTCGGCCGCGGAAAGCGAGCGGAGGTACAGGTGCATCGTCTTTTCCCGGCGGCCCGCGAAGACGATGCGCTTGCCGTCGGGCGTGATCGCGAAGGACTGCTCGAAGGGACGCTGGAAGGCGGACGTCGGTCCCAGGCGTTCGGCGGGCGCGACGGACATGTCGAGCCGGACGACGTCCGGGGCGCGCGGGGCGCGCGCGCGCAGCGCGAGCGCCCCCGCAGCGGCCGCGCACGCGGCCGCAATCGCCCAAGGGAGAATGACAGAGAGAAACTTCTTGCTCCCTCTCTCCACTCTCGTCCCGTCGCTCCGACCTGCAGTGGGGCTCGGCACCGCGGTCTTTTCTTCGAAGGGTAATTGGCCGGAGAAGCTCGAGGCGCCGCCCGCGCTCAATTCCTCAATGTCCAGGCGCGCATCGCCGATGTCTCGCAGTCTCAGCCGTGCGTCGCGCCTCAGGCACTTTCTAAGAATCTCTTTGACCTTTTCCGGTGTCCCCGCCGGCAGCGCCGCCCAGTCGGGGTCCTTCATCAGGATCGCCGCCAGCGTGTCGCTGACGGTCTCGCCCTCGAAGGCCCGCTTGCCGGTCAGCATCTCGTAGAGGACGCACCCGAACGCCCAGACGTCCGTCCGCTTGTCGAGCGGTTTGCCGCGCGCCTGCTCGGGCGACATGTACGCCGCCGTCCCGAGGATCACGCCCGCGGCCGTGGCCCGGGCGGTCAGGGTGGGAGAAATCGAGACCGAGGACGCCGAGGCGGTCCCGTCGCCCTCGAAGATCTTCGCGAGGCCGAAGTCGAGGAGCTTCACCCGCCCGTCGGGGGTGACCTTGACGTTCGCGGGCTTGAGGTCGCGATGGACGATCCCCTTTTCGTGCGCCGCCTCGAGCGCCTCGGCGATCTGCCTCGCGTAAGAAAGAGATTCCTCGAGGGGAAGAGGGCCGGAGGAGATCTTCCGGGCGAGGTCGTCGCCTTCGACCAGCTCCATGACGAGGAGGTGACGCGAGGAAGAAGAAGAGGAGGAGGGGATTTCTTCGAATGAATAGAGGACGGCGATGCCCGGATGGTTGAGGCTCGCGAGCATGCGGGCCTCGCGCTCGAAGCGTCCTCTCCTCTCTTCACTTTCAAAGAACTCTTCCGGCAGTACCTTCAGCGCCACCGCCCGGTCGACGCGCGCGTCGTTCGCCCGGTAGACCTCTCCCATCCCCCAGCTGCTCCGACATGTAGCCCATCGTCCCGAGGACGACGCCCGGCTCCGTGCCGCGGGCAGCGGTGGAAAGGCTCGAGGTCTGCCCCGCAGGCGAGTCGTCGGCGAGCTTCGCGAGGCCGAAATCGAGGATCTTGATCCGCCCGTCCTTCGTGACGAAGAGGTTCTCGGGCTTCAGTCTCTGTGGACGACGCCCTTCTCGTGCGCGGCCGCGAGGCCCCGCGCGATCTGGACGCCCAGTCCACGGCGCGGCGCAGCGGCAGCTTCGCGCGACGGGCCCGCGGAGCGTCTCACCCTCGAGCAGCTCCATGACGAGGATGGCTGCGGTCCAGGGACGAAGCGGAAGAGGGATTTCCTCGAATGAGTACAGGTGGCGATCCCGGGATGGTCAGCTCGCGAGCAGCTTCGCTTCCCGCTCGAACTCTGCCCTCTCTTCACCTTCAAGATCTTCCGCAGCCTGATCGCGACCCTCGCGGCGCCCCCGGTACCTCTCCTCCCTCCCGCCCCGAGCGAAGAGATCACCTCGTAGGGACCGAGTCGGGTTCCGGAACTGAGCACCAGTGCGACGAAGTCTATCTCGCATCGCAGCTTCATGCGTGCGGGCTAGAATCCCCGCGTGCCTCGCCTCGATGTCCGCAAGACGTACAAGCTCCTGATCGGGGGCGCGTTCGTCCGAACCGAATCGGGTCGCGCGTACACGGCGTCGGGCGGGAAGCATGAGTTCCTCGCGCACGTGCCGCTCGGCTCTCGCAAGGACGTGCGCGACGCCGTCAAGGCCGCCCGCGGCGCGTTCGCCGGCTGGTCCTCGCGCACCGCCTACAACCGCGGGCAGATCCTCTACCGCGCCGCCGAGATGCTCGAGCAGAGGAGCGCCGAGTTCGCGGACGCGATCCGGACCTCCACGGGCGCCTCCGCGGGCGCCGCGAAGAAGGAAGTCGCCGCCTCCGTCGACCGGCTCGTCCACTTCGCGGGCTGGGCCGACAAGATCGCGGCCGTCCTCGGCAGCGTGAACCCCGTCGCCGCGCCGTACTTCGACTTCTCGACGCCCGAGCCCACGGGCGTCGTCGGGATCGTCGCGCCCGAAACGCCGTCGCTCCTGCCGCTCGTGACGCGCGTCGCGGCCGCGATCGTCTCCGGCAACACGGCCGTCGCGATCGGCCCGGAGAAGACCCCGATCCCGGTGCTTCTCTTCGGCGAGGTCGCGGCCACGAGCGACCTGCCGGCCGGCGTCGTGAACCTCCTGTCCGGACGGAAGAAGGAGCTCGTCTCCGCGCTCGCGACCCACCGCGACGTCGACGCCATCGACGAGGGCTCCGGGGACGCCGCGCTCGGGACGCTCGTCGAGGCGGAGGCCGCCGACCGCGTGCGGCGCGTCTCGCGCCCGAAGGCGGTCGCCGCCTCCGACTGGTTCCTC